>CAVXWL010000013.1:0-229355 GCA_963765365.1 uncultured Alphaproteobacteria bacterium | reverse complement strand
TTGGAAATCGCTTTGAGCAAATCCGCTTCCGGCGCGCCGCAGCGCCGCAAGACATCAATCCGGGCTACAACTCCACCGCGATGAAATGCGTGACTTTGGGCGCCCCAGCCAGATTGAATTGCGGATGCGCCTCCTGCACCAGCCGATCGGCGTTGGTGACGCGCTCGTGCTGCCGCAAATGCTCCATCCAGGATTCGACGAGGAAGGTTTCGAGGATTCGTCCCTCGTCTGCCGCATCCTCGAACACGCCCCAGGCGTAGGCGCCATCACGGCGCCGCTCATGTTCGACTTTTGCAAGGGCTTCGAAGAACGGCCCACGGTCTTGCGGTTTGATGCGGTACTCGACCGTGACCAGGACGGGCCCACGATCGTGCTCGATCTCCTGCGCCGTAATCGGCGCCGGCCAATGCATCGACGGCGTCAGATCAACCCCGGAGCCGGTCTGCAGCTTCCACCGCCAGGTCACCGCGGTGGCGGCGACGGTGCCGGCCGCAGCGCAAAAAAGTGCAGCCGGCAATCCGAGCAACGCGGCAGCCTCGCCCCACGCAGCGCTGCCGAGCGTAAGGCAGCCGAAGAATACGGTCGTATAAACGGCAAGGCCGCGACCGCGCACCCAATCCGGCAATGCGACCTGCGCGGACACGCCGAGCGTCGCCAGCGCGGCGATCCATGACGCTCCGGCAATCGCGCTGGCGGCAAGCGCCGTGGCTGGCTCACGGGCAAGCCCATAAAGCACCATGGCCACGGCTTGGCCGAGCGCGCCAAGCGCCATCAGCCGGTCGGGTCCGAGTTTTGATTTCAGGAACGGCAGGAAAAAAGCGCCGCCGACCGCGCCGGCGCCGATGACCCCAAGCAGCACACCATAAAGTCTTGGGCCCTGCGCAATCTGCTCGCGGCCGACAACCGGCAGCAACGCCCAATAGGCGCTGGTGAACAAAAAGAATCCCGCGGCCCGCACCATCGTAGCGCGCAGATGCTGGTTATGCCGGGCGTAGCGAAGCCCGGCCAGGACGGCTGGACCGAACCGTTCGGCCGGCAGCAGCGTTCGCGTTCCGCGCCCCGGGCGCCACCAAATCAATGAACCGACGATCGCGAGATTGGCGACGGCATTGGCCCAAAACGGCAACGCAACGCCATAGGCGGATATCATCATGCCGCCGAGCGCCGGACCAACTGCACGCGACACATTCACTCCGGCGCTGTTGGCTGCGATGGCGGGCGGCAGGTCGCGCGGCGGAACGAGTTGCGGCACAACCGCCTGCCATGCCGGCACTGTCATGGCGCCTGCGGCGCCGATCAGGAACGTGAACAGCAGCAAATTGGCCGGCGTCGCCAAACCCAGACCGACCATCGCGGCATAGACCGCGGAAACCGCGGTAGTCAGGGATTCGACGATGAGCAAAAACTTCCGCTTGTCGAAAATATCGGCGAGCGCACCGGCCGGCATCGCCAACAGGCAGATCGGCAGGGAGCTCGCCGCCTGCACCAGGGCGACGACCAAAGGATCGGGATTGAGGCTGGTCATCAGCCATCCTGACGCGGCGCTGTACATCCACCAGCCGACATTGGAGACCAGGGTCGCGGTCCAGATGACGGTGAAGGCCGGATGGCGGAACGCCGCCACGAAGGATGGCGCAGCAGGCGCAGCCGCGCCGGCGGGCGCGCTCATGGCTTCGGCGGCTTATGCGCGAGCCAGCGGCCGCTTTCGGCGGCGGCGAACAACTCCGCCAGCGCGGTGTTGACCGCGTCCGGCTCCTCGCTGGTGATGGTATGCCCCGAGCGCGGGATCACGAGGAGAGCGGCGGTCGGCACCGTTCGCTTTAGAAACACGCTGCCGTCGAGACAGGTCTCGTCCTCATCGCCGACGATGATCAGAAGAGGAACGGAAAATTTCTTCAACTCCGCCTCAAGGTCCCACAAAGTCGGGCCGCTTGCTTTGCAGCATCGTCATGGTGAGCGCGTGGCCTTGCGCCGATTGCTCGCTGAGCATGCGTGAGAATTCGGCGTAGCCGCGCGGGTCCTTGTATTTTTGCGCCTGGCGCGTTGCGGTGTCGGCATAGAGCGCCGCCGCTTGCGCCATGCTGTTCTCCGTAAACAATTTCGCGGTTTCCGCCGCTTGGGTGCGCATCGCTTCGCGCGCGGCGGGATCAGGGAGCGAGCCCCAGCCGCAACCGGCCGCAGTCACCGAGATGCAGCGTTGCGGATGGCGGAGGCCGACATGAAGCGCCGTATAGGCGCCCATGGAATGCCCGACCACATGGGCCCGTTCGATACCGAGTGCGTCGAGCACTGCGACGGCGTCGCTACGCGCGATATCCTGCCCGTAGCACGCCGGATCGTTCGGCACGTCCGAGGGCGGATAACCGCGCTGGCTATAGGTCACGCAACGGTGCGACCGCGAGAACCGGCGCAGCTGCGGTTCCCAGGTGCGGTAGTCGCCGGCGAATTCATGCACGAAAATGACGGGCGTACCGGTTCCCGCCTCTTCGCAATAAAGACGCGTGCCGTCCGCGGCTTTGATCGTGGGCATGGTGCGCGCCTCAATCGTCGTGGCCGGGTCATGCTAAAAAATTGCAGAGCGGCCTGCAAACGCCGCGCGCCGGCGGAGCCCCAAAAGCAAAAGGCCGCCCTCATCGGGCGGCCCCTTCCGCATGCCGGATATGGCGCGGTCCAACTCAATATCGTTCACGCCATCCAGAACGGCTTGTGTATTTCACGGTGCACGTCGCACCGCGTGATTCCGATATCGCGCAAGGTCGCGTCGCTGAGGCCTTCCAATTCCTGACGGGAGCGCGACCGGCGATACCACTCGCCGACCCGGCGGCTGACCTGATCCCACCTGAAGGAGCGGTGCGTCCGGAAGCTGGTCATTGTGGTGGTGCTCATGGCTCTCTCCGTATCCGGCGGTTTAACCTTCATTACACTCTAGGCGTGGTTTGCATTGCGGAATGTGACCGCAGGCACAGTTCTGCGCTTTTGCCACAAGATACTGATGTAGCTTGTATTTTTTGCACGAAAGTGAGGTATTTGCAGTGCTTTTAACAGCCGCCTAAGCGGCGTTTGGCACCGGCGTCGCAATCTCGCAGATGCGAGTCACGGGTTCGGGCAACAGCGCGTTGGTCCGATCGTAGCCCAGGACTCGCAACAGGCCTTCAGCGGGGCACATCGCAACAGCAAGCCGCGTGTAAGGATTGAGAACCGGCTCACGCACCCAATCGAAATGCGGCGCCGATATCGTGCCGTCCCACGCTTTGAGCGAATCGCGGCGGGCAGCGCTGTAACTTGCCGCGTCCGCGAACGAACTGGTCAAGAAGCGGCGCGTGCCGATCCGGCCCTCCCAGCCATCCCGGCCAGGCACCCAATCGTTGGCGGCAGAAGTCTCTTCCTCGCGCGTGACGAAGCCGGTTTCGGTGCGCTCGATGACGCAACGCTCGTTGGCCGCGCAGCCGGCCAGTACGTAGATCACCGGGCGCGCGACCGGTGTCGTTTCGAGCATGTGGCGCGCAGCACCGTAGTCCTGACAAAGCTCAAACGTCCGGCGCAGCAACTGATCCGGCGGCATCAGATCGGCGGAGCGCCAAATCGCATGCACATTGGCGGCAAAATCAAAGGGCCGCAGCCAGCGATGCGCGGTGCGCCGGCGCATCGGCGCCTGATTGACGCAAGCGGCAAACCGGCCCGGCGCCATTGCGGTCAAGGCACCGACATAACCGGGCCAGGTGACGCTGTAGAAATCGCCGCAGCCGCCCGTCATGCGCGCTACTTCGGCGTAACGGCCGAGACCTAGGAACGGCCAATCGAGCGTGCGGGCGAGCCACGGCACGCCGCCCTCTTCGACGGCGAGCGACGTACAGGCCCATTGGTAAGACGCATTGAGGAGCCACACGCCGGAAAAATCGAGCGCCGTCGCGATCTGTGCAATCTCATGCAGATAGGGCGAATGCGAGCGCGCCAGCCAGCGCCGCGATGCCCAGTCGAGTGCCGGCACCAGCGGCAGCGACGCGCGCGGCAGAAAACCCAGACAGGCGTCGCGCAACGCGCGCGCCTGGGCCGCGCGGTTCCCGGCATGACGCGGCGGACCGCCGTCACGCAGATCGACGACTGGAATTGTTGGCAGCGCCGTCATGCCCAACCTGCCAAGCACAGAGCCTGCCCGAGCGCAATCGGGATCAATTCGCCGGCCAGATATCGACCGTCGTATCGTCGCTGCCCGATGCAAGGCGGCGTCCATCGGGCGAATAGGCAAGCGCGCGAATATTGCCGGCATGCCCGCTGAGCGAATGCAGCAACCGCCCGGCCGCGGTATCCCAGATTTGGACGTTTGTATCGCTGCCACCCACGGCAAGCCTTCGGCTGTCGTGGGCAAAGGCAAGCGCGTTCACCGAACTCAATTGCGTCAACAGCGTCTGCACCTGCTGCAGCTTTGGCAGGTTCCAGATCGTCACCGTGGCGCCGCTGCCGCCGGCGGCGACGAGGCCGCCGTCCGGCGAAACAGCCACCGACAGGATTTGCCCGGAGGGACCCCTCACCGTTCCCATGGCCTGTCCGCCATTGGGGTCCCAGACCCGGATCGTACCGTCGATGCTTCCCGAAACGACGGTCTTGCCGTCCGCCGAATAGGCCACCGATGTCACCGCGTCGCTGTGGCCGGGAAGGATGTGCAGCAAGCCATTAGTGCTCACGTTCCAGATTTTGACCGTGCCGTCGGCGTTGCCAGCCGCGATCTGAGTGCCGTCCGGAGAGACCGCGAGTGATAATACGGCCGGCAGGACATCCCACCCGTAAGTCATCTCGGGACGCAACGGACGACCGATACGCTGGCCGCTGTCGACATCGCGGATATCGATGATGCCGTCCTTGCCTCCGGAAACAACGCGCCTTCCGTTTGGCTCGAAGGCAATCGTGTAGACCGCTTCCGTTTCTCCGGTCAGAGTATGGCGCAGGAGCCCGCTCGCGGCGTCCCAGACCATCACCGACTTGTCGGAGCTGCCACCCGCGATCAAGGCGGAATTCGGTGAAAATGCGACTGAACTGACCGGACCGGTATGCCCGGTCAGCGACAGCGGATGATCCTCGCTGCTGCCGGAGCCTTGCAGGAACACGACGAATATGACGCCAAGGAGCGCCAGCGCGACAGCGCCGGCGACGGCCAGCCGAACAATTTGCCCCTGCCGGTCGGCTGGCCAAAAAGCTGCGGACGATACGCGCGGCATGACCGCCGCAAACGACAATTTCTCCGCGCTCGTCTTCTCTGACGCCGACGCTCCGGCCGCGGCGCGCGAGCCGGTATCCTTCTTTCCCGTAGTATCGGCACCAATCACGGCCTGCCGCGAACCGGTATCCGATCGCGAAGCACCCGACGGTATCTTGGTTTCGCCGCTCGGCGGCGACTTCGGCGATTGGCTCAGGATGCCATCGATCGACCGGATGAGACGGTCCATGTGGTAGTCGAAATCCTGCCCGGTATCGACGCGCACCGCATTGCGAAAGGCAAAATCCTTCAAGCTTGGCGGCAACTGATCGGAACTCGGCATCCGGGTATTGCCGATCAGAATCGGAATGAGCGGCGTTCGCCGGCGCAGCGCCGTCTCGATCTCGACGCGGACCGCGTCCGATTCCTGCTGAATTCGGTCGGCGCCGCCGCTCGACGGGCCAAGCCAATCCGGCCCTATAACGGCAAGCAAAATATTGGTCTGGCGCAGCATTTCGTTGATGTGGACGCGAAAATCGATGCCCGGGGGGATACTGTCGATGTCGCGAAAGATCACCTCGCGGCCAAAGTGCCCGGCCAGCCGATCGAAGATTCGGCCGGTCATCGCCTCGGAATCGGCGCGACGGTACGAAATGGCGATCTTAGGCATCGACCTGCTGCCGGTCGTAATTCATGCCGACCCCTCGAAAATCCACCCGGCATTCGTCCCTTGCACAAGCCGGAATGGAGCCCCAGCCAAAATTTATAGCACGACTTGATCGAAGGTCAGCGGGTCTGTCCGGAGTTTCAGGACCCACGGATCGTATCGGAACGACGGCCTAACCCATTCTTGGGCCACAAATACGTCCGCCAGGTTGAAAGCTGCAACGGCACTTCACAGACCGCCACTCAACAGGCGGCTCCTGCTTGATTGCGGAAAGCCGATTCATCAGGCAAAATTCATTCCGACAACCGGGCCCTTGAAAGGGCCGTAAGCACGCTCTGCACAGGAGAATTCGATGCGCTGCATCGGCAAAACCTCCGTTTGCACGTGTTCTCTCGCAATCTCTGCAGCTTTTCTGCTGGCGTCAGCCGCAATCGTGCTGCTGCCGACCAAGGCTGCGGCCCAATTCAACATCGACGGTATCATCCGCGGCGCGATCTCCCATGGCGGTTACGGCTATGGCTATCGCGCTCCGAGCCATCACAGTTCGCACCACGATTCCGCCGACAAGAGCAAGGATTCCGGCGACGATGCCGCCGACAGTAAGTCCGGCAAGGGCATCAAAAGCACCAGCGACACCAACACCGCCAATGCCGGCGGTTCGGCTGGTGCGCCGGCAGCCGCGTCCGACACGCCGCCGCCGGCGAAGGTCGGACCGTCAGCCGGAGCCCCGGGCGGGCCTGCCGGCGGGCCGTCGGGCGGCACATCAAAGCCGTCGGTCAGCGACGTGCCGACTTTTGCGCCGTCGCGCTGAACGGCGCTGCCGCCGCGCGGGCGGGAAGCTACGGATTGTTGCCGCTGATTTTGGGGCTTAGGCGATCGAAAGCGCGTTGCGCCTCGACATTGCCGTTGCTTGCCGCCTTTTTATAGAGCGCCACGGCATTCTGGTCGCTTTGTTGGGTGCCCAGGCCTTTTTCATTCATGTAACCGAGCAAAAACTGCGCGTCGGCGAATTGCTGATCGGCAGCCTTGGTGTACCAATCGATCGCCTTTTGATAATCCTTGTCGACGCCGCGGCCGAAGAAATACATGTCGCCGAGGTTTTTCTGCCCCTTGGCCAGTCCGTGATCGGCAGCCTTGCGGTACCAGACCACGGCTTCGGCGTCGTCGCGCGGTACGCCGTCGCCGCCGGTCGCAAGCAGAATCCCGAGCAGATTTTCGGCGTCCGGATATCCCGCACTCGCCGCGCTGCGATAAAGCTGGACGGCGCGCGGCAGATCTTGATCGGCGCCGATACCCTTCTCGTACATGTAGCCGAGACGGTATTGCGCGTCGGGAAAGCCCTGATCCGCGGCTTTGAGATACCAGGACACGGCCTGCACCGGGTCGTTTGGAAGACCGCCGCGGCCGTACAGATACATGTCGCCGAGGTTGGTCTCCGCCTTGGCAAATCCCTGGCGCGCCGCGTTCTGATACCATTCGACCGCTTTGGTGTCGTCGCGCGGCAGACCGTCTTCGCCAGCGGCATATTTTATGCCCAAGGCGTTTTGCGCCGCAGCGTCGCCGCGATTGGCAGCAGCGATAATATCGTTGAGCGAACTCGACGGCGTAATTGGCGTGCCGGTGTTCAAGTTGCTAGGCGGTGTGACGGCGGCCGTGGCTGGCGCGTGCGCAGCCGGGACCGTCAGCGCCGTCGTCACGACGGGCGTCGCCGCGGCTGTTTTGACTGCAGCGACAACGGTCGGCGCCGGCTTTGAGGAATGAAACATCATGAAGCCGACGACGGCGAGCCCGACCACCAAAGCCGCGCCCGCTCCCAAGGCGGCGGCCCGCAGATCGGGCGAGAGTCCGTCCAGCACAGACAATCCGGCCGATGGCAAGAGCTTTTGCCAAAACGGCTGCGCGGCCGGAGCAACCGCGATGGGGAGGGCGGGCGTTTCCAGCAATCGCGTGTCGTGATGCAGAATTTTGGGCGCATCCATTCGCAGCGACGATGCGCCCAGTGCGTCACTGAACGCCCGGGTCGAGGGGAAACGCTGCTCCGGCTTTTTGGACAGCGCTTTTAAGAGCGCGCCCTCAACCCGCGGCTCGAGCCCGGGGACGCGCGGTATCAGGCGATCCGGGCGCTTGTTGATCTGCGCCTGCATCAATTCGTATTCGCTGGTGGCGGAAAACGGCGGCGTGCCGGACAGCATCTCGTAAAGCACGATGGCAAGGCTGTAGAGATCGCAGGTCTCGTCACCCTCCTCGCCGCGCAGCTGTTCGGGCGCCATATAAGCGAGCGTGCCGACGATACTGCCGCTGCGGGTCAACCGCTGCGAGCCGCGCATGCGCGCGATGCCGAAATCCATGATTTTCAGAACGCCGTTCTCCGCGATCATCAGGTTCGATGGCTTGATGTCGCGGTGGATCACACCCATGCTGTGCGCGTAGGCAAGCCCGTCGGCCGCCTGCGCAATGATGGCAAGACTCTCGCGGGCCGGAATCGGCGCATTGCGCTCCTTGAGGACGTCATCGAGGGTGTGGCCGCGCACCAGCTCCATGACCATGTAGAGATTCTTCTCGTCGGGAATGAGCGAGTAGATGGTCGTGATATTCGGATGATTGAGCCGGGCCAGACTCGTCGCCTCGGCGCGGAAGCGCTCGACAAAATTGGCATCGCTCAAGAGTTCAGGCCGCAACGATTTCAACGCAACTTCGCGCTGAAGCACGGTGTCGAACGCCGCATGGACCTGCCCGATGCCGCCTTCGCCGAGCAAGTCGCGGATTTCGTATTGGCCGATCGCTTTCTTCATCTTGCCGGGCCGGATGGGTTCGCCGCGCCGCCCATCGGTCCGGCGCTATCTGACTTCGGTGCGGCTTCGATGGGAATTTTAATGCGACGGGTCGTCGGCTCGGGAGCGGACTTCGGCTCGGCGGCTTCCGCCACGCTGAAGACTCCAAGCGACGCGTTATCGTGCCCACCGGCCGCGAGTGCCGCGGCGATCAGTGCGTCGCATGCCTCCTGCGGCGCGAGCCGTCCAGCGACCTCGGCGATCTTGGCATCGGAGACGAGACCCGAAATGCCGTCCGAGCACAACACCAGGACGTCGCCGAATTCGAGCGGCAGACCTTTCGCCCCGATGATCGGCTTCATCTGCAGGCTGGTTCCAAGCGCCTGCAAGATGACGTTTTGCATCGGACTGTGATTGGCCTGCTCCTGCGTCAACGTTCCGTCGCTTACCAGCTTGGCGACCAGGGTTTGATCCTCGCTGAGCTGAATAAATTCGCCGTCACGCAACAGATAGGCGCGGCTGTCGCCGATGTGGCCGAGCCAAACCTCACGGTCGCGAAAGGCCAGCACCGTGCAAGTCGTGCCCATGCCCCGGCATTCCGGGTGCTCGGCGGCGTATTCGAGGATTGCCCGGTTGGCGGCGGTAAAGGCCGCGCTCAGCACTTTCGGCACCGGCCCGTTGAGATCGTAATAGAGCCGCCTTATCACGTCGGCGGCTAATGCACTTGCGACTTCGCCGGCGGCGTGACCGCCCATGCCGTCGGCAACCAAGGCGAGGCTGCCGTGACTCTCGGCGATCGCTTTGTCCTGCGGCTTGACCCAGGCAACCGTATCTTCGTTGAGTTGGCGCACCAGGCCGGGATCGGTGCGCATGGCGCCGATGATTTGCATCGCAGGCTGAACTCGAGCCATCTCTTGACCACCCAATGTGCGCCGCGCCGAGCGCAGCGGAACAGCACGAACTTCCTCACCAAGTCATCGAGCGGATTTATTGCCCATTCGGTTGCGGATGCAGCAGTTCGTGCACGTAGGATACCGGAACCGCGAAGGCAACGTGCTGCGCGGACGTGCTGAGCAGCGAGATCAGCCCAATGACTTTGCCGGATGTGTTGAGCACCGGACCGCCATACGAGCCAGGACCGGCATAGATATCGAGCTGATAGTTGTTGCCGGCGGTGTCGTAGGTACGCACATCGGCGTTGGCCTGACGGTCTTTTTTGGTCGGCAGCAGCGAAATGACACCCTCCGTCACCGTCGGCTCGGGAATGTAGATGTCCTGGGTGCGGGCCTGGCCGGCCTCGTTGGTCTCCTGAACGGCACGGGTCTTGTTCGATACCACCGAATAGGCAAGCAGAATGATTTTTTCGCCGACCTGCACTTTGTCGTCGTCGGCAAGCTCCAGGCTGGTCAGCGGCTCGCCGACATCGATTTTCAGTTCAGCGACGCCGGCATCGATCGAGGTCCGCAACAGGTTCGCATTGATGCTGATCCTGGTGCCTGGAAACTGTACGGTCAGCGCCTCGTTGCGGCCGAAGAACTCGCGCATATCGGGCGAAATCGGATACGGACGGGTGGCTTCGAAAATCCAGCCGCCGCTTTCGGGGACCCAGCCGGTGAGCGAATCGACGTCGATTGGGCCCTTTGACGGGTAATGGCCGCCGGCATCCCGAAGATTGAAAATTGCGCCACGCGCCCCGTCTTTGTTGGAGAAATCCTCGTATGACGACGTCCATGACGCCACGGTGGCTTTGCTGGTGAGTATCGTGCCCTGCGATCCGATCACAAAACCGCTGCCGATTTCAGTACCGCCGATCGGCTCGTAATTATTGTCCCGATCATTGTCGAGCGTCAGCCAGCGGGCCAGATTGCCGTTGTCCATTCGCACATAGCACGGCAGCCATTCGCCATCGACATTCGCCATCTTCTGATAGATCGGCCGGTTGGTGCCGCGATCATAGAGCTGCCACTGATTTCGGATGTAAACCGTCGACTCACCCAGCTGCTTTATTTTCTCCGGCGTGATGCCCATTTGCTGCTGCAGGTTTGCTTCGGCCTCGCGCTTATTGGCCGCCGCGGCGGCGGCATCCTGCGCCAGTTGCTGCGATAATTGATTGGAGACGCTCTGCTCATGCCAATAGAGCGCGCCACCGCCGATGATCGCCAGCAACACGACCGCCGCAATTGCGGCGATCCAGACCTGGCGCGTCTTGCCGCGCTCTTCAGTCAACATGCGCTGGATGGTTTCCTTGCCGACCGGAATCCGGGCGACTGGCGACTGATCGCCGGCGGCGGCATGCTGCGACGTCTCGGAGAAAGCGGCGACCTCGGTCGTTTCGGGAACCTCGCTCGAACCGACAATGCGCGTCGCCGCCGCCTCGATGGCGCTCACCGCCCCCATTTGCCGGGTGCGCGCCGGCAGGTTCGCCGGCCGCGGCTGGACGTCAAAGATGAATTTCGGACCGCCGGAGCCGAGTTCCACGACGTCGTCAGGCAACAGCTCGACTTCGCCGGAAATGCGCTCGCCGTTGAGAAACGTTCCATTGCTGCTGTTGAGATCGGCAAGGCGGAAATAGACTTCCTTGTCGCTCTTGACGCGGATCACAGCATGCTTGCGGCTGACGGCATCGTCACGCTGCAGATCGAAGGCGATCCTGGAACTCGGGTCGCGCCCGAGCGTGATTTCGCTCAATCCTTCGAGATTGAATTGTTCGATTTGATTGATTTTGGAACCGCTCAAATGGCGAATCACAACTTGCGTCGCAGCTGCGGTCATGAAAATTCCCTCATGCGCTGTCGCGCCTTTTCGGCCGATCCGGCACTGCGCAATAATCAAGGCCTGACGGCCGCTCGGTACCGGCAAGATTGCCGGTCGGGCCCCTCATCGCGAGATTACTTGAACGCGTGCGATTTTCAACGGCAATTAGCCACAATCAGGCGTGGCGCGAGCCGCAACGCGCAGTGGTTCCCAGCTCATAACAAACTCATTGCGGAATAATCGGCAGCAGCAAATGCGAGGGATGATCGAGGTCATGATAGACCTTGTGCAGCACCGTTTTACTCGAGCAGATGTGGTACGGCACGTATTCCGCATTGGTCGCTCCGGCGACGCCGGTCGGCAGATCGAGGCTGGTGATGTCGAGACAAATGCGATGTCCTTTGCGGAACAGATTTGCCGTTGCCATGACCTCGATCTGATATTCCTCAATGGCGCCGGGAGTGACCGGTTGCCAGGCCTCCCGCGTCAGCGGATGCCACGGCCACCATGGTTTTGAGCGCGCGGGATCGGTCGCCCGATGCGAGGCCTTGAGCCAGCCGCGGCTGACTTCGCGCTCGTGGAGATCGGTCGGCACTGCGCGCTCGCCTTCGCGCACGCTCAACACCGAGACGTCGGGCCCGACATCTTTGAGGATGACAATCCAGTTGGTGTCATCCTGGTCGATCGAAGCGTAAAGCGTCAGCGCAATCGGGCCGGCGACCAATACGTCGTGCGGCAGCGGATCGGTCATGTAACGCAGACGTTGAATATCACTGGTCTGCGACGGCGGCATCTGCACGAACGCATCGGGCGGCTGGGTCTCGGTGGCGCTCGCCGGCGCGATGGTATCGGGTGACAGCCGCTCCCAGCTCTTGAGGTAAAGTTTGGTCCATTGCGTTTCCGACAGTGGCCAATCGTCGGCAGTCCGCCACTCATTCGCTCCCATCACCCAGAACCGCACCGGCGCCTCGTCCATGACGCCGGTGTCGATGCCTTTGAGCCAATGATCGTGCCAGCGCAGGACTTCGCCGTGGAACGTGTGATACGGCCGCTCGAGATGCGCCGGTCCCGCGAGCAGGAATTTCTTCGGCGCCGTGATGTTGCGGTACCAGTGCTGGCAGCCGTTCAAGTGTGTTTTGTAGGTGTAGCCGTACCAGCCGGATCCGGTGTAGGTCGGCACTTTTATGTCGGCGAACTCCGCTTCGCTTTTTTGCACCGCCGCTTCAGAGTCGAACGGATCGACCAGCACATTGTAATAGGGCGGCATGTGCTGGCCCTTTTGCGCGATCAGATTATAAACGTGCGGATACATCTTATAGTCAGGATTGTTCATGGCGTTGCGCCAGAGCATTTCGCGCTCGGCCGGCAGCGTGCCGGGCGGCCCCTTGTGCTGATGCATCGCCGAGAAATGGCCGACGAGATAACGAAACAAATGGATGACGCCGCCCGGATATTCGTCGCGGAAACCGCCAAGCTCGCCGTAAGCGCCGCGTGAATCGAACGGGAAGATTGCCTTGAGATGCGGCGGCTGTTTCTTGGCGACGGCGAGTTGCTCCGCGCCGAAGCCGGAAATGCCGACCATGCCGACATTGCCGTCGCACCAGTCCTGCGCGGCAATCCACTCGATGAGATCGTAGCAATCCCACTCGCGCGAGCCGCCGCCCTCCGACTTGCCGACCCCGCGTGGCGAGCCGATGACATGGACATAACCGCGCGAAACGAAAAACTTGGTGTCCCCGGCTTCCAGCGGGCCGGTCCACAGCGCCGACCATGCCGGTTGCGGCGGCAGCGCCGCCGCCATATCGGGGCCTTGAAAGTCCTTATTGTAGATGGCGAAGGCTAAAAGCGCGGGAAACTTCTCGTTCGCTTCCGGACGATAGATATCGACGCAGATTTTGACGCCGTCGCGCATCGGCACCATGACGTCCATGTCGCGGGCAATCGATGCAAATGTCGGCGCCCGGTCGTAGCTCGATCCCGCATTCTCCGCCGATTGCAATAATGGCGGCGATGGCCGCGTAGACTCGACGCTCACTCAATCCTCCCCGACGCGCGACATGACGCGCGCCTTGCAATGCGTATGTTAGATTGGCCGCCAGGTGCGCGAACATAATCGACAATGCGACTTCGCTTGGCAAGTAAGCTGCGGCGACAATTACATTGGCGTTGCCCGTACCGGGGCGGGCGCCTGCTAGAACTCGGCGTCTTGCTGGACCGCGGCGGTGGCGGCGGTCCGCGTGCACCGGATGGGTGCACTTTTCACTGGAAGAGCGGCTACGCGCTTGAGCGCCGAGGCAACCGGCGCATTCGTTTTCATCGCTTCTTTTTCTGTCGCAACGCCCGCGCTGCCACGCGCCGCTGAATTAGCGAGGCGGAAAAATGCGACCCGCTCGTCCATCGCTTTGGCTTGGTGCTCGAGCGCCTTTGCGGTTGCGGCATTCTGTTCGACGAGCGCGGAGTTCTGCTGTGTCGCCTCGTCCATCTGGCCGAGCGCCTTGTTGATTTCCGCAACGCCGCTCGCCTGCTCCGCGCTGACGCCGGCGATGTTGGCGACCAGGTCGGCAACCTCCTTGATCGCGTTGACGATCTCGCCGAGCGCCGCGCCTGCTTTATTGACCAGTTCGACGCCCTCATGGACCTTCCCGCTGCTGTTGGTGATCAGGTCCTTGATATCCTTGGCGGCCTGCGAGGAGCGCTGCGCCAGCGTGCGCACCTCGGATGCGACGACCGCGAAGCCGCGGCCGGCGTCGCCGGCACGCGCCGCCTCGACCGCCGCATTGAGCGCGAGGAGATTTGTCTGCCGGGCAATTTCGTCGATCACCCCGATGATGTCGGCGATTTTGTCGGACGACGTCTCGATCTGCGCCATCGCCTCGACCGCCTTGGCAACCACATCGCCGCCGCGGTCCGCGACATCCCGTGCCTTGCCGGTGGACGCATTGGCCTGTTGGGCGTTTTCGGCGTTGGTCTTGACCGTCGCCGCCATCTCTTCCATCGAAGCCGAAGTTTGTTCGAGGCTGGCCGCCTGCTCCTCGGTGCGTTGCGACAGGTCGGTCGTGCTGGTCGAGATTTCGGCAGACGCGTTGGTGACTTCACGCGCCGACGACGCGATGGCGTCAATGGTCTGCAGAAGCCGCTCCGCCGTGCCGTTGAAATCGTCTTTGATCTCGCGGAACGATTCCGTGAAGTCGTCGTTCAGCCGGGTCGTCAAGTCGCCCTCGGACAATCTGGCGAGACCGTCTGCCAATGCCTTCAGCGACCGCTCCTGTTCAGCGGCGGCCCTCGCCTTCTCGGTCTCGGCAGCATGGCGCGCCGCTTCCGACGCCGCGCGTTCGGCGTCGGCGCGATCGCGCTGCTCCTTGGCCTCGGCTTCGACACGCAATTTCTCGAGCGCGGCCGCCTTGAAGCTGTGAAACGCGCGGGCAAAGTCGCCGATCTCGTCCTTTCGCTCGATACCTTCGAAACTCACTCGCAAATTTCCGCCCGCGAGTTCGCCCATGACCACCCCCATCCGGTTCACGAGCAAGATGACGGTCCGGTGAACGAATAGTGCCCCCAAAGTTCCCATGGCGAGGGCCGTGATGGCGATGGCAACAAGCAGCTCGATATTGAGGCTTTTGACATTTGCCACCAATCCTTGAGCCCTCTGCTCATGGCCGGTGTAAGCCTTCTCAAGATCGGCCAGATGATTATTGAGATCGATGCGCGATTTTCGGTTGACGTCATTGTCGCCGAACGTCCTGGCGGCGGCTGTGCTGTCCTCCCGGGCCAAACGGACCAGCTCGGTACGAAACTGAATAAACTGATCGACGCTGGCGCCAAGCGTTTCGATCTTGGCGCGCTCGGATTCAATCACAATATTCCGCCAGGCAGCCACGGTCTTCTTGAGGTCGGCCAGGTGCTTCAACAATGAAGCGGCAAACGGCTCGGCCGTCTTCCAATCCGGCGACATATAGATGCCGCGAGACTCCATCACGACCGCATAGACTTCGCCGTCGAGATGCTCGAGATACATCGCCCCCTTGCCGGCGGATTCGACGGCCTGTTCAGCCGAATCGCTCCGCCACATGCCAAACGCGGTAAGCCCGAGGCACAGGAACGGCAGCAGACTCAGAAACGCAATAACCCCGAAGATCCGTTGCTTGACGGAGCTCCCGCGCAGGATTTGCGTTTCGCTCAACTTTCTGCGAGTTGGCGGCGGGGCTGACGTCATCGTTATTATCCGCGTGACCGGGCCAAAGCCCGGCACCTTCTATTTACTCGGCAGTCTCGGTCTCGCTTGGCTCGGACACGAGATGATCAAGATCGATCAGTGCGATCATGATTTCATCGATCGTCACCAGGCCGGCGAGGAAGTTCGCCTTTGCGATTCGCGAAACTTCGGGGACCGCCTGGATCTCGGACCGATCAAACGCGACGATATCCAGTACCCGATCCGCCAGAAGACCGACAGTCTTGGCGTGAACCTGGACGACAATGACGACATGCAGCGGGGTCGCATCGGTCGTGCCCTGCCCAAATCTGCAGCGCAGATCGATGATCGGAACCATGATGCCGCGGAGATTCAACACGCCACGCATGTAATCGGGCTGATTGGGCAACTGCGTCGCGCCCGACCAGCCTTTGATTTCGCGCACCGCCATGATATCGACGCCATACTGTTCATCGCCGATGGCGAAACTGATGAACTCGGTGGAAGCCGCAACCTCGTTGGCGGCTTCCCCGTTTCTCGGGTCGGTCGCGTTGATCGTCGCCGCTTCGGCGGAGGTTTCGTCGGCGGGACTCATATTGGGGCGAATACTTCCGATGCTGCGCACCCTCAGGGATATGTCGGAAGTCTCTTCGATCCTGTAAATTCGGGCATGCGTGAAAGTACATATCGCATTGAAATAAACGGGAGGATTTTACGATGGAGTTGAAATCGACGCGCCGGATCGTGACGGGTCACGACGCGGCGGGCAAAGCTGTCGTGTTGTTCGACGATCCGCTGCAGCCAAAGCAGCGCACTCCCGGCGGCAACGGCATGACGCTGTTGTGGGTGACCAGCGAATCTCCGGTCGATGTCGCCGGCGCGGCCGACCGGGCGCAGACGCAAGTCGGCGTGCCGCCATCTGCGAACGGCACGATTTTTCGCATCGTCGATTTCGCGCCCACGGCGCCGCACGCGGGCCCGGTCGATCACCATCAAATTCTGATTTCCATGGGCATCGATCCGGCGACGCAAGGTCATGCCCGCCATGCCAATACCCATCGCACGCGCACCGTCGACTATGCCATCGTGCTTGATGGCGAAATCGACATGCTGCTCGATGACAGCGAAATTCGCGTGAAGGCGGGCGACGTGCTGGTGCAGCAGGCCACCAACCACGCCTGGGTCAATAATGGCACGAAACCTTGCCGCATTGCCTTCATTCTCATCGACAGCAAGACGCCGCCGGCATGGCAACAAGGCTGGAAGCCGTAATCTTGTCAGTCGCACGGAGTTATTCGGCCGCTTCCTGATGACGGTGAAATAGCCGCACGATTTGCGCACGCTCGCCAGCATGTGCGACCACGACATGGCCTTCCGGCACCGCGAGCCAATCTTTGTCGCGATCGAGCGGCTCGGAGACAATGACAATGCCGTGTTCGGTTTCACGGTAATACAGCGTATTGGCCTTATCGTTCACCGCATAGCGAAAGGCGAAGAGATCCTTGCCGTTCGAGAGCGCGGCGGTGAAGCGCAAGCGATCGCCGGGATCGGTCTCATTGACCAAACTCGTGAGCACCGCAAGAATTTTCTCCACCGCTGCGACCGGATACTCCATGCCGGCGCCGAGAATGGCGAGAAACATCGCTTCGGAGTCGGTCGTACCGATCCGCGCTGGATAGAGTTCGTCCGGTATGAGCACCTCGACCTGCCGGCGCAGACGGTTCCAGCTGCCGATAAAGCCATTATGCATGAACATCCAGGTGCCGCACGCAAACGGATGGCAATTCGGCCGCGTGATGGGCGTCCCGGTCGCCGCGCGGACATGGGCGAAAAACAGATGCGACTGCAAGTGCCGGCACAGGTAGCGAAGATTCTCGTCCGACCAGGCCGGGCGAACCTCGCGATAGAGCCCGGGCTCGGGATGATTGCCGTACCAGCCTAATCCAAAGCCATCGCCATTGGTGCTGGCCGTCGATTTAAGCGCCTGTATGCTCTGCGAGACCAGGGAATGCGACGGCTCGGTTACATAATGTTCGAACGCCGTGGTCTCTCCGCGATATGCGATCCAGCGGCACATCTTGATGCCTTTGCTCGTGGCCGACGGTCACGCCACCAATGTGGCGTCGCGAATCCAGCGGGTCACCCTATGCAGGGCAATTTCGGCGCCTTCGTGTTGATTTTCAGTAAAAATGCGCAGCTGGACATCGGCCGAAGTTCCTTCAAGGACGATGGCCCGGCAATTTGCAACCTGTTCGGCACAGCCGAGGATCTCGGCATCCGCCATGACGAGCGCAAGCGCGCGCTCGAGCATCTCCGCCATGTCAACGCCGCCCGATCGGGTGACGAAGGTGCCTTGGACGCCATAGCGCTGCGCCCGCCACTTGTTCTCAACCGCAATGGCCCGATCGACGACGTCGAGCTCTGCATTGTGCTCTGGATGCACGTAGAGGAACCGCGCCAGCGACCGATAGAGCGTTGCGATCGCGATCGTGTCGTCGAGCCGCGTGCAGCAATCCGGCGCACGCAGTTCCAGGGTCGGATATTTGACCGACGGCCGGATCGTCCACCACAGATGACTCTCGTCTTGCATGGCGTCCGAGCGCACCATGGCGTCGACATAGGCGTCGTATTCGGCGGCGGTGCGGAACAATTCCGGTAAGCCGGTACGCGGCAGTTCATCGTAAGCGGCCAGACGATAGCCCTTGAGGCCGGTGGCGCGGCGCTGCCAAAACGGAGATGACGTCGAAAGCGCGATGAACAGCGGCAAATAGGGCAGCATGCGCATCATCACGTCGATGCGGCGCGCTGGGTCCGGAAACTCGACATGGACGTGCATCCCGCACAGCATGTTGCGCTGGCCGATCATCTGCAGATCGTCCATGACCTTGTCGTAACGATCCTTGGGGCTCTGTACCGAGTCGCGCCACGATGCCAGCGGATGGGTTCCGCAAGCCAAAATCGCCAGGCCGTGTGCCGCGGCGGCGGCAGCCGCATTCTGCCGCAACCGCAGAAGCTCTTGCCTCGCTTCATTGGCGCCACCATGGGGTTCGGTCGCGACCTCGATCTGTGCTTGCAGGAATTCCCGACCGATCCGGCCGACGGCGCCGAACTCGGCAGCGCGGAACAGTGCGTCGGGTGTCTCCGCCGGCGCCTCGCCAGTCTCCGCATCGGACAGAAAATATTCTTCCTCAATGCCGAACTGAAACAGGTTGTCGGGCCCGAAGGAGCGCGCTTTCCGGCCCGGCGGGACGAGCGTGCGGAGCCGGAAACGCCGCTCGCGCGGATCGAATTTGAATTCCATGGTCGAGTCCCGTTCGCTCAATGCCGTTCGCTCAATGCCATTGGCTTCGATGTGTGCGGCGTCAAATGCCTTGCGTCTGCAACCAGCACTCAAGCAGCGCTACCTGCCAGAGTTTCGAATGACCTTTGGGCGTGAGTGCGCGTTCCGGATCGGCAAGTAAGCGATCGATATAAACCCTGTTGAATAATCCGCGCCGTCGTGCACGCGGCTCTTCGAGCACGTCACGCACGAAATCGAGAAATGCGCCGCGGAGATATTTGAGCGCCGGCACCGGGAAATAGCCCTTCGGCCGGTCAATCACCGCGTCGGGGACCAGCCCGCGCGAGGCCTCTTTGAGAATGTGTTTGCCGCCGCCTGCCACCTTGAGGTCAGCTGGAATGCGCGCCGCCAGTTCCACCACTTCATGATCGAGGAACGGCACGCGCGTTTCGAGGCTCGATGCCATCGCCATGTTGTCGACGCGCTTGACCGGATCGTCGACCATCATGACCTGGGCATCGAGTTGCAGCGTCTGATCGATCGGACTGGCGCCGGCATAACCGTCAAAGAAGGCGTCGACGAAGTCGCGGCTATAATCCCCGTTCATCAGCGGCGGCGCGACGAGTTGCGCCATCTCGGCGTGATCGCGATCGAAATAGACGCGGGCGTAATCTTCGGCCGCATCGTTGGATCGCATGAGGATCGGATACCAGTGGTAGCCGCCGAAGATCTCGTCGGCGCCCTGCCCGCTCTGCGCAACTTTGACGTATTTCGACACTTCCTGCGACAACAGGTAAAAACCGATGGCGTCGTGGCTCATCATCGGCTCGGACATGGCCGCGACCATGCCCGGAAGCGCATCGATCGCCCGCGAACTGTCGACCCGGATGCGGTGATGCTCGGTTGCGAAACGCTCCGCGATCAAATCGGAATAGCGAAATTCATCGCCCTCGACATCGCCGACGGTCTCGAAGCCGACCGAGAAGGTTTTTAGATCTTGCTGTCCGAGTTCGGCCAGGAGCGCGACCAAGAGCGAGCTGTCGAGGCCGCCTGACAGCAGCACGCCAACCGGGACATCGGCGACGCGGCGCCGATCGACCGCCTTGCCGAGGGCGGCGCGGATCGCCTCGCTCCAATCGGGCCCGGTATACGCGCGATCCGCCGCGCGCTGGCCAACCTCAAATCGCCAGTAGACTTGCTCGCTGCGCCGGCCATCCGGCTCGATGACGCAGACCGTCGCCGGCGGAAGCTTGCGCACGCCCTTAAGGATCGTCAGCGGCGCCGGCACCACCGCGTGCCAGCTCAGATAATGATGCAGCGCCGCGGGGTCGATTGCGGTGTCGACGTCGCCTGCCGCCAGCAGCGCGGGAAGCGTCGAGGCAAAGCGGAAACGGCTCGGCTGTTCCGAATAGTACAAAGGCTTGATGCCGAAACGATCGCGCGCCAGAACAAGGCGCCCGCTGTCACGCTCCCATATCGCGAAGGCGAACATGCCGTTGAAACGTTCGACGCAGCGCGGACCCCATTGCGCATAGGCTTTGAGGATGACCTCGGTGTCGCCCTGGGAAAAGAACCTGTGGCCCTTCGCTATGAGTTCATCGCGCAACTCGCGATAATTATAAATGCAACCGTTGAAGACGACGGCCAGTCCCAGTTGCGGATCGATCATCGGCTGCTGCGAAGCGGCGGCAAGGTCAATGATGCTGAGCCGGCGATGGCCGAGCGCGACGCGATCTTGCGAGAAAGTGCCGCCGGCGTCCGGTCCGCGCGGCCTCATGCGCTGCGTCATCGCAGCGAGCGAACCGCCCGCTGCATCGCCATTAAATGTCACCTCGCCGCAAATGCCGCACATATCGTCGCTTCCGGAATCGATGCCATCCCCAGTTCGCTACAACGCCCTGGGGGTGAGTCGAGTTCCTGAAAAAGCGTTGCGCAACGCAGCAAGCCTAACGCTTATGCAGCAAAGGCTTGCTGCGATGCGTTCATACGCGGCGTCGAGTATCAGGCGAGCAAGCGATGGATGGCGGCGGCCCATGCGGCCAATTTTCGTTCGCGCTCGGCCGCTTCCATTTGCGGCTTGAAGCTGCGTTCCAGCTTCCAGTGATCCAAAAAGCGATCCGGTTCCGGGAAAAACCCGGCATGCAACCCGGCGAGATAGGCGGCGCCGAGCGCCGTGGTCTCCCTGATTTGCGGACGGTCCACGGTGCTGCCGATGATGTCGGCGAGGCGCTGCATGAACCAGTCTGAATTCGCCATGCCGCCGTCGACCCGCAAGGTCTTGAGCGCGCTGCCGGCCTCGCGCCAATCGGCCTGCATCGCCGCAAGAAGATCGGCGCTCTGAAAGCAGACGCTTTCAAGCGCGGCTTGCGCCAGTTCGCGGGGCCCGGTCGCCCGCGCCAATCCGAATAGCGCGCCGCGAATATCGGGACGCCAATAGGGCGCGCCGAGACCGACGAACGCCGGAATGAGGATGACCTCCTGCGTCGGGTCGGCGGCCGCTGCCAGCGCGCCGGTCTCGCCGGCACTCTGCACGATTTTCAGGCCATCGCGCAGCCACTGGACCGCGGCGCCAGCAACGAAGATCGAGCCTTCGAGCGCGTAACTGCGTTTGCCGTCGAGCTGATAGGCAATGGTCGTAAGCAGCTTGTTGCTCGAATCCACCGCCACGCTCCCGGTGTTCAGCAGCGCAAAACAGCCGGTGCCATAGGTCGCCTTGAGCATCCCCGGCGCGAAGCAGGCTTGTCCGATCAACGCGGCTTGCTGATCGCCGGCAATGCCGTAAATCGGGATCGCTGAGCCGAACAGGTCCGGGTCGGTGGCGCTGAAGGCAGCGGATGAATTGAGTACGTCAGGCAGGACAGACTTGGGCACGCCCAAGATCCGCAAGAGTTGATCGTCCCATTGCCCGGCATGGATATCGAACAGCAGCGTGCGCGACGCATTGGTCGCGTCCGTCGCATGCACCCTGCCGCCAGTAAGCCGCCACAGCAGATACGTATCGACGGTACCGAAGGCGAGTTCGCCGCGGGCCGCTTTGTCTGCGGCACCGGCTACATTCTCCAGCAACCACGCGAGCTTGGTTCCGGAGAAATATGGATCGAGTAGAAGACCGGTCTTGGCGGCAAATAGTTTTTCGTGTCCGGCAGCCTTGAGCCGCGCGCAAAAATCCGCGGTGCGCCGATCCTGCCAGACGATGGCGCGATGAATTGCGCGTCCACTTGAACGCTCCCACAGCAGCGTGGTCTCGCGCTGATTGGTTATGCCGATGGCAACGATGTCCCGCGCCGTGGCGCTTGCCTTGGCCATTGCGCTTCGGCATGTCGCGACAGTCGTCGCCCAGAGATCCTCGGGCTCGTGCTCGACTTCGCCGTCAGCCGGAAAATGCTGGGGGAATTCCTGCTGCGCCACAGCGGCGACCGACGTATCGCTCCGAAACAGCATGGCGCGCGTCGACGTTGTGCCCTGGTCGATTGCAAGGACGAAGGATGCCACCCAAGCCTCCGCAGGCGAGCAATGTTGGCGGGGCCCGCGGGACAGAAATTCAATCGAGCAATACTATGCGCTAGCCCTCGCCGGGACGGCTCACACTATCGCCGGCATCCGGGCACGCCGCAATCGCCTTCGCCTCGCGCGGACTCGCTTGCGCCAAGCCCGGTTCGGTCACTGCGCCTGGGCAAGCTTCGCCAGTTGCGCCGACGCTGCCGGCGAGCCGAGCGCCATCGCCCGCTGATACCATTGACGCGCCTGCTTGACGTCGGGCGCGGCGCCGACCGCACCGAGACGCGCAATGACCAGCGGGTCGAACGTCGCACCAAGCGCCAGAGCCGCTTCGGCACTGCCGGCTTCGGCCGCGCGCCGGAATAAGAGCCGCGCGGAAGCAAGATCGCCGGTCATGAGGAAGTCCTTGCCGCGTTTCACCATCGCGGCAATCTCCGCACTGCCGAACTGCGGTGCGGCGGCAACGGCCACCGGTACCGGCGCTACCTCCGCCGGCGGTGCCGCTGGCGTAGGCGCAGGCGCTGCCGCGGCCGGCGCCGGCGCTGCCACCGGCGCCACCGGTGCAGGCTCCGATGTCTGGACCGAGGAATTTATCGGCGGTCCCGCCGCCGTAATCGCGGGCGTTGCGACAGGCCCGGGAACGCTCATCGCCACGAATCCCTCGCTCGCTCGCGCCAGCGTCGCCGCAGATTGCGCCGGGGTGGCCTTGGCGGAGTTGTCGGCGATGGCTGGCGCATCCACGTCCGGAATCTTTACTTCGCCTATTTTTATTTTCTCGATGCCGGGCAGCGATACGACGCCCCAAGCAACCAGCGCCGCAAGCCCCATCACCGCGGACAGGCGAAGCACAATCGGGCCAAGGGTCCTGGCATCATCGACAGCCGGCTCGGGAATGGCATCGGGGTTAAGGACGAGCTGGCGCTGCAGGTCCAGCATCGCGCGATCGCCACTGAATTGAGGCTTGGCATCTTGCCCCGGCCGCGCGGGCGGCGGCGCAAAGGGTCGTCCGCTCATCGGCGGTAGCTGGTCTCGCGCCCATCGCGGCGCATATCGTAGTGCCGGATCCAAATCTTCAGTTTGTTGGATCGGAGAACTCATGATCGCCTCCCATTGCTTTCAAGCTCCGATGTCACAGAACGACTGCTCGTCTCCTTCGAGTGTGAGATGAGTGGTGCAGAGATTGGCGGGAATGATAGGGTTGGCGTTCAGACGTTCGCCGGGCGAACCGAAATTGAGTTTGCTAGATACCCTTCGCGAACTGGCGCGCTCAGCGGGACCGAATTGGCGGGAAATTGCGGCAGTCGGCGTAACTGCGGCCAATACGCAGATGACCTGAAATGGCCCGTGCAGCCCCCGCAAGCCCTCCCCCATAGCTCTACCCCCGAGCGGCGAACCTACACGCTACGCAACACACACACTTGCGCTGTAGGACCGCAACGTCTGACACCGACCACCGCCGCGCTTGAAAGTTGGACACGTTTGATTGCGGTACGTGATCCTGCGCGGACTTGAGGCTTAAGTTCCATAGGCTTTGGGGCGGCGATATGATCTCCGCTGGATGATTCCGTGGCGTGCTTGCCGCAATGCCGCGTACGAGCCCGGAAAAATCCCGAGCTGCGGTCGAATTGTGGCGGACGCTGGCGGCAACCCGCCTTGTTCGCCGCAAAACGCGGCGTCGGCGCAATGAGAGGCGCCGCCTGTCTCGTCGTTAACACGATGAGAAGTCCTGGTCTGAGTACCGGGGCTTCCCCGTTCATAGCCGGTACACCCACTGACTTCCCGGCCGTGGCATTCCGGCCGGAGCGGAGGCCGCCGGTGCGCGGCGGTCGCGGCGCAGCGGATGCGTCGCTCATGATTTTTCGTGTTGCCTGTTCAGCGACTCAGCTAGTCTCGCGCAAGCCGGAATCTCCCACGGGTCCGGTCTACCCCGACGATCTCGCGGCCATGATTCAGATCGATGGCGTTTAGGCCGATAAAGGCCGTGTTGCTTGGCGGATCGCGGGGACCGTTCTGCGAGGTCGAATGTTTCCGAATCTACGTCTCATGATCGTGGCGGTATTGGCCTCGATCATGGGTATCGGCTGCGCTTTGGGCTTATTTGCTGAATTCCGCGTCAGCCGCGACTCCTTCGTACGGGAATCGAATGCCGACGCGCCGCTCCAACTCGGCTCCAACGATCTGGCGCCGGCGGCCCTGGTCAACGGGCCCGCAACATTCGGCTTCCGCTTCCAGGCGAACGCGCTGAGTTTTGCCTCCGACCGCGCCGACGGGATGGTGCCGAGCATTGGCGACGCCAGCGTCGAAGCGAACTCGGCGCCGGCGGCTGAGCTAACCACCCCGGCTGTCCCGGCCATAAACACCGCCGAACCCTCGCCCACGCCGGATCGCGGCTCGACGACCACGCCTGCGAACCCGGCCGGCAATGTCACCCCGGCTGAGACCGGCACCGTCGGCAACCGCGATATCCAGCAAGACAGCCGGGAAAGTGCGCCCGCCAATATTGCTGTACATACGCCGGCGGCCTCCGCTCCACCCGACGAAACCGCGCCAAAGTCAGAAATCGCGCCAGCAAGCCCAAACGCGCACGAACCGAAATTGTCCGAGCCCCTATTGCCTGCGGCGGCCAAAGGGAGCGCGAAAACGCCGGCGGCGCGGCGACGGCTGACCACGGTGCGCCACTTCCAGAGACAACGACCCGCCGCGCCCAGCCAGCCGAGTTTCGCCGCCGGTCTCCCGTTCTATCAATGGACCTCGCCCGTGGGATTGCAAACGCCGCAACCGGCGCGGCGGCGCGTCATCGTCAGGCGCGTCCGCCCGGCCAAAAAGACCGTCGGCGCAGACACGGCTTCCCAAACGACGGCCAATACGACTCTCGGGTCGACGACCCCGTAGAGCGGCGGATTTGTAGTCCCCAAGATTTTGGGCCGCCCAGATAAGTACGGCAAATCAGAAGCCTACGCCTCGCGCCGCATCAAAGATCGCCGCAATAGATATCCTTCAGCAATTTAAGGATCCGCGCCGCGCGCGGATCGCTCACCCGGTAGTATAAAGTCTGCGCCTCACGGCGAAATGCGATCAATCCATCGGCGCGCAACAGCGCAAGATGCTGCGACAAGGCCGATTGGCTCAAACCAACCTCCTTGACGAGGTCGCCGACCTTCATCTCGCCGCGTACAACCAGAGCACAGAGAACCAGCAATCGATTTTCATTGCCGAGGAGCTTTAACATGCGCGCCGCCGTGGCAGCCTGCGCGGCGAGCATCTGCAGTTCGGATTTGGCGCGCCCACGCGCAACGGCATTCGTGGCGCGGCGCCGGCTTCCGGCTTTTATCTTCGGCTGTCGCGCGATGGCGTCCATGCGGGGCTCATAACCGTCAAATTCTCGGTGGGCAAGACTTCTCGGCACGCCCGGCCATTATTTAGAATTGACTAATTTAGAACTCATTGATAGAGGCCATTCTAAGCCAACTGCCGAAGGGCAGCAACAACAAGTGGCGCCACTCTGACGCGGTATCTCGTCCGGTGGGACGACTCGTCAAGGAGGAAAGATGTCTGGGCTGTTACGGCGGGTCCGCCCGTACAGATCGCGACGATCGTTTTTGCGCATCGGCGCGGCAGCGGCCGGCGGCGCGTTGCTCGGACCGGCCGCCAGCGCCGCCGCAGACGACAGTTCGCCGCCTGGCGAACCGGATTGGACCCAAACCATCGGAGCCGGCGTCGACGATCGGCCTTACGGGCAACCATCGGCATTCGAAAAGGACGTTATCCGCCGCGATGTGCCCTGGCTCACCGCCACGCCGCAGTCGTCCGTCAGCTTCACGCCGCTACAGTCGCTCAACGGAATCATCACCCCGAATGGGCTGTTCTTCGAGCGCCATCACGGCGGCCGCGCCGATGTGGACCCGCGCCAGCACCGCCTTTTGATCCATGGCCTGGTCGAGCGACCGCTGGTCCTGACGATGGACGACATCATGCGGTTCCCGTCGGTGTCGCGCATCCACTTCATCGAATGCCCGGCAAATGGCGGCATGGAATGGCGCGAAGCGCAGCTCAATTCGCTGCAATTCACCCACGGCATGCTGGGCTGCGCCAACTGGACCGGGGTCAAGCTGTCGACGCTGCTCGACGAAGTCGGGCTGAAGAAAGAGGCCACGTGGGCGATGGTGGAAGGCGCCGACGCCGCACGGATGAACCGCAGCCTGCCACTCGAAAAATGTCTTGACGATTGTCTCGTCGTTTACGGCCAGAACGGCGAGGCGTTGCGGCCTGAACAGGGCTATCCGCTGCGGCTCGTGGTTCCCGGCTGGGAAGGCAACGTCAACGTCAAATGGCTGCGCCGCATCAAGATCGGCGACGAGCCGTGGTTTTCGCGTGAGGAAACGTCGAAATATACCGACCTGATGCCGGATGGAAAATCGCGCGGCTTTACCTGGGTCAACGAGGCCAAATCGGTCATCACCTCGCCGTGCCCGGAAAAGCCCGTCGCGGCGCCGGGCCTCTACGAAATTCGCGGTCTGGCCTGGAGCGGTCACGGCAAGATCAAGGCCGTCGATGTTTCGTTCGACGGCGGCGCGAATTGGCAGAGCGCCCGACTGGAGGATCCCGTCCTGTCGAAGGCGCTCACCCGCTTCACCGCCCCTTGGCGTTGGGACGGCCAGCCGGCGCTTCTCGAATCACGGGCGGTGGACGAGACCGGTTATGTGCAACCGACGATCGCGCAATTGCGCAAGGTGCGCGGCACAAACTCGATCTACCACAACAATGCGATCCAGACCTGGCAAGTCAAGCCGGACGGGAGAGTGTTCGATGTCCAGCTCGGCTAGGCGCGTTGCCCCAGGCCGTTCGTCGCCGCGCAAGCGGAGAGCTGCCGGCTTGAAGCCTGCTTTTGCGGTCGCGGGCGGATTGGCGCTGCTGTTGTTATCGGGACTTGC
This sequence comes from uncultured Alphaproteobacteria bacterium, assembly GCA_963765365.1. Taxonomy (GTDB): domain Bacteria; phylum Pseudomonadota; class Alphaproteobacteria; order Rhizobiales; family Xanthobacteraceae; genus BOG-931. Next base: position 202,071 of record CAVXWL010000013.1, on the reverse strand, counting down.
CGCGAATGCTGCCGGCGCCGGCTATTTCGGCTACGGCAAGCCGGCAACGCCCGCGGAGATCGCCGGCTGGAATATCGACGTGCACGGCCAGGACGGTGTCGGCCTGCCGGACGGCAAAGGCAGCGTCGATCACGGCGCCGATATTTTCGCCCAGCAATGCGCCATTTGCCACGGCACGTTCGGCGAAGGCGAAGCCCGCTATCCAAAGCTGATGGGCGGCGAAGGGACGCTTACCGGAGACCGCCCGGAGCCGAGCGTCGGCAGCTACTGGCCGTATGCGCCCACGCTGTTCGACTATATCAATCGCGCCATGCCGTTTACGTCGCCGCATACCCTGTCTGCCGGCGACGTCTATGCCGTGATCGCCTATATTCTCAACTTCAACAATATCGTGCCGGCCAATTTCATCGCCGATCGCGAGACCCTGCCGAAGGTCAAAATGCCCAATCGCGATAACTTCAGCTGGCACGACCCGCGTCCCGACACCGCAGCCAGGGAATGCACGAAAGATTGCGTCGATCCCAAGGCTGTGAAAATTATCTCATCCGCAGAGGGCAAGGACCTGACGCCGCGAACCACGGGTCCGCTCGATATGATGAATGGCCAATAACGCGGTGCCGGGAGAGGGAGCAATGCAACACGGATCGGTACGGGCTCGGGCGGCGGCGATCTTCGCAGGCGCGGCGCTTGTCGCGTTACCGCTTGTAGGGCTTGCGGGCGTTGCAGCCGCACAGCCGGCGCAACCGGCTGCGGTGGCGATGCCCGGTGAGGCGCTTGCCTTCGACCGCAGCAAGGGCAATTGCTTGACCTGCCATGAGATCAAGGGCGGCGACGCTCCTGGCAATGTCGGGCCTCCGCTTTCCGATATGAAGAGCCGTTTTCCCGACCGCAACGAGCTCACTGCGATCATCTTCGATGAGACCAAGCGCAATCCACAGACCGTAATGCCGCCATTCGGGCGCAACCTGATCCTGACCAAGCAGGAAATCCAATCCGTCATCGATTTTCTCTACACGCGATAGGAGCGCGGTGTCGAAATGGGCAAGATGAATGCGAGCAAACAAATAGGCACGCGACCGGGCGCGACGCGGCGGACCATCCTCCAGGGCGCGGTCGCCGGCGGCCTGGCGGGGTTGGGCTTTGCCGGCAGTGCGCGGTTCGACCAGGCGCGCGCGGCCGCCGACGCGGCGACATGGCCGAAAGATGCGTTTTCGCAGAAGACCGAGGCCGGTGCGATCAAGGCGCTCTTCGGCAAAACGCCGGAAGCCTCCGACAAGGTCAATCTCGACGCCCCGGAAATCGCCGAGAACGGCGCCGTGGTGCCGATCTCCGTCACCACGACGCTCCCCGACGTGACTTCGATCTCTGTCCTGGTCTCGGAGAATCCGTTCCCGTTGGCTGCGCACTATCCAATTCCGCCCGGAACATCGGCGCAGGTCGCCAACCGGCTGAAAATGGCCAAGACCAGCAAAGTCATCGCTTTGGTCGCTTCGGGAGACAAAATCTTCAGCGCGACAAAGGAAGTGAAAGTCACGGTCGGCGGCTGCGGCGGCTGAACGGCCGAATCGGGAAAAGGTAAACGTCAATGGCATCGACAATTCGCGTACGCGCGGTCGCAAGCGGCGACACCACGGAAGTGCAGGCTCTGGTTCAGCACCCCATGGATTCCGGCTTCGTCAAGGACGCACAGGGCAATCTTATTCCGCCGCACTACATCGAAGTGGTGCAGTTCGAGCACGCCGGCAAAGCGGTCTTCACCGCCTACTGGGGTCCCGCCGTCTCCAAGGACCCCTATATCAAATTCAGCTTTAAAGGCGCGCAGAAGGGTGACGACTTGACGATCAGTTGGGTCGACAACAAAGGAACCAGCGATTTTCTCGTCGGAAAAATTCAATAAAACGAGCTGGTGTCGTCGATTGAGGGGGGTCTACATGCGTCGCGCAGTCCTAATGGCACTTGCGATACTCTGTCTGGCTGCGCCGCCAGTTTCAGCAGCGGATTCGATCAATCCAAAAGCCGACTTCAAGGCTTTCCGCGATTACTTCACCAAGCGATTTCCCAACGTGCCGTTGAACGATTTCGTCAACGGCCCCTATTCGATGGACGCCGACCTGCGCAAACAATGGGTGGAGATCGACGCGTTCCCGCCGTATCAGTTCGCGCTCGACAAGGGCAAACAGATGTTCGAAACGCCGTTTCCGAACGGCAAGACCTACGCCGACTGCTTTCCCAATAAGGGCATCGGCGTCCGCCAGAACTACCCCTATTTCGACGCCAAATCGGGCGAGGTGATCACCCTCGACGTGGCGCTCAATCAATGCCGCCAGGCCAATGGCGAGCAACCGCTCGATTATTCAAAAGACGACATGGCGGCGCTCACCGCCTATATGGCCTTCACGTCGCGCGGCAAGCCATTCGACATCAAGATTCCCGACGATCCGCGGGCGCTCGCGGCCTACCAAAAGGGCGAAGAGTATTTCTATACGCGCCGCGGCCAGCTCAATTTCTCCTGCGCCAGTTGCCACGTGCAGAGCCCGGGCAACCATATTCGCACCGAAGTTCTGGCGCCGGCGCTGGGCATTGTCGCGGCGCTGCCGATTTACCGTTCGGAATGGGGCGGAATGGGCACCACGAGCCGCCGGCTTACCTCGTGCAACAGCCAGGTGCGCGGCGTGCCGCTCAAGCCGGAAGACGAGCTTTACCGGGACGTCGAATTCTATCTCTCATATATGAGCAACGGCCTGCCGATTTCCGGCCCAGGCGCGCGCCCATGATGAATGAAAGCCGCATTCGCCCGATGGGCCGGCATGGAGGAAGCGCATGCGCGCTCGTGCATTAATCCGGTTGGCGATGATCGTCTCGTCGGTCGGCCTCGCGACGGCGGCGTTGGCTGCTTCAGCGGACGACTTCAAGTCAGCCTACGCCAAGGCAGAGGCAGCAGAAAACCAGGCTGGCGCGATCAAGAACCGATGGACGACGACCGAAGACGAGCTCAAGGCGGCAAAGAAAGCCGCCGATGCTGGCAATTTCGATGAGGCCATCACACACGCCCAGCAGGCCGAGGCGCTGGCCAACGCATCCATCGCCCAGGCCAGGGAACAAGCGACGGCCTGGAAGAAGGCCGTCATCCGCTGAACTGAACCGGCATCAGGGAGTGTCGCGATGCGCCGCCGCGACGTATTGAAAACTTTAGCGGCCGCGGCAATTTCGGGAATCGTGCCGCGTCTTGGCGTCGCCGCCGCCGACGACATCTACGATATCGGACGCTTCGGCAACGCCCGCGTGCTGCACATCACCGATACGCACGCGCAGCTTCGGCCGGTCTATTTCCGCGAGCCGAGCGTCAATATCGGCGTCGGCACGATGCAAGGGCGGCCGCCGCATCTGGTGGGCCGGGCCTTCCTCGATCATTTCAACCTCGCACCCGGCGGGGCCGCGGCTTACGCCTTCACCTACCTCGATTACCAGGAGGCCGCGCATCACTATGGCCGCATGGGCGGCTTTGCCCATCTGAAGACCCTGGTCGATCGGCTGCGTAGTGAAGCCGGCGCCGGCAATTCGGTTCTGCTCGATGGCGGCGATCTGTGGCAGGGCAGCGGTCTCGCCGACGCCATGCAGGGCGCGGACATGGTGGAGGCCGGCAATCTCCTCGGCATCGAAGCGATGACCGGCCACTGGGAATTCACGTATGGCGAAAAGACATTTCGCCAAAACCTCAATAGCTTTAAGGGCGAGTTCGTCGCACAGAACGTCTTCCTGACCGACGACGCCGCCTTCAACAACGTTCCCGCCTTCGATTCCGCATCGGGCCGCGTCTTCAAGCCGGCAACGATCCAAGAGGTGAATGGCCACCGGATCGGCATCGTCGGTCAGGCCATGCCCTATGTGCCGATCGCCCATCCCAAGCGTTTTACGCCGGACTGGACATTCGGCATCCGCGAAGCCGAGTTACAGAAAGTCGTCGATGGACTACGCCAGCGCGACAAAGTCGATGCCGTGCTCCTGCTGTCCCATAACGGCATGGATGTCGATCTAAAACTCGCCAGCCGCGTGTCCGGCATCGACGTCATTCTCGGCGGTCACACCCACGACGCCGTGCCGCAGCCCACCGCAGTCGGCAATCCCGCCGGCAAGACGCTGGTCACCAATGCCGGGTCAAGCGGAAAATTCCTTGCCGTGCTCGATCTCGATATCGGCAACGGCAGCGTGAAGGATGTGCGCTACCGGTTGCTGCCGATCTACGCCAATCTGATCAAGCCGGATCCCGGCATGCAGGCGCTGATCGATCGGCTGTACGCGCCCTACGCTGCGAAGTTCGGCGAGAAACTGACGATTGCCGGTGAGCTGTTGTACCGGCGCGGCAATTTCAACGGACCGATGGATCAAATTATTTGCGACGCGCTCCGCCATACGCTCGATGCGCAAATCGCCTTGTCGCCCGGCTTCCGCTGGGGCACGACTTTATTGTCCGGCCAGCCGATCACCATGGAAAACGTACTGGCGGAAACCGCGATCACCTATCCCGAGGTCTATGTGACGGACATGACCGGAAGCCAGATCAAGGCGATGATGGAGGACGTGGTCGACAATTTGTTCAATCCGGACCCCTATTATCAGCAAGGCGGCGATATGGTTCGCATCGGCGGCATGGACTACGCTTGCGCGCCAAACGAAGCGACCGGCAATCGCATTTCCGACATGACGCTTGATGACGGCACCACGCTGGACGCCGCCAAAAGCTATCGCGTCGCCGGCTGGGCCTCCGTCAATCCGCAGACCGGCAAGCCTGTCAGCGAACTCGTCGCCGGCTATCTGCACGCGGAAAAGACCGTAAAAATCAAACGCGCCAATCGCGTGGCGCTCAAGAGCGTCGCCAATAATCCGGGAATTGGCGTTGGAGGTTGAGCGCCATGGCATGCAACAGCGTACGCATTGCGGCAATCCTCGCGGCGGCACTCGCCACCGGAGGCGCGCTAACGACAGTCGCGGCAATCGACCCGCAACCAGTTGCAGCGGCAGAAAACACCGCGCTCGCTGATAAGCCTTTTGCCGACCACCACCTCGTCCTGCAGCTTTCCGACGACGACGCAAAGAAGCAAGGCCTGGTGATCAGCGTGGCGTATAACCTGCTGAAGTTCTACGGGCCGGACCGGATCGCCATCGAAGTCGTCACGTTCGGCCCCGGCATTGCGCTATTGCGCGCCGACAATCCGAACCGGTCGCTCGTCGATAGCCTGGTGGCGCAAGGCGTGCGCTTCGACGTCTGCATGAACACGATCGACACCATCAAGCGCGAAACCGGTCACGCGCCACCGCTTAATCCGAACGCCAAGCCAGTCGAAGCCGGTGTGGCGCAAATCCTCGCCCTCACCGAAAAGGGCTACACGCTCGTTCGTCCATAAACGCTTGCGACCTGTCACCACAGCAAATGAGAAGAGCCATGATTGCACTCGCCCGATCCATCGTCATTGCCCTCGCCGTCGGCCTTTTGGCGATGAGCGGCGCGCAGGCACAAAACAGCAAGCCGCATCGTGTCGCGATCCAAGTCGATCAGAACGATCCCGCGGTGATGAATCTCGCGCTCAACAACGCTGAGAACATCATGACGTATTATCGCGACAAAGGCGAAGACGTCGATGTCGAGATCGTGGCCTATGGACCGGGCCTCAACATGCTGCGCGCCGACACCTCGCCGGTCAAAGACCGCATCGCTCAGATCGCAAACAGTGATGCGAGCTTCCCGGCCAAGGTCATGTTCTCGGCCTGCAACAACACTTTGCAGGGGATGGAAAAGCGCGAGGGTCACGCCATCACGATCATTCCGCAGGCCAGGATGGTGCCGGCAGGCGTGGTCCGTCTCAGCGAGCTTGAGGAGCAAGGCTGGAGTTACATCCGGCCGTGATGATGCGCGATGGCTGAAGCGACGCTGAGCTTTATTTTGTAGCCCGCGCCGGCTGGAATTTCGTCCACATCGGCGCAAAATTTTGCTGCTGCCATCGCTCGCAGGAATTGATGGTGTTGACCAGCAGCATCGACACCGTCATGGGACCGACCCCGCCCGGCACCGGGGTGATATAGGACGCTTTCGCCGCAACGCCTTCGAAATTGACGTCGCCGACCAGCCGGCCGTCGCCAAGGCGATTGATGCCGACGTCGATCACAACGGCGCCGGTCCGCACCATTTCCGGCTGAATCAGATTCGGATATCCGGCCGCGACGACGAGAATATCGGCGAGGATCGTGAACTGCGCCAAATCCCTGGTCTTGGCATGACAGATGCTGACGGTCGCCTCGTGCTGCATCAGCATTAAAGCCATCGGCTTGCCGACGATATTGCTGGCGCCGACGACAACGACATTCTTGCCTTCGAGCGTGATGTGCTCGTGTTCAAGGAGTTTCAGCACGCCATAGGGCGTACAGGGTGGAAACACCGTGCCGCCGACTACGAGGCCGCCGACATTGTAGAGGTGGAAGCCGTCGACATCCTTGTCGGCTGAGATGCTGTGCAGAACGCGGGCCATGTCGAACGACGGCGGCAGCGGCAGCTGAACCAGGATGCCATGGACGGTCGGATCTTCATTGAGCCGCATGATGCGGTCGATGACGGTGTCCGGGTTGACGTCTGCCGGGTAGTCGAAGCGGAACGATTTGATGCCGACATTGGCGCAGGCGCGAATCTTGTTGCGCACATAGATCTGCGATGCGGGATCGGACCCGACGATAATGACGGCAAGGCCGGGAGGAGCCCCGCCCTGCGCGACGAGGCGCTGCACGCGCTCGCGGCATTCGTCGCGAATCGCCCTGGCGACGGCGACGCCGTCAATGATCTTGGCCGTCATCGGTGGTCCAGTCCGGGGCCGCTATGTAGCACCACGATCGCGCCGGCCTCGTCGGCGCAGTGATCAGGCGTCGTCGATCGAATATAGGGACGAATTCGCGCAAGACAGGGACGTTTTCGGCATTGTACTTCGCTTTTGCGCCAACGGCACAGCTTCGGTTCCGTTATTCCAGATCGCTCCACAAGCGACCTTAACCGGCCCACTCCGCAGCGTTTGCCGCGAGCCGGATAGCGGCCTGCCTGGCGACAACAATCCGGTGTGTGGGCGGGTGCGGGCCATCATCGTTGTCTTATATTTTGGGAATTTGACCTCCGGGAAGCCATTGTCTCGAAAAGACGTTATCGCAATGGGCCATTGGCGAGCATTTTATTTTGCGCCCGCCCCACTAAAAAAATACAGTGCCGGTGAGAATTGACGGCCGTAGCCAGGAAACGAACGCCACCGATGCGCAGTGCTTACGATGATCCCCCGGTTCCCACCAATGCCCCGGTCGCCGACGAGATCAAATACTCGACCTGTTACATGTGCGCCTGCCGGTGCGGCATCAAAGTCAGCCTGCGCGACGGCGGCATTCGCTACATCGAGGGAAATCGCCGACACCCGGTGAACCATGGCGTGCTGTGCGCCAAAGGTTCGGCCGGAATCATGCAGCATTATTCGCCGGCCCGACTGCGCAAGCCGTTGCTGCGAACCGGTCCGCGCGGCAGCGGCGAATTTCGCGAGATCGAGTGGGACGAGGCCCTCGGTACCGCCGCCGAATGGCTAGGGGCCATTCGCGCCACAAATCCGAACAAGCTCGCGTTCTTTACCGGCCGCGATCAATCGCAAGCTCTCACCGGCTGGTGGGCGACCCAGTTCGGAACGCCGAACTACGCCGCGCATGGTGGGTTTTGCTCGGTCAATATGGCGGCCGGCGGGTTGTACACGATCGGCGGCTCGTTCTGGGAATTCGGCGAGCCGGACTGGGACCACACCAAATATTTCATGTTGTTCGGCGTCGCCGAGGACCATGACTCCAATCCGATCAAGATCGGTATCGGCAAGCTCAAAAGGCGCGGCGCCAAGATCGTCTCGATCAATCCGATCCGCACCGGCTATTCCGCCGTCGCCGACGAGTGGATCGGGATCCGGCCGGGCACCGACGGCCTGTTCATTTTCTCGATCATTCACGAATTGCTGCGCGCGGGAAAGATCGATGCGCAGTATCTGGCGCGCTACACCAATGCCGCCTGGCTGGTCATCCAGGACGAAGGTGCCGCCGACGACGGGCTGATCGCGCGTCGTGATGGGACGCCGCTGGTCCATGACCGCAACGGCGACGCCATCGCCAGTGCGCACGATGCGAATGTGTCGCCGTCATTGAGCGGCGAATACAAGTTGAGCGACGGCCGTCGCGCCGTGCCGACATTCAGCATTTTGGCCGCACGCTATCTCGATACGCAATATTCACCGGACGTCGTTGCCGAGCATATCGGCGTCCCGGCGGCAACAATCAGACGCATCGCCGCCGAGCTTGCCCACACCGCCTTCGACACCCCGGTCGTCATCGAGCGCCCATGGACGGATTGGACCGGCCGACGGCACGACACCATGATCGGCCGCCCCATCAGCATTCACGCCATGCGCGGAATCTCGGCGCACGCCAACGGCTTCCACACCTGCCGGGCATTGCACGTGTTGCAGGCGCTGTTGGGCGCGATCGATACGCCCGGCGCTTTGCGCTACGAGCCGCCCTATCCCAAACCGATCCCGCCGGCGATCAAGCCGGCCGGCCGCTCCGCGCCGAATACTCCTTTAGCCGGCGCGCCCCTCGGATTTCCGCGCGGTCCGGAAGATTTGCTGATCGACGCGAAGGGTGAACCGCTGCGGATCGACAAGGCGTTTTCCTGGGAAGCGCCGCTCGCCGCGCACGGAATGATTCACACGGTGATCGCCAACGCCGTTCGCGGCGATCCCTACCCTATCGATACGTTGTTTCTCTATATGGCCAATATGGGCTGGAACTCCGCGATGAATACCGCGGAGACGACACAGATGCTGGCCGAGAAAATCCCGACAGCGGCGAATATCGGATTCCGCGGATCATCTACTCGGACTCCTATTATTCCGAGATGGTGGCCTACGCCGATCTGGTCTTGCCGGACACCACTTATCTCGAACGCTACGACTGCATTTCATTGCTCGATCGTCCGATCAGCGATGCGGATGCCGCCGGCGACGCGATACGTCAGCCGGTGGTGAAGCCCGACCGCGACGTTCGGCCCTTCCAGGATGTGCTGATCGATCTCGGCGCACGTCTGAAGCTGCCCGGCCTTATCAACCCCGACGGTACGCCGAAATATCCGGGCCTATACCCGGACTACATCATCAATCACGAGCGCAAGCCCGGTGTCGGCATGCTGGCCGGCTGGCGGGGCGCCAACGGCGGCGACAGCGGTATCGGCGCGGTCAATCCGCGGCAACTCGATCACTACATTGCCAATCAATGCTTCTGGCGCCGCGAGATGCCGCACGAGGCGCACTACTTCAAACCATGGAACGCGGCCTATCTGAAATGGGCGACTGAGATGGGCTTTCTCGATCGTCCCGAACCGATCTTCATCGAGCTCTATAGCGAGACCCTGCAAAAATTCCGGCTGGCGGCCCGCGGTCATGGCGACGTTGCGGTGCCGGCGCAGCATCGACAGCGGGTGGAGACCTATTTCAACCCGCTGCCCATCTGGTATGCGCCGTTCGACGAAGCGGGCAGCGCCGATACTTACGACTTCCACGCCCTTACCCAACGGCCGATGGCGATGTACCACTCGTGGGGATCGCAGAACGCCTGGTTGCGCCAGATCCACGGCGACAATTTTCTTCACATCAACAAAGACGCGGCACGCAAGCTCGGCATTGCGGACGGCGACTGGGTCACGGTTACCAGCGCACACAGCGCCATGACCGTGCAGGTGAAGTTGATGGAGGGCGTCAATTCCAGCACGGTGTGGACGTGGAACGCCATCGGCAAGCGTTCGGGAGCATGGAACCTTGCACCCGGCGTTGCCGAGACGACGCGCGGCTTCCTGCTCAACCATCTCATCCGCGATCTGTTGCCACCGCGGGACGGCGGCTATCGCTACGCCAATGCCGACCCGGTAACCGGGCAGGCCGCCTGGTACGACCTGCGCGTCCGCATCGAGAAAGCTCCCGGAGTACACGACCGCAGCGAGCCCGTCTTTTCGACGATTGAAGCCCCGCCACTGCCGGAGCGCCCCAAAATTCTGCGCTATGGCGAAAAATTCCGTCCCACTGCGAAGGCCCAATGACCTCTTTGCCCGACCACAGAAGCAGAAAGCGCCTCGGTCTTGTGATCGATCTCGACGTCTGCGTCGGATGTCACGCCTGTGCGGTGAACTGCAAGGAATGGAATAGCGGTGGTGTGGCTGCGCCGCTGACAGATCTCAACCCTTATGACGCAGATCCGCTCGGCGTCTGGTTCAATCGCATCCATACCTACGAAACGCGGGCCGGAGAGATCGGACGGACCGTGCACTTTCCGCGATCCTGTCTGCATTGCGATGAGCCGGCCTGCGTCACGGTCTGTCCGACCGGCGCCAGCTATAAGCGCGCCGAGGACGGCATCGTTCTCGTCAACGAGGATATTTGCATCGGCTGCAAGCTTTGCTCATGGGCCTGCCCGTACGGTGCGCGCGAATACGACTATGACGCCGGCGTGATGAAGAAATGCACGCTGTGCATCGACAGGATCTACAACGAGAATCTCGCCATCGAAGACCGCGTGCCGGCCTGTGTCGCCACCTGCCCGACTTCGGCGCGGCATTTCGGCGATCTCGGCGATCCGGAGTCCGACGTTTCGAAGCTCGTGCGCGAACGCGGCGGCTACGACCTGATGCCGGAAATGGGATATCAGCCCGTCAATCGATATCTGCCGCCGCGACCGCGGCGCACGGAGGCAGCCGCGGTCGGCGCGGCGGCGCAGTTGACGCCGCTGCCGTCCGATACGGCCGGCGGCCTGCTCGGCTGGATCGACCGCCTTTTATCGAATTGAATCGCCGTGCATCCCGCGCTGTCAGTCATCCTGTTCACGACGTTGTCCGGCGCGGGCTACGGCCTGCTGGGCTGGCTCGGGTTTTTTGGCACCATCGGCCTGTTGCCGCTCGATCCGGTGTTCGGGGCCGTGTCGATGATCCTTGTTCTTGGCGTGATCAGCGCCGGGCTGATTTCGTCGACATTCCATCTCGGACACCCCGAGCGGGCCTGGCGCGCGTTCTCGCAGTGGCGTTCGTCGTGGCTGTCGCGCGAAGGCGTAGCCTCGACGGTCACCTATGGCCCCGCGTTGGTATTCGGCGTCGGCTGGGTCGTATTCCGGGACACGACCGGGCCTTGGCTGCTGAGCGGAATTCTGAGTTTCGTGTGCGCCGCCGGCACCGTCGCTTGCACCGCATACATCTATCGCTCGCTGAAACCCATTCCGGCCTGGTCCAATCGGTGGGTGGTGCCGAACTATCTCTCGCTGTCGGCGATGACGGGCGCGTTGTGGCTCGCAGCGGTCTCGTCGCTGTTCGGCTATCGGTTATACGGCCTCGGCATCACCGCACTGTTGTCGATCGCGCTGGCGCTTGTTCTGAAACTCGCATACTGGCGTTTCATCGACGGCAATCCCGGAACAAGCACCGCGGAGAGCGCCACTGGTCTCGGCTTCCTCGGCAAGGTGACCCTTCTCGAAGCGCCCCATACATCCGAGAATTATCTGCTGAAGGAAATGGGGTTCCGCATTGCGCGAAAACACGCGCAAAAGCTGCGCCGCATCGCGTTTGGCCTGGGTTTTCTCGTGCCGTTCGCCCTGGCGATGATTGCCGTTTTGGCGTCGGGTGTTTTGGTGCCGCTATGCTGGCTGCTCGCAGCCGCGATCGCCATGATCGGCGTATTGGTCGAGCGATGGCTGTTCTTCGCCGAGGCAAAGCACACCGTAACGCTTTATTACGGGCGCGATCTCGGGCCGTCGTGACGCGTCTCGCCGTTCGCTCGGCGCGGACGATGCCCTTTGGTCGCGATCCGTCGCTTTGCGGTTTCCGGCTTGTCCGCACCGGTTGCCAGGAAGCGCTCCAGTTCCTGCTCCATGGCCCGAAACTGGGCAACCTTGATTCGCAGCGACAGCAACTGGAAGCGTCTCGCTTCGTGTTTGCGACCCGGATGCGCGTTGATGCGTGCTTCGGTCGCCTCCAGAAAGGCGCGCTCCTGGCGTATCCGCTCCAGGTAGGACGTCAGCTCCCGCTTGATGATCTTCTTGCCGGCAAAATTGCCGAAGAATATTCGTAACAAAACCTCGTCGCGGGTCACCGACGCGCGGATCGGTTCGTTCATGAATTCTTCGAGCCGCGCCTGACCGCCCGCGGTTATGGTGTGGATCTGCTTGTCGGGCTTGCCTTCCTGCGGCAGGGACTTGCTGGTGATGCAGCCCTCCTCCCGCAGCTTGTGCAGCGTGTTGTAGATCTGCGGGCCGGTGGCGTTCCAGATAAAATAAGTCGAGCGATTGATCGCGCGCTTGAGATCGTAACCGGATGCCGGCTCGACAGCTAACAGACCAAGCAGCGCGAATCGGAGTGACATGTTATCTGGCTTCTGCCGGGATCGCGGTGAATGGCCTAGTCATAGCTGTCGACTCCCTTGCGCAAGCTGTCCCATTGGCGCGCATCGTGGCTGCACAGGACTGTCACGCCGGAAGATTCGACGTGACGCACTTCGGCAAGCGATTTCGTCAGCGCCTCGGCATTCCAGGTGTTGCGGGGAATGATGCCGGTGTCGAGTGTCTCGCGCAGGCTGACCGTATCGCCGGCCAGCAAATAGGCGCCGCTGCGATCGAGTTGCGCCAGCGCGCCGATAGAGCCCGGCGTGTGGCCGGGCAGCGGCAGCAGCACGACGCGGCCGTCGGCGAACAGGTCACGCTGGCCCGCGATCTCATCGACCGGCATCGGCTGATCCCAATCCGCCGCGAGGTAGCCGCTGGCCTCGCTGCCGGGTGCGCGGGCGGCGGCCAGTTCGTCGCTGTGCACGAGGAAGGTTGCCTTGCGGAAAAACACATTGCAGCCGCAATGATCGGGGTGCAGGTGGGAATTGATCACCAGATCGATGTCGTCGGCAGCGAGTCCGATCTCGGCAAGACCCGTCAGCACGTGTTCGCCGGGTTGCATGATCGGAGTCATCAGCCTGGCGAGCCCGCCCCAGCGGCCCTCCGGATCCTCCGCGACGGCGGGATGACAGCCGGTGTCGAACAGCACATTCGCCTGGTCGTGCCGCAACAGCGCGCTCGACACCGGCAGTTCGATTGTCTCGTTGCGCTCGGCCGCTGGCAGGAAAATGCTCTTGCGCATGCGCAGTCGGCCACAGGGCAGCAAATGCATCTTCATGGCTTGTGACTAAACTTGCCCCTTCAATGTCCCGAGCGTTACGGTCGAACCGTCGCCCTTGTAACGCGGTCGGTCGGCTTGCACCGCGCGCAACGGCTCGACCGGGCGCTGGCTCGCCAGGCTGCGAACGGCAAGCTCCTGATATTGCAGCGTGCCGGCGCGTTTCCAGGCGATTTCCTCGTCACTTAAGTGCCTGATGACGCGCGCGGGAATTCCGACCGCCAGCGATCGCGGCGGAACGACGGTGCCTTCGCGCACGAAGGCCATCGCGGCAACGATCGAGGACTCGCCGATATCTGCGCGATCCATGACGACAGCATTCATGCCGACCAGGACATTGCGGCCGATATGGGCGCCGTGGATCATGGCGCCGTGGCCGATATGGCCGTCGATTTCGACAATCGTGTCGCTGTCGGGAAAGCCGTGGATGACGCAGGTATCCTGCACGTTCGCGCCGTCACGCAGCGTGATGCGCCCGAAGTCGCCACGCAGACAGGCGGCCGGTCCGATATAGCAGCGCGGACCGACAATGACGTCGCCGATGAGCACGGCCGCGGGATGCACATAGGCTGTCGGATCGATCACCGGGATTAAGTCTTCGATGGCGAAACAGTTGGCCATGTGGGCGCTCACACCATGCAATAGCCGCCGCTGATGCTGATCACCTGCCCGGTGATCCAGCCGCTGCGCGGCGACGCCAACAGCGTAACAGTCGGCGCAATGTCGTCCGGCCGGCCGAGCCGCCGCACCGGATAAAATCGCACAAGCTTTTCGCGATTGGCTTCCAGCCATTCCGGATCGTGACCAGTCTCGACCAGGCCGAGCGAGACGGTGTTGGCGGTGACGCCGGCACGGCCCATCTCCCGCGCCAAGGATTTCATCAAGACGATGACGCCGGCGCGCGCGGCCCCGACGATGGATAGTCCGGATTCGCCGACCCGCGATGAATCGCCGACGATCGCAATGATCCGCCCGTTGCCGCCTTTCTCGAGATGAGTGCTCGCAGCGTGGCACAAGTGAATGGCGCCCAGCAGATTCACATCGATCTGGCTGCGCCACTCCTCGGGCGTGGTTTCCTTGAAGGGCTTTCTGATCGCAAGCCCGGCATTGTTGACCAGAACGTTGAGACCGCCGAAGTCGGCAACGACCTTTTGGATCATGCCCGCCACCGCGCCGTGATCGGCGAGATCGGCCTGGTAGGAATTCGCCTTGCCGCCCTGCGCGCGGATGGCGGCGACGACGGCCGCCGCCTCATCGAGCGAATGACGGTAATTGACTGCGACCGCGGCGCCTTCCGCCGCAAGCGAGAGCGCAATCTCGCGGCCGACGTCCCGGGTACCCCCGGTGACCAGCGCGACGCGACCCGTGAGTTGCATGTCCATGATGATTGCGCCTCGTCGGTGTTCGGTTGACACCGTAGCGCCCCCGGCCTCTTATAGTAAAGTCCTTACCTATGAATGTTCTGACCTATGCGCGCTTACATCGAAACGCGATTGAGGCTCCCGTGAAGCCGGCAGGGTTCGATTATTACGCGCCGCGGAGCCTCGAAGAAGCATTGCGCATCTTGGCCGACGCCGGGCGCGAAAGCCGGGTCTTGGCGGGCGGCCAAAGCCTGATGCCGATGCTCAATTGCCGGCTTCTTAGCCCCGATGTCCTGGTCGATATCAATCGAATCGAGCCGCTCAATGTGCTGCGCGTCGCCGACGACAGCTTGACTGTCGGCGCGCTGGTTCGGCATGCCGATCTTCTGCAAAGCGACGGGCTGCGCGCCGGCTGGCCATTGTTGTTCGAAGCCACCAAACAGGTCGCCCATCCTGCGATCAGGAATCGCGGAACGGTGTGCGGCAGCGTCGCCCATAACGATCCCGCAGCGGAACACCCGAGCGTGCTTGTAACGCTCGACGGCACGGTGGTGATTGCGGGCGCCGCGGGCCGCCGCGAGCTTTC
Source organism: uncultured Alphaproteobacteria bacterium (assembly GCA_963765365.1). Taxonomy (GTDB): domain Bacteria; phylum Pseudomonadota; class Alphaproteobacteria; order Rhizobiales; family Xanthobacteraceae; genus BOG-931. The sequence goes on along the minus strand of CAVXWL010000013.1, from coordinate 186,878 downwards.
CGCGGAGGATTTTTTCACCGGCATCCTGTCCACGGCGCTGCGCCCCGGTGAAATGGTGGTAGAGCTGCGCTATCCCCGACCGGCCGCCGGCACCGGTATGGCGTTTGTGGAATTTGCCCGACGCCTGGGAGATTTCGCCCTCGCCGGCGCCGCGGCCACGCTGACGATGCGCGACGGTATCTGCGAGCGCGCCCGATTGACCATCATCGGCATGGGTTTCGGCCCATTTCGCGCCCATGCCGCGGAAGAAATCCTCGTCGAGCGTCGCCTTGGGTCTGGCGAATTCCGGGAAGCTTTCGCTGCAGCAGCCGCAAAAGTCGTCGCTGCTGTCAAGCCTGCCGATGACGTACACGCATCGTCATCGTATCGGCGGCATCTGGCCGGCGTCGTGACAGTACGCGCTTTGGAAACGGCGCTTATTCGGGCGAAGGGACATTAGGTTTGGCGCGCGAGCAAAACATCCGGCTGACCGTGAACGGCAGAGCCTATGAGCGCACGGTGCCGGTTCGCCTGTCGCTCGCCGATTTCATCCGGGACCATCTACATCTCACCGGCACCCATCTCGGTTGCGAGCACGGCGTATGCGGCGCCTGCACCGTCTCGGTGAATGGGCGCAGCGCCCGCTCCTGCCTTATGCTGGCGGTCCAGGCCGACGGCGCAAATATCGTCACCATCGAAGGGCTGCGTGCAGCTGATGGAACACGGCATCCATTGCAACAGGCGTTCCTCGACAATTTCGGCCTGCAGTGCGGTTACTGCACACCGGGCATGCTCATCACTGCAATCGAGTTGCTTCAGGAAAATCAGAACCCTTCGGAGCAGGATGTGCGCGAAGCGTTATCGGGCAACATCTGTCGCTGCACCGGTTACCAGGCGATCGTCGATTCAGTTTTAGCGGCCGCGCGCAAAGAGTTGCCGGCCGGATCATAAAGCCGCCAGCGCGAGACGGGCTTGCGCGGCGGCCATGGGGAGTTCGTTGATGTCGGACACGCGCTTCGTCAATCAGAGGGCCGTCGGCTCTCCCGTCGTGCCCGACGAGGCCATCCCGCTGGTCGAGGGCGACGGCCGCTTTCTCAACGACATCCAGTTGCCCGGTATGTACCACGTGGCGTTTCTGCGCAGTCAGCACGCCCATGCACGGATCGGCTCGATCGACACGGTGAAAGCGCGGGCGATGCCCGGGGTGATCGCGGTGCTCACCGGCAAGGATCTGTTGGGAAAAGTCGAGCCGTTCCGCAGCACACCGAACCGCTTTTCCGGCGGCGAATTGGTGCAGCACTGGCTCGCCGTCGACAAGGTGCGGTTCTGCGGCGAAGCAATCTGCGCAATCATCGCCGAGGATCGCGCCAGCGCCGAAGATGCCGCCGAACTGATCGAGATCGGCTACGAACCACTGCCGGCGGTGACGGACCCGCTCCGGGGCGAGCGAGACGGTGCAGCGCTGGTGCACGATTCCTGCCCCAACAACCACCTCATCATGCGCGAGCATGAACGCGGCAACGTGGGTGACGCGTTTGCCAATGCGCATCTTGTGGTCAAGCGCAAGTTCCGCATCGGCCGCAAACAGGCGCTCTGCCTGGAAAGCCGCGGCTGCGTCGCCGGCTATCGCGAAAGCACATTTGGCCTGACGGTATGGATCAGTCACCAGTTGCCCTACGTCGTGCGGCACTACCTTGCCAGCCATTTACGCATGGCGGAGAACGACATTCGTGTCGTCGTTCCGCACACCGGCGGCGGCTTCGGTCAGAAGGCTTCGATCTATCCCGAGGAATTCGTCTGTGCCTATCTCGCCTTGACGCTGCGCCGTCCGGTGAAGTGGGTCGAAGACCGGCTCGAAAACATGGTTGCCTCCACCCACGCGCGCGATCAGCACATTGAAGTGGAGGTCGCGGTCGACCGGGAGGGCCGCATTCTCGCGCTCAGTTCCGACGTCTGCGTCGATGTCGGCGCCTACTCCACATATCTATGGTCCGCCGGAATGGAGCCGTTGCAGACGGCGGGTCTGATGCCCGGTCCCTACAAGGTGCCGGCAATGCGTTACCGGACCCGCGGCGTGGCGACCAACAAGACGCCGGTCGGCCCGTATCGCGCGGTCGGCCGTCCGTCGGCATCGGCGTCGCTGGAAATGCTGTTGGACGAGGTGGCGCGCCGGCTCGACCTCGATCCGGTGGAACTGCGCCTGCGCAACCTGATTCCGCTCGAGGCGATGCCCTACCGCAACGCCAACAATCTCGTCCATGACAACGTCAATTATCTCCCCTGCTTGAAGCTCTCCACCGCCAAGGCGGACTATCAGCGGCTGCGCGCCGAGCAGCGCCAAGCGCGCGCCGACGGCAAACTGCGCGGCATCGGTGTTGCCTGCTTCGCCGAGTTGACCGGGCTGGGCACAAGCACGGCGGTCGGTCCGGGAACGCTGCTGCAGCCCGGGCGCGATGCCGTAACGCTGCGGCTGGAAACGAGCGGAGTGCTTTCCATTGCGGCGGCGCTGCCATCCCAGGGCCAGCGCATCATGACGGCGATGCGGCAGGTTGCCTGCGACGAGCTCGGCATTAGTCTCGACGACATCAGTTGCGTGATCAACGACACCGCGATGGCGCCTTACGGCTTCGGCACCTTTGCATCGCGGACGGCGGTGTTCGGCAGCGGCGCGGTGATCCAGGCCGCCAGGGAATTGCGCCGGCGTATGCTGGCTTTGGGCGCGCACCTTCTTGGCGTGCCGGTGGCGGAGCTCACCATCGTCAACAGCGTGATCCAGACCGTCGATCGCTCCAAGACTTTGCCGCTGCGAGAAATGGCGGAGAAGAGCTATTTTTCCGCCAAAAATATTCCGCCTGAACTCAATCCGGGCTTCGAGGTGACCTCGTTCTACGATCCCAAATTCGGCAGCTTCGCCGGCGGCGCCCATGTCGCCGTGGTCGACGTTGACCCCCAGACCGGCGAAATCAAGATCGTGCGCTATGTCGCGGCAGAAGACGTCGGCACCATCATCAATCCGGCGGTGGTCGAAGGCCAGATCATCGGCGGCATTGCCCAAGGCATCGGCGAAGCGCTGCTTGAGGAGTTGGTCTATGATGACGAGACCGGCCAGCCACGCACGATTACGCTCGCCGATTATCTCGTGCCGTCAGCGCTCGAAATCCCGCGGATCGAGTTGCATCATGCCAATACGCCGTCGGCGGCTTTGGGCGGCTTTAAAGGTTGCGGCGAAGGCTCGATCATCGGTGCGCTTGGCGCCGTGGCTTGCGCGGTGGCCGATGCGCTCAGCCGCCATGGCGGCGACATTCACGAGTTTCCGGCTACCCCGGAGCGGGTGCTCAAGGGACTCGGCGTGCTGCCGGGTGGAGCCTGAGCGAGCGGACCGGAGCGAATGCACATGCAGGTCGATTGCCGAGGGCTTGTGCTGACGACGGTCAGTTCCGCCGCAGCAAAGTCTATCGATCTGGCGGTCACGGATTTTCTCGATTATCGGACCACGGCCTTCGGGCATGTCCGCACCGCGCTGGAGCAGGACGCCGCCTTCGTGCTGGCGCACTGCTTTCGCGGCTATTTCCTGCTGATGCTCGAGAACAAGGCGATCCTGCCGAAAGTCCGGCAGACGCTCGACGAGATCCGTCCCAATCTCGCCGCGGCAACTCCACGCGAGCGCCGGCACGTGCGGGCGCTTGAGGCATGGGCCGCCGGCGACATCATCAAGGCGTCGGGAGCATGGGAAGAGCTTCTCGCCGACGACCCGCTCGATCTTCTGGCGCTCAAATTGCACCACACGATGAGCTTTTACACCGGGCGCAGTCAGACGATGCGCTCGGTCGTCGCCGGCGTGCTCGGCGAATGGGATGATACGATACCGGGCTACGGCTGCGTGCAAGGCATGTACGCCTACGCGCTCGAAGAGTGCGGCGCCTACCAGGACGCGGAGCGCTGGGGCCGCCAGGCGGTCGAGCGCAACCCCGGGGATCTGTGGGCCATTCACGCCGTTGCCCACGTGATGGAAATGCAGGGGCGTTCCGTCGAAGGCGTTAAGTGGTTGAACTACACACCGGAGCAATGGGGTCAGAAGAATCCGTTCAAGGCCCATGTCTGGTGGCACGCCGCGCTGTTTCTGCTGGCGCAGGGCGATAACGACCGCGCGCTGCAGCTCTACGATCATGAACTTTGCTCGGTGAATTCCGAAACTTACGTCGACGTGTCCAATCAGGCGGCACTGCTCAAGCGCCTCCAGATGGCGGGTATGGACATCGGCGACCGATGGAAAGGGCTGGCCGAATATTCCGGGCGGCGTATCCACGACCACATGCTGCCATTTCGGGATGCGCATTTCTGCCTCGCGCTGGCCGCGAATGGCGATTTCGCAATCGCCCGGCGTCATATCGGGTCGATGGCCGAATTTGCAGCGCAGAACGAAGGGTGGCGCGCCGAGGCAACCGAAAATGTCCTGATCCCGCTATGCGAAGGGATGATCGCTTATGAGGAAGGCCGTTACGACAAAGCGTGCGATCTGTTGTGGGCGGTACGGAACGAAATCGTTGCCATCGGCGGCAGCCATGCGCAGCGCGATCTGTTTGCGCAGATCATTTGCGACGCCGCGGTGCGGGCTGGCAACCTGCCGGTGGCGCGCAGCCTGCTTTCGGAGCGCGTACTCAACCGCGGCACCAGGAAAGGAAACTGGCAGTCATATGCCGACGTTCTAACGGCGCTTGGCGAAACCGACCGCGCCGCGGCAGCGCGCCGGCATGGCGAGCGCGCGCCTGAAGCCGGGGCATGAGACGGTCGCAAAACGCGTCCCTAAGCGGCCCCGACGCGCAGCCGCGCGTGATCGGCCGTTGATTCGCCGGGCGCGTCCTGGTCCAGCGTCTTCAACTGGCGCCGCATGATCTTGCCGGACGACGTTGTCGGCAGCGCCGGCACGAACTGCACCTCGCGCGGCATTTTGTAGGCCGCGAGATGCTCCCGGCAATAATCGAGAATACCCTGAGCATCGCCGTTGGCGCCGGTCTTGAGCACGATGTAAGCCTTGGCGATCTCGCCCTTGGTGGCATCGGGCCGCGCGCCGACGCCGACCATGGCAACCGATGGATGCCCGGCAATAACGCGCTCGATCTCCGCCGGATAAATATTATAGCCCGCGGTGAGGATCATATCCTTCTTGCGATCGACGATGTAGAAATAGCCGTCAACGTCCATTTTGCAGAGATCGCCGGAATGCAACCAGCCGTCCGGCTCGATTGTTTCTTTGGTCGCCTGCGCGTTGCCGTAATAGCCGAGCATGTTGAAGGCGCCCTTGACCATCAGTTCGCCGACTTCGCCCGCGGGCAGGCTTTTCGAGGGATCAATTGGATCGACGATCCGCCCTTGCATAAACGGCATCATGATGCCCGCCGAGCCCAAACGGTTCTCGCCATAAGAATGCTGCATGATGCCGGGCCCGGCGAGTTCCGTCATGCCCCAGAGCTCCAGCATGGGCACGCCGGCTCGTTCCAGCCATTCGGTGGACTTCGCCGGCGGCATCGCTTGACCGCCCACGACCGCCACGCGCAAGGATGACAGGTCGTATGTCCCGAAGTCGGGATGCGCCAGCATGTAGAGATACATGGTCGGCACGCCGTCGATGATGGTCACCTTGTGACGCTCGATGGATTTCAACGCCTGTTGGGCATCGAATTTCTCCAGCAGCACAAAAGTCAGGCCGAACAGAAAGCTCAAATCCATCAGCACGGTGCCGTAGACGTGCGCCAGCGGCAGTCCGGTGAACTGAATATCGTTTTCCGTGCGCACGTTCATGGCCGCGGTCATCGCCGAGTTCAGCACCACGTTGCGGTGACTGAGCATCGCGCCTTTGGGAAAGCCCGTGGTGCCTGACGTGTAGCAAATCGTTGACAGCTCCTCCGCGGCGTTGCCGGGCGGTTCGATCGTGTCGGCATGACCCGAAAGGAGATCGTCGAATGCGAGCGTACGGCCAGGCGGCGAACCGGTGAGGACGACAATCTCTTTCAAGGCGCCGTCGCTCTTGAGATGGAGGACGGCCCTGGCGCGCTCGGCTGTCGTGATCAGGACGCTCGCGCCGCAATCCTTGACGACATAAGCCAATTCTTCCGCGGTCAGCATGGCATTGACCGGATTGATGACGCCGCCGGCCTTGGCGATGCTGAAATAGCTGATCAACCACTCCGGACTGTTCTGCGCGAACAGGGTCACCCGGTCGCCCTTTTTGATCCCGAGCGCCTTGAGCCCGTTGGCCGCCTGATTGGTCAGCCGCTCAAGCTCGCCATAGGTGAATGTCCGCTCACCGAAAATCAACGCGATCTTGTCGGGAAGCCGCGCGGCAGTGCCCGGCAAAATCTGATCAATCGTCACATTCAACATGGCGCGAATTCTCCCAATCGTTTTTTTCAGCTTTGACCGCGACACTATCATCTGATCGTCAGAGCTTAAAGCGGGCGATGTGGGGGCCTTGGCGGCGCTGCCAAAATGGCCGGCCGTTCCAGCGCTGTTCAGCGCGGTAATGGCCCGGTCTTTCGGTCAAATATGCGCCGTATTGGCCGTCGAGCTCGGCCTGATATGTCTCCAGTGCACTGTGATCCGATGAATGGGCCGCAATCAGTGCCGCAGCGGCATTATGGCCGCCGATGATCGCCGACATGATGCCCTGTGACGAGAGCGGATCGAACGACTGCGCGGCATCGCCGGCGGCGATCCATCCCTCGCCATAGGCTTGCAACAATCTCGCACTCGCCGCATTGACGCAGTAAGGCCCGGCAACGATGGAGTATTCGAACCCGTCAGCGGCTTCCTGCAAGTGAAAGGAACCGGCGACATAAGCCTCGAAATTCGCGCGCGTCCGCATCAGCGCAATTCGGCACAGGTCGCCGTCGGTAAAATACACGATGACGCGCCGCTGCCGCGGTATTTTCGCACTGTACAACCAGCCATCCGGCGCCAACTCCAGGTAGATCCGCTGGTCGAGATCGTCGCGGCTGCGCGCTTGCTCTGCAACGCACCAGATCGCGATAAGCTTGTCGTGAATTTTACGCCGCGCGCCGGCTGCGAGCGCCAAGCGCGCCGTTCGTCCCGTGCAGTCGACGAGGTAGCTGGACCCGATACAAATCCTGCGCCCGGAATACGCGATACCGAACTCCCATCCGGCCGCCGCCCGACGCGTTTCTATCGCGCTGCAATCGTCGATCAGCCACGCGCCACTTCTGACTGCGGCGGCAACCAATTGTTTCTCGAATAATCGGCGATCGAGATGCCACCCGGAGCCATACGGGCTCAAAATCGCCTCGCGATAATGCAAAGCATCCGATCCCCAGCGCGCCATGGTCCCAGCGCTCGGCAAGTGCACGTCAGGGGACAGGAAATCGAGCCCGAGCCGTTGCAGCAGCGCCCGCGTTTGTGCGGGGACAGTCTCCCCTATCCCGAGCGCCGATTTGGGCTGATCGCGAACGATCAAAGCCACCCGCGCGCCGGCGCCGGCAAGAATATAAGCGGCAACAGCGCCCGCCGGTCCGCCGCCGACGACGGCTACGTCGCAGCGGACGCGCGCCACGGAGCCCGGCATCGGCTTTAGTGGATATAACCCATCCCGTATTCCTCGACCAAGGTGCGAACCCGGCGGCGCGGCGCCAGCGGTTCGGATTGAACTTTCAACCGCGGCACCGCTCTGCCCGGAATCGGACACCCGGCATTGATCCAACGCACGATGACCAGCCGGCCGATCTGATTGGCGAGCTTCGGGAAGCGCCGATCCAGCGACTGCGCCATGCGGTTGATCCCGGAAGCAAAATCGCGAACCAGCGGACTACGTTCGGCATCCCACGGCACCACCCAGTCGTTACCGGGCGTCGCCAGCGCATGCATGAATTCGACGAGATCGCCCATGAACCAGTCGTGGAGCGATTTGCCGGCAAGTCGGTAACGCAGGTGGCCTTCCGTCCCGATCAGCGAACTGCGCAGTTCCTGCAGCAGCGCCAGCATGGATTCCGCCTTGGTCTGGTAGCTCTTGACCGCGGCGGTGTCGCCGGTCTGGCCGAGCCAGATGATCCACTCCCGCCACAGCGCGACGTCGTCGGCGTCGAAAACCTCATACATCGGCCCTTCGAACGTCGTCAGGTAGTTCAGCAACCGGCTCGCGTCCGGATTTCCCGGAACGACAAAGGCCGAATGCGCCAGCTCGTCGATAAAGCCGTCCGGATCGTCGAACCAGTCGTTGATCCGGTTCACGCCGAGTTTTCTATTGGCGTGGTTCAAGCTGCCGTAGTGTTGCTTGCGCGACATCAGATCGGTGATCTTATCGTAGATCGTCATCGGCCGGCGTGCGGCGATGTCATCGTCGATCCCGAGATATCCCATGCCGGCGGTTGCAAAAGCGACAAACCCGGTCCAGATGCGCCGCCATTCGCGCTGCATCGCCTCCCGGCCGCTCTCCCTCAAGATGTCGTCGAGATAGACATTTACCGCGTTGCGCGCTTTCGCCCCGTGGCCGTCGACTGCGTTATCGATGCCGACATGCATGCGCAGGAACTGCGAATTGATGCCGTGATAATCCTGCCGTTTGACGCCGACGCCGAGCTGCAAAACTTCCCATTCAAGGAACAGCGTCATGCCGATCAGCTCGGGAAAGTAGCGATCGGAATTCTGCGAAATCGCCAGCTGGAATACCGGGCTGGCGAAGTCGGCGTCGCTGAACTTCGGGCAATCGGCGTATTCGCGCGACGTCACATCCGGCAGCGCAATATTGAGGCCGCGCAGAAACGTCGTGTAGAGGTTGCCGTGATGCAGCGCCGGATTGCCGTTGCCGAATTCGTCGCTCCAGACGTCGAACAGGAACCCCCTGACCTCGTCGCACGGCCCGGAATTTGCGACAAAACGCAACCAGGCTCCGTCATTCTGATTGTAAGGCGCGGCCTTCGTACGATCGCGCAGGATATCCGAGCGGGCAATATCCTCTTCCCAGGGCTTCGCCTGCACCATTTGCTCGCGGTAATATTCGTAAATCTCTTCGAGCTTCGCCTCGAACGTGGTCTTGTCGTATTCAAAGAACGTTTCAATGATGACCGCGTCGGAGTCTTTGAAAGTCTGCCGCTCGACTGCCTGTCGCGCCACGTCGAGAAAGCTTTCGACGATCGTGGCGCTGTATTGGTACAATTCCGGAAACTGCTCGATGTTGTAGAGCATGTAGTAATAATCGCGGAATTCCAGGCCCTTGAGGCGAGAGCGTTCGATTTCGACGTTTGCCTCCGCGCCCTTTGCATCCGGTTGATGGGAAGACTTCAGCGTCCGTCGGACGACGAAGCCCTGCTTCCACCAGTGTTTCACCATGCCGTTATCGCCGCTCTGCTCGGACCAGTCGCGATAGAGCGCGTCGCCGGCACACTGCCCAAGCTCGATCACCTGCAGATTATGAAAATGCTCGCTGTCGGGGCCGAAATCCTCGCGAACGCCAGCCTCATAATCGCCAACGCCGCTGGAGAAGCCGCCGACCGAGTCCGACAAATCGGAAATGTGCTTATGATATTGCACCGCGGTTTGGCCTGGCGTTGAGACGCCTTCGAGAACGGCGCGGCAGTAAGACGCGAGACGGCTGTTGATGAAATCGGCGTAATCGGTATCCGCCTTTGGCGAAGTCGGCACGTCGCTATGCTGGTCCTCCAGCGCGGCAATTGCGCGTCTTTGACTTGGTCGCTTGCGCACTGGTTTGCGCGAACGACCGGCCGCTTTTTCTTCCGGCTGCACGGCCTCCGCCGGCGACGGCACGACGAAGTGGAAGTAACGTCCGCCGAAGCGATCGAATTGCTCCTGCACGAGGAACTGCATACGGCCAGTGCTCGGTACACGTTCGGGCAGAGTTTCGTTCACCGGCTGCCAGACGTCGATCAATCCGGAAAGTTCCGAGCTTACGTTGTCGGATAATCTGTCGAGATAGTCCGACAGCTCTTCGGCGTCGTGAGGCGCCGGGAACAAATGGTGCTCGATCGTATCGGTGTCGGGCCGGCCGTATTCAAGCCCGCGCGCCCACGGCTGGCGGATCAGCATCAAGCGATCGATTTCACCGTGCGTTCGCTCGTAGGAGAAAGCGTGCTGCAGTTCCTCGCTCGATACCGCGGTAACGACGCTGTCGGGCCGTTGTGCCGGCCACCAATGGGTGTTGCATTCGAAGAAGTCCGCCTGCCATGGCACGGACATGAATTTGCTGATGTCGCCGGCCGCAAGATTGTCGGCGATGCGGTAGGCTTCGGAATACGCCTTGGCCGACCGCGCAACCACGGTCATCTCGATCCCCGGATAGAACGGGCCGCCGGTACAGGCGTCGAGCGCCGCCCGGGTCAGCAAGCCGGGTTGATCGGCAACCGTCGATGGCCATGCGGGATGGCGCGGACCCGGCTTGAAATTCTTGGCCACCCAGGCTTGCAGACGCTGATACTGCAGCGCCGTGACCGACAGCCATGTCGTCGGATCGTTGGTGGTGGCATCGCCTTCGTCTCCCGACAGCGCCGGCATGAAGTAACCGTTAGCCTGTGCGGCCTGCTCCGCGGCAGTGGCGAGGACTTTGGGTTTGCGAATGCGCTTGAATATGGATTCGCGCAGCAACTGGCCGCCCTCGTCGCCGGGGTCGCTCAGCGCATGAAGAGTATCTTCGTCGGTGAAATCGCCGCCTTTGCCCTTGGCGTGACCGCGCAACGCCAGATCGCTCACCCAGCTTATGGCCGACGCCCGCGACAGGATCGGATAAATGTCGCGCCAAAACAGAACGTCATCGGCGCCGATCGGCGCGGGCAAGCCGGGATGCGGGAGGTTGTTGGTGTGCACAACATCCTCCAACACGTCGAACAGTGAAACCACGTTGCCGATACCGGGGGCAAAATCGGGCGGCGTGACGAGGACCCAGCCGCGCCCCTTGACCTCCACCTCGCGCCCGTCGATCTCAACCGAGCATTCGATCGGCCCGTCGCTGCTGTCGTCGTGCCAATAATCGTTATTCGCGTAATTAGTGATCCAGCGTTCGCCGGAAATGTCGTTACCGTTCTCGTCGATTGCCGCAGAATGGCCCCGCCCGCCGAGCACCAATAACCGTCCTTCGGGATCGGTTCGAAGTTCGCCGAGATAGACGCCGGTCGCGTCCTGAAATTTTCCGGTGAAGGCATATTCGCCCGCGTCAGAGCTCGACACGCTTTCGCCCACGATCGTGACCGGAGCGCCCGGATCGATGATCAATCTGCGCGCGCGTTCGGCGCCCTTTATTGCGGCATTACGCCGATCCCAATGGCCATGTTCGGGCGTCTCGAATTGTGCGAGCGCCTTGGCCGCACCGTGAAACTCAAACCACTCCGATTTCTTGTTGGCGAGCGATACGCGCCAGGTCAGCTTCGCCTCTTTCGCGGTAATTTCCCGGATCGCGACATCTTTGGCGTCGAAGGCATAGATCCGGTAGCGGGCGGCTTGGCGCAGCACCCTGCCTCTGGAGTCTTTGTAGCGGCGTGGATTGTTCGGCTCGGTGGGTTCGAGACCTTCCGGTCCGATAAAGAAGCCCTTCTCGTCCTCACTATTGCCGAGGCGGGCAATCCCGATCGGTGGAAAAATCTTGCAATACGCGATCTCGTTGCTCATGCGCCTCTCCCCGTCACGAACGTCAATGCGTGGCTGCAACCGCGGCGTTATTCCACTATTGCGTTAGTTATATGTATAGTACAACCAATGGTAATATATGCTTTTGGCGGGTACCATTGGTTTATGGGGAGGGAATTCGCGGCTGACATTGCGGCCGCGAGCAACAACGACGGACAAAATCAATAGCGGCCGACGCTGCCGTTCCGGCAACCGGCCAAATTCTGCGCGTTACGCCACCATCGGGCGGCCTTGTTCACTTGGCCGTTCGCAAATCCTGAAACGCCGCTTCCAACCGCCCAAGCGCTTCCTCAAGGATTGGGCGCGGGGTGGCGAAGTTAAACCGCAACCATGTCGCGCCGCCCGGTCCAAACTGTTCGCCCGGACTGGCAAAGATGCGCGCGCGATCCTTGACCCTGGCGGCTATATCGGCGGGCGGCAGACCGGTTCCGGAAAAATCGACCCACGCGAGATAAGTGGCGTCGAGATGCATCGCGCGCGCGCCGGGGGCCGCAGCCTGGATTCGTGCATCGAACAGATCGCGGTTGGTGGCGAGATAAGGCAAAAGCGCATCCAACCAGGTCTCGCCCGTCCGCCATGCGGCCTCGGTCGCGATCATGCCGAATCCGTTGTAGGAACCGAGACCGCACGCTGCGATGCGAGCATCGAGGCGACGCTTCAGCGCCGCATTCGAGGTGATGCACGCGCCGACGTGAGCGCCGGCGAGATTGAAAGTCTTGGTCGCGGAAACGCACGTGATCAGACGATCCGCGATCTCAGGCGCAGCGGCCATCGTCGGTGTGTGCTTTGCACCCTTGAACACCAGATCGCAATGGATCTCGTCGGAAACCAGAATCAAGTCGTGCTCGACGCATAAGGCAGCCAGCGCGCGCAGCTCGGCGGCCCACCAGACGGTCCCACCGGGATTATGGGGGCTGCAGAGGAAGACGACTTTGGTTCGCGACGTCAGCTTCGAGCGCAACGCGTCGAGATCCATGGCGTAGCGGCCCTCGGTCTCGACCAGCTCCACGTCGAGAATGCGCCGCTCATTGGCGACAATGATCCTCCGGAAAGCATGATAGGCGGGCGGAAAGACAACCACTTCATCGCCGGACGCACTCACGGCCTGAAGGATGAGACCCAGCCCGGAAACGATGCCGGGCGTCGGACTAACCCAACTCGGATCCACCACCACGCCGTGGCGGCGGGCCATCCAGGCTGCGAGCGCGGCCGTCCAGCTGCCGGTGTCGGCATAATAGCCGTGTACTGCGCGCTGGATTTCCGCGGCAAGCGCCGCGGTCACCCCCGGCGGCGCGGCGAAATCCATGTCCGCGACCCACATCGGGATCGCATCCGGCGCCTTGATGCCGGAAAGACGCGCCATGTTGTCCCACTTCGAAGCGTGCGTGCCACGGCGATCGATTACACGGTCGAAATCAAACATGCGATTTAGGCTCCCAGGAGAAGCGGACTTCCAGTCCGGCAGTTTTGCGAAAAGCATCAGAGCGAAGCGAACAGTTCAGATGGTGGGCCCGGGAGGACTCGAACCTCCAACCAAGCGGTTATGAGCCGCTAGCTCTGACCATTGAGCTACGGGCCCGCGCGACCACGCCGGCGCGGGCAGACGTGACGCAAACGACATTATATAGCAGATACCGTCTCGCCCTGGCGGCTTAGCAGGAACACCGCCTGTTCGCCGAATAAATTCCAGAACCACCACGGCATTTTCAATCGCATCCGCCGGCCCCAGGCATTGAGCGCCACGGCCTGCTCTATGCTGGCGCCGGCGGCGTGGCACAGTTCACGAAAGTCCTTGATGCTGCAGAAGTGGATGTTCGGCGTCTCGTACCAGGCATAGGGCAGATTGTCGGTGTGCGGCATGTGGCCGCCGAAGAGCAGCTGCAGGCGAATCCGCCAGTGGCCGAAATTCGGGAACGATACGATGCCGTGGCGGCCGATCCGCAGCATATGCTCAAGCACCACCCGCGGCCGCCGCGTCGCCTGCAAGGTTTGCGACAGGATGACGTAATCGAAGCCGTCGTCGGGATAGTCTTCGAGGTCGGTGTCGGCGTCGCCCTGCACCACCGCGAGGCCCTTGGCGACGCATTCATTCACGCCCTCGCGCGACAGTTCGATACCGCGGCCATCGACGCCGCGGCTTTCGAGAAGCTTCAACAGTTCACCGTCGCCGCAACCGACGTCGAGCACGCGTGCGCCGTGCTGCACCATGTCGGCCACCACCAGCAAGTCGACGCGCGAACCGCCGGGGCCGCGCGCGGCTTCCGCCATGGTGAGATCGTGTTTGAGACGCGACAGCATCGTCACCTCGCCGGCAGCCCGCGCGCGCGCGCGGCGCCTTCCAGAAAGCCGCGCACGATCGCGAATAATTCCGGCTCGTCGAGCAGGAAAGCGTCGTGGCCTTTGTCGGTGGTAACCTCGGCAAACGACACCCGCGCCCCCGCGGCATTGAGCGCATGCACGATAGCGCGCGATTCAGGCGTCGGGAACAGCCAGTCGCTGGTGAACGAGATCACGCAAAAGCGCGTCGGCGTCCCGCGGAACGCGCTCGCGACGACGCCGTCGTAATCGCCGGCGAGATCGAAATAATCCATCGCACGGGTCAGATAGAGGTACGAATTGGCGTCGAAGCGCTCGACGAAGGTGATGCCCTGGTGGCGCAGATAGGACTCCACCTGAAAATCCGCGTCGAACGAGAATGTCGGATTATCGCGATCCTGAAAGCGGCGTCCGAATTTGCGGTGCAAGGCGGCGTCCGACAAATAGGTGATATGCGCGCCCATGCGCGCCACCGCCAAACCGCGGCGCGGATTGGTGCCGTCGGCAAAATAACGTCCGCCGCGCCAATCCGGATCGGCCATCACCGCCTGGCGGCCGACCTCGTGGAAGGCGATGTTTTGCGCCGAATGCCGGGTCGACGCCGCAATCGGCAACGCGGCGAATACGCGGTGCGGAAAGCTCGCCGCCCATTGCAGCGCCTGCATGCCGCCCATCGAGCCGCCGGCCACGGCGAAGAGCGACTCGATGCCGAGATGATCGAGCAGCATCGCCTGGGCGCGGACCATGTCGCGCACGGTGATGACCGGGAAGTCGAGGCCCCAGGTCATTCCGGTCGCCGGATTGGTCGAGGCCGGCCCCGAACTGCCCATGCAGCCGCCGACCACGTTCGGACAAATGACGAAAAAGCGTTCGGTGTCGATCGGCTTGCCGGGGCCGACCATGGTCTCCCACCAGCCGGGCTTGCCGGTCACCGGGTGATCGTTGAAGGCGTGCTGATCGCCGGTCAGCGCGTGACACGCCAGCACCGCGTTGCTGCGCGCGGCGTTGAGCGTGCCGTAGGTCTGATAGGCGATCTGCAGCGGCGCGAAATCGAGCCCGGCGTCCAAGTGCAGCGGGCTGTTTGCCGCAAAACGCACGATGGGCGAATGCGGATCGTCCGCTTCGCGGGCGCGGTCGACAAGATCGAGCGTGGCGCCGACATCGGCCATCGATACGTCCTCGGAACGCCGCGCTTCCCGGCGTGGCCCAGCCGCCGCAAGTCGTATTCAAGACCTGGCGGCCAAAACGGCGTAAATAGGCCGCTTCCGCCCGGAGTCAACGTTTTCTTTGCTTTCGGCCTTAACGCTACCTATCAATGCGCCCAATTAACGGGTCTAGCCAAATCTGCCGGGTCATGCCGAAACCGCCGCACCACAAAGACCAATCGCTCATCGATTTGCGTCGGGAAATCGATCGTATCGACGAGCAAATGCACGCGCTCCTGATCGAGCGCGGCCAGATCATCGACCGCCTGATCGCGGTGAAGAAGACCGAAGAAACCGGCTCCGCCTTCCGCCCGGCGCGCGAGGCGGAGATGATGCGGCGGCTGGTGGCCCGCCATCACGGCAACCTGCCGCTCGACACCGCCGAAAGCATCTGGCGCGTCATCATCTCGACCTTCACCTATGTGCAGAATCCGTTCTCGGTTCACGCCGATCTTTCGGCCGGCGACGCGCTGATGCGCGATTCCGCGCGATTCCATTTCGGCTTCACCGTGCCGTTTGTGCCGCATATGGGCGCATCGAGCGTCGTCGAAGCCGTGACTGAATCCAAAGGCGATCTCGGCCTCATCCCGGCCTTCGCCATCGCGCATGGCGGCCCATGGTGGACGGCGCTCGAATTCGCAACCGCGCCGAAAATCATCGCCCGGCTGCCGTTCGTCGAGCGCGCCGACCATCCGGCCGCGATGCCAGTCTTCGTCGTCTCGCGCGCCGCCGCGGACACCATGGTGACCGAAACCGAAGTTTGGAGCATGCGGGTGTCCGGCTGGAATTCGGCCGCGGTCCACACCGTCGCCGCCCTCGCTGACGTCATCGCGGTGCCCGACAGCGCCTTCGATGGAGCTGCCCTCCTGGTGTCGATCGAGCGCGGCGGCATCGACGGCGTCTCCCAGGCCCTCCTCAAAACCGGCGCCTCAATCCGCTCATCGGCCCTCGTCGGCAGTCACGCGACCCGCTATACGATCCCCGCGAAACGATAGATCCCTCCCCTTTGGGTACGGGACGAAGGATGAGAGTAATGACTGCGATGCGTCCCCAACCGCGGCCCGGCGTGCTCGAGATCGAGGCCTATGTGCCCGGCAAGAGCGGCGCGCCGGGGCTCGCCAAGGTATTCAAGCTATCGTCGAACGAGACGCCGCTCGGGCCGAGCCCCCGCGCGATCGCGGCCTACAAGGCGTTCGCCGACCGTCTCGAGGACTATCCGGATGGCTCGGCGAGCGAGCTGCGCGAGGCGATCGGCCGGGCATTCGGGCTCGATCCCGACCGCATTGTCTGCGGCTCGGGCTCCGACGACCTGTTGCATCTTTTGGCCCACGCCTATCTCGTCGACGGCGACGAAGCGATCCACACCACGCACGGATTTCTGATCTACCCCATCGTGACGCTGGGCGCCGGCGCCAAGCCGGTCGTGGCGCCGGAGAAGGATTTCACCGCCGACGTCGACGCCATCCTCGCGGCGGTGACCGACAAGACCAAAATCGTTTTTCTCGCCAACCCGAACAATCCGACTGGCACCTGCCTGTCCTTCGACGAGGTCAAGCGGCTGCACCGCGCCCTGCCGGGCAACGTGCTGCTGGTGCTCGACGCCGCCTATGCCGAATATGTCCGGCGCAACGACTATGAAGCCGGCATCGAGCTCGTCGCCACCTCCGAGAACGTGGTCATGTGCCGCACCTTTTCGAAAATCCACGGGCTGGCCGCGTTGCGGCTCGGCTGGATGTTCGGCCCCGCGCATATCGTCGATGCGGTCAACCGCATTCGCGGCCCCTTCAACATCACCGGGCCGGCGATCGCCGCCGGGATCGCCGCGATCGAGGACATCGAGCACCAGGAGCGCTCGCGCGAGCACAATACGCGCTGGCTGGCGTGGCTGACGGCAGAGATCGGCAAGCTCGGCCTGAAAGTGACGCCGAGCGTCGCCAATTTTGTGCTGATCCATTTCCCGCAAACCAAGGGCCGCACCGCCAAGGATGCGGACGCCTTTCTGACCGCGCGCGGGCTGATCCTGCGGCAGACGACCGCGTACAAGCTGCCGAATGCGCTGCGCATGACGGTCGGCGGCGAAGAGGCGAACCGTTTGGTCGTCGCGGCGCTCGCGGAATTCCTGGCAAAGCCGGCGTGATGCTGTGACGACATCTGCACCGCTGTTTAATCGACTGGCCTTGATCGGGGTTGGCTTGATCGGCTCGTCCATCGCGCGGGCGGCGCGGGCGCAGGGCGCGGTGCGCGAAATCACGGCAAGTGCACGCTCCGCGGCGACGCGCCGCCGGGTCGCCGAACTCGGGATCGCCGACCAGGTGCTTGAAACTAACGCCGCCGCGGTGGCCGGCGCCGACCTCGTCATCGTCTGCGCTCCGGTCGGCGCATGCGGCGAGATTGCCAAGGAGATCGCGCCGCATCTTCAGGCCGGTGCGATCGTGTCCGACGTCGGCTCGGTCAAGGGGGCGATCGTGCGCGATATGGGCCCGCATCTACCGGCCGGCGTGCATTTCGTGCCGGCGCATCCGGTCGCCGGTACCGAGCATTCGGGACCCGATGCCGGCTTCGCTGAACTGTTCGTCGGCCGCTGGTGCATCCTGACGCCACCGGAAGACACCGCTCCCGAAGCGACCGAAAAACTCGCCGCGTTCTGGCGCGCGCTCGGCGCCAATGTCGAAACCATGCCGGCGGCGCATCACGACCTTGTACTGGCGATCACCAGCCATTTGCCGCATCTGATCGCCTATACGATCGTCGGCACCGCCGATGAACTGGCCGAGGTGACGCGCTCGGAAGTGCTTAAATTTTCTGCCGGCGGCTTTCGCGATTTTACCCGTATCGCCGCATCCGACCCGACGATGTGGCGCGACGTTTTCCTCACCAACAAGGACGCGGTGCTGGAAATGCTCGGCACCTTCAACGAGGACCTCGCGCAGTTGACGCGCGCCATTCGCCGCGGCGACGGCGAGGCTCTGTTCGAGCATTTCAAGCGAACGCGCGCCATCCGCCGCGGTATTGTCGAGATCGGGCAGGATTCTCCGGCGCCGGATTTCGGCCGCTCGCATCCCGATCTGCCGATCGAGCCGCTGCCGCGGCCTTATGCCGTCTCTGACGACAGCTAGGCCGGGGTTTCTCAGCGCGCTTTGACCGTCAGCGCCTCATGCACGGCGGCGCACAATGCCGCGAGCGTAAAGGGCTTCGCAATCACGTCGTGGACGATGGCATCGAGGCCATGCGCGCGCTCGCGCTGATCGGCATAGCCCGTCATCAACAGAATTGTGAGGTCGGGATAGTCGCGCGCCGCGGCAAGCGACAGCGCGATGCCGTCCATGATCGGCATGCGGATGTCGGTGAGGAGGAGATCGAAGCGGCCGGCGTCCTGTTTCAGCATATCGAGTGCGTCGCTGCCGTCGCAGGCGGATTTGACGTCGTGGCCAGCGGTCGTCAGCGCCCGCGCGCACATGGCGCGCAGCGCTTCCTCGTCTTCAGCGATCAGGATGCGAGCCATGGTCAGCGGGTTCCGGCCATTATGTCGTAACGGTTGACGAAGCGTACAAATACGTCGTGGGAATCCGGCGGCGGCGAGGCAAGCCGGGTGTGGAAAGCGACGGCCTGGCCCGACTGCAGAACCGAGACCGGCGGGACCGCGCTCCACGAATACATTTCTTCATGCGCGGCATTGCGTACCGCGAAACGCAGATGCGGCACGGTCTCGGTCTTGCCGGTGTCGTTGACGATGTTGCCTCCGATCACAAGGATCGGCACGCCATCATGCTGCTCGGTGGTGGTGTTGAGACCATCGAATTCCAGCCCGCGCAGATTCACCGGCATCCTGAGCCAGGCATAGAACGATGCCGTCTGAGGCATCGCACGCACGAGATCGGTGCGCCAGCCGACGATGATCGCGTCGGCGACGATCAGCACCATGATGGCCGATTGCAGAGGCGACAGCGGCCATCGCCAGCGCTGACGCTTGGCCGGCCGTGGATGGCGTCGCGCCGCAAGGGACTCGATATCTTCGAGCGGTTCGGAGAACAGCGCGTCGGACGCATCGGCCTCGAAGCCGAGCGGCGGAGACCCCGCCTCCGCATCGGCAGGCGCAATCGGCGGCGACTCCACCTCGATTGCAGCAGCGTCGGCTTCGGCAGGATCGGCGGCTTCGTCGGCATCGCTCGGCGGCGTATCGCCGGGCGCTTCACGAGGGGGTTCCTCCCCCACCGGATAGTCCGCGCCGCCCGCGGCGACACTGGCCGCCTCTTCCGCCGCGAGTTCCGGCCCCTGGGCGGCGATCTCGGCCACGGCCTCAACCGCCCGGCGCACCGGCGCCAGCGCCTGCGCCGCGGCGAGAAGCTTCTCGCGGTGGGGTATTTCGGCGTGCCAGACCGTGCGGCAGCGTACGCAGCGCACCCTGCGGCCATCCGGCCGCAGGCTTGCCGCGTCGACGTCGTAAGATGTAGCGCAATTCGGGCAGACGATCAGCATTGGACGGTTATCGGGCGAATCAGGGGCGCGTCACCTTTGGGCTGAGCCTAGCCGGCAATCCGTTAACGGATTGGAAACCAAAGCGGAACGGCAAGCCCGCTGCGCCGCGGGATGCTAGGTTGGGGCGGGGTGAGCGAATCAGTCTGCAAACCGACAGCCGGTACAGGCCACGCGTAGGGTTTGATCGGAGGACCGCGTGATCCGATTCGAGAATGTCGGCTTGCGCTATGGGCTTGGCCCGGAGATCCTGCGCGACCTCAGCTTCCGCATCGAGGGGAATTCCTTTCAGTTCCTCACAGGCCCCTCCGGCGCCGGCAAGACGTCGCTGTTGCGCCTGCTGTTCCTGTCGCTCAAGCCGACGCGCGGTCTCATTTCGATGTTCGATTACGACATCGCGACACTGAGCAAGGACGACCGTGCAACATTACGTCGTCGCATCGGCATCGTCTTTCAGGATTTCCGGCTTCTTGATCACCTGACAACATACGAAAACGTGGCACTGCCGTTGCGCGTGCTCGGCAAGGATGAGGGCAGCTACCGCGCCGAAGTCGTCGAGCTGTTACAGTGGGTCGGGCTCGGCGAACGCGTCTGGGCGTTGCCGCCGGTGCTCTCCGGCGGCGAAAAGCAGCGCGCCGCCATCGCCCGCGCCGTCATCGCGCGCCCGCAGCTTCTGCTCGCCGACGAGCCGACCGGGAACGTCGATCCAAATCTCGGCCAACGCTTGTTGCGGTTGTTTATCGAGCTCAATAGATCCGGCACCTCGGTCGTGATCGCCACCCATGATATCGCACTGATGGACGAGTACGACGCCCGCCGCCTGGTGCTGCACGAGGGACGACTGCATGTCTACGATTGAGCCGGTCAATGCCATGGCGGAGCCGTGGGACGGCCGCGGAGCGAGCGCGCCGCCCCGGATCTTGGGACAGCCGGCCCCGACACCCATCGTGCCGAGCGGCTCGCTCGCCGGACGTTCGCTGATCGCCGTGGTCGCCATCATGACATTCCTCGCCGCGCTCACGGCCGGAGCCGTGACGATGGTGGTCGGCTCGGCGAGCGATTGGCAGTCGGCGGTCGGACGCGAGATTACCATTCAGGTCCGGCCGGTGTCCGGGCGCGACATCGAAGCCGACGTTGACGCGGCAATTGCGATCGCGCGCGCCACGTCGGGAATCGCCGATGTGCGGGCCTATACAAAGGAACAGTCGGAAAAGCTCATCGAACCGTGGCTTGGCACCGGTCTTTCCCTGAGCGAATTGCCAATTCCGCGAATGATCGTCGTCAAGCTTGCTTCAGGCGCGTTGCCTGATTTCGCCGCCTTGCGATCGACGCTGAGCGCGCGGGTGCCCAGCGCCAGCCTCGACGATCACCTCGGCTGGATCGACCGCATGCGCGAAATGGCGGAAACCGCGGTGGCCGCCGGCGTCGCGATTCTTGCTCTGGTCATCGTCGTGACCGTGCTTTCCGTCACCTTTGCCACGCGCGGCGCGATGGCGACCAACCGGCCGATCGTGGAAGTGCTGCACTACATCGGCGCCACCAACGACTTCGTCGCCGGCCAGTTTCAGCGCCACTTTCTCGTTCTCGGCTTTAAGGGCGGCGCGCTCGGCGGCGGCGCCGCTTTGGCGCTGTTCGGCCTTCTGGCGGCGGCCGATGCCTGGCTGTCCGGCACCCCCGGCGGCGAGGAGGCGAAAGCTCTGTTCGGCAGCTTTTCGGTGGGGCTTGCCGGCTACCTCGCCGTCCTCGGGCTGATCGTGCTGATGGCCATGGTGACCGCCTTGACCTCGCGCCGCACCGTCAACCAGACTCTCGATGCGATCGATTGAAGCGCTTCAAATTGCGGCCGAAATCGCAGCTATAGTTCGGAAGCGGGGCCAAGTCCGGATCGGCGCCACGGTAGCCGGGGCTTGTTACATTCGGGCGGGATAGAGCCGATGGGTTATGATTGCTTGATTCTCGGCACCAATTCTGGCGCGAGGGACGCGCGCGGCGATGCTCAGCCTTAGGAGCGCGGTCAGAACGCGGCGCATCAGGTCGGTGACCCTGAAGCTCCTAGTGTTGTGCGCAACGCTGCTTGTCTTCGGCTTTGCCGGGTTCATCTGGTTCCTGCCCGGCCGCCAAGTCGTGCTCAAGGGCGACGCCGACGGCATCGTGGTGCTGACCGGCGGCACCTCCCGCGTCAGCGATGCGCTCGATCTGCTCTCCTCCGGCCGCGGCAAGAGATTGCTGATCACCGGCGTCAATCCTGGAACCACAACTGCCGACATCGCGCGCGAAGTCGAGGACTCCAACCATCTGTTGGCGTGCTGCGTCGACCTCGATTATTCCGCCCAGAACACCTATGGCAACGCCGTCCAGGCGCGCCGCTGGGCGCTGGAGCATAACTTCCACTCGCTCATCGTCGTCACGTCGTCCTACCACATGCCCCGCGCACTCGCCGAGCTTGCGCATCAACTGCCGAACGCGACGCTGATCCCGTTCCCGGTCGTGCCTGATAAGCTGCGTATCGAGCCGTGGTGGACGGATGGCGCGACAACCAGACTGGTGCTATCGGAATATCTCAAATACCTTGCCGCCAAAGTGCGCATGCGGTTTGATTCCTTCGAGATGAGCGAATTGACAAATTCCGAAATCCGCAGAGCGTGATGCCGGAAGCTCGGGTTTCGGCGCCCGGAAAATTCCTACGACAGGCCCTTCGTGTCCCGATCATTCGCGATTTATGTCCGGTCGCTTATTTTCAACGTGCTGTTCTATGTCAATTTGATCGTTCACATGATCGTGGCGCTGCCGACATTGGCATTGCCTTACCCGTTCCTGCGCGTGTTCATCCGCTCCTACGCGCGAAGCAGCCTTTGGCTGCTGCGCGTCGTCTGCGGCACCGGGGTCGAATGGCGCGGAACCGAAAAAATCCCGCCGGGAGCCTGCATCGTTGCCTGCAAGCACCAATCGTTATGGGAGACATTTTCGCTTTATGCGGTGCTCGACGATCCGGTTTATGTGCTCAAGCGCGAACTGATGTGGGTGCCGCTGTTCGGCTGGTACATGTGGAAAGCCGGACTCATTCCGATCGATCGCAGTGCGGGGATGGCGGCGCTGGGGCGCATGACGACCCGGGCGCAGCGCACCCTTGCAGGCCAATACCCGCGGCAGCTCGTGATCTTCCCCGAAGGGACGCGGCGGCCGCCCGGCGCCGAGCCGAGCTATAGACCCGGCATCGTCCATCTCTACAACAAGACCGGCCTTGCCTGCGTGCCGCTGGCGCTCAATTCCGGATTGTTTTGGCCGCGTCGATCGCTACTCCGTCTGCCGGGGACGATTACGGCTGAAATATTGGATCCTATTCCGCCCGGCCTCGACAAGAACACGTTCTTCACGCGGTTGCAGGACACGATCGAGACGGCCAGCACACGCCTGCTCCAGAAGTCTGACAACAGGGATCTGGAAACGGATTGCTGATCACTGATCGCTGATTGCCGATCGCCGACTGCCACCCCCGCCCTGCAATTGCGCGGCCAGGATGTGGAAGTCGCTCTCGCGGTAGCCGAGCGCCTCGAGCGCCTGCACCGTTTCCAGAACATAATCGCGGTTGGGACCGGACTTGCCGTGACCCTGCCGCACGTGATGCAGGCTCTCGGCGAGTGTCAGCCGGCCGGCATATTGTACGTGACTGCGATCAACGATGTAGCACAGGGCCGACACCCGCCGCCGCGTCTCATCCTCAAGCTCGATCCAGCGCATGGCTTCGAGATAGACCGTCGTGACCTGTTCGCGTCCCCGCAGATAGGCGACAGTCTCCGCGCGCGACGCGGCGGCGACGCGATAGCCGATTCCGCGGCACATGCCGCCGCGGTCGAGCCCCAGCACCAGACCGGGTCGCTCCGGCGTACCGCGATGGACGAATGAATAGACGCAGAGCGCCCGATGCAGCCCTATAAGTCGCGCCGGCACCCGCTCGACATAGGCAAATCCGGGACGCCACATCAGCGAGCCATAGCCGAATACCCACAAATCCCCGCTTTCGTGCTCGGCATTCGTGTGCATTGGTTCCCACCGCGACTGCTTGGCTTGCGACTGCGCGTTTCGTAAACGTCTGCGGCTGTCGGTTCCACCGCATGAGCCTAACTTTGCCCGCCTAACAGGACGCCTGTGGCGGCACAATGGCGCCCTCTTTCATAGGCCATAACAGACCCATGTCCGGCAAATCTCCGCTCAGTATCATGCGATCCGCGCCGCCGCGTTTGCGCAAGCGGGCGCCCGCACCGCGCCGGCGGCTGGGGTTGTTCCTGGCGGCGGTAGCCGCCGTTATCGTCGTCGCCGCCGGCCTGACCTGGGGGTGGTATCTCGCCGCCTCGATCGCCGACCGCACGCTGTCCGGCTGGCTCGACCGGGAGGCCAAGCTCGGCCGGGTCTATGCGTGCGGCTCGCAGAGCATCAGCGGATTTCCATTCCGCATCGTCACGCATTGCGAAAAGGCGGCGGCAAGGTTTAACAACAATCGGCCGCCGTTCGACCTCACCGCCAGCGATGTGACATTTTCGGCCGCGCTTTATCGTCCGACCCTTCTGCACGGCGAGATTACCGGGCCGGTTACGCTTGCCGATCCCGGGCAGCCGCCGATCTTTGTCGTCAATTGGTCGAGCGCGCACATCAATCTGCTCGGCCTGCCGTCGGATCCCGAAGGCATTTCCGTCAGGCTGTTAAAGCCGCGGCTCGATCGCGTCGCCGGGCCCGGCAGCGGCATGATTTTCCAGGCCGACAGCGCCAATGTCGATGGCCGCATCGTGGAGGGTTCGGCGCGCAATAATCCGGTGATCGAGGCGACCGGAGATTTCACGGCGGCGATGGCGCCAAGTTTTCATCCGCTGCTCGCCGCGCCGCTGCAAGGCGAAATCGATGCCGTGCTGCGCGGCTTTAAGGATTTCTCGCCGAAGCCGTGGCCCGTATTGTTTCGCGAGATGCAGGCCTCCGGCGGCGGCATCGACATCAAATCCTTTCGTATCGAGCGCCCCGATGCGACCGTGATCGGCAGCGGTACGCTGACGGTGAACGAGCACGGCAGGGTCGACGGCGTTCTCAACATCGCGGTGGCCGGGATTGAAAACATCGTGCCGCTGTTGGGCATCGACCAACTGATCGGACAGGGGATCGACCGTCTCACTGGAGGAAACGGTTCGTCCGATCAGGGCCTGAACACGCTCGATCGGCTGCTGCCCGGGCTGGGCGGCATCGTGCGCAGCCAGACCAGCTCCAGCCTAGTCGATAATATCAAGAAAATGGGCCAACCCACCGAGATCGACAAACAGCCGGCCATTGCGCTGCCGCTGCGCGTGGCCGATGGTGTGATATATGTCGGCATTATTCCGGTCGGCGTCCTGCCCGCGCTGTTTTGAGGACGCCCCGGCCGCAAGCCGGCCTATTAGCGGACCTGCGCATCTGGCACGGCATCGGTCGTGGCGAAATACGGCTTGATGTCGAGAAGCGGCGTATTGTCGAGGCAGTCGAGACCGACGACTGAGAGCGTGCTGCCGTCGATGCGCAGAAGGCGCGCCACCGAGACTGCAATCGGGTTGGGCCGCGCCGGCGAGCGCAACGCGAAAGTGCCGCGGCGCGCAGTATGATGGCGCGGCGACTGCACCAATAGATCGCGGCGCGCTCTGTCCATCCAATACAGCAACAGCACGTGACTGACGCCTTCAAGGCCGCTCAGGCCTTCGGCCCAGCGCGGATCGAGCTCGATCCTGCAGACCGCGTCCGACCCGCGCGCGTTCTTTGGGCAGTCCTCGCGGCGTTGCCACGGCGTACGGATGCGACCGATGAAGTAGAGCGACGCGTCGAACTGCGGCGGCAGCACGGCCGCGACTTCGCCCTCGCGCAAAGCGTACCAGTCGTCATCCGCCGGCGGATCGCGCGCCGAATCCTGGGGTTTGGCGGTCTCGGCCATGCCGGGAAAGTGGCACGCAGTTTTACCAGCCGCCAGAGCCCTTGCTGGCAGCTCTCCCACGGGGCCGTATCCCAACTTCATTGGGACCTTGCCCCATTTTGCTTAATGATATAAAGATATCTTTATACAGAAAATAGGCTGAGACACGAATAGCGCCAGGAATAGCGCAATGACTAATGAACAACTGACTTTCGCTGGATTGACCGGAACATTGAAGGCTGCGGCCGAAACAACCCGGCTCCGCATCCTGGCGCTGCTCGCGGAGGCCGAATTGACAGTCTCGGACCTGACCGAAATCCTGCGCCAGTCGCAACCGCGGCTGTCCCGTCACTTGCGGCTGTTGGCAGAGGCCGGACTGGTCGAGCGTTTCCGCGAGGGAGCGTGGGCTTTTTTCCGCCTGGCCGAGCGCGGCGGTTCTGCCGATATCGCCCGCACCCTGATCGGCCGGCTTGATGCCGCGGATGCCATCATCGTCCGCGACCGCGAGCGCCTCGCCGCTGTGCGCGCCACCCGCGCCGCCGCCGCTCAGAACTATTTCCGGCGTCATGCCGCCGAGTGGGACCGCATCCGAAGGCTCCATATCGCGGACGCCGCGGTTGAAGACGCCATCCGCGCCGCGCTTGCCGATAGGCCGATCCGCGCCCTGCTCGATCTCGGCACCGGCACCGGCCGCATGCTTGAACTGTTTGCCAGCGATATCGAGCGCGGTCTCGGGCTCGATCTGTCGCTCGACATGCTGGCGCTCGCCCGCGCGCGGCTCGACCGCGCCGGCTTAAAGCATTGCAGCGTGCGCCAGGGCGACATTTACGACCTCGCTTTGCCGCGCGACTCCTTCGACGTCGTCATCATCCACCAGGTTCTGCACTTCCTCGACGACAGTGCGCACGCCATCCGCGAGGCCGCGCGCGTGTTGCGGCCGGGCGGACGGCTCCTGGTGATCGACTTCGCGCCGCACGATCTCGAATTCCTGCGCGAGGAGCATGCCCACCGCCGCCTGGGATTCGCCGCGGAGACGATCGCGCAATGGCTTGAATCAGCCGGCCTCGACGTATCGCGGCAGCAAACCTTCCCGCCCGGACCGGAAGGCAAGATCGCGGTGTCGCTTTGGCTCGCCCGTGATCCGCGCATCGTGCTGGCTCAACCGGCCGCGCGTGAGGTGGCCTGATGAATATGCCGCGCCCGAGCCGTTTCGCAGCGACCGGCGCAGGTCGCCGGCTGCATGTTTCGTTTGAATTCTTTCCGCCGAAGACCACGGAGATGGAGCAGTCGCTGTGGGAATCGATCGCGCGGCTGGCGCCGCTGGCGCCGGATTTCGTCTCGGTGACTTACGGCGCCGGCGGTTCGACCCGGGAACGGACTCATACGACGGTCAAGCGCATCCTCGCCGAAACCATGCTGACTCCGGCGGCGCACTTGACCTGCGTCGCCGCAACGCGCGCCGACGTCGACGCGGTGATTGAAGCCTACGCGCAAGCCGGCGTTCGCCACATCGTGGCGCTGCGCGGCGATCCGCTGGACGGCATCGGCCAACGTTACGCGCCGCATCCCGGCGGCTACCGCAACGCCGCCGACCTCGTTGGCGCCATCAAGCGGATCGCCGACATCGAGGTCTCGGTGTCTGCCTATCCGGAAAAGCATCCGGAAAGTCCCTCGATTGCCGCCGACATCGACGTGCTCAAGGCCAAGGTCGACGCCGGCGCGACCCGGGCGATGACGCAGTTTTTTTTCGAGAACAGTTTTTACTTTCGCTATCTCGATCGCGTGCGTGCCGCCGGCATCACGATCCCGATCGTGCCCGGTATCCTGCCGGTGCAGAATTTCAAGCAGATGCGGAACTTCGCTGCGCGCACCGGCGCCTCGGTGCCCGCCTGGCTCGCCGAACGATTCGACGGTCTCGACGACGATCCGGCGACGCGCAAGCTGATCGCCGCAGCAGTCGCCGCCGAACAGGTGATCGATCTCGTCGATCACGGCGTGACCGACTTTCACTTCTACACCATGAACCGCGCCGACCTGGTTTACGCGATCTGCCATCTGCTCGGCCTGCGGCCCGATCACGACGGCGCGGCGGACGCGCATTCGCGAGTGGAGAAGGAGCGCGCGTAGAGCGATGAACCCGCTGGTCGCGACATCAAAATCCGAGACCGCTCTGCGCCGGCTCGCCGCGGAGCGCATTCTCGTGCTCGACGGCGCCATGGGGACGACGATTCAGGCGCTCGGGCTCGACGAGGAAGGTTTTCGCGGCGCTCGCTTCGACGCCTGGAACCGCGAAGTTCGCGGCAACAACGATCTTCTCAATCTCAGCCGGCCCGACGCGGTGCGGGCCATCCACCTCGCCTATTTTCGTGCCGGCGCCGATATCGTCTCCACCAACACATTTTCCTCGACCCGCATCGCGCAGGCCGATTACGGCATGGCGGAGATCGCCTACGAACTCAACGCCGAAGGCGCGCGGCTCGCCCGCGAAGCCGCACGCGCCGCGCAGGATGAAGACGGCGGCGAGCGTTTCGTCGCCGGCGCGCTCGGTCCGACTAACCGTACCGCTTCGATTTCGCCGGACGTCTCCAATCCCGGCTTTCGCGCCATCACCTTCGACGAATTGCGGCTGGCTTACACCGAGCAGGTGCGCGGGCTCATCGATGGCGGCGTTGATGCGTTGCTGATCGAGACCATTTTCGATACGCTCAACGCCAAGGCGGCGATTTACGCCATCGCCGACGAATTGGCCGCGCGCGGCATTGCCGTGCCGGTGATGATATCGGGCACGATTACCGACCGCTCGGGCCGCTTCCTCTCAGGGCAGACGCCGGAAGCGTTCTGGAATTCGATCGCGCATGCAAGCCCGGTCTCGGTGGGCCTGAACTGCGCGCTCGGCGCCAAGGAAATGCGCGCGCACATCGCCGAACTGTCCCGCGTCGCCGACACCCTGATCTGCGCCTATCCCAATGCCGGGCTGCCGAACGAATTCGGCGGGTACGACGAAGGCCCCGAGGTCATGGCGGCACTGATCGGCGAATTCGCCGACGCAGGCCTCGTCAACATCGTCGGCGGCTGCTGCGGCACGACACCGGACCACATCCGCGCCATCGCGCGCGCGGTTGCCGGCAAGACGCCGCGCGCCATCCCGAAGCCCACGCCGCGGCTGCGGCTATCCGGACTTGAAGCTTTCACGCTGACGCCGGAAATTCCGTTCGTCAACGTCGGCGAGCGCACCAATGTCACCGGCTCGGCGCGCTTCCGCAAGCTCGTCACTTCCGGCGATTATCCGGCCGCGCTCGCGGTCGCCCGCGATCAGGTCGAGAACGGCGCGCAGATCCTCGACATCAATATGGACGAAGGGCTGCTCGATTCCGAGAAGGCGATGACGACGTTCCTTAATCTGATCGCCGCCGAGCCCGACATTGCCCGCGTGCCGGTGATGATCGACTCGTCCAAATTCTCGGTGATCGAAGCCGGGCTCAAATGCGTGCAGGGCAAATGCGTGGTCAATTCGATCTCGCTCAAGGAGGGCGAAGAAAACTTCATCCGCCACGCCGAAACGGTGCGCCGATACGGCGCCGCCGTCGTGGTCATGGCATTCGATGAGGCAGGCCAGGCCGACACGCTCGAAAAGAAACTGGCGATCACGAAGCGGGCCTTTGACATTCTGGTCAACCGCGTCGGCTTCCCGGCGCAGGACGTCATTTTCGATCCCAACATATTCGCCGTCGCCACCGGCATGGAGGAGCACAACGGCTACGGTGTCGCCTTCATCGAGGCAGCGCGCTGGATCAGGGCGAACCTGCCGCACGCTCATGTCTCCGGCGGCGTGTCGAATCTGTCGTTTTCATTCCGCGGCAACGAAGCCGTGCGCGAGGCGATGCATTCGGTCTTCCTCTATCACGCCATCGCAGCCGGCATGGATATGGGCATCGTCAATGCCGGTCAGATGGCGGTCTATGACGATCTCGATCCGGAATTGCGCGAGCTTTGCGAAGACGTCGTGCTTAACCGCCGCGCCGATGCGGCGGAGCGCCTTCTGGCGCTCGCCGAGCGGCTTCGCAATCAAGGACGCGAAGGCGGCAAGGAAAAGAAGGAGGCCGATCTCGCCTGGCGCGAATGGCCAGTGGAGAAGCGGCTGGCGCACGCGCTGGTGCGCGGCATAACGGACTTCATCGAAGCCGACGTCGACGAAGCGCGGCGTCAGGCGCCGCGTCCGCTCGCGGTAATCGAAGGCCCGCTGATGGACGGCATGAACGTGGTGGGCGACCTGTTCGGCTCGGGGCGAATGTTCCTGCCGCAGGTGGTGAAGTCGGCGCGCGTGATGAAGCAGGCGGTGTCTTATCTGATGCCTTATATGGAGCAGGGCAAAGACGGCCGCGCGCATGTCAGCTCGAATGGCAAGATCGTGCTCGCCACCGTCAAAGGCGACGTCCACGACATCGGCAAGAACATCGTCGGCGTCGTGCTCCAGTGCAACAATTACGACATCGTCGATCTCGGCGTCATGGTGCCGGCGGAGAAAATCCTGCAGGCCGCGATCGCTGAGCAGGCCGACATCGTCGGGCTGTCGGGCCTGATTACGCCTTCGCTCGATGAAATGTGCCATGTCGCTGCCGAAATGGAGCGGCAGGGGTTTGAAGTGCCGCTCCTGATCGGCGGCGCCACCACAAGCCGCGTCCACACGGCGGTGAAGATCCATCCCAATTACCGGCGCGGCCAGGCGGTCTATGTCAACGATGCGAGCCGCGCCGTCGGCGTAGTATCCACATTGTTATCACGCGAGACGCGGGCACGCACCGTTGCCGACATCCGCACCGAATATGCCAGGATCGCTGCGGCCCATGCGCGGGGCGAGGCGAACAAGCAGCGCCTGTCGTTTGCCGAAGCGCGCAGGAACGCGCTCAAGCTCGATTGGTCCGGCCGTTACGTGCCGCCGGCGCCGCGGTTTCTCGGCGTGCGCAAGTTCACGGACATCCCGATCGCCGAGCTGACCGGCTATATCGACTGGTCGCCGTTCTTCGCCACGTGGGAGCTCAAAGGCAAATATCCGGCGATCCTCACCGATGCGACTGTCGGCGAGGCGGCGCAAAGTCTCTTTGGCGATGCGCAAGACATGCTGCGGCGGATGACGGCGGAACATTGGTTCCGCGCCAGCGCGGTGATCGGCTTTTGGCCGGCGTGCAGCGCCGGCGAAGATATTCTCGTCTTCGCCGACGCGGCGCGCGACAATCCGATCGCGACGCTGCATACGCTGCGCCAGCAGCTCTCGCGCCGCGAGGGCCGTGCCAATGTCGCGCTCGCCGATTTTGTCGCGCCGCGCGACAGCGGGCTTGCCGATTATGTCGGAGCCTTCGCGGTGACGGCCGGGCTTGGCGAGGACGCCGTGGTCGAGCGCTTCAAAGGCGCCAACGACGACTACTCCGCCATTCTGGCCAAGGCACTCGCCGACCGCCTCGCCGAGGCACTCGCCGAACGCATGCATGAACAGGCGCGGCGGGAATTCTGGGCCTATGCGCCCAACGAGACGCTGGCTCCCACCGAACTGATCGCCGAACACTATCGCGGCATCCGTCCGGCGCCCGGCTATCCGGCGCAGCCCGATCACACCGAGAAGGACACGCTGTTCAAGCTGCTCGATGGCGAGCGTGCGATCGGCGTGAAACTGACCGAGAGCTTTGCCATGTGGCCCGGCGCTTCGGTGTGCGGCCTCTATTTCAGCCATCCCGAGAGCTATTATTTCGGCGTCGGCAAAATCGAGCGCGACCAGGTCGAAGATTATGCCGCGCGCAAGGGCCTATCGCTCGCCGACGCCGAACGATGGCTGGCGCCGATCCTCAACTACGATCCGCTGTCGGTGACACAAACTGCGGCGGAGTAGCGGCGTAATTTCACGCGCCGATTTTGCGCGCGATCGCCTGTTCCAGGAACAGCGCCGCTTCGAGCGCTAAGCGGTCGCGGCCGAAGCGGCCGACGATTTGCACGCCAAGCGGCAATTCATTCTCGCTCAGGCCCGGAACGTTGACGCAAGGCGAGCCCATCAGCGTCCACAGCCGGTTGAACATCGGATTGCCGGTGGCGGCGAGCCCCTGCGGCGCGGCGCTCGGTGCCGACGGCGTCAGGATCACGTCGTAATCGGACATGGCGTCCGCGAGCACCTGTCGCCCCCGGCTCGCGGTGCGGCGTGCGGTGTCGTAATCGTCGGCGGAAATGGCGAGCGCCGCCGTGAGGTGATCGCGCAGCATTTTGTCGATCTGCTCGCGATGCCGCTCGTATTCGGAGGCGAGTGCGCGAACATTCTCGTAATCCTGGATCGTGTATTGCGCCTCGTAAGCGGCTTCCAAAATCGGCGGCAGCGTCAATTCCGTTACTTTCGCTCCGGCCGCGGCCGCGATACGGGCGGCGGTTTCGACGGCGTTCTGCATGCCGGCGCTGGCTTGTGGCCATAGATGGGTGCGGGTGAGTGCAATGCGCGGCGGCGCAGGCGTTGCGCGGTCGACACGAAGATCGCGGTCCAATACCGCCGCGGCGGCAAAGGCGACATCGGCGACGCCGGCGCCGAACAGGCCGGCGGTGTCGAGATGCCAGGACACGTCCTTCACACCGACCGTGGGAATGAGCCGGTAGGACGGCTTGAAAGCCGCAACTCCGCAATAAGCGCCGGGCCGGATCACCGAGCCAGCGGTCTGGGTGCCGAATGCGATCGGCACCATCCCGGCAGCGACGGCGGCGGCCGATCCGGCCGACGAGCCGCCGGGAGTGTGGCCGAGATTATGTGGATTGCGCGTCGCCGATGGCACCAGCGACGCAAACTGGGTGGTCACCGTCTTGCCAAGCGTGATGCCACCGGCATGCCGGGTCAGCGCCACGGCCGCGGCATCGGCCAATGGCCGATGCCCGGCATAGATCGGCGAGCCGTATTGCGTCGGCAGATCGGCGGTCGCGAAAATGTCCTTGAACGCCACCGGCAGGCCGCGCAGCGGCAATGACGCGAGGCGCGGATCGCCGGCGGTGCGGCGCGCCCCATCGAGATCGAGCGTAACGAAGGCCCCGACCTCGCTTTCCCGCGCTGCGATGGCTGTGGCGCAAAGTTCGACCGCATCGCGCGGTTTAAGTTCGCCGGCCTCGACACGGCGGACAAGATCGAGCGCGGAAAGCATCAGCCCCTCCCAAGAGCATGATCCGGAAAAGTGGAACCGGTTTTTCCGAAAAGATCATGCTCCATCAAAATGCTAGAGCGCCAATCGATTCAATGCGATGCGACTGCGTCCCGGCGTCGGGCATCAGTAGTCAGGGATCAGGGCCGACGCAACCTCGCGCCAATCATGGTTAACAAGGTCCTACACCCGCACGACCGGACATCATTGAGCAGTCCTTAACGGAATTCCTCGCATTGTCCGCGCATGACGCGCGGAGTTCGCTGGAAACTCGTCAACTCCCTCGTCCTCGTCGCCCTGGTCGCTGTTGCCGGCTGCAGCCACTACATGCTCGCCGAACGCGAGCCGTGGCGGCACGAGGCCGAACTCGCTTGTCTTAATTCCGGCGCGGTCAACGACACCGCCGGACGGGTGCGCATTTCTGCAATCGAAGGTCCGGGCGCCTGTGGCATCGATTATCCGCTGCGCGTCTCTGCGCTCGGCGAAAGCGCGCCGCTGTCTTACGACGATGAGCCGGTGCCACCAGGCGCGATCCCCAATGCGTCGATGCCGCAGAATTGGCCCGGCGCGTCGCCCGCCGTCCAGTCGCAGGCGTTGCCGCCGCTGCAAAGCGCGGCGCCGCAATCCTATCCCGTCGCGCCGCGGCCCTACCCATCATCCCCGGTCGCGCAAAGTGGCGAACCGCTCTCGCTCAGTGCACCCGGAATTGCAGCGCCCGACGATGATCTCGACATTCCCGGCGGTCCGCCGCATCCCTATTACGGCGAGCCGAACGCGCCGGCCTATTCGCCAAACGCTTCGCCGTCAGGCCCGGTGCCGCCGCTCGGTCCGCCCGGCGCGCCGATCGCTACCGCGTCCACCTTGCCGGTGCAGGTGCAGCCGCCGGCGACACTCGCCTGCCCGATCATGTCGGCGCTCGATCAATGGATCGCGGGCGCCGTGCAGCCGGCGGCGCAGCATTGGTTTCGCCAGCCCGTCGTCGAGATCAAGCAGATCTCGGCTTATTCCTGCCGCGGCATGAACGGCAATCCGAACGCGCATATTTCCGAGCACGCCTTCGGCAACGCGCTCGACATCGCCGAATTCGATCTGGCCGATGGTCACAAAATCAGCGTGCAATACGGCTGGCACGGCTCGCCGGAGGAACAGGGCTTTCTGCACGACGTGCAGGACGCCGCGTGCGAACGATTCATGACCGTCTTGGCGCCGGGCGCCAACGTCTATCACTACAATCACATTCACGTCGATCTGATGCGGCACTACAACGGCCGCCACATCTGCGAGCCCGCGGCGATCCCGGGCGAAGTCGCTGCCGCCCGCGCCCGCTCGCAATACGCCGCGCAGCATTACGGCGATCCGCGCAGCACCGGCTCGATCAAAGCCCGTGGCCGCGCCGACGATCGCGGCAGCGAAGACGAGAGTTTGCCGGACGCCGTGCCGGGCGACGATTAACGATCAGGAGCTTGCCGGCATCCGCAGCACCGGTTTGATCGTCACTCCCGCTGTCGATTCCTGCGCCGCCCGGTTGATGTCCGCAAAATCGTAGAACTTGATCATCTTTTCGATCGGAAATTTTCCGTCAACGACCAGATCGACCAGCCTCGGGATGAACTCCTTGGGCACGCTGTCGCCCTGGACGACGCCGCGGACGGCGCGGCCTTGCTGCAGGAAAGGCATCTCGAACGATGCATCGGTGCCTTTGGGCGCGCTGCCGAGAAGCACGCAGGTTCCGCCGGGCATCAGCGCTTCGATGGCCTCGCGCAGCACCGCCGGCGATGCCGAGGTTTCGACGGCATGGCGCACGCCGCCGCCGGTGATGTTGCGGATTTCGCCGACCACATCGCCGCAGCTTCTGTGGTCGATGGTATGCGTGGCGCCAAGTTCTCGGGCGAGCGCGAGCCGATGGTCGTGCACGTCAACTGCGATGATCGGCGCGCAGCCTTCGATCTTCGCCGCCAGCAATGCCGACAAACCGACCGCGCCGACGCCGAACACGGCGATGCCGTCACCCGGACTGGGGTTGAGCACGTTGAAGACGGCGCCGGCGCCGGTCTGACCGCTGCAGGCGAGCGGACCGAGCATTTCAAGCGGCGCATCTTTGCGCACCTTGACCGCCCAGCGCTCCTGCGTCAGCGCGAAAGTGCCGAACGAAGATTGCTGGAAAAACGCGCTATAGACCGGCGCGCCGTCTTTCGAAAGCAGCGTCGTTTTGTCGGCGCGCGTTCCGCCCATTTTCAGGCCGCGGCCGTTAAGGCAGTGGTTGGTCTGTTGGTCGCGGCAATTCGCGCAGCTGCCGCACCACGGATACGACATGACGACATGATCGCCCGGCACCAGGCTGCGCACGGCACCGCCGACGGCGTGCACCACGCCGGCGCCCTCATGGCCATAGACCGCCGGATAAGGGCTGGCGAAGTAACCGTCGCGGCCATGCAGATCGGTCTGGCACATGCCGCTTGCCACCACGCGGACGATCACCTCGTCGGCGCGCGGCTCACAGAGCTCCAGCGTATCGATAACGAAGGGACCGGACTTTTCGCTGACGACGGCGGCGTGGATGCGCATGGCCGGCATTTTGAGAAATAGCCGGGCTATCCGTCAATGCGTTTCCATCTGTCGCAGCACGGCGGCGCTCGGCCAGCAGTCGACTTTGAGCCCGTTCTTCTTCTGATAGGCGCCCAGCGCCGAGCGCGTCAGCATGCCGGCCTTGCCGTCGATCTTGTCGTGGTAGTAGCCGCGCGCGGTGAGAATCTGCTGCATGCGGTCGAGGTCACCGGTGGGGAGCTGTGCCACCTTGCCCCAGTGCGTTTCGAACGGCCGCGCATCGGCAATGAGGTCGCTGAGATGACCGACGAACAGTACATACAGATCGGAGAAATTGTACTCCTTGATGACGAAATAATTCTTGGTCGCGAGGAACGACGGACCGTAAAGCCCGGCCGGCTGCAACAGTGACGCCGGCTCGGCAAGCTCCGCCGCCGATGGCGTACGGCCATAGGCCGGGACGAAGCCGCGTTTGAGCCACTCACCAATCGGCAGCGTGTAATCCGGTACGCCGATCGTGCAATCGACGCTGGCGGGCGGACGCACCTCATAGGCCCAGTGCACGCCGCGCTGCCAGCCCTTGTCGAGCAGCTGCTTGGCGGCCGAAGCGAGCGCGTCAGGCACCGAAGTCCAGATGTCGGCGCGGCCGGTGTGCTCGAAGTCGACGGCATATTTCAGATAATCCGACGGCAGGAATTGCGTGAGGCCCATGGCGCCGGCCCACGAGCTTTTCATGTCGGCGAGCCTGATTTTCCCCTCGCCGAGAATTTTCAGGGCGAGGAGAAATTCGTTGCGGAACTGGTCCTTGCGTTTGCCGAGATAGGCCTGCGTCGCCAGCACGCGGATCGCATTATGCGTATCCGCGGCGCGGCCGTAATCGGTTTCGCGCCCGAAGATCGCGAGCAGTATCGAAGGCGGCACGCCGAACTGCCGCTCGATGGCGTCAAGCGGCGCGCGATATTGCTGGTCGAGTTTGCGGCCCTGCGCGGCGAGCCGCGCGAGCACCGGCTCCTTCAAGTAATCGGCCGGCGTTTCGACGAATTCGGGCTGGCCCGGCGGCGGCTTTTGCGGCCGTCCCGGCAGCACCAGATCGGGCAGCGCCAGGTCCGGCTCCAGCCCGCGGGTCGCCTCATCGAAGATCGCCCGCGAGACACCGAGCGCTTGCGCCTGCGGCCATAGCGACTGCAGCCAGGTCTCAAAGGCGGTGTCGGCATGCGCGGCCCCGGCACACGACACGCCGCCCAGCAAAATGGCGCCGAGCAGAACGCCGCGAAATCTCATCGCACCGCCAGGATGAACAGGCGCGGGAAGCGCAGCAGCACCTTACCGTCATGGCGTGGCTTATAGGCGCCGACGATTTTCGCCGTATAGGCGGTGAGGAATTTTTCGCGGTCTGCCGCATCGAGCGGCGACAGGAATGGCTGCAGCGAAGAACCTTTGAACCATTCGGTGATCGCGGCCGGCGAAGCCATCACATGATTGTAGACGGTATGCCAGATATCGAGACGGGAGCAGGCCGGCTTGAGCAGATCGTAATATTCTCCGGTCGACGGCAAATCTTCGCGCGGCGCCGCCTTGATCTCGGGATGGTCCTTCCAGGGGCCGCTGTCGCCGACTTCTTTCTGGAAAACCAGTGCCGGCTCGCGGGTATTGTCGGGCATCTGGATCGCGAGCACGCCGCCTTGCGGCATCGATTCGAGAAGCCGGCGCATGATCGCGGGATGATCCGGCAGCCACTGCATGACCGCATTGCCAAAGATCAGATCGGTCCGCGGATCTGGCTTCCAGGTCGCGATGTCGGCTTCGACGAAGCTGCATTTGGGCAGCCGTTCGCGCGCTTTGCGCAACATGTCGGGGGACGAATTCAAGCCCCATGACCTCGGATTGCGGAAAGCGCTCGACGATAAGCTCGGTCGAATTGCCCGGCCCGCAGCCGAGATCGACGGCAAGGCGCGGGCGCTGCAACGGCACTTGCGCCAACAGATCGCGCGGCGGCCGCGTGCGTTCGTCCTCGAATTTGAGATATTGGCGGGCGCTCCAGTCTTCCATGTGTGCGGACTTTCGAGATCGAATTCGGCTACGATTCGTCCTCGTAGCAGGACTCTCCGCCGATGTCTTACCGAAGTGCGGCCGCCGCCCTTGTGATTGCTTCCGGCTTTGCCGTTACCGCTGCGGCACAAGACAAGAGCAGCGATACGATACCGTGCGCGGCCATCGAGAGCATCGGCACGGCGGAAATGTCCGCCGACGGCGTCATCACGCTGCACCTCGGCTCATTGTGGCCGGATCCGATCGCCGAAGGCGAAATCCGCTATGCGCCGGACGATCCGCAATACGAAGAGATCAAGCAGCACCTCGGCGGTATTGCGCCGGGAGAAACCAAGCCGGTCAAGCCGTGGTGCTGATCGCGCGCCGATGAAGCGTCGGCGCCGCGCCTGATGTTATCGCCGGCGGAAATTGTTGCGCTGCGGCGGGCGGCTTACGGTGCCGGCCCGCTCGTCCTTGTGCCGAAAGATCAATCGCCCTTTTTCGAGATCGTACGGCGATACTTCGACGGTCACGCGGTCGCCGGCGAGCGTCTTGATGCGGTTCTTTTTCATTCGTCCCGCAGTATAGGCGACCAACGCATGGCCGTTGTCGAGCTGAACGCGATAGCGGGCGTCAGGAAGGATTTCGGTGACAAGTCCCTCAAATTCCAAAAGCTCTTCTTTGGCCATGTCATGATCCTTTTGAATGACCGGTCCAGCGCGCTTTGCCCTGCGTTTGGTTTGCACGCTCGCCGCCGCCGCGATTCATGAAGGCGACCGAAGCGATTCCGGCCTCCGCCGCCGGTTGATGCCGGCCATGCTGGCGGCCGTTGTCGCGGCGATGCTGCTGCCGATGCTTGGCTGGCCGGTTACCGGAAGGCCGGCCGGGAGCGTGTTGCGTGGCCGGCGCTTCGGCGCGCTGCGGATGGGTACGCCGGTCGCTGACCGGGATCGACATGCGGATGAGCTTCTCGATATCGCGCAGATAAGCCGTTTCTTCGCCATCGCACAGCGATATCGCGATGCCTTCGGCGCCGGCGCGAGCGGTGCGGCCGATGCGATGCACGTAAGTTTCCGCGACATTGGGCAAATCGAAATTCACCACGTGGCTGATGCCGTCGACGTCGATGCCGCGCGCGGCAATATCGGTGGCGACCAGCGTGCGGACCTTGCCGCTGCGGAATGCCGCGAGCACCCGCTCGCGCTGTCCCTGCGATTTGTTGCCGTGGATCGCTTCGGCCGCGATGCCGGCCTGCACCAGCCGCCGCGCCACCTTGTCGGCGCCGTGCTTGGTGCGCGTGAAGATCAAGGCGCGATCGATGGTTTCCTGCCGCAGCACATCGACCAGGACCGCCGGCTTGGCGGCGCGGTCGACGCGGATGATGCGCTGGTCGATCCGTTCCGCCGTCGAGGCGGACGGCGTCACCGCAACCTTTTGCGGATCGCGCAGCATCTGCCCGGCAAGCTCGGCGATGGCACCCGGCATGGTGGCCGAGAACATCAGCGTCTGCCGGTTTGCCGGCAGCTTCGCCACGATTTTGCGGATGTCGTGAATGAAGCCCATGTCGAGCATGCGGTCGGCTTCGTCGAGCACGAAGCATTCGATGCCGTTGAGGCGGAATGCGTTGCTTTTGACGAGATCGAGCAGGCGGCCGGGCGTAGCGACGAGGATATCCACGCCATGCATCACGGTGCGCACTTGCGCACCCATCGACACGCCGCCGATCACCAAGGCGGATTTCATGCGCAGGTGACGGCCGTAGGCGCGGAAGCTGTCGAGAATCTGGCCTGACAGTTCGCGCGTCGGGCTCAGCACCAGCACGCGGCAGCTCTTGTGCTCGAGCGGCCGTGGCGCAGCGGCGAGACGATGCAGGATCGGCAGTGCGAAAGCGGCGGTCTTGCCGGTTCCGGTCTGCGCAATTCCGATTACGTCGCGGCCGGACATGACGATCGGTATGGTCTGTGCCTGGATCGGGGTCGGCGTTGTGTATTTTTCCTCAGCAAGTGCACGCGTGATTGCGTCGTTTAATCCAAAGTCGTGAAAGTCGCTCAATGAAATAGCTTTCTGTTGTGCGCAACATCACAGCCGCTGCGCTCCGCGCTGCGGCCGGTATTGCGGGAGTAAATAAGACATCCCGCGCGATCTGGGCTGTCGATGAATGTGGGAAAAAGGCGAACCGGAAGCCATTTAACGGCGTTTAACCGTCGGGGGATCCCGTACACGCGGCTCGCTGCGGGCCGTATAAGGCCGCGCCGCCTATATGGACCGCCCGTGTGTTCGTTTCAAGGCAAATAGTTGCAGTTCGGGCGTCAAGCCCGTCGCGCCGCCTTTTTCGCTTTGGCCTTGGCGGGCTTGCCGGGAGGCGGCAGCGCTTCGCCGGCCGCTTTGTCGGCAGCCTCTTTGGCCAGTCGCAGCGCCCTCAACCGCGCCATCTGTTCGCGGACGACTCGGCCATTGGCCTGGTACTCCGACATCGCTTTGGCGCCTTCCTTGACGCGCTCTTCCTTCTTGAAATTCGTTTCGGCACGGGCTTTTGCCTCGCTGGACCGTGCTTCGCTCGCTCGCGTTGCCAATATCCTCTCCTTTTGCGCGGAAGACCCGCGGGTGACTCCAATAGACGCTATTCGTTAATTGCCGGGCCGAAATGCGGCCCTCGCGTATTTATGTAGGTATTAGCCGGCCAAAAATGAACCCCACAGCATGCCGCAGCTCGAACCAAGCAACAAAAAGACCGCCATTTACCTTGAAAACTTCTTGTATTTGATGCGCTGCGGAATGACCGTATCGATGCCGAGCCGGCGCATCTTGTCTTTCTCATAGTCCTGGAAATTACCCTCAAACCACTCGACGTGGCTGTCGCCCTCGAAGGCGAGCATGTGGGTGGCGATGCGGTCGAGAAACCAGCGATCGTGGCTGATGATCACCGCGCAGCCGGCGAAATCCTCCAGCGCCTCTTCGAGCGCGCGCAGCGTGTCGACGTCGAGGTCGTTGGTCGGCTCGTCGAGGAGGAGCACGTTAGCTCCTGATTTGAGCATTTTTGCGAGGTGCACACGGTTGCGTTCGCCGCCGGAGAGCGAGCCGACCTTCTTCTGCTGGTCGGCGCCCTTGAAGTTGAAGGCCGAGCAATAAGCGCGCGAATTCACCTCGCGCTTGCCGAGCTGGAGCATATCGGCGCCGCCGGAAATTTCCTCCCACACCGACTTCTTGCCGTCGAGCGAATCGCGCGACTGGTCGACATAGCCGAGCTGCACCGACTCGCCGACACTGATCGAGCCGCCGTCGGGCTTCTCCTGGTCGGCGATCATGCGAAACAAAGTTGTCTTGCCAGCGCCATTCGGCCCGATGATGCCGACGATTCCGCCGGCCGGCAGCTTGAACGTCAGATCGTCGATCAGGAGATTATTGCCGTAACCTTTGCGCAGATTTTCGAAGTCAATGACGTTCTGGCCGAGCCGCTCCGCAACCGGGATCACGATCTGCGCGGCCTGCGTCTGCTTCTCGCCGGCTTTCTTTAACAGTTCCTCGTAACGCTCATAGCGCGCCTTCGATTTAGCCTGCCGCGCGCGCGGCGAGGCTCTGATCCATTCCTGCTCGCGGGCAAGCGTGCGCTGGTGCGCGTCCTCCTCGCGGCCTTCCTGCTCCAGCCGTTTCTGCTTCTGCCCGAGCCAAGACGAATAATTGCCCTCGTAGGGAATGCCGTGGCCACGATCCAATTCGAGAATCCATCCCGTGACATTGTCGAGGAAGTAGCGGTCGTGGGTGACGATGAGGATGGCGCCCGGATAGTTGCGCAAGTGGTTTTCCAGCCACGCCACCAATTCAGCGTCGAGGTGGTTGGTCGGCTCATCGAGCAGCAGCAGTTCGGGCTGCTCGAGGAGGAGCCGGCACAGCGCGACGCGGCGCCGCTCGCCGCCGGAGAGCTTCGTGACATCGGCTTCGTCGAACGGACAGCGCAGGGCATCCATCGCCTGGTCGACTTTGGAATCGAGATCCCACAGGCCCTTGGCCTCGATCTCGTCCTGCAGCTTGGTCATCTCGTCGGCGGTCTCGTCGGAATAATTGACGGCGAGCTCGTTGTAGCGGTCGACGATCGCCTTCTGCGGGGCGACACCCTCCATGACATTGTCACGCACCGTCTTGGTCTGGTCGAGTTGCGGCTCCTGCGCCAGGTAGCCGACGCGGGCGCCCTGGGCAGCCCAGGCCTCGCCGGAATATTCGCTGTCGAGGCCGGCCATGATGCGCAACAGCGTCGATTTGCCGGCGCCGTTGACCCCGAGAACGCCAATTTTGGCATCGGGATAGAACGACAGATTGACGTTCTCCAGGACCTTGCGGTTGCCCGGATAAGTCTTGGTCAAACCTTCCATATGATAGACGAATTGACGGGCCATCTTTGCGGCAGGCTGCGCGCCTGCCCCTCTCGCTCGGCGCCGCGTCGTGCAAAGGCGCTCATTTCGGGAAAATCACGCGTGATTTAGCCATGCCGCGTGACGACGGCAAGAACGCTCTCAGAGCGGCCATACCGCGTTACCGCATCCCGGAACTTAGTTCCACTTTTATCGGCCGCGCTAAGGCTTCGCTAAGCGTCATCACATTTAAGGCGAAGCTTTGCCGAAATCGCAACAAATTTTAATGATTTGTCGCGACAATAAGTGTCAAACAGTCGTTTGAAATTGGAACTTGCGTTTTACCGCACGCGTTGGTGCCGGAGGACGCAAGAGCCGGTGGCGAAATCCCAAGAAAGGCCCGGTCGAAGGGCAGCGGGAGCGTAACATGTGGCGTGATTTTTCGAAGGCGTTTCGCGAGCTGTTGCAAGTCAACGGCCGCAGTAATGGCGCCTACCGGCCCGACCTGCATTATATGCGCGGCCCCGGCCCGAAAT
This sequence comes from uncultured Alphaproteobacteria bacterium, assembly GCA_963765365.1. Lineage (GTDB taxonomy): Bacteria > Pseudomonadota > Alphaproteobacteria > Rhizobiales > Xanthobacteraceae > BOG-931. The sequence continues at coordinate 144,734 of CAVXWL010000013.1, read as the reverse complement.
GGCACGCCAAATACGGCGGCTTGCAGTACGGCGGCTTGGTGACCAAGAGCTCGCCAGCGGCCTCGTCCTCGGGCCCAGCTCTCCACGACATCGCCGAACATCGCGCCTGAGCGGCAGCCCGCAAGGCGGCGTAAGAGACTTCACCGCCGGTTTCGCTCGACCCGCCCCCTGGATTCACCGTCGCCAACGCGCTTGTTTTGGCTCGGCCGTTATGAGACGGCTAGCGCCAATAACGCGTTTGCATGGGGTGGAAATCATGGCGGTTCGCTGCGCAATTCTCGACGACTATCAGAATGTCGTGCTCAAAGTCGCCGACTGGTCGAAGGTTAAAGGCGACATCGAAATCAAGGTCTTCGACGCTCATCTTGGCGGAGCGGACAAGGTTATCGCGGCCTTGCAGGGCTTCCAGATCGTCGTCGCCATGCGCGAGCGAACCGGTTTCCCCAAAGCCGTCATCGACGCGCTCCCCGACCTGAAGCTCCTGATCACGACCGGCATGCGCAATGCCTCGATCGACACCGAGGCGGCGAAAGCCCGCGGCGTCATGGTGTGCGGCACACCCAATTTCGGCAATCCCACCGCCGGCATCGCCATCGGCCTGATGCTCGAACTGACTCGCCATATCGGATACGAGAACGCCCGGATGCACGCCGGTGCGACCTGGCAATCGACCATCGGCTCCGATCTTGAAGGCATGACGCTCGGTGTCCTCGGCCTCGGCAAGCTCGGCGCCCACACCGCCAAAATCGCCAAGGCCTTCGGCATGAAGGTCATCGCCTGGAGCCAGAACCTGACGCCGGAAAAGTGCGAGGCGGCTGGCGTCGGCTATGTCAGCAAGGACGACCTGTTCCGCCAGTCGGACTTCATCACCATTCACATCGTGCTCTCGGCGCGCTCGCGCGGCCTGGTTGGGGCCAAGGAACTCGCATTGATGAAGCCGTCGGCCTTCCTCATCAACACGTCGCGCGGCCCGATCATCGACGAGCCGGCGCTTGTTTCGGTGCTGCGCGACAACAAGATTGGCGGCGCCGGGCTCGACGTATTCGACGTCGAGCCGCTGCCGCTCGATCATCCGTTCCGCAAGATGGACAATGTCGTCATCACCCCGCATCTCGGCTATGTCGCCGTGCAGAATTACCGAGCCTATTTCGGCGGCGTGGTGGAGGACATCCGCGGCTTCCTCGACGGCAAGCCGGTGCGGGTGATGACCTGAACACCCTCTCCCCGCGCGGCGGCGAGAGATGATATAATGCGCTCATGACAACACCCGAGCAGAACGATTTCCTCACCCTCTCCGGCCCCGGCGCACCGATGGGCGGATTGATGCGGCGCTACTGGATACCGGCGCTGTTGGCCGCGGAGATTGCGGAACCAGATAGCCCGCCGGTGCGGGTCAAACTCCTCGGCGAGCGGCTGATCGCGTTTCGCGACAGCCGCGGCCGCGTCGGCGTGATGGATGAATTCTGCGCCCACCGCGGCGTCTCGCTGTGGTTCGGCCGCAACGAAGAGCACGGGCTGCGCTGCCCCTATCACGGCTGGAAATACGACACTTCCGGCCAATGCATCGAAGTGCCGTCGGAGCCGGTCGAGAGCGGCTTCTGCAACAAGGTCAAACTGACGTCTTACCCGTGCGTCGAGCTTGGCGACGTGATCTGGATCTATATGGGCCCGCCGGCGCAAATGCCGCCCAAACCGAATTTCGAATGGGCGACAGTGCCCGCCACGCACCGCTTCGTGTCCAAGCGCACCCAGGAATGCAACTGGCTGCAGGCGCTGGAAGGCGGCATCGATTCCGTGCACGTCTCATTCCTGCACCGCCACGATCTGCGCAGCGATCCGCTGCATGTCGGCCAAGGCGCCGAATTCACCCGCGAGACCGACGCGCGCTTCGAAGTGATCGAAACCAAGGGCGGCATGGTGGTCGGCGTGCGGCGGCCGGCAACGCCGGGCAATCTCTATTGGCGCATCACGCAATGGATCATGCCGTTCCACACCATGATCCCGCCCTATGGCGACAACGCGCTCAACGGCCACGCTTTCGTGCCGGTCGACGACGAGAATTGCATGGTGTGGTGTTTTACCCATCATCCGGTGCGGCCGCTCTCCGCGCATGAGTTCGACACCATGCGCCACGGCGGCGGCATTCACGTCAATCTCATTCCCGGCTCGTTCCGTCCGGTCGTCAACAAAGACAACGATTACATGATCGACCGCATGGCGCAGAAGCACCACAAGTCCTATAGCGGCGTCAAAGGCATCGCCATGCAGGATGCGGCGATCCAGGAATTGACCGGACCGATCCAGGACCGCAGCAAAGAGAACCTGGTCTCGACCGACAACGGCGTCATCATGGCGCGGCAGCGCCTGCGCAAGGCGGCGCTTGCCGTCGCGCAAGGTATTTCGCCGGACGGCCTCGATCCGGCGAGCCACGCGGTCCGCTCGGCAGCGATCGTGCTTCCGGAAGCGGTGAGTTTTTACGAGGCCGCCGGCGACGCGTTGCGCGCGACATCCGGCGTCGCCCACGCCTCGGTGTGATTTTCAGCCTTCTTTCAGCGCCTGCTTGCGCCACAGCGCCCACGGCCGCGCCGAGGCGCGCAGCATGGCGTCATTCGCGGTCATCGCTTCGGCGCGGGTCATGAAATTGATCGGGCCGCCGATGGTGATGGCGGCAAGCTGCTGGCGCGCATTGATCTCGGTGTAATAGGCGCGGAACACCACATTCGGCAGCGACGGGCCAACCACGGAATCGCCGTGGCCGCGCATCAGCACGACGGCGGCGTCCTTGCCGAGCTTTCTCGCCAGGTCCTTGCCGAGGTTCGGCGTGAGGATCATCAAATCGGTGCCGTCGCCCGCGGCTTTGCGAATCTCGAACAGCGGCACGCCCAGCCCGAGAAAACCGGCATTATGCAGCAGCGGCCGCAGTTTTGCGCGGGTGACGGTGAACGGCACCACGGTCGGCGAGTGGCTGTGCACGATCGCATTGACGTCCGGCCGCGCCTTGTAGATCTCGCCGTGAATGAAGCGCTCGCGGTAGAGCAGCTTGCCGTCGTCCTTCGGATCGACGGTCTGGCTGTCGAGATCGAGCACCAGAATGTCGGCCGCGGTCACCGATTCCGGCGCGATCGAGCGCGACATCAGATAGCGGTGCGGATCGCGCGGGTCGCGCACGCTGACATGGCCGAACGCGTCGAGCACGTTGAGCCGCGCCAGCGCACGGTTCGCTGCGACCAGATCGTCGACGAGATCGGCATCGGGCCGGCTCGACGATGCGGGGCGGCGCGACGCTGCGGACCGCGACGGTTTACTGTTCATCTATCGGATTTCCCAATGAGATTCGGCTGCAAGCGTACCCATTTCGCGCCGCGCCTGCCACACTTCATTAACGCCTCGTTAGGGTTAACGGTCTATTGCTGAACCACCCTGCGGCCTTGGGCGCGCCCGCGCCAGTTGCAGCGATCTGGCAGCTATCCGGCAGCGATCGAGATGCGTACGACCCGATCCCGCTTTGCACGCCTTGTCGCCTCCGCCGCGATCATCACGGCGGTCGCCGCGGCGACGGCGGGTTGCCAGACGACGCAGAGCGCCGACACCACCGGATCGCTTGCGCTCGCTCCCGTCGACCGGCCCGATGCCGCCTGGCGCAGCGATATCGACACCTACGGCCAGAAATATCGCGCCGACTCGTCCAACGTCGAGGTTGCGCTGCGCTATGCGCAGGCCCTGCGCGCGACCGGACAGAGCGCGCAGGCGGAGGCCATCCTCGAGCAACTGTCGATAAAGAATCCAACCAACAAGGTCGTGCTTGGCGAATATGGACGTTCGCTGGCCGATATCGGCGAATACGACCAGGCGCTCACCGTGCTCGGTCGCGCCCACACGCCCGAGCAGCCCGACTGGCACATTCTTTCCGCGCAGGGCGCCGTGCTCGACCAGATGGGCCGGCACCTCGAGGCGCAGCGGCACTATCTGACCGCGCTCAAGATCGTGCCCAACGAACCGTCTGTGCTCTCCAATCTCGGGCTATCCTACGCGCTGTCGAAGGACCTCAAGGACGCCGAAGCGACGTTGCGGCTCGCGGTCGCGCAGAAGCCGGCCGATCCGCGCGTGCGGCAGAACCTGGCGCTGGTGGTCGGACTGGAAGGCCGTTTTGCCGAGGCCGAACAGATCGCACGCGCCGATCTGCCGCCCGATCAGGCCGCGGCCAATGTCGCCTATCTGCGGCAGGTGCTGGCGCATAAGGCGCCCGACGTGCCGATCGCCAATCGCAGCGCGCATTACGCGCCCGGATCGAGCTGACGCTTCGTCATCGCAGCGCCATGACGCGGATCGCGGCCGGGCCGAGAATGACGACGAACAGCACCGGCAGGAAAAACACGATCATCGGCACCGTGAGCTTCGGCGGCAGTCCGGCAGCCTTCTTCTCGGCCTCCGCCATGCGCATGTCGCGATTTTCCTGCGCCAGCACCCGCAGCGTCGTCGCCAGCGGCGTGCCGTAGCGTTCCGACTGCTGCAAAGCGAGGCAGACCGCCTTCACGCCTTCAAGTCCGGTGCGTCGCGCCAGGTTCTCGTAGGCCTGGCGGCGATCCGGCAAATAGGACAGCTCGGCCGTCGTCAGCGTGAATTCCTCGCCAAGCGCCACCGACTGCGTGCCGACCTCTTCGCTGACCTTGCGGAAGGCGGCTTCGATCGACATGCCGGACTCCACGCAAATCAGGAGCAGATCGAGCGCGTCCGGAAACGCCCGCCTGATCGACAATTGACGCCGCTGGATCTTGTTCCTCAGAAACAGGTTCGGGCTATACATGCCGAAATAGGCGCAGCCGATCGAGATCCCGATCTTGACCATCGGCGGATAGTCGAGCTTGAGCACGACGAAGATATAGAACAGCGACGCCAGCAGCATCACGACCGGCATCGTCATGCGGAAGAACAGATAGGTGATGTACGGCGCCTGGCCGCGGTAACCGGCCTGCACCAGCATGAGCCGGGCTTCCTCCTGGCCAACCCATTTCGACAGATTGAAGTTATCGACGGCCCGCTTCATATAAATGCGCGGCGACTGCCGCAGCGAGACCTTGCTGTTCTGCGCCAACCGCTCGCGTTCGCGTTGCCGGATTTTCTCGCGCTCGAGCGCCACCGCCTTCATGCGTTTTGACAGCGTATCGGTCACCATAAGCGGCATCGCCAGCGTCAGCACCGTCGCACCCGCCGCGACGGCGGCAAACAGCATGGTCAGGAACTTGATGTCGAGATACTGGACGAGAAGGGAACTCATGATATCCGCCTCAGAAATCAAAGTTGATCATCTTGCGCATCACCAGCACGCCGGCCAGCATCCAGGCGCCGGAGCACGCCAGCATCACGCGGCCGAACGGGTCGGTCCACAGCAGGTCGATGTACTCCGGGCTGGTCAACCAGACGAGCGTCATGACCGCGATCGGCAATGCGCCGATGATCGCGGCGGAAGCCTTGGCTTCCTGCGACATGGCCTGGATCTTCGCCTTCATCTTCTTGCGGTCGCGCAGCACCCGCGACAGGTTACCTAGCGCTTCCGACAGGTTGCCGCCGGCGCGCTGCTGGATCGAGACCACGATCCCGAAGAAGTTAGCCTCTGGCAACGGAATGCTTTCGTAGAGTTTCAGAACCGCATCGCCGATCGGCATGCCGATCGTCTGGGTCTCGATGACGGCGCGAAATTCGCTGCGCACCGGCTCTTCCGCATCGACGGCGATCAATTTGAGGCTGTCCAGCAAAGGCAGGCCGGCCTTGATGCCGCGAACAATGACGTCGACCGCATCGGGGAATGAAGCGAGAAATTTCGACTCGCGCCGCTTCTTGAGATACGACAATGCCCAAAATGGCAGACCGCAGCTAGCGGCAAAACCAACGCCCAGCGCCGGCAACAACCCTGTCCGCAGCACCATCATGACCACGAAGCCGGCAACGCCGAGGACAACGGCGGTGATCACGAATCGCCGGTTCGACCAAGACAGGCCCGCCTGCGTGAGCCGGACGGCAAGCGGCGGCCGCTTGGCCTTTTTACGCCGTTGCTCGATTTCCTTGAGCGTGCCTTCGACCTGTTCGCGGCGCGATCTTTGGGCGCCGCGCGTCGGGCGCGCCGCCATCGGCTCGGCGCGCGCAACACTTGCCACGCGCCGTTCCGCTTTCTTCTCGCCGGAGAGATACGGATAGAGGAATACCCAGGCGACCCCGCCGATCGCGACCGCTACCAGAAAGAACAAGCCATAAGCGCCCATAACTCGATCCGTTGCCCGATCCGCGGTTGAACCGCGCTCTAGCCTCGCACGGCGTCGTTAACGGCTTCCGCCGCATCGAGCGCCGCCGCAAGACGCGCCTCCTCGCCGTAATATCGCGCACGCTCCCAGAACTTCGGACGACCGATGCCGGTCGAACGGTGGCGGCCGATGAGATTGCCGTTGGCGTCTTCGCCGAGCAGGTCGTACAGGAATACGTCCTGGGTAATGATGACATCGCCCTCCAGGCCGATCACTTCGGTGATATGGGTGATGCGGCGCGAGCCGTCGCGCAATCGCGCCGCCTGGACGACGACGTCGACCGACGCGCAGATCATCTCGCGGATCGTGCGCGAAGGCAGCGAGTAACCGCCCATCGTGATCATCGATTCGAGACGCGACAGCGCCTCACGCGGCGTGTTGGCGTGCAGCGTGCCCATCGAGCCGTCATGGCCGGTGTTCATGGCCTGCAAAAGGTCGAATGCTTCGGGGCCGCGCACTTCGCCGACGATGATGCGTTCCGGGCGCATGCGCAGACAATTTCGCACCAGGTCACGCATCGTGATCTGGCCTTCGCCTTCGAGGTTCGGCGGCCGCGTCTCCAGACGCACCACGTGCGGCTGCTGCAATTGCAGTTCGGCGGCATCCTCGCAGGTGACGATGCGTTCGTCGTCGTCGATGAAACGCGTCAAGCAATTGAGCAAAGTCGTCTTGCCCGAGCCCGTGCCGCCGGAGATCAGGGTGTTGACGCGGGAGCGGCCGATGATTTTGAGGATCTCCGCGCCTTCGGGCGAAATCGAGCCGTACCTGACCAGTTGCTCCAGGGTGAGCTTGTCTTTCTTGAATTTGCGGATCGTGAGCGCGGGGCCGTCGATCGCCAGCGGCGGCACGATGGCGTTGACGCGCGAACCGTCCGGCAGGCGCGCGTCGCAGATCGGCGACGACTCATCGACGCGGCGGCCGACCTGACTGACGATACGCTGGCAGATGTTCAAAAGCTGCTGATTGTCGCGGAAGCGGATGCCGGTCTTCTGGATCTTGCCGGCGACTTCGATGTAAACCGTGCCCGAGCCGTTGACCATGATGTCGGCGATTTCGTCGCGCGCCAGCAGCGGCTCCAGCGGGCCGTAGCCGAGCACGTCATTGCAAATATCGTCGAGCAGATCTTCCTGCTCGGAGATCGACATCACGATGTTCTTGATCGCGATGATCTCGTTGACGATGTCGCGGATTTCCTCGCGCGCGGAATCGGCATCGAGCTTGGCGAGCTGGGCGAGATCGATGGCTTCGATCAGCGCGCCGAAGATCGTGCCTTTGACTTCGTAATAGGATTCCGACCGGCGTGAATCGACCGCGGATGCGACCGGCGGCGGCGGCGGCGAAGGATTGGGCGGCCCGCCGACATTGGGTTTGCCGGTCGGCGCACCGAGGATCGGCGCGCCGAGGCCGGCGGACGGGAACGGGGTACGGCCGGCTTCGCCCGGCGCGGCTTCGGCAGGCGGCGGCGGCGCGGCCGGCGCAGGCGCCAGCGGACGCCCGGCTTGCTGCTCAGCCGTGGAATTGCCGGAAGTGGGACGCTTGCCAAACAAGAACGCAACTCCAACTCTGTTGCTGCTAGCGCTGCAGCAGCTTCTCGATCAGCGGCGACAGCAGGCCCGAACGCTGCTTCTTCGGCTCCACGCGGCCGGTGAGTTGCTGCGCGATCTGCCGGAACATCTCGGCGGTACGGTGATTTGCGGACATCTCGGCGATCATCTGCCCGTTATTGGCCGCCGCGCCGAACGCCTGCGGATCGAACGGAACGATCGCGATCGGCTCTTCCTCGAGCGCCTTGGCGAAGTCGGCGGCCTTGATCTCGGGCCGTTTCGGAACGCCGACCTGATTAAGGCAATAGCGCGGATGATGGTCATTGGGCCGCGCCGCTTTGAGAAAATCGTAGATGTTCTTGGTGTTGCGCAGATTGGCGAGATCCGGCACGGCGACAATGAGGACCTCGTCGGCGCCGACCAATGTCTGTTTGGTCCAGCCGGTCCATTGGTGCGGAACGTCAAGCACCACGCAGGGCACCGTCGCGCGCAACGAATTGAAAATTGCGTCGAACGCATCGGCGCCGAAATCGTAGACCCGATCGAGGGTCGCCGGCGCCGCCAGCAAGTTCAGATGATCGGTGCATTTGGCGAGCAGGCGATCGACAAAGGCTGTATCGATGCGGTCCGGCGAGAATACCGCTTCGGCGATGCCTTGAGGCGGATCCTGGTTGAAATCGAGGCCGGCGGTGCCGAAAGCGAGATCGAGATCGGTCACGACGGCGTCGAGCTTGAGATCGTGCGCGATCGAGAAGCCGATATTGTGAGCAATGGTCGAGGCGCCGACGCCGCCTTTGGCGCCAACCACCGCGATGACGCGGCCGACCGGCTTGGCATCCGGCGCCGAAAACAGACCGCAGACCGCGCGCACGACCTGCAGCACGCCGACCGGCGAAATCAGATAATCGCTGACGCCGCGCCGCACCAGTTCGCGATAGAGCATCACGTCGTTCATGCGGCCGATGACGATGACGCGCGTCCCGGCGTCGCAATAATTGGCGAGCTGATCGAGCCCGGCCAGAATATCGCCGTTCTCCGATTCGAGAATGATGACGTTCGGTGTCGGCGAGCTTTGATAGGCCTCGACGGCCGCGGTCAATCCGCCCATCTGGATGCGCAAATGCGCCTTGGCCAGGCGGCGGTCTTCGCCGGCGGCCTGGATCGCCGCAGCAGTGTCAACGCTCTCGCAGAAGGCCTGCACCGAGACGCGCGGCGCCGGCGCGATATGCTCGTCGCCGGCGCCACTATCGGCGGTGGCGGAGTCATCGGGAGCGGCTTGGCTAGCTTGTTTCATCATATGCAGACATCATTGGCCAACGGAGCTGATCTTGCCCGAGCTTTGGTCTATCTGGGTCGCGGTGCTGGTGCCGGCCTGATACTTTTCCATGACGGTGGTGCGCCGCATGGTGTAGGCCGACGTTTCGGCGCGCGGCTGCACCAGGTCTGACGGGTCGGCGACCATGGCGGCGAGATTGCGCTGAGCGCTGCAACCGAAATTCCAGGGTGGCTGGTTTTCGTTGTATTCGCGGTTCAAGCTCGGCCCAACATCCTGCGGCCACAACCCGCAAGGTCCGGCCTGGGCGTGAATTCTCGGATAGCTGATCCGGATCGTCGCCAGGTTGGGCCCGGTCGCCTGATAGGTGTCGACGACGACACTGCGCGGCGGCAGGCCGCTCGCCGCGAGGATCGAGACAATCTCGTGCATGGCATCGGCGGCGGCGTGCTCGTTGCTGGTGCCCAGCGGCCGCGCGACGACGACGCCGCCGGTCGCATCGCGCTTCCAGCCGATGCCGAACGCCAGCACTTGCGCACGTTGCGTCGGATTGAGCTCGCCGCGATTTGAGCCGATGAAAAGCTCCAGCGTGCGGTCGGATTCCTGCAGCGTGATCGGGTGCCGCAGGCGATAATCAGTCGGCGCTTCGGGCGCGGCCGTGATCTGCTGATCGGTGTTGCAGCCGCAGACCAATACCGCGCAGGCCGCCACGGCGGCGGCGCGGATCACCATCACCGCGACGGAGCGGCGGCGGGCGATCATCGCATGGGCAGTCTGCATCGTATTCTCCTGCGCCGGCATCAATCGAGGATGAAGCCGACCTTGCCGTGATATTGGTCCGGCGGGGGCGCTGGAACGCCGCCGACGCCGTAAATGCGGTTGAGCCGGCCGAGCAGGACGCTTTCGGGATCGCTCGGGTCGGCGAAGCCGTCGTCAGGCCGCGACAGGTCTTTCTCCGCGACCGCGCGGACGATATAGGGCGTTACTAGGACCATCAGCTCGGTCCGGTTATTGAGGTAGTCGCGGCTCCGAAACAGCGTGCCGAGGATCGGCACCTGCATCAGCCCGGGCAATCCGGTGATGTCTTGTTTGGTTTGATCCTGGATCAAGCCGGCTATCGCCAACGAACCGCCCGAGGGAATTTCGACCGTCGTGTCGGCGCGCCGGACGCTCAAGCCCGGAACGGTGGTTCCCGCAACAGTCACCGTATTCTGGTTATCGAGCTGGGACACTTCGGTCAGCATATTCAGGCTGATGCGGCCTTCCGAAAGCACGACGGGAGTAAACGAAAGACTGACGCCGAAGTTTTGAAACTGAATTGTCGGCGGACACGGCGTCGTCGTGCAGCTCGTCACGCTGGGATAGGGAAACATGCCGCCCGCCAGGAAGTGCGCCGATTCCCCCGAGATCGCGGTGAGGGTAGGCTCGGCCAGCGCGCGGATCACGCCGGCCTGCTCCATCGCCTGCAACGTCGCCGTCACGTGGTTGAAGGCGCCGGTAATCGTATTGCTCGGCGTGCCGTTGATCGGGAACTGCGGCGGCGAATAGCCCGACGCGATGGTGGGATTGGCGGCGTTGTTGTTGAAATTGACGACGGCGGTGCCGTAACCGAGCGTTCCGGACAGATTGATGCCGAGCTGCTTGAGAACGCTGCGGTCGACTTCCGCGACGGTGACTTTGAGCATGACCTCGTCGCGGCCGCGCACGATGATGGCGTTGACGATCTTGCCTGACGGGACGTCCTTGCTGCCCGGGCCGAGCAGGCCGCCGGCGATATCGTAAGCCTGCTGCGCTTCCTGCTGGCTCGACGCGCTGCCGGCCAGAATAATCCCATCGCCGATGCCTTCGACGGTGATGTCGGAATCGGGCAGAACCTGATGGATCGCCTGGCGGATGCCGTCGAGATCGCGCGTCACGGCAATATCAAAGCCGGCGATCTGCTTGCCTTCGGCGTCGAAGAAAAACACGTTGGTCTGACCGACCGTGCTGCCGATGATGAAGACGCGGCGCGACGAACGCACGACGGCATTGGCAATCTTCGGATCGGCGACCAGGACGTCTCTGACGTCGCGCGGCAGATCGATAACGACGGATTTGCTGATGCCAAGCGTTATCGGCTGGGATTTATAATCGCTGGCGGCGACATGAATTGTCTGCAGCGGCGGCGGATTCAAAACCACATTGCCGGCGATGGCGCGAGGAACGACGCACGAGGCAACGATCAGGGCGGCGAGAGCCGCCACTCGGGTCGATGTCGCTATTGCCATACCGATCTCCTCCGCGCGCTCATTGCCCGGCTCCCGCAGTGCTCACGCCGAAACGCACGGTCTTGATGGACAGGTCGTGTTTGCTGTCTTCGTCATCGCCCTCCGGCGAGGTCGAAGGGGAGTCGAGGATGCTGCGCAGGGTGAGAGAAATGCTGCCGAGCTGGTGCGACACCGCCAGCGTCTCCGCTTGCGCTTGCGTCAATTCGAGAGTAGCCGTCTTGCCGAGCGCGACCTTGGTGTCGCTCTTTTCGTCGATGATCTGATCCACCGCCAGAACGCGCACATTGCGCAAGATCGTGTCGCTTACGAATTTCTCGACGCCGGTCGCCTTTTCGGCGGCCTTGTCGCGCCGCGTCAGCACGACGTCGACGTGATCGTCCGGCAGGATAAAGCCGCCGGCACTCGACGAAGGCGAAATATCGACTGCAACCGCGCGCATGCCCTTCGGCAATATGGCCGCCATGAATCCCGAGCCCTTGGCCATCACCACGTAAGGTCCGCGAATTGGATCGCCGGCCACCATCGCAACGCGCACGATCGCGCCGACGAATTCGCTGATGGCATCCGGCCGACTGGCCTTCTTGATAAAGTTGGAGTTGGCCGCGTCTTTCGGCCAGGTCTGCCAACCGATGTCTCTGTCTTCGATCACTTGGCCTCGGTTGAGATCGGTCTTGGCGACCAGCACTTCGACCGTTTCCAGCGGCGGCGCGGCCGCCTGTGGCGGCGGCGGCGCGGGCGACTTGTTGCTGGCGGCCAAATACGCGGCGATGCCGCCGGCGGCGACAGCGACACCGAGTACGACCAGACGCGCGGCTTTCATTACGCTTCACTTTCCACGGGATGGCACAGCCGAAATTGGCCATCAGCGCTGGATTTCAGCAGCTAAACGTCAAAGCATGGTTAATGAGGCGTATCTAAATCGCGTTAATCTTGCGTTTACGCGCGCCGCAATGCGGGCTTACAAGCCGACTGCCGTCATCCACACGGTCTGCGGATAGACCAAAAGCGCAGCCGCGGCGAGCGCAACGCCGTAGGGCACGCCTGCGCCCTGGCGATGCAACCGCTCCGCCCAATCCCGTCCCGCCAGAACGCGCGGCAACGGCACGGTGCGAAATTGCACGATAAACAATGTCAGCGCCCCGCCAAGCAGCGACGCATAAACAAGGTAGCTGAAGAGATTGCCGAAGCCGAGCCACAACGCCGTGGCGGCTGCGAGCTTGGCATCGCCACCGCCGATCCAGCCGCACGAGAAGCAGACGAAGGCGACGGCGAGCACTGCGGCCGCCGCTCCGACATGGGAGAGCACATCGGCGCCGCTGAGCCCGCTGAGCATGGCCAGCGCGGCAAAGCCGCCGATCAAGAGCAATGAGACGCGATTGGCGATCGTCATCGTCAGGAGATCGCTCGATGCGGCAAACGCCATCATCGCCGGGAACAAGGTCAACCGCACAGCTTCGATCAGCATGGCATCGCCGTTCGATTTTGCCGGGCCGACGGATTACCGCGCGCCAGTTTCGAGCGCATCAGCGCGCGCATCCAACGGCACCGCCGCAAAGTGAAAAGGCCCCGGTAAACGACCGGAGCCCTCTCGTAGCATTGCAGAAGAACGACGCTTACTTGAGGGCCGTCGAAACGCTGCCGAAGGTCGTCTTCAAGTTGCTGCCGAGGCCCTGAACGACGGCAATGATCGCGACCGAAATGCCGGCGGCGATGAGACCGTATTCAATAGCGGTGGCGCCCAACTCGTCCTTCACGAAACGCGAGAAAAGGCTCTTCATGGTTGGCTCCTAAGGTCCACACGTGGCTGTCTGAGCTGACCCAACGGCTTTTTCACCGCCGTTTGGATCGTGCCAGACCGTATCGAGTATAAATTTCAACGGGGTTAAATCGTTCGCTGAAACAGGCGACCAATTACCGATCCGGTGATGTAGTTAATATGTTGTTGCGGGATCGCCGCTGTGATCTCGACCGCGCTATGCCGCTGTTTGATCGTCGCCGTCGGCTACCGGTCTCTTTCGATCGATGTTTTTTTGATCGTCATCTTTACCATCGAGAAACCACGCTGCCAGCGCCGCCGTCGCCGGCTACCGCGAAGCCTCCGTCAACGACAAATAGCAGATAAACGTTGCGGTGGAGTAATCGCGCATCGCGCAACTTGCATCAAACACGGACCAGCCGATCCCTGCGAGCGGGGCTTCTGCGCCGGCCATTCACGGCGTCTTAATGCGCATCCCCGATAGCATAGCGGCATCAACATATTCGTGGACCGAACCGCGCAGGCTTGTTGCGATATGACCCAGGAATTCCTGTCGTTCTTCATCAGCTTCGGCCAGACCTTCTTGAAGAACATTCCGATCTCGCTGGCGCTGGCGGCCGTCTTCACCATTCTCACGTGGTTCTGGGCGTGCAATCCCGGCCAGGCGTGGTGGCACAAGCGCGACCTTGTGACCGACCTGTGCTATTGGTTCTTCATCCCGGTCATCACCCGCTATCTGCGCATCGGCATGCTCATTATCGGCGCCGCGGTGCTGTTTCGAATAACCACTGCCGACGGCCTGGTCGCCTTCTACGACAACGGCCACGGCCCGCTCGCGGCGCTGCCGCTGGCCGCTCAGATGGTCATCTTCCTGATCGGCGAGGACATCATCCTGTATTGGACGCACCGCCTGTTCCATGGCAGCCGCATGTGGCGCTATCATGCGGTGCACCACTCGTCCGAACAGCTGGAATGGATCTCGGCGGCGCGGTTTCACCCCGTCAATCTGTTTCTCGGCAGCGTCGCGGCGGATGTGGTCATGTTGCTGATCGGCATTTCGCCAAACGTGCTGGTCGTGCTCGGCCCGCTGACCATCGCGCATTCGGCCTTCGTGCACGCCAATCTCGATTGGAAGCTCGGCCCGTTCAAATACGTCATCGCCGGGCCGGTCTTTCACCGCTGGCACCACACCGCGGCCGATCGCGGCGGCGAGAAGAACTTTGCCGCGACATTTCCGATTTTGGACGTGCTGTTCGGCACGTTTTACATGCCGGCCGGCGAACTGCCCGACAATTACGGAGTTGCCGAGCGCGAGTTTCCGACGAGCTTCCCTGCCCAGCTGGTCCATCCGTTCACCCAATAGCGCCGGCGCCGCGGCCGGCGGGCCGATGCGGCCGGTTCCCGATCATCGTTAAGCAAGCGTCACCAGCCGTTTTGCCGCGGCCGCAAGGCTGACGCACCGGCCGCGCCGATTTGCACTTCATTCACGAATTTGCAGTCAAGTGGATCGGCCGGCGGACGGCCTTCGTACTTGTATTCCGCGTAGCGTTTCGGAGCGTATCGATGACGGCGTTGTGCGTGCGCGGCCGCGCGGCCCAGAGCGCGCTGCATTGGCTCTCTGCGGCCTTGGTTTTTGCCGCCCTCGCCTCATCGGCCGTCGCCGCAGAGCCTATTTCCGTTCACGTCGACCAGGCCACGATCATAAAGCTTCCCGATCGCGCGGCCACTGTCGTGATCGGCAATCCCCTCATCGCCGATATTTCGATCCAGGACGGCGGCCTCGCCGTCATCACCGGCAAGGGTTACGGCGAGACCAACATCGTGGTGCTGGATAAAAGCCACGCGGTGCTGATGGAGAAGGTGATCGCGGTCAAGGGCCCGAACGATCCGATCGTCGTGGTCTACCGCGGCGTGACGCGGCAGACCTATAGCTGCACGCCCGATTGCGCGCCGCGGGTGACGCTCGGCGACACCAGCAAGGACGATTTCGACAAAGACACCGGGCTTACCACCGATTATTTCGGCAAGGCGCTGAGCCAGGACGTCACGCGCAACGCGCAGGCCTTGGCGGCGGGCGCCGGCAGCGGGCATTAGTCTGATCGCCGCGGGCGCAGGGTTAGCGCCGGCTTAAGACCCGCCTCGCCAATCTCGACGGTCACTGCAACACATTGCCAATACGCGGCTGCTATCGCTCAAATCGTGAGGCTTCGCATTATCGCGACCTTCATCCGGTGAGGGCGCCATGTTTCATCGAGCAAAGTTTTATCGCGCAAAGTTCAATCGAGCCGTCAGCAAGCACGCTGTTTTCAAGCGGGCCGGGTTTGCATGCCCGCCGCTGATCCGCCGCTTCATCACGGGAAGCGATGCGTCAACGAGCCTGGAATTCGGACTGCTGGCGGCGCCGTTCGTCGCCGGCATGTTCGCGATCATGCAGACGGCGATCGTCTTCTTCGCCGGCCAGACGTTGGAGACCGCGACCGCAGCGTCGGCGCGGCTGATCTTCACCGGCCAGGCGCAAACCCAGGGCTGGACGGCTGCGCAATTCAAGCAGCAGGTCTGCAATCAGATCCACGCCATCTTCAACTGCAGCGACGGCATCTACGTCGACGTCGAGACCTATCCGTCGTTCGCGGCGGCCAATCTCGGGCTGCCGGTCTCCAACGGCACCTTCAATACCAGCGCGCTCGGTTACAATCCGGGCGGCCCCGGCGATATCGTGATGTTGCGGCTCTATTATAAATATCCGGTTTTCGTGAATTTGCTCGGCTTCAATCTGAGCGACGTGAGCGGCGGATACGATCTGTTCGCCGCCACGGCAATCTTCAAAAATGAACCTTACGCGTCGTCTTGAGGGAAAATGTCATGACTTTTCTCGCCAGGATTTCCCGCTGCCACGCGCGCTTTATCGGCGATCGCCGCGGTGTTTCGGCTGTTGAATTCGCCGTGCTGCTGCCGGTGATGGTGACGCTCTATCTCGGCAGCGTCGAAGCCTCGCAAGGCATCGCCGCCGACCGCAAAGTCGAACTGACCGCGCACGCGCTGGCCGATTTGACCAGCCAATATACCAACATCACCAATACCGACATGTCGAACATCCTCAATGCCGGCAGCGCGATCATTGCGCCTTATGCGGCCGGCAATCTGCATGAAGTGGTGTCGGAAATCGCCATCGATGCCCAGGGCATGGCGACAGTCGTGTGGAGCGACACGCTTAACGGCACCGCGCTCACGGTCGGTCAGAATGTCGCCGTTCCGGCCTCGCTCGCCGTGCCCAACAGTTACCTGATCTACGCGCAGGTGCAGTACGGCTACGATCCGGCTTACGGTTACGTCATGACCGGCACGCTGAATTTGAACGATCAGAGTTTTATGCGGCCGCGCGAATTGGCCTCGATCTCGCGATCGGCGTCGTGATCGGGAATTGCCGATCGGCGATCGGATAAAGCTCCGTTGACCGTCATTTGATGTCCGGAATTGGCAGCGCGGTCGTCGACTTGATCTTTTCCATGGCGAACCGCGAGGTGACGTTCTTCAGCGGCACCACGGCGATCAGCCGCTTGTAGAAGGCGTCGTAGCCGGCAATGTCAGGCACCACGACGCGCAACATGTAGTCGACGTCGCCGGCCATGCGATAAAACTCCATCACTTCAGGCATCGCGGTGACGGTCTTGGCGAAGCGGTCGAGCCAATCCTGCGAGTGATCGCCGGTCTCGATCGAAACAAAGACGCTGATGCCGAGCCCGATGCGATCCTGATCGACCAGTGCGACGCGCCGGACGATGATGCCTTCGGCTTCGAGCCGCTGGATGCGCTTCCAGCACGGCGTCGACGACAGGCCGACGCGGGAGCCGATTTCGGCCACCGACAGCGCGGCATTTTCCTGCAAGACAGTAAGGATTTTCCGATCTATTGCATCCATGAGATAATTTTCCCTATTTATCGGCGCAATAGCAATCTATATAGAATATTATTCTAAATCAAGCGCCACAAGACCACAAAGCTCGTCGCACGCCGGCATAGGCGCGCGGCGCCGGCGCATGCGCGGCCGTTGCAATGTCGGGCAGGCTCAGCGCGGCGGGCAGACGCGGAGGAGATAGGGCCGGTCCGGCGTATGCTGCTCGACCAGATAGCAATTGCCGAACAGCGAATAGCCGTAGACCGGGTAATAGCATAACTGTAAGGCAGATAGGCGGCCTGTTCGGCGTGACGCCAATGGCGGTGCCATTTTGCGTGGTGCGCTTGGGCTGCGCCCGATGCCGCGACGACACCGCCGATCACGACAGCCGCCGCAATGCATTTCGTGACAATCTGCTGCATCCGTCCTCCTCGCCAGCCCGCCATGGCACCTGAACGCCGGTCCTCAAGACTTTAATGCGGCCTCGCCGCGTTCCGCGCAATGCGCTCCGAGCGGATTTTTCGCCAGCAGCGCCTCGACCTCGTGCCGGTTCGGGGCACCGGTGGAGCCGCCGAGCCGCGTGCATTTGATGCCGGCGACCGCAGCACCAAAGCGCATGGCGGCGACTTCGCGTTGCCCTTCCGCCAGGGCGAGCACGAAACCGCCGTGAAAGGCATCGCCGGCGCCGAGCGTATCGATGGCGGCGATGCTGAACACCGGCAAGCGGCGCAAGGCGCCGCCTTCGAGATAAATAATGTCGTCAGGGCCGTTGCTGACGGCGAGAAAGGCCGCCGTCTGTTGCGCGATGCGTTGCAGGCCGGCGCCGAGGTCGGCCACTCCGGTCGTCTCGCGCAGGCATTCGGACGAGAAGATCACATGCGAGGCAAGGCTGAACAGCGGATCGTCCTCTTGCGTCGGCCGATCGCCGTCGAGCACCACCGGAATGCCCCTTGCCCGCGCGGCCGCGCAGATCGGTCCGACGAAATCGGGATAGCGATTGTCGGCGAGCACGGCGTCCGCCGCAGCGACCGCAGCCGCCGGATCGGCCGGCGCAGTGGCGGCGATGCGCTGGTCGCGATAGGTGACGATGGTGCGGTCGCCGCGCGCATTCATGAAGATCGCCGACTGCGCCGTCGCCAATCCGTCGATGCGCTGACAGAAGCCGCAGTCGACATGGTCCCGGGCGAGCGCCTTGAGCACGCGGTCGCCGTTGTCGTCTTCGCCGGCCGGTCCGCCCATCGGTCCGGCAAGTGCGGCGCGGCCGCCAAGCCGCGCGATCGCCACCGCGGCATTGGCCGCACAGCCGCCATTGACGACGAAAAAGTCTTCGGCCTGCACCTTGCCGTCGGGCCGCGGAAATTCGTCGACGCGGAACACTTCGTCGAGGACGATAATGCCGGCGCTGAGGATGCGCGGCGCGCCGGTTCGGGGCGCAACCGGCTCAGCCGAGGACATTGGCACCCTCTTCGACAAAACTCCTGATGATGTGGTGGGCGATGGCGACCTGAGGCGGCGTGGTCAGGCCTTGCGGATGCGCCCGCTTGAGCATCGCCGCCAGTTCCTCGCGGTCGAACCAGCGCGCGCCTTCGAGCTCGTCGCGGTCGACGACGATGGTGTCGGACAGCGCTTCGGCGTGGCAGCCGATCATGATCGACGACGGAAACGGCCACGGCTGCGAGGCAAAGTATCTCACCCGGCCGCTGGCGATGCCGACTTCTTCCAGCACTTCGCGCCGCACCGCTTCCTCGATCGATTCGCCGGGCTCGGCAAAGCCGGCAAGGCACGACCACATGGTGGGGGCAAACCGCGGCGAGCGGCCGAGCACGCAACGCTCGCCCTTGATCGGCAGCATGATGACGACCGGATCGGTGCGCGGAAAATGCTCGGCCTCGCACGACGGGCAATCGCGCCGCCAGCCGGCCTGCACGATTTGCGTCGGCGCGCCGCAATTCGGGCAGAAGCGATGCCGCGCATGCCAGCCGATAAGCGCCTTGGCTTCGGCAAGCGGCGGCAGATGCTCGGCGGCGACCAGGCCTTGCACCGCGATCGAGCGCAGATCGGTGATTTTCAGATCATTGCGCGCTTTGAGCGCCTCGATCGCCTGCGCGTCGAGCCCAAAACCGAAACGCGGCGCGCCGTCAATGAGGCCGAGAAACACACTCACCTTTTCGCTGCCGAGCGCGCGCGCCTCGGCGGGCGAAAACAGCGGGACGGCTTTTTCGCCGTCGGCCTTGAGCACGACGAGTTCGCCGCCGGTCACATAGACGCCGGCGCGCGGATCCTCGGAAAACTTCTGCAGCGCCGCGTCGTCGCTGCGCAATGCGGCGGCGCGATCAAGCGGGCTCGGCGTATAGCCGAGCTGCGGCAGCGGACCAAGATCCGGGCGTGCGCTCACGAGCGCACGTCATTCCGCATCGCCGCGCCGCGGCAAGTCCGAAATCCATAATCACGATTTCTGGAATTCGAACTCAGCGTGCGACCTGCCACATCTGTGAATATGACGAAGGGGGCGATCATTCGGCCGCTTCGCGCAACGGCCGCGGGTGAAACGTGTCGTAAAGCTCCGGCCGCTGCCATTGCGGGCCGAGCACGCCCTGCTTGGCGCCGCAGTTTTGCGAAGAGCCGAGTTCGTCGCGCGTTCCGCGCAGGTAACGCACGCGATCGAGGCTGACATCGACCATGCTGATGCCGGCGGCGCTGCTCTCGAACAGGATGTCTTCGGGCGCCGCCACCATGGCAAGGCCGCGCTCGGCGTGATCGAACAAATTCTGCGTCGTCACCACGATCGCCAGATTCTCGATGGCGCGGGCGAAGATCAGCGTCCGCCACGTCGTCCACAGCCGCCGTTTGTCGATGCCGGCCGGCATGAAGATCAATTCGGCGCCGCGCAGCGCCAGCGCGCGCGTCACTTCCGGCATATAGACTTCGCTGCACATCGCCAGCCCGACTTTGCCGTGCACGGTGTCGAACACCGGATAATCGTCGCCGGCGACATATTGGAATTCCCAGGTCTTGCCGCCGGTATAGATCCACGGCCCGTTCGGATGGCTGCGGCGGTAGCGCGCCGGCGCCCGGCCGTCGGGAAACGCCATCACGGTGAGATTGTAGGCGGTCGCAGATTTGGCATCGATCGGCTCGATCGAGCCGAACACCGCATGCACGCCGTATTTGGCCGCGGCGTCCGCCAGCGCCGGGATCGGATCGTAAGCCGCGGGCATGCGCCATGGGCCGGGATAGCTCTCCGGAAAGCAGACGAAATCGGCGCCCTCGCCGGCCGCGCGCTCGAGCGCACGCAAAGCGTCCGCGACGTTCTTCTCGTCGTCGGGCGGACGGTGCGAGATCGGCTGCACAACGGCGATGCGGAAGGTCATGGTCGTGCTCCTTTGCGCCGGATTGAAGCCGCGCCGCCGCGCAAGGTCAAGGCGCGCGCGCCAGCCTCCCCCGCGAGAGCGCGCGCGATCGAACAGCAAACGATTTCCCACCCCGTCATTGCGAGAAGCGAAGCGACGAAGCAATCCAGAACGTCGCGGCCGGACTGGATTGCTTCGCTTCCCTCGCAATGACGGCCGTAGCCCGGATGGAGCGGAGCGTAATCCGGGACCGATCGACGAGCTTTTATGCCGCTCCCGGATTTCACCTCGTTTCATCCGGGCTACGAAGAAAAAAGAAGGGAAGCGGAACGCCGGCAGACGCAGTGTTTCATGTCCCGCACGCAAGCGGCGCGCGGGTCGCGCCACGGAGAAAGCGGCTTGCGCCGCCCTCACCGCTGTCGGGCGCGCTCGCCTGCCGGCGTTCCACCGCGGCTCTCACCAAGGGGAGTATTCCATCCCCAAGGGGCAACCCGGGCCAGGCTTCGTGGATACGGCGCCTCAAGCGCGGACATCGCCGCCAACGCCGTACCCAGTTGCAGCGAAGCACCTCGCACGCCGGTCATAGTGCCGGCAGGCATGATGCCCGGGCAGCCCGGGAGCAGGACTGATGAGGTCTTGCCCGCAGGCACCGCACTCGCCCCTTTCCGCCCGGCATCACCCGCACGGCGTCCCTTAAGGGCGAGTTTGATTCTTTGTTTGTATCTGAAACAGGGACGATTGTCAAGACAAGGTCACATATACAGGGACGAGATTATTCCTGTCCGCCGTCCGTTTTCGCCCGCCACGGCCAGCCGAAGACGCCGGCGCGTCGAAAGCTCACTTGTTTGTTGGCTGGATGAACAAAATAAAATGGCCGGGGCAAGCGCCCCGGCCATTTTACTGCGTTGACGAATGTGCGAGCGGTCGCGCTCTCAGTAAAACACGTCGTAGGCGACGTCGATGACTTGTCCCGTGGTCACGTCGACCAGGAGCAAATCAGGTCCGTAGCGCACCCATTCGGCGCCGGGAGGCGGCGGCTCCAGGCCGAGCGCCGCCCAGTCGGGATACCAATAATCGCGCGCCAAAAAGAGCGGCGGCAGTGCGGCGCCAACGGCCCAACGGCGATACGCCCAGCCCGGCGGATAGATAAAGGCGTTGCCATGGACACGGTTGAAATCGTGGCCGTGGAAGCTGAAATGCACGCCGGGCGGACCGCCGGGATGCGCGAAAGCGGAAGGCGGCGGATGCGGACCGCCCATTGCGCCGGGCGGGCCGGGCGGATGCGGCCCCGCCATCGGACCTGGATGCGGCGGCGGCTTGAACATCGGATGCGGCGGACCGCCCGGATGCGGCGGCGGTGGACCGCCGGGATGGGCGCCGGGCGGCGGTCCTTTGTGGTCGTCGTGATGTTCCTGCGCCGCGGCAAGAGCCGGCAGCCCAAGCGCAAACATCGCGGCAATGGCGAGCATGCGAAACATGGCGTTCCTTTTCGATTGATTCGTGGAGAATGATGGATGTTAGCAAATCGCCGGGGCGCCGTAAGCGGCGCTTTTATTGCGGCCGTTCGATGGCACGCTCAAACGGCGCCATCAAATGGCCCTGCAAACAGCGCGTGAAAATGGCCTGGAACCGCGGCCGCTCAATGCCGGGTCAGCCAGGCGCGCGCGGCGCGTTGCGCGGCGGCGATCTCGGCCGATGACATTTCGCTGGCGATGGCGCAGCGGTGGCGGACCGCTTCGCTGTTGCCGCGCATGCCGGCAATGTTGAACCATTTGTGCGCGGCGACCAAATCTGCGGGCGCGGTTTCGCCGGTCGAACACATCAGGCCGAGTTGGAGGAACTGCTCGGCGTCGGCCATGAAATTCACGGCGTCGCTGCTTTTACCGGCGCCTCTTGTCGCCATCGGATTGCTCCCTGTGCTTTGCCTGCGGCGAGGTTGATGGAGGTTAGCGCCAGGCACGGGCCGCGCGAAATCCGGGAATTCTCCATAAGGAGGTTCCCGTAAGGGTAGTATCCAGACCGGAGATTCCGCGCGGTCTGCTCCCCGGCCGCCGCTCTCCCGGATGGTTAAAGGCCGGGATAGAGTGCGCCGATAAACTTCGAGGGAGGACCAAGAATGCCACGAGCGCCACGCATCGCCGTCATCGGCGGCGGCATCGGCGGGCTCGCCGCAGCTTTGGCGCTGGAGCGGCGCGGCGCCGAGGTGATCGTCGCCGAGCAGTCGGCGGTCCACAGCGAGATCGGCGCCGGGCTCAACCTCACACCCAACGCGGTGAAAGCATTCCGCGCGCTCGGGCTGGAACAAGAGGTCGAGGATATCGGCTGGGGATCGGAATTCGGCGTCATCCGCTCGTGGAAAAGCGGACGCTACATCACCCGCATCCGCCGCGGCGATTTCCGCCAGAAATACGGCGCGCCGAATCTCACCGTGCACCGCGCCGATCTGCTCGACGTATTGCGCGGCGCCTTGAAGACGACCGAGATCCGGCTTGGCAAAAAGTGCATCGGCGTCGAGAGCGGCAACGGCATGGCCGCGGCGCGCTTTGCCGACGGCAGCGCGGTGGAGGCCGATATCGTGGTCGGCGCCGACGGCATTCATTCGGCGGTGCGCAAAAGCCTGTTCGGCGCCGACGCGCCGCGCTTCACCGGCTGCATCTGCTGGCGCGGCATGGCGCCGGCTGACGCCGTGCCGCGCGACATCGACACCGCCGACGGCACCATGTGGATGGGACCGCACGGCCATGTCGTGCACTATCGCGTGCGCCGCGGCGAACTCGTCAACATCGTCGCCCATCTCGACAGCGACGCCTGGACCGAAGAATCCTGGACCCACGAATGCGACGTTGCCGAAGTGATGACGGCCTACGCGGCGTGGAATTCGGCGCTGACCCGGATCTATCCGTGCAGCACCCGCTGGTACAAATGGGCGCTCTACGACCGCGATCCGCTGGAGCGCTGGAGCAAGGGTCGCGCGACGCTGCTCGGCGATTCGGCGCATGCCATGCTGCCCTATCTCGGCCAGGGCGCCGGCATGTCGGTCGAGGACGCCTGCGTGCTCGGCGCCATGGTGGCGCTGCACGGCGACGATCTCGACCAGGCGCTGGCGGCCTATGAGCGGGTCCGTGTGCCGCGCGCCAAAGCCGCCGTGCTCGGCTCACGCGCCCGCGCCAGGGAGAACCATCTGGCTTCGCCGCTGGCGCGGCTCAAGCGCGACGTGAAACTGGCGCTGCGCGATCGCTTTGGCATCGACAAGACCGCGTTCCAGGTCGGCGATCTCTACGGCTATGATGTCGGGCAGGAAACGGGATGAACACGCGCTCGATGACGCACTGCCGGATGGTTCGCTCACGGCGCCGGCCGCTCACGTCGGGTCGACGACGCCCATGCCGATCATGCGCAGCGCCGTCATGCTCGGGATGAAAAAATATTCGCCGCCGCGCGCCTCGACGAATTGCGGAATACCCTCGACGACAAACGGCGCATGGCCGGCGTTCGGATCGGCCGGAATGACGAATTTGGCTTTCGGCCCGGCATCGCCGCCGGGCGAATGATTGCCGACCAGCGGACAGGTGTCGTTGCCCGCGCTCGCGTCCAAGCCGTAATTGAGCCATTGCTGCTGGACGAATTCGAATTGCCGGAACAGGCTGGCGCACACCACCAGCATGACGATGCCGTGCTCTTCCGCGTCGGAGACGCCGTCCGGCGCGGCGCCATAGGGCAGCCCGCGCCTGATGATGCGGCGGCGATTGTTAAGCACCGAACCCTCTGTGCCGGTCGGCGCCAGCGCGTCGCGGGTATTGGTGCGTCGCAGATGCGAGGTGAACGGGCATTTGGCGCCACCCTTGTCGTCGGCATAGGTGAAGTCGATGAGCGCTCGCTCGCGCGCCTGGTAGGCGGCGCGGTCTTGCAGCGGCGAAACATTGGGGAAGTCGCGGTTGAACTGCTGCCATGCGGCGTAGTCGGGCGCGCGGACCAACGGCACGCCGTCCTGCCAGCGGCCCGCTACTTTGGCCTTGAGCGTTGCCTGCGCTTCCGCCGGATCGCCGATGCCGTAGACGGCACCGAACCGTGCCGCCGTCGCCGCCATGAAATCGCGGAATGCCGTGACGTTCTGATGCAGCTTGCGATAGGCCATAAACGTGCCGTTGCGGCTGAAATCGAGCGGCATCGCCGAGCCGGCAATTTCCTGCGCTTCATCGGGATAGCCGAGCAAAAATTCGCCGGTCGCAAGCGGCCGCCAGTTGCCCTTGCCGTCGAGCGCGCCATTACCGTCCTTGACCTGGAGTTCGTGGCGATCGGGATATTGCCCGTCGAAGACCGGATCGCCGATGCCGTCGGTGTAACCGAAATGCTCTGTCGGCATCGGAAACTTCGCGCCATCCGGATTGCTGCCCAGGATCGCGGTCAATTCCTGGAACTGGACCGCGGGTTGACCGGACGGATTGTGCCCCGGCAGAACCCGCACATGCCCGCCGCCGACTGTTGCGCAGAGATTTTCAATCTGTTGCGTTTTGGCGTCGAGCGCCGCCACCGCGCTGCCGTCCGGCTTCATCTGCGCATTGAGCGTGATGAGGATGTGCACGGTATCGGGGCTGGCGTCGCGCGGGCCTTCGGTCGAAGCCCACACCGCGTCCCATGATTTGCTCGGTACGCGGCCGTTGAAATTATCGCCAAGCATCGGCGCGCGCGCCATCATGCCGTCGATGAATTCGTCCGGCATGCCGCGCAGCGTCCGGGTCGGAATGCCGAGCGCAAGCAGCCCGTTCCAGGACAGAGCGATGTTGACGGCGACGGCCGGCCGCTCCATTGCGATGACGCCGACCGGGGCCTTGCTGCGCGTCGACGGCCAGCGCATGGCGGTGGTGATCAGCGGCAGCATGGCAGTCACGAATTTGCGGCCTTCGGCGGCATGGCCCTGATCGACGTGCAACACCATGAAACGCCCTTTCGGAAAGCCGAGTTTTCCGTAAGCGGTGAGAATATTGCCCTGGATGTCGGCAAGGTCGAGTGCGACGGCCATGATGAACCTCTAGCTGCCGATGACACCGGGCGCTTGGGTGGGACTACCGGGATCGTCCGGCCGGTTGGCGGCGACAAATCCGGCAAAGGCTGTGTGAAGCTGCTGGGCCGACGGCGCGTCGACGCCCGCAGCCAGCATCTGATTGTCGATCGCGAAACGGGTGAAGGCGCGCTGCAGATAAAGCGCCTTGAGCACGATCGGCAGCTTGGCGTCAGGCGCAGCCGGAAACGGCCTCGCGCCCGCCGCCATGACGATTGCATAAGCCGCGAGGATGCCGACGACGCCGAAAATGGCCAAGGGCCATGACCAGATAAAGACACCGAATTTGAGCAGCTGCCATCTCCAAATAACGCAGTCTATCAGCAGGGCGAGAGCGCCCAGGACGGCGGCTGCCACGGCAAGCATCCCGGGCCACTTCGCCAGGTCGGGAGGATCGACATAATAATCGTTGAACGGCATCGTCGTTTCGATCTGGCAAGCGGCGATATATTTGGCGAAGGACGCCGCGTCGGTGACGCCCTGATCGAATCCCTGGCAGAACCTGAAGATGTCGCGCAGATCTTTTTCCATCGTCTGCCACAGCTCTTCGAGATAGGAATCGCGTTCGCTCTCGGCGCCGCTGTCGGCGTCGAACTCCGCAGCAAACAGCAGGAACGGGCAGGACAAATGATCCTGCTGCTGCGCAACGACCGGATTGATCTTGCGTGCCGCGGTCAGAATCGAATTGTCTTGGTCGCGTCCGTTGTAGGCCACATCGTCGATGATCACGAAACGCACGAAGTGATTGCGCTTGTTGCTTGCAAAAGGACTCTGGCGGCTGCAACAGGCTGGCGTCTGCTGCGCCGGCGGCAGCATGTCGAGGCGCTTGAGCAGCGTGTGGACCGGCGAGGTCACATCGACACCAGGCTTTTCCACGCCGGTGCGGATCGGAACAAGGGCCGTCAGGAAATAATGTCCGCCATCGAAGGTCGGCATCGGTCGCTCCTTCGCGAAGCCGCAGCCGGATCAAAGCAGCCTGGCCGCCGCGGTGTGCTGATTTTGGACGAAGTCTTCACGATTGATGTCGGCGTTCGCGGTGTCGTTGCTGGCGACCGGCGCGTAGCCCTGGTAGCCGAGGTCATTCTGCACGCCGACGAGCGTCGTGATGTAGAGCTTGCGGAAATCCGCGGGACTGAGCTTGCCGTGCTGCTGCGCCAAAGCCAGGACGGCGCGCCGCACCCGGAGCGCCGCCTTGACGTCGCGCTGCGCCGCGCCCGGAACCGAATTGTAATAGTAGTTGGTGTCGATCTGGTTGGCGCGAATGTAATCCTTGAACGCCGTGATCGGGATCGAGTGCGGATAGTGCGTGCTTGAGTACCAGAACAGATCAAGCCCGTTGGGAATGCCATCGGAAAAGGCGTCGATATATTGGTCCCACGTGCCGTTAAAGTTGCTGCAGAACAGCATGTAGTCGTTCTGCAGATTCTGCCTGCCCTGACCGAGATCGGGCCACTGCGCGCGTTTGATCAGAACCCAGCGCGCGAAGTGGATAATCGACAGGCCCATCAAGCCCGCCAAGGTGCTCGGGATCGCGCGTGACACCATGAAGATGGCGCGGTTTATCCAAGTGCGGCGCGGCCGCATCGGCGTCACGACGTTCATGCCGTAGGCCTTGCCGGCTACATTGGACATAATCCCTCCACGTCGCCCTCAACGTGACCCCTCGACGCGCCGACGCTGAAACCGATCGCGTTGCGGCAGGAGAACGGTAGCCATTCCACCTTTTGCAGGGAACGGCTTAATTCTACTGAAAGTAGTCATATCCCCAATTTTCACGCCGCTGCAACGATCCGGCATAACGACAAATTACGCCATGCCTCCGCGGTCGCGCGCCCGCTTGCACGCTCTGCGAAAGCGAACTGGCAATTGCCGCAAGCTTGCTTTCCCGCGCTTGCCGGCCAATATAGGGCCGGGAGGTTGGCGGTGGACGAGCCACTCGCCAACCGGGTCAGGTCCGGAAGGAAGCAGCCCTAACGAGCGCGGTTCGGGTCGCTCGTCAGCCTCCCACCCTTTCACCGCATCCGTAGCCCGCATGGAGCGCAGCGAAAAAGCGGGGACAACGACCCGCTCGCACGCCAACCCCGGATTTCGCTCCGCTGATCCGGGCTACGATCGGCCCGTAATGAACGACATAACCACACCATTGGCCCCCTATCGCGTGCTGGCGCGCAAATACCGGCCGGCGACGTTCGACGACCTGATCGGCCAGGACGCGATGGTGCGCACGGTCTCGAATGCGTTCGAGTCCGGCCGCATTCCGCAAGCCTGGATCCTTACCGGCGTGCGCGGCGTCGGCAAGACGACGACGGCGCGCATCCTCGCCCGCGCGCTTAATTACGAATTGCCCGACGGCTCGATCACCGGACCGACCATCAAAATGCCGGCGCTCGGCATTCACTGCGAAGCCATCATGGAGAGCCGCCATCTCGACGTCATCGAGATGGACGCCGCGTCTCATAACAGCGTCGACGACGTGCGCGCGATCAACGATGCCGTGCGCTATGCGCCGGTTTCGGCGCGCTACAAGGTCTATATCCTCGACGAAGTGCACATGCTTTCGGGCGCGGCGTTCAATGCGCTGCTCAAGACGCTGGAAGAGCCGCCGGCGCACGCCAAGTTCATTTTCGCCACCACCGAAATCCGCAAAGTGCCGATCACCGTTCTGTCGCGCTGCCAGCGGTTCGATCTGCGCCGGGTCGATGCGGCGCTTCTGGTGAAGCATCTGCAGGCGATCGCGGGTAAGGAATCGATCGAGACCGAGCCGGAAGCGCTGGCGCTCGTCGCCCGCGCCGCGGAAGGCTCGGTGCGCGATTCGCTCTCCCTGTTCGATCAGGCCATCGCGCACGCAGCCGGAACCGTGCGCGCCGAGGACGTGCGCGGGATGCTCGGCCTTGCCGACCGCACCCGGGTGATCGATCTGTTCGAGGCGCTGATGCGCGCCGACATCGCCACAGCGCTCACCGAATTGCGCGACCAGTACAATACCGGCGCCGACCCGGCGATGGTGCTTGGCGATCTCGCCGAGTTCACCCATTTCGTCACCCGGGTCAAAATCGTGCCGTCGCTCGCCGACGATGTGTCGCTCACCGAAGCCGAGCGCAGCCGCGGCCGGGCTTTCGCCACCAAACTGTCGATGCGCGTTCTGGCGCGCACCTGGCAGATGCTGCTCAAGGGCATCGGCGAGGTCGAGGCCGCCGGCCGGCCGATCGATGCCGCCGAGATGGTATTGGTGCGCATCGCCTATGCCGCCGATTTGCCGACGCCCGACGAAGTGATCCGTTCGCTCGGCGACAGCGGCAACGGCAACGGCGCTTCCGCCATGCTCGCCTCGCCCGCAAGCGGCGAAGGAATGGGACGCGGCGCAGCCTCGCCGCTCAGCGCGCCGCGCGCGGAATTGCGCACCGAGGCGCGCGGATCGCGCGGCCCGGTCGCGTCCGCTGCGCCGCGCGCAGCCGCGGCGCCCTCGTCCGACCCGGCGCCGTTCGACGAGCCGGTGGCGCGCGGCAACGATGTGCGCGCCGTCAACAGCTTTGCCGATTTGATCGCGCTCGCCGCCGAGAAACGCGACCTCGCCACCAAAAGCGCGCTTGAGCGCGACGTGCGGCTGGTCCGTTTCGAGGACGGCACGCTCGAAGTCGCGCTGGAGGCGAGCGCGCGCAAGACGCTGGTCGGCGAACTATCGAAGAAACTTTCCGACTGGACCGGCCGCCGCTGGATGGTCGCGGTCTCCGCCGAAGGCGGCGTGCCGAGCGTGCGCGCACAGGCCGACGCCCGCAAGGCCGAACTGAAAGACACCGTGCGCGAGGATCCGCTGGTGCAGGCGGTGCTGGCGCGATTTCCCGGCGCCGAAATCGTCGACGTGCGGCCGCCGGCCGGCGCCGCGGTGGAAAATTCCGAAGAGATGCCGGACGCAACGGCCAACGAAAGCGACCTCGATGCCTGATTTTCTCGGCCTGATGAAACAGGCGACCGAACTGAAATCGAAGATGGAGGCGATGCAGGCCGAGCTCGACCGGATCGAAGTCGAAGGCACGGCCGGCGGCGGGCTCGTCACGATAAAGCTTTCCGGCAAGGGCGATCTGCGCGGCGCCAGCATCGACGATACGCTTCTCAAACCCGACCAGAAGGAGATCGTCGAGGATCTCATCGTCGCCGCGCATGCCGACGCCAAGCGCAAACTGGAAACGATGCTTGCCGAGAAAATGCAGGCGCTGACCGGCGGCCTGCCGCTGCCGCCGGGGTTGAAGCTGTTCTGATGCCCGCTGCCGCTGCCGGTCCCGAAATCGAGCGCCTGATCCAGCTTCTCGCCCGCCTGCCGGGGCTCGGCCCGCGCTCGGCGCGGCGCGCGGCGCTGTTCCTGATCAAGAAGCGCGAATTGATCATGGCGCCGCTCGCCGCCGCGCTCACCACCGCGATGGACAAGATCGAGGTGTGCCGCATCTGCGGCAATATCGATACGCAAAATCCCTGCACGGTGTGCACCGATCCGCGGCGCGACCAGGCCGTCATCGTCGTGGTTGCCGATGTTGCCGATTTATGGGCGCTGGAGCGGGCCCACGCCATCAATGCGCGCTACCACGTGCTCGGCGGCACGCTGTCCCCGCTCGACGGCATCGGGCCGGACGATCTGACCATCGACGCGCTGGTCAAGCGGGCGAGCGATCCGGCGGTCAAGGAGATCGTCCTCGCGCTCTCCGCCACCGTCGACGGCCAGAGCACGGCCCACTACATCACCGATTTGTTGCACGAGGCCAATGTGAAGGTGACGCGGCTGGCCCACGGTGTGCCGGTCGGCGGCGAGCTCGATTACCTCGACGAAGGCACGCTGGCGGCCGCCATCCGCAGCCGGACGCCGTTTTGATACGCACCAGCCAAAACCTGCCTGGAAATTAGCCAGCGAACGCCCGTCCCGCGACCAGAGCCCATTTTTGGCGCAGGAATCAGGCGGAATCGCCGGGGTTTTCCCGCAGCGGCAATTGGCCCGGCGTTTGCATAGTAGGCTTCGGCGATCTCGGTCTCACTTACCGTGGCGAATTGAGGTTGCTAGAGCCCCGGCATTCCCGGCACCGGGGCTCTACTATTTTAAGGACCCCGAATCCGCTTTCGCCACGCCAAATCCCTCCATCCCGCAGCTTTGCACTGCGCTTGCGCTCCGCCTTCTTCCTCCGCACATGGTGGAGCGGAAAGCGGGAGCAGAGCATGACGGACGCTGAACGAAGGCGCGACACCAACGACGACGTGCCGTTCGACAAGACATTCGATCTCGAGCCCGCCCAGGTCCGCGATATCGCGCCGCAGGTGCGCGCGATCGTCGCCAACAATCCCGGCCCGTTCACGTTCAAGGGCACGATGAGCTACATCATCGGCCGCGGCAAAGTCGCGATCCTCGACCCGGGGCCCGATGACGACGCCCATATCGCGGCGCTGCTTGAGGCGGTGCGCGGCGAGACCGTCAGCCACATTTTCGTCACCCATACCCATCGCGATCATTCGCCGGCGGTGCCGAAAATCAAAGCGGCGACCGGCGCCAAGGTTTTTGCCCAGGGGCCGCACCGGCTGGCGCGGCCGCTCCATATCGGCGAGACGCGCCGCCTCGATGCCTCGGCCGACATGGATTTCCGCCCCGACGTGGCGCTCGCCGACGGCGAGGTGGTCAGCGGCGACGGCTTTACGCTCGAAGCGGTGGCGACGCCGGGCCACACCGCCAATCACATGGCTTTCGCCTTCAAGGAAGCCGATCTATTGTTCGCCGGCGATCACGTCATGGCGTGGTCGACCACCATCGTCGCGCCGCCCGACGGCGCCATGAGCGATTACATGGCCTCGCTGCACAAGCTCGCGCGCCGCAGCGAACAGCTTTACCTTCCCGGCCACGGCGCGCCGGTGCGCGAAGCGCCGCGCTACGTGCAATTTCTCATCCGCCACCGCCAGGGCCGCGAAGCCTCGATCGTGCACCGGCTCGGCAAAGGCGAGGCCGACATCGCGACTCTGGTCAAAGCGGTCTATATCGGGCTCGATCCGCGGCTGACGGGCGCCGCGGCTTTATCGGTGCTGGCGCATCTGGAAGATCTGGTGGCGCGCGGTGTCGTCGCGACCGAAGGCCCGCCATCGATTGCGGGCGTCTATCGCTTGGCGGACGCCTTGGCCGGCGGCTGATGCGGCAGCGGCGCCGGCTTCTTCTCCGGCACCGGCCGCGCCAGCACGTCGTCGATGTCGTCGATCAGATTGCGCACCCGCGCGGCATTGGTGCCGAGATCGTTGCGGCCGTAGCGCGAGGCCGAGCGCACGTCGATACGGGCGCCGTCGGTGGTCGCTCGCACCCGCACCACGACGTCATCGCGAAAGCCGAGGATCGGCGTGCGCGCCACCGCTTCGATAATGCCGTCGCGCACCGCATTGTCCGGCGACTGCCGCGCGTCGATGATGCGCGGCAGCGGCGCTTGCGGCGCCCGTGCATCGACCACCCGCCAGCGCCTTTTGTTGATGACCTTCATCGCGGCGTTGTAGGCCTCCTGCGGCGACGCCGTAGTGTCGTCCGGCTCGATATCGGGATAGGCCGCGTTCTGCTGCTCGGCGGTGTAGAGGCCGGCATAAACGATCGGATTGGCGTCGCGCGGCCGCAGCCGGGCGATGGCGTCGAACTGCGGCGGATCGATCGGATCGGTGGTGATGTCGTAGATCGCCGGCAGCCGGTAGGCCTTGGTGCCGAGATAGAGCGGATAGGCGATCAGCGCGAAGCCGATGAACAAAGCGGCGGCGGCGTATCGGCCGCCGCCTGAGCCGTCGCGCCAGATCACGATACCGGAGCCGAGCGCCAACAGGATGGCGACGCAGGCCAGCACCAGCGCGCCGGCGAGCGTCGAGAGCGCCGGAACGATGTCGAGCGCGCCGGACCGCACGATGACGATAGCGACGAAAGTCGCGGCGAGCGAGAACAGCGCGAGCCGGCGCGCCCAGACCGCGAGCCGCGAAACCGGCCTATCGTTGAGGATGCGACGTCGCATTGTCCCGGGGTCTCGTTCCGCCGCGCCGGCCTTGCCGTCCGGCTAGTGGCTTTCGACACTGCCGTTAGCATTGGCCGGAAGTGGGGCGCAAATCTGCTTTAGCGCGTTCCAGTCCGCCGCGTCCAAAAGCGGCGTGATCGCGCCGTTAAAGGCCACGGCGTCGATGGCGGCGATGCGGTCCTTGGTTTCGGGATGGTCGAGCAAAAGCTTCATGCCGTGGACCTTGTCGACTGAGATGCGGGCCAGCAGGGCGCCGAGCGCATGCGGATCGCCGCCCGCTTGTTCCATCAGATCGACGCTATAGGCATCCGCCGACGCCTCGACGCGGCGCGAGTAGGACGATTTCAGCACAGTGCGCGCCGCGATCACCACCGCGCCGCCGCCGACGAAATCGCCGAGCGTCATGCCGAACAGAAACGACAGGCCGGCCGTCTGCAGCACGGTGCGGGTGCCGTCGCGGTGGGCGATGTGGCCGATTTCATGGGCCAGAACGCCGGCCAGTTCGTCCGGGCTCTGCGCCTTGGCGATCAGGCCCTCGTCGACATAGATGCGGCCGCCGGGCAGTGCCATGGCATTGGGATCGGCGCGGCGGATCACCGCGACGCGGAGCGGAAACGGCAGCGCCGCGGCCGCTTCGAGTTTGCCGACGAGCGTGTCGAGAGCGGCGCGGCCGGCCGTTTCGGACGGCGCCGTGCCGCAGGTGAAAGCCGCACCGAGATGCTGCGCATCGAGCGCGGGCCGGATGTTGCGGTCGATCGCGTCACCAAGCCTGCGCTCGGCCGCGAGCGGAACGAACGGGATGATCCGGCTGGCCAAAGCCGGGAGGCCGAAAATCGCCGTCACCGTGAGCGAAGCCGCGGCGGCGACGCTCAGGCCGATGACCTTGCGGCGCAGCCGCCGTTCGGCTGCGCCGGTGCGGTCAAGTCCCGCGGCGCGATCCTCGATTGCCACGATCAGCGCCGGGTCGCGGATTTCGAGCCGCGCCAGCAGCGTCTCGCCACGCCGGCCGAGGCGCAGCACGCCCTCGGGCGCCGACATGCGGCGCAGTTCCGCATAAGCCCATTCGTCGAGCAGGCGATCCTGCGGGGCGTTTTGACCGCGGCCGCCCCCCGCCAAAATGCGCAAGCCGTCGGCGCCTATTGCAACGATGATTTCGTTGCGCGCGCTCGACGTGCCGTCGAAATAAACGGCGGCGCCGCGCAACGGTGTCGAGCCTGCCGTGGGCGCGTCAGTCATCATTCTTGCTCAAGGCGCGCGCCATCAGATGCCTCCGACGCCGAGCGCGTCGACCAGCCCTTCGCCGAGCGCCGAATCGGGCAAGCCGCTGGCGCGCACGGTCTCCAGCGCATCCGCGCCGGAAAGTTCCGCCGTTTGCACACCGAGCCGCCACATCGCGAAGGTGATAGCGACCTGATAAATGGTCGACGCGCCAAGCACGATGACGACATAGATCGCGAGTGTCACCGCGCTGGCAAACAGTTCCGCCAGCATGGAATTGCGGCTCGATCCGACCAGCGCGCTGGCGGCGATGACGCTCACCGCGCCGGCCGCCGTCGCAACGAGCGTGAACGGCACGACGTAAAGAACAAACCGCAGATAGACACGATAGACCTGCGCCGTGGAAAGCCGCGAATGCACTGCCAGCGTGCCGAAGCGCAGGCCGGAAATCCACCAGCGCATCATGATCGCTGCGAACAGCGGGTAGAGCACCAGCGCCGCGATCAGGCTGATGCCGAAACAAACAGCGGCAACGGCGAACAGGCTGACGCCGGCATTCTCGGCCAGCAAGGCAAGCGGATTACCCTTGCCTGCCGCCATCATGGCGTTGAGCGCATTCCAGTCGACCATGCGAACAAGCGCCGTGACGGCAAGGACGATCGGCCCGACGACGCCAAGCCAGATCGGCAGCCCGCGCAGGAACAGCGCCGCTCCGGAACCGGCAAACGACCCCGCCAGATCGCCGTAACAGGTGTGGCGCATCTTGAACCGCTGCAGCGCGGCCTGCGCCCACGGATAAGCCAATCCGAGCGTGGCAACGGCGAGCGTCCACCACGCCAGCGCATAGACCGCATAGCGCCAGGCCGAGCCGTGCTGATCGAAGCGGACGCCGCGGAACGCCGTGCGTGTCAGCCGGTAGCGGCGCGCGCGGTAGAGCGCGAATTGCGACAGCAACAGCAGAAGCACAAAGCCGATGGCGCCGATCGCCGACGCCGCGGTTTCGAGCGTCAGCGCGGCCGAGGCGATCGTGGTGTAGAGCGGCCCGACAATGGCAATGGCGAGCAGGAAACCGCCGAGGAGTTCGGTGGCAAGCCCGGTATATTCCAGCGTCTCGCCGCCGATTTCGGTCGACGACCACAGGTAACGCCGTACATCGGTGGCGAACCAGAAGCGATAGATGCCCAAAGTGAGCATCAGCAGCGCCGCGCCTTTGATGCGGAGCCGCCAATAAACCGCTTCCCTGCCGAGGAAGTGCACCATGCCCGCCGCGGCCGGAACGGGCGCAGCACCCGGCAGGCTCATGGCATCAGCCGTCGTCATGACACACCGGAATTATGACTCAATCGAAAGGCCGCGCAAATCCGCCGCTTCCCGGCCGCAACCTTGCACCGTGTAATGTCCGATTTGCGACGGCACCGATACCGCCCCTTCATTATAGAGCGGTATGCCGCAAACCGCGAGCGCGCGCTTCCCGTCAGTGCAGCGTCTGATAGCCGGCGAAGATAAGCTCGACGGCAATCAAGATGACAATGATGATTTCCAGCCGCAACGAACGTTTGGTGTCGATGATGTCGGCGAGAACCTCCGCGGTCTCGGCGATGACCGCAAGCTTGCGCGACAGGGCGTCCGCGCGTTCTTTGAGCTCATACTCGTCTTCGAGTCTGGCATAGAGCCGCTCCAGGTCGAAACGATCCCACAGCACATCCGGCTTGTCGGCGACGGCGAAGCGGCCGGAAACGCGATGTCGCACCAGCAAGGTGCTGCCGATGAGCTTGAGGATGGCGCGGCGGCCGGCGGCGGCGCGGCCGTTTTCGGCCAATTGCCGGGCAAAAGGCTCGACGAGTTCGAAGACGGCCGCCACTTCACGCTCATCGCGGGCCAGCACCACGCTTTTCGACAGCGCGTCCGCGATGACGACCAGATGCTCGGGCGTGATCGACTTCAGCGTGATGGGACCGCCCGGCAGAACCTGGTTCTCCTTGTCGGGCCCGATTTCGAGGAGCACGGTTTCCTCCTCCGAAGGCACGACGGGACGGATCAAACGCGGCCTCAAATCCCGCACCACCTCATCCTCCTCTTGCGGGGTGAGCCCGACGGTGACCGCGACGCCATAGCGAAACAGCGTCACAAATCCTTCCTTGCCGAACCGATAAGTCAGCGGCAGCGTCGGACGACGCCGTCGTGATCGAGATTTGACGTCTCGATGCGATCGCTCAGGAGGAGCGCTCTGAGCCGTTTCCGGCCGGAGAAGATTTGCGGATTATCGGCCATCGCACGCTTCGCCACCTTATGTAGGTGGCTCGTAGCATAGCGAAAGGGAGCCGCAGATCGAGCGGCGGATCCGGCTTATTCGTCGATGAGTTCGTCGAACTCGGTGTGGACGCTTTCGCCCGGCGTGCAGCGGTGGCCGCCGCCGGCGGCGAACAGCGCGCGCGCTTCCTCGGCGGTCGCGGCCTCGACGCACCATTCTTCCAGCCGGGTCACCAGCATCTTGGCGTGATAGAGCCGCGGCTCTGACTTTTCCAGAGCTCCCGGCTGTTTTCGTAGTGCGCTGCTGACGGGCATGATTGCGGCCTCGCGAATCATCGATTCGCCACCGAGTCTAGGCGGTGGGCGAGGGAATGTCACAATCGGGATTGTGGAAGACTTCAACCCGCTATCAAAGCCGGGCGCCGCTCGTATAAGAAGTCGGAATGGGCAGACAGGTAGCGATTGCACTCTACGTCGCGGCGATGGTGGCCGTTATCGTCGGTGTGGATATTCTGTTCTTGAGAAACCATTTCTGGGAGCGGCTGATCATGAATATTGGCATTGTCGTGGTGTTTGCAGCTTTCTACATGATGTTTCTCCGGCGCCCCTGACCCGTTACTTTCGAGCGGCATGGCCGAGAGACTGAGCCAAACGGCTTTGAAACTCTGACAGCGCTTCGGCCGGAAAGAACAAAGAAGAAACGGCCGATAACCAATAGCCGCCGGGTTCCCTTGTGGAACGCGCGCTCCCTGTTATCGTTGAATCCGCGTTCTTGAGGGTTCTACATCCGGTTCCTGAATTGTAAGGAGTATCGCCGTGGCCCCCCGCGCCTATTGGAAAGGCTATCTCAAGCTGTCGCTGGTCTCCTGCCCGATCGCGCTGTTCCCGGCGACCTCGGAGCGCGAGAAGATCAGCTTCCACCAGCTCAACAAAGAGACCGGCAACCGCATCCGCTACAAGAAAGTCGATGCCGACACCGGCGACGAGGTCGACAACGCCGACATCGTCAAGGGCTACGAGCTTGCCAAGGGCGAATATATCGAGCTCGACCCGCAGGAGCTCGACGCGGTCGCCATCGAATCCAAGCACATCATCGACATCGACGAGTTCGTGCCGCGGAGCGAGATCGACGGGCTTTACCTGCGCGATCCCTATTTCATCGTGCCTGACGGCGACGTCGGCCAGCAGGCCTTCGCCGTCATCCGCGAGGCCATCCGCAACGAAGGCATGGTGGCGCTCGGCAAGGTGGTGTTCACCTCGCGCGAACACATCATCGCGCTCGAAGCGCGCGGCAAGGGCATGGTCGGCGTCACGCTGCGCTACCCCTACGAGGTGCGCAACGAAGACGAATATTTCGACGGCATCGAGGACGAGAAGATCCCCAAGGACATGCTCGATCTCGCGGTGCATATCGTCGAGACCAAGACCGGCCACTTCAAGCCGGCGGCGTTCAAGGACGATTACGAGGACGCGCTGAAGGATTTGCTGCGCAAGAAACAAAAGGGCGAGAAGATCGAGCGGCCGAAAGAGAGCGCGCCGTCGAACGTCATCAATCTGATGGATGCGCTGCGGCAAAGCCTCAAAGGCGGCGGCAGCGCGCCGCGCCCGGCGGCGCGATCGAGCGGGCGCGCGGCGAAACCCGCCAAGAGCGGGGCCAAGAAGACGGCGCGTTCCAACGCGCGGCATAAGAAGGCGAGCTGATGCCGGGCAAGCGCCTGCAGTTCGACGACGAGACCTGGAGGGCGATCGACCTTCTCGGCCGCGACCAGATGAAGGATTTTCAGGAACTGGCCGACGAGGCGTTTCGCGACCTCTTGAAGAAATACGGCCGGCCGGCGAGCCTCAAAGAAGCGCTGCGGCGCAGCGCCGGCATGGCGGCAACCGTGCATCAGTTAAAGCCGGGCAAGAAGCGGCGGCGGCGCTAGCTTGATGCGCCCGGCGTGAGGCATGCCGATGCAATTGCGCGATCTCGGGCGAACCGCGCTGCTCTGCGTGATCGCCGGCTCGGCCGATGCCATCGCCTTTCTTCGTTACAATACGTTCGTCGGCGCAATGACCGGCAACACCATCCTTCTCGGCATCGACCTCGCGTCATGGCGGCTCGACCGCGCCGCCTTTCACTTCAGCATCATTGCGGTGTTCCTCGCGGCGGTCATCGCCACCCAGTTCGCGCTAAAGATTAGGTGTCCGGCAGGCGTGCCGCTTCTTCTCGCCGCGATCATGCTGGGCGGATCGGAACTCATCGCCAGCGAATGGAGCGCCACGATCTGTGCCGCAGCGCTCGCCATGCAAAATGCCACGGTTCGCATCATCGGCGGCGTCTCGGTCAATACCGTCTTTATCACCGGCGATCTCGTCACCCTCGGCGCGGCGGTGCCGGAAGCCGCAGATCCGCGGCGGCAGACCACGATTGCGGTCATGTCGACGGCGTGGATCGCTTACGCCGCAGGCGCCATTATCGGTGCGGTCGCTCTGCACGCGATCGGCCATCCGATGATCGTGCCCGCTGTGCTGGCGCTCGTCGCGGCCGGCGTCGAGCTGACGCAGCCGCGTTCACGCGCGTGATCGGGCGCCGGCGAGACCGGGATTTCCCACTCGCGTCATGTGGAACCCGTGGCGCTGACACCGGAATGTATTGACCACGACATGCGCGGATGGGAGCGTATCAACTGCCGAATCGTGGAGAGAGAGACATGCGAAGCTGTGCAAATGTTGCATCTTGTCGTTGTGGTGAAACACCCGCCGCGGCGCCGGTAGGCCGGCGCGTCGCGGTACTCGTGGCCGCCGCCGCGCTGGCTGGCGCGTGGCTGACGGCGCCGGTTGCCGCCAACGCCGCCAGCAAGCGCGAGATCGCGCGCGGCAAATATCTGGTCACCTTCGGCAGCTGCACCGATTGTCACACGCCCGGTCATTTCTTCGGCAAGCCGGACATGACCAAGTTTCTCGGCGGCTCGGATGTCGGCTTCGCCATCCCGGGGCTCGGCGTTTTTGTCGGCCCGAACCTGACGCCGGACAAGGCGACCGGGCTCGGCAAATGGACCGCGGCCCAGATCGTGACCGCATTGACGACCGGCGTGACGCCGGAAGGCCGCAAGCTGGCGCCGGCCATGCCCTATGACGCCTACGCCAATCTGACGAAATCCGACGCGCGCGCGATCGCCGCCTATCTGCAAAGCCTGCCGCCAGTGTCGCATCAGGTGGCAGGCCCGTTCGGGCCGAAGGAAACACCGACCACATTCGTGATGACGATCGTGCCGGGCGCGATCTACGCCCACATGGCCAGTCCGCCGCCGCCGGCACCGCCGCCCGCTCCTGCACCCGCACCCGCACAAATGGCTCCGCCCCCGGCTGCGGCGGCGCCACCACCGGCGGCACCCGAACCGCAGTCGAAATAGCGCGAAACCCAGCTCACAGTCCGAGCAAGCGTTTGCTGTTGCCGCCGGCAAGCGCCGCGATGGTCGCGGCGTCAAAACCCTCGACGCCGGCGATGT
The DNA here is from genome assembly GCA_963765365.1 of uncultured Alphaproteobacteria bacterium. Lineage (GTDB taxonomy): Bacteria > Pseudomonadota > Alphaproteobacteria > Rhizobiales > Xanthobacteraceae > BOG-931. The sequence continues at coordinate 105,331 of CAVXWL010000013.1, read as the reverse complement.
GGCCGACCGGATCGAATTCGGCCATGTCGAACGGATAGTCGGTGCCCATCACGACGTGGTCGACGCCGAACACCCGCACCAGTTCGGCGAGCTGATACGGCGTGAACACGACGGTGTCGACGTAAATGCGCTTGAGATAAGTCGTCGGCGGCTGCGGCAGGTCGCCGTGTGCGTCCGAACGCGCCGCCCAGGCATGATCGATCCGGCCGGGATAGGCGCCGAGGTAGCCGCCGCCATGTACGGCGAGGATTTTCAGCTTCGGATGCCGCTCGAGCACGCCGTCGAAAATCAGGTAATGCAGCGCGATCGTCGTCTCCAGCGGATTGCCGATGACATTGTTGAAGTAGAAGCGCGTGAAGCGCGACGCCTCGGTGAAGCCGTTGGGATGGATCATCACCAGCACGCCGAGCTCTTCCGCCTTTTGCCAGAACGGCGCGAACGCGGCATCCGACAATTCCTTGCCGGCGACGTTGGTCAAAATCTCAACGCCGGTGAAGCCGAGCTCCTTGACGCATCGCCCGAGCTCTTTTGCCGCCTCGCGACCGTCGATCATCGGCACCGTGCCAAAGCCCTTGAAGCGATCGGGGCGGTTGCCGCAAAACTCGGCGATGCCGTCGTTGACGATCCGCGCCGCCTTCACCGCGATGTCGAGCGGCACCGTGTAATAACATTGCAAGGGCGGCGGCGCGATCATCTGGACGTCGATGGCCATGGCGTCGAGGTCGGCGAGCCGGTGCTCGTGACCGCGGCGCGCGCTGATGTCGGCGCCCTGCTTGAGAGTGAGCGCCTGCGATTGCGGCGTGGCGAAATGAAACAGCGGGACAGTCGTCATATCGAGATGCGGCGCGACGAATTTCGCCGCCTCGGGCACATCGACATGGGCATGGATGTCGATGGTGACGCTCTGCGGCCGCACCTCGCGGCCCGTTTTACCGTGCTTGCGCGCGCCGGTCGGGCCGTACTTATTCCATTGCTCGGTCATCGGTTTCCCTTGAAAACAGCTTCGCCGCAGCGGGGAAAGCATAGCGGGCGGCAATGTGCAAGAGACCACCGCGGCGTGTGCAGCGCGTGGCCGAAATCGCACGAAATTTCGGCGCTTCACAGTAAATTGGAATACCGCTACCCTGCCGTGTAGCTTGAGCTGGATATGTCTACTCAGGCTCCACGGGGGGAAGGGGCATGCCGATCAAGCACACACGCATGTGCCAATCGATCCTGTTCTTGGGGATCGTTGGATTTACATTTGCAATCTCGGGTCGCGCGCACGCCTCGACGGTCAATTTCCAGATCGCCTTTTCCGGGCATGTCGACTGCCACCGGCCGTTCAACATCAGCCATGTTCCGATCAGCGGCTCCGGCACCGGCAGCTTGAACTCGGACGGCAGCGCCACCGCCGACATAACGGAAACCGCCTTCGTCTTGTCGAGCAGGATTCATTTCGAGGCCCGGCTTGGGCGATCGACACCGGCACCCGGCGGCTCGGCGCAAGTGCGCGTCGCCGGGCAACATCGGCTGTTGCTGATCTGGAATCTGCCCAACAATCAAATGGTAATCGATATCGCGGTCAACGGGCGATCCTGCACCGCAAGATTTGAGTCGTCCTTAAAGCCCGGCAAAACCGAGTACACGTTATTCGATGGTACGATCTATCACTATTGCGGCCGGCCGACCGCCGAAACCGCGTCATGCCAAGTGCAATAAAAAGTGCAATGACTGCAGTTCACTCGCAATACTGATTACCGCCGAAATTGAAACACTTCGGATGGGGCTTCGCCGGCGCCGGCCGCGGCTTTGCCGCCGGCGCGGGCCGGCTCGGCTCGGTCGCCGAAGCCGCGCTCGCCGGCGGCGGTGCGTTGGCGACGCAGAGATCTCCTTCGCCGTGCTGTCCCGAAGGACATACCAGAGGACAGACACGTTTGCCGACACCCCGCACCGCTTTGAGCGCGTCGGCCGATACGTCGTCGGGCATGGCGACCGACGCAAGACTGGCGAAACTGTGCCAGGCCGCTTTGGTGGCGTCGTCGAACTGCCCGGTGACGTCGCCCTGGTAGCAGCCGACGCGCTTGAGCTCGATCTGTAACGAACGCGTCGTCGCCATCCTGTTCGCCGCCGAGACTCTCGCAGCTTCGGCCGCCAGCGACGCAATTTGCGTCTCCGCAGCCTTGCGGAAGCGGCTGTCGGGATATTCCGCGACAAAGCGCTTGAGCGAGTCATCGTCGGTGGTGCCATCGACAAGCGACCACGCAATCACATCGGGACTTGGCGGCGGCGGCGACGCCGACTCCGGTGCAGTTCGGCTTGCCGATTGCGCGCTGGGAACTGCCGGCGCGCCCACGGCCGGCGTCGCAACCGGCGGCGACTCTTGAGCTACAGGCGCGGCCGGCAGTGCTGCAATCTGCGGAGAGCCCGGCGGCGTTCTATTTGTTTTGATCCATAGCAGCCCAGCAACGGCTGCGAGGATCGCCGCGAGCGCCACTGCGGCAACGAGCGCCGGCCGCGGTTGCCGCGCCGCCGGCGCTTCCAGCCGTCGCAACTGCCGCCGAATCTCGCGCGCATCGGCGCCCTTCGGATAGCGATCGAGAAACGAGCGCAACGCGGCCGGGCTGGCGCTTTCGACTGCGGCCCGGTGCGCCGCAGCGCGGTCCGCGGCAGCCTGTGCGGCGCGTTTGCGCACTTCTTCGGCCTGCGCAAGGCGGGACGTATCGAGCGCCGCACGCCGCAGCCCATCGAACTCATCAAGACCGCGCTGCAGCGCCTTGACCAGGCCCTGCATGTCGGCGCGAAAGCGTTCATGCGTCAGCCGCACCGCATTGCGCCTGGCCAGCGGCTTGATCGCATCCGGCAGGTCTTCCGGCCGCGGCATCTGCGCTTCGCCGACCAGGACCGGGATGACGCGCTTGCCCTGGTTGAGAGCGGATGCGATTTCGATGCGGACAAAATCGTCGGGATCGTCGAGCCGGCGGTTGCCAGCCGGATCTCGCGCGTCGACCCAGCCCTTGCCGATCACCGCGAGCACGACGTCGCACTCGGCTACGCGCTCGTTGAGCACGCGGACGAAATCAAGCCCGGGCTCGATGCTGTCAACGTCGATAAAAAGCTGATCGGGCGTGAATGCGTCCTGCAGCCGATCAAACAGGCGGCCGGTATTGCCGGGGTCATCGCCGCGGCGATAGTTGATAAAAATTTTTCCAGCCATCTCCCGCCATGCCCGTCGGCGAAAGCAAGGTCCAATCTAAAGCGCCAACATGATGCTCGTAGCTAGCGCTGCGGCCCGCACAGGCTCAGATCGCGCTCGGCGCGGAACACGTTGCTGTAAAGGTTTGCAATCCACTGCCGCCCGCTCGACGTGACGTTCAAATAACGGATCGCGATCTGAATATGCGATGACACGCTGTTCCAGTAAAACTGCGGATAGAGATCGGTGAGATCGGCCGGCGAGGTATAGCCGAGCTGCCGGTTCATGCCGACTTCCTCGAACTCGTAATAGAGCGCGTTGGCCTTGCGCAAATAATGCGGATCGCCGAGCTGGCCGATCAGATCGGCGGCGCGCACCAGCATGCCCTCTTCGTTGTCGGCATCGCCCGACGCCTGCGTCGAGGGAAAGCGGGTGATACTCGATGGCGCTGGCGATGCGGTCGGCATCGAGCAATTCCATCTTGGACAGCCGGTCCTTGACGAACAGCTTCGAGCGATCGACGTGATACGGCAACAGCGCGGCGTCCGACGAACCGCGCGGCAATTTTGCCTTGTTGCCCTTGGCGTCGATGACGTAGCCGTCGGGGCCGTCGCCTTTGAGAATGCCGCGCACATAGCCGATGTCGTGCAACAGGCAGGCGACCAGGAGATGGGCGAAGTCGCTGGGATAAGTCGGCGTCAGCAGCGATCGGCCCTTCATGATTTCGTAGCCGACCAATGTCACCAGCATCGTATGTTCGACATTGTGATAGAGCGCGTCGCTGTTGCCGATGCATTCGAGGGCCAGCCGCGCCACCGACGGCATGAGCTCGGTCAGGTCGGCATGGGTCGAGGCGAACCTACGGCTTAAATGGTCGTGCAAGATAAGCGCCGAACGCCTCCGCCGCCAATTCGGGAACGGTAATCAAGTAGCGCCCCTCCAAAGACTGCCATCGTGACTGCGCCTCGCAATTGCAATAACGTGCGCGCGCTCGCATATTTCCGCCGCAAAGAAACCGGCTCAAGACAATACCGGACTGCCGGCGTGCCGGGCTATCAGAATACGCCGAGGTGCTGGCGCAGATCGACGCCGTCGGCCTTTCAGCTCTGCCGCGGTCGACACCACCGCGACGCGGCCGGAATTGAGGATGACGATATCGTCGGCGATATCGAACACGAGTTTCGGGCTCTGCTCGACCAGCACGATGGAAAGGCCGCTGTCCTTGAGCTTGCGGATCGTCGCCATGACTTCGGCGACGATCTGCGGCGCCAGGCCTTCCGACGGCTCGTCCATCAACAAGCACGCGCGGATTGGCCATCAGCGCGCGGCCGATGGCGAGCATCTGCTGCTCGCCGCCGGACAGATAGCCGGCGAATTGCCGGCGCCGCTCGGCCAGGCGCGGGAACATGGCGAACACCGTGTCCTGGTCCACGGCGTCATGGCGGGCGGCAAAGCCGTTTTGCGCGGCGACCATCAGGTTCTCGCGCACGGTAAGGCTGCTGAAGATGCGGCGGCCTTGCGGCACCAGCGCCACGCCTCGCGCGGAAATCATTCTCCGGCCCCAGCCGCGTCACCGGCGTGCCGAACACTTCGACGCTGCCGCCGCGCGGCGGAAGAGCCCGACGCTGACGCTCATGCAGGTCGACTTGCCGGCGCCGTTCCTGCCTAACAGCCCGAGCAGCCTGCCCTCGCCGAGCGTAAACGACACCTGCTGCAGCACATGGCTTTCGCCGTAGAAGGCGTCGATGTCGGTGAGGCTGAGCGCGCTATTCGCCAAGATAGACCTCCCGCGTGCGCGGATCGGCCACGACTTCGGCGCGGGTGCCTTCGACGATTACCTCGCCGAAATGCAGAAGCGTGATGCGGTCGACAAGATCGAGCGCGATGTCCATGTCGTGCTCGATCATCACGATGGTGACGTCGCGCGGAATGGCGGCGAGGAGCTTGCGCACATCCTGGCGCTCGTCGATTGAGAGCCCGGCAAACGGCTCGTCGAGCAGCAGCACTTTGGGATTCTGCGCCAGCGCCATGGCGATCTCGACCCGGCGGCGTTCGCCGTATGAGGTCTGCGCCAGCGGCCGCGCCGCGATGTGGCCGAGGCCGACGCGACTCGAGCGCCTCGCGGCCGCGTTCGGTCAAATGATGCTGGCGATCGAGCGCGACGCAGCGGATTCCAGCGCAGCGGCGACAGGCCGAGCAGCGCCAGCGTGACATTGCGCTCGATCGTATCGCGCGCGAACAGCGTGATGATCTGATAGGTCCGCGCCATGCCGAGATGGGTGCGTTTGCGGGTCGGCATCCGGGTGATGTTCGCGCCGAACAGCAGCACCGATCCGCTGTCGGGCGTGATCTCGCCGGTGATGAGATTGAACAAGGTGGTCTTGCCGGCGCCGTTCGGCCCGATGATCAGCCGGCGTTCGCCGGGCGCCGACATTGAGACTGACGTTCGTGGTGACGCGCAAGCCGCCGAACGACTTGCTGAGGTCGGCGACGACGAGCGCGCTCGTGGATTCCGCGTTCATGGCTTTCGCTCCGCGAGCGCAGCCGCCTTGCCGCGGCGGGTCACGCTGCGCCAGGCCGAGCGCGTCAACCGCGCCGCCCCCGGCACCAGGCCTTCCGGCATGAACACGACGATGGCGACGAAGATGGCGCCGAGCATGAAATTCCAGCGCGTGATGTAGGCGCTGACCACGTTCTTGACGATGACGACCAGCGCAGCGCCGACCACCGGCCCGAGCAGCGTTCCGGCGCCGCCGGAAATCACCATCAGCAGGCCTTCCGCCGAAGCGGTCAGCGCCAGCGCCTGCGGGCTGATGAATTCGGTGTAGTAGACGAACAGGATGCCGGCGACGGCGGTCAGCAGGCCGGAGAACATGAAAGCCCAGAACCGGATCATCCAGACATGGTAGCCGAGCGCATTCATGCGGCGCGGCTGGTCGCGGGTGCCGGCACAGCGCCGCGCCGAACGGCGAGCGCACGAAGATGGCGACCGCGACCACCGCGATCAGAAAGATCACCAGCGTCGCATCGTAGAACGCCCGCGGCGAATCAAGCGACAGACCGAACGGCGCCGGCCGCGTCGACACGCTGATGCCATTGTCGCCGCCGGTGATGCTGATCCAGCGATAAGCGAGCCCCCAGATGATTTCGCCGAGCGCCAGCGTAATCATGATGAAGCTGATGCCGGTCGCCCGCAGCGACAGCGCGGCGAAGCCCGCGGTCGCAACGAGCGCGCCGGCGAGCGCACCGAAGATCGCAACGGCATGGCCGTAGCCGGCGGCGAGCAGATAGGCGATCGATATAGGCGGCGACGCCGAACAGCCCGGCATGGCCGAGCGATACCAGCCCGGCATAGCCGACCAGCACATTGAGACCGAGCGCGAACACGGCGTAGAGCAAAACCTGGCTCGCGATATTGACGTAATAGATCTGGGTGATCGCGTAAGGCACCGCGATCAGCGCCACGACGGCCACAGCAATAGCGACGCGCCCGGCGATGACGGCGCCGCTCGCGCCGACTGGCCGCGGATTTTTCGCAGGATCGTTCACAGGATCTGGCCCCCGAACAGACCCTGCGGCCGCAGCACCAGCACCAGCACCATCGGCAGGAAAAGCACGAAATAGGCGAGTTCCGGCAGCAGCGCCTGGCCGAAATTATAGATGAAGCCGATGATGATGCTGCCGACGAACGAGCCGAGCAGACTGCCGGTGCCGCCGAGGATGACGACCACCAGCGCCAGCGGCAGCATGTCCTGGTCGAGGCCCGGATAGACCGAGAGGATCGGGCCTCCGATCATCCCGGCAAAACCCGCCAGACCCGCGCCGAGCGCGAACACGATGGTGAAGAGCTGCGAGACGCGGATGCCGACGACGCGCGCCATCTGAGGATCATCGACGCCGGCGCGGATCATGGCGCCGAGCCGGGTGCGCTCGAGCAAGAGCCACAGCGCGATGGCGAATATGACGGCGATGACGATGACCGCCATGCGGTAGAGCGGTAATGCCGCTCCGGCGACGCGGACAAAACCGGTGAGGTGGTCCGGCGTCGCCACCGAAATCGGATCGCCGCCCCAGCCCATCAGGCAGAGATCGGCGGCCATGAAGGAGACGCCCAGCGTCACCAGCACCTGAGCCAATTGCTGACCGGCGAGCCGCCGCAGCAACAGGCGCTCCATCAATGCGCCCAGCACGCCAACTTCGACGCCGGCAATGATCGCAGCCAGCCAGAAATTCAGGGTGAAGCCGAGCGCGCCGGACAGGAACGTGGTGCCGAGATAGGCGCCGACCATGAACATCGAGCCGTGCGTCAGATTGGGAATGCGCATCAACCCGAAGATCAGGGAAAATCCGGCCGACAACAAAAACAACAGGCCGCCGAACGTCACGCTGTTGACGGTAAGCAGCAGCCAGAATGTCATACCTTCAGCCTTCCCGCGTTCCGGCCGCGCTAAGCATGTTGAGCATCCCGGATCGCAGGAGATGCGATCCGGGCCGGTTTAAGCGACGCTACCTCAGCACTTGGTCAGTGGCGGATAATCCCGCGAATAGACCGGATGCGCGAGGAATTCGGCTTCGGGCCAGGTCCAGAACTGACTGACGTTGTCATAGGTCTTGATGACCTCGTTCCAGAGCTTGAGCCCGTATTTGGCGCCCTTGGTTCCGATGCGGCGGATGTAGAAAGTACCGACGACATTGTTGAGGTGATCGAACTTGACCGGTCCGCGCGGCGTGTCGGTCAGATCGACCGCCCGGAGCGCCGCCATGAGCTTCTCTTTGTCGGTGGCATCGCCGCCGGTGGCCTTGAGCGCGGCGTCGACCACCTGGCAATTGACGTAGAGAAGCGCGGCATACTGGCCCGGCACCGTGTTGTAATTTTTCAGCATGCCATCGATGAAGCGCTTGTTGGAATCGGTCTCGACATCGAGCGTATAGGGGCAGCAGCTGACAAGGCCGATCGCTTCTTCGCCGTAGCTCTTGAGCAGCGCATCGTCGGCGCCGGTCTCGCCGGTAACCACGGGATACTTCAATCCGGCATTGGCATAGGCCTTCATGAAGCGCAGCGGGTTTGAGCCGGCGAAGCCCTGGCAGACCACGTCGCAATCGCTGATCTGCGCCACATAGGGCGTGTAATCGGGCGTCACCAGCGGCGGCCACAGCTTGCTGACGACACAGCCGCCGTCCTTCTGGAACGCGGCCTGGAAGCCGCCGATCTGCTCGTAGCCGAACGCGAAGTCCTCGACGATGCAAACGGCGCGCTTGAGCTTGAGTTCGGTCGCCGCATAGTGCCCCATCGGCTGCATCGCCTGCGACGAGGTCGCCGACGCGCGCAACAGAAACGGACTCGGCGTGCGTTGCGTCAGGTTGTCGGCCCCTGCCAGACAGAGCGTCGGCATTTTATGCTGGGTGATGTATTCGTTGATGGCATAGAGCTCGAAGGCAGCGAGCGGACCAAGAATGACATCGACGTTGTCGCGTTCGACCAGTTCCTGCGCCTTGGTCTTGGTTCCGGCCGGATTGCCGCCGGTGTCGGCGGAGACGAAGTCGACCTTGCGGCCGCCCATCGTGTAATTCTTTTCCTTCAGATAAGTCAGGACGCCCTGCTCCATCTGGATGCCGCCCTGAGCGAGCGGTCCGGTCTTCACGGTGAGAAGACCGAGCTTGAACGACTTATCCTGGGCGACGGCTGGCGACGGAAACCGCGTCAGCGCGGCAGCCGCTCCCATCGCCGTGCCGGCCAAGACCGCACGGCGCGAGACCTTGTGTGACCCTTCTTTTCCAGACAACAGCTTGCGAGACATTCGTATCCTCCCTTGAGCAACCCGAGCTTTTCCGCGGCGCTTGCAGTACCAGTGCGTATCCTGTGCAACCGTCTTTGTAGCTTTAGGCTATCATTTCAACCGGCGCGCGCGAAGCCCCGCCCCCCGGTAAAATCCGCTATTGACGCGCCTTAATCAACATTTCCGCAGCGGCGGATAGTCGCGCGAATAAACCGGATGGGCCAGATACTCGGCCTCGGGCCAAGTCCAGAACTGGCTGACATTGTCATAGGTCTTGATGATCTTGTTCCACAGCTTTAGTCCGTATTTGGCGCCCTCGGTGCCGCAGCGCCTGATGCAGAAAGTCCCGACCACGTTGCCGAAGTGGTCGAACTTGATCGGTCCGCGCGGCGTGTCGGTCAGGCTGACCGCCCGCAGTGCCGTCATGAACTTGTCTTTATCGCCGATGTCGCCTCCAGTCGCCTTGAGACCGGCCTCGATCACCTGGCAATTGACGTAGATGCCGGCGGCGTAGAAGCCCGGCACCGCATTGAAATTTGTCTGCATTGCCTCGATGAAACGGGAATTGGCCGCGCTGTCGAGATCGAGCGAATAAGGGCAGCACGAGATAAGCCCGACCGCCTCGTTGCCGAAGCTTTTCAGCAAAGCATCGTCGCCGCCGACCTCGCCGGTCACCACCGGATATCTCAAACCGCCGTCGGCGTAAGCCTTCATGAACCGCAGCGGATTCGAGCCGGCAAAGCCCTGGCAGACCCCGTCGCAATCGGTGATCTGGGCAATGTAGGGCGTGTAGTCAGGCGTCGAGAGCGGCGGCCACAGCTTGGTCACCAGGCAGCCGCCGTCCTTCTCGAAGGCCGCCTGGAAGCCGCCGACCTCCTCGTAGCCGAACGCCAGATCGTCGGCGAGACTGATGACGCGCTTGAGTTTCATTTCGCTCGCGGCGTAGTGGCCGAGCGGCTGCATCGCCTGCGACGACGACGCCGACGCGCGCAACAGATACGGGTTCGGCGTGCGCTGCGTGAGATTGTCGGCCGCAGCGAGACTGAGCGTCGGCATCTTCTGCTGCCGCACATAGTCGTTGATGGCATAGAGCTCGAATGCCGCCAGCGGACCCATGATGATGTCGACTTTGTCGCGCTCGACCAGTTCCTGCACCTTGGTCTTGGCGCCGGCCGGCGCGCCGCCGGTATCGGCAGAGACGAAATCGACCTTGCGGCCGGCCATGGTGAAGTTGGCTTGCTTCAAGAAGGAGAGCGCGCCCTGTTCCATCTGGATGCCGCCCTGGGCGAGCGGTCCGGTCTTCACAGTGAGAAGCCCGAGTTTGATGGGCGCGGGCTGGGCAATTGCGGGTGCGGGAAAAGGTAGCAGTGCCGCCGCCGCTCCCGAGGCACTGCCAGCCAGGAGCGTCCGGCGATTGACCTTGCGCAACATCACATTCTCCTTTGGTCCCGTATTGATCGGAACCTGTTCTTCTTATCGGGCGATGCACGATTTCAGTGCGGCGCCGTTATACGATCATTTTTTCTGCGGTGGAATGACGGGCAGCAGAAGATATGGACGAGCAGTGCCGCCGAAATGCAACCCGGTGACGCCGCCGAAGATGTCCGGCGGCCGGTCGCGCACATCGTTGTGCAGGAACGGTCCGCAACCTGTGAGTTCGTTCTTGAAGTTCGACAACTTGCCGCCGCTCGGTCCCGGATAGACATAGTCCTTGCCGCGGATGGTGAGCGCGATGCGATGGCCTGCGGGCACCACGATCGAGGTCGGCCAGATTTCGATGTCGAGCGCGACGACTTCGCCTGGCTTGAGCGGCTCTTTCCTGGTGTGGCTGTGATAGGGCCGGTACGGTTTCGACAGTTTCTTGTCGAGCTGGCGATGCGAGGCGCGCAGCCAGCCCTGGCCGACCGGCGTGTGCGGATCGATGGCGCCCTGAAACACCACTTCCGTGAGATCGGGCGAGAACACGCGCAGCACGACAAAAATGTCGGCGTCGCTGGTCGAGGACGAAACGAAAAGCTTTACCGCCGATGGGCCGGTGATTTCCGTTTCGCGCGGCAGCGGCGGCGTCAGGAAGGTGACGCCGTCGCCCATCGCCTCGAACCGGATCGCCGTCTTCTTGCTGGCGGTTTTGGTACCGAGCGCGCCAGCGGACGGGTCGAGATAAAGCCTGGTCCATTTGGTGCGCTTGAGCGGCCATTCCTGTTCGGTACGCTCGACGAAGCGATCGATGTGGCGGACCTGGAGCTGTACCGGCGGCTGCTTGTCGAAGCGGTCTTTCTTGCCGTGCAAAAAGCGGTCGAAGAAGCGCAGTTGCAGATTGCGGCCGTAATCGGTGTAAAAATGCGTCCAGTGTTCGATGCCGTGCACTTCAAGCCATTTATGCTTCGAGGCGGCGCGGACGAAACCTTCGAAATTGCCGCGCGGATGCAGCGGCTGGCCGCCCCAATTGGCCGCCGACAGAAACGGCACTTTCACTTTCGGCCACGACGGCGAGCGGACGCGGTGATAATCGTCGTCGAGCGGATGCGCGGCGATGTCGCCGCCGAAATCGCTGCGATTCTTCGCAAGCTCCGCATCGGACAGGATATCCGGACCGCACACCAGTTCGCCATGCACGCGGCTGCGCTTGCCGCGCTCGCCGGCGCCGTATTGCACGGTCTTGACCTGCATGTCGTACCAGTTTTCCCAGAACGTGCAGAGAATGCCGCCATGGTGGGTCATGTCGCGATACCAGTCGGCGGCGCCTTCCCAGATGCACATCGCGGCAAGATGCGGCGGCTCCAGGCTCGCCACATGCCATTGGTTGATGCCGTAATAGGAAATGCCGTTGAGACCGACCTTGCCGTTCGACCACGGCTGCACGCCCGCCCATTCGATGCAGTCGTAGAAATCCTTGGTCTCGCGCGGCGAAAAATGGTCGATGAAACCGGGCGAGCAGCCGGCGCCGCGCGAATCGACCCGCACGCAGGCGTAATCGTGCGGCACCCATTTCTCCGGATCGACGACTTCCCAGCTCTGGTAGAGATTGCTGGAGCCCGCGGTCACGTCGGGATGCTTCTCCACCATGCGCTGCCACGCGCTCGGATAGCCGTCCTGAAAGGCGAGCCCCTTGGCGTAGGGACCATAGCTCAAGATGACCGGATAGCGGCCTTCGGCGATCGGGCGAAACACATCGGCGCGCAGCACCAGCCTATCGTCCATGACGATCGGCACGTCCCAGTCGATGTGCATGCCGTCGCGGGTTTCGCTGCGCTCGTTAAGCGTCTTGCGGTCGCCCGCGGCCGCCATGCGGGCTTCGCCTTCAAGCGATGACATTCGTTTCCTCCTGCGTCATTTTTATAGGCGACGGCTACGCCGGCGCAAAATTGCTTAGCTGGTGGCTATAGATTGCGGCTTCTCGCCGAGCCTGTCATCGGGCCGGCGACTTCGGGCCGGACCCGTTGGCCCGGCGCCGCAACGACGATCAGCGCATTTTGCCGCGATATTTTCCCCGTTTCACGCCTGCCATCTTTTCCAGCACGGCGCAGACCGCGGCGGTGTCTTCGGCGCCGCGGCCGCCCTGCAGCGCCTTGTCGTAAATCCGGCTGGAGGCGTCGAACATCGGCGTCGGCACGCGGATCTTGCGGGCATAGCTGCCGATGACGTCCATGTCCTTCTGCCAGACCGATATCTTCATGGTGACGTTGTCGTAGTCGTCCTTCACCATCATCGGCGCGCGCAGTTCGAAAATGCGCGAATTACCGGCGCCGGTTTTGATCAGATCATAGATCAGCTGCGGCGGCAGCCCGGACTTCATGCCGAGCACCATCGCTTCCGCGCTGGCGACATTGTGGATGGCGACCAACAGATTGGCGACGTATTTCATGCGGCTGCCGTTGCCGAACGCGCCGACATCGTGCACCGCCCGCGTAAAGCCTGCGAACATCGGGCGCAATTTCTTGATCTCGGCAGCGCCGCCGGACGCATAGACCACGAGATCTTTCACTTTGGCCTGCGCGCCGGTGCCGCTCATAGGGCAGTCGAGCAGGAGGTGGCCGGCCTTCTGCAACACCGCCTGGGCTTTGGTTTTGTCTTCGATCTTGAAGGTGGAGGCCTCGACCACGACACGGTGCGGCACTTTGGCTTTGGCGATGGCCGCGGCCGTCGCCGCAAGTGCTGCGGGATTGGGCAGGCTGGTGATGATGGTCTTCGCCTTGCGGGCGACGTCGGCGGTATCGGCGGCGATCTCGACGCCGGCGCGCGCCAGCGCCCGGCGGCGTGCTGCCGCGACGTCATAGCCGATGACGCGCCAGCCGGCGGCGACAAGATTTTCCGCAAACGAGCCGCCCATGATGCCGAGGCCGATGATGCCGACGACCCCTTTTTTTCCGAGAGCCATACCGTCCCCATTCCTTTTTGTTGGAATTCGACGCTATGGCATTCGGTCGCTAGGCACGCAAGCGGCTTTCTCGCCGCGCGCCGATCGCCTATCGTCCGCCGGAAACGGCCCTGAAGGAGGAGACATGCGCATCGGAATTGCGGGCCTCGGCGCCATGGGCAGCGCCGTCGCGGCGCGCTTGCTGGAAACCGGGGATGACGTGACGGTGTGGAATTGCACGGCAGCGAAAACCAGGCCGCTGGCCGATGCCGGCGCCAAGGTCGCCGCAGACCCTGCGGCGCTCGCGGCAGCGAGCGACGCGGTGATCACGATGCTCACCGACGGCGCGGCGATCGATGAGGTCTATAACGGCCGCTCCGGCCTGTTGTCCGGCGACGTGAAAGGCAAGCTGTTCATCGAGATGAGCACGGTGCCGCCGAAAGTGGAGATCGCGCTGGCGCCGAAGGTCGAGGGCACGGGTGCCGCCTTCGTCGAATGCCCGGTCGGCGGTTCGACGGCGCCGGCGCGCCAGGGCAAATTGCTAGGCTTGATGGGCGCCGGACCCGCCGCCGCCGCGCGGGCGCGACCGATCCTCGAACAATTGTGCCGCAAGGTCGAACATTGCGGCCCGGTCGGCGCCGGCTCTTCGATGAAGCTCGCGATCAATCTGCCGCTGATGGTCGCCTGGCAGGCCTATGGCGAGGCCTTCGCCATCGCGCGCGACGTCGGCTGGGAGCCGAAGCGGCTACTCGATCTGTTCGTCGAGAGCAACGGCGCCAATAACGGCCTGAAAATGCGCGCCGACATGATCGTCGCCATGATGGAAAACCGCGATCCGGGTGCGACCACGTTCAGCATCGCCAACGCAATCAAGGATCTGCGCACGATGGTCGATACCGGCGCCGCGAAAGGCGCCGACATGCCCGCGACTAAAGCCGCGCTCGCGGCCTTCGAGGAGGCCAGCCAAAAAGGCTTTGCCGGCGGCGACGGCGCGCGCCAGTCGGTCTACTGGGCGAGCCGCGCCAAGTCATAGTTTTTTCCGACACCATTGGAGCCAAAATGTCAGTAACCCTCGCGCAAGCTTCCACCATCGTCGACACCGCGCTAAACAAGGCGCGGGAGCTCAAGCAGATGCCGCAGACCGTGGTGGTGCTCGATCCCGGCGGGCATGTCGTCTGCGCCAAGCGCGAGGACGGCTCGGGAATCATCCGTTATGAGATCGCCGTCGGCAAAGCCTATGGCGCGCTCGGCATGGGCTGGGGCTCGCGCACGATGATGGAACGGGCGGCGCAAAACCCGAATTTTCTCGCCGCCATCGTCGCGGCGAGCGGCGGCCGGCTGGTGCCGAACCCTGCGGGCATTCTGATCCGCGACGCCGGCGGAAAGATTATCGGCGCGGTCGGCATTTCCGGCGACACCGGCGACAACGACGAGATCATCGGCGTTGCCGGCATCGAGGCGGCCGGGCTGAAGGCCGATCCCGGCGGCAGCAAGAAATAGTGCGTGTCATTGCAGGAGGAACACGGTGAAAATTTTTTCATTCTGGCGCTCGCTCGCGACCTATCGCGTGCGCATCGCGCTCAATCTCAAGGGCATCACTCCGGACGAGGTGATCCAGGTCAATCTGATGAAGGGCGAGCAGCGCGAGGCGTCCTACCGCGCGGTCAATCCGATGATGGCGATTCCCGCGCTGATCGACGGCGACGGTCCGGCGCTGTTCGAGTCGCTCGCCATCATCGAATATCTCGACGAAACTCATCCCAATCCGCCGCTGTTGCCGCGAGATGCGCGCGGCCGCGCCCGCGTGCGCGGCCTGGCGCAGGTCGTCGCCTGCGATTCCCATCCGCTGATCGTGCCGCGGGTGCGCGAATATCTGGAGCACGAGTTCAAGTTCGACGAAGCGGCGGTGCAGAAATGGTGCCGCCACTGGCATACCGCGGCCCTCACCGCGCTCGAAGCGCATCTGCAGGATAAATCAACCGGCCGCTATTGCCACGGCGACACCGTCACGCTCGCCGACATCTGCCTCGCCAGCCAGGCGGCCGGCGCCAAATACTTCGCTGTCGATACCGCGCCGTTTCCGATCTTCAGCCGGATCGTCGGCGCACTCTCGCAGATCGACGCCTTTGCCCGCGCGCATCCGTCAAAACAGCCCGGCGCTCCGGCGAGCTAAGCTGCGTCATCATCGTTGAGCCCGGCGGCGGCGGGCGGCTGAATGCCCGCTTTGCCCCCCACAAGCGGACATAAGCCGGACATCACGCCACGTCTGCCTTAGTAGAGTTGAGGATGGGCGCGGTAGCTTGGGCCATTTGGCAACGCTCCGTTTCCCATCCCCGCTCATCGAACCGGACGTGCCCAATTAAGGCATCCGGCTCTCCGACTGGATTCAACGAGAGACACACAGAAAAGAACTTTGGCCGCAAGCGTCGTTTGCGCGGCGCGAGTTTTCCTCCTTCGTCCTTCGATACAGCTTTCTCTGAAGGGTCCGGATCAGTTGGTGTTTGCAGGCTCAGCGCCAATCACCTTTACCTCACCATCTTCGAAAGCGCACCAGAAGTCAGGGCCCTTTGCTCCGCCGGCATTACCCAGCTTCAATGCTCCTACGACCCTGTCCGACTCCCGTCATGGCCGTCGCCTATGCGACGTTGAGGCCGCTACCCTCGCCCGTAACGGGTCTCCCCCGATTACCCGAACCACCTTTCCGACGTGCCGTGCCCACTACCCCGGCGGATCGAGCGGGTGCGCGTGTCGATTGCTTCCCCGCTCGTACAGCCTTCCCCAAATGGCAGGAGGGTCGGCATCCGCATTGTCACTTTCGAGGCCTGCTCAGGCTTCACGCACGTTACGGCCCGTCGGATTGCTCAACCGCCCAAGGCGGCCTTTGTCACGAGGCTCCAGCCCATGCAGTTACCCGCACAAGCCGCTCGTCAGCTTCCGGATCAATCGACAACTCTCCGGGTGGAATCTTCCTCCACTGATAATCCGCGCCTTCGGGGCGCACTGCGCCTTCGGGGCGCACTGCCAAAGTGCGACATCGACGATTCCATTTTAACCACCCGGTCCGAACCGAGAGCGAATTCTTCCCCAGATGCGGCTGCGTAAATGTTTATCTCCGGTCAGTGCTTTTAAGCCCAGGGTTATTTTCCATCGCGGAACTCCGAAGAGTTCAAGCCGTTTGGCCTGACGGCTGCCGTAGAGGCGATCTATCTTCGACAGATGCGCATGAAAATCTTGTCGATTAGCTATGTCAGCGAAATCGAACTTGCGCCTTAGTGTCTGTCCGAAGAGTTCTTGAAATCATATGAATCATCTGTGATTCAAGAGTGGTGGCCTGATTCGAGGAGGGGTCACCGATGTGGACGAGCCAGAACCGCGCCCGTTACGACCGCAGCAAGTTGCGATATCCGAGCGATCTGACCGACGACGAATGGGGACTGGTCGAACCGCTGATCCCGCCGGGCAAGACTGGCGGTGGCAAGCGCACGGTGATCATGCGGGAGGTGGTGAACGGCCTCATGTACATTCTCTCGACCGGCTGTCAGTGGCGCGCGATCCCGAAAGACCTGCCGCCGAAAAGCTCGGTCTATGGCTATTTCGATCTGTGGACCTATGACGGCACGTTGGAGCGGATCCACCACGCGCTCTATGAGCAGTGTCGCGAACAAGCGCAACGGGAAGCCAGTCCGACCGCCGCCATCATCGACAGCCAGAGCGTGAAAAGCGCAGAAAAAGGGGGGCGTGCATTGATCCGCACGGGTACGATGCGGGCAAGAAGATCAAGGGCAAGAAGCGGCACATTCTTGTCGACACATTAGGTCTTCTGCTCCACGCCATCGTTCATCCGGCCGACATTCAAGATCGCGATGGAGGCATTCTCGTCATGGCGACACTGTTCGGCATGTTTCCCTTTTTGAAGACGCTGTTCGCCGACAGCGGATATCAAGGACCGAAATTTGCGAAAGCGCTTGCAAAAGTTCTGCCGCATCTCGACATTGAAATCGTCAAACGTTCCGATCAGGTCAGCGGATTTGTGGTCTTGCCAAAACGCTGGATCGTCGAGCGCACCATCGCGTGGCTCAATCGCTGCCGAAGGCTCGCCAAGGATTGGGAGAATCTCAACCGAAAGGCGCTCGCGTTCTTGCGCCTCGCCTCAATCCGCCTCATGCTCAGAAAACTCTGCAATCCGGCCTGAAGTCTCCGGACAAACTCTTAGGTATTTGGCTCAACCGACGCGGCGCAGATATTTGCTCTGACGACAGAAAAAGCGGCGGATCACCATCCCAGTAGGGTGCAAATCTGCTGACCTCATATCGATCCATTAAATTAGCGAGGGTCGCAAGTTCGGCATCCAATAAATTATGGACCATGACGTAAGCGTTAAAAAAAGCCGTTTCTTCCGGCGGCTTTACATCTAAGAACGGCTGGCTCTCCGCGCACGACAGAATGATAGTCTTGTAACCGCGCGCGGCCAGCTGCCCTTCGAGGCTCGCAGCGTCGAAGCAAACGACCCGTTTTCCTAAGATGTCGGCAGCAAAATCACTCTTGGTCGAGAATTTTTCCCGTACAACGGCCACGCGGTTTTGCATCAGCCAATCGGTAAATTCTGCGCTATTTGAAAAAGCGTAATTGGCGACGCCCAGAGAAAAGGCAAACCTGGGATGAGTGGCCTTTGGGGGATCGCGCCATGTCGCATAGAGCGAAAGGGCAGCATTTTCATGCAGCGCATCCGAAACCCAGCGCAGTCGATCAGATAATTCTATCCCGATATAATGAATCTTTGGGGTCGAAGGCGCTTTCAGGAAATCGGCAACGTTCCTCAACTTCTCATAGGCCGAATAGAGCGACGAGCCGAGTTAATTAAACTCGACTTCGTCGTTCCCGAT
Source organism: uncultured Alphaproteobacteria bacterium (assembly GCA_963765365.1). GTDB lineage: Bacteria > Pseudomonadota > Alphaproteobacteria > Rhizobiales > Xanthobacteraceae > BOG-931. The sequence goes on along the minus strand of CAVXWL010000013.1, from coordinate 87,139 downwards.
AGCCAGCATCGACAAATAGAGCAGTACGAACGACGATTGCAGCAAGGTTTGGAACCGCCGCTGTCTTACGAGCTCTTCCATGTAAGCCGCTGTATGGAAGGCGTCGTAAGCCCTCCTGCCGTAGTAAATATTATGAAGATAGGGGCGGCGCAGCAATGTAGGCGATGCCGATCCTAATAAAGCAACTGCATGAGCTGCTGGGACAGTGTCGCCATACCAATCGCGGCTCGACATCATTTCTTCGCTGGTTTCGATCTTGATCGCGATACCAAGCGCATCGGGATTGGTCGGTTCGATATCAATGGCGCGGAGATAGTGAGCTCTTGCTGCAGCGTAATCTTTCGCGGCAAACTTCGTGTCGCCGCTTCGAACCGACGCCTCAAAATCAGTGCTCATCGCGACTCAGCCTCTCCGGGTGATGAACAAGTACGTGCGTGCTGCACGATTGTGCGCCTCATGTTCAATGCCATCTCGACTGACGGCCGCTGGGTGAGTGGAGCTGCCCTTGTGAAAAGTACCAATAGCACCCCACCAACGATTACCAGCGGCAATTTAATCTCGAATCGAAAATGCGGCGCAAGGGGACAAGAATTGCCTCATGTCCGAGATAGGTCAATCTTTATCGAATCGCGATGTCGGGGCTAGGCCTGTTTTGCACCTGATCGCCGACATTCCATTGCGGGTGCGCAACGTCGCAACTATGGGCGAAACAAGATCGGCAGTTGTCGGCACCCGCCTATGAGTCACGCCCAAACTCTCTCATGCCTTTTTACCACCACTTGAAAAATTGATGCAGCGGGCCGCGGCCACAGCCGACGTCGAGCCGGTCTGCCGCAGCAAGCCCGCCGCTGACGAAAGTCTTCGCCTCGCCCACCGCTTCGCCGAGCAAAAAGCCCTTGGCGAGGCCGGCGGCAATCGCCGCGGAAAGCGTGCAGCCGGTGCCGTGACCGTTTTTGGTTCGAATCCGCGGCGCGCTAAAGCGCGTGGAGCCCGCGGCTTCGACCAGAAGATCGACGCTGTCCGGCCCGCCGCCGTGGCCGCCCTTGATCAGCACGGCATCGACGCCGGATTCCAGGAGCTGCTGCGCCTGCGCCAGCATTTCGGCTTCGTCGCGCGCCTCCCGCGCATCAAGAAGCGCCGCGGCTTCGGGGATGTTCGGCGTCAGCACGCTTGCGCGCCCAATCAATTTGCGCAGTGCGCCGAGCGCATCCGTGGCCAACAGCTTTTCGCCGGAGGTCGCCGCCATGACCGGATCGAGCACGATATTGCGCGCGCGATGGCGTTCGAGGCCCACGGTGACAGCGTCAACGACGGCGGCATCGCCCAGCATGCCGATTTTCACCGCCCCGACGTCGAGATCGGAAAACACCGCATCGATTTGGGCGGCGACGAAGTCGGCCGGCACGCCGTGGATGGCGAAGACGCCCTTGGTGTTCTGCGCGGTGAGGGCTGTGATCACCGAGGCGCCATAAACGCCGAGCGCCGAGAAGGCTTTCAGGTCGGCCTGGATACCCGCACCGCCGCTCGAATCCGAGCCGGCAATCGTCACCGCAACGGGAACGCCCATCACGCGCCCCGCTTGCCCAGCATCGCATCGACGATAGTACGAAGCCTGCGCGCCGCCGCGGCCGGATCGGGCGACAGCGACAGCGCCGAGATCACGGCAACGCCGTCGGCGCCGGCGCCGACGACTGCACCGGCGTTGTCCTCGTCGATGCCGGCGATGCCGACGATCGGCAGACGCGGCGCCCGGCGGTGCAGCGTCCCGATGATGCGGGCGAGCCCTTCGGGCCCGATCGGCTGATTCTTCTGCGCTTTCGATAGCGTGGCATAGACGCCGCCCGAGCCGACATAGTCGATCAATTCGACGGGCGCCGCCTCGGCGGCCTCGACCGATTTGACCGACAGGCCGACGATGGCATCGCGGCCGAGGATCGCGCGGGCATCCTCGATCGCCATATCTTCGGGCCCGAGATGAACGCCGTCGGCCTTGGCGGCCAGCGCCACATCGATGCGATCGTTGACGACGAACGGCACGCCAAACGGCGCCAGCGCTTGCTTGATCGCCCGCGCGGTTTCGACCATCGCGTGCGTTTCGCTCACTTTGTCGCGCAGTTGAATGAGCGTCGCGCCGCCTTGCGCGCACAGCCGCGCCAGGTCGGCAAGATCGTGCCCTCCGGCACGCTCGGGATCGACAATGGCATTGAGGCGAAGATCGACGGCGTTGCGCATTTTCTCAGCCCTTGCGGCAATTTCCGGGATACTACGGCCTTCATCCTCCTTCGCGAAAGCGGGGAGGATGATATAAGTATGCCCGTGGCCCGGAGGCGCGCATGGTCCCTTTTTTCGTGCAGATCAAATGTCAGCTCGGCAAGTCCTACGAAGTCGCCAACAAGCTTGCCGATGCCGAAATCGCCTCGGAAATCTATTCCACCGCGGGCGACTTCGACCTGCTGGTGAAGTTCTATGTGGAATCCTCGACCGATATCGGCCACTTTATCGCCGAGAAGGTGCAGCCGATCCCGGGCATCGCCGAGACCCGCACCATCATCACCTTCAAGGCGTTCGGCAACACCTAGCCCCTATTCACACGGCCGCGTCAGCTCTTTTTTGGCGGCGGGGTCGGCCCCACGACCGGCGGCAAGCTGAATATGAAATTGGCAATTGCGGCGCGGTCGCCGGCGCCGAGCAGTGACGTGCCGCGGATAACGTCCGCCATCGCGCCGCCGACAAAATCGCCGGATGGCGTCGCACTGTCGCTGAGGAAGCTCGCGATATCCTTTTCCGACCATTTATCTTCGCCGTGCTGCAGGCCGAGCGGCGTGATATTCGGCACCCAGCCGCTGCCGTCCGGCGCCGGGCCGCCGGCAAAACGTTCGCTCTCGACGATGGCGCCTAAAATATTGCGCGGCGAATGGCATTCGGCGCAGTGGCCCGGACCGTTGACGAGATAGGCGCCGCGATTCCATTGCGCCGATTTCGACGGATCGGAAACGTAGGGCCCGCCGCGCAGGAACAACAGCTTCCAGCCGCCAATGAGCCAGCGCTGATTGAAAGGAAACCTCAGGTCGTGCCGGCGCACCTTGCCGGGTACCGGCGGCAGGGTTTTCAGATAGCCGAACAGATCACGCACGTCGTTGAGCTGCATGTGCCGGTAGGAGGGATAGGGAAATGCCGGATAGAGATTGGCGCCATGCTCCGAGGTCCCGTTCCATAACGCGGTGACGAAATTCGCCTCGTTCCAATTGCCGATGCCATCCTTGGGATCGGGAGAAATATTCGGCACATAGAACGTGCCGAATGGCGAGTGGAGCGCCAGACCGCCGCCGAGCCGGGTGCGGTCGACCTTGTCTGGATCCTTGTTCGGGACGGCGTGGCAGGAGGCGCAACCGCCGATATCGAACATGGTGCGGCCGTTATCGAGGTTCGGCGTGTAAGGCGGCAACGCGGAAGCGGGCACGACGGCGGGCAGTGTCAGCAACCAGAACGCCGCAAAGCCCACGGCAACGCCGGCTGCGGCGAGGAGCGTCGATTTTCGTAATACCGTCATGCTGCAGGCCCCCGGGGACAAATTCTACGCCATCCTGGAGCCGGGGGAATCGAGGAACTGACGCTCAAAAAATGACGGGCGGCGTCCGCGAAGGACGTCGCCCTGCCCTGGCGTGTCAACCAGGATCGTTCAGCTGCTTTTGAGGCGATAGGTCTGGTGGCAAGCGCCGCAATCGTTCTTGCCGATATTGCCGAAGGCCGCCTTGAAGCCGTCGAGGTCCTTCACCGATGCGGCGGCCGCCTTGGCATCCTCGCCGAACTTGGCAAATCGCGCTTTGAAATCGGCCATGTTTTCCCAGATTTTAGGGCCGGCGGTGAAATCGTCCTTAGCCGGGGAATCGGCCTCCGATTTAGAGCTGTCCGGGAAGAGTTCTGGCATCTTCGCGGCTGCATCCTCGAACGTGGCGAAAATCTTGTGCACTTCCGCCAGATCGAACGGCTTTTCACCCTTCATCATGGCAACGCCGGTCTTGGCGGCATCGCCGTTGGCCTTCATCAGCGCCTTGCGCACCTTGATCGGGTCGTCCTGGGCCACGGCGACACTGAGGCCAAGAACAATCGCGAAGATAGCGAGCACGAAACGGATCATTTTGTTGCTCCCCTTCCTGACGCCACGCCTCACGGCTGACGCTTGCTGCGGACCAACACCAGGCCGGCCGGATTATTCCGCAGCCATTGCGCCTCAAGCATACGCCGGCCGATCAGGAAAATCTGCAGCTATTCCGCCGGTTGCGGCGTGTCCTGCCGCGCCTTGCCGCGCCTGCTCCCAAGCTGGGCGATATAGCGGGCAATGACATAGAACACCGGGGTAAAGATCAGCCCGAAGGCTGTGACCCCGATCATGCCGAAGAACACCGCGGTGCCGAGCGCCTGACGCAATTCCGCGCCGGCGCCGATCGCCCAGACCAGCGGCGAGACGCCGAGGATGAAGGCAAACGAGGTCATCAGGATCGGGCGCAGCCGCAACCGCGTCGCCTCGACGGCGGCGTCCCAGCGCGTGCGTCCCTCATCCTCCAATTGACGGGCGAACTCGACGATCAGGATCGCGTTCTTCGCCGCCAGCCCGATGAGCACCACGAAACCGACCTGGGTAAGGATGTTGCTGTCGAGACCGCGCAGGATGACGCCGGTGATGGCGGCGACGAGGCACATCGGCACGATCATGATCACCGCAAGCGGCAGCGTCAGGCTCTCATACTGCGCGGCCAGCACCAGAAAGACGAAGACCACGGCCAGTCCGAACGCAAACATCGCGGTATCGCCGGCCCTGATCTGCTGATAGGCGAGCGTCGTCCACTCGCTGGCAAACCCCTCCGGCAAAGTGTCGGCGGCAAGCTTGTCCATGATCGCGATGGCCTGGCCTTGCGAGTAGCCGGGCGCCGCCGCGCCGTCGATTTCGGCCGCCGGATAGAGATTGTACCGCGGCACCCGATACGGGCCGGCAATATTGTCCACGGTGGTGAAAGAGCCGAGCGGCACCGTGTCGCCGTTCGAATTCCGCACCCTGATTTTCAAAACGTCGCTGATATGCTGCCGATCCTGATCCTGCGCCTGCGCCATGACGCGGAAGGTGCGGCCGAACAGATTGAAGTCGTTGACGTAGGACGAGCCGATATAAACCTGCAGCGCATTGAAGACGTCCTGCACGTTGACGCCCAGGAGCTGCGCCTTGGTGCGGTCGATGTCGAGGTAGACCTGCGGCGTCGAGGTTTCGAACAGCGAGAACGCTTGCGCAATCCCGGGGGTCTGTACCGCGCGCAGCACCAGATTTTCGGTGGCCTGCCGCAGCGCCTCCGATCCCTCGCCGCCGCGATCCTCGACCATCATGCGGAAGCCGCCGGCATTGCCGATGCCCGTGACCGGCGGCGGCAGCACGGAAATAATGAAGGCATCCTGGATGACCGAGAGCCGGCGATTGAGCTGCGCCTGGATGGCGGCCGCCGATTCGCGCGGATCGTGGCCGCGCTTGGTGTAATCGTCGAGGACGAGAAACAGCGCGCCGGAATTCGGCGCATTGGTGAAGGTCGCGCCGGAAAAGCCGACGATATTCACTGCATGCGCCACGCCGGGCACGCTGAGCGCGATATCGAGCGCCCGTTGCTGCACCTTGTCGGTGCGGGCGAGCGAAGCGCCGGGCGGCAATTGCACGACGACGATGATATAGCCGCGGTCGACCTGCGGGATGAAGCCGATCGGCGTGGTGCGGAAGGCATTCAATCCGAGCGCAAGGACGACGAGATAGACCCCGGTCATGATCGCGGCGCGTCGCACGGTGCGCGACGCAAGCCAGGAAATTCCCGCCCCGACCTTGTCGAAGCCGCGATTGAAATAGCCGAAAAAGCCGTGGATCGGCCGCTCCCACCAGCGATCGCGATGGCCGGCCTCATGCGGCTTGAGCAGAAGCGCGCACAGCGCCGGCGACAAAGTCAGCGATACGATCAGCGAAATGATGGTGGCGCCGGTAATGGTCAGCGCGAATTGCCGGTAGAACTGGCCGGATATGCCGGTGATGAAGATCGACGGCACGAACACCGCGCACAGCACCAGCGCGATCGCGATCAGCGCCGAGCCGACCTCGTCCATGCTCTTGCGCGCGGCCTCGCGCGGCGCCAGCCCGGACGCGATATTGCGCTCGACGTTTTCGACGACGACGATGGCGTCGTCGACCACGATGCCGATGGCCAGCACCAGACCGAACAGCGACAGATTGTTCAGCGTGAAACCGAACGCCGCCATGAAGAAGAAGCTGCCGATCAGTGAAACCGGTATGGCGACAAGGGGAATGATGGCGGCCCGCCAGGTCTGCAGGAACAGCACCACCACCAGGACGACGAGGACGATGGCCTCGCCGATGGTGTCGATGACGGCGTCGACCGACTGCTGGATGAATTGCGTCGGGTTGTAGACGATGGCGTATTTGACGCCGCTCGGAAACCGCTGCGACAATTTCGCCATCAGATCGATGACGCCCTGGGCGGTGGAGAGCGCATTGGAGCCCGGCCGCTGGAAGATCGCCAGCGCCACCGCGGGATCGTGGTCGAGATATGAGTTCGACGAGTAGTCCAGCGCGGCAAGCTTGATGTCGGCGACGTCGCGCAATCGCACCACGGCGCCGGGCGTTTCCTTCACCACGATGTTGCCGAATTCCGCGGGCGTGTCGAGCCGGCCCTGGGTCTGCACCGCGATCTGGAACGCGCCGGGATGCGCCACCGGCGGCTCGTCGAGCACGCCGGACGCGACCTGGATGTTCTGTCCTTGCAGCGCATTGGTAACGTCGGTCGCGGTCAACCCCAACGACTGCAGGCGGTCGGGATCGAGCCAGATCCGCATCGAGTAATCGCGGCTGCCGAACACCGTGATCGAGCCGACGCCGTCGACGCGGGTCAGCGGATCGGTCACTTCGAGCGTGGCGTAGTTCGAAATGAACAATGCGTCGCGCGATTTGTCGGGCGAATACAGGTGCACGACCATCATCAAATCGGGCGAAGATTTGGTGACGGTAACGCCGATATTGCGCACGTCGGCCGGCAGCCGCGGCTGCGCGATGGCGACGCGGTTCTGCACCTGCACCTGGGCGATATCGAGATCGGTGCCGAGATCGAAAGTCACCTGGATCGAGAAGCGGCCGTCCGCCGTCGAGTTCGACGACATGTAGAGCATGTTCTCGACGCCGTTGATCTGCTCCTCCATCGGCGTCACCACCGTGGAGGCGACGACTTCGGCGCTGGCGCCGGGATATTGCCCGGTGATGTTGATGATCGGCGGCGCGATCTCGGGATATTGCGCGATCGGCAGGCGCGAGAACGCCACGCCGCCGAGGATCACGAAAACGATCGAGACCACGGCGGCGAAGATCGGCCGGTCGATGAAGAAGTGCGAGATGCGCATATTACGCCGTCAGCCCGCTTTGGCTTTGTCGCCGGGCTTGGCTTTGTCGCCAGTCTTGGCCGGCGCGGCCGGAATGCTCTGTTCGTCGGCCTTGACCTTGATGCCCGGTCGCGCGTGCATCAGCCCGTTGATGATGACGCTATCGGTTGCCAATAGACCGTCCTTGATGACACGCAGGCCGCCGTCGAGCTGGCCGAGTGTCACGTATTTCTGCCGCACTACGCCGGTGTCGTCGACCACCAGCAGGTATTTGCGCGCCTGCTCGGAGCCGATCGCGGCATCGGGAACGAGCAGCGCCTTATAGGGCAGCGAGCCGGGAACGCGGAGCCGGCCGAACATGCCGGGCGTGAACAGGCCGTTGGGATTGTCGAATACCGCGCGGCCGCGGATGGTGCCCGAGGACGTGCTGATGACATTGTCGACGAAATCGATTTTGCCGGTGTGATCGAAATTGCTCTCGTCGATCAGCTTTATCGAGACCGGTACACCGGTATCGACGCCGTCCTCTCGCGCCGGCTGCTGGCCGCCGCTTTGATCCGGAGGCGGATCGGACTGCGCATCGGCCTGGGTCGAGGAGAGGGCGGCGGTCTGCCCGGCGGCATGCTGGCCCGGCTGCGGATCGGCTGACTGATCGGCCTGCTGCGCGGATTTCCGATTTTTGGTGAACCGCTCGTAGCGCAGATAGGACTGCTCGTCGAAAGTGAATTCAAAGCGGATCGGATTGACCGACACGATAGTGGCAAGCAGCGTGGTATTGCCGCCGGCGCCGCCGGTGATGAGATTGCCGACTGAAACGCGGCGGTCGCCGATGCGCCCGTCGATCGGCGAGCGCAACTCGCTGTATTGGTCGAGATCAAGCTCCGCCGAATTGACCATCGCTTCCTGGGCCGCCACCGCGGCCGTCGCGACGTTCTTGGCCTGCGTGCGCTGGTCATAGGTCTGCTCGGTAATGGTCTTGTTCGACAGCAGTGCCTGGCCGCGTTGCAGATCGCCCTCGGCGAAGGAGAGATTGGCGCGCGCCTGGGCGAGGTTGGCGCGCATCTGTTCGAGCACGATCTCGAACGGCCTGCGGTCGATGGTGAAAAGCAGATCGCCCTTCTTCACCAACTGACCGTCGGTGAAGTGGATCGCTGAAAGATAGCCCGACAGCCGCGAGCGGATCTCGACCAAATCCACGGCGACGAAGCGGCCGACATATTCGTCGTAATCGACGACCGTCCGCTGCACCGGCTTGGCGACGGTCACCGTCGGCATCATCTGGGCGGCGCGCTGCTGCTGGCCACCGCGATCGCAGCCCGCGAGCGTCGCCAGCGCTACAGCCATCGCCGGCAGCAGCAAGCCAACGCCTCGGCCAAGCCGCGCCGCATTAACGAGTGTCATGAGTCTTCCCTCGACCGTCTGGGCACCATAGGCAGCGCGCGCTGTCAATCACAGGAGACGCATAGTCGCCGTCCGGCGCCATGACCCTTCCTTAAACCGGATAGAGTTCCCATATCTGCCCCCATCCTGGCATTCACAGAACCCGGCAAGAACCGGGCCAACAATCTGATATCCCATGACAATCATTCCCTTGACCGATGCCGTCCGGAGCTTCCGGAGCGGCCCTGGGCCGGAACCCGTTCCGGCCGGCGATCAGGCGCTTCTCGATGCCTATTCACACGCCGTTATCGACGTGGTCGACCGGGTCGGCCCCGCCGTGGTCCGGCTGGCCGTACCCGCCGGGCAATCCCGCGGCGGCACCGGTTCCGGCGTCATCGTCGCGCCGGATGGCCTCATCCTCACCAACAGCCACGTTGCCGGCACCAGTGCCGCCGGCGCTGCCGCGCGCATTGAGGTGACGACCGCGGACGGTCAGGATCTCCACGCCCGCCTGATGGGCGACGATCCCGACACCGATCTTGCCCTGATCCGGGTCGACGAGCCGGTGACGCTCCCGGCGGCGCCGCTTGGCGATTCCAAGCGCCTCAAACGTGGCCAACTCGTGATCGCCATCGGCAACCCGCTCGGCTTCGAATCGACGGTCACAACCGGCGTGGTCTCGGCGCTCGGCCGCAGCCTGCGCTCGCGCAACGGCCGGCTGATCGACGACGTGATCCAGACCGATGCCGCGCTCAACCCCGGCAATTCCGGCGGGCCCCTGGTCTCGTCGCGCGGCGAGGTCGTCGGCATCAATACTGCCGTGATCATGGGCGCACAGGGCATCTGCTTTGCGGTCGCGGCAAACACGGCAAGCTTCGTGCTCGGCGAATTGGTCCGCCACGGCCGGGTGCGCCGCGCCTTTATCGGCATTGCCGCGCAGCAGACCGCGATCCCGGCACGGCGCCGCCGCGCTGCCGGTCTCACCCAGGACGGTGCGGTCATGGTCGGCACCGTCGAGCCCGATTCCGCGGCTGCCCGCGCCGGGCTCAAAGCCGGCGACATCATCGTCGCTCTCGACGGCGCAACCATTGCCGGCGCCGATGACCTGGTGCGGGCGCTGACCGGAGAGAAGATTGCCAACAGCGTCGCGCTCGACGTGCTGCGCGGCATGGAGCGGCTGACGATCGCGGTGGTGCCGCAGGAGCGCAAGCGCGGCGGATAGGATAGGCTAGCTTCAGCCGTTCGAGGAAATCGGATTCACGCTGATGGATGCCGAGGCTGAAAATCCTTCCCCAATCGTCGAAGGCCGTACGATTATCACCGCGGAGACGATCGAGCGGCCGGTGGCCGAGCGGCCAACCCACGACACCATCGATGCGATCGCCGAATGGCTGATCGGCGACGCGCGCCGCATCGTCTCGGCGGCGGCGGGGCTTGATGAATATGCCTGGCGGCTCCACGCCGCCGGCGTTCCGCTGCTGCGCGTGACGCTGCACAGCGGCACACTGCATCCGCAATTCCTTGGCGCTGCCTTCGTATGGTGGCGCGACACCGGGCGCACCGTGCGCGTCATGATCAAGCACGAGATCGCCGACCTTATTCCCTACGACATCAATCCGGTTCGGCGGGTGCGCGAGGGCGGCGAGACGCTGCGGCGGCATCTCGAAGGATCGGAGGCACAATTCGATTTCGCAGTGCTCCACGAAATCAAGGAGCGCGGCGCCACGGATTACTTGGCGCTACCGGTCGGCGGTGTCTACGGCCCATCGTCCTACATGGCGACTTACGTTACCGACCAGCCCGGAGGATTTTCCGCTTCGCAGATCGCCGACCTCGAAAGGGTCAGCGTGCGGCTGTCCATTATGGCGGACATGCACAACCAAAAGCATATCGCCGAAAATGTTCTGAAAGCCTATCTCGGTCAGCACACCGGCCCGCGTGTCCTGGCGGGTCAAATCCGTCGTGGCACCGGCGAGGCCGTCGCTGCGGTGCTATGGTCGTCCGACCTGCGCGGCTTCACCCACCTCTCGGATCGCGGCCTCCCCGACCAGGTGATCGCCATTCTCGACCAGATATTCGACGCCCAAGCTCGCGCTATCACCGACCACGGCGGCGAAATCCTGAAATTCATCGGCGATGGGCTGCTTGCGATCTTTCCGGTTGCGACACCTGCCGATGCCGCGGCGGCTGCAGCCGGCGCGATGGCGGCGGCAAAAGAAGCGCTGCAAGCGGTGCACGCCCTCGACCATGGGATCGCCGGCGGGCCGCCACTCAAAATGGTCGTCGCCCTTCATTACGGCACAGCGATCTACGGCAATATCGGCGCGGCTGACCGGCTCGATTTCACCGTCATCGGACCGGCGGTCAATCTGGCCAGCCGGATCGAGGCGGTGGCAAAGACGTTGAATCTGCCATTGGTGGTCAGCGACGATTTCGCCCGCATTTATAGCGGCAAGCTGCGATCGCTTGGACTGCATCAATTGCGCGGCCTCAAGCAGCCGCACGAGTTGTTCGCGCCGGCAGAACCTGCCGCCGGGCCCGGCGGCAACTGACGCATCAATTCCGCACCAGTGCGGCCAGCGCGGCAATGGCGAGCGCAAGCCACGCCGCGATCAGGATAAACCCGCCGGTCGGAGCGGCGAACGGAAACAGCCGGTGGCCGGCGAGCGCGCGTAGCGCGATGTCGCCGGAGAACAACACGGCGCCGAGCACCCAGGCGGCGAGCACGACCAGCGCCAGCGGCCGCCACAGCACGCCCTGCTGGACCAACGCCGCGCCGCCGAGCACCGCCGCGGCGTGGAACAGCAGCATGTAAGCCGCGCTGTCGAGGCCCGCGCCAGGCGCCAGATGGGCGCCGGCGGCCGCGAGCACGATACCGCCCGCTCCCATCATGCCCGAAAGCGCGATCAGGATCGTCAAGGCCATGATCGTCTTTCGTCGAGATAAGAGACCATGTTACGCCGGCACCTCGCCCTTGAGCATCAGGCGGTAGAGAAAGCGCCGCTCGTTCATGTCGTAATCGGGATTGGCCTGGTGCATGACGCTGCGATTGTCCCACAGCACCCAATCGCCGTGACGCCACTGGTGGCGATATTCGTATTTCTTTTGCGTCGCATGCTGCATCAGCGCGTCGATCAATTCCAGCGCGTCGTCATCGGCCATGCCGACGATCGATTCCATGCGCACCGGATTGAGGAACAGCGCCTTGCGGCCGTTTTCCGGATGCGTACGCACCAGCGGATGAATGCCCGGCGGCGGCAATTTGGCGCGGCTCTCCTCGTTGAGGCCGGAGAGCGCGCGGGGACTGTATTTGCTCTGATAGACGTGCACCGCCTTGAGCCCGTCGATGTGCCGCTTGGTGCCGGCGGGCAGATCGTCATAAGCGTCGTGCATATTGACGTATTGAGTGTCGCCGCCATGCGACGGCAGATCGACCGCGAACAATGTGGTCGCCTTGGGCGGCGCCGGATGATTGGAATGATCGGTGTGGAACGTTTCGCCCGGGATCATCCGCTTGCCATTCACGATGACATCGTTGGAGACATAATAGACATCGGGATGGCCGGGGACATGCTGCTCCTTCTTGTCGTGAATTTGCAGCTCGCCAAAGACCTGGGCCGCGGCCTTGAACTCGTTCGGATCGAAACGCTGCTCGCGCATGACCAGCACGTGATGCTCGGCGAAGGCCCGGTTCAGCGCGGCGCGGGATTCGGCGCTGACCGGCTCGCGAAAATCAAGCCCGACGACTTCCGCACCGGTGTGCCCGGTGAGCTGAGAAATGGTGAAGGACGTCATGGCTGCTTCCTCCCCGCGCTAGCTGTTTTCTGCGACGCTATCGCCGGATAGGTGCGGCATCAAGCCATGGTTTCGGCAGCTTTTGCCGCCGGCTGCATGCGTCCCGCGCCCCGCGAAGTTAACCTAAAGGGCAGGCTCATGGCGGGCAGTGCACGCCGGCAGACAGGCTTAACGGCGCGACGGATTCGAATGGCCGGACGCCATTAGTCCCGCAATCATCGGCCTTCCGGGCCGCATCTAAAAACAACAAACAAATAATCGCCGCATTTCCCGCCAGACAACAAGGCGAGAATTTGACGCCCGCGTCCATCAAACAAATACTTGCCATGCAAAATCGGGCAGCACAGACGCGTTTGAGATGCTATGACGCCGAAGCTGCCTCGCGTTGATAACGCGGCATGCCCGTTCGCTCAGCCTCGCCAAGCTACATGTTTGGCGGGGCTTTTGTTTGCGCGCGGCAACAAAAAACTTTGTAACCGTTAGGAGCTATCGAATGAAGAAGACGACCGTAGCGGTCGCTGTTGCGGCCATCGTGGTGTTTGCGCAATCCGCACAAGCGCGCGAGCACCATTATCGCCACGTCCGCCACCATATTGTAACGAGCAGAGCATCGACGCAGCAGCAGTGGGGATGGGCGCCGGACAATCAATTTGCATGGCACCCGCGGACAAAAGCGGCGCCCGCTGCCTTTGGATTTTCCGCGCCGGGTTTCTACAATTCCAATCCGCAGGTCACCGCCTATCGCGGTCAGGACCGCGGGCGTCCGGCCGCATGGTGCGGTTGGGAGATGCGACGCCTCGTCGGCAGCGATCCCGGTCCGTCGTATAATCTGGCGCGCAACTGGGCGCATTGGGGCCAGCCCGGACCGGTGGGCGTCGGCGCGGTCGTGGTCTGGCCGCACCATGTCGGCAAGATCGTCGGCCAGGAAAACGGACAATGGGTTATCGAGTTCGGGCAATGACGGCCACGCGCTGCGCACCCGGCCGCGCTCGCTCGCCGGCATCATCGCCGTGCGATGGGGCTAAGCGATCATTCGATCCTTATCGTGACAAAATGGGCCGCCCGGCTGCCGGGCGGCCCGATTTCCTGCGCCGGCCTCCGTCCCTACCGGTGCTTGCGCTATGATGCGATAGATCGTTCGCCGGTGCAGAGCGCACTGGGGGGCTTCAGGTCATGGCAAGAAAGCATGTCTTCATCAGCATCGGCACGCCCTATGCGGAGCCGCAGAGCAAATTCCTCGATGCCCTGATCGAGCTGTTGCGGGAATTCGAAATCGAGCCGCGCGCCGTCAACAAGACCGACTTTCTTACGGCCAATCCGCTCAAGGAAATTTCGCGGATCATGCGCGAATGCGACGCCGCGATCATTGTCGCCTATGAACGCACCTATTTCAGCTCCGGTATCGAAAAACGCCAGTCCGCGCAGGAGAAGGAGCTCAAGGCGGTCCGCTATACGACACCGTGGAATCAGATCGAGGCCGCCATGGCCGTGGCGCTGGGCCTGCCCATCATCGTCATGATAGAAACCGGATTGCAGGAAGAAGGCCTTCTTGAGGATAAATACGACTGGTATATCGAGCGGCTGCCGATTTCAGCCGATGCCTTTACGGGCAAGGACGTGCGCGACGCGCATCATGGCCTGGTGCCGCCGCGTGCAGACCGAAGTGCCACAGCGTTCCAGCCAGAGCCGGATCGATACCGGGCTGACGATTTCCGAGCTGGGACGGTTGCTCACGCTGCGGGCCGCGCTGACATTGGCAGCCGTCATGTTCGGCATCTTCGTCGTCGGTCTATGGCTTGGCAGTACGAATGCCGGCGCGGCGCTTCTGGATTTTCTTGAAAGGCGTTAGACGGCGAAAACTCCGGCCTCTAGTCGACCCCTGCCCGACCGACCGCGACATAGCGGAATTTCGCCCGCTTCATTTCGTCGGGGCGGTAGATATTGCGCAGATCGACGATCACCGGGCGCGCCATGACGCTGCTTGAGCCGTGGCCAGATCGAGCGCGCGGAATTGCTCCCATTCGGTGGCGATAACGATGGCGTCGGCGCCCTCGGCGGCGGCATAGGCGCTGTTGCAATACTGCACGGCGGGCAGCAACGGCTTGGCCTGCTCCATGCCGGCCGGATCGTAGGCGCGCACCGTGGCGCCGAGGTCATGCAGCGCGGTGATCAGCGGGATCGCCGGCGAGTCGCGGGTATCGTCGGTATTCGGCTTGAACGTCAGGCCAAGCACCGCGATGGTCTTGCCGCGCACCGAGCCGTCGAGCGCCGCGACCACTTTGCGCGCCATGGCGCGCTTTGCGCTGCTCGTTGACGGCGGACACCGTCTCGACGATGCGCAGCGCCACGCCGCGGTCCTGCGCGGTTTTCAGAAGCGCGGTGGTGTCCTTGGGAAAGCACGAGCCGCCGAAGCCCGGGCCGGGGTGGAGGAATTTCGCCGCCGATGCGGTTGTCGAGCCCCATGCCGCGCGCCACTTCCTGCACGTCGGCGCCGACCTGCTTCGCACAGGTCGGCGATCTCGTTGATGAAGGTGATCTTGGTGGCGAGAAAAGCGTTGGCCGCGTATTTGATCAGTTCCGCGGTGCGGCGGCTGACATAGATGCATCGGCGGCGTATTGAGATAAAGCGGCCGGTAGATTTCCGCGAGCACGGCGCGGGCGCGCGGATCGTCGGTGCCGACCACGATGCGATCGGGATGCTTGAAATCCTGGATCGCGGCGCCCTCGCGCAAAAATTCCGGATTGGAGACGACCTGCGATCTCGGCGTCGGGACGTTGCTGGCGAAGGATATGCTCGATCTCGTCGCCGGTGCCGACCGGCACGGTGGATTTGGTGACGACGACGGCGGTCGCGGCGAGCAGCGGCGCAATCTCGCGCACCGCGTCATAGACGAAGCTCAGATCGGCATGGCCGTCGCCGCGGCGCGACGGCGTGCCTACCGCGATGAACACCGCCTCGGCTTCGCCGATGCTGAGGCGTCGCCGGCGAATTCGAGCCGGCCCTGGCGCATATTGGCCTCGACCAGATCGGCGAGGCCCGGTTCGAAGATCGGAATCTCGCCGCGCTTGAGCGCAGCGACTCTGCCGGCATCCTTGTCGATGCAGGTCACCTGGTGACCGAAATCGGCAAAACAGGCGCCGGAGACGAGCCCGACATATCCGGCGCCGATCATGGTCACGCGCATCGTCGATCCTGCTCCGGTTCAGATCGCCGTCCCGGGTTTCGTCGGCGCTCGCCACGGCCTCGATCGGCGCGCTTTCCGCGGATTGCGCGGTTCGCCGCATCAGCGAAAGCCAGCGCCGTCCAAACAGCACAAGCACTAGCCCCCCATAGACCACGCCGCCGATCAACGCCAACAGCGCCAGCTCCAATTCGCTGCGGAACCTGGACCACGACGATAACAGTCGCGTGACGACCGGGTCGGCAACCAGAGAACAATTGCGAGCGCGGCGCCGGCGGCGGCAAGCTTGCCCAGCGACGCTTTGAGCTCGGCGTCGGCGGCGATGACGCCGGCGCGGCTGCGCGAAAAACAGCACCAGAATGAAATTGATCCAGGCGCCGATCGATGTGGCCAGCGCCAGCCCGACCTGCGCCAGCGGCACCATCAGCACGACCTTGAAGACGATGTTGACCGCGGTTCCGATCAGCGCCGCCTTGACCGGCGTCGCGGTGTCGCCGCGGGCGAGAAATGGCGCCACCACGCTGCGGATGAGGACGAAGGGAACAAGCCCGATCGTGTAGGCCATCAGCGTCATCGCCGCGGCATGCGCATCGGCCGCGGTAAACGCGCCGCGCATGAACAGCGCCCGCATGATCAGATCCGGGCACGACCAGGAAGGCGACCACGCACGGGATCGCCAGCAGCAGCGCAAATTCGATGGCGCGGTTCTGCGCCGAGCGGGCGCCCGCCTCGTCGCCGGCGGCGAGCCGGTGCGTCATTTCCGGCACCAGCACGGTGCCGACCGCGATGCCGATCACGCCGATCGGAAGCTGGTCGATGCGGTCGGCGTAATACAGCGCCGAGATCGCGCCCGCCGACAGAAAGCTGGCGATGATCGTGTCGGCAAACAGCGCAAGCTGCGTGCCCGGCCGAGCCGATGGTCGCCGGGATGCAGCGCACTGAAAAACCGCCGCACGTCGCTGTCGAGCGCAGGCGCGCGGAAGAAAGTCATGACGCCGGCATAAAGCGTATCGCCGCCGACCAGGGCGGCTTGCAGCACGCCCGATATCAGCACGCCCCACGCCGCCGCATAGCCGGCGCCGGGGAAACAGCGACGCCAGGCGAGCGTCGCCATCATGGTCAGATTAAGAAGGATCGGCGCCGCGGCCGGCGCCGCAAAACGGTGCAGCGCGTTAAGGATGCCGCCCCACAACGTCACCAGCGTGATGAGCAGAAGGTAGGGGAAGGTGATCCGCGTCAGCGACACCGCCAGCGCGAACTGGTGCGGCTCGCGCGAAAAGCCCGGCGCCAGCACCTCGATCACTTGCGGCGTGAAGAGGAGCGCCAGCGCCAGCAGCACGACCTGCGAGGCGAACAGCAGCGTGAAAATACGGTCGCCGAACTGGCTCGCCGCCTTGGCGCCGCCCTGGGTGCGAATGCGCGCATAGGCCGGAATGAAAGCGGCGTTGAACGCGCCCTCGGCGAAGATGGCGCGGAAATGATTCGGCAGCCGGAAGGCGACAAAGAACGCGTCGGCGACCGGCCCGGCGCCGAGGATGGCGGCAAGCATGATGTCGCGCATGAAACCGGTCAGACGCGACAGCAGCGTATAGCCGCCGACGGTGAGAATCTTCTTGATCATCGGTGCCTAGTTATCATTATCCGTGCGTCGCGGCGAAAGCCGGTCGCCCGGCGGTTCGCCCGGCAATGGCGCAAAATGTGTCCGGATTTCCGCCGCCACGGGGATGCGCCGGCAAAAGCCCTAGCCCGCGAGCGCACGGCGCACCGCCTCGATGATGCGGTCCTGAACCGCCGGCTCGAGATAAGCATGCATCGGCAGGCTGATCACTTCCTCGGCCAGTTGCTCGCTGACCGGCAGGCCGCCGTCGACGATCGGGAAGCCGCGATAAGCCGCCTGGCGGTGCAGCGGCTTGGCATAATAGATCGCCGTCGGAATGCCTTGGGTCTTGAGCGCGGCGCCAAGCGCATCGCGCCGGCCCGGCTCGAGCCGGAGCGTGTACTGCGCCCACACCGAGGTCGATTGGTTGCCGGCGCGAGGCACGATCGCGACGTCGGCCAGCGCCGCCGAATAGCGCGCAGCCGCGGCGCCGCGCGCTGCGATCTCGTCGGGAAATATTTTCAGCTTTTCAAGCAGGATTGCCGCCTGGATCGTATCGAGACGGCCGGTGATGCCGATCCGCACGGTGTCGTATTTGTCGGTGCCTTCGCCGTGCACGCGCAGGCTTTTGATCCGCGCCGCGAACTCGTCGTCGTCGGTGAAGACGGCGCCGCCATCGCCATAGCAGCCGAGCGGCTTGGCCGGGAAAAAGCTCGTCGCCGCTGCCGTGGTCAGCGCACCGAGCCTGCGGCCGCTATAGGTCGCGCCGAACGCCTGCGCGGCGTCGTCGAGCACCAGGAGGCCGTGCGCCGCGGCGATCGCGTTGATGGCGTCATGATCGGCCGGCAGGCCGAACAGATCGACCGGAATGATCGCGCGCGGCTTGAGGCCTGCCTTCTTCGCCGCCGCGACCGCCCGCTCGCAACTTGCCGGGTCGAGATTGAACGTCTCCGGCAGCACGTCGGCCATGACCGGCGTCGCGCCGAGAAGCGCCACCACTTCGGCGGTAGCGCAAAACGTGAATGCCGGACAGATCACCGCGTCGCCCGGCCCGATCTCCCACGCCATCAGCACCAGAAGCAGCGCATCGGTGCCGCTCGAACAGGCGATGGCATGCCGGGCGCCGCAAAAAGCGGCAAGCTCGGCTTCGAGCGCGCGCACTTCCGGGCCCTGGATGAATTGGCAATGCGCCAGCACGCGCGCCACCGCGTCGTCGATTGCGCGGCCGAGCCGGCGGCGCTGCGCCGCGACGTCGATGAAAGGAATAGGCTTCTCGTCAACGCGCGTGTGTTGATTCATGGTCTTTCTTGGTATGCCTTGGTCCGATCCCGGCAACGCGATTAGGATGATCAGCCGACGACGCGCCGCGGCCCTTTGCGCTGCGGGGCGGCCGATTGCGCCGTGCGGGCGTCAAGGCAGCGGATGGCGATTTCGAGGCTGGCGACCGCTTCTTCGCCGGTCACCGCGGGCGGCTCGCCGCTGCGGATGGCGTTGACGAAAGCAACCAGCTCCGAGCGCAGCGGCTCCGCGTAGCCGACCGACAGATGCCGCATCGAATAGCTGCCGTCGGGCTGAAAGCCGAAACATTCGGTGACTTGCAGCGTCAACAGATCGCCGATCACGTATTTGTCGCGGGTGGCGATGTGGATGGTGCGCGCCTTGAACGGCGTCAGCCAATTGGTGTTGATGTGCGCGAGCACGCCCGACGCGGTGCGAAATTGCAGCAGCGCGATGTCCTCGCGCTCGGCGACGGCACTGGAAGTCTGCGGCTGGATTTCGACGATTTCCGAATCGGTGAACCAGCGGATGAGATCGATGTCGTGCACCGCGAGATCGATGACGACGCCGACATTCGACATGCGCGGCGGAAACGGGCCGACCCGCGTGATGGCGATCGACAGAATGTCCTGGTCCTTGATCGCGCGCTTGATCGACTGCACCGCCGGATTAAAGCGCTCGACATGACCGACCATCAGCGTGACGCCGGCGCGCCTCGCCGCCGCAACGATGGCGCGGCTTTCCTCCACCGTCGAGGCAATCGGCTTCTCGACCATCACGTGAATGCCGCGCGCGGCGCAGTCGATGGCGATATCGCGATGCAGGTGCGTCGGTGCGGCAATGGTGACGGCATCGACGCCGTGTTCGAGCAATGCATCGGCATCGCCGAAAGAAGCACAGCCGAGCGTCCGCGCGACTTGCTCGCAGCGTTTGCGGTCGGGATCGGCGACACCGACCAGCTTCACTCCCGGCAATTCGGACAGCACCCGCGCATGGTTGCTGCCCATCACGCCCACGCCGACAACGCCGACACGCAACGTATCGCCCGCGCCCGACTTCCGCGCCTCACTCATGATCCCAAAAGCCCCCTTGCTACCCCGGAGCCAACCCACGGTTTGTCCGTAGCACGGCCCGTGCCAACTTGGCGACCAGCCATGAGGGAAAACTCGTACACGAATTGATTCAGCGGCTTACGGTGTTTGAGTCGTTGAATATTACGCAATAAATTCAGTCGCTTACCGATTAAACCACATGCCCGGCGGGGCAATAGCGCGCCGTGGCGGCGGCCTAGCGTCTTAAATTCACCACTCGCCCAGCGATCACGACCGGCGATCATGACCGGCGATAATCGTCTTCGATTCGGACGATATCGTCCTCGCCGAGATAGCTGCCGGTCTGCACCTCGATCAATTCGAGGTCGATCTTGCCGGGATTTTCCAGGCGATGCCTGGGCGCCGCTCGGAATATAGGTCGACTCGTTTTCGTGCAGGATCTTGATCTCGTCGCCGATGGTGACACGCGCGGTACCGCGCACCACGATCCAGTGCTCGGCGCGATGATGATGCAGCTGCAGCGACAGCCGCCCGCCCTGCTTCACCACGATCCGCTTGACCTGGAAACGTGGCCCTCGGTCGATCGACTGGTAGGAGCCCCACGGCCGGTGCACCTTCAGATGCTCTTCGGTCACCGAAGGCGCCACCTCCTTGAGCTTCTGCACCAGGCGCCGCAGGCCGTCGCCGTCCTCGCGTTTCGCCACCAAGACGGCGTCGTCGGTCGTCACCACGACCAGATTTTCGACGCCGAACAGCGCCACCAGCTGTTTGTCGCTGGCGACATAGGAGCCGCGTGAATCGACGAACACGACGGAGCCGGAACCCTGCCCAAAATTGCCGAGCGCATCGCGGCTGGAAAGCTCCCACACCGCCTGCCAGGAGCCGACATCCGACCAGCCATAGGACACCGGCATGACCGCAGCGCGCTTGGTGCGCTCCATCACCGCATAGTCGATGGATTTTGCGGTGGCCGTTGCAAACGACTGCCCATCGAGCGTGACAAAGCCAAGATCGGCGCCGGCATTGTCCACCGCGGCGGTCACCGCGGCGACGCTGGCGGCCTCGAAGCTTCGATATTCGTCGAGCAGCAGACCGGCGCGGAATATGAAATTGCCGGAATTCCACAGATAGCCTTCCTGCACGTAGCGCTCGGCGGTCTTGGCGTCCGGCTTCTCGACGAATTGCTCGATGGCAAAAATATCGCTGCCGAGCGCCGCGCCGGCGCGGATATAGCCGTATTCGGTCGCCGGCCGCGTCGGCCGCACGCCGAAGGTGACGATGCGGTCGGCTGCGGCATCCGCCGCAACGCCGCAGACCTTGGCGAAAGCCGCCGGATCGGTGACGACGTGATCGGCGGCAAGCGCCACGATGACGGGATCGCCGCCGCGCTTGACCGCAAAGACCGCACCCGCCGCGATCGCCGGCGCCGGAATCGCGACGCAGCGGCTCCAGCATGATATCGGCCTCGACGCCGATCTCCGCGAGCTGCTCGGCGACCAGAAACCGATATTGATTGTTGGTCACGATGATCGGCCGGCCGAACAATGCCGGATCGGAGACCCGGCGAATGGTCTCCTGAAACGTCGAATGCGGACCAAACAACGGCAGGAATTGCTTGGGGCGGCCTTCGCGCGAGGCCGGCCACAGCCGCGTGCCAGCGCCGCCGCACATGATCAGAGGGATGATCGGTTGAGCCAAGGTATGCCCGCGATGGTTCTTGCCTGCGACAGATCTTGCGCGTTTTCCGATTGCGGCCAGCGCCTGCCCCTCAGAGGGCCAAACTGTGCCGCATTTCAGTTAAAAATCCTTACGCGATTCCCGCCCGCCGCTTAACCGAAAATCCGCGCGGGTCGGCCGTCGCGGCGCGCGCCCTCACCTTTTGCGCAGCACCCGCCCCGCCACCGCATCGAGCTTCTTCAGAAGCTTCGGGTCACGCGCCTTCGGCGCCGTAATCAGTGCATTGTCGAGGGCGCGATCGGAGCCGATCGGACACGGCTCGTGCTCGCGCGGAAAGTCCTTGGCGAGGCGCGCCACCAGTTGGGTCGCCTTCTCGGCGTTGGCCGTGAGCACCTTGATGATATCCTGCACGGTGACGGCATCGTGATCCGGGTGCCAGCAATCGAAGTCCGTCACCATGGCAACGGTCGCGTAACAAATCTCCGCTTCGCGGGCGAGCTTGGCTTCCGGCATATTGGTCATGCCGATCACCGAATAGCCGAGATTTTTGTAGGTGAGGCTTTCCGCCAGCGTCGAGAATTGCGGACCCTCGATGCAGACATAGGTACCGTCGCGAACCACGTTGATATTTTCCGCCATGGCGGCTTCCGCGATGTGGATGCGCAAGCGCGGCGATACCGGATGCGCCATCGAAACGTGGGCGACGCAGCCCTTGCCGAAGAACGAGCTCTCGCGTTTGTGGGTGCGATCGACGAACTGATCGACCAGGACGAACGTGCCGGGCGGCAGATTCTCCTTAAACGAGCCGCACGCCGACAACGAGACCAGATCGGTGACGCCCGCCCGCTTGAGCGCGTCGATATTGGCGCGATAGTTGATATCGGACGGCGAATGGCGGTGGCCGGCGCTGTGGCGCGACAGGAAGACGATCGGCAGGCCGGCGATCTCGCCGATGCGCAACGGCCCGGACGGCGCACCCCAAGGGCTCTTGACGTTCTTCGAGCGAACCTTTTCCAGGCCGGGAAGATCGTAGAGACCCGAACCGCCGATAATGCCGAGCACCGCCTTGGTCATGAGAAATCGTTATCCTCGATTGGGGGAGCGAAGGCCGTGCGGCGAGGTTTGCCGGGACCGAACGCCAAAATCAATGATGCAGCAGCACCATCGAGATCGACGGAATATAGGTGATGATCAAAAGCGCGGCAAAATTCAACAGCAGGAACGGCAACACGCCGAGATAGATCCGGCTCAACGGCGCATTGAATATCGCTTGCGAGGAAAACAGGTTCAAGCCGAACGGCGGCGTATACATGCCGAGACTGAGATTGACCGCCACAATGATCCCGAAGTGGATGGGATTGACGCCGACGGCACGCACGATCGGCAACAGCAGCGGCGTGAGGATCAGGATCGCCGCCGGCGGTTCGAGGAAGCTTCCGGCGATCAAGAGCCCGAGATTGAGGATGAGGAGCAGCTCCCACTTCGACATGTGCAGCGCGTCGATCGCCGTGACAATCTGCTGCGGAATGCCGCTTGTCGTCAGCAGCCATGAATAAATGCCGGCCGAGGTGACGATCAGCAGGATCTGCGAAATCAGGAACGACGCGCTCATCAGGATCTGCCAACTGCGGCGGAGATCGACTTCGCGATAAATGACCATGGTCACGAACAGCGAATAGACCACCGCGACGCCGGCGGCCTCGGTCGGGGTGAAGACGCCGCCGTAAATGCCGCCGAAGATCACCACGAGCGAGCCGACCGACCAGCTCGCCTCCTTGCTGGTCTTCCATATTGTTTCCCAGTGCGCCTTGGCGCCGAGCGGAACGCCTTTAAATCGCGCATAGGTCATGACGAAGGCGGCATCGATGACGCCGATGAGAATGCTCGGCAGAATGCCGGCGGTGAACAGCTGCACCGCGGACTGCTCCGCCGACACCGCGTAAAGGATCATCGCGATCGACGGCGGGATGACGACGGCAATGGCGCCGGACGATGCAATCAGGCCAACGGCGAAGCGGTCGTTGTAGCCGCCATCTTTCAACGCCGGATAGATCATCCGGCCCATGGCGACGACCGTGCCGACAGCGGTGTGCGACATCGCCCCGAATAATTCCGAGGCAGCGACCGTCGTCACGGCGAGCGAACCGCGCACGCCGCCGACAATGGCCATGACCATGTTGATGATGCGCCGCGCGATGCCGCCCTGCGCCATGATCTCGCCGGCGAGCACGAAGAACGGGACGGCCAGCAGCGGAAAATTGTCCAGGCTGCCGAACATGTAGGTTTGGATCGCGTCAGTCGGAATGTCGCGGGTGACGGTAAGAACCGCGACAATCGAGGTGACGAGCAAGATGAGAAAGATCGGCAGGCCGAGGACGAGGCCGACAACCGGCAGACCGAAAAAGACGAGATATCCCATCGCCGCGGCCCCTTAATGCGAACTGTCGGCGCCGCCGGCGCCTTGGGCGGCTTTAGTCCCTTGGGCACCGCGCCGCCAGCGCACGAGCAGCCGCACCGCGACCAGCACTCCCATCAGCGTGTAACCGATCGGAACCATCGACTGCGGAATGACCAGCGGAAAATTCGCCGCCTGGCTGCGCTCATCGAACGCCGCGAGGTCGGTGATCACGGGCCACGCGAAGACGGTGACCGCGATGGCGGCGCCGATCATCACCAGCTCGGAGAAAAGATCAGCGAGCGCGCGCAATTTCGGCGGCAGGCTGCTGACGACGACGTCCATGCGGATCTGTCGCCCCTCCCAGGCGACGGCACAGCAGCCGGTGAACACGCAGCCGACCATGAGGAAGAGCATGATCTCCTCGGCCCACGGGATCGAGATGCTGAAAAAATAGCGGCCGATGATATTGGCGAAATTGATCGCCACGCTCGAGATCAGAAAGATCGCCGATGCCGCGCGGGTGAATGCAAGCAGCCAGCCAACGCCTTTGACTACGCCGTCGATCACTATCTGACCTCTCGTCTTCGTGGCAGGCGCTTCGGGCCCGCTTGGGCTGATGGAGGATGGCGCGAACGCCGGGGCCGCCATCCTCGGCGGCCCAACACTGTTTCCTGACTACTGACTCGGCGCCGACTGCGTCCGCTTCGCCGCGGCAGCCACGAGCTCATAAGCTTCGCGCACCGCCGGCTTCGATTTAGATACGTCGTCGCCGACGCTCGACAGCGTTTGCATCATTTTCGCCTGCTCGTCGGCCGGCAGGCTGATCAGTTCACCGCCCTTTGCGGTCCAGGCCTGGCGCGCTTTGTTGAACAGATCGACCGCCGCGGGATTGATCGCCACAGTCTCTCTGGCGCCATCGGTGTCGACGATCTTCTGTAAATCGGGCGGCAGGGAATCGTACCACTTCTTGCTGATTTCAAGCATCAGGAAGATCTGCGGCTGATTGATCTCGGTGACATATTTCGCCGCGTCCTGGTAATGGAAAGCCGAGAACACCGTGATGCCGGCGATCGCACCGTCGATCGCGCCCTGCTGCAGCGCCGGCAGCACGTCGCCGAGCGTCATCGCCACCGGCGTCGCGCCAAGCCGCCTCATCGCTTCGGATTGGAAATCGGAGGCGAAGATGCGGATCTTCTTGCCTTTGAAATCGGCGAGGTGGCGGATCGGCTGTTTCGCGACGAGGGAATCCGGCTGGGCGATGAACATGCCGACGCCGTGCAGGCCCTTGCTGGCGCCAAGGCTCAACATCAGCTTCAAAACCGCCGGATCGGCGGCCAGGCGCTGGCCATGTTCGAGCGAGTTGACGAGGCCGGGCGCAGCCATCACTTCAAAGCGCTCGTCGACGCCGACGAAGAATTCCGGCGGAATAACCGCGGCCTGGATGGCGCCGAATTGCACGCCCTCGATCTGGCGCGGAATCGAGCCCAGCTGGCTCGCCGGATAGACTTCGCTTTTGATGCGGCCGCCGGAATCGCGCTCGACCGCGGCGGCAAAGTTCTTGGCCAGAAGATGCGGGCCATCGTTGATCGTCGGCGTCGTGACTTTCATCACGTATGTCTTGTCTTGGGCCTGCGCCGCACTGAGCGTCAGCCCGAGCGACAAGACCACGCCGCCGACGGCGGCCGCCGTCAGCGCAACGCCTCCACGATTGGCCAAACGCATCTTATCCTCCCTTTTTGTATTCCCCGGATCCGGCGTTCCCCACCCAAATCCAAGTATCCGCGTGAACGGAAACAGTATGAAAATACTACGTGGTCGATAGCGCTTTTGGTTTGACTGATTGCCGCACCCGAATGATCGAGCCCCGCTGCGAGCATCGGACTTCAACGTAGATGAAGGGCGGTCGGCGGACAATGCCAATGTCATCGGTCCGGCGGGTTGCATCCCTATTGATCTCGCTGTGCCGCCTCCGTGACTATTTGATAGGCAGCTTTGAGTTGCGGTTTTGCCTTGGACACATCGGCGCCGACGCTCGCGAGGTCGCTGAGCAACGTCGCCTGCTCGTCGGCCGGCAGGCTGATCAATTCGCCGCCGCCATTCGTCCAGTCCTGCCGCGCTTTGGCGTTAAAACCGACCACCCACGAATCGATCGCGCTCGACTCCGAAGCGGCGTCCTTGTCGACGACCTGCTGTAAATCGGCCGGCAGCAAATCGTACCATTTCTTGCTGAACTCGGCGATTCCGAAGATAGCGGGCTGGCCGGTTTCGGTGACGTATTTGGCCGCCTCGCCATAGTGCATCGTCGTAAAGACCGCGATGCTGGAAATGGCGCCGTCGATCGCGTTGTCCTGGAGCGCCGGCAGAACCTCGCCCAGGGTCATCGGCTTCGGCGTCGCTCCGAGACGCTCCATCGCCACGGATTGGAACTGCGAGGCGAAAACCCGGATCTTTTTGCCTTTGAAATCGGCAAGGTGTCGGATCGGCGTTCGTGCGATCACGGCGGACGGCGCCACCATGAACAGCCCGGCGCCATGCAACCCCTTGTCGGCCCCCAGCATGAGCATCAACTTGCGCACCGCAGGATCGGCGGCGAGACGTTGGCCCTGCGCCATCGAGCGCACAAGACCGGGCGCCGCCAAGACCTCAAAACGTTCATCGATGCCGGCTAGAAATTCCGGCGGCGCGACGAGACATTGGATTTCGCCGAACTGCACCGCTTCGGCCGCGCGTTCGGTCGCGCCCAACTGGCTCGACGGATAGATTTCGACCTTGATGCGGCCCGCGGAATCCTTTTCGACCGCCGCCGCGTAGTCCTTGGCGAAATCGTGTAATGGATCGTTGACGGTCGCCAGCGCGATTTTCATCACGATCGGTTTGCCGTCCGCTGCCAGCGCGGCCGGCGATAAGCCAAGCGACAGCAGCAGCACACCTGCAAAGGTGCGTTGCACCATTTCACGGGCCGCGTTGAGCATGGCTGCCTCCGGGGTCGCCACCGGACTTATGATGGGAGCCGCGCCGGCGCGCGGCCGCCCGGTTATTGACTCGCGGTCGCCGCCGCACGCGCGACCGCGTCGGTCACGGTCTTGTAAGCGGCCGCAAGCTGCGGGTCCGATTTGGAAACGTCGGCACCGACGCTCGACAGCGTTTTCAGCATGCTGACCTGCTCGTCGGGCGGCAGGTTGATTTCCTCGCCTCCTGAGGCGGTCCAATCGGTCTCGGCCTTCTTGCGGAATGCGGTCGCGGTCGGGTCGATGGCAATCGACTGCTCGGCGCCGTCTTTATCGATGATCTTCTGTAAATCCGGCGGCAGCGAATCGTACCACTTCTTGCTGACCTCAACGATCAGGAAAATCGCTGGCTGATTGGTCATCGTTATGTATTTTGCGGCGTCGCTGAAATGCATGTGCGTGAAGGGTCCCATGCCGGCGACGGCGCCGTCGATGGTGCCTTGCTGCAGCGCCGGCAACACGTCGCCGAGCGACATCGCCACCGGCGTCGCGCCGAGCCGGCTCCATGCCTCGGACTGGAATTTCGAGGCGAATGTCCGCAGCTTCTTGCCCTTGAAGTCGGCGAGATGACGGATCGGGTCCTTTGAGATCACGTCGGATGGCTCGGCGATAAACAGACCGACGCCGTGGAGGCCCTTGTTGGCGCCGAGCGACAACATCAGCTTGAGCACTTCCGGATCGGCGGCCAGTTTCTGGCCCTGCGCCAGCGAACTGACAAGACCCGGCGCCGCCATCACTTCGAAGCGCTGATCGATGCCGACAAAGAATTCAGGCGGGATCACTGAACATTGAATAGAGCCGAATTGCGTGCCTTCGATCTGCCGCGGGATCGCGCCGAGCTGGCTTGCCGGATAGACTTGGCCTTTGACGCGACCGCCCGAATCTTTTTCGACCGCCGCCAGGAAGTTCGCCGCAAACGTGTCGGGAACGTCGTGAATGGTCGGCGTCGAGATTTTCATCTCATAGACTTTGCCTTGCGCCTGCGCCGCGCCGAGCGACAGTGCCAACGCCGCAGCCACAGCGCCGGCGACGGCAACCGGACGCGCAATTCGACCGTGTTTGATCCTGTGCAAATTATCCTCCCTGTCGGCCTCACTCGTACACCCCGCGTCGAGGCGGGGCGCCGAGCTTATTGGGCCAGGAGCCACGATATAGCAATTCCGCGGCGACCGCTCGCGGAATTGCGGTCTGTGACGGACTGCCGCGCCGGCGCGGCCGCCCGGTTACTGGCTCGGCGTCGCCGCCGCCCGCGCGGCCGCATCGGTGACGATTTTATAGGCCTCCGCAAGCTGCGGACTCGCCTTCGATACATCGGCGCCGACGCTTGAAAGCGTCTTGATGAACGTCGCTTGCTCGTCGGGCGAAAGCTTTATTTCCTCGCCGCCGCCGGCGGCATAACTGGCCTCCGACTCGGCGCGAAGCTTGATGGCGGTCGGAACAATGGCGACAGCCTGCTGCTCTCCGTCCCGGTCGATGATTTCCTGTAAATCCTTAGGCAGGGAATTGTACCATTTCTTGTTCACCTCGACGATGATGAAAATCGACGGTTGATTGGTCATCGTGACGAATTTCGCCGCATCGACGAAATGCATATGCGCGATTGGCCCCATCCCGGTGACCGCTCCGTCGATGGCGCCCTGCTGGATGGCCGGCACGACGTCACCGAGCGACATCGCCACCGGCGTCACGCCAAGCCGTTCGAACGCCACGCTTTGGAATTGCGAGGCGAAAATGCGGATTTTTTTGCCCTTGAAGTCGGCCAGAGTACGGATCGGATTCCTGGTGACGACATCGGAGGGCTCGGCCATGAACAAACCGACGCCGTGCAGGCCCTTATCGGCGCCGAGCGAGAGCATCAGCTTGAGCACTGCGGGGTTTTGCGCGACTTTCTGCCCCTGCGCCAGCGAGTCGACGAGACCCGGCGCCGCCATCAATTCGAAGCGCGGATCGATGCCGACCATGAATTCCGGCGGCACGACTTCGCACTGGATCGAGCCGAACTGCGTTCCCTCGATCTGACGTGGAATCGAGCCGAGCTGACTCGCCGGATAGACCTGGCCGGTGATACGGCCGCCCGAGTCCTTTTCGACCGCCGCCAGGAAATTCCTGGCATAGGTGTCGGGAACGTCGTGGATGGTCGGCGTCGAAATTTTCATTTCGTAGGTTTTTTGTTGCGCGCGCGCCGCGCCGAGTTGCAGCGCAAACGCAAAGGCGCCCGCAGCAACGATTGCGCGCGCCATACGGCCATAT
The DNA here is from genome assembly GCA_963765365.1 of uncultured Alphaproteobacteria bacterium. Taxonomy (GTDB): domain Bacteria; phylum Pseudomonadota; class Alphaproteobacteria; order Rhizobiales; family Xanthobacteraceae; genus BOG-931. Next base: position 58,106 of record CAVXWL010000013.1, on the reverse strand, counting down.
TGCATGGTGTTCATTGCTTCCTCCCTGTCGGCAACGCTCGTCGCCGCGTGGAGGCGGCCGCGAGCTTCCCCGTGCCGAGGAGACAAGGATACAACAATTTCGCACGCCAAGCGCGCGCAATCACCGTCTGTGACGGACTGTCGCGCCGGTCTCTTGCGGCCGCAGCCCGGCCGCCCGGCCGCCTATTTTGTACGCTGCGCCGCCGCGCTCACGACCTGATATGCATCGCTGAGCAATGGCTTGGTCTTTGAGACGTCCGCGCCGACGCTCGACAGCAATTTCAGGAGCGACGCTTGCTCGTCCGGCGGCAGGCTAATCAGTTCGCCGCCCGTCGATGTCCAGATATCGCGCGATTTCTCGGTAATCACGGTCGCTTGCGGATTGACGGCAACCGTTTCCTTTGCTGCGGTCTGATCGACCACCTGCTGCAAATCGGGCGGCAGCGTATCGTACCATTTTTTGCTGATTTCGACGATGCCGAAGATGGCGGGCTGCCCGGTCTCGGTCACGTATTTCGCCGCATCCTGATAATGGAAGGCGGTGAAAACGGCGGTGGAGGCAACGGCGCCATCGATGGCGCCCTGCTGCAGCGCCGGCAGCACGTCGCCCAGGCTCATCGCCACCGGAGTGGCGCCGAGCCGATCGAACGCCACGCTTTGAAATTGCGATGCGAAAATTCGTATCTTCTTGCCTTTGAGGTCCGTGAGATGGCGGATCGGCGTTTTGGAGGCGATGGCCGACGGGTTCACCATGAACAATCCGACCCCGTGCAGGCCCTTATTGGCGCCGAGGCTGAGCATCAGCTTGAGCACCTGCGGATCCGCAGCAAGCCTCTGGCCTTGCGCCATCGACGTGACGAGGCCCGGCGAGGCCATGACTTCGAAGCGCTCGTCGATGCCGACCATGAACTCGGGCGGCACGACCTGACACTGGATGGCGCCGAATTGCACACCTTCGGTCTGGCGCGGGATCGAACCCAATTGGCTGGCCGGAAAGATTTCCGGCTTGATGCGGCCGCCCGAGGCTTTCTCCAGCGCCGCCGCATAATTGCGGACGAAAGCGTGGATTTGATCGTTGATGGTCGCGAGCGTTATTTTCATCGTGTAGGTCTTGTCCTGCGCCTGGGCGGCATCGAGCGTCAGAAGCAGCGACAAGACGCACGCGCCGGCGGCAAGGAAAGCCCGTCCGGTGCGATATCGTTTCAACAAAGCCATTGTGTGGTTCCTCCCCCGATTTTATTGTTTGTCCGACGAATGGACTCCGACGGCAAAATTCGGTACCGCCTCGCGCAGCACACCATAGATCGCAGCGCGTTCGCCGGCATCGAGATCGCGTTGCAGTCTCGTAATCCAACCTCGTATGGCGGCGACCGAGGGACAGACAGGCTTCGCCGCAACCACCCCCTCAATGCCGATATCGGCACTGCCCTCTTCGGCGGCGAACAGGATTTCATTGAGCCGCTCGCCGGGACGGATGCCAGTAAACGCGATGTCGACATCGCGTCCAGGCTCGAGCCCGCTCAATCGGATCATGCGTTCGGCGAGGTCGACGATTTTGATGGGCTGGCCCATGTTGAGCACATAGACCGAAGTATCGGAGCGCGCCGGACCGAGCGCGTGGCTCGCCGCCGTGATGACCAGATCGCAGGCTTCGCGGATGGTCATGAAATAGCGCACCATGTCCGGATGAGTCACAGTGACGGGGCCGCCGGCCTCGATCTGCGCCTTGAATTTCGGCACGACCGATCCGTTGGAGGCCAGCACGTTGCCGAACCGCACCGCGATCATGCGCAACGGGGGCTTGCCGCCGTTGTGGTGACCGGCGTTGCCCGCAGAGTCGAGCGCCTGGCAGTACATTTCGGCAAGACGCTTGGTTGCACCAAGCACTGAAACCGGGTCGATCGCCTTGTCAGTCGAGATCATGACCATAGCGTCGGCGCCGGCATTAACCGCTGCGTCGGCGACGTTGACCGAGCCGAACACGTTGGTCTTGATGCCTTCGTCCCAATCGCGCTCAAGCAGCGGCACGTGCTTGAGCGCGGCGGCGTGAAAAACCAGGTTCGGTTTGAATTCGGCCATCAGCCGGAACATCCGGTCGCGGTCACGGACATCGGCAATCCGTCCCTCGACTACGGTCGTGCTCGACTTGACGGCGAGCTGCTCGAGCACCGCATGCAATGCCGGCTCGGAGTTTTCGATGACGAGCAGCCGGCCGGCACGGAAATTGACGACCCGCTCGCAGATTTCGGCCCCGATCGAGCCGCCGCCGCCGGTGACCACGATGGTCTTGTCCTTGATGAAGCTTTCCAGTCGGCCGTAATCGATATTCACGCTCGGTCGCAGCAACAAATCCTCGACATTGACTGGCGCCAGACGTAGCGCTTCCTCGCCGACGCCGAGTGACGGCATGCGGCTGGTCGCCAGACCGAGCCGGCGCGCGTGCATCAATATCGTTTCCGGATGCAGCTCCGGCGCCAATGCGCTCGGCGCCAAGATTACCCGACCAACCCGTATGTCTTGCGCCGCCAAAGCGGCGACGATTTTTTCGAGATCTCCGGGGCGGCCGCGCACCGCAACGCGGCGAACCGCGGAGCCCTGATCGGCCGCCGACGGCGAGAGAATACCGACGGGACGCACATTCTTGACGGCACCGCTCTCAACGGCGCGAATGAGCACGTCGGTCTCAGCGGCGTGCCCGATCAAAAGCGTGGGCACCGCATTGGAATGCTTGACCTTTTGTTGCGCACGCGAGTGCTTGAAGAGACGATATGAGATTCGAGGACCGCCGAGAAAAAATATCTGCAACAGCCAGTACAGAGCAATCGTGACTTTGCCGAAGAAGTAGGTCCCGAACAATGTCGGATAGAGAAGGATGTAGTCGAGAACCAGGAGCGAAATCGCCAGCACCGTCACGGCACGGATGATATTCGACAAATCCTGCAATGAGGCGAAGCGCCACTTGCCGATATAGAGATTGAAATACCAATAGACGGCACCGGCATAGACGATGAAGCCGGGCAGAATGACGACAAGCCAAGGGTAGCGCGCCGTCAGGCCGCCATTTTGGTCGTCACCAAAACGAACATAGAGCGTGACCAGCACGGCCAACGCCGTGACGACGAGGTCGTGCACGACGATCAAAACGCGGCGCGGGTTACGCAAAAATTCGATCATGGCGGCACTATAGACCAGGCCGGACGCCAAGACGAAATGTCATATCGGCACTCAGCCGAGGCGCTCATTGGCGGTGAAGTCGCGATACCAGGCGATGAAATTACGCACGCCGTGCTCGATCGGGGTCGAGGGGCGGAAACCGACGTCGCGCATCAGATCGTCGACATCGGCGCAGGTTTCCGCCACGTCGCCCAGTTGCATCGGCACCAGCTCGGTTTTCGCTTTGCGGCCGAACTCCTGCTCCAACAGCGCGACAACGCGGGAAATCTCGACGGTACGATTGTTGCCGATATTGTAGATCCGCCACGGCGCGGTGCTGCTCGCCGGATCGAGCTCGCCGCCGGGCGGAGCATCAGTTTTCGCCGGCACGCGCGCGATGATGCGTTCGACCGCCTCGATGACGTCATCGACGTAAGTGAAGTCGCGGCGCATGCGGCCGTAATTGAACAATCGGATCGGCCGGCCTTCGGCAATCGCCTTGGCAAAGATGAACATCGCCATGTCGGGTCGACCCCACGGGCCGTAGACGGTGAAGAACCGCAATCCGGTGGTCGGCAGCCCATGAAGATGGCTATAGGCATGGGCCATCAGCTCGTTGGCCTTTTTGGTCGCGGCGTAGAGGCTGATCGGATGGTCGACATTGTCGTGCACCGAGAAAGGCAGGCGCGTATTGGCGCCGTAGACCGAACTCGATGACGCGAAAACGAGATGCTCGGTGCGGCGATGGCGGCAGCCTTCGAGGACGTTGAGAAAGCCCGCGAGATTGGCGTCGAGATAGGCATGGGGATTTTGCAGCGAGTAGCGCACACCAGCCTGCGCCGCGAGATGCACGACCGGGCCGAATTCGCCGTCCCTGAAGAAGTCCTCCGTGGGTTTGCGATCGGCGAGGTCGAGCTTGCGAAAGGCAAAGTTGTTGAACTGCCGCAATACCGCGAGCCGTGCTTCCTTGAGCGCGGGGTCGTAGTAGTCGTTGATGCTGTCGACACCGACGACGGCGCGGCCACCCTCCAGAATCCGCCGCGCCAGCGCGAAACCGATAAAACCGGCGGCGCCGGTGACGAGGACGGGCGGTTGCGACAAGGTCCTTGCCTTTGCTGTAACGCTCCACGCGGCGGAACGTTCTTTAGCCCCACCCGCAGAGTCTCGCAACTTAACTGCATTTAAGTCATCGCATTAGGACAAGAGGCCGCGCCGCTGCATGAAATCGATGATGCGGTCGGCGAGGTCGGTCGCGCTTTCGTTCAATGCATCGAGGATCAATTCGGGATTGATCGGCGGCTCGTAGGGCGAATCGAGCCCGGTAAAATTCTGCAATTCGCCCCGCCTCGCCTTCTTATACAGTCCCTTCGGATCGCGCTGCTCGCAAGCCTCGAGCGGCGTATTGACGAATATTTCGATGAATTCGTCGGGCGCGACGAGTTCGCGCGCCATCTCGCGCTCGGCCCGGAACGGCGAGATGAAGGAGACAAGCGTGATCAGGCCCGCATCGACGAACAGCTTGGCCACTTCGGCGACGCGGCGGATGTTCTCGACGCGGTCGGCTTCGGTAAATCCGAGATCGCGATTAAGCCCGTGGCGGACATTGTCGCCGTCGAGCACGAAAGTATGTTTGCCGAGCGCGTGGAGCTTCTTTTCCAGATGGTCGGCGACGGTCGATTTGCCGGCCCCCGACAGGCCGGTGAACCACAGCAGCGCCGGCTTCTGGGCATTGAGCCGCGCGCGCGCCGCTTTGGTGACTTCGAAGGCCTGGAAATAGGTATTGGCGGCGCGGCGCAAGCCGAAGCGGATCAAGCCGGCGGCCACGGTGGCATTAGTCTGCCGGTCGATCAGAATAAATCCGCCGGTCTCCCGGTTGTCGTCGTAGGGATCGAAGCCGATCGGCTCGGCGGTCGCGATATTGGCGAATGCGATTTCGTTGAGCTGCAATTCCTTGGCCGCCAAATGCTCAAACGTCTCGACATCGACGCGATATTTTAGCTCCGTGACCGTGGCGCCAATGGTCTGCGCGCCGGCTTTGAGGAGATAGGTCCGCCCGGGAAGCAGCGGCGTTTCCGACATCCACACCAGATGCGCGGCAAAGGCGTCCGCCCGCTGCGGCGGCTTATCGATAGAGCTGATAATGTCGCCGCGCGAGACGTCGATGGCATCGGCCAGAACCACGGTCACGGCGTCCGATGCCGCGGCGTCGTCGAGTTCGCCGTCCATGGTCACGATCCGCGCGATGTGCGATCGCACCCCGGTGCGCGGGATGACGATTTCCATGCCGCGGCGCAGTGCTCCGGACGCCACGGTTCCGGCATAGCCGCGAAAATTCGCATGCGGGCGATTGACGTATTGTACCGGCAGCCGGAGCGGTGCCGCGCCGGCCCGCTCCTCCACAGTCACGGCTTCCAGATGGGCGAGAAGCGGCAGGCCGCGATACCACGGCATCCGCGCACTTTTGCCGACGACATTGTCGCCGTGGAGCGCCGACATCGGGATGGCGACGACGTTGCAATCCGGAAATCGCGCCGGCAAATTTCGCGAAATCTTCGGCAATGTCGTGGAACCGGCGCTCGTCGAAATCGACCAGATCCATCTTGTTCACGGCGAGGACGAATTGGCGAATGCCGAGCAGCGAACACAGAAAGGCGTGCCGCCGCGTCTGCTCCAAGAGCCCCTTCCCGGCGTCGACCAGTAGGATCGCCAGATCCGAGGTCGATGCCCCGGTCACCATGTTGCGCGTATAGTCCTTGTGACCGGGCGTGTCGGCGACGATGAACCGCCGCCGCGGCGTGCCGAAATAACGATAGGCGACGTCGATGGTGATGCCCTGTTCGCGTTCGGCTTCAAGGCCGTCCACCAGCAGTGCGGGGTCAAGGTCGCCCGCCACAGTGCCATGCGTCCGGGAATCACGCGTCAGCGCGGCGAACTGATCGTCGAGAACCAGCGACGCGTCGAGCAGGAGCCGGCCGATCAGTGTCGACTTGCCGTCGTCGACCGAACCGCAGGTAAGCACGCAAAGCTGGTCGCGCGCGGCCGCGAACAGGCCTGGCTCCGCGGCCGCCGCGGCGGCGACGCTTGGATCAGAAATAGCCTTCACGTTTTTTCTTTTCCATGGAATCGGACTGATCGTGGTCAATCAGGCGTCCGGCGCGCTCCGAGATTTGTGCGGTCTGCATTTCCTCGACAATATCGGCGACTGTGGTCGCGCTGGATTCGACAGCGCCGGCGAGCGGATAGCAGCCAAGCGTCCGGAAACGCACCGTCCGGGTGACCGGACGTTCGTCGGGCTCGAGCGGCAGACGCTCATCGTCGACCACGATAAGACTACCGCTTCTTTGCACCACCGGACGCGGCGCCGCGAAATAAAGCGGCACCACCGGGATTTGCTGATGGGCGATGTAACGCCAGACGTCGAGCTCGGTCCAGTTGGACAGCGGAAACACCCGGATCGATTCGCCCGGCGCGACGCGGCAATTGTAGATGTGCCACAATTCGGGCCGCTGGTTCTTCGGATCCCAGACGTGATTGGCGGAGCGGAACGAGAACACCCTCTCCTTGGCGCGGCTCTTCTCTTCGTCGCGCCGGGCGCCGCCGAATGCCGCGTCGAAACCATGTTTGCTCAGCGCCTGCTTCAGCGCTTCGGTTTTCATCACCTGGGTATAGTACGATGCGCCGTGCGTGAATGGATTGACGCCCTGCGCCACACCTTCGCGATTGACGTGCACGATCAGATCGAGCCCGAGACGGGCTGCCGTTACATCGCGGAAGCTGATCATCTCGCGGAACTTCCACGTCGTGTCGATATGCAAAAGCGGGAACGGCAAAGCCGAGGGGAAGAACGCTTTGCGGGCGAGATGCAGAAGCACGGACGAATCCTTGCCGATCGAATAAAGCAGTACCGGATTGGCGAACTCCGCCGCCACTTCGCGGAAAATGTAGATCGCCTCCGCTTCAAGGCGGTGCAGGTCGGGGGGTAATGTTGCTTTCGTCACAGCGTCAATCTCGTCGTCGCCGGGCGGCCTGCGGCCATCGCTGCTTCGTTCGACTATGCCCTGAAAGCGCATTCGCCAATATTACGCTCTCGCGCTACAGAACAAGACCCGATCGCAGCTTCGAGGGAAGATGAGCCACGTCTTGGTTACCGGGGCCTCCGGATTCATCGGCCGTGCCGTCGTAGCGGCATTTGCCGCAGAAGGAAACAAGGTCCGGGCGGCGGTCCGCTCAGCACCTCACCCTCCGTTCGCTAAAGGTGTCGAGGCGGTACTGCACCAGGACCTCACGGATTCAATCGACTGGCAACCGCTCCTCGCCGGAATAGACGTCGTCATCCACCTTGCCGGCATCGCCCATATCGGCCGCGGCGTCGCACCGCAAGCCTATGACCGTGTAAACCGGCTGGCGACGGAACAGGCGGCCCATGCTGCCGCGAGCGCAGGCGTTAGCCGGTTCGTGTTGGTTTCTTCCATTCGCGCGCAATCCGGTGCTAGCGCCGGGCATGTACTCACCGAGAGCGACCTTGCGCGGCCGAGCGACCCTTACGGCCGCTCCAAACTCGCCGCCGAAGAGGCGGTACGTTTGTCAGGCGTGGCCTTCACGATTCTGAGGCCGGTCTTGCTGTATGGCCCGGGAGCAAAGGGAAATTTTTCTACCCTGCTGCATATCGCGAAGACTTTTTGGCCGCTGCCGCTGCGGCAATTTCAAAACCGCCGTTCACTACTCGGGATTGATAATTTCGTTGCAGCATTGACCTTCATCCTGGGCGCGCCGAATACTATAGGCGAAACCTATATCGTCGCCGACCCGGGCCGTGCGCCATCGCTGTCCGAGGTCGTGGCGACGCTGCGCCAGACGCAAAACCTTCCGCCGCGTCTTTTTTCGATGCCGACAGGCACGCTTGCGGTTCCGTTGCGTCTGTTGGGGCGCGGCGAGCTTTGGCAGCGCATCGGCGGAGATTTGCAGGTCGATTGCGCAAAACTGCTCGCCGCCGGATGGCGGCCAAGGCATGACACCGCGACGGGACTAAAGGCGCTGGTGCGGAACGGCGCGCGGGAATGACTGGCCAAGAACAGACTATACATGCGCCCAGCTCAGAGGATAGAAAGTCGGCGCTGCGCAAGGATCGGAGACAGGCGATGAGTTCATACGGCCACATTTCTCGGCGAAGTCGTCGAAACCGTCCGTCGTATCGAGCCGGAGACGATCGAGGCCTTGTGCAGCGAGCTTGTGAGCCTGCGTGATCGCGATGGTAGGCTGTTCATTCTTGGCGTGGGCGGCAGCGCCGGCAATGCCGGTCATGCGGTCAACGATTTTCGCAAACTATGCGGCATCGAAGCCTATGCCCCGACCGACAATGTTTCCGAGCTCACCGCGCGCACTAACGACGAGGGCTGGCCGACGGTATTTTCCGAATGGCTCAAAGTCAGCCGCGCCAACGCCAAGGACGCGATCCTGATTTTTTCCGTCGGCGGCGGCAACCTCGAGAAGAACGTCAGTCCGAATATCGTTGCGGCCATCGAGGAAGCAAAAGCGCGGGGCTTGCGAGTTCTCGGCGTGGTCGGCCGCGACGGCGGCTACACCAAGAAAGCCGGCGATTGCGTCGTCGTCATTCCGACCGTCGAGGACAGCCGGGTGACGCCGCACGCCGAGGCTTTCCAGGCCGTGGTCTGGCATTGCCTGGTGTCGCACCCAAAGCTGCAGAACAAGGCCACCAAATGGTGAAGGCGGTCTTCCTCGATCGCGACGGCGTCATCAATGCCAATCTGATGCGCGACGGCAAACCGGTGGCGCCGACGAGTCTTGCAGAGTTCCGCATCCTTCCGGGCGTTCCCGAAGCGGCTCGCCGGCTCAAGGACGCGGCCTTTCTGCTTATCGTCGTCACTAACCAGCCCGACGTCGCCACCGGGCGAACCTCCAAAGCGACCATGGAAGCGATGCACGCCGAAATCCGCCGGCTGATGCCAATCGACGATTTTGCGATCTGCTTTCATACCGACGCGGATAATTGCGCTTGCCGCAAGCCCAAGCCTGGCTTGATTTTGGAGGCAGCCGCCAGACACGGCATCGAACTTGCCGCAAGCACCATGGTCGGCGACCGCTGGCGCGATGTCCTGGCCGGCCAAGCGGCGGGCTGCCGGACTATCATGGTCGATCACGGTTACGTGCAGGATCGTCCGTCCGTGCCGGACCATACGGTCACCTCGCTTGCCGCGGCTGCGTTGATCATTCTCAAGGGCCACGCGAGGCACTGCTGACAGGCCAAGCGGAGCTGAAGGCAAGCTTGAGCGGGGTTTTCGATTCGATCCTGTGCAGGATAACGTCAGGCCGTTTCTGGTGGTTCTGGTTAGCCCGGATTGCTTGTATTGGAAGCTCCTAGCGTTCATATTTCCTTGTTCCAATTGGTAATGGAGGTACGAACGCATGGGAATTCCGCCGACGGTCGCGACATTGATCCTGCGCGAACACAAGCAGAAGCCGATCGTCGGAGAATTGTTATTGATCGGCCGGCAGTCGATCATGCTAACGACGGACGAGGCGATCGAACTCCTGCGCCGCGAAGGAGTGCCGTTGCGGCCCGACTACGTGCGGAACCCCGACACGACCACAACCAGTCACCGGGCAGGCGTCGACGGCATCAGCGATCGCACGTTTTTTTCGATGTTCACCGACGCGCGCGTCATGGCCCTGGATGTAAGCGACTATGAAGGCGCCGAGATCGTGCATGATCTTTGCGTCGAACTTCCTGACAAATTCAGGAACATCGCCGATTTCATTTTTAATGGCAGCTGTCTCGACAACCTATTCGATCCGGCGCGCGCCATACGCTCAATCTCGAAGATGTTAAGGCCGGGCGGCCGAAACATGAACGTGGAGCACGGCACGCCCTGCAGCGGCGCCATTGTATGCTACTCGCCGGAATGGTTCTTCGATTTTTTCGCGGTGAACAATTATTCCGATTGCCAAACTCTGGTGTGCAAATTCGGCAAATCGTCACTGGGCGATTGGCGCGTGTATTGGTGGCGACCCTATTTCCTGATCGGCGGCAAACTGCGGATGAGCTATCCCAGCTTCAAGGAAGATTTTGTCACCGTGAGCCTCGCCGAAAAGGGTCCCGACTCCACTGACGACAAAACGCCGATCCAGGGCGGCTATCGCGTAGCCCACGACCCCGCCGCCGACACACACTACGTGGAATGCTATCATGCGTATCTCCGTAGCCCGCGTACCTTCGGATTCGATCGCGGCTTCGATCAGGTCTTTTCGCAACCGCTTAATCTAAGATCGCCGGAATTCTTGCTTGGCTTATTCGCGAAAATCGGGTTTGACATCAAACGCGGCGGCGCGTGGGGCTACGAGATTTCCAAATCGTCAGCGAACCGCGAATACAACCAAGTGACCGCGCCTTACGTCGGGACGTTGCGGGGCGTCCGTGGGGCCCCCAGAACGGCATGACACGGAATTATTCCCGAAGAAGAGCAGCCTGGTGAATTTTGGGGATCCGGCTATCAACTGACCGATATTCTCGCAGCGGGTCCATCAAGGTGTGACCGTGACGTTTAGTGATTTTGCCCGAAAAGCCAGATCTACGGCACCGCGCGGCCCGTTGGCGAAGGTCTTCGGTGACGATGGCTACAGCATCGACGTTAAGCTTGCGCCCGACGAACTTGCCGAGCTGCGCCGGATGACGACGAGTAGCTGGCTCGACGTCATTGGCCGCGTGGCTCCCGAGATGAAGGGGGAGTTCAAAGAAATCGGCATCGAGAACTATCACCGGCTGTCGCATCTGATCGATCATGCCCATGTCTGGACTTCGGAAACTCGCACATTCTCCGCCGATATCGCCGATGCTATCCGTTCGTTCAGCCTGTTCGATCTGTTCGACAAAGAATTCCCGCGTTATCCAATTTGCAGCGCAATGCCGCCCTACGGCGATCTCGGCCGCGCCCGAATTAATTGGCGTCTGGTGCGCCCGGGTGACGGTACCGATCTCGGCCCCATCCACGCCGACTATTGGTTCGAGGCCGTGGTTGACGGCTGGAGCCCGGAACCCTCGGATATGGTCAAAGTCAAAATCTGGATCCCAATCTTTCTCGATCAAGGTTTGACCGGATTTTCTTATCTTCCGGAATTGCACAAGAAAATATTGCCGTTCAGCAAGAGACGGCTGCCGGACGGTCTCTACAAGCCGCATTTCGATGAGGCGGATTTGCCGGTACCGCTCCAAACCCTTGATACGCCAAGTGGCACTGCCGTGCTGTTCAATTACAATCTTGTCCATCGTGGCGCGAATTCCGACCAGGCAAAGCATACGCGCGTGAGCATGGAGCTCACACTCGACGTGCCGCGTCGGAAGATTGAGCCCCTCTACGGCGATCTTTCCGCCTTCTATTAGGAGCTCGGAAAGACGCCTGTGACGGCTGAGCGCGGCAATACCTCCAGCAATGGTTCCAGCGCTGCCGGCGCGTCGCCGCCATGCAGCCCAATCGTCTGATCGGTTCGCAGGCGGGGTAACCGCGGCATGAAAACCTTCAATAGCTCAGGATTGGATTTCTGAAGCTGCGCGCATAACCGCTCGCTATCGAGCTTGGCAGCGGCATATTCAGCAAACCTCGCATCAGCCCGATCGATGTAGATTGTCGACGGATTAAATATTGCGAGCGGCACGCTCCGTTCGACAAGGAATCTCGTCGCGAGGCGATTGAGACCGTCGACATAATAGCCGCAATATTTCGCAAAAGCAGCATCATCGAACTTTCCGGTGCGGTTCGGCTCGATTCTGTGGCGACGCAAAATAATAAACGTGCGTGAAGGAAGATTCATTTCGTTGAAGGGGTTGGAAAACGGCGCCGTTCGCGGTTGCGTCGTAAGGCAACGTCGAAGCTGACCCGCCATGTGTTATGATGTCGTCGGCGACGCGCAGCGCATCGTCGCGGCCCCGTGCATAGGTGATGATCGTTTCGCCTCCGCCGCGGCAGCAATCTTGGCGGCGAGTTCGCCAAGCCCTCTCGACCCACCGATAATAAGGATACGCTGCCCGGCAAATGCGCCAGGCGGCACGCGTGACCGAATCAGAGCCACGCCTGGCTGTTCGAACACTCGCGGCCGGAACAGCGCGTTGATTTGTCCGCTCGCACCAGCAGCTCTGATCGCCATCGTGCATAGATTGCGCGCAGGCCGCGTCTGGGTCACCTCGAAATTCATCATTGGCGGTTCATCGAGCGGCGGCGTTTCGAACACAATGTTTAGTGTCGCGAAGATGGAATTGGTGCCGGGGCAGTCCATGCCGACGATGCGGGTTGCCGCAAGCAGCACCGCGATTTGGTCGGCCGGCAGGTTGGCAGCAAGATTTGGAAATAGCCGGCGCAACGTCGTTCGATCAACCGCAAGCGGCACGCTGGACCGGGAGGCCCTGACGTCTTCGATCGTCCTGCTTGCGGAACTGGACGAAATGAAAAGTTCGTCGGGAATGCCCGGATGGGCCGCATCACCGCCCCCCGACCAGGTTGCATCGATGGTTATGATAATGCGGCCGCCTAGTCTGACAAGCAGAGTTGTGACGTTCTCCGGTCGCTCTTCAATCGCAAAGCTGACCGCACTTCCCGTCGGCGCAGGCGATGAAAATACCACATTGACTGACCGCAGCGACGATCGGCTGCCGTTACCGGCCATGACGGCGTCAAGCGCCAGAAGAACGAGATGTATCCCGTGGATAACGGATGCGCCGAATAGAAATCTTCGCGCTCGAACGGGATCGAGATGCTGTGTATTGAAATCACCTGACAGAGCCGCGAACGCACGGCTGTCATCCAAAGTCAGGTGGCGAGTTTCGATCATTTCTTTGACGGCCTTGGCGGCAACATGTTCGGCATAAAATGCACCGCAGTCGAAGTGCTCACCAAAACCCGTATATCAAAAAGCTTGATTCGATCGACGTCACCATCGCCGATCGTAATGTACCAATCGCTGAAATTAACCTTGCGCGCGGTGCGGTGTGGCGGCAAATCGATCGCCAAGGCTACTCCGCCTGAGTAGTTGGTCGGCCGGAATAGATCCGGCATCGGCTTTACCGTCGCGGACTGCTGCACGAAGCCCAGTGCCTCAAGGCAATCGCCGATTGGCTCGCATGTGCAATGGAAATCGATCATGATCGGATTTAAGCCTGTAGCGGCGTTCACGATCACGCCAGAGCGCCACGCGATTGGTGGGCATCGAAAGTCCATTCCAGGATCCGAATTACGCTCACGCTGGCCCCTTTGACCGGCTCAATGCGAAAGATTGTGAACTGATCGGCGCTCCTGACGGCGCGATAAGTATGCCGGGGATGTCGAAATAGCGCCAATTCAAATAGCGTCCGCTCCGCATGGCATGGCAAATATCAGACCCGAAGTGCGCCAGCGAAAAGTGGTCAGCGTCGTCGAATCGCGATATTTCCCGTGCGTCACTCGTCTCGCCGAGTTCTTTCATTGCGGCGGCCGACCGGACCACAACATCCCCATCCCGGCCATCAAACTGGAAGAGGCCCAGGAGGCCGGAGCGTCAAGCGCCGCCCACCATCGCGGCAGCAGCGGTATCATCGGCACTCGAAGTAGCGAGAAAACGCGCGCCGTATTGTCGTTGAATTCGAATGATAAATCGATTGTCGACCAACTCCATAAACCGAAGCAAAATGGCGAGTCCGCCATCCCGCTGGCCGTCCGCATACCAATTCTGCGTCCAGCCGCCTATGCGCCCGGGGAGATTCAGTTCGAACCCAGTGAACCCGAGACAACCCCTGATTTGCCCGCCGTCGCGCAGTATCAGGAAATCGTATTCGTCGCTGCCAATGCGAGTTGGGGTATCTTTGAATTGCCAATCGAAATAATCACGTTCCTGCAGCCGGGGGTTAAAACGACACCAGTCAGCAAAACATGCAAACAATTCGGGGAGGTCTACCTCGCGGCAGAATTCGATCGTCTGTGAGGCCATCGGCAAGTCGCCTTGAAGCCAGCTTATTTCTTGGCAAGCTGCGCCTGCACGGCGCCGGCGATGGCGGTAGGACTGGTCAGCGACTTGATCTGCTTTTCATCGAAAGTAACCCCGAACTTGTCTTCGATCGCGAGCACGATCATCAGGTGCCGCACCGAGTCCCATGTCTCACATCGCGCCGGGGAAAAATCGTCCGTGATCTGCGCTGGTGGAACCCGCAGAATGACCGAAAGCACATCGATGATACTCTCGTCGACTGCACTACCGGGGATCACGAGCTTTCCAACGTGATGAAAGGAATGGGCTGCAATGCCAGCTCGGCAGCGCTGGCGGTGTAAACGGTCCTACGATCCTCGCTCCCCGTCTGCTTGAAACCGAATTTCGTCCAAAAGTCGGCGACCTGATCGTTCTTGTCGGTTTTGATGTATTCGGCGCTCCACGCGGCCGGCCGCCAGCGCCGATTAAGGTCGTTCATGCATTCGACGACGAACTGATCCTCAAGTCGGCGGCCGAGGACACGGCAACTCATCAGAAGCGAATCGACATGCGCCTCACCACCATTTCGCCGCGCAATAAGAACTCCGGTCAGGCCGAGATCCCCGAACCGATCGCGCGCGGACAATGAATAGACGGCACAGTCGTCGGCCGCAGCCATTTGCTCGATTTGACCCTCTGAATAGCGTCGCGTTGTCAAATTGAACTGGTTGGTCTTTTGCGTCAACTGCGATATCCGGGCCATGTCCGCAGGCTTTGCGTCGCGGATTCGTGCACGAATATCGAGCGAGGACAGGAACTCATCGACGCTGGCAAAGGCTTTTGCGTTTTCCCGGCGCTGCTCTTCCTCCCGATACATATCCGTCCGGGCAAAATCCTCTTCGGTGGTTGCAAGCTTGTCGAAAAGGCCCTCAGAGCCGAGGAGCAATGGCAATTCATAAAGGTCTTTCGGCACCGTGCGAACTGTTATATCCGGTATGAACGCTTTGACACGCGCGCACTCGATGGCGCTGTCGTCGACGAAAACGACGGCATTCATTCCAATATTGAGGTCCGTCACCAGTTCCTGGATGTTGCGCTCCTTGTCGTTCCAGTTGACGCGCGCGGCGACCAAGTGGTTCCGATTGATCAGGCAGTGCGGATGCTTGTCCAGCACGGCCATGACCTCATCCGGATTGTTCTTGCTGCACACTGCCACCATGACGCCTTCGCCGCAAGCCGCAGCACCGCGCGCTGAAAGTCGTAGTAGACCTTGCCGGGATAGTCGTTGGGATTGAGCGCAATGCCCTCCAAGCCGACCTCCCCGACAATCCCGCCCCATAACGTGTCGTCGCAATCGAGAATGAGACACTTCTTGCCGAGCCCGTGGGCAGCGCGGCCAATGCGGAAAATCTCCCAGGCGTAGACATTGAGGAACTTATGCCGGAAGGGCGCGGACGCGACATACCCCATGCGCCGATCAAACGCCGCCTCGGCGCCGATCAGCATCACGATGCGCTCCCAATCCACCAGCAGGCATT
This sequence comes from uncultured Alphaproteobacteria bacterium, assembly GCA_963765365.1. Classification (GTDB taxonomy): domain Bacteria; phylum Pseudomonadota; class Alphaproteobacteria; order Rhizobiales; family Xanthobacteraceae; genus BOG-931. The sequence continues at coordinate 42,472 of CAVXWL010000013.1, read as the reverse complement.
TTGGCGAATTGGCATGGACGAAGTCGCGAAGCTGCCGATTAAAGCTGTCGATGCGTGAAGCGAGCGAGTCCGGCCGCAACGCGTAACTCGCGCCGCCTTCGTCCGACAGGGGCCGTACCAAGGTATTGACAATAACCGGCGCTGCGGTTTTCGCCCGGACTTGTGCCACCAGAGCCCCGACCCGCTCGAATGCCGCAGCGGCCGTCTCGCCATCGTGCCGCCCGGTTAATAACGCGTCGGCGGTCAGCGACAAAACTACGAAATCGTAGCCATCGAGGTCATTTGCGTTCAGAATGTCCTGTTCGAGCGAATCGAGCCGCTTAGCGAAATCTCGCAACGAACACCGATCGAGCCGAAATGATATTTCAGGAACGGCTCGATGAATTCGACGGAATAGTTGCGGAAAATCTTGACCCGCAACGCAACTGCCTGCGAGTTGCGGACCTCCCATTCGTTGACGAACCGCAACGCCTCGACAAGATCGATCTCGGCCAATGCGCCGCCATCAAGTGGCTTTTGATTGATCGTCATGTCACCGCTATCTGCGGATCTAGCTTGACCGGGACGCCAGGCGCCGCACAACCCCAGACAGTCGAGAGGCTGCCTGGACAATAGCAAAACCGGGCGGATCGCGCTGCAGATTTTGTAGCCATTATCGTGCTCGCGGCACCACTCCGACGACAAAATAATACCAAGCCATTTTCGGATTTCCGGTGTGGACCAATTCGTCATTCATCGAGAACGGCAGCGTTCGCACGAAGTACTTATCCATCAACGCCACGAGTTCCGGCTGGTCGTAACATTTGATGTGAGCCGCCTGGCTGTATTTGCTCTGATACGGGTAGGAGTGGATGCTGGGCGTGCCTATAAACACCAGACCGTCCGGCTTGCAATGACTGGCCAGGCACTCAACAAGTTTATGCCCATCCTCGACACTGAAGTGCTCGATGACGTCCATCGCCAGCACCACGTCGTGTTTTTTGCCGGGCTCATAATCGAATATGGACCGATGGAGAAAGGACACATTGGAACGCCGGTTCACCGAGCGCGCTGCATCGAAATCGTGCTGGTTGATTTCCAGGCCAGTCACGCGAGCGGCGTGCTGGGCCAAAAAGACCGTTCCCAATCCACTGCCGACCCCGCTTCCAGGATGTCGTCAGTTTTCTTGATCAGGCGCGCAACGAACTTGTAACGCGCCAGCTTGACGACAAGCTGAAGCGTATTGACCTCGAATAGTTCGGCGAATTCAGAAGGCAAGGTCAACGGCGGGAAACGCGCGTGCTGCTCGTCGACCAATTCGAGGTATCTTTTGGGATCGAAGTTTTCCATCATACCGACCGTTGCAATATGGTTTATCGCGAGTTGGAGGGTGTCGCAGACGGCTTGCCGCAGTTCAACTGAATTGGCACATCACCGCGACACTCAGAGCATACCGGCGCTGCTTCGAAGTCATAGAAACGGCAGCGTCGGAATAACATTCTCCGATCGGCTGCACGCATTTCCCGGACTGACTGCCAAAGCAAGTTTTGGTCCACATATTCATCAACGTTGGAGCTAGCCGAAAGACGCATGCGCGTACTTGAATTGAAATAGGTCAACGAATTATCCCGGCTTTAGTCTTCCGCATCGAATCTGGAACTGGACCATGGGTGAGGGACGCAGCCGTCCGGGCGGCATTTTCGAGAAAGGCGCGCAGCGCGTCGGATTGCTCCGGCGCCCAGGGAGCAAATTCCGCCTCCTCCTTGATCCACGGGCCAGCCGTTATCTCATGCATCACGACAAAATCGGTCAGAGGCAGCACCGCATGGAATTGCGAAATGTTAAGGCGATGACAGAAATTGAGGCCCGACCCGATCGGCCCCATATGGACGGCCTGTTCGGGATTTCCGTCCATATCGAAGAGTATGAGATCGAGCAGTCCCTCGATCATGTGAAATGACTCGCTCTTTGCGAGATGCCGATGTGGCCGGAATAGCACATCCTGGCACATGACAATGATCATCTGCTGCACTGGATCATCGTGTCCACGGTGCAGGCAGAGCCGCGAACGGCGCAGCGGCGACTGTCGCGCACGGTCCTTGAGGAATCCGATCCAATCTTCGCCTACGACCTCAAGGTCGTTGCGGTTGAAGTATACCTCACTTTTAATGGTTGGCACGCCGCTACCTGATCATTTGAAGAAAGACCGGACCGAACCGATCACGAAGTCCTGCTCCCCCTGGTGAGCTTTTCGTGCCCCGGTATGCAGAGTATCTGGCGCACTAGGCTGTGCGCGCGTGGCAACTCGCCCCTGAACCTGCCGCGAAACGCCGTCTGATCGTTCATGACTAAAGGATGCTGGATCCGGGTCTCAATTCCGAGACCAGAAAGATGATTGCGCAGCGCATCCCGCTGCGGGGTACGGATGGTGTAAGTGTAAAACAAATCCTTCTGGCCCGGAGTTTGCGAGGGCACGGCGACGATATCCGACAGTTCCATATTATACCGCGAAGCAATCTCCTGCCGCCGCACTATCGCTGCGGGACACGGCGTAGCCGGTGGAGCAAGACGGCTGCCTGGATGGTGTCCAGCCGGCAATTGTGGCTGAGCTCCTCGCAATAATCGCGGTCGACAACCCCGCTGTGACGCAATTTATCGAGCCGTTTCGCCGTCTCGAAGTCGTCGGTCAGAACGACCCCGGCATCGCCGATCGCCCCGAGCACCTTCATCGCATTTAGGCTGATACATGCCATATCCCCGAAACCACCGCATGATACGCCGTTCAAGGTTGCCCCGAACGCTTGAGCCCCGTCTTCGATCACCAGAAGTCCGTGCTGGCGCGCGATCTCGAGGATTTCCGGCATCGGCGCCAAGCGTCCGGTAAAATGGACCGGCAACACGGCCTTGGTCTTGGATGTGATCAATGGCGCGAGTGTCGCCGGATCGAGATTGAGCGTCTCGTCAACGTCGGCAAATACCGGCGTCGCGCCATTGATAAGAATGGCACTACCGGTCGCCAGCCACGATAAAGGAGTCGTAATGACTTCGTCACCGGGGCCGATATTCAGCGCTTTGAGGCCGATTATCAGCGCATCCGTGCCGCTGCCGACTCCGACCGCGTACCGACGACCGCAGAAAGCCGCAACCTGCCGCTCGAACTCGAGAACTTCCGGCCCGAGCACGATTCGTCCGTGATCCAGCATCGTGGCGACGGCCTGGAGAATTTCGGCGCGCTCGGCTTCGTCCTTGACGCTGAGGTCCAGGAACCGCACGCGCACCTGCGAGCCAAATTCGCCAGTAAACTGATTACGCGAAACATTAAGCATGTCGATCTGCGCGATGAACGCCCATTATGACGCGTGGCGCGGCCGCATCGGTCACCCGGCAAGCGATACGGGCGGTGATTTTGCCTTGGATGTATTTTTTCGCACCGTGCGCCAATTGTCCTTGTCGCGTTCGAGCGAGAACTCTTCGTCGAAGGTGCGGCAGCCCCGGCAAAAATCTATTGCTTCGCGCTGGCCAGTCGCGTGAAGCCGGCGCACTTCCTGAAGTTTCTGTGCGCGCCATACCTGCGCGATGGAATGCGTATTGATGTCACCCAGATCAGCTTTGCCATCGAAATCGTGCGGACACAGCGCAACGGTGCCCATCGCAGTGATATGCATGGTCGACCAAGGAATGATGCAGGGATGAAGGACCTCGTCTTCGGCAGACGGCGCGCCGTCGAGCGCGACCTGATTTCCCCAACTGTGCATCCGCTTCATATAGATCCGGTCGTGCGGGCGCTTCATCGGTCTCCAGAAATCCTCCCATTCGCGCACCGCATCGGGCTCCTTGTCCGGATCGAACACGCAAACGGCGCGCACCCGAATTTGCGAGTCCGGCCGGATCTCGTCGCGCAAACGGAAATAGCGGCGGATGTTTTCCATTACCTGTTCGTAGTTCAATCCAACCCGGGATTTCTCGTAACCTTCCTTGTCGATTGCGTCGATCGACAGCATGACCTCATCGATTCCGGCCTCAAGCAGGGCGCGCGCATTCTTGTCGTTAAGCCCGGAAATGTTTGTCGACAGGGCGATGTGCTTGACGCCCCCTTCCTTCAACTGACGGACCCGGTGGTATATCTTTTTGTCGAGCAACGGTTCCCCGGCACGTTGCAGATCGACGAAGCGAAGCCAGTCACGCCATTCGATCAACTCGGCTGCTATTTTTTCCCAAAGTGCGTCCGACATCATCGGAACCGACTTGTCCCACTGGTCGACAGCGCAAAATGGGCAGCGCGCATTACAGAGCCGCGTCGTCTCAATCTGGAAAAAGCGCGGAAACCGCAGCGCGTCCTTGAGCTCGGGAACCTCGATCCGCTCAGCCAGTGACCGCAACTCGGCTTCGAGCCGCTCGTCGGAAAGTTCAGCACGCGAAAAATCATGCCTTTTCTTTCATTTTGGCACTGTTGCCGCGGACAAGCCCAAGTGGACCATTAGCCGTAAACTATAGTAAGCTCGGACGTTGTACAACGGCGAAAAATGCTCGAAGAGATTGCCGTAACGCAATCAAGTCAATCGGTTAACCGTCGAAGTTCAAAGCTGGGCGACCGGAGCGGCGATCGGGACCGCCGCGCCAAATCCCTCCCCGAAAGGCACGTGTGTATGAGACCGGATGCCCAATTTCTCGACGTGGTTTCTGACGATGATCTTGCCCTTTATCGCACACGCGGCTTTGTCTATCTGCGCGACGTTCTTCCGTCATCCCTGCTGGATGAAATTCAGCAGACGATGGAACCGATGGTCGGCTATCTTATCGCGGGCTGGCGGGATGCGGGCCTGATCGAGAGCGATTTCTCTGAGTTCGATTTCTGGCACCGTCTCCTCGAAGCTTGGCGCGCGGCCGGCAAACCTCCCTTTCGTCGTCGCCCTTACCGATTTCTGATCAATCCAGAAATGTATAATTTGTTTCGAAGTCCTGAATTGTTGACGATCGCCGAACGAGTGCTGGGCACCACAGAAATTAGCGTACATGGTCTCTTTAATTCGCGACCGCAGTTGCCGGGCGCACCGTGGCTTGAGACGCCTTGGCACCAGGATGCACAATATTGGGGGCTTGATTACGGCGCGCCCGAGCCCGACAAAGAGCGTCGGACACATGTCGTGACAATGTGGATTCCGCTTGGACCGGTAAACTCCAACAATGGCGCGCTGAACTTCATTTCCAAGGCTGATACGGGCGACCAGATCTTCGAGCCGCACGAGTTTGATTTCAAGAACACCGGATTTTTGGGGTTGTCGGCGGAAGAAGTCGCCCGTTACAAGTACCATTACGAGCCAATGGATCGCGGCGACGTCGTGATTTTCGATCAGCGAACACCGCACGGAGCGAATCTCAACCAGTCAAATGCAATCCGTTGGTCGATCGACATTCGCTACGAGGCTACCGCGACTGCCACCGTGGTTGGCCGCAAGTTCGGCTTCATCGCGCAGAGCCGCAAAGATCCCGAAAGTGAAACTCCACTTGATGTCTGGCTGAGAAAACGACAGCAGTCATAGCTGATCGGCATGCGCCGCTGAGGGACAAAATGGGTGGATCCCCTGCTTTGCGGCCATTCTATATCGTGACCGTCGTCTGGGGCGACGAGTATCGAAATTTTCTCCTGGAATACGCGCTCCCGAGCCTCCTGTCGCCGCGCAACATCCCTTCCCTGCGGGACGTCCGATCGGTGCGGTTCTTGTTTGCGACTACGTCCCGCGATTGGGACCTTATAAGCAACGCGGCGATATTCCGCGAACTCGAGAAATATGCCGAGCCGGTTTTTCTCGAATTGCCGCCAAAGGGCGATCTTCCGTACTGGCTGCAGTCGATCGTCGGACACAAAATGTGCTGTGAGATGATCGTCCGCGATGGTGCGTACCGCATCTTCACGTCTCCCGACGCGCTTTATTCCGACGGATTTCTCGCCCGGCTTCACGACGTCGCGCTGGACGGCGCGCAAGCCGTCCTCGCAGTCGTCTCACCGCTGACACGATCCGATATTTTTTTTAAAGCCCTTGCCGATATGGGCTTGCTTCCGGCGATAAGCGCCCGTGATTCCGGTATTCCCATAACCATCTCCGCCAGGCAAACCGTGGCTCTGGCCATGCGTGCGATGCATGGACTATCCCGTGTCAATGAATGGGACGCTTCATATTTCTGGGGATACGCCGCGACGCCATGGTGGCGGATACCTGGAAGCGAAGACGCGGTCATCGGCGGAAATCTTTGGGATTTGTTGCTGGTCGATTATTCCACCACGAACTACGACGGCTCGATACTGGATGTGCGGGGGTTTGACGGCGATTTTATCACGCACACCATAGGCAAGCTTGAGACCATTTATTTTGTACGCGACTCCGACGAATTGCACATAGTCAGTTGGGCATCGCTGCCGGAGCCGTCTTCGCGCCGCCGTCGTTTCGGCAGCTTTTCCAAGGGCGCCGCGTTTCGCGTCTCGGCATACCGGCCGGTATTCAACGCATTCCAGCGCGAAACGCTCTTTATGCCAACTTTGGTGCATTCCGGTCCGCTTGGGAAAGAATGGGTCACGACCGAACAGAAGGCGTTGCAAACGATGGCGACGTGGCTCGATACGCCCGTCGACATCGAGCGCTATAGTCGGCGGCTGCCGGCTCATCTCAGGAGCTATGCGGGTCTGCAAGCGAAAATCGAGGCTTGCCAACTGCCGTGGTGGCGGAAAAATCCGGTAGCCTGGGGAATCATCCTTCGTGTTATCGTTCCGGTCGCAAGATTTTGGATTCGCACCCGGGAATTTTGCTCCAACGTTGCGAATGCCGCCAAACGCGTCATGCTCGCCTTGCGCGGCGATACGACATCGATCGAAAAATTACGCTGGTACGGCAAAAGGTTCTTGGCCAAGGCACTCCGCCGGCCGTTCGCGTAATCGCAGCGGCACCCGTGATAAGTCCTCAAGCCGCAGTATCTACGATCTCAATCAAGCCGGACGGCGGTTCATCGTGACCGCCTAACAGCTGGCCTTTCCAGTTCTTCAAGCGATCAATGCGATTGTAATAGGTGAATTCCGGCGAACGGCGAATGAGCAGGCCGTCGCGGATTTCCTCTTCGTATTCGTATTGCGCCCAACCGTTGCAGTTTTTGCAGAACGGCACTTTGTCCCACTGCCCGGTCTCGTGATAGTAGCGGACCTTGGCAAATTCCTCGCCGTTCCAGACGGCTTTTGCGCCGGCGTCAAAAACGTTGCCGACATTGGTGTTCTTGAAGCCGTCGAGGCAGCAGATCGTCACGGTGCCGTCGTTGTGGACCGGCAGCGTCTTGTAGAGCGTAGGGCAAGGCAGCCGCTTTTCCGGCGGCTTCATATCCGGAAAAGTGCCGTTCTCGAACAGCAAATTGACGCGCACGCAATCCACCAGGCCGCTCCAGCGCTCGACGAAAGCCGCCTCCTCGTGCCGGTTGTTGTCCTGCAACGTGAACGACACGCTGATGCGCGGCAGATCGCGGTTACCGCGCGCAGCGAGCATGCGAAACACCGCCGCTTCGATCTTTTCCAGTTTGTCGATGCCACGAATTTTCTCCAGCGTCTCCCGCGTCACCGAATCAATGCTGAAAGAAATGGAATCGAGCTCGATCTCGACGATGAAGCACGCCAACTCGTCATCAAGCGTCAGGCCGTTGGTGTTGAACGCAATAGCAATGCCGCGAGACTTCATCTCGCGTAGACGCTCCTTTAAGTTCGGCACCAAGAGCGGCTCGCCATACATGTTGGGTTGCACCAGCGGGCGCGCCGACGCGATGTCGTCGAGTAGGCGCCTGGACGCTTCCGCATCCATGACGCCCCTGACCGAATCGATGGCGTTGTTGTCGTCCGAGCCCCACACCGGACACATCGGGCAGCGCAAATTGCACTTGGTGGCGTAGTCGATCAAAACCCGCTCGGGCAATTCGGACACCGGCAGCGGCTGCCAGTTCAAGGCGGGATCAACCCAGGGCGCACCCGAATAATCGGTCATTTCGCTACCCGATCGTTGCCGGAATTCTGTTGCGACGCGCTCCGCGATCGCGGCAACGCGTATAGCACCGTCTCGATAATGCCGCCATCGTGCTGCCGAAGATAGAGATCATAGTCCGCACTCAATTCCGAAACGAGCTGCGGAATTTGCCATAGGTCGCTCGGACGATGATACACCGAGATGGCGAGCCGCGGCAGCCATTTGCAAATCGCCCTTTGTCCGCCGCGCAATGCATCGATCTCGGCGCCTTCGATATTCATCTTGACGAATGTCAGCGGCGCATCGCCGAGCACATCGTCGATCGTCGTGACCGGCATTTCGACATCGCCGTCATCGGAAAAGATGGCGCCGCGGGTGGCGTCATCGTGAAATCGCAGACTGCCGGCGTGACTGTGCAGGCCGGCATGGAAGGGATGCACCCGCGGCTCGTTGCGGAAATTTGCCTCAAGCTTCTTGAACGTCGCCGGGTCCGGCTCGAACGCATAAACATCGGCGAACTGTCCATGCACGCGCTCGATGAAGCTGCGGATGGTATCGCCGTCGTACGAGCCGCCGTCGACATAGGCTTCGTGATCGGCGAATTCGAACAACCCCTCCGGTGCGTAAAGATCGTTCTCGCTGACGACCGGTTGCAGGACGGCGGGATCGAGAGTTTGGCGAAATCCGATTACCGCATCGAGTACCTGCCGCGAACGGCTATCGGCGAGACGATCATTCAGCGCACGATATTCGCGGCGATTGGTGAAGAGATCGTCCAACAGTCCATCATAAAACATATGCGGCAGGAAAATCTGGGGAGCCAGCACTTGCAGCATCGCAAATGGAACCACGGTATCAAAACCGAGATTGCGAAGCCTTTCTGTGACGCGCAGCACGCGATGCGATGCGATTACGATCGGCGTCGACTTCGGCATACGAGCCAACGCATCGACAGCCTCAACCGTTATCCCGACGACGGCTGAACCGCGCCTGACAGGACTGTCATCGACAATTGCTTCGATTGCGATCTTCTGTTCCTGGCAGATACGGGCCAGCCGTTGGCCCTCGGAAGCGGCGCCAACAATCGCCATCGAGCTTAAATGCCAGACATCGAGAGCGCTGTGCTGGTTTTGCATTGCGTTGCGCAGGCCTTGCCGATCATTTGCCATGTCGAGCGCAGCCAACCAGCCGGATTTCATGCACGCCGCCAAATCAGTTTGATTTATTGAAATTCCAGGAGTTCAACGACAGCAGCGTCCAGCGCCCATTGAGGCCGTCGCAGTCGATCTCAAAGGGCGAATGAGCGCCCAAGCGAGCCGAGCCAAGGGTCCGCAAGGTAGCCATTTTCGCCGCCGGCGCAATGACGGATTTTCTTTTGCGGCCAATGGCAGTAGTTAGTGCTGCTGAAGCGGAAAGCCGTGCGAATCCGGCCAAATTGCCGGCGCGATACGCCCCGTTGGGGCCGCAGAAATCGAGGCGGCATGTCCATTGCAGAGCCGAGCGCGGAATTGTCTGCGACCGTTCAACCGCTTGAGCGGCCGTTTTATTTTATCGTGGTGCTTTGGGGCGAGCGCTTCCGCAGCTATTTCCTCGATTACTGCCTCGCAAGCTTGCTGTCGCCCCGCAATATTCCCGCGCTTGAAGTAGGCCGCCGCAGCAAGTTCCTCATCGCCACCCGGCCCGAAGATTGGGAAGCGATCGCCGGGACCGGCATGTTTGCCCTGCTCAAGCGCTACGTTGAGCCGGTTTTTATTGAAATTCCACCCTGCCCGCCCGGTCAATCCAGTTACCAGCATATGGGGTTGGGCCATCGCCTCGCCTGCGAGATGGCGCACCGAGACCGCGCTTATGCAATCGTGCTGACGCCGGACTGTATGCTGTCGGACGGCACCGTGGCGCGCTTGCAGGAGCTGGCGCAATCCGGCGTGCAACTCGCCCTCACAGCGGCGTTGCGCTTCGGTGAAGAGCCGTTTTTGGCGCACCTCAGGGACATGGGCGTCCTTCCTGGCGCCGATCGCGGCGCGACCGGCAGGCCGGTGGCGATCACCGGCCGGCAGATGGTCCACGCCGCAGTCAACGGCTTCCATAGCGAGACGCTGGCCTATGAATGGGACGCGCCCGGCATCATGGCGATCAGTCCAGCGGCATGGTGGCGCGTGCCGGGCGAGGACGGCATCCTGCTGCACAGTTTGAGCTGGGCGCCGCTGCTGCTCGATTACGGCGCGATCGGCGAGCACGATACGTCCACCTTCGACCAATGGACGCTCGACGGCGACTACCTCTTCAACAATTCGAAAAACATCAAATGTATGCACGTCGTGCAGGATTCCGACGAACTGTTCATTGCCAGCTGGGGGCCGCTGGCCGAGAAGGCGGTCACCAAAACCCGCTTTCCGTTTGAGAGGCTTATGGCCGGTCATTTCTTCAAACAGAGTTTCCACAGTGGATTTTTCGATCCGCTTAAGCGCCGACTGTTCTTCCTGCCGGTGCGCTGGCATTCAAAACCGCTGAACGAACACTGGACAACGGTCGAACAACACGCCATGGGCGAACTCCGCCGCTGGGTCGAGCCGCCAGACGAAGTGAAGGCAATCGCCGCGCATTGCGCGCCGGACCAGCTGCGTCGGCTCTCCGCCATGCTGAAGAACCTGCCGCTCTCGGTCCTGCGTGCCTTGGCCTATACTTGGATTTTTCGGCGTCATATTGGTTCGTCTTTGGGCCGAGTGTTGCGCGGCGACCGCCAAGCGTTGGCGCGTATTGTCTGGTTCGCGCGGTCATTCATGTTCGGCTCAGGTCACAACTCCGCCCGCTAAGACGGTGAGTGACCGCCACGCGTCAGTGCCTCGCACCACATTTGCGCCGCGGCCTGCAGACCCGTGGTGGACAAGTGGCAGCCGTCATACCTGTCGCTCCGCCCGATCAGATCGATGTCTGGCCCGGGCAGAATGCCCGCCGCCGGATCGACGACCCGCCGCTGCGCCGCTCGAATTTTTTCATTCGGATCGTTGCAACATACCGTGCACTGCGCGACATAAATTGGCGCCTCGACGCCGGCCGCTCTGATGGCCGCCACCGTGGCCATGAATTGGCGCACCCAATCGTCCGGACTTGAATTCTCCTCGGATGCTTCCGCTTCGCCTTGCTGCCAGGCGATGTGCGTAATTTTTATCCCGAGGGCGCCCAAACGCTCGAGACTCCACTCCAGCCTTGGATACATCCTGCCGTCCGGCGCCCATTCGCGGGCGTAAGTTCCGCCATGCGCGATCGGCACCAGCAAGACACACTGATAAATGTCGCGCTCGGTAAGCAATTCCCCGAGCCTGGTGAGAACGTTGCTCCGATCGATGCTCGCGCCCAGAAGAGGATCTTTGGCAGCGTAGCACTTTCCGTCGAAGAAATTGAAATTGTACACCTCGCCCTTCGGCTCATAGAGGGCGCTGGCGTCGCCCTCATTGGCGATATTGGACTGTCCGAGGCCGAGGATGACGGCCGTATTCGAACTCGCCGAAAACAATGCTTCGCTGACGACGCGTCTTCCCGCCGTCCGCCGGAAGCTAAGATGAAACGGATCGAAGCGATCCAAATCTCTGCCGCCCGACGCATACCAGAACAGCGCCCGTTTGAACGGCCGACGAACCTCGAATGCCAGCCGTTGACCGATGTACGACCACACCAAACGGTCGCCGCGGAGCACCCCTGTCAGACGTGACGGTCGCGGCACGGCCGGCGCCCGACGGAACGTTTCGTGATCCGTCAGCGGCATGCCGTCCAAGCGGGACAAGCCGGCATCCAATAGGGCGACGGTTTGCAACAAGCGCTGAAATTATGGGTCCGGATTCGCGGCTGACAGCCGGCCGGACTTGTACTGCATGAATTCTTGCCGAACCGCTCGGAACCGAATATCCCTGCGTCGCACTGTTGCATGTCGTGTTAACCTTGGTCGTTACCGCCGACCGAAAAACTTCTAGGACAATAATGGTTGTTCGAAAATCGATCGTTGTCACCGGCGCGAGTTCCGGGTTCGGCGCGGCGTTCGCCGTAGCCTTGGCCGGGGACGGCAATGACCTTTTCATTTGCGCGCGCCGCACCGACCGGCTGGCCGAGGTTGCGGCCGGACGTTCGACGATTTTCCATGCGCCCTGCGATGTCAGCCAAGAGTTGGAGGTCAAGGATTTCTATCGCCAGGTCGGCGAACGCACGCGTTCGCTTGACGCCGTCATCCATTGCGCGGCAATTTTGGGGCCGCTCGGAACGTTCGATACGGTCAAGAGCGAGGAATGGATTGCCGCGATCACCGCCAACGTTTTTGGGGCGTATCTCGTTGCCAAGCATGCCTTGCCGCTCCTGCGGTCCGGCAAACAGCCGCGAATTCTCGTTTTGTCGGGCGGCGGCGCGTTCGACCCGATGCCACATGTCAGCGCTTATGGCGCCTCGAAGGCGGCGATTGTCCGCCTCGTCGAGACGCTCGCGGTAGAATTGAAACCACAAAATATTGCGGTCAATGCCGTCGCTCCCGGGTTTGCCGCCACGGAAATTCATAAAGCGACGCTTGCTGCCGGGCGCGAGCGCGGCGGCGAACATTTCGACAAGACCGCGAAGCTGATGTCAAACTGGGACGACACGATGGATATTCCGACTGACTGCATTCGCTATATGCTGTCCGACAAGGCGGCAAAACTGACCGGCAAGACGATCAGCGCGCGCTATGATCCCTGGGGCGAGCCAGAATTTGACCAGAATATCGAACAGATTGCCGCTTCGCCGCTCTACGCGACCCAGCGTATCATCCCGGAATATGCGGCGAACTCCGCGCTCGCCGGAAGGCTGGCGCTCGCCGCCGAAAGAAAGCGCAAACAATTCGCGGGTAGACCACCCGGCGAAATCAGTCGCACAGTTCCCAACCAAATCGCCCTGGCCAAATGAATTCCATCGACGCTAAGACCTGTCTGTCGTTCTATCGAATGGGGCGGCTTATCCGCAGGACGCAGGAAATCCTGATCGAAGAGTACGTCGCAAAGCAGGAGATGCGCTGTCCGATGCATTTTTGCATCGGCCAGGAGGGCACGCCAACGGCGTTGTCTTCGCTCTTGCGTACGGACGATTACATCGTCTCGCATTACCGCTCGCACGGTTATTATCTTGCCAAGGGCGCGCCGCTGAAAGAAATGATCGCGGAGTTTCATGGCAAGGCCACGGGCAGCAATGGCGGCTTTGCAGGCTCAATGGAACTCGCCCATGAGGAAGCGCGGATCTACAGCGGCGCAATCGTCGGTGGGCCCATCGCCATCGCAATGGGCATTGCTTTTGCGCTCAGGTATCGCGGCGAACCCGGCATCGTCGTCGCGGTCGTCGGCGACGGATCGCTCGATGAGGGCGTCTCTTACGAAGCCCTCAATATGGCGGCGCTGCATGGCGTTCCGCTGCTAACGATCTGCGAAAACAATCTCTATGCGGCGCATACACCGGAACCGCTGCGCACCGTGTCGCGGTCGATCACGGATCGCGTGGCGCCTTTCGGCATGCCGACGGAACGCTTCGACGGCATGGACGTGGTCAAGCTTCACCGGCAACTTGGCGCGGTCGTCGAAGAAATGCGCGCCGGTGGCGGCCCGCGTTTTGTTGAAATCGAGACGTATCGGTTCTGCGGCCATGTCGGTCCGGAAAACGACGACTGGCTCGAATACCGCTCGGCCGACGAGATTGCAGCCTGGCGTAGCCGTGATCCGCTGCCGGCGCTCCGGAAACAGGCGCGCCAGCTCGGTACGTCCGAAGCAGCGCTCCGCGAATGCGAGGCCGAAATCGAGGATGAGATCGCCGAGGCGCTTGCTGCCGCCCGTTCCGATGAATTTCCGGATTTTCACAGGTCGCTTGATCAGGTCTGGTCGCAAAGCTATTCGCCGCTCGTCAAGGAATTCGTGCGCGGCGGCGCGACCGCTTTCGATAGTCGCCAAGCTGAAACCCGGCTCAAGCCGTACTGATTGGCTATGGAAGCAAAATTATCAGAGACAATGACCGGTCACGGCACTCGCGAACTAAGTTTCGCGGAGGCAATCAATGATGCGTTAGGCCAGGCGATGGAGCTTGATCCGTCGGTCTTTCTCTATGGGATCGGAGCCGACGGCAAAAGCGGCATTTTCGGCAGCACAACCGGCCTAGTTGATCGTTTCGGCGCGAAGCGGGTATTCGATACGCCGATCGCCGAGGGCGCATTGACGGCGATGGCTCTGGGTGCCGCTGTCGGCGGCTTGCGCCCGGTTCTGGTGCATCAGCGCTTCGACTTCATGCTCTACGCCGTCGATCAGATCACGAACTGGATTGCGCCGTGGCGCTTTATCTCTGGCGGCCGCGCCAAGGTGCCACTCACGTTGCGCATCATCGTCGGCAAGGGCTGGGGCCAGGGACCACAGCATTCGAAAAGCCTTCATGCCTGGTTCGCGCATGTCCCAGGACTGCAAGTGGTGATGCCGGCGTCGCCGGCCGATGCCAAGGGCCTGCTGCTTTCCAGCATCTTCAGTGACGATCCAACCCTGTTCGTTGAAGCTCGCGCGCTCTATGCGATGCGCGAAGCGGTGCCGACGGAACCCTATTTTATCAGGATCGGCGAAGCAGCAACGCGACGGCCCGGCAAGGATCTCACGATCGTCGGCATGAGTTCAATGGTCCCGCCCGCGTTGCAGGCGGCCGACGAACTCGCCCGTGAGGGAATCGACGCCGAAGTGATCGACCTGCGCAGCCTGATGCCGCTCGATATCAATGCTGTAATCGCATCAGTTCGCAAAACCGGCCGCCTTGTCGTTGCCGAGCCCGGCTGGCGGATGTACGGTGCCGCAGCAGAGATCATCACCGGGGTGGCCGAAACACTTGGCCCGCAGATGAAATCCGCACCGCGTCGGGTCACATGGCCACATGCTTATGTCGGCTCAAGCCGCGCCCTTGACGAGAAGTTCTATCCGACCAGTGTCGACGTGGCGGCCGCCTGCCGTGAAGCAATGGCCGCGCCATAGAGCCGCCGAAGTGGATACCAAAATTCGGAAAAGCCCATGAGTGGCGCCACGACGGCGCGCCCGTTCTGTTTCATGAGTCAATTTTGGGGCGCTTGCTACCGCGATTATTTCGTCGACTACTGCCTGCCGTCCCTGCTCGCTCCCGGTAATCTACCGCGGCTTCGCGCCGAGGACGGGCATCGTTTTCTGATCGCGACCCCACGTGAGGACTGGGAGCATATTGTAAACCTGCCGATCATGGAACGGGCGAGGGCATTCGCGACTCCGACCCTCATCGAGACGCCGGCGCCAGCCGATTTGAGTTATGTGGCCGTTCTCCGCATCAAACATATTCACTAAAGCGGCTTTCGACGCAGCCTATGTGTTCGAAGCTTTCGGCTGCGCGGTTTGGCCAGACACGATCATGTCAGACGGATTTGTCGCGGCGATGCAGCGCTGGGTTGCGGCCGGATATCACCTGGTGATGCAACCGACGGTCCGACTGTCCGAGGAAGGCGTGCTCGCCGATCTCAAGACCATCAAGTTGCTGCCGGAGAGCGATCGTCTGTCGTTGACTGCGGCCGCGATTGTCGTGCCGTCGCGCCTGGTTGCTGATCTATCAGTGCGGCATCTGCACCCCGAACTCGAAATCATGGGTGAAGGCCATCCGCTCCAGCCGCTATATCCGCCTTATCGCTTTTGGCGCGTCCCCGATCGCCGTGGCATCATCCTTCACGTCTTCTTTGCCACCCCGGTCCTCCTTGATTTTGCGGCGGTGCCGGCGGATCACACCGCGTGTCTCGAAGAGAGGGACTGGGAGAGCATCTATATTGGACGCAATTTCACCGCTGCTGGCGGTCTTTATGTCGTTGCGGACTTTGACGAATCCGGCATCCTAAGTATTACGCCTGCGGCGGTGGATCGTTCCGGATCGCGGCGGACGTCCCGCCTCGGAGCACGCTGGATGCCGCAATTTGCACTTCTGTGTAACTTGCGCGGGGCGATTTCTGCCTACACCCGCGGTGAGCGTGATCTCATTCGTCGTGATATGTTCAGAGTGAGCGTTCGCTGGCACGCCGACGATGTTGACGACGTTTGGCGTCAAGAGGAAGCGGCAATCATGGCGCTCATCGATCGCGCCGCGGGCGATTATTACTCACATGGACCGGTTCTTCCACCGCGCCTTAGCTTCGATCCCCGCTACCTACCTTTTGATCTCTTCAATGTCTTGCAAGGCATTGCTCGTGTAGTCGGCGGCGGCGCTGCCGCGGGCTTCGGTGCACTCACAGGAAACCGCGCGGATGCGGAACTCATCAAGCGCAAGGCCAACGCGCTACGATCGACGCTGATCCGCCGCCTCAGGCTGCGGTAGGCGACCGATTATGTGTTTGCGTCACGATCATCATTCGCTTTTCAAGGTTCCACGCAGATCGGCATTGAGCGCGGCGAACACGGCATCCAGCAAATCCATTAGCCCCACGATGGCATAAGGACAGCCAGCAATATCGCCGGCATGCATGCGCCCTTTCCGCTCCAGCGGCGGCCCGAATTTCGGGAAATCCCGATCAAGCCGCCAGTGCCGGCGGGTGCGCACGTGATGCGTGACGCCATGGCGGTCCCGGCACTCGTAAAGCTCGGCCTTGCTCGGTCGGCCGCAAATAAATCTCAGGCGCGATCGTCTCCTCCGGCAGGTGAATGGCAGTGCAGGTCTCGAGCCCGACGCCAAGCATCAGCACATAGGCGTCTTGACCGCGCATCAATCCGTAGGGGCTATTAGCCGATACCGGCGTGTCGTCGAGATGATGGCGCGCCAGGAGGCGCTGCGCGTGCGGGCCGTGCGCCGCAACGGAGTGAGTGGGATGGATACTGCGGCCGGTGGCGTAGCAAGTCCGGAACACTTCCGTCAGCACGCCGGTATGAGACGGCGTCGCCAGTTCGTCCCACTCCGGCCGCTCCGGCGTCACCGTGCGCCAAGTCATGGTCGGCATAACGACGGTGCCGCCGCGCATATAATCGAGCATCGCTTCAATCATCGCCTCGGCGCGAAAGCCACGCCGGCTCAATGGCGCAATCGCGCTGTGAACGACGAGTACGCCGTCTTGCGGCACGTGCATGCGCTCCAGAATTGGTACGAGCGCGTCGCGTTCGTGAGTAGCCGACATCAGCATGCAGCGAGCGAACGATCCCTGATCTTTTCGATGAGATCCAGGCAGCGCTCGATATCGTTGAAGGGCAGCCCGCTCAGCTCGGATAATTCGAGGTCCCACCATTTGGCTGCGGAGAGGCGCGCGATGATGTCCTCCGAAAAACGATAGCGCTTGATGGTCGCCGGAACGCCGGCAACGATGGCGTAGGGCGGCACGTCTTTGGTCACCACCGCCCCGGCTGCGATCATTGCGCCGTCGCCAACATTGATTCCGCTCATCACATTGACGTTGTGCCCCATCCACACGTCGTTGCCGATGGTCACGGTCTTGAACATGTCAGGCGTGCGCGAAAGCCGCTCCATGGCCTTGTATTCGTCCACCCAATCGTAGGAGGTCGGGTGATATTGGAATTCATGGATGCTCAGCCAATGGGTGGGATGGTTGAACGGATTGATGGCGGTGCGCGCACCGATGGCGCAAAACGCGCCCATTGTGGCCCGCGCGATGTAGGTGTGCTCGTTCAGCCCGGAATATTTTCCGACCGTGACGTCGGGGCCGATCTGCGCATAGCGGTTCATGTACAGCGGACCGCGAATGCGTCGACCGAATGATCTTCGCGCCGGGCATCATCCTGATCAAAGGATATGGGTGCGCGACTTTGTCCGAGACATTCTCGAACAGATCGATGTCGACTGCCTCGAATTTCATCGTCGCGTTATCGGCTAAACTGCCGCGCCAAAGCGGCCGCGCGCGACGTGCAGCCAGATGGCAAACGAATCGTAGGGCGTCACATTAGGCAGCGCGAACACTTCGTCCGGCGCGAAAAGCCGCATCTCCGCGCCCTCGTGCAGAACGAACCGGCTGACTTCCGCTGCGTCGTCTTGATCTCGTAATAGGTGCGATAGCACTTCTTCTGACCGAGCTTGGTGAGATCGAAATCGAAGGTGACAAACTCGCTGGGCGCCTGCGCGTCGAGTTCGAGCTCTTCGGCGAGTTCGCGCTGCAGCGCTTCGACTTTGGTTCTCGCCCGGGCCGACGGCGCCGCCGAAGCAACCCCAATGGCCGGGATAAAAGATGCGCGGGAATGTCATCGCGCAACTGCATCAGATAGCGGCCGTCTTCAACAGTGATCAGCGCCGCGACGGCGTCCTCGCCGCGAAGCGGATGATTGTCGGTAAGAAAGTGCGCGGGCAACATAGCGGCCTTGTGGTCGATGACGATCAGCGGCGGAAATAATTTTCGACCTTGACGATCGCTTTGGTCGTATCGGCAGCTTCCGAATTGCCGTAATTCTCGTTGAGGTAAAGCATGAACGAGCGGTCGCGCATGGCGCGGGCGTTGGGCGTGTCGAAGTCGTCCGGCAGATATGACTTCAGCCACGGCCAGTCGGACACCAGATAACGGTAGTGCGGATTGAGCCCGATGCCTTCGGCGAGCACGGCGTTGGCGAAGTGCTCCTTGCTGCAGGTGATCCGGTCGACGTCGACGACGATCGGATAGACGAACGGCGCATCGTTCGGCGAATAGCCGTACGGCTTGCAGATTTCCGCGCGGTCGTTGAGACGCCCGCGTCAGTTCGGCGAGAAACGTCAGCCGCTTCAGCAACGTCTGTCCTGCAGCCGCCGCAACGACGAAATGCCGATGGCGCAGGAGATTTCGTCGGTGTGAAAATTGAGTGCCGGAAACAGAAATTGGTTCGGATTGCGGTCGTCGAAATCCGGCTGCCATGACGGCTTGCCGCGGTCCGCCAAGGCAAGCGCGCGGTGATGCAGGTCGATATCGTTGCTGAAAACCACGCCGCCGGCGCCGCCGGTCATATGCGCCTTGCGGTACATCGTCGAGAACGCGGCAATGTCGCCGAAATTGCCGATCGGGCGGCCTTTGACGCGGGCGCCGTGCGACTGGCTGCAATCCTCGATGACGCGGATGCCCCGCGCATGCGCTTCCTGACCACGCCGACCGACGTCGGCGGCGCGACCGAGCGAGTGCACCAGCATGACCGCGCGGGTTTTCGGCGTGATGCGGGCGACGAATTGCTCGGGGCCCATATTGAAAGTGCCCGGCTCGCTGTCGGCGACGCGCGGCACCAGGCGATTGAGGATGATCGGACGATATCGTGCCGGGATCGGTGATCGGCGAAACGATCACCTCGCTGCCGGGCGGCAGATCGAGCGCGGCGACCGCGATATAGAGCGACGCCGTGCCGGTCGCGACCGCATCGGCATAACCGCCGCCCATGAATTTGACGAAGGCGTCGGTGTAGCTCTTCTCGAAAGCGCCCGCCGTAGCCGGGGTCGACCTGCTTCTCCTGATAATACGCAATCACTTCGTGGATCTGCGCGATCTCGGCCTCGCCCAGCGCAAAGCGCGCCGGCATAGGCCGGCTGCGCACCGGCTCGCCGCCGTCGATGGCAAGCTGCAGCGTATTGTGACCGACGGTAGCGGTGCACGTGCGACCTGCCAGCGCATTCTCTCATTGCAGGCCGAGGCTGCGCGGTCAGTTGCGGGCACGCCGAGCCCATGGGCATCGAGAATGTCGTCGTGGCTGCCGTAGCAATGGATAAACGCATCCTTGAGCGTAAACGTGTCGAGCCGGCAGGTCGCGCCGGCGTCCCAGGCGAGTTCCTTCACCCGCATCGCCAAGCTGCCGTTCGGCGCACATTCCTCGATCACGACGACATGGCCGTAAGTTCGCAGAATCCCGGCCAGTCCCTCGCGGTCGAGCGGCTTGAGCGTATGGACCGAAACCACCGCGACGCTCTTTCCTGCCGCCTCAAACCGATCCGCGACGGCGAAGGCGCGCTTCATGATCGGGCCGTAGGACAGAATGCAGACGTCGCGGCCCTCGCGGAGCCGACGCAATTTGCCGAACACCCATGGATCCGGCGCTGCCTTTGACAGATCGGGTTCGCCGGCCTTGCCCAAGCGCAAATAAACCGGACCTTGTTCCTGCGCCGCACACCAGCGCGTCGCGGCCTCGACCTCGTTCGGATCACACGGCGCAACGACTGACAGATTGGGAAGCGTGCTGGCAATCGCGACGTCTTCCTGGGCGTGGTGCGTCGCTCCGAGCGTCGAATAGGTCACGCCGCCGCCGATGCCAACGATGGTAACGGGAAGGTTCTGATAGCAAAGATCGTCGCGCACCATCTCGAACGGGCGATAGAGGGTGAAGGTGGCGATGGTGTAAGCGAACGGCTTGAGCCCGCGCTGCGCCATGCCGGCCGTCATGCCGATCATGATCTGCTCGGAAACTCCGGTATTGATGAAACGGTGCGGAAATTCATGACGGAATTTCGCGATCGACCCGGCCGGCGAGATATCGGCCACGACAACGCAAAGCCGCGGATCGGCCTTGCCCAATTCGTAGAACGTATCGGCGAACCGATTTCTCATTGTGCCGCTTCCGACAGTTCCTTGAGGCCTTGCTGATATTCTTCCTTGTTGGGCGAACGATAATGCCAGATCGGAACGTTCTCCATGAAGGAAATGCCCTTACCCTTGACGGTGCGGCACACCAGCAGCATGGGTCGCCCACCGCGGCGGCTTATGACCGCCTCCTGCATCGCGGCCTGCGTCGTGGCCGTCGACTTCGACCGCTTCCCAGCCGAAGGATTCGGCCTTCGGCACCAGCGGATAGAACGCCTGATGCCCGTCGCTCATGCGTTCAAGCCCGCCGAAATCGTTGTAGTCCATAAAGCCGATGAGATTGTCGAGCTTGAGATTCGCCGCCATCATCATTGCTTCCCAGGTCGAGCCCTCCTGGAATTCGCCATCGGACAGCACGCAGTAGATCAGGACATCGGTATCTTTGAGTTTCTCGGCATAGGCTTGGCCGGTCGCGATGCCGAGCCCGTGGCCTAGCGAGCCCGTCGATGCGGCAATACCCGGCGTTTCGTAATCGGGATGCGCGCCGAGGCGACCATTCGGCTTGCAATAGGCATCAAGATCCTGGTGCGAAAGGACACCCTGCTCCTCGAGAACGACGTATTGGACCATGCAGCCATGGCCCTTGGACATCAGGAAGACGTCGCGATATTCGCCATCGGCGCCGCGGCGCATCAGGTTGTTGTAAAGCACATCGGTGATTTCGGTGCAGGAGAATGCCGGGGCGATGTGCAAAGCGCCGACCTGCTGCGATATGTCGAGAATGCGGCGGCGATAGGCGAGACAGCGCCGCCGCGCCGCGGCAACATCGAGGCTGTTACGTCTTAGCACTGCAATGCTCGCGTCCACGGCTGCTGACTCATGCCCGCAAAGTGTAGCCGGTCGGCCAGCTCTTCAAATCGTCGAAATATTTACGGCCCCATGCGACCATTTCGGCCAAGCCTTCGTCCCAGCCGATCTGCGGCTCCCAGCCGATTTCGCGCTTGATCGCCGAAGAGTTCGAGCCAATAGCGCGAATCCTGGCCGAGCCGGTCGCCGGTGACTTCGCATAATTGGTCAAACGGCACACCAAGCGCCTTGGCGGTGCGCTCGACCACTTCGCGGATCGAGGTCGGTAGCGCCGGGCCGGCATTATAGACAGTGCCGAGCGGCGCCTTTTCGGCAACCATGTGAATGGCGCGGCCAAGATCGCGGGCGTGAATATAGGATTTTTCGGCGCGGCCGCCGCCGTGCAGCGGCAGCTTCTCGCCCTTCAGCCCGCAGATTACCGCTTTTGGAATCACCCGATGCAGCAACTGGCCGGGGCAATAGGCATTCGACGGCCGGATGATGTTCATCGGAAACTTGAGGTACTTGTGAACCGAGATGAGGTACATGTCGAAAGCCACTTTTGATGCGGCATAGGGGCTCGATGGCTTGATCGGTTCATCCTCTTTCGTCGCATGCTCGACCGAGCCGTACATTTCCGAGGTGCCGATCTGGATGAAGCGCTCCAGCCAGTCGCGCTTCATCAGTTCTTCGGAGAGCCGCGCCAGCGCCATCGAGTTGGTTTCGAAGAAACGCCAGGAGTGCTGCCATGACACCGCGCCTTCGCCTTGCGCGGCAAAGTTCACGATGACCTGCGGTTTTTTGCGGTCGAGCAGTTCAAGCAAAAGATCAAGTTCATGGGTTACGTGGTAGGCGTGATATTCGTAGCGCGGCCGCTTATCGATATTGAGCGAAAAGGGTTCGGGGCGAAGCAGATTGCGGCCGATCCCCAGCACGAGTTCCGGATCGGCATGATCCAGCAAATAGAGCGCTGAATGGATTCCGAACGATCCACCACCGCCCAATATCGCGTACCGCTTGCCCATCAGAATTCCGTTTCCGCCATCCGCACTATTCGATGATCGTCCAATCGTAGTCGCCGGTGTAACCGGCCTCGTCAAAGACCTTCACCCAACCCTCTGGAAAATCGTGAAATTCGGCCGTGAGCACCCAACTCTCGAAGATCTCCTTCTGCTGGGGCGTCAGGTAAGAGTCAACCTGCACAAAGGCGCGGCCGCTGCTCAACCGCTGGATTTCCCGCATGGCGCCGACGGCGCGCGGGCGCGGAAAATTATGGATGGTGTTGAGCGACAGCACGCAATCAAACGAGCCGTCGGGAAACGGCAATTGCTCCGCCGTGCCGAGATGGAGGCGGCCGATTACCTCAGGCGAGCAGTGCAGCAGCGCATAGAGCGAAATATCGAGACCGAAGGCTTCGAGCCCCGGGCATTCCGCCAATAGCGCCTTGACCAAGAAACCCTTGCCGCACCCGACATCCAGAACCCGCATGCCGGGTTTCAATCCGTATCGCGCAATGATGTCCCGGGCCACCGGATGCCAGCGCCCATCGTCGCGATAGCCACCGTAACCGTAGTCCCGCGGACCGTCCCAATACATCTCGCCATACTGCTTGGCGATCGCGATAACAGCGGGATCCTTGGCTTCCGCCCGCCGCTGAATATTGCGCTTGGTTTTTGGCAGCGCGCGAAGCAGGTCAAGCTGCGGCATCAGCCGAATTCCTGATGTTGCGCCCGCGCCAACCCGTCATCGAGCGCGGTGTAGCGAAAGCTCGGAAATGCTGCGCGCGTCGCCGCCGCATCGAACGGGCGATAGCCGTTATGCGGCATCGGCCCACTGCGCGGCGAAGATCTGATCTCGACCTTTCGTGGCGACAGGGCGACCGCCTTGTCGGCCAGAGCGCGGAAGCTCGCGACGGCGCCGGTTGCGACATTGAGCACGCCGGCCGAACGATGCTCGAGCACGAGCTGAACGATCGCGGCGATATCGTCGATGTCGACGTGGTCGCGCCGCTCCTCGCCATCGCCGAACAGCACGATCGCTTCGCCGCGGTTGGCCAGACGGCGGAACTTGTTCGGACCGTAGCCATTGTGCGGGTCGCCGGCGCCGTAAACCAAAGTCGGCCGCAAGATCGCGAGCGGGGTAGCACTGGCGCTTGCCAGCAGCATTTGCTCGCGCGCCAGATGCATGGCGCCATGCAAGCTCGTCGGCGCCGCCGGCGAAGCCTCCGTAAGCGGCAGCGGGCCGTCGGCATAGACCGCGTCGGAACTGACATAGACGATGTGCTCCACCGGCTGATTTGTCAGCGCCGCGCAGACCGCAGCCATCATGCGGATATTCTCCAGCATCATGGAAGGCGTCTTGCACGGCGCACGCGCCGATACGACGACGAGCGCGTCGTCTGGACGGAGCAGCGCCGCGAGGCGCGCCGCCGCGTCGTCAGCCGTGAGGTCGACCTCCTTGCGTCCGAGCCCGGTCGCCGCAACGGACGAAGCATCGAGCTTGCGCAAGATCGCGCCGCCGATGAAGCCGCCCGCACCGAGCACGACAGTGCGCACCGGTGCGGCGGGCGCCGCGTTATGATGTTGCAGCATGAGCATTCTTCAGGCCGCCGGCGCCAACGGCGGCATGCCGAGCGTATGATAGGTTAGGCCCGCAGCGGCGCAGACCCGGCCGTCGAGCACG
The DNA here is from genome assembly GCA_963765365.1 of uncultured Alphaproteobacteria bacterium. GTDB lineage: Bacteria > Pseudomonadota > Alphaproteobacteria > Rhizobiales > Xanthobacteraceae > BOG-931. The sequence goes on along the minus strand of CAVXWL010000013.1, from coordinate 18,475 downwards.
CGATAGGGATCGAGGATCGTTCGTCCCTTCATGACGCGCGCGAGATCCGCCGGGCGCAGCTCGCGATATTGCGGCCACGGCGTCGCGATCACGACAACCTCGGCATCGGTCGCCGCCGCCAAGGGATCGGCGGCGCCTTTGGTCCACGGCACCACCGTCGCAGACACCACGGGATCATGGACTTGAACGGAACGGCCGCGCAGGCGCTCCAAGAGGGCGAGCGACGGCGAATTCTTGGTCGAGTGCGTGTTCTCTTTGTAGGCCAGTCCAAGCACCGCGATGGTAGCGGCCGGATCGGCCGCCAAAGCATGATCCTGCAACACCTGCCACGTCCATTCCTTGCGATGCGCCGAATTGGCGAGCCACGCCTTGACCACGCCGATGTCGGTCTTCTTGGCCTCGCCGATCTGCACGATGGTGCGCAAGTCGCGCTCCAGATTGCCGCCGGCGATGCCGAGGCCGGGGCTGAGATAGGCACCCGGTCCGATCCGTCTGTCGAGCTTCAGCGCCGGCGCAATATCCGACCAATCGGCGCCAACATGCTCGCAGATTTCCGCCAAAGTATTGGCGACGGCGATCGAAGCGACCAAGCAGAAATTGATGCTGATCTTGGCAAGCTCGGCGCTCTCATAGGCCATCGGCAAGATCGGGCAGGAGAACGAGTCGAGGAAGGTTTTTAGTGCCGGAGCGAGCGGCCCCCGCGGATCGGCGCAGCCCACGATGAACCGCTCGGGCTTGGTCGCCCGTTCAACCGCCCGGCCAAAGACCAGCGTCTCGACCTGATAATAGAGCCGCTCGGCCGGCACGGGCAACGCCCGGGTATAGCCTGGCGGGACCTGCGACAGAACCACCAGGAGCGCGCCGGCAGCGAGCTTTGGCTGCACCCGCTCGACCATCGCCCGGATCGGCGCAAGGTCGCTTCGCCCCTGCTCGTCAGTCTGCACATCGACCGCAATATAGACGACATCGCACTCGCCAAGCGCACCGGCGTCGGCCGAAAAGACGAGGTCGCTCCGGGACCGGGCGATGAGTTCGGGCAGTCCGGGCTCGTTGACCGGAAGCGCGCCGTTCTGCAAGCGCTTGACGAGCGCGCCATCGGTATCAAAGGCAACGGTGCGAAAGCCTTGCGCCGCCGCGGCGCTGGCTGAAAGCAGGCCAAGATGAGTCATCCCGGCATAACCGATGACCGGCTTCGTCATGCCGCAAGCGTTGCCGTGGCTTCGGCGCCAAGCTTGCGCAGGACGCGATTAAGCCAGATATCGTTTGCCAGGCTGCTGGGGCGCCGCGCGCGACATAGCGATTTGAAATGCTCGTATTCCAGCGCCCAGGTCGGGTCTTCCTGTACGAGCGTTACCGATTGCTCGGGCGGCCGGCCACTCGGCAGGACGCGCACGCGATGGGTGAATTCAGACGGCCCCCACTTGCACAGCGAACTGATATGCGCGCTGCCGCTTTCCGCAAAGACATCGCAGGTGAAGTGATTACGCCAGCTCAGCAGAATCATTTCGAATTCGAGCCGTGGGCGCGAGCGCGTTGCCGCGAATACAACGTGGTCCGGGCTGCGATTCTCGAAACGGTCGGCGGAGGTGATCGAAAAATCGTCACCAAGATCGCCAAACCAGAACCGGGCGGTATCAAGTACATGCGAGCCGAGGTCGTCGAGCACGCCGGCACCCTGATCGCGCCAATCCGAGTTGCGCACCAGCCGGGCCGTGCCGTTGCCGTAGAACATGCGGCAGCGGTAGATGGTGCCCAATTCACCGGACGCCACAAGCTCACGCATGCGCACGAAATGTGGCTCGAAGCGGTGATTATAGGCCGTGTAGAGAACCACATCGCGCTTGCGTGCCCTCTCCTCGATGTGCGCGAGGACCGCTTCATCTTCGGCGACCAGCGGTTTCTCAATGAGGGCATGCTTGCCGTGCTCGACGAGATAATCGAGCAATGCGATTTTGGCAGAGTCGGGAACGCAAAGCAGGGCAGCATCGAACGTGTCCAGCGCGACCTCGCGCAAATCACGAAAGTTCGCGTCTGAATTGTTAACATCGACGGAGCAGACGAAATCGTCCCCGGCAAAGCGCCGCCGCTTGTAACCCTGGACGCCAAGACCGACGACAACTACCCGCATGACGTCCTTAATCGAACTTCGCCGCGCGCTCGACCGCATCGAGCTTGTGGTGGACATCCTCGATATTGATCGGGATGTTGCCGTCCTTTTCGCACTCACATGCGGCGGCCATGGTGCCGATAATCGTCGCAGTGAGCTCGCACTTGCTTGCAAGCATGGAGAGCGTGGCATAAGCGAGCAACGCGTCGCCGGCGCCGACGCCATCGACCAGGCGATCGACGAAGCTGTCGACGACGAAGAACGAGTCGAGGGCCTCGTGATCACCGTGGCGGCAGGTCAAAACGCCCTTGTCGCCGAGCTTGAGGATCAGCGTCTTGCACCGCGCGGCGTCGTAGATGTCGGCCGCCAACGGCCGAATCCCTGAATCCTGGTCGCCGAGCGCAAACCGCGCTTCGCGCTCGTTCGGCGTGATGAGATCGAAGCCACGAAACTCGGTGATGTTGCCCCACCGGCTCGCCACCTGGCTGTCGGCGACTTTGTACATGGCGTCGGGAATGGCGTCGGTCATGGTCGGAATGGTGCGGCGGTTGAACATGCCGTGGCGGAAGTCGCTCAAGACCAGCGCTTCGGCTTTCTCGGTGGCGACTGCCTTCGACAGCGTCAGCACGATCTCATCGGAAATCGACCGATTGTCGAGCGTATCCACTTTCAACAATCGATAGCCGCCGGAGATGATCGCGTTCTTGTTCGTGGTCGGCCGCGTTTTGTCTATCACCGGCCGGCATTGAACACCGGCTTTGCTCAATCCGTCGAGCACGAACTCCTTGAGCAAATCGTCGCCGAGCACGGTCGAGAATACGACGTCGGCGCCGGCCGCCTTGAGATGCTCGGCGACGACGCCGGCGCCGCCGACATAGTCCATTTTATGATCGAACAGCACACTGATGGTCGGCGTTTTGGTCTGGCCGCCGATCATGCTGGTATAGGTGAATGTATCGACGATGGTGTCGCCAACGACGTGGACGCGCCGGCCGCCAAGCGTGTCGAGGGTGCGGCGCAACTTGTCGAACGTGAGATCGGTAGACTCCATCAGCGTCATCAGCTTCTCGATGCGGAGCGACGGCGGCGCCGCTTCGATCAACTGGCTTGAGGAGAACACGTAGTCTCCGGGCGTGAAGATGATCTCGCCACCGTAGCTGCGAATGACGTCGAGCTCGTCCTGGGTCTTCAGCGGCAAGCCGCTGGCCTGATATTCGTATCCCTTGGCGAAGATATCCGGCTTGATCAGCGCCAGATTTTTCAACGGTGTCGGCTCGGGGTCGATCAGGACATAGTCGACGATCTCGAATGCGGCGAGGTTGATGGCGCGCAAATCTTGCGGCACGTGTGGCCGATAGTGGCCTTTGGAGATATGGCGGTCGGCGGTCAGGCTCGCGACCAGAATATCGGCCTTGCTCTTGGCGTAGAGCAGATGCCGTAAATGTCCAGGATGCACGACGTCGAAGACGCCATGACACATAATGACTTTGCGCTTGCGCGGCGGTTCGCCGATCAGCGCCGCGATCTCTGCCGCGGTCTTGATCTTGTGCTTGAAATGGGTGCCGAGCGATTCCACGATCTCAGGCCTCCCGCCCCAGATATTCGAACCATGTCTTGGTCGCGATCGCGATCGATTGCGGATCCCACAGCGGTGCATCCCGCCACAATTCGATATTTTCCATCATGCGGCGCACACCCTGGTCAAACGGCACCCCCGGCTCCCAGCCGAGATCGCGTTGGATCTTGCCGATATCCGCAAAAGTGCAGTCCGGCTCGCCGGGCCGCTTCGGAATATAGACAACCTGGCCGTCGAGCAGTTCAACCAGCCGGTTCACGCTCTGCGGATTGCCGGCGCCGAGGTTCCAGATTTGTCCGGTCAGATCGGTTTCTGCCGCGCGCAGAAACGCCGAGGCCACGTCGGTAACGAATAGAAAATCGCGCCGCTGCGTGCCGTCGCCGATCACTGTGAACGGCTTGCCTGCTAGCTTCTGCTTAAAGAACACCCCAAACACAGCCCCGTAGGCGCCGGTGGTGCGAACGCGCGGCCCGTAGGCGTTAAAAATGCGGATAGAATTGACCGGCAGCCGGTAAATCTGGTGCCAATGGAAAGCTGCCGTTTCACCGAAATACTTGCTCAGCGCGTAGGGATGTTCGGGTGCGATCGGGTGGTCCTCGCGGGTCGGCACCGCGGCAAGGCCATAGCAGGACGACGATGCCGCATAGACAAATTTTCGGACATTCGCCGCGCGTGCGCATTCCAATACTCGCACGGTGCCCTGGATGTTGGTGTCCATGTAGTCGACAGGACGTTCGATCGAGGGAACAATGTCCCCGATACCGGCAAAATGGAAAACAAAGTCGGCATCCTTGAATAGCGCATCCCCGGCGTCGAGCCGCTTGACGTCGCGGCGTTCCAGCGACAGCCTCGGCTCGCCGTCGTGGTGCGCGAGGTTGGCCTCGCGCCCGCCCACCAGGTTGTCGATCACACGGACGCGGTCACCGCGGGCAAGCAACAAATCCACCATGTGGCTGCCGATGAAGCCGGCGCCACCGGTGACGACGCTCACACGTCCGCTCGTCCCCCTCACCTGACGCTCGCTCACGCGGCCTGGAGATTTTTCATTCGACGAACGTTGTAATAAATATCGTCCGCCATCGAATTGGGCAGCCGGCCGTCTTTGAAAGCGCGGCAGAGGTCACGCACGGCTTCCTCGATTGTGCGTTTTGGTGCGTAGCCGAGCACACGGCGCACCTTGTCGGAATTGATGTGATAGGACCTTTTGTCGTCACTCGGAGTCGTAACAATACCGATCTCGCCTTTTTCAGGAAACTCCTCCTGGACAATGCGCTTGACCAGCAGCGCAATGTCCATGATCGACATGTTCTGATAGCCGACATTGAAGATTTCGTTGGCGATCTTTTCGTCGGGTGCATCGAGCAGCACCTGCACCGCATCGCAATAATCGAGAATGTGCAGGTTGGGCCGCAGCTGCTCGCCGCCGAAGACGGTGATCTTGCCGTTGTTGATGGCGTGATTGGTCAGGATATTGACGCTGAGGTCGAAGCGCTGCCGCGGAGCATAGCCGCACACTGTCGCCGGCCGGAATACGACGCCGACAAACTCGGGGGCGGTGTGCTTGAACAATAGCGGTTCGCACATTCCCTTGTACTTGTTGTAAAGGGTCAGCGGGACGAGCGGATGATCTTCGGTGACGTTCGGTTGATCGGAAACCCCGTAGACAGAGCTCGACGACGCGAAAATGAAGCGCCCCACGCCGGCCTTTTTGGCGGCGAGCACCATGGGCTCAAATGCGTCGAGATTGACCGAAGTGGAAAGCTTCTCGTCAAGCTCGAAGCTCGCGTCGTTCGATATGCAGGCCAGGCTGATGAAGGCGTCGTGTCCCGGGACCGCCTTGGCAAGCTTGGCCGTATCGCGGATATCGCCGCGGATGACCTGCAGGTCTGAATTGTTCTTCGGCAGGAAATTATCGCCGTAATAGGAAATATCGTAGCTCGTCACCTTATAGCCGCGATCGAGCAGCCGCGGGATGAGGACGGAGCCGATATAGCCCGCTCCTCCGGTCACAAACACTCGGGAAAACTTGTTCGACATTTTCTTGGCTCCGGTGAATGAGGACGGCGGTTGATCGGCCAATCGTCACGATGCGGCGCGGCGCGCCGGTGTTGCAATCTTGAAGCCTGCGGCCGTGGCATCGCGGTGAAACATTTTCACCGTATCGAGCGAATACTCGTCCAGGTCCTTGCCGACCAGTGAAAGCTTAGCCAGCACATCATGGCTGACAGTGATGATGTGGCAGCCAATCTCGTCGGCCTGGAAAATGTTGAGAAGCTCGCGTGGACTAGCCCACAAAAGCTCCGCTTTCGGGCGCCCGGCAAGTGCGCGGAGCGAAGCGCGCATGAGCGGCACTGGGTCGCGGCCGGTATCGGCCACGCGCCCGGCAAAGACCGAGACGATGGCCGCGACATTCGGCGCCAGGCACTCGGCGACTCGCTCGACCTGCTGCTCGGTCGTGATTGCAGTGACGTTCACGATAACCCCGGCATTGGCGAGCGTGCGAACCACCGGCCCGGTGAAGGCGCCTTTGGTCGTCGTCACCGGGATTTTTACGTTGACGTTAGCGCCCCACGACGCGATGACGCGGCCTTGTGCGATCATCTCGTCGAAATCGTCGGCGAACACTTCAAACGATATCGGCCGATCTGGCACGGCAGCAATGAGGCGGCGGGCGAAAGCCTCATAGTCGTCGATGCCGGCTTTGCGCATCAGGGTCGGATTAGTCGTAAACCCGCCGATCAGCGGATTCTTATAAAGCGCCAGGATACCGTCCATATCGGCGCCATCCGCGAAGATCTTGACGTGCTTGACAATGGCCATTGCTCACTCACTCCTATGCGTTGGCAGCCAACGGCGCCGTCCGATGATCTTGGTCGGCGTCTTCTCCCGCCGCCGGCAGGCTCGGCGATTTGTCCTTGTTCATTTGGTTATATATTTCAAGAACATCGTTGGTCGGCCCGTCGGCGATGACCCGGCCATGGTCCAGCAAAATGGCACGATTGCAAATTTGCCGAATCAGTTCGCTCGATTGCGAGGCAAGTACGACAATACTCGATCGCTCGATCAACGCCTCGACGCGCTTGGCGGCGCGCGCGGCGAAACGGGCATCGCCGGCGCCGAGTTCCTCGTCGAGCAAGAGTATTTCCGGGTCGATCGCCGTGGCGATAGCAAAACCCAATCGCACCAGCATGCCGGTCGAATAGGTCCGCGCCGGCAGCTTGAGGTAGTCGCTGAGTTCGCTGAAAGCTTCGATCTCCGGCAACTTTCGTTCGATCTCGTGGCGGCTCATGCCAAGCAGAAGACCGCAGGTCACAATATTCTCGTAGCCGGTGTCGTCCGGATCGAGCCCCGGCGAGGTACTGAACAGCGGGGAAACGCGTCCAGTGATATTGATGGTGCCTTGGCTCGGCTGATAGATGCCGGCAAACACACGCAACATCGTCGACTTGCCGGCGCCGTTGTGCCCAATGATGCCGAGTTGATCGCCATGATCCACGGTCAACGAAATGTTTTCCAGCGCGCGAACGACGACCCGTTTGCTGGTCGCATTTTGGCGTCGCAGCACGCCACCGACGACTCGGCCGATGAGCGCATTGCGAAAGCTCGGCTGACTCCCGTATACCGGAAAGTCAGCGACGACATTCTCGAGCACAATCTGGGCCACAGATCTCTCCGCCGACCTAAAGCCAGTAAACGATGCGCTGTCGAATTTTGGTCAGCATTTGAACCGTCAACCCCCAGCCGACGAGCGTTATAAGACCGACTACCAACCAGTGCGACAGCTCCGGCGCCTTGCCAAGCAGCGGCTCGCGAATGATCGCAACGAGATGATACATCGGGTTTAATTGCGCCAGCACCGCGGTGCGGCCAGTGAGCTGATCCGGCGACCAGAAAATGGGCGTCAAGAACAGCGAAATCTGCAGCAAAGTACCGACCAGTTGCTGAATGTCGCGATATCGCGCGCACATCGCGCCCAGAAATATGGAGATCCAAACAGCATTGAGGCTGAACAGCAAGAAGCCCGGAATGACGAGCAGCATCGGCCACCTGATGCCGACGCCGGCATAGATGCAAACCAGGACATAGATGGTCAGATTGTGGAAAAATAACACGGCGTTGCGCCAGACATTAGCGCAGGCGAGGAGCGTATAGGAAATCCGCAATTGCCGAAGCAGCTTTTCCGCGACGATGAAGGTGACGCAGCCATCCATGCAGATGGTCGAAAACATGACCCAGCACAGCATCCCCGACGTCAGATAAGGCAGATAGACTTTTGGATCGCGGTTCCACAGGTTCGCCCAAACCAGGCCGAGACAGGTAACAAATAGCGCCAATCCGACTGTCGTCCAGAACGGCCCGAACACGGTGCGACGATAGCGCCGTTTTGTCTCCCGCCAGCCGAGCCGGCCCCAGATATCGACGGCAAGCATGCCGGCGATGACGTCAACCAAGGCTACTCGAAAGGGCGAAAACGTCCGGCCGCTTTGCGGAACGTTAAGCGCCAAAGCATGCTGCATCATGAAAGCGTTTTTCACCGGTAGACCTTCTGCAACGCTACCGCACTTCGGGTGACTTGCCGTCCCCGACTCATCGGCCTTTTTGGAGAGCACGGTCCGATCCGGAATAAGGACAACGGTCCTTCCGATCATGCCCTCAATCCTGCTTACGCTGCGACGACGAACCCCTCGTCCAGAACGACGCGTACCTTGCGGCCGAGCAGTTCCAGAAGAATAGCAACCCGTTCGCGATCACCCATGCCTTCAAACAAACCGAGGCAATCGCGGAACACGCCTTCGCGCACGCGCACCTTGTCGCCGGCGGTAAACTGTGGCCGGCGCTCCAGTTGAATGAAGCCTTGCGTGTCTTCCCGGCTCTTGAGGCCGTCGATGATCGAATTATCGATCACCGCCGGAGCGTCGCCGGTGCAAACCAGGCGCGCGACACCGACGGTCGAATGAATTGATCGCCATCGATGGATCGCACGATCGAAGGTCACAAACAGATAGGACGGATAGAGCGGGGCGGGAATAATCTCGACGCGGCGCGCATGGCTCCGCCGCTTGAGATAGCGCGGTAAATATGTCGTAAAACCCTGTCGCGCCAAATGCATCTGCGCCTTCACTTCGGCGTGGACATGGACCTGAACGACATGCCAGGGCGCGCTGGTCAGGGACGGGTCTATCATGCACCACTTCCATTCGTCACGCGTGGCGGCGGCAGCAAGAGCCGCGGTGTCAGCACGCGATCGGCCCCAAGCAGCGCGCTCGCTTGATCAGTCAATTCTTCGGTACGTTGCAGATCTGTGATGAGAACGGCGTCGCAGCTGTCGACGACGGCGTCGAAGGACCGACAGACCGGCACCCCGAAAAAGGACGACAGCGTCGACTTGGGGTCGACGACTGCCGTGATTTTTACACCGGTGTCCAGAGCGCAGATCATTGCGATCTCAGCGAGATCGGAAATGCCTGCAAGCACAATGTGGTGAAAGCCGCGTTCGGTCGCCGCACGGAATACAGCGATGCATTCGGCCTTGGCACGGCGAAAGAAACCGAAAGAGACCGAGAGATACTCGACGGTCAGGCGGGACTTCTCGGCGAAGCCTTGCGGCGTCAAATAGTAGATGTACCTGCGTGCAGGCGCGGCCGTCGCCTTGACCAATCCCTTCTTCACGCAGCGGCGGAGGTACGCATTGACCAAGCCGAGAGCGATGCCGAGTTCAGACGCGAGCCGCCGCTGCGACTGCCCGCCATCCCGCTCCACCGAATTGAGCAGGTCCAGCAAGATGCGCGCATCTTCCGTCTTGTCAGTTTCGGCGGCGTCGAGCATGGGGTCCCCTTCACCCACTCCATCGCTACCCTGTTCACGCCATGAACGTCAAGGTTTTCGTTCACGCCGTGAACGATTTACTAAGTACTTGTAATATATAACTGAATCATCACGCTGCATTAGCTGGCGAGGTTCCCGCCAAGGCCGGCTGCACCGGGGCGGTCTCTCCGAATCGCTTCACGAATTCCGGCGCTGGAGCCGTTTACGGCAAAACCACCCGAAATAAAGTGCCCGCCACCACGCTGCGATTAACTGACCCGGACTGAATGGCGGCATGCGCAACGTCATCCAGCCAAGTGCGAGGAAGCTCGATCCCCGCGGGACCCCGGCAAAAACTCGCAAAACGCCCCGATCAAATGGGCCAAATTTCAAAATATCCGACATCGCATCCGCATCCAACTTGCCGTTGCGCCAGATCACCCAGAGGCGAGCCAGGCCAAAACGCATGCGGCGATCGAACAGCCGGCCGTGCTCGTCGCGAACATCTTCGGGAAGATTCGCGGCAATCCACGTGGCCGCGGCATCCAGAAATCGGCGGCTCTCTTTGAGAGAGAGAGCATTTCGCGCCGAGAAACTCATCGGGTCTTTATTGTAGGCCGCCAGGACGGCAGAATCGAAATAGAATCCGTGGCGAAAGGCAAGCAGCCGGTTGGCAAGCACGTCGCCGAGCGAGCCCAAACGCTCGTCGAAATATCCGATATCGGCCAACTGCCGGCGCCGATAAATGGTGGCGGTTCCCAAGACCCAAAAATCGCTCTTGCGGATTGCCCGGCGGACATCGGCCGGCGACAGATAGCCACGACCGCGTCGCGGCACGGTAACCGGACGGATGCCGAGGACTCTGCTGGCGGAATCGAGAAGCGCGACGTTGGCGCAGAAATAGGCCGCCTGCGGATAGGCGGTCAGCCCTGCAAGCGCACGACCGAACAGGCCGGGCAATACAAAATCATCGGAAGCAGCGAACAGCAAATATTCGCCAGTCGCCACTTCGAGCGCCGTTTTCACCGCAGCTATAATTCCCACATTCGTATTATTGCGAATGAGCCGGATCGACCCGTATTGACATTGCAGCGCCTCGATGACCGCCACGCTGTCGTCAGTCGATCCATCATCAACCACGATAATTTCGCTCGCCGCCGGCGTCTGGGCCGCCAACGCATGAAGCGCGCGTGCGATGACATCGCCGTGGTTGAAATTCGGCAAAATCACCGAAAGCGACATCGCCGACTGCGGACCAGCGACTCCGGGCACGGGCTCTAACGTCGTATGAACTGGGCGCATTACCAACTTCACCTGAATGCGGCGCTGCTATACATTTTGAATTCGGTCGCGGTCCAGCATTGATTTCACTGCTTATGACATGGCGGCAAACCGACAGGCGCAACTTGCCAGACGGATAAGCCGCCGGTAAAAGCCTCAAAACGCCCACTGCCGAGCTAAATCATGGCGTCAGAATTGCCAATGGACAATGCCGCCACCGATCCTGTCGCAACCTACTTTCGTCATTCGCTGGCGAGCCTGGAGCGCGCGGCCAACGACGAGAAGCTCCATCGTGCGATCCGCACCATCGCCGATCTGACCGAGACGATCTTTCGTTCCGGCAACAAGCTGATGATCGCCGGCAACGGCGGCAGCGCCGGTGACGCACAGCACATCGCCGGAGAATTTTTGTCGCGGCTGAATTTCGATCGCGCGCCACTGCCGGCGATGGCGCTCAGCACGGATACGTCGGTGCTTACCGCGATCGGCAACGATTACGGTTTTGAGCACGTGTTCGAGCGCCAAATTCGTGGCATCGGTAAGCGCGGCGACGGTTTTCTCGCGATCTCAACGTCGGGACAGTCACCGAACATTCTTGCGGCGCTGCGCGCGGCGCGCGAGCTCGGCATCACGGCGATCGGATTCACCGGCGCCAGCGGCGGCGCGATGAAAGAATTGTGCGATGTTTGCCTGTTGTCGCCGTCACAGGACACGCCGTTGATCCAGCAAATTCATATCACCGCTGCGCATGTCGTCTGCAATCTCGTCGAACAATCGATGTTCGGCAAGCCGGCATAGCGAGCCCCGGACGGCGATTTTCCGTTATCACGGCAGACTTTGCGACAGGTCAGATCCCGTGTCACCGCGCTTGCGCACCATGCCGCCAGCGACGCCGACGCCGAAGACATAGAGCCAGCCCTGACTGAAATCGAATAGATGCGAGTTTACGGTCGATGACACCACGTTTTCGATGACCACGACCATCCCCGCCCAGGCGACCCAGCCAGGACCGCGAAACAGCAGCAAATGCGCAATCCACATCGCCACCAGCACCGCGGCGCCGACGCAACCGAGCTGGATGGCGACCGCGAAGATCTGATTATGAGGATTGACGGTAGCGACCGCGCCGGCGCCGGATTCGCCCGCCGCAGCGTGACGAAATTGTTCGGGGATCGAGCCCGTGCCGTGGCCGATAAATGGCGCATCGGCCACGATGCCGAGGGATTTTTTCAAGAATTCGATATGCAGCCCCGACGACGTCGCAACGTCCGACTTCAAATAGCTGCGCAAGGCGGTGACCGAGTTCGAGCGTAAAGCTGCGCAGATGCGGCGAACTGAACCAGAGTGCCGGCGCGATTACGCTAGCGATCAGGAGCGCCACGACAACGCCCTTCGCCCGCGATAACCGCCAACCGAGCGCGGCGACCAGAAATGGAAGCACCAATAGCCCGGTGCGGCTCGTGAACACGAATGCAAGGTTGGCAAGAAAGAAAAGGCCAAGGACGCCTGGTAGAAGCGCGGTGCGCCAGCGGCGTCTGAGCGCAAGCTCGCCGGCCACACCCAGCAGCGCAAAGGCGCAAATCAGAAACTCATCGGTTTGATAAATGTAATCCTTGACCGGTACACCGCGAAAATTGCCATGCGATTCGAGCGGCGGAATGTACGCAATGGCCCATGATGTCAGCAGCAGGCAGGCCGCCGCAGCGATAAAACCGTAGAGAACATATACGCCATTGTCCGAGCGGCGGAACTGCGTCAGCAGCACGGGAATCACCAGGAGCCGGACGAAGCTGTCGAGGCCGCCAAGACGTTCAGCCCAGGAGACATCCGCCCACGCCATACCGAGTGTGCCAAGGACGCACAACAGGACCGGAAGACCACCGGCGGGTGTGAGCAATTCGCGCTTGAGGCTCCTAGGTTCCAAGGTCGCCAGCACAACGACAAGCCAGAGCGCAACACAGATGCTTGTGGCGCTGGTCGACCATGGCAGCGTGACTGCTACCCCTACCGCGAGCCAATCGGCAAGGGCCGCGAAAAACGCGCGATCGAAGCGCGACGTAGCGGACACAGCCGTCATCGGGCAGACCTTTGCCTGTTCGGCGGGCCCGCAACATCCTTGAAATCGCGCGGTGCGGCAAGATTTTTATGCTAAATTAGTGGCCGCAGAGACCGCATCCCCGCATGGTTGCGGTCGAGCGTCCCATCCCCGTCACCCCTGCATTTTGTGCGGACTCATGCCGCTTTTGGAGACGGACTCTAGCCCGCGGGCACGCTCCTGCAAAGATCGCTCCGGTCTGGGTCTGGCTCGTTCATTCGATGATTTTTGAACTCCCGCGATTCGATCGCCGGCTTTCCGCGAAAACTACCGCGAGCGCGTCGTTGATTGATGCGGGGAAGGGGTTTTTCGGTGCAAGACGCCAAAGCAATAACATCCAGATGATCATTGCACCACCTACCAATCGCTTTTACGGCTACAGCCATGCGCACGGGTATCCGCCTCGCTGGAACGCCGAACCAACTAAAATTCGATGCGGTTCTGGTCGACACGGACTGGCGCTGTATCCCGACCGTCTCATCGGGGGCCAATCCCATCTTGATGCAAGCACCTGAACGTGCGACCCATCCACGTCGTTTTCAAAAAGCAGAGCCTTTGGGTAAACATGCCCGTCGGAACGCAATGGCAATGACGGAACTCAAGCCTCAAACTACCGACGACGACCGCCTCCGTGGAGCGCTTCTCGCCTACGTGCGCCAGGAATTTGAGGCGCCTGTTGGCGCTGTCGTCGGCTATGCCGAAATCATGCTCGAAGATGCCCAATTGCGGGGTGATCATGCCATTATCGGCGATCTGCAGCGTCTCTACAGCGCGGGGCTAAAGCTCAAGCAGCTCATTTCGGGCCTGCTCGATCCAGCCGCCATTCACAAGGAATTCTCCGATTTCAGAAGGGATCTGCGTCACGACTTGAGGACACCGCTCACGGCGATCAAGGGCTTCGGGGAGATGCTGCTTGAGGATGCGCAAGACGCTGGCAATGACGCGCTGGCAAGGGATCTCCAGACGCTGCTTCATGCCGGGACCCATCTTTTGGCGCAGATCGATGTTTTGATCGATTTCGCCGGGACGCCCTCTGCCGTCGCAGCCGCGGACAAGCCAGAGTTTGCCGCCGCCAGCGCGATTATCAGGTCACTGCGGCCGCCGTCGACGGTCGCTGAAGCTGACGCCGCGTCAAGCCGCATTCTGATCGTCGACGATACGTCGGCGATACGAGAATTGCTGTCACGGCGCCTCGCCCGCGAGGGCCACCGGATTGCCCAGGCGGACAATGGCGCGTCGGCCCTGGCGCGGATCGCGGCAGAGCCCTTCGATCTCGTTCTCCTCGACCTGATGATGCCGGATATCAGCGGTTACGAGGTCCTGACCCAACTCAAGACGGATCTTCGTTACCGTGACATCCCGGTGATTGTCATCTCGGCGCTAGATCAGATTGACGGCGTCGTCCGTTGCATCGAAGCCGGAGCCGAGGATTACCTCGCAAAACCATTTGATCCGGTTTTGTTGCGTGCTCGTATCGGGGCTTCACTTGAGAAAAAGCGGCTGCGAGACCGCGAGCGGTCGGCGCTTGCCGAACTGAAGGCTGAAAAAGCGCGATCGGAGGCGCTGCTTCTGAACATATTGCCAAAGTCGATCGTCGCCCGGATGAACCTTGGCGAAACAACGATTGCCGACGGGTTCCAGGAGGCAACCGTTCTGTTCAGCGATATCGTCGGCTTTACCCGCATGTCGATGCGTCGCCCGGCCAGCGAGGTCGTCGCATTACTGAACGATATCTTTTCCGCCGTTGATCGTTTAGCGCTCCACTACGGCATCGAAAAGATCAAGACCATCGGCGATGCCTATATGGCTGTGGCGGGTCTGCCCGAGCCGCGCGACGACCACGCTCAGGCTATCGCGCGTCTTGCATTGGCCATGCTCGATGTGGTCAGCGAAGTGTCGCAGCGCCACGGCGAAAACCTAAAGATCCGGATCGGCATTCACACCGGCAGCATCGTTGCCGGGGTCATCGGCATGCATAAATTCGCATACGATGTTTGGGGCGATACCGTCAACACTGCGAGCGCCATGGAATCGAACGGGATTCCAAACGAGATTCAAGTTTCTCATGCGAGCTTTCGATATCTCGCTAATGACTTTATTTTAGAACCTCGCGGCGCCATTGAGATCAAAGGTAAAAGGCGGATGGAGACTTACCTGCTCCGCGGCGAGCAGCCAAGGCCCTAGTCAGCCGGTATACCCACAAACAGGTTTTGGCCGTCGTATGAGCATGACATAATGCGATTCTGCCGATGCGACGCTGTCGGCGCGAGAGTCGCACTAGGAAGATGTCGATGTCGAGTTTCTCAATCCGGGCCCGGCTGGTCTTTTTGGCGGGCCTGTTGCTCACCGTTCTGGTGGCGACACTGATCCTCTTGACCCGGGAATTGGCTCGCGATTCTCGGGCGCTGTCGGATGAGGCGAGCCTGGTTAGCGTTGTCAATAATGCGGACAACGCGAGCAAACATTTTAACGATCTCAAATATTGGCTGACAGACTTTGCACAAAACGTGTCCGATGCCTCGGAGCATAATGCCGAGGCGGCCAGAACCCAGCTCGACCTGGATCTCAAAGCCATCGCGCCGGTCGATCCCCAAGGCGTCATCATTATTCAGCGCGATCTAAACGCATTGTGGCAGTTGGTGGAGAGGGCCGCCGACGCCTATTATTCGAATGACGATAGCATAACGGGCAATGCGCTGATGACCCAGGCGCAATCCCACGTCGTCAATGTCAATAACGAGATCGAGAATGTCGTCGAACGCATCGAGCGGTTATCCCTTGCAAAACGTGATGCCTCCATATTGGGCGCCCAGCGCGCGGTCGACATTTCGATAGCGGGCGGCATTATCGCCCTAGCGCTGGCTCTTGGTGTCACGACGCTGATCGTGCGTTCCATTAATGTGCCGCTGCGCCGGCTCGAATTGAGCATGAAGGCCATCACCGACGGCCAGCTCGAGGTCGTCATTCCAGCGGCGGGGCGCGATGAAATCGGCCGGATGACGCAGGCGCTGGTGATGTTGCGCGAAAGTCTGCTTGAGAAACATCGTCTGGAGCACGAACGCCAGCTCGCCGAGGCTGAAGCCAGACGCGCCCAAACTCAGCTCAGTGAAGCGATCGAGACGATCTCAGAAGGTTTCGTCCTCTACGACGCAGACGATCGCCTGCTCGTCTGCAATCAGCAATTCAAGGAAATGTACGCCGACGTTCCCGTCGAGATCCGGCCAGGAACGCCATACGAGACCATTCTGCGCGCGGTCGCTGCTACCGGCGTCGTACCCGTGCAGTCACAAGGTGCCGAAAGCTGGATTGCGGAGCGCCTGAGGCGGCATCGGCATCCTGAGGAAGCGTTCGAACAGCGGCGCAGCGGTGGTGTATGGGTCAAGATCAGCGAACGACGGACCGCGGAGGGTGGCATTGTCGGCGTGTTCACCGACGTCACTGAACTCAAAGATCGCGAATTGCAGCTTGGCCAACTCGTTGACCGGCTGGCGGAGGCGCGCGACGCAGCCACCGAGGCAACAGCGGCGAAGAGCAAGTTTCTCGCCAACATGAGTCATGAACTCCGTACCCCTTTGAATGCCGTCATCGGCATCACCGAAATGCTCATGGAAGAAGCCGACGAAACCGGCGCGCCACACACAATCGAGCCGCTGCAGCGAATCACCCGTGCCGGAAGACATCTTCTTCATTTGATCAATGAAATCCTTGATCTATCGAAAATCGAGGCGGGCAAGCTCGAGCTCAACTACGAACCTGTCGCGTTGGTAGCGCTGGTCAAGGATATTGTCGGCGAGGCGGAGTTGCTGGCCAACAAGAATAGCAACCAATTGGTTGTTGAATGTCCAGCTGATATCGGCACGATCCGCTCGGACCCGACACGCCTGCGGCAGGTTATGCTCAATCTCCTGAGCAATGCCTGCAAGTTCACTGACCATGGCCGGGTGTCATTGGCGGTCGACCGCGTTCACGAGGACGGCCAGGAGCGGATATCGATCCGTGTCACCGACACCGGCATTGGGATGACGCCCGAACAGCTCGCCCGGATCTTTCAGGAATTTAGTCAGGCCGATAGTTCAACAACACGGAAATATGGCGGCACCGGATTGGGTCTGGCGATCAGCGATCGGCTGTGTCGTATGATGGGCGGTACCATCGTGGTGGAGAGCAAGCCGGATGATGGGACGACTTTCACGGTCCGACTACCCATTGACCAGGTGAATATCCCGGACGCCGCGCCGAGCCAAGATATCCCCGAGCCAACACTGCACGCGCCCGTTCGCGCCAATCGAGTCCTGGTGATTGACGATGACGCCACCGTGCGCGATTTAATGCGACGTTTTTTGAGCCGCGAAGGCTTCGACGTGGTCACCGCCAGCGGCGGCAAAGAAGGGCTTGAGCTTGCCCGCGAGCTACAACCCTCCGTCATCACCCTTGATGTATTCATGCCAGACATGGACGGGTGGAGTGTACTTCAAGCGCTCAAGCAGGACGCGGAGCTCAGCCGAATCCCGATCATCTTGATGACGATCTCTGATGAGAAGCAGAAAGGCTTTACTTTGGGAGCTTCTGGATATTTGTCGAAGCCGGTAGACCGCACGCGGCTTGCCGAGTTGCTCAATCGCTTCAAGCAACCGACCGCGAAGGCGACCGTGCTTGTGGTCGAAGATGACGAGACTACCCGTGAGTTAATGCGGCGGCTCTTGGTCGGCGAAGGTTGGAACGTCGCTGTCGCGGCGAATGGCCGCGAAGCCCTTGAAAAGTTAGGCTTCGAACGAACCGATCTTGTCCTGCTCGATCTCATGATGCCGGAGATGGACGGCTTCGAGTTCATTGCCGAGTTCCGCAAGGATCCTCGTTTCGCGTCGACACCGGTCATCGTGATCACCGCAGCGGACCTCGGACCCGCAGAACGCAGCCGACTCAATGGCGGAGTTCAACACATCCTGCAAAAATCGGCCTCCGACCAGGACGGTTTTCTGCGCCAGATTCGCAGTCTCGTTGAGCTTTATGTCGCCGCAGGAGAGCCGAGCGTGTTAGGAAGCTGATATGGTGAAAATTCTCTACATCGAAGATAATGACGACAATCTCTATATGCTGTCGAGTCGCTGGCTCGACGCGGCTACGAAGTGGTATCCGCGAAAAATGGCGAACAGGGGATTGCGATGGCCAGCCGCGAGGCGCCGGCGCTGATCCTGATGGACTTAAGCCTTCCAGTGATCGATGGCTGGGAGGCTACGCGGCGACTCAATCCGAACCCCTAACTCAAAACATCCCGGTAATTGCGCTGTCGGCCCATGCCATGGCAGGAGACCGCGAAAAGGCGATTGCCGCCGGTTGCGATGACTACGATACAAAGCCAGTAGAACTGCCGCGTTTATTAGAAAAAATCTCCGCCTTATTGGATCGTGACAGACGTTAAGTCCTTCCTCCCATCTCTGCCACAAAGATTTATGAACGCCGTCGCGCGTTGCCAATGCGTAGCGGCTGAACCCACGGAACAATATCCGCAATGCGTCATGAACGTCATTTCTGCCATGTCGAGTCATGTCCGTGTAGCCCTTCATAGCGACCAAACACCGGAAATGGCACGAGGTCCGTTGAGTGCCATAGA
>CAVXWL010000012.1:0-56066 GCA_963765365.1 uncultured Alphaproteobacteria bacterium | reverse complement strand
TGGGCGGTTCATTCGAACACGTTGTCGGCTGTTGCAAGTAGCATCGGCGGAACGGCAAGACCGAGCAGCTTGGCGGTCTTGAGGTTTATGGCCAGCTCGAATTTAGTGGGCTGCTCGACCGGGATATCGCCGGGCTTGGCGCCGCGTAGAATCTTATCGACTACCTCGGCGGACCGCCGGAACAGGTCCGGGATATCCGGTCCGTAGGACATGAGAGCCCCGGCCTGGGGGAACTCGCGCGTGGTGAAGCTCGTTGGCATCCGCGCCTCAAGTGCAAGCGTGATGAAAAGGGGCGGTTGGCGGCCACGAGTGAATCTTGCACGATGTAAAGTGCGTCCGCTTGAGTTTTTAGCGCCTCAAAAGCAGGTGCGATATCCTCCGCTCGCCGGATTTCGAATGGCGTTGTTTCGATACCAAGCGTGCGAGCCGCCGCCTGGGCGTCATCGATTTCACGCACACCCGCGGAATAGGCAACATTCGCCATGACTGCCAAGCGGCGAAGCTTAGGGACCATTTCACGCAAAAGTTCGAGCCGCTTGCCGGCAAGATCGGGGGTGAGCAGCGTCATGCCTGTGACGTTGCCGCCCGGTCTCGCCAGACTGTCGACCAAGCCGGTGCCGACCGGATCATTGGCGATGGTAAAGACGATTGGGATGATCGATGTCGCCTTCTTCAATGCAGCGACAGCGGTCCCGTTCGCGGCAATGACGCTGACTTTGAGGTCAACGAACTCGGCTGCAATTTCGGCCTCGCGCTCGGGGCGTCCCTCCGACCAGCGATAATCGATCGCCACAGTACGACCCTCGATCCAGTCAAGTTCACGCAGTCGCGCCACAAATGCGGCAGTCCATGGCTCAAAGACCGCGGCGTTTGCACCGAGGTAGCCGATCGTAGGCATCTTTGTCGCCGGCTGTCCGCGCGCCGTCACCGGCCAAGCAGCCGCAGCCCCCACGAGAAGTGTTATGAAATTCCGCCGTTCCATAGGCCTTCCCCACGCCAAGGGGCCAGTCGGGCAGATGGAAGAGTATCACGTCTGGAATTGAAAAGTTGTTTCCCGGGTCACACCAAAAACTCGTCCTGGGCAAGTCGGAGCTGGGCCAGCAGATGACATTTAGCAACGCACGCAAAAGGCCCCCGGCGAGCGTAATTGATTTCACACACCCACAATTAAAGCGTGATAATAGTAGTTTGTGCCCGAGCTTAGTGTCCTAAGGCGGGATCAATGACAATCAGCATCGGACGGCGGGAAATCCTAGCCGGTCTCGGCGGCGCGGCGGCAGTCTGGCCGCTCAGCGCTCTGGGGCAACAATCCGAGCAGACGCGCCGCATCGGCGTAACAATGACCCTTGCCTCGGACGATCCGGAGGCGAAGGCGCGCGTCACCGCGTTTCTGCAGACGCTGAAGGATTTGGGTTGGACCGTGGGCCGTAATTTGCAAATTGACTATCGCTGGGGCGCCGGCGATGTCAGGCTCAATCGCAAAAATGCCGCCGAACTGGTCGCTCTTCATCCGAACGTCATTCTGGCGACTGGGAGCCCGACTTTGGAGCCATTGCTGCAGACGACGCGGACTCTGCCGATAGTGTTTGTACAGATCGCCGACCCTGTCGGCGCCGGTTTGGTCGAGAGCTTGGCGCGACCGGGCGGCAACGCTACCGGATTCACCACTATGGAATACGCCAACAGTGGAAAATGGTTGGAACTACTCAAGGAGATTGGGCCCAACGTAAAGCAAGTGGCCGTCCTTCGGGACGCCACAGAAACCGGCATCGGCCAGTTTGGGGCGATCCAGGCTGTGGCTCCGTCATTTGGCGTAGAATTGCGTCCCGTTGGAGTATCGGACGTCGCTGAGATCCAGCGAGTGATTGGTGCTTTCGCCGACGAGCCGAGTGGCGGCATGATTGTAACGGAGAGTGGGCCATCGATCGTTCATCGCGAGCAGATCATTGAATTGGCAGCCCGCTATCATTTGCCCGCTGTCTATGCTCAGCAACTCTTTGTCATTGGTGGCGGTCTGATCTCATACGGAAATGACACGATAGAGCCGTATCGGCAAGCAGCTGGATACGTCGATCGCATCCTTAAAGGCGAGAAGCCGGCCGACCTTCCAGTGCAGGCCCCGACCAAATATGAGCTAGTGATCAACCTCAAGACTGCCAAGGCGCTCGGAATTAAGGTGCCGGCGAATCTAATTGCGCGCGCCGACCAGGTTATCGAGTGAGAAGACGGCATTTCCGCCGGAGGGTAGACCCATGCCTATCAACATCGCGAGACGAAAATTCGTCGCTGCACTGGCGAGTGCCGCGTTCCCTTGGTCGCTTCCCGCACGCGCGCAACAAGAGCCCGATCCGCGTGTTTCCGATCTCGTCCGGAATGGGAAACTTCGGGTCGGTCTCGGATTGGCGAATCGTGGTTCGGCCATCAAAGACCCGGCGACCGGCGAATTGTTAGGAGTGGCAGCGGACCTCGCGCGTGCGCTCGCGGCGCAAATGGGCATTAAACTCCAACCTGTAGAATACCCAAGGCCCGGCGCGGTACTTGACGGCGCACCAACCAACGCATGGGATGTGGCGTTTCTAGTGATCGACCCGGCTCGCAGTACAGTTGCCGATTGTTCACCCCCGTACATGCAAAGTGATTTCACCTTTTTGGTCCCAAGCGCCTCTTCAATTCGCAAGGTTGCAGATGCTGACCAGCCCGGGATTCGCATCGGGGTTCCGCGCGGGGATGCGGTGGACCTGGTTTTAAGCCGCATTCTGAAACACGCCGTATTGGTGCGCGTCGAAAATCAAGCTGCCGGTGCTGACCTACTGCGCGCCGGGCAGACCAGCGCATATGCAGCGCCACGTCCTGTGCTGCTCGCGCTATCGGCCCAGCTGCCTGGCACTCATGTTATAGAAGACGCCTTTGCTAACATCTCCTTTGCCGCGTTCGTGCCAAAGGGTCATGTCGCTCGTTT
This sequence comes from uncultured Alphaproteobacteria bacterium, assembly GCA_963765365.1. Taxonomy (GTDB): domain Bacteria; phylum Pseudomonadota; class Alphaproteobacteria; order Rhizobiales; family Xanthobacteraceae; genus BOG-931. Next base: position 53,107 of record CAVXWL010000012.1, on the reverse strand, counting down.
GACCTACATCAGCGAGTTTCTGGAAGAAGCCAAATTGTCAGGATTGATCAAACAATTTATCGACCAGAATGGTTTGCGCGGCCTCAAAGTGGCACCGCCAGCAAAGTCTAAGTGTCTGTCCGGAGAGTTGTTGAATCCTATGAAATCATTTGTGATTCAAGGGTGGTGGCCTGATTCGAGGAGGGGTCACCGATGTGGACGAGCAAGAACCGCTCACGTTACGACCGCAGCAAGTTGCGATATCCGAGCGATCTGACCGACGACGAATGGAAGCTGGTCGAACCTTTGATCCCGCCTGGCAAGCCCGGCGGCGGCAAGCGCACGGTGATCATGCGTGAGGTCGTAAACGGCCTCATGTATATTCTCTCCACCGGCTGTCAGTGGCGCGCGATCCCGAAAGACCTGCCGCCGAAAAGCTCGGTCTACGACTATTTCGATCTGTGGACCTATGACGGTACACTGGAGCGGATCCACCACGCGCTTTATGAGCAGTGTCGCGAACAAGATCAACGGGACGCCAGTCCGACCGTCGCGATCATCGACAGCCAGAGCGTGAAAAGCGCCGAAAAAGGGGGGCCCGCATTGATCCGCACGGTTACGATGCAGGAAAGAAGATCAAGGGCAAGAAGCGGCACATTCTCGTCGATACATTAGGCCTCCTGCTCCACGCCATCGTTCATCCGGCCGACATTCAAGATCGCGATGGCGGTATTCTCGTCATGGCGACCCTGTTTGGGATGTTCCCCTTTTTGAAGACGCTCTTCGCCGACGGGGGATATCAAGGACCGCAATTTGCGAAAGCGCTTGCAAAAGTTCTCCCGAATCTCGACGTTGAAATCGTCAAACGTTCCGAGCGGGTCGGCGGATTTGTGGTCTTACATAAACGCTGGATTGTCGAACGCACCATCGCTTGGCTCAATCGCTGCCGAAGAACTCGCCAAAGATTGGGAAAACCTCAACCGCAAGGCGCTCGCATTCTTGCGCCTCGCATCAATCCGCCTCATGCTCCGAAAACTCTGCAATCCGGCCTAAAGTCTCCGGACAAACTCTCAGAGCGTCGAGGTGTACTGTGTATCTGTCGGTGAACATGAAGCTTCGCCAGTAAGACAACGATCACGGTGAACTTTCATCGCCAAAGGGCAACTAATAGCGCGCTTGCAAATGTACGAGTGCGCGACCCTGCAAGAGCCGAATGAGATAACAACAGGGAGCAACTACAAATGCTCAGTTTCATTAGCGGAATGAAGCTCATTGCGGTTGTTTTTATCGCCGTGGCAGCGCTGGCAGGAGCGTCTACGGAATCTCGTGCTCAAACCGGCACGGTCCGACTGCATATTGTCAAGGCTGGCTTTATTGTTGGCATCGGGGGTGGCAGCCGCACCTTAATATACCACGGCACGAGATATCCGTTGAGTATCGGCGGCGTAGGTGTCGGCTCGCTTGGGGTGGCGGCGGTAGACTTGGTAGGCACCGCGTACAATTTGCGAACGCCTGCCGATATCGCAGGCTCCTATGGAGCAGCGGGTGCCGGCGCCACTTTCGTTGGCGGCGCTCAGGTGGCACGGCTGCAGAATGACAAGGGTGTCATCCTTGAGGTGCACGGAGTTCAGGTCGGCTTTCAAGTTTCTTTGGGCCTGGCCGGAATGACGGTGGCCTTACGATAGCCGGATCAGATTGCGCAGCGCCGTCAGCGCGTACTGTGCTGCCCGTTGAGTTTGTCGGTGCAATGGTCTCTAAAGAGAAGTCGACATTGATGTTGATAGATTATCGTCAAACCAACAAAACTCATCTCGCTTTTAAGTGTGAGCTCGAAGCCAACATGGTGTGCGTGCCCGGCGGCACGTTTCGCATGGGCTCCAACAAGCATTATCCGGAGGAGGCCCCGGTTCATCGCGTTACGGTGGACGAGTTCTGGATGGACCGCACGCCGGTGACGAACCAGCAGTTCGACGAATTTGTCACGGCCACCGGCCACGTCACCTTTGCCGAAATTGGCCCCGACCCGAAGGATTATCCGGGCGCGCTGCCACATATGCTCTATGCCGGCTCGCTGGTCTTCTCGCCGCCGTCGACTTCAGTCGATATGCGCGACTGGAGTCAGTGGTGGACCTTCCTCAAGGGCGCGGACTGGCGCCGTCCTTACGGACCGGACAGCAATATCGCCGGGCTCGATGATCATCCGGTTGTGCATGTGGCCTATCGGGATGCCGATGCTTACGCCAAATGGGCCGGCAAGGACCTGCCGACCGAAGCCGAATGGGAGTTCGCGGCGCGCGGCGGACTGGACGGCGCCGAGTTCGCCTGGGGCGATGAATTCACGCCCGGCGGCAAGCATATGGCGAATACCTGGCAGGGCGAATTTCCGCGACAGAACCTTTGCGAGGACGGCTTTGCGCGCACCTCCCCGGTCGGCGCATTTCCGCCGAACGGCTACGGCCTCTATGACATGATCGGCAATGTCTGGGAATGGACGACGGACTGGTATTCGTCAAAGCACGAGGCCGACGCGCCGAAGGCGTGCTGCGTCCCGGAAAATCCGCGCGGCGGAGCGGAGGCTGCGAGCTACGACCCCCGACTGCCGAAGATCAAGATTCCGCGCAAGGTGCTTAAAGGCGGCTCGCATCTGTGCGCACCGAACTATTGCCGCCGCTATCGCCCGGCCGCGCGCCACGCCGAGCCGGTCGACACCTCAACAAGCCATGTCGGCTTTCGCTGCATCGTCAGAAAGACGAGCGGGCTATGAGTGACTTGGGACTCGCGTCCGTGCGGAAGGATGTCCGAACGTGGCGTTGATGCTACTTTACTTTGGATGGAGCTCGCGCGCGAAGCCTTCCAAGGTAACCTTCTTGGATCATGATCACTCAGCCTTGATCCCAGCTTCTCGCGCGGATTTCCCCCAGTTTTTGATTTCGTCGGCAATCAGCTTCCCATATTCCGCGGAAGAGAGAGAAAGCGTGGGCGCGCCCAGATAAGCAAGCTGCGCCTTAATTTCAGGTTCAACGAGGTCGGCATTAATGGAGCTGTTGAGCTGGCCGATGACTTCCGCCGGCGTATCGTGGGGGGCCCCGATCCCGATGGATGCGGCAACCTCGTAACCCGGTAAGAACTCATGAATCGTCGGAACGTTGGGCAAAATCTCAAGCCGCGTGGCGTTGGCGACCGCCAAAGCGCGTAGTTTTTGAGCCCTAATCTGTGCAATCAAACCCGGTAGGGTGCCGAATAATACCTGCACTTGTCCATCGATTAGATCAGACAGTGCGGCAGGTTCGCCACGATACGGGACGTGAACCATGTTGACTCCTGTCATCACCTTGAACAATTCGCCAGCGACGTGGCTTGGAGTTCCCGAAGCCGGGCGACGCCATATTAACCTTCCCCGGATTGGCTTTTGCATATGCGATGAATTCAGGAACAGTCTTGGAAGGAAACAATGGATTGACCACCATAACGAAAGGCACTCGACAAATGCTTCCGACCGGCGCGATTTCATGCAAAAAATCGAAGACAAGCTCCTTCGAAAGTATCACACTGCTGGCGTTTGCCGTCGTGCTTGTTAGCAGCGTGTAGCCGTCGGGGGCAGCATGTACGACGTCCTCCGTAGCAATGTTACCGGCGGCGCCAGCTTCATTCTTGATGACGAACGGTTCGCCGAGCTTTTTCGACAAGCCTTGCCCAATCAAGCGCGCGATGAGATCAACCGTGCCGCCAGCCGGAAAGCCGACAATCAGACGCACCGGACGCGTCGGATAAGCTTGCCCACTCGCGCTACGCGACAGGAGCGGCAGGGCGGGAGCGCCCGCTGCCAGATACAGGAATTTTCGGCGGGGAAGTTTCATGATGCCCCAGTGTCGTCGCGTAATGCGCGCTACGACGCTCAGTATCTGAATGCTGAGACGCCCGCCGACAGCACCTTTGCCACCAATTGCATTGATCGAGATTTCGGTATGGCCCGTTGGCAGCTCTCAGTCAATGCTACCCGAAACTGTTGCGGTGCGGAAGGCAGCTATTGGCCCTGAACGTCACCTGCCGCAATGCAGTGATTTGGTAGCGGTCGGGGGAACAACGGACATTCCGCCGATATCGCCAAACCGACCTGATTGACCCACAGCGGTCACCGCGGCGGCTGTCAATTTGCGCTGCAACAAACCCTCGGACGATTTACTCGATCACTTGGTCGGCTCGATTGAGCAGGGTGACCGGTTAAGCGCTAAGGCACGCGATGTGGGATCATGCCTTCCGCCTCACCAACGCGTCCAGGCTATAGGCGCCGGCGCCGAATGCCACGACGACAAGCATGCCCCCCATCATCGATAGATGTCCGAAGAAGAATGAAGCCTGGAGACGCGCCTGCGCGTCAGGGACCGCCCAATAGGCGTGGAATATTAACGCCAGCGTCAGTGTATAGAAAAACAATGCTAGTGCCGCCCATCGAGCTAACAATCCGACCATCAGCAACAATCCGCCGCCGAGCTCCATCATGATCGCGCCGAAGACCAAAATATTCGACAGAGGGATTCCGGACTTTGCCATTTCGGCTGCCGTGGCGTCGATCGAGCCGATCTTATTGATCCCGGCGCGCACAAATATCAGCGCGATCAAAATACGGCCAACAACCGCCACCAAATTCATCAACGAATTTGTCCGTTTTTCATTTGCCATTGCTTTGGCTCCATCGCCTACATCGTAGCCCCAAGGGCAAGATAGCACATTGAGTTCTCTGAGCTTGCGACAGCGCGTGAGTCCGTTGGTCGCCCGAAACCGAAGCGCCTGCACGTCCGCGATTTGGTCGCTCTTGGGTGGAAAGCCGACACAACTCGGACATCACCGTTCAGTCGAAGATGACCCCTAGGCGACATGAGCCGGCTTGTTTTGCTGCGGCGCGAAGTACACTTCTCGTTCAAACGCTGTGTTAGGGTGTGGCCCTCGGCCTTAGGAGGAAGTCCATGAGGCGATGGACCTTCACCAAGCGCATTGGTCGCGCAGTGGTCGCCCCTCCGCTCGCTGTCCACGCGGAGCGGGCCGCGAAGCTCCAAACCATTGGGCTCCTGCGCGGGGCTTCGGTATTGGCCTGGAGCAGTTGGACGGGGACGTTTCAGCAGCGGCTACGCGAACTCGGCTGGAATCCACTCACCTAAATTGGCGAACGCCATCGATGAGCTTCTCATTTCCGTAGTTCCAATGCGCCGGAGCAATTTCGTAAAAACGGCTGTCTAAGCTCCGTTTCTCCCAATTTTTGGCGAGGCCTGCGATGTCTCACCGCTTCGATAAGGCGACCGCCCAGCCAAAGCAAAGCACGACGAAACGGAGGAGGTCCCGATATGAGTCACACTATCCACGATATTGGCGTTGCCTGTCAGATCGGCAAATACAGCGACGCGATCGAGACCAAGCCGAACCTGCGCTGGCTCATGACTTCTGGAACGCCTGGCCTTTCTGCGAGCGGCGATCTGCCTAAGGATATTACGGGCCAGTCCGAGATTGCATGGAAATATGTCGTGAGCGTATTGGAGAAAGCCAATATGACAGTCGCCGATATCGTGAAAGTGACCCAGTACCTCACGCGTGCCGAGGATATTGCTGCTTACGCAAAGGTGCGCACTCAATTCCTCGGCGAAGCACGGCCGGTATCGATGTTGCTCGTCGTGTCGCAGCTCGTTTGGCCGGCGATCCTCGTTGAAGTCGAAATCATCGCTGCGTCGGCGGAGTGAAGCCCGTGTTTTTGCCTTGCCTGCGGCTCTTCGCGGGTCATCTTTCACTGCGTCTATCGTTCTCGGCGAATGCGCAAGCGCCAGCGAAAACCTGATTTACCATTTTTGTTTTGCTCCCGGCCGAGCTGGAGTGACGTCGGCTTGCTCGGCGGTCGTGTAGGGCTCTCCGAAATATGGAAACTCGTTGCGAGTACGGTTCTTGTCGGGAACGACCCCATCGCCAAGCGCGGTATTTGTGGCCAGTGTCAGGATGACGTCCATAACATCGTCCGTCAGCGCCCTCCCGTTGAAACTAACGAAATCGAACGCCGCCGGCGTCCCGAGCTGATACGGCAAAATCGTCGGGAATAACCGAGCGGTGAGCTGCTTGGCGTAGCCGGCAGGGCTCGCCGCTGAACCGGCAAGCATGGTGAGTTTCTGGGCTACTTGGTCGACTTGAGCGATGAAGGGGTCTTGATCATCTGCAGGGGTCGCGCGATTGAACGCTTCCTTCATTTTCGAGTCTGGCATAAAAAAATTTGTGATGAGCGGCAGACCCCAGCGAGACACCTGTACCTCTGGTGCATGGCCGTAGAGCGAAGCCGTCGCCCAACCATGCACCAACCCCTGGCCAATCAATCAATTCGGAATCTCGATGACGATAGCGGTCACGTTCCGCTTCGCGAAGAAGTTCTTACGGTTCTTGAAGGCATCAGGATCAAACCTAGCTTCGTTGAAAAGCGCATTCCTAAAGACGGTCAAGGCTGCCGCGTCGCCGGCAAAGAGGTCGGGCGCCAAACCGGCAAAAGCCATCACTCCCTTATCGGACTTGGTTACCCCGCCGGTACGACCCGCAACGATGAGTTCGCCATTTGCACCACGCGATGCAGCTTCATTGGTGGCCCGACGAACCTCGTAGGTTTGGAAATGCCTATGTTCGTCGCCATCAGCATGCGCGACGGGGCTGAACCGCACCTTAAAGGCCAATTCTTCGCTGGCATCGTTGTTCAGATCGAAGCGGAACGCATAGAGAGCCTCATCGCGGAAAGTATCTGGTGCGGAGATTCCGGCATCCGGATTTACCGTCATCGCCATAACAGTCGTTCCAGGATTTCCGGGGAAAAGGTAGAGATCGCACACGTTGATGCGGGGATCTTCCAGTGCGGTCGGCGTATCGAAATGATGTGACATTACGAACCTCACTGAATCTCACCGAGTTGTTGAGACGGCGCTGTTTTACGCGACTGCGCTTGGGTGTTGGAAGTAGGGGAACGATGATCCCAATCGAAAGGTAGTCGAAGACCTCCCCGAGGCGAGAGCACCTGTCAGCATTGTTGTTACGACAGACGCCGTCGCATCAGCTGGATGGCGCCCGTTCCGACTGGCGAAATTGAATCCTATTGTCGAGTTAGGGTCGCATTCAATCACGTCCGGTAAAACAGCTGCTACTACACGTCGCGCATATGCGTGCGGATAAGTAACGCCACTGGCGGCGGCCATGGCGGAGACACGCCTCTCGAACGCATTGGTAAAAAGCGCACGATCTTCGTCCGGAGACGCTGCGTGGTAAATGTCGGTCAGTTTCGGGTCATCTGCCAGGAGTTCAGACACGAAGGGGTTTCAGACTCTGAAGCGCGATCCGGTCGCATCACGAACTTCCGCCCAAAAGGCCAACCTCCCGCTGGCCTTCACGAAATCCGGGATGGGTTCAAGCACCACAGCGCCGGACGCCACTCCGCGCGGTCCAAACACCTTGCCCGCGAAGACGCGATGGTCGAGACGCTCGGATATGACTCCGGTCTGCAGCGGGCAAATGCCCTGCACTGTCCAACTCCTCGAGCCGGCATGAAATGTTGTATAAATCCCCGCGTGCTGTTGGAGCCCGGAAGTAGCGGTACCCGCGAGTCCGATGACCGCGAAAGCTAGATTTCCGCTGTCAGGAGCCGTAAAAATGAACAGCTCTAACTCTGGCGGCGCCCCCGCAGCCGTACCGCGGGCAAAACCGAGAGTCAGGACACTGGCGCTTGTACCGAGGATGATGCGCCGTGTGATGTGTGCTGTCATCGAACTACTCCCCTGCCGCGAAGGCTGGAACTTCGGCACGTCCTGATCGCCGCTACCAAATCAAACTGCGCCAACTGGCATGGAAGTCAATCGAGGGCCTGAGGGCCAGCCAGCCATCCATATTAGAGCCGAACAAGTTGGCTGTACGACCGGTTGAGACCGCGGTTTCGGTCTCAGCGTTGGCAGGCACGCCGCGTCGAACGCGCCTCGACGCGGCTCACTCGTCGGAGTCCCCTCTGCGCGGTTCGCGAAAAGAATGCCGCTCGTCGGCTAAGCTGCCGCTTTTTCGATAATGAAGTCGCTTAGATCAGCAGACTCGTGTGATGTGCGTTCTGTCCAGAGGGCGAGCAGCTTGCATCCGTTCTTAGTGGTATGTGGGCCGTGTACATGACCGGCTTTGAAATGCAGAGACGTGCCCGCCTGGTATTCCTTGCCCTCGTTGGTGACATCGCCTTCAACAACATAGAGCGCCTCGGCCATGCCTTTATGCTGATGTGAAGGGATGACCGCGCCGGGCTTCATATTGATGTGCAACATTACCGGTCCGAGCGTGTAGTTTGCGTTCCGGACTGCGAGTGTGACATCCCCTTCGCTCGGGAAGGGGAACCGATCCGTCTTGAGCTGACTTGCAAATACCTCTTGATCGACCATGACTGCTGTCTCCTGTTTTGGAGAGGCCAGAGCAAAGCTTCACCTTTGCGACTCCCCTCTGAGCGATCAAGGCCTCCAAAGAGCTTTGGTTCCGCCTTGACGCTGAATTCTTGCCGGCGGCGACGCAAGCTGGGACGAGCTCGCTGCCGCGCCCTGGTGAGGGCCATTTGGGCCGGTTCCGATGTCGGCTTTTGGCAGATATCGTTGAAAAACTCATCACTTAGCTGACATTCCGCGATATCCGAGTGATGCCCGCTATGGAGGGTAAAGCGGACACTGCCCAAACCTCCATTCGCCAATCTCGATTTATGAGTACGCGCCCACACGATTGTTATTAGAAGGCCGTCCTAAAATTCATTGCACTTCCGCTGACTGCTGCGGGCGTCACGCCGGCATGCTAAGTCCGGCGCGCCAATTCCGACGCATCAAATCCGGCGCGCCCGGAACAGTTCAGCTTTTATCAGATCCCACGGCGGCTCGACTGTCATGCCTGACGTCGGGCAGGAACGCGGTCAAAAGGCCGATCAGCGGCAGAAACGAGCAGACCCGATAGACGAATTGAATGCTGGTCCAATCGGCCAGCACCCCCAAAACCGCGGCGCCGATGCCGGCCATGCCAAAGGCGAGGCCGAAGAAAAGTCCCGACACCATGCCGACGCGCCCCGGCATCAGTTCCTGGGCATAGACCACGATCGCCGAGAACGCGGATGACAATATGAGTCCGATGAGAACGCTGAGCACGATGGTCGCCGGCAATCCGACATAGGGCAGCGCCAGCGTGAACGGCAACACGCCGAGGATCGAAGCCCAAATAACCCGCTTGCGGCCGATGCGGTCGCCGATCGGACCGCCGACGAAGGTTCCGACCGCTGCCGAAACGAGAAAGACGAAAAGACAAAGCTGCGCCGACTGCGTCGACATATCGAAGCGATGCATCAGGTAGAAGATGTAATAGCTGGTGATGCTCGACAGGTAGAAGAACTTCGAGAAGATCAGTGCGACGAGCACGGCGATGGCGCGGCGCACCTGCGCCGCCGGCAGGGCCAAACGAGCCGCGGCAGATCGTGCCGACTTTCGCACCGTGTGGCCGGAGTTTTTGTACCAGCGTCCCACCACCGACAGGACGATGATGCCGGCCAGCGCCACCAGGGCGAACCAGGCGATGCTGCTCTGGCCGCGCGGCAGGATAAAGAACGCCGCCAAGAGCGGCGCCAGCGAATTCCCGGCATTGCCGCCGACCTGAAACAGCGACTGCGCAAAGCCGTGAGCGCCGCCCGAGGCAAGCCGCGCGAGCCGCGACGATTCCGGATGAAAAATCGCCGAGCCGATTCCGAGCAAGCCGCCGCCGGCGAGCAAGACGAGATAGCTTGGCGCGAAAGCCAGCGTCGCCAATCCGAGCAGCGTGCAGGTCATGCCGAAGGGCAGAAAGTAGGGTTGCGGCCGGTGATCGGTGTACAGCCCGATGACCGGCTGCAGCATCGATGCGATGCCCTGATAGACCAAAGTGAGGACGCCGATTTGCGCGAAGCTCAGATCGAAGCCGCTCTTGAGCATCGGATAGATGGCAGGCAGCAGCGACGTCGCCACGTCATTGAGGAAATGGCAAAACGTAATCGCGGCGAGAATCCCAAAGGCTGATGCGCCGGCCTGTTGCCGGCCAATAACGGCTTGACTCAAGGGGAAAACCTTTCCTCGCCTCTGCCCACCGGTGCCGGCAAGTCAGATGCCAGAGGGGTGCTTCGGGCCCTGTCATAGACGGCCCGGCGGCGGCCTGCCATCGCAATTGGGCATCACTCCCATGTGCGGGACGAGGCCTGCCCGGGACGGCGATTTCCCACACTATCGCGCGCGGATTTCCATTATCTTACCGCCGGCCGGAACCGCGCCGATCGGGCCGGCCGAAAACGACAGGGAGAGAAACAGAATGGACATTCAAGTTTGCGGCGCGGTGCCGTCGCGGCGCGGGCCCCCCGACAGTTTCACCGGCGTGGTCTGGCAGGAGCCGATCATCGAGGCGCCGGCGCCGGCGCGGGTGCGTTCGGGGCTGGTGCGATTCGAGCCCGGCGCACGCACGCATTGGCACACCCATCCGCTCGGACAGACGCTGTTCGTCGTCTCGGGCGCCGGCCGGGTGCAGACATTTGGCGGCAAAGTGCGCGAGATCAAAGGCGGCGACGTGGTGTGGATTCCGCCGAACGAGAAGCATTGGCACGGCGCATCGCCGACGATGAATATGGTCCATGTCGCCATGCAGGAGGCGCTCGACGGCAAGCACGTCACCTGGATGGAGCCGGTGACCGACGAGCAATATAAAGCCGCGCCGTAATCCGATGCGCTACGAACTCTATTACTGGCCCTCGATCCAGGGCCGCGGCGAATTCGTCCGGCTGGCGCTGGAGGAGGCCGGCGCCGATTACGTCGATGTCGCGCGCCATGGCAAAGCCGGCATGGCGAGGATGTCGCAAATCATCGACGGCAAAGGCGCGGCGCATCCGCCTTATGCGCCGCCGTTTATCAAGGCCGGCAAGCTCGTCATCGCGCAGACCGCGGAGATTCTATTCTATCTCGGTCCGCGCCTGAAGCTTGCGCCGCGCGACGAGGCCGGCCGGTTATGGGCGCATCAATTGCAGCTCACGATCACCGATCTCGTCGTGCGCATCCATGACACCCATCATCCGGTGTCGGGCTGGCTTTATTTCGAAGAGCAGCGGCCCGCGGCGCGCCGCCGCACCGAGGATTTCTGGCGCTATCAGGTGCCGAAAATGTTCGGCTATTTTGAGCGGGTGCTGCAGGGCAACGGCGGCCGATATACGGTCGGCAAGCGGCTGACCTATGTCGATCTGTCGCTGTTTCAGATCGTCGAGGGAATGCGCTATGCTTTCCCCAGGCGCATGAAGCGGTACGAAAAGAAGATACCTGGGCTGGTCGCATTGCACGATCGCGTGGCGCAGCGGCCGCGGATAAAAGCCTACCTCGCCTCAAAGCGGCGCATTCCGTTTTCGCAATGGGGCATCTACCGCTATTTCAAGGAACTGGACGGGTAGTCGACCAGGGCGATGATAGCTCCCTGGCGATGATGGCAATGTAGAAACTGTCAGGATAAGTAGGGGCGGAAAAGGCCGAGGAGGACCAAGGGGACCATGATGGGCTATTGGCAAAACTTCGATCTCACCCAGGGGATCAATATTCTACGGCTGATCTGCGGGCTGTTCTTCATCCCGCATATCTACGCCAAATTCTTCGTGCCGGAGGCGCTCGGCTTCTTTAAGGCGGCGAAGTTCACGCCGCCGGCGCTCTATATGTACGTCGCCTGCGTCGTCGAGACTTTCATCGCGATCGGACTCATCTTTGCGATTTTTCCGTTTTACGCCGGCTTGCTTGGTTGCATCCACCTGCTGATCGCCGGTGGGGCGGTTTGGAAAGTCACCGGCGGCAAGTGGCTGTGGAACATCGGCGGTCACGAATATTGCATTTTCTGGGCGATCTGCTGCCTGATCGTAGCGATGCATTATTCCGCCGACGCCATGCCGTTCCTGCCGTTCAAATAGCCGAAGCTTCGGCAAGGAGTGTTGCCAATGATCAGAGCGGCCATCGTCGGACTGGGCTGGTGGGGCAAGACGGTCGTCGAATTGGCGGCGGGCAGCGACGCCATCCGCTTCGTTGCCGGAACGACGCGCACCGTGACGCCGGAAACGGAAGCTTTCGCCAAGAACAACGGATTTCGCCTTGTGCCGGATTACGGCGCGCTGCTCGCCGATCCGAATATCGATGCGGTGGTGCTGGCCACGCCGCACTCGATGCATGGCCCGCAGGTGGTCGCCGCGGCGGCGGCCGGCAAGCATGTGTTTTGCGAAAAGCCGTTCACGCTGACCAAAGCGCAGGCCGAAGCCGCCGTCGCCGCCGTGCGCAAGGCCGGCGTCACGCTCGGCCTCGGTTATAATCGCAGGCTCCATCCCGAGATCGTCAAGCTGCGCCACATGATCCGCTCCGGCGAACTCGGCATCATCCTCCACGTCGAAGCAACCATGACGTTTCCCAACGTCCTGTTCATCAGCCCGAGCCACTGGCGCGCCGACAAGAGCGAGACGCCGCTCGGCGGATTGATGCCGATGGGCGTGCATGCGGTCGACGGCATGATCGATCTGTGCGGGCCGGTCGATCACGTCTTTGCCCAGAGCTTTCGCCGCGCGGCGACCATCGACGCCGACGACACCACGTCGATCCTGTTTCGCATGAAGGAAGGCATGTCCGGCTATCTCGGCACCATGACGACGACCGGTCCCGGCTTTTCCTTTCAGGTGTTCGGCTCGAAGGGCTGGCTGCGGCTCGAAGGCGTCACCCATGTCGCCGGCGCGTCGTCGGAAGAGCGCCGCACCAAACTGTTCGGCACCTGCAAGTTCCAGCCGGTGAAGGGCGAGGCAAAAACCTGGCCGGCGGCGACCATGGACGTTTCGCGCGCCGCGCTTGAGGCCTTCGCCAAAGCGGCCGAAGGCGGCCCGGCCTATCCGATTCCTTACGACCAGATGATCCACGGCGTTGCCGTGACCGAAGCCATTGTCCGCGCGGCGGGCTCGGGCAAGGTTGAACCCGTCGATTAGCGGGTGCGCGTCCGCGACGCTAGAGGCTAGGTATCAGCGAATGCCTGAGGCTCCTCCGATCAGCAAATCTGGCGGCAAATTCGCACTGGTGGCAAAGGTTCTGCTGTGGCTTGTTCTGGCATTCCTTCTCATCCCCTTCGCGGTGGTGGTTCTGAGTTTGACTATCTGGGCTTTGAGTCCGTCCGAAATTGGGGCGGCGATCATCGTAACGCTCGTAGGCCTTATTGGTGCGGTCGCCGGAATTAGACTTGCGGTGACGGGCATCAGAGAACGCAGGCAGAAATCGCCATAAGCAAATCGTGACACGACCGATCAACACAGGACCAAGATCATGGATCTCGGCAACGGCCTCGGCCATCTGACCTATTCGACGCTAGTGCATCCCGCCGACGACTGGGAGCAATTGTATCATTCGCTTGTCACCTATCTGCCGAAGGTGAAGGCGCGGATCGCCGGCAACAAGCCGTTCGGCGTATGCATCCGGCTGTCGGCGAGCACGGCGCAGACGCTCGTCAATAGCGCCAAGGAGCGCGACAAGCTGAAGAAGTTTCTTGGCGACAACGACATGTATGTCTACACCGCCAACGCCTTTGTTTACGGTCATTTCAAGGGCGACAAAGTGAAGGAGCAGGTCTACGAGCCGGATTGGCGCGGCGAAGAGCGCACCCAATACACCATCAACGTTGCCGACGTGATGGCCGACGTCTGCCCGTCCGGCATCGCGCCGTCGATCCAGAGTGCGCCGCTCGGGTTCAAGCCGCGGGTGACCGGCAGCGACGTGGTTGCGAGCTACACCGATCATGTGCTTGCCGTCGTCGCCCATCTTATCGCGCTCGAAGATCGCACCGGACGCACGGTGCAGCTCGCGCTCGAGCCGGAGCCATACTGCTTTCTCGAAACCACCGACGAGACGATCGCCTATTTCCGCGATCAGCTTTATTCCGGCGCCGCGGTCGAAAAGCTCGCCAAGCTCGCGCATGTGCCGATCGCCGACGCGAACGCCGCACTGCGCCGCCATCTCGGCATCGTCTACGATATCTGCCATCAGGCGGTCGAATACGAGAATATCCCGCAATCGGTGCAGAAGCTGGTCGATGCCGGGGTGCCGATCTTCAAGTTCCAGGAAGCGGCCGCGTTGCATATCCCGGAAGTCACGCAGCCGGTCGTCGATACGCTCAAGCGCTACGCCAAGACGATTTATCTGACCCAGACGATCCAGAAGATGGACGGCAAGCTCACCAAATTCCTCAATGTCGACGATGCGATCGCTGAGTTCGAGAAGAACCCGGGACCGCGGGAATGGCGCACCCATATCCACGTGCCGGTCTTTCTGGACGATCTCGGTCAGTTCCGCACCACGCGATTTGCCATCGAGGATGGGCTGAAATTTCATAAAGCCAAGCCGCTGTCGCGCCATCTCGAAGTCGAGACCTATACCTGGGACGTGCTGCCCGACAGCCTCAAGTCGGGCGACATCGTCGACTATATCTGCCGCGAGCTCGAATGGGTGCGCGGCCAATTGGTCTGACCGAGCGCGCCCTGATGTCGTCCGCGCGTGAGGGCGCATTCGCGCAATTCGACTACCTTGTTGGAGGTCTAAGTGAATATCGTTCTGTATTACGCGCCGGTCGCGTGCTCGCTTGTGCCTTATGTCACGCTCACCGAAGCGGGCGCGGACTTTGAAGTGCGGCCGCTTGATATGCGCCGGCATCAGCAACGGTCGGTCGATTATCTCAAGCTGAACCCCAAGCATAAAGTGCCGCTGCTGGTCGTCGACGGCCAGCCGCTGAGCGAGAATGTCGCCATCCAAATATGGATCGCGCGTCATTTCCCGCAGGCGCGGCTGCTGCCATCCGATCCATGGCAGGAACTCAAGGCGATCTCGTTGCTCTCCTGGTGCGCTTCGGGGATTCATCCTTTTCTGTCCCGCATCAATGCACCGTCCCGAGTCTGCGATTTGCCTAATCCCGACGAGAGCGTTCGCAGGCTCGCCGCGGAGCAATTGTTCGAAAGCTGCAAGATCGCCGACGATATGTTGGCCGGGCGTGAGTATTTTTTCGATCATTTCACAGCACCTGACGCGCACTTCTTCTGGTGCCTGCGCCGCTGCCTTCAGTTCGGGCTCGATCTATCCAAATTCAGCCACTGCCTTGCGCATTACCAGCGCGTCGAGAGCCGCCCGAGCGTTCAGAAGCTGCTGGCCTACGAGAAGGGTGTCCTGGCCGAATTCGGCAAGGCGGCCTAGGCTTCGACCCCCGGCGAGCGGACAGTTGAGCGGACGGAGAAAGACCATGAAGGTTGGATTTATCGGGCTCGGCCGCATGGGCGGGGCGATGGCGCGCCGCATGATCGATGGCGGTCATGACCTCGGCGTCTATAACCGCAGCGCCGACAAACTCAAGCCGCTCGTCGATCTTGGCGCCAAGCATTTGGACTCGATCAGGTCGGCCGCGACCTATGGCGAGGCGGTGTTTACCATGCTCGCCGACGATGCCGCCGTGACCGAAGTCGTGACCAAATCCGGCGGGTTGTTGCAGTCGCTGCCGAAGGGCGGCATCCACGTCTGCGCCGGCACCCACAGTGTCGATTGCATCGGCAGGCTGAAAAAGCTGCATGCCGACGCCGGACAGGTTTTGCTCGCGACCCCGATGCTCGGCCGCCCCGAAGTCGTATCGTCCGGTCAGGCCGGCATGGTGCTCGGCGGCGCCAAAGACGCGCTCGATCGCTGCCGGCCGCTGTTTGCCGTAATCGCGCGGCGCACATTTGAGGCCGGCGCCGATCCGGTGGCTGCGGCCGCGATCAAGATCGCCAATAATTTCGTGCTCGGCTGCGCCATCGAGGCGATGGGCGAGGGGTTTTCGCTCGTGCGCAAATATGACGTCGTGCCGGACGTGTTCTATGACGTGATGACCGACGGATTGTTTGCCTGCTCGGCGTACAAGATCTACGGCAAGATCATCACCGAAGAGCGCTACCTGCCGGCCGGGCAGCGCGCGATACTCGGATTGAAGGACGCCAATTTCGCGCTTGAGGCCGGCGGCGCAGTCGGCGTGCCGCTGCCGTCAGGCAATGTCTGGCGCGATCGCCTCGTTGGCGCGGTCGCCCACGGCGAAGCCGAGCACGACTGGGCGGTGATGGCGAAGGACCAGGCGCGCGCCAGCGGGCTCGACTGAGTTCATAAATCGATACTTTCGACGGCGGCGAAAATTGTCCTGTGCCGTCGGTCACAGCGCGCCTGCCGATTGTCCAATAGCGTTCAAGCGGGAAGGGGAGTCGGAGATGTGCCATGACCATCTTCCTGCCAGAGCTTGCGCGCTTGCCGGAATTGATCGCCGGTAATTTCATGCGGTGGCGGTACCGTAAAGCCGGTGCCAAACTGGAAAATCTGAGTTCCAGGAGCCTGGAGGATATCGGCGTTGTCGAGCCGCCTAAACGCGATCTCGACGCCGTGAAACCGTTCTGGATGCCGTAAAGGCCGGCCGCCAAAGCGTCTCACTTGCGGGTTTCGCCGCTTGCGCGCTTCTTTCCAGGCGTCAATCACGAGACGCGTATCCAGCCGCTTTAATCAACACTAATTTGAATGAACGACGCCTCATGTTGCGTCGTGATGGAACGCCTTAGTTCAGGCGCAGTTGCTGTTCATGGCGTCGGCATAACTCGCGATGAAGCGCGCGCCGATACGCGGCACAAACTCGGCTGGGAACGAGAACATGAAAATAATTCGATCCGTTCTTCTTGCGAGCACAATTTTGTCGGTGATAGCGGCGAAAGCCGCGGTCGCAAACGCGTCGGATGTGCCGCTGCACTTTGATGTGCTGGCGCAAGCGGCGCCGGCCAATCCGCCGGAACCGCAAAAGAAGCCCGCCCCACCTCCACCGCCGCCGGCGGCGCATCCGGCACCGCCGCCACCACATCCCGCGCCGCCACCACCGCAGCGTCCCGTCCCACCGCCGGTCGTGCACCCCGCGCCGCCGCCTCCGGTCGCCCATCCAGTTCCGCCGCCACCGCCGCATCCGGCGCCGCCGCCTCTGGTCGCCCATCCGGTTCCGCCGCCGCCGCCGCATCCGGCGGGAGCGCCGCCGCCTCCGGCGGGAGCGCCGCCGCCTCCGCCCGGGTCGCAACCTCCGTCCCGCAATCTGGAGCATCACGAGATGCTGCCGCCAAATGGCGGGCAACCGCCGTCGCAGCGCGATCAGGAAAAGTCGCTCGGAGGAAACCATCCGCCCGTGCCGGAGCGGCCGCTCAATGAGCATGCGCCAGCGACGAATGCTCGAAGCGGCGGTCAGGGTGCCGTCGTTCCTCCGCCTGGCGGTCCAAACGCCCGGACCCTGCCGGGCGGGGCAGCGCAGCCGCATCCTACGTTGCCGGTCGTGCAGCGCGCTGCACCGGGCGCCAATCCGGCCGCGGTGCCGCCGCCGACCCAGGCCATCAGCAAACAGCAGTTCATTGCGGCGCCCGGGCAGGCGCCCGCCGCGGGCATGAATCAGCTGCGCGACGAACGTCACGAAGTCAAAGAAGGCAACCGGGTTTTCATTCATGAACCCGATCGCACCATCATCGAGGAGAACAATCGCACGATCATCCGCCACAACGAGGTCGACCGGTTCGCCGTCGGCGCGCGGGACGTCCATGAGGAACGCCGCGGCAACGATATGGTCACCATCGTTGGGCGACCCGACGGCTCGCAGATCATCGACACCAACGACGGCGACGGGCGTCTGCTGCGGCGCGTGCGGCGGTACCGGGACGGCCGCGAGATCGTGATCATCGACAACGGTTTCGCCGGAGCGGCGCTTGGCGACGTGTTCCTGGATGTTGCTCCGCCGATATTCCACGGGCCGCGCGACCGCTACATCATCGATGCCGATCAATCCGACGAAGCCGGGATCTACGGCGTCTTCATCGCGGCTCCGGTCGATCCGATCGACCAGCGCTATACGCTCGATCAGGTGCGCTACAATGAGGCGTTGCGGGAGTACATGCCGCGCGTCGATCTCGATATCAATTTCGATACCGGTTCCTGGCAACTCACTCCCGATCAGGTCGATCGTCTGTCCGTGATCGCGGAGGCGCTCAACCGCGCCATCGCGCGCAATCCGCGCGAGGTATTTCTCATCGAAGGCCATACCGACGCGGTCGGCTCCGACATCGATAATCTTTCGCTGTCGGATCGCCGCGCCGAATTGGTGGCGGTCGCGCTCACCGAGCAATTCCAGGTCCCCGCCGAAAACCTGGTGACGCAGGGCTATGGCAAAGAGGGCCTGAAAATCCAGACCGCCGGACCGGAGCGCGCAAACCGGCGCGTGGCGATCCGGCGCATCACGCCGCTGATCGATCCGCAGGCGGCGCGCACGCCGTGATACCGAGACAATCGGGCCGGCGCGGCAACGGCCGGCCTGGATTTGGCAGAGCGAAAGTCCGCTTAAGCCGCCGCTTTCACGCGTTCCAGCGCGGCCTTGAGAGTCATCGCGCTTTTATGCAGGCCGTCGCGCTCTTCGTCGGATAGTTCCGGCTGCAAAACCTCGATGACGCCGCCGCGGCCGACCACGCTCGGCAGCGACAGCGTGACGCCGAATTGCCTTTGCAGGCTGCCGATCGGGATCACCGCGCGTTCGTCACGCAAAATCATCTCGGCGATGCGCGCCGATACGATGCCGATGCCGTATTGGCTGGCGTCATGGCCCTCGATGATGGTGATGTTGGCGTAGCGCACGTCCTTTTCGAGCTGTTCGCGCACTGCCTTGAGCGTCTCACCGCGCTGCTTCAGGAGCGCGGCTATCGGCACGCCGCCGATGTGCGCCGACGACCACAAAAAGACCTGTGAGGTGCCGTGGTCGCCAATCACCTGCGCCTCAACGGCATTGGGATCGACGCCAAAATGTTTTCCGAGATGGACCTTAAAGCGCATCGTGTCGAGAAACGTGCCGGCGCTGAGCACGGACGCATCGACGCCGGCGTCCTTCGCCGCTTCGCGGGCAATATCGGCGAGCGGGTCGGGCGGATCGGTGACGACAAGCAGCACGGTTTGCGGGGCGGCGCGTATGATGCGCGGGACGATGTCGCGGTAAATCGCGGCGTTCTTGTCGAGAAGCCGCAGCCGCCCTTGCGGATCGTTGCGGTCGGTGGCGCCGCCAGTCTTCTCGTTAACGCCCGAAGTGATCATGACCACGCTGGCGCCGGCGAGCGCGCCGTAGTCGCCGTCGGTGATCTCGACTTTGGGGCCAAGCGGCGTGCCGTAGCGGATGTCGGTGGCGACGGCCTCGGCGGTCTTGCGCGTGCGGTTCACCAGCACGATCTCGCGCGCGCTGCCGCGATTGACCGCCGCCATGGCGGCGGCGCAGCCGACAGTCCCGGTTCCGACAATGCCGATTTTCATCTGTGATTTCCCGGCATTTTAACCCAGAGATCGAACAGGCGTTCCGCACTTGCCTTTGCCAGTTTGCGCCCGGAGCCTCTATGGTGGCCAGCACAGAAACGGACGCGGCCGATCGACATGGATATCCTGCGCGGAACCGATTTTGACTTTCTCGGGCCGAAAACGGCCGGAAAAGTCCGTGACATCTACGACCTCGGCGACCGCCTGGCCCTGGTCACGACGGACCGCCATTCCTCGTTCGATCGGATCATCGCGCATATCCCGTGGAAGGGGCAGGTCCTCAATCAGATGAGCGCGCACTGGTTCGAATTGACCAGGGACATCGTGCCGAACCATGTGCTGGCGGTTCCCGATCCGAACGTGACGATCGCTCGCAAATGCAAAATGGTGCCGGTCGAGGCGGTGGTGCGCGGCTACCTGACCGGCGTGACCGATACCGCGATATGGACCCGCTACGGCAAAGGTCAGCGCGATTTCGGCGGCTTTAAGCTGCCCGACAAGATGCGCAAGAACGCGCGCCTGCCGCAGCCGCTGTTCGATCCGACCACAAAAGAGGCCGCGCATGACCGCGCGCTGTCACCCGAGGAGATGATCGCGGAGGGTTTTGTCAGCAAGGATCTGTTTGCCCGCATCAGGGACACGGCATTGGAGCTTTTTTCCCGCGGGCAGGAAATCGCCGCACGGCACGGTCTCGCTTTGGTCGATACCAAATATGAATTCGGCACTGACAAAGAGGGCGGCCTTGTCCTGATCGACGAAATCCATACGCCGGATTCGTCACGCTATTGGCAGCTCGATTCCTACGAGGCCCGGTTTGCCGCCGGAGCGGAACCGGACTATTTCGACAAGGAATTCTTGCGGCTGTGGTTTAAGGACCATTCCGATCCCTATGCCGACGAAAAATTGCCGGATGCGCCGCCAGAACTGATCGCCGAACTTTCCCGCCGCTACATCCGCATGTACGAGCAAATTACCGGCAAAGACTTCGAGCCCGGCGCGCTGCCGATTGTGCCGCGCATAGAGCGGAACCTGCGGCCTTATGCGGTTCAATGAACGGCGGCCGACGGAAAGCGGTCTGCGATTTGGCAGCGGCATGCCATAACATGGCGCGGCAGCGGCGAATCAATATTTCGCACATCAATGCGCAAACTGCCTACTAATTGGTATTTAAATTGACTGCTGCGCGTAATGACTCTTTTTCCGCCATTGTGCTTGTTTCAACGACAGCGCGTAATCGATCGAGCGCCATCGCTGTTTTCGCGCCCATGCCTGCAAATGCTCAGCTATCGCAACTTTGTTAAATGGCACGCGATTTGCTGAGTGTGCGTCAGCGACGGCGAAAGTGGAAATCTGGAGACAAATTCGACACGTTCCCATAACCGCGGCGACCATTTGCACATAAGTGGTGCACCGCATTCGGCGCGTCAAACCTTCGACGCAAATGCTGCGTAGAAATTTGCGAAACACAAAAGCGCCTGCTGTAAAGCGCAAGGACCGTTATCGTAACGTCATCGGCATTTCATGTCGGCCGATGACAGTCTGGGAAAGCGAGGGATGGAATCGCCCGTGAACGTCTAGCTTACGGGAGATCACCGTGACCACGCAGTCGGTACCATCTTACTCACCCCGCGAAAATGTTTTCGTCGCGCCGCAAGGCGGCGGCTCGCTGCACTCTCGAATTGTCGCGACGCTTCGGGAATGGCGCCGGCGCGTCAGCTCGCGCCATGAATTGGCAGCTCTGACCAATCTCGAGCTCAAGGATATCGGCTACCCGGCCCGCGTCGAGGCTGAGAAGTCGAAGCCATTCTGGCGCGCCTGATCGCTTTGCAGATTCGAAAGGAAACCCAATGTTGCTCGCCGTGATAGCCGCACTGTGGCGTGTAAAGGACGATCGATCGTTCGAGGCGGTTTGCCTGTTTTCCTTGCTCGGCCTCGCGCTCAGTTTCGCGGTGCCCGGTCTGATCGCAGGCTGAAGGTCGCAAACACCGGATCATGGCAAATCTCTCGGTCAACATTCTCGGTTACGCAGCCTCCTGCGCGGTGTTGGCGACGTTTCTGATGCGCACCATGATACCGCTGCGCGTGGTCGCCATCCTGAGCAACGTGCTGTTCCTGCTGTTCGGTTATATCGAACACATCTATCCGGTGTTTTTGCTGCACGTCGCGCTGTTGCCGATCAATTCGTGGCGGCTCGTCGCCATGCGAGGCGAGGCTGGCCCATTGCCGGCTCTTCGGGCGCTGGCCGTTAGGAGCGATGGAGCGCGCCCGTTGGCTCTTTGGTTCGGCCTCGGCCTGCTTGCCGGCTTCGTTGGCTCTTTCGCGCTTATTCTGATCGCGAACGTGCGCCACATTTAGAGCGCGTTTTATTACTTGAGCGAAAACCGGATCGGAACCGTAAGGTCGAGCTTGTCTTCCGGCATATTGGCAGGGAAGGGCGGCAGCGGCTGGGCGCGCTCGATCATCGCCATGACCTCATCGTCGAGCGCGGGATAGCCGGAACTGCGCACCACGCGATGCGCGAGCACGTGACCGGTACGATCGACGCTGAAACCGAGTAGCACCACGCCTTCCTCGCCTCGCGACTGCGCCGCGCTCGGATAGCGTTTGAATTGCTCAAGGTGGCGCACCAGGCTCGTCTGCCAGGCCGGCGCGACATGCGGTGCGCCGCCTTTGCTGCGCGCCGGCATCGCGGGCGTCGGAGGTTTCTGTTCTTCGACCTTCGGCGGTGGTGGCGGCGTTTCGGGCAGGGGGACGGCATCCTGCGGCGGCGGGGGGGGCGGCGGCTTTTCGACCTGTTGCGGCGGCTGCTCGGGCGTGGGGGCGACTTCGGGCTGATCCACGGTGTCGTCGGTCGGTGAAAAATCAACCGCGATCGGCGTCGTATCGTCGCCGATATCGTCTGGCGCGTGGACATAGACGTATGCGGCGATGGCCGCGAGGTGAACGGCAACGACGACGATCGCGGCTAATGCCCAGCGCCGCAGATCGCGCGGGTCGTCGTCGTCGAACCAGGTGAGCGAAGAAGCGGCCATTTCGCTTAGCGCGTTTCCATTCCGACCAAGGCGATTTTGAGGTAGCCGGCGTCGCGCAGCACGTTCATCAATTGCATGACGTCGCCATAGGGCACCGCGCGGTCGCCGCGCATGAAGATGCGCTGCTCTTTATTGCCGCCGGTGGCGCTTGCCAGCGCGGCCGGCAGCGCGTCGCGCGACACCGTGGCGTCGCCCAAGGCGAGGCTGCCGTCGGCTTTAAGCGTGATGTAGACCGGTTTCGGCGGCCGCTGCTGTTGTGGCGCGGTGGAGGAGGGCAGATCGACCGCGACGTCCACCGTCGCCAGCGGCGCCGCCACCATGAAGATGATGAGCAGCACCAGCATCACGTCGATGAACGGCGTGACGTTGATGTCGTGCACCTCGGTGAGTTCGTCGGTACCGTGATCGAGGCGAATGGCCATCGGGCGTTACTTCCGGTTACGCGGCGGCGCTATTCGGCGGCCTGGTTCAGCGGCACTTTGGCGCGGTCGAGATCGCGGCTGACGAGCCGCATCACCTGCGCCGAGGCGTCGCCGAGATAGGCGCGGTAATGGGCGGTTTGCCGCGCCAGCACGTTATAGATCATCACCGCCGGGATCGCCGCGACCAGGCCGAAGGCCGTGGCGAGCAAGGCTTGCGCGATGCCCGGCGCCACTACCGCAAGATTGGTGGTGTGGGCGTTCGAAATGCCGATGAAGCTGTTCATGATGCCCCACACCGTGCCGAACAGGCCGACGAAGGGCGCGGTCGAGCCGATGGTGGCGAGCACGCCGGTGCCGCGCGACACCTTGCGGCTCACCGCCATCTCGATGCGCTCAAGCTGAAGCGCGATGCGCTCCTTCAATCCTTCAGGCCGCAGGCTCGCCGACAACCGGATTTCCGATGCGGCGGATTGCATCAGTTCCGCGACCGGGCTCTCGACGTCGCGCAATTGTTCATGGGCCTGAGCAAAGGTCGCCGAGCCATTGAGGATACGCAGATCGCGGCGCACTTCGCTGCGCGCCGTACGCAATTCCAGGGTCTTGGCGAGCCATACCGTCCAGGTCACCAGCGAGGCAAAGGCAAGTCCGATGATGACGCCCTTCACGATAAGGTCGGCATTCATGAACATGCCCCAGGGCGAAAGGTCCTCGGGCAGTTCCGCCTTGCTGACCATGTGCTCGCCCGGCGCCGGTGCCGGCGTGGGCGCCGCGGCGGCCGGCGTTTCATTTGGCGCGGCGGACGGTGCTGCGGCCGGAGCCATGGCGGCGTTTGGCGGCGCGGGATTGGCCGCAGCGGGCGCCGGCTGGCTTGGCGCGGTCGTCGCTGCGGCGGCGGGTGCTGCCGATGGAGCAGCCGGCGCCGGCGCCGCTGCGGCGGGAACAGCTGGAGCGGCCGCAGGAGAAGCATCCGGAGCGGGTGCCGCCGCTGGCGCGGAATTTCCTTGCGCCAAGGCCGATGGCGCAAGCGGAACCGCGATGATCAGCGCTGCGGCCGCGGCCGCGGTGGCAATGATAACCCAACTACGGATGGGATTCTTTCGCTGGGAGCGGGCCTTGTCGTTCATCTGGAGCGTTCCGTTTTCGCTGGCGCGGCGCCGCCGATGCGGCCGGTGAAACTGTGGAAAGGGTATGACGTTATAATGTAACATTACGGCAACGAGGTCCAGCCTGGGAGCGCGGGTTTGCAGTTTGGAATGATGAAAAACTGCTGTTTTTTCAGAATCTTGCGCTACCGCTTGCGATGCGGTCAAGCGCTTAGCGGAAAGCCAGCAGGAAAGCACCGGATTCTGGTCCCCAAAGACTTGATCAACACCTGATCAAGACCTGATGCCGCCCCCGGCCCGGCCGCGTCCTGTAGCACCGCGCTTCGCCCATCGTCCACCGCCGCGCGTCACATATTATTGTGTCACCATGCGGGCGAGACGCGAACGGCGTCCGGTCAAAAAGAACCACCTGACATCTGGCCATTATCGCCGAGCGGGAGTCGCTACACCGGCTCCGCGTCGATCAGCACGAACGCCACCAGCGCCGGCTCCGTCGTCCGGTTGCTCCAGGCATGGTTGGTGCCGCGCTGGACGAGGACATCGCCGGTTTTCAGCAAAACTTCGCCGTCGTCCATCATCGCGTAAATCTCACCCGCAAGCACGATGGCGTAGTCGATCGTTGCGGTCTTGTGAAAGCCGGGATGGCGCGGATTGTCGCGATCGCTCGCAGCGGCACGGCCGGAATCATCGGGCAGCGCATGCTCGCGCGCGATTGCGGCGAGGCGCTCGCTATCCGGCGGATATTCGATGACGCGAAACACCGAGCCCTTCTGCGGCGGCGGTAGCCGGTGGCCGCGGGCGATGGCATCGGCGTGCCCGCGATTGTCGGCGGGCGTGCCTGTCGTTTCCCAAAGCTCATGCACCACGGCGCTGCCTTTGGTGCGGCTGAATACATGAGGAGTAGGGCCATCGATAACGAAGATCGAGCGGCCTGCCGCATCATGGCCGGTGACGACGCGGCGGATTTGTCTGGTCATGCTCTTCCCTAATGTCCGGCGCGCATGCGCGCGAGCAATTCAGACGTGGGATAAGAATCCGCCGGCAGGCCGTATTTCTGTTGCATCGCCTTGACCGCCTGGCGCGTCTTGAGGCCGATAAAGCCGTCGATCGTGCCAACGTCGAAGCCCGAGCGCGCCAAAATCGTCTGCATTTCCTTGATGTCGGCGAACGGCAATGCCGGCGGCGGATTGCCGCGATGGAGCGGGGCTGCGCCGGCAATGCGGGTGGCGAGGTAGGCGGCCGTCGTCGAATAAACCAGCGAATTATTCCACTGCAGATAGACCTGAAAATTCGCATAGACGAGGAACGCGGGCCCAAGCCGCCCCATCGGCAGCAGCAAAGAGGCCGGCAGATTATCGGCCGGCAGCGGCCGGCCGTCGGCGAGCGTCACGCCATAGGCTGCCCATTTCGCCCGCGGCAATTGGATATCGAGGTCGGCCTGATCCCACGGCAGCTTTGCCGGTACGCGCACCTCGGTGAGCCAGGGCTCACCGCGCTTCCAGCCGAGCCCGACCAGATAATTCGCCGTCGAGGCGAGCACGTCGGGCGCGCTGCGCAGCAGATTGCGCTTGCCGTCGCCGTCATAGTCGACGCCGTATTTGTAATATTCCGACGGCATCATCTGGGTCTGGCCGAGTTCGCCGGCCCACGAGCCGATCATTTCGTCGGGACGCAGATCGCCGCGCTGGATCAGGCGCAGCGCGTCGAGGAGTTGCGCGCGAAAGCGGTCGGCGCGCCGGCAATCGTAAGCCAGCGACACCAGCGACGTCAGCGAGCGGTAATTGCCCATGTTCGCGCCAAAATCGCTTTCCAGCCCCCAGAAGGCGACGATGACCGGCGCCGGCACGCCGTATTGCTGTTCGATCCGGGCAAAGACCGGCGCGTAGGTCTTTATCAGCGCCTGGCCGCGCTGAATGCGGTAGGCAGCCGCCATGCGATCGGAGAATTCGAGAAATGTCTGCGTAAAAACACGCTGGCCGCGGTCGATATAGACGATGCGCTGGTCGTAAGTGAGAAAGGGCGCGGCTTCCGCGATGGTGTTCTGCGAAATGCCTTGCGTCATCGCCTCGCGTTCGAGATCGGCAAGCCATTGGTTGAAGGGTCCGCTGGTGCGGCACGGCGCGGCGGCATGCGCCGCGGTAGCGGCGAGCAGGAGCGCGAACAGAAAGGCGGCGCGTGCCATTGTTCGTGTCATGGTGCGCATCGTGGCGCGCATTATGGCGCGTGTCATCGCGCGGCTGCGCATTTCTGATACCAGTCGAATATCTGTTCGCCGGTCCAGTACACCACGCCGTCGAAGCGGCGCGTATAATCGTAGATGGCTTCGAGATATTTGATGCGGTGCGGCTGGCCGGACAGATAGGGATGGATGGCGAGCGCCACTATCTTGGCGCGCTTTTCGCCTTCGGCATAAAGCCGGTCGAATTGGTCGACGGTGCGCTTGAACAGATAATCGCTCTCGTGGTGCTGCACCGCCATCATCGGAATGTCGTTGAGCTCCATCGTATAGGGCAGCGTCACCAGCGGACCATTGACGGTGCGGATGGTCGTCGGTTCGTCGTCATAGACCCAGTCACCGATATATTTGATCCCCGCCGCCGCAAGCAGATCCGGCGTCTCCAGCGTCTGCGTCAAGCCCGGGCCGAGCCAGCCGATCGGCCGCTTGCCGCAAAAGCGCTCGATCACGTCGAGCGAGCGGGCGATCATTGCTTTCTGATTGGGCTCTTTATGGATCGGGCCCTGCTCGTAGGAATGGCCCATGAATTCCCACGCGTCGGTTCTCGCCTCTTTGGCGACGCGCGCGTAATCCTCGCAGACCCGCGCATTGATCGCCAGTGTCGGTTTGATTTTCAGGCGCTTGAACAGCTCGAAGAATCGCCACACCCCGACTCGCATGCCGTATTCGTGCCAGCTCCAGTTCGGCACATCGGGGAGCTGCGATACGCCGGTCGGCGGCGCGAGAATTTGCCGCGCCATCGGCTTGCCAATGTCCCACACTTCGAGATTGACAATGCTCCAGAACACGATGCGCGCGCCGCCGGGAAGCTTCAGCGGCGGCCGGTCGACGATCGCCGAAAAATCGCTGCGCTCGCGCGGCAGCATCGGTTTTGCAGGGGGTTTTTTCTTGGTGCGCTTCGTCATCGTCGCGTTCCTCGCCCGCCGAATCGCGCCGCTCTCTGCGCGCCGCGCAATATGTTAAAAGTGCATAGCCGCGTTGGTTGCGAACCATACGTCGCCATAATGACTTAAGGCAATTTCGGTGCGATTGTCTCGGCCACTTGCTTGCCCGATCACATCCGCGTTAGGTGCCGCCAAGCGGCATTGCAGTCTGCGGCGGATGGCTCATCTATGGAACCAAGCTCCCGGGGGCCGATTGTCTTCCCAGTGTCCGAAATTATCCTGTTAATCCCGCCTTTTGCGGATATTCGTCATGCCAGGCTCCGCCGTTTCCAAGCGCGTTCGGCTCGCTGACCCGGACGTCAGCGCTGCGCCGGGCGGCGCAGCAGAACGGGCCCTGGCCGATCCGCGCCAGCTTTGGCTGCAATCCTTTCGTGCCGTGCGCGCTGAGACCGAACGCCGCGCCGCGGCGCTGTCGCCGGAAGATCAGGTCGTCCAGTCGATGCCGGACACGAGTCCGACGAAATGGCACCGCGCGCACGTGACGTGGTTCTTCGAGCAGTTTTTGCTGCGGCCTTATGTCAAAAATTACCGGGCCTTCGATGACCGGTTCGGCTATTTGTATAATTCCTATTACGTTTCCGCCGGACCGCGGCAGGCACGGCCGCAGCGCGGTCTGATCACGCGGCCGAGTGCCGCCGAGGTCGCCGCCTATCGCGCCCATGTCGATGCCGCCGTCGCCGAGCTGATCGAGACCGCGAGCGATTTCGGGAGCCTAATTCCGATCATCGAGATCGGGCTCAATCACGAACAGCAGCATCAGGAATTGCTGCTCACCGACATCTTGCACGCGTTTACTCACAACGAGACGCATCCGGCCTACGATCCGGATTGGCGATGGCCGCACGGCGGCGAGGCGGCGCGCACTGCCGGCACGCTCGCCGGCCTCGATACGATCGGACACGATGGCGATGGCTTTTGCTTCGACAACGAGCAGCCGGCGCATCAGGTGTTTTTGAATCCGGTCCGGCTTTCGCCGCATCTCGTCACCAACCGCGAGTGGCTCGATTTCATGTCCGATGGCGGCTACACCACGCCGACTTTGTGGTTGTCGGATGGATTCGCGGCCGTCGAGGCGCAGGGCTGGGACGCTCCCGGTTATTGGCGCAAAGTCGACGGCGCGTGGTGCGCGATGACGCTCGGCGGATTGCGCCGCGTCGAGCCGGCGCAGCCGGTCTGCCATATCAGCTACTATGAAGCCGATGCTTTTGCGCGCTGGTCGGGCAAGGATCTGCCGACCGAAGCCGAGTGGGAAGTCGCGGCCAAGCGCGGCGCCATCGCCGACGCCTTCGGCATTGTCTGGCAATGGACGCGCAGCGCCTATTCGCCCTATCCTGGCTACCAGGCGCCGCCCGGTGCGCTTGGCGAATACAACGGCAAGTTCATGGTCAATCAGATGGTGTTGCGGGGCTCGTCGCTGGCGACGCCGGCCGGCCATTCGCGCGGTTCTTATCGCAATTTCTTTTACCCAGCAGCCCGCTGGCAATTCTCCGGCTTGCGGCTCGCGGAATACGGACATTGAGCTGACCCATGGCAAGCGCCACCCAAGCCGCGCTGCGCGCGGAACCTGTCATCGACACCGCGGACCCGTTCGCCGCCGACATTCTCGCCGGCCTCACGGCCAAGCCGAAGCGGCTGCCGCCGAAATATTTCTACGATGCGATCGGCTCGGCTTTGTTCGAACGCATTACGCAACTGCCGGAATATTATCCGACGCGCTCGGAGCTGGCGCTATTGCGCGCCAACGCGCCGGCGATCGCTTCGCTGTTTCCGCCGAACTGCGCCTTGATCGAGTTCGGCAGCGGTTCAAGCAAGAAGGCGCGGATTTTCTTCGGCGCCGCGGCGACCATCGAGGCCTATGTGCCGGTCGATATTTCCGGCGATTTCCTGCAGCAGGACGCGGCGCAGCTGCGGCGCGATTTTCCGCGCCTTGCGGTAGCGCCTGTCATTGCCGATTTCACGCAACCCTTCGATGTTCCGTCCGCGGTCGCCTTGCTGCCGCGGGTCGGGTTTTTTCCGGGTTCGACCATCGGCAATTTCGAGCCGCATGAAGCGGCAAAATTTCTGCGCCATGCCGGCACCATTCTTGGCCATGGCGCGGTGCTGGTGGTCGGCGTCGATCTGGTCAAGGACGCAAAAATCCTGTGCCCGGCTTACAATGACGCCGAAGGCGTGACCGCGCGGTTCAATCTCAATCTGCTGGCGCGGATCAACCGCGAACTCGGCGCCGACTTCGATCTCGGCACGTTCGAGCATCATGCCTGCTACAATCGACAGCACAATCGCATCGAGATGCACCTCGCCAGCACCAAACGGCAGAAGGTGAAGGTCGGCGGCAAGGCCATCAGTTTCCGCGCCGGCGAGACCATCCATACCGAAAACAGCTACAAATACACGGTCGGTTCGTTTGCGGCGCTGGCGCAAGGCAGCGGCTGGTCGCCGCTCGAGGTCTGGACCGACGGCCAGTTCAGCGTGCAAGCATTCCGCAGGACGGATGACAAATGACGGACCACGGGACCAAGCTTGCGCGGGCTATCCGCCGTTGCCCGTCCTGTGTCCTCTGAAACATGCCGATTTGCGAAGCCGATGCGTGGCGCCTGCAGTATTTCACGCACGTCGATACTGCGGTCGATATTCCGACTGAAGACAGCGACGCCTGGCAGTGGTACCCGGCGCACCGCTTCGTCTACGACAAGCTTTGGCTGGCGCTGAGCCAAAATCTCGAAGCCGCCCCGCATGGCGTGCCGCCGCAGCGCTACCCGGTTTTCTCCAAGCCCATCATCAATCTTCGCGGCATGGGCGTCGACAGTCGCGTGCTTAAATCGGAAGCCGACTACGTTGCGCATTGCACGCCCGGACATTTCTGGATGACGCTGCTGCAAGGCCGTCACGTCTCTTCCGATATCGCCGTGGTCGCGGGCGAGCCGCGCTGGTGGCGGCATGTCACCGGCAAGCCGGCAGGCGAGGGCACTTTCGATTACTGGATCGTCCAAGCCGAGCCGCTGCCCGCGATCGAGACGCAGTGCGGTCAATGGCTGCGAAATAATCTCGCCGGCTATACCGGCATGCTCAACCTCGAAACCATCGGCGGGCGCATCATCGAGGCGCATTTGCGCTTCGCCGACCAATGGCCCGATCTTTACGGCCCGGGCTGGGTCGATGCTGTCGTCGGCCTCTACGAAGGCCGCGACTGGGATTTTCCCGACGACGATCGCAGCGAAGGCTATAGCGTGGTGCTGTTCGGGCCGAACGGCCGCCACTATCGGCACCCGCCGCCCGCACTGGTCGACGAAGTGAAGGCCATCCCCGGCGTCAGCAGCGTTCAGATCACCTTCGATCAGGATCGCGCGCCGGAACGGCACGCTATGCCGCCCGGCGGCTTTCGCCTCGCCATCATCAACGGCTTCGATTTGGGCGCCGCACAGGCCGGGCGCGAGCGGCTGAAGGAACACTTTTTGGCGCCCTCCCGCCCGGGCGGCGGGTGATCTATAGTCGCCGTCCCGCTCTTGCAGACCGTGTGCATGGTGTTGCGCAGTTTCACCGCATTGCTGTTCCTCTGCGCGACGCTTGTGCCGGCGTTGGCGCAGCAGCAACTCAGGATCGGCACCGGCTTCGGGCTGGCATTTCTTCCGGTCTATATCTGCGAAGATTCCAAGCTGATCGAGAAGTACGCCCGCGAGGCCCATCTCGACGTCAAGGTGAGCTTTCCGCGGCAGATGGGCGCCGCGGCGGTGCAGTCCGCGCTCGCCACCGGCGCGATCGACATCGGGCCGTTTGGCGTGGCGCCGCTTCTTGCAGCCTGGGCCAAGGCCAAGGACACGCCGCAGCAGATTTTCGCGGTTTCCGGGATGACGTCCTTGCCGCTGGTGCTGCTTAGCAATCAGCCGGACGAAACATCGATCGCCGACCTCAAGCCGGGCGACCGCATCGCCATGCCGACGCTCACCGCGCCGCAGATGCAGATTATTGGAGCTGCAATCGCAAAAGGTGCTCGGGCAGTACGACCGGCTGCGCGCCCAGGTGGTTGCGCTATCGCATGCCGACGCCGTCGATGCGCTGGGTGATGGCAAATCCGGCATCACCGCATATTTCTCGTCGCCGCCGTTTACGCAGCTCGCTTTGCGCGACCCGAAGGTCCATCCGATCCTCAAGTCGTCCGACGTGATCGGCGGCAAATTCTCGTTCCTCGTTCTCGGCGCCACCAAGTCTTTTATCGAGCGCGAGCCGCGGCTGCCCGAAGTGATCGACAAGGCCATGGATGAGGCGTCCCGCCTGATCCACGACGACCCGCATCGCGCCGCGCAGATCTATTTGACGCATGAGCCATCCAGCACGCTCAACGGCGCCACCATGGATGCGGTGATGGGCAATATCAGGGACGAATTCAGCAGCGCGGTCTATGGCGTGCAGGCGATCGCCGATTTCATGAACCGCCACGGCGCGCTAAAGTCGCCGCCGCGAAGCTGGAAGGATGTCGTTGCGCCCGCTTTGTTGAGTTCTTCGAGCAGTTGACAGTCAAAACAGAGGAAATTCATGGCCGACCCTAAATTTAATATCCTTGTTGTCTGCGGCAGCTTGCGCAAGGCCTCGTACAATGCCGCACTGGCGCGCGCGCTGCCGTCATTGGCGCCGCCGGAATTGTCGCTCAAGCCGGCGCCGGCGTTCGACAAGTTTCCGATTTATAATGCCGATATCCAGAACAGCACTGGCTTTCCTGCCGACGTCACGGCCTGGTGCGATGCCGTACGCGCCGCCGACGGTCTCATCATCGTCTCGCCGGAGTACAATTGGGGCGTCCCAGGAGGACTCAAGAACGCGATCGACTGGGCCTCGCGGGTCAAAGACGTGCCGTTCATCGGCAAGCCGATTGCGCTGCAATCGTGCTCCGGCGGGCTCCTCGGCGGCGCGCGCATGCAATACAATCTGCGCATGACGCTCACCGCGCTCGATGCGTTCATGTTCGGCAAGCCGGAGGTCTTCGTCAATTTCTCTGCGAAAAAGTTCGACGAGAAGACGCTGGCGCTGATCGATCAGCCGACCATCGACATGGTAAAGGTGCAGCTTGTGGGGTTTGCAAATTCGTGCCGCGCCACGGCGGCAACGTCTGACGCGGTAATGAAAAAACTTTGACAGGGGAGGGTAGTATGGCGCGTCTCGATGGCCGCGTGGCGATTCTGACCGGCGGCGCCAAGGGCATCGGCCGGCACTATGCGCGGGCGCTCGCCGCGCAAGGCGCGCGGCTGATGATCGCCGATGTCGCCGACGGCAAGGAGCTTGCCGAAGAACTGGCGCGCGGGCATGGCGCTAATTCGGTGGCGAGCTCGGTCAGCGATGTCAGCGACGAGGCAGCGGTCAAGGCGCTGGTCGCCACGACCATGGAGCGGTTCGGCAAGATCGATATTCTCGTCAACAATGCTGCTCTGTTCGCCCCGCTTGCCGAACAGAAAGTCACCGAGATCGACACCGCGCTGTGGGATCGCGTTATGGCCGTCAATGTGCGCGGCGTCTTCCTGATGACCAAGCATGTTGCTCCGCACATGATTGCGCAGAAATACGGCAAGATCATCAATATCAGCTCGGGCACCGTCACCCGCGGCGTTCCGCAGTTTGCCCATTATGTGACCTCGAAGGGCGCGGTCACGGCATTCACGCGGGCGACATCGCGCGATCTCGGCGAGCATAATATCTGCGTCAATAATTTGGCGCCGGGTTTTACGCTAAGCGACAGCGTGATCGAGGAAAACCCCGGCCATCTCCAACATTCGCAAGCACCGTCGATCGCCCGGCGTGCGCTCAAGCGCGACGAATATCCCGAGGATCTGCTGGGTGCGCTGGTCTTTCTAGCCTCCGCCGACAGCGACTTCATCACCGGCCAGACCATCGCGGTCGACGGCGGCGCCACCAATAACTGAACGGTGCGGCGTGCTGTTTGGATCGCGGCCGGCGCGGCCACAACTGAACTAGCCGGGGACTATTCCAGCCTGCTGGTAAAAACCCCGTCGAATTTCACACGGTCGGCGGCGGGTGCGGCCGCCGTGGCGGGCGCTGCTGGAGCCGCGGCTCCCTGGCGCCGCTCAGGCAATAAGACCGTCTTCGTCACGAGCGCCGCCTCGATCTTGGTCTTCAGCGTCTCGGCATCGAAGGGTTTGACGACATAACTGTTGGCGCCCGCCTTCTTTGCGGCGATGACATTTTGCGCGTTTAAGTCGCCGGTCATGATGACCGCAATCCGCTGCAACGCCGGATCGCCGCGGACTTCGTACAGGAAGTCGACGCCCGACATGGGCTCGGTCCGCCAATCCGAGATCACCAGCCCGTAGCGTTTGCCGCGCATCTTGAGCAATGCGTCGGCGAGATTGTTTGCGTCGTCGACATCGAGCAGTCTGATTTGCCGCAACAGCCGGCGCACGATCGTGATCGCTGCGTCTTGAGCGTCCACAACAAGGACCGGCATGGTTGGGTCGAATATCATTTTTACGTGGCTGCTGAATACGATCGCTTTGCTTCGCGATCGAAATGCAACGGCAACTCGTCCTAATGAGACGCTGCCACAATCCTACCCACTTTACAGTTGCAGGCTGAATATTCGGTTAAGTCCGAATGTCCCGTCAGTGCGCGGGCAGCCGGTCGAGGAGCGCCTGAGCGGCTTTGGCGGCGCCGGCGAAGCCCGATTGCTGCGCAGCCTTGTCAGCAAAGCAACGCAAAAAGTCCGCGTCAGATTGGGCGCTCAAAGCATCGGATTTTTGTTGCGCTGCGCCATCATCCGATCCCGTTTCCTGGACGGCTTCGGCCGACTTCTTGGCCAGATCCGCGCGGATCGTATCGCAAAGCGGGATCGGGCCGAGCGCATCGAATTCCGTCGTATCGGCGATGTAGACGCGCCCACCATTGTCGAGGGCGATGAAAATTTCATCGGCCTTGGCGGGTAGGTCGCTCTGCGTCCGCGCTGCGAGCATCGCCGAAGCGAAGGTCGCCCCCGCCGGCGCGGTGATGGGAAGCTCCGCGTAGCGCACGATAGCGGCATCGGTAAGAACGGCCTGGCTGTAGAAGTCTTGATCTTTGATCGCCTCGCTTGGATCTCGCGGCAGCGCCTCGCCCGCCCAGTTCTGGTGCGCCTGCAGCCAGCGCCGGAACAGACCCTCGGTGGTCACGATCACGCGGGTCTTGGCGTCGAGGCCGCCATAGACCATGCCGTCGAGCAGGCCAAATCCCTCGTCGCCATCGTTGAGCGTGTCGAGATTGATCGCGCTTTCGCCGTCGAGCCCTTTGATCTCGACCGGGCCGACGATGGCGCGCATCCGCTGCTCGAGTTCGGCAAGTGCCTGGGTGTCGAGTGCTATGACCGCGTCGTCATCGCCGCCGGTCGGATTTTTCGGCTCGGCGTCGGTGGCGGCCGTGACCTTGGCGATCGCAGCGTCGCGCGCAGCGATATAGGCCTCTTCGACCGTCGCCGCGACAGCCGGCGTGAAAACGAGCACCGCCGTCAGAAGAGCCGCCGGTAAAGCCATGGTCTGGATGGATCTCGGCATCCCATTTGGTCGTTCCCGGCGCACCGGGGGTTCATGGCGGTGGCTGCGCCCGTTCCGCAGCGGCGGCTTGCATGGCAGCCCCGCCATTTGCTTGCTCGAACGCTATTTCCGCAATCCGCCGCATTGACTATATTCGCTTCAACTATCCGCTTGAGAATTCCTTGGAGGACACCATGGCGGTCGCCGCCGCAGAAAAGACGAGCAATCCGGGCTCAAAACACAATATCGAGGCGATGCGGGAGGCGTTCTACGAGCGGATCGCCAAGCAGGACATGGCGCCGCTCTGGAAGGTGATGAAGTCCGTCGTCACCAAAGAGCCGGTGACGCGCTGCCGGCCGCATGTCTGGCATTTCGACGAGGTCAAGGCGCTGGTCATGGAATCCGGCGGGCTGATCAGCGCGGAGGAGGCCGAGCGCCGCGTTTTGATCCTGGAGAACCCGGCCATGCGCGGCGAATCGCGCGTGACCAACTCCCTGTTCGCCGGCGTGCAGATGATCATGCCTGGCGAGGTCGCACCGGCCCACCGCCATGTCTCGTCCGCGATCCGTTTCGTGCTCGACGGTGAGGGCGCCTATACCGCGGTCGAGGGTGAAAAAGCTTTCATGTCGCCCGGCGACTTTGTCATCACCGCGAACTGGGCGCCGCACGATCACGGCAATCCATCGAACAAGCCGATGCTCTGGCTTGACGTGCTGGATTTTCCCGCCGTCAATTTCTACGAGGCCTCGTTCGCCGAACATTTCGACGAGGCGATGCAAGAGACCAAGCGCGCGGACGGCGACTCGTTGTCATTCTACGGCTCCGGCGTGCTGCCCGACGGCACCACGCTGATGAACCGCACGCCGATCATCAATTACACCTATGCCCGCACCCGCCCGATTATCGAGCGCATGATGGCGGCGGGCGATATCGACAAGCGGCATGGCGCGCGTGTGCGCTACGCTAATCCCGTCACCGGCGGCCCGGTGCTGCCGACCATGGGCGCCGGACTGGCGATGCTGCCCAAGGGGTTTAAGGGCGAGCCCTATCGCTCCACCGACAGCACGATCTTTGTCTGCGCCGAGGGCCAGGGCTCCACCAATGTCGACGGCACGGTGCTGCAATGGGGCCCGAACGACGTTTTCGTCGTGCCGTCGTGGAAGCGTTACTCCCATGCTGCGGCGAAGCAATCGGTGCTGTTCTCGATCTCCGACCGCCCGGCGCAGGAAGCGCTCGGCATCTGGCGCGAGGGCAATTAGCGCCAGCTTGCGCTTGAGCGCCGGAACGAATGGCGGACCGTCAGTCGGCCACGCTCTGAATTAAGCGTCCAGGTCGTCCATCAACCGGCCAAGGTTCTCCGGCGCGGCGGTGCTGTCGCCGAGCTTTTGCTTGAGCCGTTTCAGGCAGCCCCACAGCACCGCCTGATTGCTGTTGACCACCGGCTTGCCGAGCGCCGCCTCGATCGCGGCCACCGCTTCGATCTGGGTCGTATTGGTGCAGCTCAGGAAGACGGCGTCGGCGTCCGGCGTGTCGTTCTCCTGCGCCAGTTCGAGCCAGCGCTGCGGCGTCACCGCCTCGAAATCGGCGGGCGTTTTGCATTGCAGGGCGACGTCCCTGACCACGGTGAAGCCGGCCGCGGCGAGGTAATTGATGATGTCGGCGTTCGACATATAGGGGCTCAACACCACGAGCTTCTTGACGCCCAGCGCGCGCAACGCATCGTTGACCAGGCTCGACGTCGACAGCGCCTTGATCCCCGTGGTGCGCTCGATGAGGTCGATGATGCGCGCTTCGCCGTCGGCGCCTTCCTTCATCGAGGTATGGGTGCAGTGAAAAACGATGAGGTCGGGCGCGGCATCGGCGAGCGTGCCGGCGGCATGCGCGATTTCGTCGGTCAGTTCGGCGACCGTTCGGGGCGGCCCGCCGGCGACCCGGCCGCGGGCGACAAGAACGCCGAGCCCGTCCGGGGCATAGTGGTTGAACTGCGGCTCGCTCATCCGATTGACCGACGGAATGATCAGTCCGATGCGCGCGCGCGGCTCCTGCAGTTCCGGGACGAGGCGATCCTGCTCGGCAATGGCGTCCATCTTGACCTCCCGGTGATTTCGTTGGCGTCCGCCATTGTAGCCGGCGGCGTGCGTCACCGCGATACCTTGCGCGGGACAAGTGTCGATGTAGAATTATACCTCTCAAGGAACGGGGGAACTACCATGCGAACCATGACGTTTGTGAAGATCGCATTGCTGGCCGCGGCGGTCGCATTGCCGTCGGTGGCCTCGGCCAAGACGATGAAAGTGCCGCCGGGCGCCTGCGCCTTCGGCAAGAAGGACGTCGTCGCCGCCAATACGATCTGCTCATTCAATTGCAACGCGCAGAACCAGTGGTGCAGCCAGCAGCTTTGCGTGAATGGCGCGTTCACGGCGGTGCTGCCCTGCTACACCGGTTTCTGCACCGCCAAGTGCGGCGGCTGATCGTCTCGCCGCTGGGCTGAGCGCCCACAGCTTCGATTCGCGCCGGCAAGAGTGGGGCCTTGCCGCGCGATGTGGAAGCGCGTAACCGGTCCGGCCAAACGACAGGCTCGATCGCGCGATGGACGCACCGGCACGGAAATCCAGGCTGATCAAAGGCGCAACCGGCGACTGGGAAGTGGTCATCGGCATGGAGGTCCATGCCCAGGTCGCTTCACAGGCCAAATTGTTCTCCGGCGCCGCGACCGCATTCGGCGGCGAGGCTAATTCCCACGTTTCGCTGGTCGATGCCGCGATGCCGGGAATGTTGCCGGTGATCAATGCCGAATGCGTGCGCCAGGCGGTGCGCACCGGGCTTGGGCTCAAGGCGCGGATCAATCTCAAATCGGTGTTCGACCGCAAGAATTACTTCTATCCCGACCTGCCGCAGGGCTACCAGATCAGCCAGTATAAATCGCCGATCGTGGGCGAGGGTGAGGTCGTGGTCGAGCTGCCGGATGGCGAAGCCGTGCGGGTCGGCATCGAGCGGCTGCACCTCGAGCAGGACGCCGGCAAATTGCTGCACGAGCAACATCCCAATATGTCGCTGGTCGATCTCAATCGCGCCGGCGTCGCGCTGATGGAAATCGTCAGCAAGCCCGATCTGCGTTCGGCCGACGACGCCAAGGCCTTTATCACCCAGCTGCGCAGCGTGCTGCGCTATCTCGGCACCTGTGACGGCGACATGGAGAAAGGCAATCTGCGCGCCGACGTCAATGTCTCGGTGCGCAAGCCCGGCGCTCCGCTCGGCACCCGTTGCGAGATCAAGAACGTCAACTCGATCCGCTTTATCGGCCAGGCGATCGAGCACGAGGCGCGCCGCCAGATCGACGTCATCGAGGATGGCGGCACGATCGCGCAAGAGACGCGGCTGTTCGATCCCGTCAAGGGCGAGACGCGGCCGATGCGCACCAAGGAAGAGGCGCACGACTACCGCTATTTCCCGGATCCGGACCTCTTGCCGCT
The DNA here is from genome assembly GCA_963765365.1 of uncultured Alphaproteobacteria bacterium. Classification (GTDB taxonomy): domain Bacteria; phylum Pseudomonadota; class Alphaproteobacteria; order Rhizobiales; family Xanthobacteraceae; genus BOG-931. Next base: position 15,016 of record CAVXWL010000012.1, on the reverse strand, counting down.
TGAGCTTTCGCCGGCGCTGGTCGCGGAACTCGAGAAGAGCTTGCCGGAACTGCCGGACGCCAAGAGGTCCCGCTTCGTGTGCGATTTTGCGCTGTCGGCCTACGACGCCGATGTCCTGGTCGCGGAACGCGATATGGCTGAATATTTTGAAGCTGTCGTCGCGAACGGCGGCGCGGCCTCCCGTCGCGATCCGAAACTCGCCGCGAATTGGGTGATCAACGAACTGTTCGGCCGGCTCCACAAGGAGGGCAATGACATTGCCGCCGCGCCGGTTTCGGCCGCCCAGCTTGGCGCCATTCTCGATCTGATCGCCGACGGCACGATCTTCGGCAAGATCGCCAAAGACGTGTTCGATATCGTTTGGGTCGAAGGCGGCGATCCCCGCGCGATCGTCGAACAGCGGGGGCTCAAGCAGGTGACCGACCTCTCCGCGATCGAAAAAGTGGTCGACGACATCATCGCCAAGAACCCGGATAAAGTTGCCGACGCCAAGGTGAACCCGAAAGCGGTCGGCTGGTTCGTCGGCCAGGTGATGAAGGCGTCGGGCGGCAAAGCCAATCCGCAGGCGGTCAACGATCTTCTCAAGAAGAAGATCGGGAACTGAGCGCGACGTCCGCGCGGCGATTTCGCGGCGGCCCGATGCAGACCGCCGCGCTCCGTCAAACCCTAAAATGGAATCAAAATTCTCCCGCGCGGCGACGCTGCCGAGGTCCGAACTCAGCCGCGGAAGATGCCGCGCGCGAATCGCTTGACACCGATTCGCACCGTTTTGCGTGTCGTGGAAGCCGCTGACGCGTCCGCAAAGGCATCCGGTGCACAATTTTTTTTGCAGCGCAAAGGCGACCGCGCCGGAGCTTGCCGGCGCGGTAAATGCGTTCGCCAATTGCGCGCGAGTTCGTTCGCAAAAGCGCCGCGACGAAAATTCAGACGCAATGGAAACCCATATTCCATCGGCATTTGTGCATGACGCCGAAGTTTTTAAGAAAAAATGCGCGCGGCGAAAAATTTTCAGTTCGCGGCTTCAGCATCGCGCGCAGCCTGCGTTGAATACTGGACGCGGCGGCGGCGTCTATACACAAAATTAAGTGGAGTCACTGTTATTTTTTCCCCGCTGTAGTAATCGGGATGTAGTGCGGATCGATTCGCGACTGCACTGTACCGATATCGCCATCCACTCAAGCTAGGAGGGCAGCAATGGCGAAGAAGAGAAAAGCGAAAGCTAAGGCGAAGAAACCGGCAGCGAAGCGGCGGAAGAAGAAGTAGCCAACGCTCCGATCGGTCTTCGGCATCGCATGTGTCGGAGATCGCGTCACACGGGCCGGCCAGCGTCGAGGTTGGATCAATAATCCGCCGCGGCGGGCCGGTTCCGGTGGACGACAGGGGGCGTCGGCGGGACGGAGGTGCAGGCTTTGCAATCGCGTTGTCTTGACGCGGCGGCGAAGACGAGAGACGGGAAGCCGGATCTCAGGTCGGCGCATAGCGTCGGCAGACTTGCCCCTCAGCCATCCCGCCGACGCCCTCGGTATTTGCGCAACACCCTCCCGAGTTTTTCACCGGCGTCGTGGAATAAATCCGCGGCGCTGTTTTTGTTTGCGGCGCCATGAAGCGCGCCGGCAAAGCGACCGAGCAAAGACCGTCCGCCGTGAGACGGCGCAGTGCGACCCGGCGCGATAAACCGATCGCGCTTTATTACTGGCCGACGCCGAACGGCTGGAAAATCTCGGTCATGCTCGAAGAGTGCGGGCTGCCTTACGTGGTGCGCCCGGTCGACATTTCCAAAGGCGAGCAATTTGCTCCGGAATTTCTCGCGATCTCGCCCAACAACCGGATGCCGGCGATCGTCGACCCCGACGGTCCGGGCGGCCGGCCGATCTCGGTATTCGAATCCGGCGCCATCCTGCAATATCTCGGACGCAAGTCCGGAAAATTCTATCCGCACGAGGAACGCGGTCGCGTTGCGGTGGAAGAGTGGCTTTATTGGCAGGTCGGCGGGCTCGGTCCGATGGCCGGGCAGGCAACCCACTTTCGCCGTTACGCGGCGGCGGAGATCTTTTACGCGATCGCGCGCTACACCGACGAGGTGAACCGTCTTTACGGTGTCATGAATACGCGGCTCGCGCGGCACGAATTTCTGGCCGGCCGCTATTCGATCGCCGACATGGCCTGCGTCGGCTGGGTGCGGCTCGCCGAGCGGCAAGGCCAGGACCTCGCCGAGTTCCCGCATCTTCGGCGCTGGTTCGAAACCGTCCGCGCGCGGCCGGCGGTCAAGCGCGCTTTCGCCATTCGCGTCGACGCCGCTTCCGCCGTCGACATGCGCGATGCGAAAGTGCGCGCCGTCCTGTTTGGACAGCGGGCGCGCTAGTTGGAATTTATTTCGCCCGCGTCCAGGTTTGCGATTTGCACAACACCGCCATCACGCAGCCTTTGAGGTCGGCGGTGTTGTCGCCGGTCATGGTGAATGATCCGGTATAGGTCTTGCCGTCCTCGGCGTTGTAGACGTTGCCGCTCCAGACATTGGCGCCGCTTGGCTTCATGCCGAGCACGATCATCGTGCCGAGCAGCGGCCGGCTTTGCTTCGACGCGTCGGCATCGTGCTTGTCGAGCTTCGGCTTGCCGGTTGCCGCATCGTTTGGTTCCTTCAGCCACACCAGCGTACCGCAGATCGCGCTGCCGCAATTGGCGATGCGGACCTGGCTGTCTTTATCGGCCGTATACCACGTCCCCAGCGGGCTGGCGGCGAGCGCCGGCCGAACGCCTGGTCCGCCCAATAATCCGATCGTCGCCAGCGAAAACGCCGCCGCCCAGCGAAAGGTCCTCATTGCTACCTCGATGCTCGTTGTCGGGAATTGCCCAAGGATACTCAACGCGGCGGGCATTGCCTAGTGCGAGGGATTGGCGGTTTTGAGGCGGAGAATTGCGGATTCGAGACCGCGCCGGACGCGCAATCCGGTGGGCGTTGCCTAACGAAGCGTTGCCAAAATTATCGCGATCGCCGCTGCAAATTCAGGATCAATTCATCGCATTGCTTAAACCACCATTCAAATCTTCTGAGGATTATTGCGTATCGGCTCGGGGAAAATGAGCCGGGGAGAGAGCGGACAGCTCACGAGGCGTAGACAGGGGAGTGCGTTATGGCTCGTTATGAAATTCTCGACAGCAATTCGGCGCCGCTCGGTCAAGGACCGCTCGCCGGCGATATGCTGTTCGAACTTGGAATGATGTACTCGATCGGCCGCGATGTGCCGGTCGATCTCGTTTCGGCGCATAAGTGGTTCAATCTCGCGGCGACCAAAGGCAACGACGACGCCATCCGGCTGCGGCGCGAAGTCGCCAACCAGATGTCGGACGTCGAGATCGCAACCGCGCAGCGCGCTGCGCGCGATTGGCTGCGCGGCAGCGACGACATGATGGCGCCGGCAATCGCTGCCTGACATCGTCGCCGATTGGCATTCAACTTTTTTGGATCAGCCGTGACGAGGAGTCTCGGCCGCCGCGTCCGGCGGCGTCGCGGGCTTTCGTATCCAGAATTGGTACATCGCGGCGAACAGGCTCGGCACCTCGGTTTCGAGCTCATGCCAGCAATCGAGATCGAGCAGCGCCGAATGCTCGGGAAAGCGCGCCGTGAATTGGCGCAGCAATGTCGGCTCGGGAAGAAAGCCGGCGAATTGCATGCCGTTGGCCGCCAGAAACGATTTGATCTGCGGCAGCGTGATGCGGTGCTCCTGGACGTGAAATAGCAGGTCGCGGCATTCGCTGATCGTGTAGATGTCGGCCCATTGCACCACCGATTTCAGCAACGGATCGTCCGCTGTCATGATGAATTCGCGGCAGCGCCGGATGTCATCGGCGCTCGCTTGGTAGCCGCGTTCGGCGATCAAGGTGCGGGCCGCGACCACACTCCGGCGCGCCAATTCGCTGTAAAGACCGACCTGCATGGTGCCGCCGGTTCGCAGCAGCGTCAGCAATATTTTCCAGCCGGCCCACGGATCGGCGAGATGATGCAGGACGCCGGACGCATCGATGAAATCGAATTTTCGCTCGATGGTATGCGCCTGCATGATGTCGGCCTGCGCGAACTCGATGTTGTCGAGACCGCAATTGTCCGCCATGCGCCTGGCGTAGCTCAGGCTCGCGAGGCTCAAATCGATGGCGAGAATGCGCGCACTGCGCATCTGCCGCGCGAATTCGATGGCGGAAAGGCCGGTGCCGCAGCCGGCGATCAGCACATCGGCGGTTTGCTGTGGCGGACCGTCCCGCAGCACGGCGGGGTGAAACGGCGGCCCGGCTTGTATCCAGCGCGGGTAGGGGTTTTCCTCGTACTGCTCGCGCACCGCGAGCGAGACCTGGCTGTCGATTGCGGTGAGCGCGGGGATCGCCGCGGCGAGCTGTCGTTCCTGCCCCGGTTCGCCGATTTGCTGGACCAGCAACGCGTCCACATAATCGGGCCATGGTCGCTCCAGCAGGGCGTCGGCACCCGGCAGAGCATGGAGCGGAAAATAGGCGCCGACGGCGATCGGCCAAAGCGGCGGAATGGCGTCGCCATCCTTGATCGCTTGGGCGAGCCGCGATTGCAGCTGGCGCGCCCGGTCCGCTTCACTTTTCGGCAGCGGATAGACGTATTCATTGATGAAGCATTGTCGGGCAACGGCCGCAAAAAATCCGAGACTTCGCTCGTCGCATGCCTGGCCGCCGTCGATGGCGGCCGACAAGGCCGCGTTACGGACATTGATCAACAGGCATTCGAGGCCGGTATCGGTAACCGGATCGCACTGCAGCAGGCAGGCGAAAAGCGCGTGCTCCGCCAGCGCCGCCAATCCCGCCGGACCAAACAGTTCGGCGGCGCTCAGGCATGCCGGTTTTGCCGCGACCGCGCGGGCGATGCAGTCGTTGATGATCGGATTGAGTTTGATGAGGCTGATGCAGACGTTGCCGAGCTCGCGCGGACGCGCCCAGCCCCCCACGAGCGCGCGATGCACGAAATTGCGCAGCCGTTCGTTATCGGCGGTGAAGCGCACGGCTTTGACGCAGGCGGCAAATAGCGCGCGGCCGTGCGGCGTTTCGGCAAGCTCAAGCGCCCGGGTCACCGCATCGATCGCCACGTCGAGCTTCCCGCTCGCGAGGCAGGCCGCGCCAAGGCCTTCGTAGGCTGCGGCAAGGCCGGGCCGAAGCGCAATCGCTTTTTCGAAGTGCGGCACCGCGTCGGCGGGTCTGCCGGCCGCCGACAGCGCAACGCCGAGATGGTGGTGCGCTTCGGCGATGTTCGGCTCCAGCGCCAGACCCTCGCGATAGAGTGCGATCGCCGCATCCCAGCGGCCTTGCTCCGCCATGACGTTGGCAAGGTTGAAGCGCGCGCCGGCGGATTTCGGATCGAGCGCGAGGACGCGCTCGTAGCAGGCCGCGGCCTCGCCGAGGCGGCCCTGCTCGCGGCGCACATTGCCGAGATTGAGATGAGCAAGCGTGTCGTCGGGGCGAAGCTCGATGGCGCGCTTGAGATGCGTCTCGACCTGATCGACGCGGTTAAGCGCGCGCCATGCCAGCGCGATATTGTAGTGATATTCGCCGATACGGTCGTTGAGCTTGATTGCTTTTGCGATCTGCTCCACGGCGGACGATGCATTGCCGGTCTGCAGGGCGATCAAACCGAGATAGTGCAGGCTGTCGGCGTGATCGGGGAACAGCGTGAGAATGTAACGGTAGCGGCGTTCGGCCTCGGCAAGCGCGCCGGCCTGATGCTGCGCGATGGCTCCGGCGAACAGATCGTTGAGCGCTGCACCGAACGGCTTGTTCGCGGCGGAACCGCGTGCCGCCGGTATGCCGGGATGTCCCAAGGCTCGCGGTCGTTTGCGGTTCATCGCACGCTACAACAGCTCCACGCCACAGCAAATCAATGGGCCGGCTCCGGGTCGGCTCTCCCGCCCGTGAGGCAGGCCACCCGACGCCCGAAAGACAAAAGATGGCGGAGAGGAAGGCCGTTCCTCCGGAATGTACCGGAACGCCACAGACTTTAAAAGCTGTGCGTTGCGAATGGCTTGCGCTTTTTTCGGCCTCGACGGAATGGGGCGGAACACGGCACAATAGCGCACCGAGTTCGGAGGTAGAAACGGAGGTAGCGCGGCCGTGGCAATCAACATTCTGACTACAAAAGGGGTCGAGGCCGCGCGCGCACGGGGCCGCTACGGCGACGGCGATGGGCTCGTGCTGCAGATCTCTAAGTGGGGGACGAAGTCGTGGGTGTTTCGATACAGGCGCGGCGGTCGCGATCGGCACATGGGGCTCGGGCCGGTGCACGTCCTGTCACTGGCCGAGGCGCGCGAGCGCGCCGGGCAGTGCCGCAAGCTGCTGCTCGATGGGCTCGACCCGATCGAGCAGCGCGAGAGGCAGGAGGAGCGCAAGCGCCTCGAGGAGGCGCGAGCCCAGACCTTCAGGGCCTGCGCTGAGAGCTACATCGCCGCACACTCGGCGAGCTGGCAGAACGCGAAGCACCGCGAGCAGTGGAGCTCGACGCTGGAGTTCATATGCGTACCCCGTCATTGGCGCGCTGCCGGTCGCCGGCGTCGACATGGCGCTCGTCCTGAAGTGCATCGAGCCAATTTGGGAGAAGCGTCCGGAGACGGCCAAGCGGCTGCGCGGTCGGATCGAGAATATTCTCGGGTGGGCCACCGTCCGCGGCTATCGCGCCGGCGATAATCCCGCGCGGTGGCGTGGCCATCTCGACAAGCTGCTGCCGGCGTCGGCTAGGGTGCGCGCGGTGAAGCATCACGCCGCGCTGCCCTATGCTGAGCTGCCGGCGTTCACGGCCAAGCTCCGAGCGCGCGATGAGATCGCCGCTCTCGCGCTCGAGCTCACGATCCTGACGGCGCTGCGCACCAGCGAGGTGATCGCTGCTGCGCCAGGCGAGATCGACCTGGCCGCGAAGGTGTGGACCGTACCGGCGGGGCGGATGAAGAAACGGCGCGAGCATCGCGTGCCGTTGTCGAAAAGAGCGCTCGAGATCCTCGGTGCATTGCCGCGCGAGGGCGCGCTCGTGTTTCCCGGCGCAGCGAAGGGCAAGCCGCTCTCGAACATGGTGATGCTCAAGCTACTTGAGCGCATGGGCCGCGATGACGTGACGGTGCACGGCTTCCGCAGCACGTTCCGCGATTGGGCCGCGGAGCGCACCAACTACCCTAATCACGTCGTCGAAATGGCGCTTGCGCACGCCGTCGGCGATAAAGTCGAAGCGGCGTAGACATAACACCAGACGACGCAAAGGTGCGACTGTCGGCTCAGGCGCGTTATGCGGCCGGCCGCCTTGAAGCACTTCTCTCTGATGCCAAGATGAAAATTGTAAGCTTCGACGGCATGGCGTTTGAAGTAAACCTGCCTGCGGTCGCCATAAACGGTGAGGACGTGTCAGGCTTGGAAAACGTGGTCGTAGAGAGAACAATAGAGCCGGCTGTCATTTTCGATATGAACGTGATCGTCATGGGCAAGGTGTTTTTGACCCAATCGTCAAATGGCGGGGACTAGTAAAATGTATCTGGGGATTGATCTCGGCACCTCTAACTCCGCGATTTTCGGGTTCGACGCGGGCAAATTGCGCCTGTTCAAGACGACTGAAGGGACCGATGTCCTGCCCAGCGCGATCATGATTGATCGTCGCGGAAGCATGCTGGTGGGTAAGCGAGCCTACGATCAGGCTGCGTATTCTCCGGAGAATGTTGCGCAGGGGTTTAAGCGTCTGATGGGTACGTCTAGCACGGTGACGTTTGGGGCTACCGGTCGGACAATGACACCCGAGGAAGCAAGTTCAGAGGTGTTAAATTCGTGAACTGCAACTGTGCTTATGGATGCCCGTGCCAATTCAATGCGCTGCCGACGCACGGCAACTGTGAGGCGGTCGCCGGCATGCAGATCGATGAGGGCCATCACGGCGACACGCAGCTCGACGGTCTGCGTTTTGTCGGTATTTTTCGCTGGCCTGGAGCAATCCATGAAGGCAAGGGCGAAGCGGCGGTCGTCATCGACGAGCGTGCGACCGAAGCGCAGCGTGGCGCGCTGTTGCGCATTCTCAGCGGTCAGGACACCGAGCCCGGAGCTACTATCTTCCAGGTATTCTCCACCACCTTGGAGAAGATTTACGAGCCGATCTTTGCTCCCATAGATTTCGACGTGGACATCGACGCCCGCAAAGGCCGTTTGGTCGTGCGCGGCGTTACCGAGGGGCGCGGTGAACCCATCAAGAACCCCGTCACCGGCGCCGAGCATCGCGCGCGGATCGATATGCCCAACGGCTTCGAGTATACGCTCGCCGAAATGGGGCGAGGTTGGACTACGGTGTCGCGTCCGATGCAGATCAAGCTCGCCGATTCCTACGCGCAATTCGCGCACGTCAATCTTTGCCAGAGCGGCATCGTGCGTTGATCGTCGGCCGAGTACCATGAGTACCGCCCTGGAAGCGATCCTGCGGCGCGACCGTGCCGTCGTCGTCGCGGCGCTCGCCCTCATCACTGCGCTTGCCTGGGCCGATCTCGTCTGGCTTGCCAATGATATGTGGATGGGCGGCATGGACATGAGCGGTTTCCGAATGATTCCAGCCGGGCAAGGTCTGATGATGCCGGAAAGCGCCCCATGGCAGCCAATCGAGTTCGGTTACGTTTTCGCCATGTGGGTCGTGATGATGATCGGCATGATGACGCCTTCGGCGGCGCCGATGATCCTTATCTACGCCCGCGTTGGGCGACAGGCGGCGAGCGCCGGCCAGCCGTTCGCTGCGAGCGCATGGTTTGCAGTCGGGTACCTATTGTCCTGGACGGGCTTTTCGCTGGCGGCGACGTCGGCCCAATGGGCGCTGGAGCGCACCGCGTTGCTGACCCCCATGATGGCGAGCGCGAGCTACATTCTAGGCGGCATCGTGTTGATTGTGGCGGGTCTCTATCAATGGACAGCATTCAAGGATGCCTGTTTGTCGTATTGCCAGACGCCGCTCACATTCATCATGCGCCACGGTGGCTTTCGCCGCGAGGCCGGCGGCGCGCTGATGCTCGGCCTTCGTCACGGCCTCTACTGCATAGGCTGCTGCTGGGCGATTATGGTGCTGCTGTTTGTCGGCGGCGTTATGAATCTCCTCTGGATCGCTGCGCTCGCAATGCTGGTGTTGCTGGAAAAGGTGCTGCCGTTCGGCCGGCTCATCGCGCGCCTCGCCGGCATAGCCTTCATTGTCGGCGGCGCGTGGCTTCTGCTGCAGCTACGACCTTTTTGAGTGGTAAGGGCGCCGAGGAAGTCGCGCCGCCACGTCCGAAATCGGGGAAAGCGGACTTGCAGCAGACATCGTCAATCGGTCGTTCGTGACCCAATGTATGTCCGGCCGTGCGTTGCAAGAGTTTTCGTCGAGCTAGTGGTGGGCGGTCTTGCATCAATGTATCCGGCCTTTGGTTGGAGCGGTTACTCCTGGCCACCATGGATATCAGCGCGCGTGCGATCTCATTAATAGGCGCGGCAGCTCGGCACGTAAAAACCGCAACCCCTGGCGCACCGCGACGCCGCGCTCCAACAGGAAGGCACGGATTTGATTGATGATGCCGGTGCGCTGGCTGACCAACCGCTCTCGCACTCGATGGAGTGCCTGCAGGTCGAGCTGATCGGCGGTCTTCGTCGCCACGAACTTCATCGTCGGCCGCTGCACCGCCTCGGCGATTGCCTCGGCATCACGGAAGTCGTTCTTCTGTCCCTTCGAGTAGGGCCGCACGTATTTTGCCGGCATCAGCCGCGCACTGTGGCCGAGCTCGTTCAGCTTACGGCTGAGATGGTGCGCGCCGACACAAGCCTCCATGCCGATTAGGCACGACGGCATGTTCGCAAAACGTGCTTCAACCTGGCCACGCGACCACTTCTGACGCAACACGATCGCGCCGCGTTGATCGAGGCCAACAACGTGAAATGAGTTCTTGCCGATATCGATGCCGACTGTAGCGATTGCAGTGATTGGATTCTGAGACATGGCGTGCTCCTTGTCTTCGGCGCCCCTGGCCAGCTTCGTTCGCTGGCGGGGCAGGAGCACGGCCGGACCATTCCATTATGCGACATTGGCGGCTAAATTTGCTGTGATGCACAGATAGACCGATCACGCTAGAATGCGGTTGGCTGCGATCCTCGGCCTGAGGGCAACCCATGAGGCGACGGGAGTTCATCACGTTACTCGGCGGAGTGGCGACCGCGTGGCCGTTCGGCGCGCAAGCGCAGCAAACGGCGATGCCGGTGATCGGGTTTCTGCGCAGCACATCGGCAGCCGACTCGACGAATTTTGTGACCTCGTTCCGCCAAGGCCTGAAGGAAACAGGCTTCGTCGAGGGCAAGAACGTCGCAATCGAATACCGCTATGCGGACAATCAATTAGATCGCCTTTCGGTTCTGATGGCCGATCTGGTTCGACTGCCCGCAGCCGTGATTGTCGTCAATGGCCCTGCGGCGCAGGCGGCCAAGGATGCAACCACGACGGTGCCGATCGTCTTCTTAACCGGGGCTGACCCCGTCAAGGATGGCCTTGTCGCCAGCCTGAACCGACCCAGCGGCAACGTCACGGGAGTGACCTTTCTGGTCGGCCAGTTAGGGGCGAAGCGATTGGAGTTGCTGCGCCAACTCGTGCCCAAGGCGACAACAATTGGCGTGCTGGTGAACCCGGGTCCTGAAACCGAGGTAGAGCGAAAAGATTTGCAGGTTGCGGCGCAGGCTATCGGGCAGCAACTCATCATTCTTGATGTCAGCAACGACCGCGACATCGAGACAGCCTTTGCAACGTTCGTGCAACGCGGGGCCGGTGCGCTGCTCGTCGGTTCCGGCCCGTTCCTGACCTCCCACCGAGCGCAACTCGTCGCGCTCGCGGCTCGCGATGTGTTGCCAGCGGCCTATGACTTGCGCGAATATGTCGTGGCTGGTGGCCTGATGAGTTACGGGACCAGCATCACCGATGCCTATCGTCAGGTCGGCATCTACACCAGCCGGATTCTTAAGGGTGAGAAACCTGCCGACCTGCCGGTTATGCAGTCCACCAAATTCGAGTTCGTGATCAACCTCAAGACCGCCAAGGCGCTGAACATCACTGTGCCGCAGATCATGCAAATGACCGCCGACGAGGTGATTGAGTGAGTGGAGCCGATCTCTGCTAATGACTCTATAAAGCGGGATTGAATGTCACATGAGGCGACGTGATTTCATTACGGCAAGTATTGGATCAGCGGTGGCTTGGCCACTGATTGCGCGAGCGCAGTCGACATCGGTGCCGATCATCGGATTTATCAGTACGCGGTCGCCGGAGGATTCGAAGTACCTCGTTGCAGCGTTTCGCAAGGGTCTTACGTCGGCAGGGTTCACGGAGGGCCAAAACGTCGCTGTCGAGTACCGTTGGGCATACGGCCAGTATGATCGATTGCCTGCGCAAGCGGCAGAGCTTGTGCACGAACCGGTAACGATCCTTGTCGCCTTGGGCGGTGAACCTGCAACGCTGGCCGCCAAGTCCGCGACCTCGAAACTGCCGATCCTGTTCGGCGTTGCCGGCGATCCGGTAAAGCTCGGTCTGGTGGCGAGCTTCAATCATCCCGGCGGTAACGCGACCGGCATGAGCATCCTGACGACCTTGTTGGAGCCCAAGCGGCTTGGGCTCTTGCATGAAGTGGCGCCGCAGGCCTCAATGATAGGCCTCCTTCTCGATTCGAACTTTCCGTTGGCCCAGAAGCAACAAAGGGACGCGCAAGACGCAGCGCATGATTTAGGGCTGGATAGCACAATATTGCCGATATCGCGAGACGGCGACATTGAAGGGGCATTTCAGACCATCGAGAAAAATAAAATAAGGGCGCTTTTAGTAACGGCATCACCATTCTTCGACACGCGGCGCGACCGCATCATTGCGTTGGCGGCACAGCACACGGTACCAGCCATGTATCAGTTCCGAGAATATCCGGCGGCCGGCGGCCTCATGAGTTACGGAATTGATCTCGCAGACGTGTATCGACAAATCGGCGTCTATGCCGCACGAGTTCTCAAAGGTGAGAAGCCCGGCGAACTCCCAATCATACAGCCGACGAAGTTCGAGTTGGTGATCAATATGAAAACGGCGAAGGCGCTTGGTCTTGCTATTCCTTCGGGTGTGCTTAGCATCGCCGACGATGTGATTGAATAATCCACTTGGTCGGCGTGTGGTCTGATTGGACATCGCGCGACCACCGAAGAAGGCCCGCTTTTGGGATTAGAATTTTACCGTCGCAATTGTCCGCTTTTGAACCACTGCGGCATCCTTCCATGTCCTCTGAATGGCTACTTCCGCAGGGGCAATCGAGTCGATACCATGTTTAGTTCCGAGCCTTGAGAGTTTGTCCGGAGAGATTATGCGGGATTGCATAGTTTTCTCAGCATGAGCCTGATTGAAGCGAGGCGCAAAAATGCGAGCGCCTTACGATTGAGATTTTCCCAATCTTTGGCGAGACGCCTGCAACGCCCGAGCCATGCGAAGGTTCGTTCGACGACCCAGCGCTTTGGGTAAGACGACAAATCCTTTGCGTGATCGGAACGCTTGACGATCTCTACGTTCGACCTGCGCCATTATTTTTGCCACGGCGCGGCGCAAATAGCGGGCCTTGATAGCCGCCATCGGCGTAGAGTTTCATCAGGAACGGATACATGCCGAACATGGTCGCCATGACGAGATACGCCGCCATCGCGATCCTGAATGTCGGCGGCATGAACGATGGCGTGGATCAACAGGCCTTGCGTATCGACGAGAATGTGCCGCTTCTTGCCCTTGATCTTCTTTCCCGCGTCGTAGCCCGGCGGATCAATCGAAGTCCCCCTTTTTCAGCGCTTTTGACGCTTTGGCTATCGATGACGGCGGCGGTGGGACTGGCCTCCCGGCCAATCGCTTCTCGGCATTTTACATAGAGCTCATGATGGATGAGATCGAGCGTGCCATCCCAACTCCACAGGTCGAAATAATCGTACAAGGTCGAGCGCGGCGGCAGGTCTTTCGGGATGGCCCGCCACTGACAACCGGTGGAGAGAATATACATGAGGCCGTTCACAACCTCGCGCATGATTACCGTGCGTTTGTCGCCACCGCGCTTGCCTGGCGGGATCAGCGGTTCGACCAGTTTCCATTCGTCGTCGGTGAGGTCGCTGGGATAGCGCAAATGGCTGCGGTCATACCGGGCGCGATTTTTTTCGTCCACATCGCCGGCCCCTCCAGAATCAGGCCGCCTCTATTGAAATCACAAATGATTCATAGGATTCAACTTCTCCCCGGACAGACACTGAGGCCGATGAGACGATGAAACGGCGCGAATTTGTTGTGTTACTTGGCGCGGGCACGATTGTACGGTCAATCTCGGCGCGCGCCGAGCAGGCCGCATTACCATTGATCGGCATAATACACAGCGCTTCGGCAGCAGCGGACGGGTACATCGTCGATGCCATCCGTCGGGGTCTGAAAACCGCCGACCTTGTCGATGGTCAGAATGTCGCCGTCGAGTTCCATTGGGCAGAAGGCCACTACGATAGACTGTCGGCGATGGCGGACGATCTGGTTCGTCGTCATGCTGCGGTGATTTTCACCGGCGGCGGCGCTGCACCGGCCCGGGCGGCCAAAGCAGCGACACGGACAATTCCAATCGTATTTGTCAGCGGCGACGATCCGGTTCAGTCCGGTATCGTTCCCAGCCTTAACCAGCCTGGCGGCAACGTCACAGGAGTGGTTTTTTTCAACGGCGCCTTGGCGGCCAAAAGGGTCGAATTGCTGCACGAACTGTTGCCGTCAGCTAGTGTGTTCGGTTATCTCGTCAATCCGAACGGCCCCCAAGCTGCCCAAGAAACCAAGGACGTTCTTACGGCGGCCAAAAAGCTCGGGCTGACAATTCACGTGCTGAACGCCAGCACCCAACGCGAAATCGACGAGACCCACGCACAGCTCAGCCAATTGCACGCCGGCGCGTTGCTAACGCAAGCCGACCCGTTCCTGGGAAGCCAGCGCGCCAGTATTATCGCATTGGCAACGCGTAATGCTTTACCGGTGTGCGGCAGCACTCGGGAATACGTCAAGGATGGTGCAGTCATTAGCTACGGAACCAGTATTCGCGAGGCCTATGGCCAAGCCTGCATTTACGTCGCCCGCATCCTCAAAGGCGAAAGTCCATCCAATCTGCCGGTAATGCAGCCGACGACGTTCGAACTGTCGATTAACCTCAAAGCTGCCAAGGTACTTGGCCTCACCGTACCACCGTCGTTGATCGCCCGTGCAGACGATGTGATTGAATAAGGCATCCGAAGGCAGCTATTGGCCCGAAACCGAAGTGCCGAGACGTCTGCGATCTGGTCGCGATCGGGGGGTAAGCGGACCTAAAGCGGACATCGAGTTTTGGTAGAGATTGACCCAACTCGGACGTGAACCCATAGCGCGTGATGCACCGCAGCGTTCCCGAATGGCGATGTGCTAGAGTGTGGTTCCCGGCCTGGAGCGAAGGTCTATGAGGCGACGGGAATTCATAACGGTTGTTGGCGGCATGGCTGCATCGTGGCCGCATGTCGCGCGTGGCCAGCAGGCAACAATGCGGCGGGTCGGCGTGCTGATGGGCGGGGAGGAGAGTGATCGGCCCACGCAGTCTTTGTTCGCGGCTTTCCGTGATGCGCCCGCGAAGCTGGGGTGGACGGAAGGCGGCGATCTCCGGATTGAACTTCGTTGGGGCAACGGTAGTGCGGCTAGGATCGAAACGTTCGCAAAAGAGTTGGTCAATCTGCGACCCGATCGCCATTCTTGGTCAGACAACGCCCGTGGTCCGCGCCCTTGCCCTCGAAACACGAACCATCCCTATCGTGTTCGTGCAAGTTTCCGATCCGATCGGCGGGGGCTTCGCCAAAAGTCTCGCACGTCCGAGCGGCAACATCACCGGCTTCACGACAGACAATTCCGCGCAGGGCGGGAACTGGGTGGAGGTATTGGAAGAGATCGCCCCGCACACGACGCGCGTGGCACTCCTGTTCCACCCAGAAACAG
>CAVXWL010000011.1:0-289836 GCA_963765365.1 uncultured Alphaproteobacteria bacterium | reverse complement strand
GTGCTTGGCAACGCCTTCGCCGACTTCCGCGAACAGGGCCGGATCGGAGCTCGGCGTCTCGTCGGCATTGCGGACATGAATGTGCGCGACACTGGCGCCCGCTTCATAGGCCTCGTGCGTGGATTTCGATCTGTTGGCTGGGCGTCACCGGCACCGCAGGCGTATCCGCCTTGCGCGGGATGGCGCCGGTGATGGCAACGGTGATGATGGCCGGTACGGTCATGGTCACGCCGGCGCGGGCCGTTTGACGAGATGAAAGGAGCGGATGCCGGGCCGCAGCGCAATCTCCTTCAGGAGCGTGATCAGCGGCGTCGATGCCAGCGGATACTCGGTCTTGATCGGGCC
Source organism: uncultured Alphaproteobacteria bacterium (assembly GCA_963765365.1). Classification (GTDB taxonomy): domain Bacteria; phylum Pseudomonadota; class Alphaproteobacteria; order Rhizobiales; family Xanthobacteraceae; genus BOG-931. The sequence goes on along the minus strand of CAVXWL010000011.1, from coordinate 289,491 downwards.
GGCGGCCTTGAGCGACCGGTACTGCCCGTCGGAGTAAAACGCCGCCAGCAGAAGATCGTCGACGGAAGCGAACGGCCCGCGCTCGCGCCGCACCCGCGGGATGCCCGGCTCGACCAGATCGCCCGGCCGCGCCGTGGTCGGCGCTGCGCCCTTGGCGATGCGGTCATAAAGATTGGGGTCGATCGGCCCGGCGATCTCGCCGTAATGACCGAGCACGTATTTGCGTACCTCGTCGGGTACCGTCGCGTAGCGTTCCTTGCCCATGACGTTGAGCACGGCCTGCGTCATGACGAATTGCGCGAACGGGCTGACGATGATCGGGTAGCCGAGATCGTGGCGCACGCGTGCGGCCTCTTCCAGCACGTCGGGCAGGCGGTCGGCGATACCGAGCGGCGCCAATTGCGATTTAAGGTTCGACACCATGCCGCCGGGCATCTGATGCTCGTAGTGGAAGGCGTCGTGCTCGGCGATATGACCGACAGGTCTGCCTTCGCGCGCCGCAATGTAGCGCAGGCGCTTGGCGACCTCATCCACCGGAGCGAGATCGATCGGCACGGTGAAACCGTCGCGCCGGGCGTTGTGCACAAAGCTTTCGGTCGCGGGATGCGAAGCGCCGTTCGCCAAGGTGGAGGTGGCGGTATGCACCACGTCGACACCGAGTTCGGCGGCGCGGATCGCGGTGTAGGGTGCAAGACCGGTGAGGCAATGCGAGTGCAGGTGCAGCGGCAACGCACCGCAGGCCTCCTTGAGCGTGGGCACCAGCGTGTGTGCGCGTTCCGGGGTCAGCAGTCCGCTCGGGTCCTTGAGATAGACCGCATCGACTCCGAGCTTGATGAGTTCGCGCGTCTTGCGCGCATAGTAATCATCGGTGTGGACCGGGCTGAGCGTGTAGACCACGCCGCCCGCGGTATAAAGGCCGGCGCGCTTCGCGGCGCGCACCGGCACTTCCATATTGCGCATGTCGTTAAGCGCATCATAGGGCGTGTGGTAGCGGATGCCGTTGGCGAAAATCCGTTCGGCCGCCAATTCGACGATGTCGTCGGGAAAGAACTCAAAAGTGAACAAGCTTTGGCCGCGCGTCATCACGATCAACGGCGTTTCCTTGACCCAGCCGCTGACGATGCGCATACGCTCCCACGGATCCTCCCGCAGATAACGCACGCAGACGTCGAACACGGCGCCGCCAACCAGATCGATGGCCTCAAAACCGGCACGGTCGAGCCGCGGCGCAATGTCGGCCATCATCGCGGTGGTCATGCGCGTCGCCCACAGGCATTGATGCGCATCGCGCAGCGTCACATCGACAAGCCGTACGGTTTTTGCGGCGGTCATCAATGCACGTGCATCCGTTCCTGCGCCTGCAATCGGTCTTCGACCCAGCGGGTATGAATTTCCGCCCGGGCGAATTCCGCCTGGCGCAACAAAGCGGCGTGGAACGGCACCGTGGTGGCAATGCCGGCGACGTCGAAGCGCGCCAGCGCCGCCGCTGCCGTTGCGATCGCCGTCGCGCGGTCGCGGCCGGTGACGATCAGCTTGCCAAGCATCGAGTCGTAAAAAGGCGGCACGACGTAATTTTCGTAAACGTGGCTATCGAGCCGGATGTCTCGGCCGCTCGGCGGCCGCCAGCGCTTGAGCATGCCCGGCGATGGGCGGAAGCCGTGTTCGGCGTCTTCGGCATTGATGCGGAATTCGATCGCCACCGGCGCATCGCTGCCGGCCGGAACGATCGCAAGCCTCTCGCCCGCGGCGACGCGAAACTGTTCCGCCACCAGGTCGTTTCCGGTCACCATCTCGGTCACCGGATGCTCGACCTGGATGCGGGTGTTCATCTCGATAAAGAAAAACCGCGCGCTCGCGACGTCGTAGATGAACTCGACGGTGCCTGCATTAACGTAATTGATCGCGCGGACGAGGGTTAGCGCGGCGTCGGCCATGGCGCGACGTGCCGCATTGTCTAGCACCGGCGACGGCGCCTCTTCGATGAGCTTCTGATGCCGGCGCTGCACGCTGCAATCGCGCTCGCCGAGTTCCGCATAATTGCCATGCCGGTCGCCGAATACCTGGATTTCGATGTGGCGGACAGTCGGAAAAAACCGCTCGAGATAGACATCGGGCCGGCCAAACGCCGCCGCGGCTTCGGCGCTTGCCTGCTCGAACAATGGGACAAAAGCATCGGCGTCGGTGACAACCCGCATGCCGCGGCCGCCACCCCCGGCACTTGCTTTCAGCAGCAACGGATAGCCGATCCCATCGGCATGCGATTTGGCTTCCGCCGCCGCAGTGAAGCCCTGGTTCGAACCCGGCACCACCGGAATGCCCAATGCCGCGGCGGTCTGCCTCGCTGCGACTTTGTCACCCATCCGCGCGATGACCTCGGCGCTGGGGCCGATGAAAATCAATCCCGCTTCCGCGCAGCGCGCGGCGAAACCGGGTCTTCCGCCAAAAAACCGTAGCCGGGATAAACCGCGTCGCATTGGCAGGCGGACGCGACTTCGATTAGCGCGGCTGCATTGAGATAGCTTGCTTTCGGCGGTGGTGGCCCGATGCAGACGGCGTGGTCGGCCGCCCAGCGATGCGGAGAATTGCCGTCTGCCGAGGAATACACCGCGACGCTTTCAAGACCGAACCGCCGGCAGGTGCGGATGGCGCGCAGTGCAATCTCTGCGCGATTGGCAATCAATACGCGACGCACCCATCCCTCCTGACGCGGCCGTTCCTTAATCGGCGGCCATTCCTCCCCAGATGACTTTGACAGCGAAAAATCATATTGCAAGACATTACGAGTTGTTTTTTGATAAAACGCATGGAAACGCCCCTCGACCCCACCGGCCTCTCGAAGCCGCGAACGAAGCGCGCAGCAGGCAAACGCCCGGCTGCCGAACCCGCGGAACATGCATTCCCGACTATCAAGGCGCTCGCCATCATCGAGACGCTGGCGACCGCTCGGCGTCCGCTCGGCGTCAGCGACATCAGCGCGCTGCAAAACATGCCGAAGCCGACCGCGCATCGCATCGTGCGCATGCTGGAAAGCGAGGGGCTGTTGCAGCGCGAGCCAGGCAAGCGGCGCTTCGTCCCGGGCGCACGGCTCCTGCAACTCGGCCTCGGCATTATTTCGGCGTCGATGCTGCAGGCGCCGCGTCACGCGATCTTGGAGGCTTTGTCGAATGAAATCGGCGAGACCTGCAATTTCGGCGTGATGGCCGGCAGCAACGTCATCTATCTCGACCGTGTCGAGTCGGCATGGCCGTTGGGCTTGCGCTTCGAACCCGGCTCGCGCGTGCCGCTGCATTGCACCGCGATGGGTAAGCTGTTCCTGAGCATGCTGGCGCCGCGCAAGCGCACGGCCTTGCTGCGCACTATCCCGTTGCATCGCTACACTGAGAACACCATGACCGACGCCGCGCGGCTTGGCAGCGAACTCGAAAAAATCCGAGCTGCGAGAATCTCGACCGACAATCAGGAATTCCTGGCCGGCGTTGTCTGCGTGGCGGTTCCGGTCCATGGGCGCAACGCACAGCCGGTCGCGGCGCTGGCAATTTCGGCGCCACTGGCGCGCATGACGCTCGAACAGGGGTTGCGCCATATCCCCTTGCTGCAAGACGCCGCCATGCGCCTTTCGGCGACGCTCGACGACGAAGACGGCAACGATGGATCCAAAGCGTGAAGGAAGCGGGGGCGCATGAGCCTGAACTATGATGAGATCGCCGAAATTCTCAAAATCATCGATGGCAGCGCCTGCGACGAGGTGATCGTCGAAACCGGCGACTTGAAACTCGTGGTACGCCGAAATGTTGCCGGTGGCGCCGCTGCCGTGCCGCACGATGTCGCCTCCCGACCCGTTATGGCGACGCCGCCCGCCACAGCGCCGGTCACCACACTCACTCCGTCGCCAGCCGCCGCTCCGCCACACGCCCAAGCGGCGAAAGCGCCGCATCAGATCGAGGTCATCGCGCCAATGGTCGGCACGTTTTACCGCGCGCCGTCCCCCGACGCGGCGGTCTTCGTCGACATCGGCAGCACCGTCCGCAAAGGCGATCCGCTTTGCCTGATCGAGGTGATGAAGCTTTTCACCACGATCGCCGCCGAGAACGACGGCCGCATCGTCCAGATCGGCGCCGAAAATGCCGAACTGGTCGAATACGGCCGCACCTTGTTCGTCATCGAGCCGATCTGACGATCCGCCCGGCTTGAGCATGATCCGGTTCCCACATTTTGGGACCGCGCTTTAATTGCGCGATCCCATTTTGGCGAGCGCGGAGAGGTCCGTGCCGGTTTGCTCGACACTGACGCCCGAGGTCTGGAAGCCGAAGAGCCAGATCGGCAGGATGCAGACCACCGTCAGCACCGCCAGTATCAGATACAAGGTCGACGCCGCCATGGCGGCGCTCATGATCGGGAACAGATAAACGAGAACGACGCCGCCGAGAAAGCGCGTGATACTCTCGCCCAGCATCGCTCCGGTCGCCCGCAGCCGCGTTGGGAACTGCTCCGCCATATAGAGTTTCGCCAACGGGAACCCCGCATAGACAAAACTCCACACCACGATTGCGGCGGCGATCGTCCCGGCCCGGGACAGCGGCTGGCCCAGCGCCACGGTTCCGATGGCCGTTATCGACATGATAATCACCAGCCCCCAGCGGCGGCTGATCTTGTCGCCGATGCTCCCGGCGATTGCGGTCGAGATGACGGTCAGGAACAACAGCCCGGACGTGTAATAGAGGGCGTCCTCCTTGCCGGCTCCCATGCGTTGCAGGATCGAGGGCCCGTAGATGGTGATGACGTAAAACACGATGAACGGCGAAAGCAGCGCCAGATAGGCCACGAAGCAACGCGTCCGGTAGGGGTAGCGAAAGAGGTCGGAGATCGAGACGCGGCGTTGCGCCGTCGCTTCCAGCACCTTGAGTGAACCCTCGTCGATCAGCTTCTCGTCATGCGGCACCTGGCTGATGTCTTCAAGCTCCTCGACGAACTTGCGAACCGTATCGGCCTTGCCGACCTTCAATAGAAAGCGTGGCGATTCCGGAAGAAATGCCATGATAATCGGCACGATGAGAATTGGAATGCCGCCGAGCATCAACAGCACCCACCACGCTTCGCTCGCCGGGATATGACCGACCACCAGCGCGCCGGCGAGTGTGTTGAGACCGTAGGAAAAACCGAGCAAAGAATTGGCAAGGCCGACGGCAGTGCCGCGCCATTGCTTGTTGACGAATTCGGAAAGCAGCAAATAGGGAACTGGAAACACCGCGCCTTGTCCCAGGCCGGCAATGAAACGGAAAATCGCGAGCTGGGTGACGTTCTGTGAGAAGGCGGCAAGGAACGTAACGATACTGAAAATCACGATGCCGGCGACCAAGGTCGATTTGCGGCCGAAGCGGTCGGCCAAGCGGCCGGCCGGAAGCAAGCCGATGACGATTCCCAATGTCCCGGCACTACCGATCAGGCCCATATTACTCGGCGACAGCTGCCACTCGCCTTTAAGAATGAACAAGACCGGCGCAATGATGCCGATGTCGAAGGCCTCCAATATCCAGATCACGCCGAGCAGCCCGACGAGAAACAGTATTTTGCCGTTGACCGGCATGCGATCGAGCCGCGCCAGCAAGTTTTCTTGCGCGGCAAGATCTTTTGAAACCAAACCTTCTGGACGCTGAGCAGTTGATGATGTCGACACGCCACCCTCCCTCGTTTTCCGATTGATTGTTGTTATTTTTGTTTTTGCCGCGATTGGCCGGCCTGGACTTTCAGCGCCGACGGCGGATGCACAAAACGGCCGCCCATTGCTGCGGCCGTCAGCCTCGTTGTCGTCAGATTAGCACTGTGCTATTTGCTTTTAAAACCGTACGTCTCATTCAATGAGAATTCGGGATCAGTTCGCGCAGAACAGGGGTTTGAACTCCGGCGCTGCCGGCACGGCTGATCCGAAAGCCAGGGAGGAATGGTGATGGTCGCTCAAAGAATGGCGGGGTTTGCCGCCGCGGTACTTTGCTTTGTCGTCGGTCTTGCATTCGGACCGGCCGCGCAAGCGCAGGAAAAATTTCCCGACCATCCGATCAACTTCATCGTGCCGTGGGGTCCGGGTGGTGGCGCCGATCTCCTGGCCAGGACCTCCGGCAAGATCATGTCGCAGAGTCTCGGCGTCTCCTTCCCGGTGCTCAACGTCCCGGGCGCGACGGGACAAACCGGCATCACCAAGCTCCTGAATTCTCCGGCCGACGGCTACACGCTCGCGGTCCTGATTGGCGATACCTATTCGCTGCTCGCTGGGCCACATCCGGGCTTCTCCGCCGACCAGGTCATCCCGCTCGCGATCATGATCCAGCAGCCGTCCGGCTATTGGGTCAACACCCAGAGCAAATGGCACACCTGGCAGGAGCTTGCCGCCACCGCGAAACAGCAGGCGCTGAAGGTCGCAGTGCTTGGCTTCGGCAGCGCCGATGACATCACCACCTCTTATCTCGACAAGCAGGGGTTCAAGTTCCAGCCGATCCCCTACGCCGAGCCCGAACTGCGCTACACCTCGATCCTCGGCGGCAATGCCGACGTGCTCTATGAGCAGACCGGTGACGTGCGCAGCTATTTCGACGGCGGCAAGATCCGCCCGCTGATTTTCTTCTATCCGCATCGGCTGAGCATTCCGCAATTTGCCAACGTTCCGGTCGCCAAGGAATTCGGCTACGACGTCACGCTGCCGCAGTTCCGTGCCATCGTGGTCAAGGCCGGCACTGATCCGGCTCGGGTCAAGATGCTGTCCGACGCGCTGGCGAAAGTGGCGCAAACTCCGGAATTCAAGGCCTATCTCAATCAGCAATACGCCGATCCGGACAGCTACGTGCCGATGGATAAAGCGCGCGGCTTCATGGATTCATGGCTCGCTCAAGCCAAGGGCATTTTGGCTTCCACACAGCAGGGATCGAAGTGAGTTCAGGCAGGGCCATCACGTTGCGGGATCGATGCCGGGCGACGCTGCCCTATCTCGTCGTGCTCGCGGCCGGCCTGTTTCTCTATCACGTCGCGGCGAACTTCGAGTTCGAGCAGTCCTCCGGGCGCATCGGGCCGGGCGCATGGCCGAAGCTTATTCTGATCCTGCTGCTGGCGTCGGCGCTGTGGGGCGCCGTATCGAGCGCATTGCAGGCCGGCAAAGCGGATGAGGCCGACGCTCAAGCCGAGGAGATGGAAGCGCTGGTCCGGCCGCCGGAAGTCTATCCGTGGCTGGTCTGGCTGGCGGTCGCGGCCACGATTGGCTTTCTCTTCATTCTGCCGGTGCTTGGGTTTTTTCTGGCGACCATCATCTACGCTTTCGTACTGATGTATCTCGGGCATTACCGTCAGTTCGTGCGCGTCACGCTGTTGAGCGTGGCGATCGCGTTTGCCTTCATGTTCGTGTTCATGCGTGTGGTTTATGTGGCGCTCCCGGTCGGGATCGCGCCTTTCGACCGCCTGTCCTACGCGTTGATGGCCGCCATGGGCGTGCACTAGGGAGGCGGCGTGGTCCTCGTCAATCTCGCTCACGGCTTCATTCAGGTCTTCCAGCCGTTCGACCTGCTGATGCTGCTCGTCGGCTTGCTGGTCGGCATGGCGGTCTCGATCATGCCGGGCCTCGGCTTGGTGATGGGCGTTATTCTGGCGCTACCGTTTACCTACCAGATGCGGATCGAGCCCGCGGTGATCCTGCTCACTGCGATCTACTTTTCCGGCACCTACGGAGGGTGTTTCACCGCCATCCTCTATCGCATTCCCGGCGAGCCGATGGACGTGCCGATGCTGTGGGACGGCTACACCATGGCGCAACGCGGCCAGCCGGCAAAAGCGCTCGGCTGGGCGCTACTCGCCGCGCTGATCGCCGGGCTCGTGTCGTCGACGGTGATGGTGGCGCTGGCTGGCCCGATGAGCGAAGCCGCGCTGAAATTCGATTCGCCTGATTATTTCGCCGCAGTGTTCTTCGGGCTGACGACGGTGGTGGCGCTTGCCGGAAAATCGCTGGTGAATTCGCTCATCAGCCTGTGCGTCGGTCTTTTGGTGGCGACCATCGGCATCGACAGTATCTACGGCACCGACCGCTTCACATTCGGCGTGCCGATCCTGCGCGACGGCGTGCAATTGGTCGAGGTGCTGGTCGGCATGTATGGCCTCGGCGAAGTGCTGGCGCGGATCGGCCAGGGTTTGCATCTCGACAAGCCCAAAGAGAAGGTGAACGTCGCGACGCAGTTTCCCTCGCTGAAGGAATTCCTGGCTATCAAAATGACGCTGCTGCGAAGCACGGTGCTGGGGACGGTGCTCGGCATCGTGCCGGGAGCTGGGGCGACGATCACTTCCTTCATCTCATACGGCATTGAGAAGCAATACGGACGGCGGCGGGAGCTGTTAGGGACCGGAATTCCGGAGGGCATCGTCGCACCGCAAATCGGCGCCACCGCTTCGGTGGCGGGCCACATGATTCCGCTTTTGACGCTGGGTCTGCCCGGCAGCGGCGCCACCGCCGTCATCCTCGCCGCGTTCCTCCTCCATGGCGTCCAGCCGGGCCCGATGCTGTTTGAGGATCCGGCATCGTCGCTGATGGTCTACACCATCCTCGCCTCGATGTTCGCCAGCGTCGTCGGCATGTGCATCGTCGGATTTTTCTGGATTCGGGTCGTGGTCAAGGTTTTGACCATTCCGCAGGGCGTCCTCTCGGCGATCGTGGTGATGTTTTGTCTGGTCGGGGCCTATGCCAACCGCAACGACATGTCGGATGTGTGGATGATCGTGATCTTTGGTGTGCTCGGCTATCTGTTCGAGAAATTCAAATATCCGATCTCACCAATGGTGCTCGGAGCAATCCTTGGCCCAGTCGGCGAGACCGCATTCATGCGCAGCATGATCTCTAGCGACAACGATTGGACCGTATTCTTTCGCGGCCCGATCTGCGGCCCGCTGATGGTCGGGTCGCTCCTGGCGCTGAGCTATCCGTTGCTGCGTGAGCTGTTTGCCATGCGCCGCCGCGCGGCGGCTATTGCGATGTCGGGTGACCGCCGATGAAAGCAGACACAATACATAGGCCGCAGCGCCACGCGCCGCCCGCCGTTCCTGCGGCGGACGGCGAACATGAAGCGATCTCGACCGCGACCGCGCGGACGTTTGCTATTCTCGATCTTGTCGCACAGTCCCCGGCTGCGGTCGAAGTCGCCAGCGTTATCGAAACGCTGGCGCTGCCGAAGGCGACCGCCTATCGCCTGGTCGACGGCCTGGTCAGTTCCGGCTATCTCGCGCGCGAGCCGGTGCGCAAACGGCTCACGGTGGGATCGCGGCTCACCGATCTCGCCTTCGGCACCATGCGCGCCTCGATGCGCGATTCCGGCCGCCACGCGTTGCTGCGGCGGCTCGCCCATCAGGTCAATGAAACCTGCAATATCGGCGTGATCCTCAATGGCGAGATCGTCTATCTCGACCGCGTCGAGGCCGAGCACTGGCCGCTGCGCCTGCATTTCGGCACCGGGTCGCGTGTGCCGCTCCACTGCAGTGCAATCGGCAAGCTGCATCTGGCACTGTTGCCGGCGCGGCGCCGCCAGCGCCTGTTGCAAAGCCTCGAACTGCGCCGCTTCACCGGCGGCACCATCACCGAACTATCGCAGCTTGAGGCCGAACTCCGGCAGATCCGCAAGGAGCAGGTCTCGTTCGACCGCGAGGAATATCTCGTCGGCGTGGTTTGTGTGGCGGTGCCGGTGATGGGCCGAAACGGCGAAATGCTGGCTGCGATTGCAATCCAGGCGCCGGAAGCGCGCATGAATGTCCGGATGGCGCGCGAACATCTTCCGGCGTTGCGCGCCGCTGCGATCGAACTCGCCGAGACTTTCCAGAACCGGACCTGAAACCTATCTTCACCCGACAGCACATGAACAGCGGAACCGAATAAAGGACGACTGCGATGAAAATGACGACGGAAGAAGCCTTCGTGAAAGTCCTGCAGATGCACGGCATCGAGCATGCTTTCGGCATCATCGGTTCGGCCTTCATGCCGATCTCCGACCTGTTTCCGGCTGCCGGAATCACGTTCTGGGACGTCGCGCACGAGACCAATGGCGGGATCATCTGTGACGGCTATACGCGGTCGACCGGCAAAATGGCGATGGTGATCGCGCAAAATGGCCCGGGGATCACCAACCTCGTCACGCCGATCAAGACGGCATACTGGAATCACACGCCGATGCTCCTGGTGACGCCGCAGGCGGCGAACCGGACCATCGGTCAGGGCGGCTTCCAGGAAGTCGAGCAGATGGCGCTGTTCCGCGACATGGTCTGCTATCAGGAAGAGGTGCGCGATCCTCACCGGACCGCGGAAGTATTGAATCGGGTCATCACTAAAGCCAAGCGACTTTCGGCCCCGGCGCAGATCAACATCCCGCGCGATTTTTGGACGCAAGTCATCGACATCAACCTGCCGGCGATCATCGAATTCGAGCTTCCGGGCGGCGGCGCCAATGCGGTCGCCGAGGCGGCCAGGCTTCTGTCGGCGGCGAAATTTCCCGTGATCCTCTCCGGGGCCGGCGTCGTGCTTGGTGGCGCCATCCCGGAATGCGCAGCGCTTGCCGAAAAGCTCGATGCGCCGGTCTGCAGCAATTACCAGCACAACGATAGTTTCCCCGGCAGCCATCGGCTTGCGGTCGGGCCACTCGGCTATAACGGCTCGAAGGCGGCGATGGAGCTGATCGCGAAAGCCGACGTGGTATTGGCGCTTGGTACGAGGCTCAATCCGTTTTCGACGCTGCCCGGCTATGGCATCGACTATTGGCCGAAGAACGCCAAGGTCATCCAGGTGGACATCAATGCCGACCGCATTGGTCTGACCAAGCCGGTCACAGTCGGCATTTGCGGCGACGCCAAGCTCGTCGCCAAGGCTATCCTGGCGCAGCTTACGCCGGCGGCGGGCGACGCCGGCCGCGATGAGCGCAAGGCGCTGGTCCACACCACCAAGTCGCGGTGGCTGCAGGAACTGTCCAGCATGGATCACGAAGATGACGATGCGGGTACGACGTGGAACGCAGACGCGCGCAAGCGTGATCCCGACCGCATGTCGGCGCGGCAGGCTTGGCGCGCGATTCAGGCCGGGTTGCCGAAGGACTCGATCATATCGAGCGACATCGGCAATAATTGCGCCATCGGCAACGCCTATCCGACCTTCGAGAAGGGACGGAAATATCTGGCATCCGGGCTGTTCGGCCCCTGCGGCTACGGATTCCCGTCCATCATCGGCGCCAAGATCGGCAATCCCGATACGCCCTGTGTTGGCTTTGCCGGCGATGGCGCTTTCGGCATTTCCATGAACGAAATGAGCTCGATCGGCCGCCAGGAGTGGCCGGGCATCACCATGGTGGTGTTCCGCAACTATCAATGGGGCGCCGAGAAGCGCAATTCCATCCTTTGGTTCGACGACAATTTCGTCGGCACCGAGCTCGATCCGCATCTGTCCTACGCCAGGGTGGCCGAGGGCTGCGGCCTCAAGGGCGTCACGGTGCGGACACCGAATGAACTGACCGAGGCTCTGCGCGTGTCTTGCGAGGCGCAGAAAAAACGCGTCACGACATTTATCGAAGTCGTCCTCAATCAGGAGCTCGGTGAGCCATTCCGTCGCGATGCCATGAAGAAACCGGTCCGGGTGGCGGGCATCAAGCGCGAGGACATGCGATTGCAGCAGGCCGCACAGTAGTTCGCGCATGATGCAAATCACCAATAGCGGGACGTGATGACGATGACGGTCGCAGTGAAATCGCCGGTGAATGCGCACCACAAGCCGGTCGTTGACGAGGTCATGCGGCGCGCGCACGCCGCCTTCGATGCCTTCCGTGACGTCAGTCAGGAGCGCGCCGACGAAGCCGTGCGCGCGCTGGCATGGTCGGTCTACAAACCCGAGCACGCGCGCGAACTTGCCGCCTTGGCGGTCGCCGATACCGGGCTCGGCAATGTGGCCGACAAGATCGTCAAGAACCAGCGCAAGACTTTCGGCACGCTGCGCGATCTTTTGCGCGGCAAATCGGTTGGCATTATCGAGGAAGACAAGGCCAAAGGGATCGTCAAATACGCCAAGCCGATGGGCGTCATCGCCGCACTGACGCCTTCGACCAATCCGGCGGCGACTCCCGTCAACAAGGCGATGATGGCGATCAAGGCGCGCAATGCCGTGGTCATCGCGCCGTCGCCGCTCGGTTACGAGACGACCAAGCGCACCGTCGATTACATGCGCGCGGCGCTGGAGAAAATCGGGCTGCCCATCGACCTCGTGCAGGTGCTGCCGCCGCCGGTTACCAAGGAATTGACTGAAGACCTTATGAAAGCCGCCGATCTCGTCGTTGTCACCGGTTCGCAGGACAATGTCCGCCGCGCCGCCATGAGCGGGACGCCGGCGATCGGCGTCGGCGCCGGCAATGTTCCGGTCATCATCGACGAAACTGCGGACCTCGCCGATGCGGCGCAGAAAATCCGCGCCTCGAAGATTTTCGACAATTCGACATCATGCTCGTCCGAAAACTCAGTGATCATTCTCAATTCGGTCTACGACAAAGCCGTCGCCGCGCTGCAAGCAGTCGGCGGTTATTTGTGCACGGCGCAAGAGAAGGCTGCGGTTCAGGAAGCGCTGTGGCACCATGGCAAGCTTAATCGCCATCTGATCGCGCGTGGCGCCGACATCCTGGCGCCGGCCTTCGGGCTGTCGGCCGGCGCCGAGCGCGCCGACTTCTTTATGGTTGAGGACACCGGCACCGGCAAGGAGCATCCGTTCTCGGGCGAGAAGCTGTCGCTCGTTCTCACCGTCTATCGCGCCAGGGATTTTGCCGCGGCCAAGGAGCACGTGCGCGCCGTGCTCGACTACCAGGGAAAGGGCCATTCCTGCGGCATTCACACCAAAGACATGGCTCATGCCCGCGAGTTGGCTGAGGACCTCGACGTGGTGCGGGTGCTGGTGAATTTTGCCCACACGTTCGGCAACGGCGGCGGCTTCAACTCCGGCCTCGGCTTCACGCTCAGCATGGGCTGCGGCTCGTGGCAAAAGAACAGCATTTCGGAGAACTTGAGCTACAAGCACTTCCTCAACATCACGCACCTGGTCACGGTGATCCCTGAGGACAAACCGAGCGAACAGGAACTGTTCGGCCCGCACTGGGGAAAATACGGTCGCTGAAAGCGGGGGTGGTGATGAATTTCGAGGAGCACGTCGCCAAAGCGAAAGTGCTGGTCCCGGCGTCGATCGCGGTACCGCGCGGCAGGCTGTGTGCTACGCCGGCCGAGGCGGGGGCCGCGTTCGGCGAAATTGGGCCATGCGTGGTCAAGGCGCAGGTGCCGACCGGCAAGCGCGGCAAGGCGGGCGGCATCCGCAAGGCGGACAGCGCCGCTGCAGCGCTCGCTGCAGCGCAGGCAATCCTTGGGATGATGATCGACGGCCATCGGGTCGAGAAAGTTCTCCTCGAAGAGCGCGCCGACATCGCGCGTGAATTCTACGCAGCGGTGCTGACCGATTTTACCACCTGCCGGCCGCTGGTGCTGTTTTCCACCGAAGGCGGCATGGAGATCGAAGAGGTCGCCGCGGCGCGGCCGGACGCCGTTCGACGCTACGGACTGGAGATCGACGAAGAGTTCGGCGAGGTGGCAGCGCATACCATGCTTGGCGGCCTCGGTCTTGGCGACGCCGCGCCGAAGATCGCCGCGATCCTGCAATCGCTCTACGCGATTTACCGCAAATGTGACGCCGAGCTTGTCGAAATAAACCCGCTGGCGCTGCTGAAGGATGGCCGCGTCGTTGCGCTCGACTGCAAGCTGACGCTCGACGATGCGGCGCTTTTTCGCCAGAGCGAGCTTGCCGGCCTTGGCGCGGCCGAGAAGCTTACCGCGCTTGAGCGGCGCGGCGCTGAGGCCGGTCTAAAATTCATCGAGCTTGACGGCACGGTCGGCGTGCTGGCCAACGGTGCCGGACTGACGATGACCACCATGGACGTGATCGCGCATTGCGGCGGTCAGCCGGTTAATTTCCTCGAGATCGGCGGCGAGGCCTACACCAAGTCGGAGGCGGCGCTTGGCCTGGTGCTGTCGGCGCCAAATGTCAAAAGCCTGGTGATTAATTTCTGCGGCGCCTTCGCCCGCACCGATGTCATGGCCGACGGCGTCGTCAAGGCCTGGGAAAAACTGAAGCCGACGATTCCGGTGTTTTTTTCAATTCACGGCACCGGCGAAGATGAGGCGGTCAAGCTCGTGCGTGAGCGGCTCGGCATTGAGCCATACGACTTCATGGAAGATGCCGTGCAGGCGGCTGTGGACGCGGCGCGATCATGATTTACCGCAAGCATCACCGTGTGCTGGTCCAGGGCATTACCGGCAAGCAGGGCACTTTCTGGACCGAAAAGATGATCGAGTGCGGTACCCGCGTCGTCGCCGGCGTCAATCCGAAGCGCGCTGGCGAGATTCATATAGGCGTGCCGGTGTTCGCGTCGGCGGCCGAGGCTATGCAGCAGGCGCCCTATGATGCGACGGTGATGTTCATTCCGCCGCCGCTCGCCAAGGCGGCCGCGCTCGATGCCATTGCGGCGGGCGTGAAACTTCTGGTGATGCTTACCGAGCATATTCCGGCGCAGGATGTCATGGCGGTGCTGCTTGCGGCGCGCCGCTCAGGTACGCAAATCGTCGGGCCGAACACGGCGGGCCTGGTGACGCCGGGCGAGGGCTTTGTCGGCATCATGCCGGGGCACAATCCGAACGTGTTTCGGCCGGGCGCGGTCGGCGTGATCTCGCGCAGCGGCAGCCTCGGCACGCTGGTTTGCCTTAACCTGACGCGCGCCGGCATCGGCCAGTCCGCTTTCATCGGCATTGGCGGCGATCCGATGATAGGCACCACGACGCGCGACGCTTTGATTGCGCTCGACCAGGACGACCGGACAAAGGCGATCGTTCTGGTCGGCGAAATCGGCGGCGCGATGGAAGAGCGGGCGGCCGAATATGCCGCTGGTATGAAAAAGCCTGTGGTTTCGTTTATTGCCGGGCGAGCCTCGCCGCCCGGCAAGAAAATGGGTCACGCCGGTGCCATCGTCACCGGCACAGCGGGAAGCTACGCGTCCAAGCGCGCTGCCCTCGAACAGGCCGGCGTTGTCGTTGTCGAAACTCCGCGCGATATTCCCGCCGCTCTATCGCGCGTCTAACCGCTACTTGACCAGCTTTTTGCCGGTCACGGCTTCGAGGTTTTTGTAGAACACCTTGTCGCTCGTGGCCTTGTCCATCTTCAGCTTGTCGAGAATCCGCAGCGTCTCGCGCGGAAACATCGTGCCGCCCTCCGGATCGAACGGACAATCCGAAGCAAACACCAGCTTGTCGATGGGGAAGAACTCCATGCCGCATTTGGTCGCCGGTTCGGCGGTAAAGGCGGCAGTGTCGGCCCAGAAATCCTGCTTGAAATAATCGAGCGGCCGCTTCTTCAGGCTCTTGCGCAATCCGACGTAATCCTCGTCGGTGGTGCGGTTACCCATCACGTCGTTGCCCGGCCCAAGCCGGCCTTCCAGCATCGGCACGATCCCGGCGAAATGGTGGGTGATGATTTTGAGGTTGGGATGGGTGTCCATGATCTTGGAATAGACCAGCCGCAGCATGGCGCAGGCGGTCTCGTAGGACCAGCCAATGGTCCACCAGATTTCATAGAGCGATTTTTGCTCGTCGAGATAATCCGGGGTTTCGGCGCCGCGTGCCGGATGTATCCAGATCGGCGCACCCAGTTCGTTCATCTTCTTCCAGAACGGCGCATATTCTGGCCGATCGATCGGCTTGCCGGCCACGTTGGTGTAGATCTGCACGCCGAGCGCGCCGTTCTTGAGTGCGCGTTCGGCTTCGCCGACACCGGCGTCCGGCGCGGCAAGCGACACTTGGGCGACCCAGCCGGGAAAATGATCCTTTTCCTTGGCGATCAGTTCGGCGAAGCCATCGTTGATGATGCGGCAAAATTCGTCGATGTCGGCCGGCGTCTTGGCGAAGCGCTCGACCGGCGGTTGCGGATAGGAGAGGATCTGCTGGTAGTCCTTGTGGCCGTCGACGATCTTCTTGCGCACGTCGAGATCGAACAGAGCCGGCAGCGAACGGATGCGCTTGCCCATGTCTTTGAAGTCGCCAGCGACCTCATTGAGCTTGGTGAAAAATCGTTCCGGGAAAAAATGGGTATATGCGTCGATGCGCATGGGCGTTTCTCTCCTTTTGCGGCTAGGCTTCTAGCGCACTTTTGTGCCGTCTGGAAACACGCGGTCATTGCCTCAGCCCTGCGTCAAAAGCGCGACGACGTTTGGCGGGATTGGCTTTGATTTGATCTGACGGGGATCGTCGGGGCTGCGGCCCACCCAGACCCGCGTTTCGGACCCCTCGGCGGCGAGCGTGCCGTCGAGCGTCAGGCGGTGTTCAATCTTGAAGCTTGAGCGGCCGCAGGCGACGATGCTGCTGACGATTGTGACTTCGTCGCCAAACCGCGTCGGCACGCGGAACTGCGCCCGTGTCTCAAGAACCGGATGCCCGACAAAATCATAGGCCTTGAGGTAGTCGATTTTTTTCATGCCGGTTGCGCGTTCGACGAGGTGGGTGGTCGAGGCGTCGAAGATCGCGAAGTAGCGCGGATAATAAATGATCCCGGCGGGATCGCAGTCGCCCCATTCGATACGCGTCGTGCGGGTATTGGTCAGCATTGTTCGGCGCTCAGCGCGGCGCCATGCGCAGCGCACCGTCAAGGCGGATTACTTCGCCGTTGAGATAGCGGTTCTCGATCATGTGGCGTACCAGCGCCGCATATTGCGGCGGCTGGCCGAGCAGCTTTGGAAACGGCACTGACGCGGCAAGGCTCGCCTGCGCTGCTTCCGGCAGCGCATGCAGCATCGGGGTGGAAAATATCCCGGGCGCCACGGCATTGACGCGAATGCCGAACTGGGCGAATTCGCGCGCTGCCGGAAGGACCAGGCCGACCACGCCGCCCTTCGAGGCGGCATAGGCGGCCTGGCCGATCTGGCCCTCATAGGCGGCGACAGAAGCCGTGCAGACGATGATGCCACGCTCGCCGTCCTGCAGCGGATCGAGCGGCTGCATCGCGGCGGCGACGAGCCGCATGACGTTGAAAGTGCCGACCAGGTTGATCTCGACGACACGTGCGAACTCGTCGAGCGGCATCGGGCCATCGCGGCCGACAATGCGCTTGGCCGGCCCGACGCCAGCGCAATTGATCACGATCCGTGCGGTGCCGTGATCGGCGGCGGCCCTGGCGATGGCCTGTTCGGTCGCCGATGCATTGGTAACGTCGCAGGCGACTGCGATGCCGTTGATGTCGATCGCCACTTCGGCGGCGGCCTTGCCGTTCACGTCAAAGATCGCAACCCGTGCGCCGGCCTCCCCTAACATGCGCGCGGTCGCGGCGCCGAGGCCGGAAGCACCGCCGGTGACGATCGCGGCATGTCCCCGAATGTCCATGGCAACTTACCTATCTCAATCTGCCTGTTTGGTCAGCCCGTCGGATTGTCTAGCGCTGGCAACGATAACGTGTGGCGGCGGCGCGGCCGCGTATAGCTCTTCGACGAGTTTCGCCCGATTCGCCAGCACGGCGCGCTGATTGATCGAGCCTTTATCCGTCATCTCGCCGATATCGAGCGACGGCGGCTCGTCCAGCAGAATGATACGGGTAATGCGGTTCGAGGTGCCTTTCGCCGCGGCAAAAAACACATCGAGGCGGCGCATGAACTCGCCCGTCACGTGCTGGTCGGCAAGCACTGCTCGGGCCGAAAGCTCCGTGGCAGCGCCCGGCACCGTTTTGCGGCAAGCGTCGAGATCGGGGAAAACCAGCGCCGTGACTTCGTCGCATTCGGCTCCGGCCAGCACCACGTCGCGCACCAGCGGCGCGAAATGGGCAATGAAGGCCGCGCGCAGCGGTCCGACGCTGACCCAGGTGCCGGTGGCGAGCTTGAAATCCTCGGCGAGCCTGCCGTCGAACAGAAGGCCTTTGGCCGGATCGGCCGGATCTGCGAATTTCAGCGCATCGCCGATCTTGTAAAAGCCCTCTGCATCGAATGCCTCCGCGGTCAGCGCCGGGGCGCGCCAGTAACCCGGCGTGATATTGTCACCCTTGAGCCGCGCTTCGAGCTTGCCCTCGCGCGGTACGAGCTTGAGCGTCACGCCCGGCAGCGGCAGGCCGATATTGCCGGCGCGCTCCGCGCCCCATGTGCATGCGAGCGCCGCAGGCGCAGTCTCCGTCGAGCCGAACTCGACATGAACAGAATACGCTCGCCGGTCGCTTTGATGGCGAGACCCTCAAACGCTTCGAGCACATGTTGCGCCAGCGCGGCGCCGGCATAGAACATGACTTTGAGACGGCTGAAGAAAGTTTCGCGCAGCGCCCGGTCGGAGGCGAGATACGGCAAGAGCATCTCGAAACCCTTCGGCACATTGAAATAGATCGTTGGCGCGATGTCGCACAGATTGCGCACTGTCGCCGCGATGGCGCCAGGCAACGGCTTGCCCTCGTCGATATAGAGCGAGCCGCCGTTGTCGAGCACCAGACCGAAATTGTGGTTGCTGCCAAAGGTGTGGTTCCACGGCAGCCAGTCGACGATGACCGGCGGCTCGTCGGCAAGAAAGGCAAGCCCGGCGCGGATCATCGCCTGGTTGGCGCACAACATGCGATGGGTGTTGTTGACGCCTTTCGGCAGGCCGGTCGAGCCCGAGGTGAACAGAATTTTAGCCGGCCAATCCGGCCGCACTGCAGCATGCGCCGTTGCGACGTCCGGCGTCGGCTGGGTATTGCGCAAGTCCGCGAACAATGTCGTCGTCCGCTTGTCTGGCGGATTTCGCGCGACGACGACCTCGACGTTGCCTGGCACGGTGGCGGCGATGGCGCGCGCAAACGCCGTGCCGTCGGCAGCAAAGACGAGGCCTGGCGTCAGGATTTTCATGATTGCTGCAAGCTTGCCGAAGTCCTGCGACAGCAGCGAATAAGGCACCGAGATCGGCGCGTAGGGAATGCCGACATGCATGGCGGCAAGTCCCAGGAGGGCGTGCTCAATGTCGTTGCTGGAGAGAATCGCAACCGGCCGGTCGGCGGTGAGCCCGCGTTCGATCAGCGCCGACGCCAGTGCGCGCACTGCGACGAGTGTCTCGGCATAGGTCATCGTGCGCCAGCCGCCTGCCGCGTCGCGCTGGCCTAAGAACACGCGATCCGGCGCGGCTGCGGCCCAATAAGTGAGACGTTCGGTCAGCATGCGCGGAAAAGCCGGCAGCCGGCGCGGCGAGCGCATCAGGATCGCGCCGTCGCTGCGCCGTTCGACGGAAACATCCGGGGGCCCAAGTTTTACCGGCCGCAGCGGCGGACGATTTGGCGGTGCGTGGGTTTTTGCCGGCACGCTCGACATATCAGTTCCGCGTTACCTTGGGCGCGCGCTTTTCCAGGAACGCCTTGAGCCGCACCTTGGCTTCGTCCTGGTCCTGAGCGATCGCCGCGGCGAGCGCCTCAGTGGCGAAGCCGGTAGCGGGGTCGCTGCGGGCGATGCGCGGCAAGAGGTGCATCACTGCATAATTCGTAAACGCCGCATTGCCGGCCATGCGATGGGCGAGTTCGATGGCCTTGGCCAGCCCGGCGCCATCGTCAACGAGATAGTGCGTCAGCCCGACCGCTTGCCCTTCCTCGGCGCTAAGTGTGCGGCCGGTGAGCATCATGTCCATCACCCGCGTAGCGCCGATCAAGGGCGGCAGCCGCACCGTGCCGCCACCGCCAAGGAAAATGGCGCGGCTCGCCTCGGGCAAAGCATAAAATGCCGACTGCTCGGCGACGCGAATATGTGCGGCCGCGGCCAATTCGAGCCCGCCGCCGACCACCGCGCCGTGCAGCACGGCGACAACGGGTACGCTGCCGAACTCGATCGCCGCGAAGGCACGATGCCAGGAACGCGAGTGCTCGACGCCGCCAAACACATCGCGCTCGGTCAGTTCGGTAAGGTCGAGCCCGGCGCTGAAATGGTCGCCATCGCCATGCAGGACTGCGGCGCGCACGCCCTCCGGAAGCGACGTGAAGAACGTCTCGATGCCGCGCACGGTCGGATCGTCGAGCGCATTGCGTTTTGCCGCGCGATTGAGCGTCAGCAGAGCAATGGCGCCGCGCCGCTCGGCCCTGAGCGTGGGCGGCAGTGCCGGAAATTCGGTAATCGGAGAGGTCATGGCGGACCATTTGACCCGTTCCGCCGCGGCCCGTAAATAGCCTGCCGGAACACCAAAAGGAGCGGCCGATGCGGGAGGTCTTTATCTGCGATGCCGCGCGCACCGCCATCGGCCGTTACGGCGGGGCGCTTGCCAAGGTGCGGACCGACGATCTCGCCGCGGTTCCGATCAAAGCGCTGGTCGCCCGCAACGCCAAAGCCGACTGGTCGCGGCTCGACGAGGTTTTCTTCGGCTGCGCCAATCAGGCCGGTGAGGACAACCGCAATGTCGCGCGCATGGCGCTCCTGCTCGCCGGGCTGCCCGACTCGATACCTGGCATCACCGTCAACCGGCTGTGCGCCTCGGGGCTCAATGCGGTCGGCGATGCGGCGCGCGCAATCCGCTGCGGCGAGATGGAATTTGCCATCGCCGGCGGTGTCGAATCTATGACACGCGCGCCGTTCGTCATGGGCAAGGCCGGCGAGGCGTTTTCGCGCACCGCGGATGTCTATGACACCACGCTCGGCTGGCGCTTCATCAATCCGCTGCTCAAGGCGCAATACGGCGTCGATTCGATGGCCGAGACCGGCGAGAATGTCGCCGAGGAATTCCAGGTCACCCGCGCCGATCAGGACGCATTCGCACTGCGCTCGCAGGCGCGTGCCGCCAAAGCTGCTGCCGCCGGTTATTTTGCCGAAGAGATCGTGCCGGTTGCCGCCCCGGGCGGTAAAGCTGGCCCGGTCACGGTCGACAAAGACGAGCATCCGCGCCCCGGCACCACGCTCGAAGATCTGCAAAAGCTTAAACCCATCGCGCGCAGCCCCGGCACCATCACCGCCGGCAATGCCTCGGGTATCAATGACGGCGCGGCCGCCATTGTCCTTGCCAGCGCGGATGCCGCGAAAGCGCATGGGCTTACGCCGCGCGCCCGCGTTCTCGGCATGGCGTCGGCTGCAGTGCCGCCGCGGATCATGGGGATCGGGCCAGTGCCTTCGACCAGGAAGCTCATGGACCGGCTCGGATTGCAGATCGGCGATTTTGATCTGATCGAGATCAACGAAGCGTTTGCCTCACAGGGCATCGCTTGTCTGCGTCAACTCGGCGTCGCCGACGATGCGGACTATGTCAATCCGCACGGCGGTGCGATCGCGCTCGGTCATCCGCTCGGCATGTCGGGCGCGCGGCTGACGCTCACGGCCGTGCACGGGCTGGAAAAGCGCGGCGGCAAGCGCGCGCTGGCGACGATGTGCGTCGGCGTTGGCCAGGGCGTTTCGGTGGCGCTGGAGCGGGTCTGATTATGACGGCAGCGTCCGCGAAGGCGGATGATGCCTTGGATTGCCGGGTGCCCGCCTTCGCGGGGCATGACAGGTGAAATGGAGAGTCTTACGTGCCGATGTCGCCGGGCTATATTCCGTTCCACCCCAATCCGTCGAAGCCGAAATACAAGCCGCCGGCCGGCGCGGTCGATGCGCATTGCCACGTGTTCGGGCCGGAGAACAAATTTCCTTACGCGCCGGAGCGCAAATACACGCCCTGCGACGCGCCGAAGGAAAAGCTGTTCGCGCTGCGCGATTTTCTTGGCTTCGACAAAAATGTCATCGTCCAGGCCTCGTGCCATTCCAAGGACAACACCGCCATGGTCGACGCGCTTGAGGTCGCGAACGGCCGCGCCAAGGGCGTCGCCTTTGTCGGCGAAGAGGTCACCGACGACGAGTTGAAATGGATGGACAAAGCGGGCGTACGCGGCGTGCGGTTTAACTTTCTCAAGCGCCTCGTCGATTTTACACCGCGCGACGTGCTGCAGCGTATTGCCGCACGCGTGGAAAAGCTCGGCTGGCACATCGTCGTCTATTTTGAAATGCCGGATCTGCCCGAGCTTGAGGACTTTTTCACTTCGCTGCCGACCGCCGTCGTGGTCGATCACATGGGTACGCCCGACGTGAAGAAGGGCGTCGATCATCCGGAGAACCAGCGCTTCCACCGGCTGATGGACAAGCACAAAAACTTTTGGGTGAAGGTGACCTGCCCGGAGCGCATGAGCGTTGCCGGGCCGCCTTATGACGACGTGGTGCCGTTCGGCCGCGCGCTGGTCGAGCATTTCCCCGATCGGGTGATCTGGGGCAGCGATTGGCCACACCCCAACATGAAGAAAGTAGCCCCCGACGACGGCGTGTTGGTGGATTACATTCCCAAGGTCGCGGTGACGGCGGTAGCGCAACAAGCGATGCTGGTCGACAATCCGATGCGGCTTTACTGGAGTTAGAGGAGTTCCAATGCGCGTGCGGCTCGCAATTTTTCTGCTGCTGGTGGGCGCTTCAACAACGCTGGCGCAAACCTCGCCACCTTCGTCGGCGTCGCAGGCTTGGCCGCCTTTGCCGACCAGCGGATTTGTCTCCGGCCGTCCTGCGACCGATCAGGACATTGCCGACGGCAACGCCGTTTTTGTCCTTAAAGCCTATGGCAGTTATTTCGGCCAGCCGATGGATATCGTCATTCCGCAATATGCTTACATGACCAAGCGCGGCCAAAACACCGTACCGGTGATTGTCGTTCAGGCCGAGGTGGGCGGCGGCATCAAGCTGTTCGGAGTTCGCACGTTTGGCGGCGTTAAAGCAACGGCCAGGGACTATGAGCTGCGACTGCTGGGAACGAAGCCGCCGCAATAGTCTGCGCCTCCCCTGGCGGCTTACGTTGCCAACGCCTGCTGCGCTATATATGTCAAAGCAATCTGGAGAGACGCCCAAACGGGAGAGACCAATGGCCCGCGAACAGCAGGATTATGACGATATCCCGGGCACTTTTGTGTTCGACGCCGAGCGGTCCCGCCAGGGCTTCGGTATCAATATGTTCTGCATGTCACTGATGAAGGACGAGAACCGCAAAGCCTTTAAGGCGAACGAGGCGGAATATCTCAAAAAGTTCAAGCTGACGCCGGAACAGACCGACGCCGTGCTCAAGCGCGACTACAACCGCATGCTGGAACTCGGCGGCAACATCTATTTCACGGCGAAACTCGGCGCCGCTGACGGCCATTCGTTTCAGCATCTTGCCGCCGTTATGACCGGCGCCTCGCAACAGGATTACGCCGGCATGATGCTCGGCGGCGGCCGCTCGGTCGAGGGCAATCGGTCGCGGTCCGGCAAGAATGCGCCGTCAAAATTCCTTTCGTCCGCCGCAGCCAGAAAGACCGCCGCCAAGCCGAAGGCTAAGGCCAAGTCCGCCAAATCCAAGCCGACAAAATCCAAATCATCCAAATCGAAGTCAACACAATCCAAGTCAACCAAACGGAAGTGACGCCGTGGCCAGGATCATTGCAGGTATCGGTTCATCGCATGTGCCCGCCATCGGGGCTGCGCTCGACAACGGCAAGACCGAAGAGCCGTATTGGAAACGCGTCTTCTCGGGCTTTGAGAAGTCCCAGCAATGGATGCGCGAGACCAAGCCGGATGTCGCCATCATCGTTTACAACGACCACGCGTCGGCGTTTTCGGTCGAGATGATCCCGACCTTCGCGCTCGGTTGCGCGGCGGAATTTCCGCCGGCCGACGAAGGCTGGGGCCCGCGTCCGGTGCCGGTGGTCGAGGGCCACCCGGCGCTCGCCTCGCATATCGCGCAGTCCGTGATCCTCGACGAATTCGATCTCACCATCTGCAACAAGATGGAAGTCGATCACGGCATGACCGTGCCGATGAATCTGTTGTTCGGCAAAGTCGACAAAAATTCGCACTGGCCGTGCCCGGTCATTCCGCTCGCGGTCAATGTCGTCATGTATCCGCCGCCGACCGGCCATCGCTGCTACATGCTCGGCAAGGCGATCCGCAAGGCGGTCGAGTCCTTTCCGGACGATCTTCGCGTGGTCATCTTCGGCACCGGCGGCCTGTCGCACCAGATTTCGGGGCCGCGCGCCGGGCCTGATCAACAGCAAATGGGACAAGAACTTCCTCGACAATCTCGCCGAAGGATCCGCAGAAGCTCGCCAAGGTCCCGCATATCGACTACATGCGCGAAGCCGGCGCCGAGGGCATCGAGATGGTGATGTGGCTCGTCATGCGCGGCGCGCTCGACGACAAGGTCGATGAAGTCTATCGCTTCTACACCGTGCCGGCTTCGAACACCGCGGTCGGCCATATCATTCTTGAAAACCGCGCGTCAAGAGCGCACCGGGCGGAAACCTGCCACGAAGCACAAGCGCGCGGCGGCGCGCGCAAAGGTGGACCGCATCCACAGTTGACTGTCATTGCCGGCGAAGCGGGGCGGTCCAGCACGGCGTTGGAGATGTGGATTGCTTCGTCGCTTCGCTCCTGGCGATGACGGACGGAATAATTGAAGAGGCAAGCGATGAAGATTTGCGTAGCGGGGCAGGGCGCGTTCGGTCAGAAACATCTTGAAGCGCTAAAGCGGATTCCCGACGTCGAGGTCACTTCGCTGGTCGGCGGCAATCAGGACTCCACCGCGCCAGGTCGCCAAGAAATACGGCATTCCGCATTTCACCGGCGAGCTCTCCGAAGGCATCAAGCGCGCCGACGCGGTGATCCTCACCACGCCGACCAAGATGCATTTCCGCCAGGGCGAGCAGGTGATGCGCGCCGGCAAGCACGTGCTGGTCGAAATCCCGATCACCGACAGCGTCGAGGACGCCGAGGCGCTGGTCAAGATCGCCAAGGAAACCGGCGTCACCGCCATGGCCGGTCATGTGCGGCGCTTCAACCCCAGCCATCAATGGGTGCATAAGCGCATCGCCAAGGGCGAGCTGAAAATCCAGCAGATGGACGTGCAGACCTATTTCTTCCGGCGAAAGAACATCAACGCCGCGGGCAATGCGCGCAGCTGGACCGATCACTCTGCTGTGGCACCACGCCGCCCACACCGTCGATCTGTTCCAGTATCAGGCCGGCGAGACCATTTCCGACTGCTATGCGGTGCAGGGACCGATCCATCCGCAGCTCAACATCGCCATGGACATGGGCATCGTGGCAAAGACGCCATCAGGCGCGGTGCTGACGTTGTCGTTGTCGTTCAACAATGACGGGCCGCTCGGCTCGTTCTTCCGCTACATCTGCGACAACGGCACCTACAAGGCGTTCTACGACGATCTGTCCGACGGCAAGGACAACAAGATCGACGTTTCCAAGGTCGACGTGTCGATGGACGGCATCGAGCTCGAGGACCGCGAATTCATCGCCGCGATCAAGGAAAAGCGCGAGCCGAATGCGAGTCTCGCCCAGGTGATGCCCTGCATGCACGTGCTCGGCAAGCTGGAAAAGATCATCGACCCGCAGCGCAAGGCGCACGCCTAGGCTTCAAAACGGTCCGCGCTCATGGCAACGCGAAATGCCATCGGTGCCCCACGCCGGTCTTCTTGTCCTAGCCATGCGGCTTGTTCCCGGTCCTCGCTGCGGCCGCCGCAGATGCCGTTATTGCCACCGCGGTTGCGGCAGATCAGTCGCTGTCCGGCGCCCAGACTCACACAGATCGACGGTCTGATCGCGCAAAGGGCAGGGATGTTGCGATCAGCGCGATCATCACCGACATCGTCGGCCTGACCAAAGATAATCAGACGATTTCCTGCCGCGCCTTGGCGCCGTAGATCCCGGCACCAACGACATCCGCCAGATCTATCTGCTGCCGGAGGGCAAGGGTTATCTCGACGACTACTTTCATGCAGGACATTGTCGACGTCTACTGGGCGGATAAGAACATGGCTCTTATTGCGGCGTTTGAGCGGCGTACGCGGCGAGAAGCCGGGGCCGACGTCATTCCAGCAAGCGCAATTCGGGTTTGCACACGAGACAGCGTGGTGGGCGAAATACGCCGACACGCATTAGCGGCAGGGCTAACGGCGCCTCACTCGACGATCCCGATCAGCTTGGCGAGGCGCTCCGGGTCGGCCCGCAGCGGCTCGGATTCGCCGTCATAGACGATGCGCCCCTTGTCGAGAATCACCGTGCGCGGCGAGAACGTCAGCGCCACGCGGCTGTTCTGCTCGACCAGGATCATCGACAGCGCGCTGTCCGCGCGCAGTCGCGCCAGCGCCTCGGTCAAGGTTTCGACGAGCACCGGCGCCAGGCCTTCGGTCGGTTCGTCCATCAGCAGGATCGAGGGATTGGTGAGGAGTGCGCGCGCAATCGCCAGCATCTGCTGCTCGCCGCCAGACAGCTGATTGCCCATATTGTCGAGCCGCTCCTTGAGCCGCGGGAACAACTCGAAGACGCGCGGCGGCGTCCAATCTCCCGGCCGCGCCGCGACATCAAGGTTTTCGCGCACCGACAACGAGGGAAAGATCTCGCGTTCCTGCGGCACGAAGCCGATGCCGGCGAGCGCCCGGCGATAGCTCGGCATGCCGTTGAGCTTGTGTCCATCCAGCACGACGTCGCCCGAATGCAATGTGGTGTGGCCCATGATCGTCGCCAAAAGCGTCGTCTTGCCCACGCCGTTGCGACCGATCACGCTGACGCACTCGCCTGCCGCCAGCGACAAGTCGATATCCTCGATCACGACCGTCTCGCCGTAGCCCGCGGAAACGCGCTGCAGCTCGATTGCGCTAGGCATGATCGACCTTGTAGGCGGCCTGCCCGAGATAAACATCGCGCACCTGCGGATTCGCCTCGATCTCCCGCGGCGTGCCTTCGGCGAACACCATGCCGCCAACCATCACCGTAACGCGTTCGGCAAAGCGGAAAACCACGTCCATGTCGTGCTCGATGATGAGCACGGCGATGTCTTCCGGTAGCCGCTCGATGGCGTCGAGAATGATGTGACTTTCCGCGCTCGGCACGCCGGCGGCGGGCTCATCGAGCAGCAGCACTTCCGGCTTCAGCCCAAGCGCGATGGCAAGTTCGATGAGGCGCTGGCGGCCATAGGGCAGTTCGGAGACGCGATGGCGCGCATAGTCGGCGAGCTTGAGCGTTTCCAGAAGCCGCATCGATTCGTCGATGACGTCGGTGCGCTTGCCGGCCGGATAAAACATCGCCGGTGCCGCGCCGACGCGCTCGGCGACGGCAATGTAGACGTTCTCCAGAACTGACAGGCCGCGGAACAGCCGGTTGATTTGAAACGTCCGCGCGATGCCGAGCTTGACCCTCTCAGCCTGCGCCTTGCTGGTAATGTCGCGGCCGCCGAGCAGGACCTGGCCGCCGGTCGGCGGCAGCACGCCGGTGAGCAGATTGACGAATGTCGTCTTGCCGGCGCCATTGGGCCCGATCAGCGCGTGGCGTGAGCCGGCATCGAGCTTGAAGTCGATGCCTTGCACGGCGGCAAGCGCGCCGAAATGACGGCTGAGTCCGCGTGTCTGCAGCCTGGTTTCGGTCATGGCTTGCCGCGCGCCGAGCCCAAGCGCCGCCACAACACTTCGCCGAGGCCCAAAATTCCATTACGCGCGAACAGCGCGATGGCGACCAGTAGAAGCCCGAGCCCGAGCTGCCAGGCTGTCGGGTAGACCTGCGCCAGAAAATGCTCCAGCGCCAAGTACACCACGGCGCCGACGAATGCGCCATAGAGCCGCCCATAGCCGCCAAGAATAAGCACGATGAGCACGGTGGCGGCGCGGTCGAGACCGAGTGCGCTCAAGTTGACGTAGGCGTTGGTCTGCGCCCACAGCCCACCGGCAATGCCGGCAAGCGCCGCCGATATGGTGTAGCAGACGACGAGGCGCCACCGCACCGGCGAGCCGACGGCATGCATGCGCAAAAGATTCTCGCGGATGCCGGTCAAGCTCTGGCCGAACGGCGAATACACCAGCGTGCGCACGAAGATAAAGCAGACCAACAGAACGCCGAGACTGAAGAGGTATTGCGTATTCGCATAAAGCGGATTGAATTCGAACACACCGAACACCGGCGCGATGGTGAGGCTCGGCAGGCCATCGAAGCCACCGGTATAGGCATGGGCCATGTTGGCGGCTTCTTCCAGGAGCGCCATGATGCAAAGGGTCAGCATGAGCAGCGTCAGGCCCTTGGTCCGCAGCAGAACGAGCCCGGATAAGAGGCCGATCACGGCCGCCACCAGCGCGCCGAGCAACAGGCTCGTGATCGGCTCGCTCCAGACGCCGTAGAAGGTCAGCATGCCGACCGTGTAAGCCCCGGCGCCGAAAAATGCCGCATGGCCGAGCGTGATGATGCCCGCATAACCGAGCGCAAGATCGAGCGAGAGCGCGAACAGAATAGTGACCAGGAGATCGCAGCCAAAGCCCAAATAATCGGGAAAGGCGAAATAGAACGCGATGCCGATGATCCAGGGCAGCGCTTCCCACCAGCGCAAGCGGTGACGCCGCATGAGAATGCGGGCCGCCGGATTTGTGCTGCCGGTCGCGACGGCAGCCTCGCCCGCCGAAGATGCCGCGACGCTCACAGCTCTTTCCTCCCAAAGAGGCCTTGCGGCCGGGCGAGCAGGATCAAAATGGTGAGCGCGTAAATGAAGAGAGTGCCGCCTTTGGGCAAATAGAGCTTGAGCACGAAGTCGAGCACGCCGATCAGAAGCGCGGCATAATACGCGCCGAGAACGCTGCCCAGCCCGCCCACCGACACCACGATCAGAAAATACACAAGATATTTGAGCGGGTATTGCGGATCGAGGCCCAGAAACTCGGCGCCAAGCCCGCCGCCGATGGCGGCCATGCCGCTGCCAAAGGCAAACGTGATGGTGAACAGCCGGCCGACATTGATGCCAAGTGATTCGGCCATGCGGCGATTATCCACTGTGGCGCGGATCTGAGCGCCGATCCGCGTGCGCTCGAAGGTAAGCCAGATGCCGAACGCAATCACAAATCCGGTCACGATCAAAAAGACGCTGTAGGTGCGGTAGGCAATGAAGCCGAGATTGAGCTGGCCTTCCAAGGCGGGCGGCAATTGCAGGGTCTGGCCTTCCGGCCCGATGACGATCGTGATCGCGGCGATGAAGATAAAGATCAGCCCGATCGTGAACAGAACCTGATCGAGTTCGCCGGCGCGGTAGAGCCGGCGATAAAGAAAACGCTCGAGCACGATACTGAGTGCGGCGGTGCCGATAAAGCCGAGCGCCAGCGACACCGCGAAGCCAAATTGCGCACGGTTCATCGCCAGCACGACAAGGTAGCCGCCGAACATGGCGAAGGCGCCATGGGCGAGGTTGATAAACCCCATGAGGCCCATGGTGACGGAAAGTCCGACCGAAACGACGAACAGCACAGTGCCGGCGGCCAGTCCGCCCAGCAAAATACTGGCAAAATCAGCGGCAAAATTCACGGGCACTCCCGCGGACGAACGGCGAGCAACGAACGGCGCGTAGCGATCTCATGCCAGATCGCTACTGCGCCATATCGCCATGCGCCGTCACTATTTCGGCGCGCAGGGGCCGATTGCCAGCGCCTTGCATTGGTCCTTTACGCCGGGAAACGTCATGAGAACTTTCTCATGCAGCTTGCCATCCGAACCTTTCACAACTTCGTCGAGGTACTCGTTCATGACGATGTCACGGGTCTTCGGATCGATCTCGATCGGGCCCTGCGGGCTGGTGAACTTCCAGCCCAGCAGCGATTTCACTGCTGCGTCGCCGTCGGCGATCTTGCCCTTGGTGGCGTGCGCGGCATGGGCGATCGCGGCCATCCCGTCGTAGGCGCCGACCGCCGTGAAGTCCGGGGTCGAATCAGCGCCGTAATCCTTCTTCCACGAGGCGACGAAGGCTTTGTTCTGCGGGTTGTCGAGATCGGCATTATAGTGATGGACGGTGATGAGGCCGACCGCGGCATCGCCCATGGCCTGAAGCTTGATGTCCTGAACGACGTCGCCGGTGCCGGTGAGCTTGATGCCGGCGGCGCGCATGCCGAGTGCGGCATAGGTCTTGACTACAGCGGTCGCCTGATCGCCGGCCGGCACGAACACGAACAGCACATCCGGGTGCTCGTCCTTGGCGCGCTGGAAGAACGGCGTGAAATCGGGCGTAGCCCCGGGGCCGCCCGCCGGAATGGCGTCGATCACCTTGCCGCCACTGTGCTCGAACGCATATTTGAACGCGTCGAGTGCATCCTTGCCGGGCGGGTAGTCGGTGTAGGCCACGACGGCGGTTTTGGCGTGCAGGTATTTCGCCGCCTCCTCACCCATCACGTAGCTCGATTGCCACAGCGTGAACGAGGTGCGGACGTAATAGGGCGAGAGATTCGTGATGAATGAGGTGCCGGCATTCATGATTACGGAAAGTTTTTTGCCGGCTGTGACCACCGGCGCCGAGGCGATGGCATCGGGTGAGTACACCCAGCCGGCGAGGACGTCGACTTTGTCCTGCGTGAGTAATTCTTGAGCGTCGACCTTAGCGGCGGCGCCATTCGGCGCCTTGGAATCGCGCTTGATGATCGTGATTTTGTATGGGCTTACCTGGCTGGCGTTGAGCTTGAGATACTGCTCGATGCCGCGGTCCATTTGCTGGGCAAGCTCGGCGCCGACGCCCGTATAGGGCAGAATCAAGCCGACTTTAATGTCCTGCGCCTGCGCTGCGCCGGTCATGGCGCCGCCGGCCGCGACGGCTAGTGCGGCGACGGCCGCAATCATGTGTTTGGACATCTGAAACCCTCCCAGATTTCTGTAAATTCCATCGATTTGGATGCTGGTTGAATTATGCCCGATACTAGGGGGAAATCAGGAAATGGCGCAAGCGAAGGCGGCGCACGCCGGTGCGGGTCTTCGTCGCGCCGCCGGGACTACGCCCAACAGGCAAAACTCAGTCCCGTGCCGGTGCCGGCCGGCGTGCGATAGCCAGGCACGTATTCGAACCAGTTCAGATCGAGATGTTCGCAGGCGCCGGCGATGCCGACCCAATTGAGGATTTCAGAACTGCCGGCATGCAACTTGTTGCGCGGCAGCGTCCGCAAGAACTCGGCGTCCTTGTCGGCACAGGCCTTGAGGATGGCACGGTCAAAGTCCTCATCGACCAGAAAGTGACTCAAGCCGCCTGACGCGATGATGCCGACGCGTGCATCGCCGGGATAGCTTTCGACCGCTTTGCGGACGGCCTGGCCGAGCTCGTAGCAGCGCCGCGGCCGCGGCTGGTTTGGCGGAAAGTAGGTGTTGAGAAACACCGGCACGATCGGGATCGGCTTTGTTTCGTCCATCAGCCGGCGGTGCACATAGGCCATACCGTGGCCTTCGCCTTCGCCCTTGCGCATGCGTTTCGACGCCGCCGGATCGAAGCCGTTCTCCATCAGCCAGTCGATGAGATGCAGCGCGAGCTTGGCGTCGACCGGATAGGCGCGGGGCGCTTGCTCCTCGAAAAAGCCCTGCCGGTTTTTCACGTACCATTCCGGAAAACGCTGATGGTACTGCTCGTGCTGTTCGTTGCTGTTGAGGATGGTCTCGCCGAAATAGATCGCGAAGCTCGGCCGGGCGTCCTCCAGATAGGCCTCGTCCTGGTCGTCGCTCATCACGATCAGCGTGTCGAGCCCGGCGCTGTTGAGCGTATCGCTCAGCCGCGCTCCGGCGGCCCGGACCTTGTTCTGCCGGGCGACGAGTTCGGCCGGCGCAACCATCGCTGCCATTTTCGGGTCGGCTTTTTCCAGAAGCTCGGCATAGCTCGCCGGCCGTCCCTCCTTGTCGCGATGCCTGATTTTCTGATCGGTCTCGGCAAAACGCGGCAGTGTTTCGTCGGAGGCAAGCAGCATCGGTGTATGGGAACTGCCGAGTCCGAGCACGATATTCGCCATCCATACCTCCTGCCTCGCCAGCGGCCCGTTTGCCGGATCGTAGCACATCCGGAAGCTTGGGCGGCAGCGCCCCTGGGCGTCTGCGGCGTGAGCGCTCGGGCGAGCATGGGACAGTCTGATGGGACACGCCGCGGCTGGACAAGTAGCGGCCGGAATGTTGTGAGTAGGCCCTCCTCTCCCCCGGATTGCGGGCGGAGACGGAAGGTGTCGGGCCGATCATGCTGACCATCCTGTTCGACGGTATCGCCTACGGCATGCTGCTGTTCATTCTGGCGTGCGGACTTTCGGTCACGCTCGGCCTGATGAATTTCATCAACCTCGCCCATGGCTCGTTCGCCATGGCCGGCGGTTATTGCACGGTTATCCTGGTCAACCGGCTCGGCGTTCCGTTTGCGCTCGGCGTGCCGATCGCCTTTCTGGTCACCGCGCTTCTTGGCGGGCTGTTCGAGCGCACGCTCTATGTTCACGTCTATGCCCGCAGTCATCTCGACCAGGTGCTGTTCACGATCGGGCTCGTTTTCATGTCGGTCGCCGCGGTCGACTATACGATGGGCTCGTCGCAGCGTTTCGTGCAGATACCGGACGCGCTGCAGGGTCAGTTCGACGTATTCGGCATCGGCATGGGCAAATACCGCCTGCTGATCATCGCGATCTGCGGTCTCCTGACGCTCATCCTGCAGCTCACTCTTGCGAAGACGCGTTTCGGCAGCAGGCTGCGCGCGTCGGTGGACGATCAGCGCGTGGCGCGCGGGCTCGGCATCAATGTCGGGGCGGTGTTCAGTATCACCTTTGCAATCGGCTCGGGCTTGGCCGGGCTTGGCGGTGCGCTTGGCGCTGAAATCCTCGGTCTCGATCCGACGTTTCCGCTGCGCTACATGATCTATTTTTTGATCGTCGTCACGGTCGGCGGCACATCCAGCATCACCGGGCCGTTCGTCGCTTCGATTCTGCTCGGCATTGGTGACGTTGCGGGAAAGTATTACGTGCCGACGCTCGGCGCTTTCGTCATCTATGCCATCATGATCGTCGTCCTTATCTGGCGGCCGCAGGGCCTGTTCGCCCGCGCGTCGGCGCGGTGACCGTCATGCTGGAAAACAGGACGGTCAAGGATCGGGCCGAGCTCGCCGACGACGTCGCAGTCTACTTGAAGCGCCGCGCCCGCTGGTCGCCGCTTGAAATTGCGTTCTGGATCTTCGCCTTTGCAAGCATCTGGCTGTTCCCGGACAAATACCTGATCCTCAAAGACAGTGTCATTCTTGCGCTGTTCGCGCTGTCGCTTGACCTCATTCTTGGCTATGCGGGCATCATCTCGCTCGGCCAGGCGGCATTTTTCGGCGTGGCCGGGTACTTCTCCGGCCTTATCGCCAAATACGGCATCATCAATGAACCGGTCGTCGCTCTGGTGTGTGCCGGGCTGGTGGCGGCCGCGTTCGGCTTCGTCACCAGCTTTCTGGTGTTGCGCGGCTCGGATTTGACCCGGCTGATGGTGACACTCGGCGTCTCGTTGATGCTCGGTGAAGTCGCCAACCGCTATTCCAACATCACCGGCGGCGCCGACGGTCTGCAGGGCGTCGACGTCGCGCCGATCTTCGGCCGCTGGCGGTTCGATCTCTACGGCCACAATGGCTATGTCTACTGCCTCATCGTGCTGTTCGTCTGCTTCGTCATAGCCAGGCGCATCGTCTATTCGCCGTTCGGCCTGTCGCTGCGGGCGGTGAAAGGCAACATGCTGCGCGCCGGGGCGATCGGCATTCCGGTGAAATGGCGGCAGGTTGCGATCTATACGATATCTGCCGGGTTTGCCGGCATTGCCGGCGCCTTGTTGACGCAGACCACGGCATTCTGCTCGCTCGATGTGTTTTCGCTGGAGCGATCGGCCGATCTTCTGCTCGTTCTTATCATCGGCGGCAGCGGCTATCTGTATGGCGGCTTGATCGGCGCCGTGATCTACAAACTGCTGCAGGACTGGATCGCCAATCTGACGCCGCAATATTGGCAGTTCTGGATCGGGCTTGTACTGGTCGTCATCGTGCTGATCGGCCGCGAACGCATGGCCGGATGGATTGCCGCGGCACGCGCCATTGTGGTCCGCGCCGGCTCCCACCTCGCATCACGTGGCGCGGCGCTTGGTGGTGCAGCGCCGGACGGGCGCTGACGATGGGCGCCTCGATGCCGATCCTTGAAACAATAGGGCTGGAAAAACGCTTCGGCGGCATACTTGCCGCGCAGAACGTCAGCCTGTCGGTGGAAAAGGGCGCCCGGCACGCTTTGATCGGGCCGAACGGAGCCGGCAAGACCACCGTGATCAATCTCTTGACCGGCGTGCTCAGGCCTACCGCCGGCCGCATTCTGCTCGAAGGCCGCGACATCACCAACACCGTGCCGCACGAGCGGGTCCGCCTCGGTATGGCGCGCACGTTCCAGATCAACCAATTGTTCCTCGATCTGACGCCGCTCGAATCGATCGGGCTCGTCATCTCCGAGCGGCTCGGCAGCGGCGGCGATTGGTGGCGGCTGGTCGGCACCAAATCTGCTGTGACCGACGAGATCGTTGAAATCGTCGAGCGCTTCCGGCTTACCGACGTGATGCACGAGCGCACCGCAATCCTGCCTTACGGCAAGCAACGGCTTCTCGAAATCGCGTTGGCTTTTGCCTGCCGGCCGCGACTGCTTCTGCTCGACGAGCCGGCGGCCGGCGTGCCGGAGGCCGAGCGGCACGAACTGCTCGCTACCATTGAGGCGCTGCCGGCGGAGGTCACCGTGCTCTTGATCGAGCACGACATGGATCTCGTCTTCTCCTTCGCCGATCGCATTTCGGTGCTGGTCAACGGTGCGCTGTTCGTCGATGGCGCGCCGGAAGAGGTGGCACGCGATCCGCGCGTCAAAGCGGTTTATCTCGGCGAGGAGCTCGATGCCTGACCTTCTGACCATAGAGCAGCTCTCCGCCGGCTATGGCGAAGCCGTCGTGCTCTCCAACGTGTCGCTGTCGCTGGTCGAAGGCCAGGCGCTGGCTCTGCTCGGCCGCAACGGCATGGGCAAGACGACGCTGATCAACTCGATCGTCGGCGTCACCCGTTATTTTGGCGGCACGATCGCGCTTGACGGTACCGACATCACGCGGCTGCGCCCCGATCAGCGCGCCCATATCGGCATCGGCTGGGTGCCGCAGGAGCGCAACATTTTCAAGTCGCTCACGGTGCACGAAAATCTGACTGCCGTCGCGCAGCCCGGCCGCTGGACCACCGACAAAATCTATGCGTTGTTTCCGAGGCTCGATGAGCGCCGGCAAAATCTCGGCAACCAGCTTTCCGGCGGCGAGCAGCAGATGCTGGCGGTCGGCCGTGCGCTGGTGCTCAATCCGCGGGTCATGCTGCTCGATGAGCCGCTCGAGGGATTG
Source organism: uncultured Alphaproteobacteria bacterium (assembly GCA_963765365.1). Classification (GTDB taxonomy): domain Bacteria; phylum Pseudomonadota; class Alphaproteobacteria; order Rhizobiales; family Xanthobacteraceae; genus BOG-931. The sequence continues at coordinate 254,272 of CAVXWL010000011.1, read as the reverse complement.
GCTCCCATCATCGTCGATGAACTGCTGGGAGCGCTGCGACGTATCATCCGTGACGAGGGTACCTCGGCGATCCTGGTAGAGCAGAACGCCAAGAAAATCCTCGGCGTTACCAATCGCGCCATCATCCTGGAACGCGGCTCCGTGGTCCATGCCGCCGACTCGGCGACGCTTGCCGCCGACCCGGCGACGCTCGAGACGCATCTCGGCGTCACCGATCAAGGGCCGCGGCGGATTGGGCGGGCGAGGCAGTGATTCCGTTTACGGGCTCCTGCGGCCATATTCCACCCGGCCGATTTGCAGCGCATAGACGATCAGCGCGGCGCCGACGAGGAGGCGTACGCGAAAAAACGATCTGGATGCGGTGTTTCGCTCGCGACGTTCACGGCTTTTGATGACGTTTTTGCGAAACCACATGATCGTTTGCGAGCCGGATATTCGTGCACAACTCCGCCGGCCCGTCCCGATAAAAAGGTGAGATGGCGTATAATCCCGCGTAGCCGATTTGGAACCTCCCAATGTATGGCGCAGTAGTCGGAAGCCGCCGCTACATTTTCTCCGATCTTAGAACTCTATTGGCGAAAGCGTCGCCGCTGCGCAGCGGCGACCAGCTTGCCGGCATCGCTTCGGAGACCGCAGAGGAGCGTGTCGCCGCACAATATGCGCTCGCGGATCTGCCACTCTCGACATTCCTGCAACAGCCGGTGGTGCCTTATGAAAGCGACGAAGTCACACGCCTCATCATCGATAGTCACGACCACGCGGCCTTCGCGACCGTTTCACATTTGACGGTCGGAGGATTTCGCGACTGGCTGTTGTCCGACGAGACAACGACGCCGGTGCTCGCCGCAGTGGCTTCCGGGACCACTCCGGAAATGGCGGCTGCGGTGAGCAAGCTCTGCAGGCTGCACGATCTCATCGCCATTGCAGCGAAATGCTCGGTGGTGACGGCATTCCGCAGCACGATCGGACTGCCCGGCCGCCTGTCGGTGCGGCTACAACCCAATCACCCGGCCGATGACACGCGCGGCATCGCCGCAAGCATATTCGACGGGCTTCTGCTGGGCGCCGGCGACGCCGTGATCGGCATCAATCCCGCGACCGACAGCCCGCAGAGTGCGCACACGCTGCTTTTGATGCTCGACGAGGTACGGCAAAAACTCGACATTCCGACGCAAAGCTGCGTCTTGGCACATATCACGACGACGGTTGATCTGATCGGTCGCGGCGCACCTGTTGACCTCGTGTTCCAGTCGATCGCGGGGACGCAGGCGGCAAACCGCAGCTTCGGCGTCGACCTCGCGCTGTTGGCCGAGGCGCGCGCCGCCGCGTTGTCGCTGCGCCGCGGCACTGTCGGTGACAACGTGATGTACTTCGAAACCGGACAGGGCAGCGCGCTGTCGGCCAATGCCCATCACGGCGCCGACCAGCAGACGCTCGAGGCGCGCGCCTATGCGGTGGCGCGGGCCTTCAAACCACTGCTGGTCAACAGCGTGGTCGGCTTCATCGGCCCGGAGTATCTGTTCGACGGCAAGCAGATCACGCGCGCCGGCCTCGAGGATCATTTCTGCGCCAAGCTCTTGGGCGTGCCGATGGGCGTCGATGTCTGCTACACCAATCACGCCGAAGCCGACCAGGACGATATGGACGCGCTGCTGGCGCTGCTGGTATTGGCGAACGTCAATTTCGTGATGGGCGTGCCGGGCGCCGACGACATCATGCTCGGCTATCAATCGACGTCCTTTCACGACGCGCTTGCCATGCGCGACTTGTTCGGCCGCCGTCCGGCACCCGAATTCGAAGCGTGGCTCGCCCGGCAAGGCCTGATCGATGCCGCCGCCCGCATTCGCCCGCGTAATCTGCCGAGTCCCTTCCAGGCCCTGCTGCCCCATGATCCCTGACGATGTCTGGACAGGTTTGCGCCGGCTCACGCCGGCCCGCATCGGGCTTGCGCGTAGCGGTGCGGCGCTGGCAACGGGGCCGCTGCTCGAGTTCCGGCTGGCGCATGCACGCGCGCGCGATGCGGTCGGCGAAACGCTTGATGAGGCGGCGCTTGCGGCCGAACTCGCCGAGTTCGATGTGCCGGTTCTTTCGCTGACGAGCGCGGCGGAAAGTCGGCAGACTTATCTGCTGCGTCCTGACCTCGGCCGCCGGCTGGCGCGGGAGGCTGACGGCGTACTCAGCGCGTACCGGGGCAATTACGATCTCGTATTCGTGCTGGCGGATGGCTTGTCGGCGCGCGCCGTGCAGGTTCACGCGCCACCTGTCCTATCGAAGGCGCTGACGATATTACGCACCGAAGGATGGCGCATCGCGCCATTCGTGATCATCCGTCATGGCCGCGTCGCGGTCGGCGATGCCGCAGCAAATGCGTTGGGAGCCGACTGCGTGGCGGTCCTTATCGGCGAGCGGCCGGGACTCTCGGCACCTGACAGTTTGGGGGCGTATCTGACGTATCAGCCACACCCCCATACCACCGATGCGGAGCGCAATTGCATCTCCAATATTCGGCCGCAAGGCGTCGATTATGTCACCGCCGCATTGCGGCTTACCCACCTCCTGCGCTCCATGCGCGATCGACGGCTTTCCGGCGTAAGGCTCAAGGACGAATCGGATCGTTTGCTGGTCGGCCAATAGGCATGAGTGATCGCGAGCGGCGCGTCTCAGAGTCGCGACCCGGCGTCTAAATCATTCGTTAACGCCGCATCCGCCACAGCCGGTGTGCGCCGCAATGAATTTCCAACGGTTTGCCCGTTAGGATGCCGGCATCGTGCGGAGGGGATTTTCGCGACAATCCGAGGGGCGGTCAATCCAGCCGCGCTCGGCCTTCAGTTTCGTCGCTTCGGCAAGCTTTGCGGGGCCTGACCGCAGTGTCGAGGGGCTCGCGAGCTTTAGTGGTAATTCATGACGGATGCCGAACACCAAAGCGACGGCGACGGGGCGCAACCCCGGCCCGACGGCGCGCGAGCCCATCTGCAGGCGCTCGCCGCCCTGCTTGACATCACGGGCGGCGACGCCGGTCTTGCGACGCTGTTTCGCGCCTTTCGCGCACTGTTCGCTTTCGATACCGCTTTGGCGCTTGTCGACGACGGCACGCAATTGCGTTGCGTCGCGGCCGAGCCGCAAGATCTCACCGGCCGGCAATGGCCGAGCGTGCCGCTGCTAGACGGCATCATTCGCGGCAGGGTTCTGGCGATCGGCGGCAATGCGGCTGGCGAGGAACGGCGGCAAATGCCGGAGGACCTCGTTGGCGCCGGCGAGCCGGCTTTGCTGTTTCCGATTGCGCTCGGCGACCGTCATGCCGCCTTGGCGTTGCGGCGAACCGCGGAACGCGCGGATTTCAGCGATTTAGACGCGGTTATGGCCCGCCAATATGCCGTTCTTGCTTTGGCACTGATCGGCATGCGCGGCAGCGACCGGCTCCGCAACGAGTTCGAGCGTCTCAAGCGGCAGATCGACGATCAACGGCAATCGGCAGAAGAGCTGGCGCCAATCCGCGACCTGCTTGAGGAAATCATCGAGCAGCTTCCGATCGGACTGACGGTCCAGGACCCCGCCGGCAGTTTCATCCTGGTCAACGCCGTCGCAGCGGCGAACCTGGAAATGTCGCCGCAGACCCTTATCGGCAGTTCACCGGCCAATTTCCTGTCCGCCGAGGAGGCGCAGCAGCGCCGGCAGTGGGAACTCGGCCTGATGCAATCGGGCGAGCAATTCACCACCGAGGAATGCCACGCCGACGCTGTCGGCGATCGCACCTGGCTCACCTCCCACAAGGCCGTCCTCGTCCGCGACCGGGCGTTCTTGATGTCGACATCGAACGACATTACCGACCGCAAGCGGGTCGAAAACGAATTGGCGCGCCGCGCTTATTTCGACGACCTCACCAGGCTGCCCAATCGCATCCTCATCGAACGGCGCGTCGAGGAGCTGCTCCGCGACGACAACCATGCCCGCTTTGCGCTCGCCTTCGTCGATCTCGATAACTTCAAACACATCAATGACTATTACAGCCATGCCATCGGCGACGCACTGCTCGTCAAAGTCAGCGAACGCATCGGCAAGTGCCTGCGCGACACCGATATGCTGGCGCGAATAAGCGGCGACGAATTTCTGCTGCTCGTGGCGCCGGTCGAGAATGAGCCGCAAATCCGCGGCATCATCGACCAGGTCCTGGCGGAATTGAAAAAGCCGTTCCACATCGAGGCCTTCGAGCTTTTCACGTCGGCTTCGCTCGGCGTCAGTGTCTATCCGGATCACGGCCTGAGCTACGAAGCGCTGCGCCGTAACGCCGACAATGCCATGTATCGCGCCAAGAACGGAACCAAGGGCGAGGCGATCTATTTTGACGTCGCCATGGGCCAGACCGTCACCGCGCGTATGGAGCTCGAACAGCGGCTGCGTCTTGCCATCCGCGACCGGAAGTTTTGCTGCGCCTTTCAGCCGAAGGTCGATATTCACAGCCGGGAAGTTGCGGGCTTCGAGACGCTGGTGCGATGGCGCGATGACGATGGCGAGATCCAGCCGCCAAGCAGTTTCATCAATCTCGCCATCGAACTCGGACTGATCGATCCGATCACGCGCTTCGTGCTGGACGAGGCGGTTGCGTCGATGGAGCGTCTCGATGCGGCGTTCGGCGCCGCGACTACCATCAGCATCAACGTTGCCGCCAAGCAGGCCGGTGACCTCAACTTCATGCGCCCGTTCATGGAGGCGCTCGAACTCAAGCGGCGTTGCCGATCGCCTGATGATCGAACTCACCGAAGACGCATTTGCCGGCCAGGGCCAGTTTCAACGTCACGTGCTGCCGATGCTGCGCGAAATCGGCGTGCGTATATCGATCGACGATTTTGGCACCGGCTATTCTTCGCTTTCGACGCTTGCGGATATCACCGCCGACGAACTCAAAGTCGACCGCTCCTTCATCACCGCAATTCACCAGCGGCCGCGCAGCCAGAGCGTTCTGCGCGCCATCGAATTGCTCGGCTCGTCGCTCGATATGACCATCGTGGCGGAAGGTATCGAGACATTCGAGGAATTGGCCTATCTGCAGACCGCCACCCGCATTCGCCAGGGCCAGGGCTATTATTTTTCGAAGCCGTTCTTCCTTAGCGACATGACCGACGCACACGAGTTCAATTCGACGGACCGCAAGCTCGCGGTGGCGCGGCCGCCATCCGGTACGCGCGAAGGGCAATCTGCGAGGGGAACGGGACTGGCGCGCCCGGGAGCGTAACCCCGCGCCGAAGTCTACTTGCCGGGCAGGCGCTGCGGCTGTGCCGCCGCCGGAGCGGCGCGCAGCAAGGAAAGAGAATCGCTCCGCTCGGCGATCGGCTTTTTCAACAGGCTGAAGCGGCTGGGATCGAGTGCAGCGGCAGGGGCCGCGGGCGCGACCGGAGCCGCCGGCGAGAGTGCTGGCGACGAATGGATCGGAGCTGCAAGACCGGCTGTCTCGGCGGCGCTCGATTTGGCTTCGCGGAAGGTTTCTTCCGGGGTCGCCTTCATGGTCGCGTTGCGCCAGCGTTCGACGACGGCCGCGATGAAATTCGCATCCTCGCCGCCGACGTTGAGACTCACATTCCTGGCAAAAGAGTCGCTGACCGGCAGCAGGTGCTGCGGCAGTTCGGCGAAAGTCAGCCGGGTCGGCAGCGGCACGCCGACGCCGAACGCCACCGCCTCGCGTGTTCCGAGCGTCGGCACGAACGCGAACAGGTTGGCGGCATGATCGGAGACCGCCGACCGCAGCAGTGCCTGATCGCGGTCGTTCGACATCCGCATCGCGAACAGCGTGCTGCACTGAGCGATGATCGTGGGGTCGAGTTCCGCCGGCCGCTGCGTCACCAGTCCGAGGAAAACTCCATATTTGCGGCCTTCCTTGGCCAGGCGGGAAATGGCGCGGCGGGTCGGCCCGAAGCCGACCGAGCGGTCGGCTGCGGCATAGCGGTGGGCCTCTTCGCACAGCAACAGCATCGGGCTGGCGCCGTCGCTCCAGATGCCAAAGTCGAACGCCATGCGACAGAGCACCGAAACCACGGCGTCGACGACCTCGGCGGGAAAACCCGCGAGCTGCATGATCGTCAGCGGCTTGCCGTTTGCCGGGACCCGGAACAGCTGGCTCAGTGCCTCGGCCATGGTATCGCCGCCGACATTGGCGTTCTCAAACATGAAGCCGTAGCGCGGATCGTTGCTCACCGCCTCGATGCGTGACATCAGCTTGTGATAAATCAGCCGCGACGAACGGTTCTCGAGCTTGCCCATGCGCTCGTCGATGTGACTTAAGAGGTCGGCGAGGCGATACGGCACCGGCGTGTCGACGGTGTAGCCGACATTCTTGGCGTCGAATTTCTTGATCGCCGCGCGCTCGGCGCCGCTGCGATACTGGATATAGTTTGCCTTGGCGAGCGGAATGACTTCCGCGAGGATCGCCGCCTCTTCGTCAAGCGCCGGCCGTCCGCCGAACAGAATGTCGATGACCTCATCGAAATTGAACAGCCAGAAGGGCAGTTTGAGGTTGCGCGGATTGACGATATTGGCGCGTTCACCGAAGCAGCGACCGTATTCGTTGTGAACGTCGAGCAGCAGCACCCGGAGATATTGCCGCGCCTGCATGATTTGCTGCAAAAGGAGCGCGACCGCGCTCGACTTGCCGACGCCGGTGGTGCCGAGCACCGCGAAGTGCTTGCTCAGCAGTTCGTCGACGTCCAGCCCCACGCTGATGGCGCTGTCTTGCTGCAGCTGCCCGATGCGCAGCGTCTTGGCTCCCGGCGGGTCGAAAACGAGGCGCAGTTCATTGCTGGTCAGCGCGCTCACCGCATCGGCGATGGTCGGATATTCGGTAATGCCCCTGCGGAAGCGCACCGCGCCGCCCTGGTCGCCGATCTCGCCGGTCAGGTCGACCTGGGCGATGCCGCAATGCCCATGCTCCTTGCCCGAAGACTCGGCCGACACATCGGTGATCAAGCCGATCAACAGCGCTTTACCGGTATGAAATCTTGACAAACTTGCCGACCGTGGCGCCGGCGCGGCTGATGCCGGTGCTGTGGGGCAACAGCGAGATGCTGGCCTGCGAGCCGTGGACCGACTGGATGTAGCCGACGAGCGCCCCGGTGACGGTGGATGGTCTGCCGGTCTCGGATGTGGGGGTGGCGTCGGCCATCGTCTCCTGCCAAAGTTCTTTCGGCTGCGAGCCTGCAACCCATAGCCTAGAAACGCTCTGGATTCGTTAAATCGGCGTGGCGAATGCCTTTTGAACGTGGCTAACGTTCGCTTACCGCGCCGCCGCCGCGAAATATCTTGCCGGAAATGCTGGGAAAAAGGGCAGCCACCGGGCATTGAGGTTTTAGAAACCTACAGCGCCGCGGGCAGTTCACGTCGCTTGGCGTCAGGCGCAGTCGGCAAAATCTGATGCGAGAGGCCGATGCAAGTTGAATTCATCACGGTCGATGTCTTCACCGCCAGGAAATTCGGCGGCAACCCGCTCGCAGTCGTGCTTGATGGCCGCGAGCTGTCGACCGGGCAAATGCAGGCGATCGCGGCCGAGTTCAATCTCGCCGAGACGACTTTCGTTCTGCCGCCGGCGGAGGCTTCGCATACGGCCGAAGTGCGGATATTTACGCCGCGCGCCGAAATGCCGTTCGCCGGCCATCCCAATATTGGCACCGCCTTTGTTCTGGCGCGGGAAGGCTTCAGCTATGGCCGCGCTGTCGGCAGCCCGCTGGTGTTCGAGGAAAAAGCCGGCCTGGTCCGACTGGAATTGCTGGCGGAGGGCAATGTTGTCGTCGGCGCGCGTCTGACGCCGCCACAGCCGCTGACCCGCGGTGACAATATTGCGCCCGACATTGTCGCGTCGGCGAGCTCTCTCACGCCGGCCGATATCGAAACCGCCAATCACCTACCCTGCATCGCTTCCTGCGGGCTTCCCCTCGTGTTCGCCGAGGTCAAGACACGGTCGGCGCTGGCGGCGGCGCGGCCACGCGCCGAAATCTTTTCCGAGCATCTGAAAATGGATCGGGCGACCGGCATCCTCCTTTACGTCAAAGACGGAAGCGGCGGCTTCGACATCCAGTCACGCATGTTTGCGCCGCTTTTTGGGGTCCCCGAGGATCCGGCCACCGGCAGCGCCAATGTCGCGCTTGTCGGTCTGCTCGCGAGCCTGCGCGCCGAGCGCGATCTGAAATTGGAACTGCGCATTGCCCAAGGCGTCGACATGGGTCGCCCCAGTCTCTTGCTTGCGGCAGCCGAGAAACGCGATGGCAGGCTCACGGCGCTTACCATCGGCGGGCACTGCGTGACGATGATGCGAGGAACGTTAGAACTGTAGCAGGCGGACCCTACTGCGTCTCCGCCGCTGCCTTGGCCTTTGCGATAGTGTCCGGCGGGGTCGCGTAGACGTCTTTGACAAGTTTCTCAACGTCTTCGCCGTCGACGGGATTGATCTCGAGTTGCATTTTGTCAGCTTCGGCCAGGAAGTCCTTGTCGGTCATGGTGTCCATGAAGGCTTTGCGCAGCACAGCGACCCGGTCGGCCGGCAGATTCGGCGGCGCGACGAAGGGCCGGCCCATGACGTTGCGCGCAAATATCATTTTCAGAATCTGCCGCTGCTCGTCAGTCTTGGCAAAATCCATTGCCAGCGGCACGTCAGGCAGGTCGGGATGCTTGGTCAGCGAAAGCTGCACCAGGACGATCATGCGCTTGTCGGCGATCCAGGACTTGTGCGTCGACAGCACGCTCGACCACGACCAGCCGCAGCGTCCCTGCACTTCGCCGCGCTCCATCGCCAGCACCACGTCATTGCCGCCGGGATAACCCTGGACAATCTTGAAATGCGTGCCGAGCACGGCGTTGAGCACGCGCGGAAACTGATCGGTGTCGGAGCTGGCGCCGGTACCGCCGACGGTGAGCTCCTTGGTGAACAGATCCTCGAATTTGGTGATACCGGAGCTCTTCAAGGCAACGCAGACGCTGACCTCGTTATTGGCGCTGCCGAGCCAATTCAATTTTTGCGCGTCGAATGCGTCGCCCTGTCCGAGCAGCAGCGGATCGAAGGCGATGCCGCGGCCGAAAGTGGCGAATGCGGTGCCGTCCTGCGGCGCCACGCGATAAAGATAATTGGCGAGGCGGAGGCTGCCGGCGCCTTCAATGTTCTGCGGCACGATCGTCGGATGGCCCGGAATATGCGCGCCCATATGGCGGGCGATGACGCGGGCGTAGAGGTCATAGGCGCCGCCGGGCGAATAGCCGATATAGAGATTGATATTGCGGCCCTTGAAAAAGTCGCCCGCGCTCTGGGCGAAGCCGGTCGCGGCTGGCATCAGGGTCGAAAGCGTAACGGCAACGAGGCAGTAGAAAAAACGGCCATTCCGAATACTCATCTGTGTTCCTCTGCCGCACCGGCTTTCGCGCCAGGCTGTTCTATCATTGGCCGCGTCACTTTAGCACGGGCTTGACGGCTTTGCAGGTTTCGGGCGCGATGGCCGCAGGGAGCGAGGAGCCTCGATGCAGCCGGACATGATCGCCAGCGCAGTGCACGCGCTGCAGCTCCTTCTTGAGCCGATGCGGCTCCTGTTCCTTTTTCTCGGCGTGCTGATTGGGCTCGCCATCGGGGTGCTGCCGGGATTGAACGGCATCGTCGGCATGGCGATGCTGATCCCGTTTACCTACAATCTCGACGAATACACCGCTTTTGCGCTGCTCCTCGGCATGGCCGCGGTGATCACCTCGTCGGATTTCATCACTGCCGTGCTGTTCGGCGTGCCCGGCCACGTCGGCGCCGCCGCGACCGTGATCGACGGCCATGCCATGGCGAAGAAAGGCGAGGCCGGCCGCGCCTTCGGCGCCGGCTTTGCCTCCTCGCTTGCCGGCGGCATCGTTGGCGCCATCGTGCTGGCGGTGAGCATTCCGATCCTGCGCCCGATCATGCTGTCGATCGGCTCGCCCGAGCTTCTCGCCTTTACGCTGTTCGGAATGTCGATGGTGGCGACTTTGTCCGGCCGCGCCCCGCTCAAGGGGCTGACCGCCGCCGGCCTCGGCCTGATGATCGCCATGGTCGGGTCGCGGGCGCAGAGCGGCACGCTGCGCTGGACCTTTGGCTGGCTCTATCTGTGGGACGGTGTGCCGCTGATCCCGGCGACACTCGGCATTTTCGCGCTGCCGGAGCTCGCCGAACTGGCGATCACGCGCAAGCGCATCGCCGGCGACAACGCGCCCAACATCAATCTCTCCAGCCAGTGGGAAGGCGTGCGCGACGTGGCGAGGAACTGGTGGCTGGTGTTGCGCTGCGGCGTCCTCGGCGTGGGCCTGGGCGCCATCCCCGGCATCGGCTCCGCCGTCATCGACTGGATCGCCTACGGCTATGCCCAGCGCACCGAGAAGAACGCGGAGACCTTCGGCTCGGGCGACGTGCGTGGCGTGATCGCGCCGGAGAGCTCCAACAATTCCAAGGAAGGCGGCCACCTCGTGCCGACCATCGCCTTCGGGGTGCCGGCCGGCGCCTCGATGGCAATCCTGCTGGGCGCCTTCCTGATGCACGGGCTCACGCCGGGCCCCGAGATGCTGACCAAGCATCTCGATCTGACTTACATGATCGTGTGGAGCCTGACGCTGGCGCATGTCATGGGCGCGATCATCTGTCTCGCATGCAGCCGCTGGCTCGCCCAGGTGTCGCGCATCCGGCCGGAAATCCTGTTGCCGGTGATCATCGCGCTGGTATTTGTCGCTGCCTTCGAGGGCGAGCACGATTGGGGCGACCTTTATCTGCTGGTGGGTTTTGGCATCATCGGCTGGATCATGAAGCGGCTGGGCTGGCCACGGCCGCCGATGGTGCTCGGCATCGTGGTTGGCGCCATTTTCGAGCGCTACCTTTTCATCTCGACGCAGCTTTACGGCTGGGGCTGGCTGTTGCGCTGGCCGGTATTGGCGATCCTGGCCTGCGTTGCCTGGGTGTTGTACCGGCCGTTATCGGAAATCGTCAAAACCCTGATCGATCAATTCCGTGACGTCAAAAGCCATCGGCCGCGATTGGGCGCCGCGCCGGCATTCTCGATCGCCGTCATCGCGCTGATCGTTGCCGCGATCCTGTCGTCGAACGATTGGCCGCACGACGCCAAGCTCGTGCCGCTCACGGCTTGCGGCATGGCGCTGACTGCCGCCGTCCTCAACCTTATCAATGAACTATTCGGCCGCGAGCAAACGGCAATCGCGCATGTAGAATCCGGCGTGCAACTCAGCGCCGCCGCGGAATCCGGCGTCAAGGTCAGCGCGCATATCAGCGATCTAGGGGTAACCGACGACGTGGTGCGCCGGCGCGCAGTCTTGTTTTTTGTTTGGATGGCCGCCTTCATCGCTTTCGTCGCGCTGATCGGATTCATTCCTGCCATTGCGGTGTTCGTGTTCGCCTATATGCGGTTCGGCTTTGGCGAGCCGTGGCTGCCTTCGCTCGGCTTCGCCGCCGCGACAACGTTGATCTGTTACATCGTCTTTCACTGGGCGCTGCAAGTTGCATGGCCGCCGTCGCTGCTCGGCGATCTGTTCCCGGCGCTGCGATCCGCGACGCGCTTGATCTGACAGCTTTCGCTCCTCGCCGCGTGGCGCAAAGAGGGCGGGGAACTTTACTGTCCCATGATCGCTGCGGCCTTTTTCGTGACCTCGGCCGGCGTCTGGTAGATTTCCTTGACCAGCGCCTCGATCTGCTCGCCGTCGACCGGATTGATCTCGAATTTACTTGCGGCCGCGTCGGCCAAGAACGCCTTGTCCTTCATCGTCTCGTTAAAAGCCTGGCGCAGCGCCGCCAGCCGATCGGCGGGCAGGCCGGGCGGTGCCGCAAACGGCCGGCCCATCACCTGCCGTGCAAAAATAAGCTTGAATATCTGGCGCTGTTCGCTGGTCTTGGCCAAATCCATGATCAGCGGCACGTCGGGCAGATCCGGATGTTTCGACAGCGACAGCTGCACCAGAACGACGATTTTCTTGCTGGTGATCCAGTCCATCCGCGTCGTCACGATGCTCGACCACGACCAGCCGCAACGGCCTTGAACTTCGCCGCGTTCGATCGCCAGGCTGACATCGTTGCCGCCCGGATAGCCGGTCACGATCTTGAATTTGGTGCCCAGTACCGCGTTCATCAGGGCGGGGAATTGATAGGTGTCGTCGCCGACCCCGGTTGCGCCGATGGTCAGGGGCTTGGTCAGGACATCATCGAAGGTCGTAATCCCGGAGGATTGCAGCGCGACGCATACGCTGACTTCGTTGTTGGCGCTACCGATCCACGAAAGCTTCGACGCGTCGAACTGTGCGCCCTTCTCGTTGAGCAGTGGATCGAAGGCCGCGCCGCGGCTGATCGCGCCGATCACGGTGCCGTCGCGCGGGGCCGCGGAATAGAGGTAATTGGCAAGCCGCAGGCTGGCGGCGCCCTCCATGTTTTTCGGCACGATGGTCGGGTTGCCCGGAATGTGCGCGCCGAGATGCCGCGCCAATAGACGCGCGTAGAGGTCGTAGCCGCCGCCGGCGCTATAGCCGATGTCGAGCTCAATGGACTTGCCGCGATAAAAATCGCCGGCACTTTGCGCGGCCGCCGGCGAAATTTGCACGCCCGCTAACGCTGCCAGCGCCACAATAGCGGTGGCGATCCGATATCCCGGTAACCTGGCGTTCAACATCATGACGCGTCCTCCCGTTAGGCGTTTACAGTCATTCTATCGCTTCACGTCGGGCCGACAATGGAGCGGATGCCGCGCCTTGCGGACATTGCGCATGGAGCGGAAATCCCCTAAACGACCAACGAAAGCGCCAGCGCGACGCATTATCCGGGCCCGCTGCGCACGGGCCGCTGCGCCGTCGAAAAAGACCAAGGAGCGCGACATGACCGGAATGCTGGAACACGAAATGCCCGGGCTCGGCCACAACAAGCCGTCCGACGAAGATGCCGACGAAATCAAGCACGGCAAATGGGAGCGCTGGTCGAAGAAGCGCACTTTCGTGCGTGCGCTCGAAGGCACCTACAGTCACCTTTACAAGAAACTTCTTGAAGAGCCGCGGGTCTATTCCTCCAAGGATCATCCCTGGAAGGGTGGACCTGCGATGTACGGCAAGCACATCATCTCACCGCAGGCGGTGAGCGTCGTGCAATCCATCGAGTCGCACATCGAATGCTACGCGCCGCTCAATGCCGGGCAGAAGCACGGCCACCTCAACAGCGCGGTCTTTTATGTGCTCAAGGGCCACGGCCATGACGTCCATGATGGCCGCTACATGAAATGGGAAGCCGGCGACGTGATGCTGGTCGAGAACGGCTGCGTGCATCAGCATTTCAACGACGACGAGAAGGAATCGTGCATCCTGCTGGTGTTCAAGGCCAAGCCGCTGTTCCTGTTCATGCATTTGCTGTTCCAGAAGATGGTCGAATGGCCGACCGACAAGCTGCCGCCCGGCGTGACCGAGTTTCATCCTCCGACGGAAATCTGAGTACAAAAAAATGTCGCTCTTCGAAGACAAGCCCGCAGCATTATCAGGCGCTAATTCCGCAGCCTTCCTCGCCGAGGCGATGGCGGAGTCTGAGAAATTCCGCGAGCAATATGCGACGCTGCCCAATGTCATCAAGGCCAAGGACATGCCGTGGGAGCGCTCGCCCGACGGCCTGATCAAGCATCTGGTCAACCAGAAAATGCAGACCCGCGAATGCTGCATGGAAGCCTATATGCAGTTTCTCAAGGACGGCGAGCGCTCCGGGAAGCACCGCCACATGTGGGAGGAGCTATTTTTCGTGGTCGAAGGCTCGGGCTACGACCTGCACTGGGATCTGAAATGGGATTGCCTTGACGCGTTCCAGTGGGAATGGGCCGATACGCCGAAAAAGTTCGAATGGACGGTCGGCGACTATGTCTACATACCGCCGTTCACCATGCATCAGCACTTCGCCAAACCCGGCGAGGAGTGCCGCGTCATCGTGATGAGCAACCGGATCGTCAAGGACATGGGCTTCGACTGGTACGACCAGGTCGAGCGGGCGCCGGGATTTTAGTTCTCGTCCGGGGCAAACGAGTAGCAGGGGCGATGGACGAGAGGACTGCGGATCGCCGGGCGCCCGGGCAGGCGCAGGCTTCGTTGCGGACCGGAAGCGGCCTGTCGATGCAGGGCTACCTTCTCGTCATGGTTATCGCAATCCTGCTGCCGGCCTTCCTGTTCGCGACGATATTATTCTGGCGCTATTACGATTCGGAAATTGCGCGAATAGACCTGGGGCTGAAGACCGATGCGCGCGAATTGTCCCTGGATATCGATCGCGACCTGCAGGCCAAAATCGTCACATTGGAAACGCTGGCGACTTCCGGGTCCGTTAATGCCCACGATTACGTCCGGTTTTACGAACGCGCCCTGAAACTCAAGGCGCTTGCCGGCGTCGATATCGCCTTGCGCGATCCAGACGGCCAGCAGTTGGCCAACACACGGGTCCCCTGGGGCGCTCCGTTGCCGCGCAATCCGTTTCAGAGCGACAGTAACGTCCTCGCGACAAAGAAACCTTATGTCAGCGACGTCATCGAGGGCCGGCTGGCGCGCCAGCCGGTCTATTTTGTAAGCGTGCCCGTGATCGAAGGCGGTGCGGTGACCCAGCTCCTGCATATGACCATCGATCTGTCCCGGCTGGAGGCCTTCGTTCAGGGCGACATTGCGGCCGGGCAAATTGCCGGGGTTTTGGATCGCAACAACATTGTCATGGCGCGCACGCAGGACTCCACCGAGCGGATCGGGAAACCCGCATCCAGGGATTTTGTCAACCAGATAACAGGAGAAGAGGGAACTTGGCTCGGTCGCAATATTCAGGGCTACACGATCAGGGTCGGCTATGAGCGATCAAAACTCTCCGGCTGGCTGATTTGGGTCGGCGTTCCGGACGAGACGATTCAGAGCCAGCTTCGCCAAACGCTGTGGACGCTGAGCGCGCTCGGTCTGGCGCTGACCATTCTGACCATCGGTGCGGCATATTTCTTCGGTGGCAGATTGGCGGCTGCGGCCGGCGCGCTCGCCGCGCAAGCCAAGGCGCTCGGGCGCGGCGACGCGATGACGGCAGCAAATATTGCGGTCCGCGAACTCAACGACGTCGGCCAGGAACTGGTCGCGGCCGGCGCGCGCCGCAAGGAGCTGGAGCAAAAACTGATTGCGGCGGCAACCCAAGAGAGCGAGCGGCGCTTCCAGACGATCGTCCAGAGCGTCACGGACTATGCGATCTTCATGCTCGATCCGGACGGCAAGGTGGCGAACTGGAATGCCGGTGCGCGGCGGGTCAAGGGCTATAGCGAAGCCGAGATCGTCGGACAGCATTTTTCGACCTTTTACACGCCGGAAGACCGTGCCCGGGATGTTCCGGCGCGCGCTCTGCAAACGGCGGCGCGCAACGGCAAATATGAAGCCGAAGGCTGGCGCGTGCGCAAGGACGGCAGCCGCTTCTGGGCCAGCGTGCTGCTTGATCGCATTACCGACGGCGAAGGCAAGTTGGTCGGCTTTGCGAAGATCACGCGTGACATCACCGAACGCCGGGAGGCGCAGCAGCGCCTGGAGGCGGCGCGCGAGCAACTCTATCAGTCGCAAAAAATGGACGCCGTCGGCCAGCTCACCGGCGGCGTGGCGCACGATTTCAACAATCTACTGACCATCATCATTGGCAATCTGGACAATGCCAAGCGAACGCTCGACAACTGGCAGGACGGCGCGCGGGCGCGCCTGACACGTGCCGTCGAGATGGCCCTGATCGGCGCCAATCGTGCGGCTACACTGACCGGCCATTTGCTGGCGTTCTCGCGGCGGCAGCCGCTCGACCCGAAACCGTTGGACCTCAACAAAGTTCTCAGCCAGGTTTCGGCGCTACTGAAACCTTCGCTCGGCGAGGAGGTGCAGCTTGAAACGGTGGGCGCCGCGGGCATCTGGACCGTCGAAACAGACGCGGCGCAGCTTGAGACCGCCATCGTCAATCTCGCGGTCAATGCCCGCGACGCGATGCCGAACGGCGGCAAATTGACCATCGAGACCGGCAACGTCTTTCTCGACGAGCAGTACTGCGCGGACAACGCCGAAGTGCGGCCGGGCCAATATGTGCGCATCGCGGTCACTGATACCGGCGCGGGAATGAGCGGGGAGGTCCTGGCCCACGCATTCGAGCCGTTCTTCACAACCAAGCAGACGGGGCAGGGCACCGGCCTCGGCCTGAGCCAGGTCTACGGCTTCGTCAAGCAATCGGGCGGTCACGTTAAAATCTACAGCGAACCGGGCCAGGGCACGACGGTCAATGTCTATTTGCCGCGCGCGCAGGACAGCAAGAAGACCGGCGAGCGACAAATTGCGGTCACGCCCCCACCCGAGGCCTACGGCAAAGAAACCATCCTGGTTGTCGAAGACGATGCCGACGTTCGCGCGCTCATTTCCGGCACCCTCGAAGAGCTGAAATACACGGTGCTGCAGGCGAGCGACGCCACTTCCGCGCTGCAAGTGCTCGAGCGCGAGGGCAGGATCGACCTACTTCTGACAGATGTGATTCTGCCGGGCCGTAACGGCCGCGAATTGGCGACCGCCGCGCTCGAGGAGCGTCCGACGCTCAAAGTGCTGTTCATGACCGGCTATTCGCGCAATGCCATTGTCCATCAGGGCCGGCTCGATGAGGGCGTGCAGCTCATCCAGAAGCCGCTGACGCAGGCCACATTGGCGGCCAAAGTGCGCGACGTGCTCGACATGCTGCCGGCAGCGACGGAGTGACGGGCGGCCCTGCTTTCTCTCTGATTTACCTCTGGATTTGGCGTCGCAAGCACGTCGACTTGCGTTGTCCCCTAAGGCAACGTGCCGTCGTCGCCAAGCGGGCCACCAGCGTCTAGACTGAGAAACAGACTGCCGGCCAGGCGGTACGGCGAGGCGGATCGGCAAAATCGGCGGCGACGCCGGCAACGCAACGAAGGGCGGAAACGAAAAAACATGTCCCTGTCACTGATGACGACGCGCCGCTTCGCACCCTTGTTCTGGTGCCAGTTCTTTGCAGCCTTCGGCGATAATTTTCTCAAGACGGCGCTGGTGTTTGTGATCCTGTTTGCGGTCTCCGGCGCCAATTCAGGGGTTTTGATCACGCTCGCCGGCGCGACGCTGATTGCGCCGTTCTTCCTGCTCTCGGGTCTGGGCGGCGAACTTGCCGACCGTTACGACAAAGCGTGGGTCGCGCAGCGTATCAAGCTCACCGAAATCGCCGCCGCGGCGGTCGCCGTAGCCGGCTTCGCCTTTCATTCGCTTAGTCTGCTGTTTCTTGCCGTGTTTTTGTTCGGAACACTGGCTTCCCTATTCGGTCCGATCAAATACGGCATTCTTCCCGATCTCCTCGAACGCCGGGAGCTGCCGTCCAGCAACGCCTTGATCGAAGGCGGCACCTTCCTCGCCATTCTGCTCGGCACCATCGTCGCCGGCATCGCCGCCAACGGCAACAGCAATCCGATCCATTTTGCCTGGCTGATGATCCTGACGGCGATGGCGAGCTGGCTGTCGAGCCTGCTGATCCCGAAAACCAGCGCCGGCGCGCCCACCCTCGCCATCAACCCCAACATTTTCGCCTCTACCGCATCGCTCATCAAACAAGTGCGGTCCGATCCGCGGCTGTGGTGGGGCGCAATGGTGGCGAGCTGGTTCTGGCTCACCGGCGCGCTGGTGCTGTCGCTGTTGCCGCCGCTGGTTTCCTTCAATGTCGGCGGCAGCGAGCAGGTCGTCACGCTTTATCTCACGATCTTCTCGGTGGCCGTCGGAATCGGATCCGGACTTGCCGCCTGGCTTGCTGCCGGGCGGATCGTGCTGCTGCCGACGGTGATCGCGACGGTGCTGCTCGGGCTGTTCGCGCTCGATCTCGGCTGGACTGCGTCCGCGGTTGTGCCGGCGGCAAGCCCGCTTTCCATCGCGGCGTATTTCGGCCAGCCCCACAGCATTCATCTCGCGATCGATCTTGCCGGATTGGCGGTGGCGGGCGGCCTGTTCATCGTGCCGGTCTTTACGGCCGTGCAGGTCTGGGCCGGGACTGACCGGCGCGCCCGCGTCATCGCCGCGGTCAATGTGCTCAATGCCGCCTTCATGGTGGGCGGCGCGATCGCGCTCGCCATCCTGCAAAAGCTCGGCCTGGGCACGCCGTTGTTGTTCGCGCTGATCGGCGCCGCGAATCTCGTGGTGGCGATCGCCATCGGCATGACCATGCCGGCGAGCTGGTTGAACGATTTTCTGTCGATCGTCTTCCGCGCCTTTTTCCGGCTCGAAGTGAAAGGCCTGGAGAATGTCGACAAGGCCGGCCCCAACGCCATCATCGCGCTCAATCACATTAGTTTCCTCGATCCGCCGCTGGCGGTATCGATCCTGCCGAAGCGTCCGGTCTTCGCCATCGACGTGGCGATGTCGAAACACTGGTGGATCCAGCCGTTCCTCAAATTCGTTCGCACCATGGCGCTTGATCCGCTCAAGCCGTTCTCGCTGCGCGCCCTCATCAACGCGGTACGCGACGGCAATATGCTGGTGATTTTTCCGGAAGGGCGCATCACCGTCACCGGCAGCTTGATGAAGGTCTATGACGGCGCGGCGATGATCGCTGACAAATCCGACGCCATGATCGTGCCGGTCCGTATCGAGGGGCCGGAGGCGACCATTTTCAGCCGGCTGAAGAGCACGCAGGTGCGCCGCCGGCTGTTTCCCAAGATCACGGTGACGGTGCTCGAACCGGTGCAGCTCAAGGTCGATCCGGAGATCAAAGGCCGCAAACGGCGGCAGGTCGCCGGCGCCGCGCTCTATACGATTATGTCCGACATGATCTTCCGGACCACATCAACTGACCGCACCGTGATCGAGGCGCTGATCGAGGCAGCCAAACTCCACGGCCCCGGCTGGATTGCCGTTGAAGATCCGGTGAGCGGCCAGCTCACTTACAAGCGCATGCTCACGGCCGCCGCGATCCTCGGCCGCAAGCTGATGCCGCTGGCGCCCGAAGGCCGCGCGCTCGGCGTCATGCTGCCCACGTCGAACGGCGCGGTCGTCACCTTGTTCGCGGTGATGTCTGCCGGGCGGGTGCCGGCGATGATCAATTTCACCGCCGGCGCCACAAGCGTGCTGGCCGCCTGCCGCGCCGCCGCCGTCGACACCGTTATCACCTCGCGCGCCTTCGTCGAAAAGGGCCGCCTCGACAATCTCGTCGCCCAGATCGAGAAGCAGGTTCGTATCGTCTATCTTGAAGATATCCGCAAAACGATCGGCTTCCCCGACAAGCTCAGTGGCCTGTTGCACTGGAAGAAGCCGTTGGTTCCGCGCAAGCCCGACGACTGGGCGGTGATCCTCTTTACCTCGGGTTCGGAAGGTCTGCCGAAGGGCGTCGTCCTGTCACACCGCAACATGCTCGCCAACGTGGCCCAGGCGGCGGCCCGTATCGATTTCGGCCGCGAGGACAAGCTGTTCAACGTGCTGCCGGTGTTTCACTCGTTCGGCCTCACCGCCGGCACCGTGCTGCCGCTGGTGTCGGGCGTATCGACTTATCTTTATCCTTCGCCGCTGCACTACCGCACCGTGCCGGAACTGGTTTACGGCACCTGCGCGACCGTCCTGTTCGGCACCGACACGTTTCTCAACGGCTATGCGCGGGTCGCAAATCCGTACGATTTCCGCTCGCTACGTTACGTGCTCGCCGGCGCCGAGCCCGTGAAGGAATCGACGCGGCTCATCTATCTGGAGAAATTCGGCCTGCGCGTTCTCGAAGGCTACGGTGTCACCGAATGTTCGCCGGTGATGGCGCTGAACACGCCGATGTTCAACAAGTTCGGCACCGTCGGCCGCCTGCTGCCCGGCATGGAAGCGAAGCTCGAAAAGGTCGAGGGCGTTGACGAGGGCGGCCGGCTTTTCATCAAGGGGCCGAACGTGATGCTCGGCTACCTGCGCGCTGACAATCCGGGTGTGCTCGAAGCGCCGCCGGAAGGTTGGCATGATACCGGCGACATCGTCGCCATCGACGAGCAGGGCTTTGTCGCGATCAAGGGCCGCGCCAAGCGCTTCGCCAAGGTCGGCGGCGAGATGGTGTCGCTCGCCGCGGTCGAAATGCTGGCCGCCGAGCTGTGGCCGAATAACGCCACCGCGGTGGCGTCGATCCCCGATCCGCGCAAGGGCGAACGCCTGATCATGGTCACCGACAAGCACGGTGCGACGCGCAGCGAGTTCCTCACCTACGCCCGAAGCAAGCACGCCTCCGAGCTGATGTTCCCCGCCGAAATCGTGGTGCTCGACAAGCTGCCGATGCTCGGTTCCGGCAAGGTCGACCAGCTGGCGATTGAAAAATTCGTCCGCGAGCAGGCGGCGGCAAAGGCAGCCGCGGCGGCCGAGCCGCCGCCCGCCGCGGCGGAGTAGTCGGTCAGGGAGATTTCTCGGTCGTCTCCGGCGCCGGCGCGCTTTCGTCTTTCCTCTTCCGTTGCCGCATCCGTTCTGCGACCACGAACAGCGGCGGGATCAGGAATATGCCGAACAGCGCCGCGGCGATCATGCCGCCGAACACCGGCGTGCCCACGGCATGGCGGGTGGCGGCGCCGGCGCCCTTTGCGATGACCAGCGGAAAAAGACCGAAGACGAAGGCGAAGCTCGTCATCATCACCGGGCGGAAGCGCAGCGCTGCCGCTTCCGCGGCGGCGGCCTCGATATCTTTACCGAGCGCACGCTGCTCGACGGCAAAGGCGACGATCAGAATACCGTTCTTCGCGGCGAGCGCGATTAGCGCGACCAGGCCGATCTGCGCGTAAACGTCGAAGCTCAGCCCGGCCAAAGCCACCGCGACGAGCGCGCCGAGTATGGCGACACTGACCGACAGCAATGCTGGAACCGGGATATTCCAGCTCTCGTAAAGCGCGACCAGGAACAGATAGGCGAACAGAATGGCGAGGCCAAGCACGACGGTGGTGTGGCCGCCCGCTACCACCTCCTGGTATGCGGTCCCGGTCCATTCGAAGTTGTAACCCGGCGGCAGCGTCGTGGCCGACATGCGGTCCATCGCGGCGAGCGATTGCCCGGAACTGTAACCGGGCTTGGCCGCGCCGTTGACCACCGCGGCACGGTAGCCGTTATAGCGCACCACCGTCTGCGGGCCTTGCACGAGCTTGGGCACCGCCAGCGCGCGCATCGGAACCATGCTGCCTTTGGCGTTTCGCACATAGATGTTGTTGATGTCCTCGGTGCGGTTGCGAAACGGCGCGTCGGCCTGGATGTTGACCTGCCAAGTGCGGCCGAAAACATTGAAGTCGTTGACGTAGAAGCTGCCGAGCGTCGCTTGCAGCGCGCTGAAAATATCGCTGATTTTAATCCCGAGCACCTGGGCCTTGTCGCGATCGATGTCGAGATAGATTTGCGGTGTGTTGGCGGCATAGGTGCTAAACACGCCGGCAAGCTCGGGCTGCTGGTTGGCCGCCACGATCAGTCCCCCGAGCACCGCCGCGAGGTCGGTGGGCGACTGGCCCTGCAAGGCTTCAAGCACGTACTGAAAGCCGCCGGTAGAGCCCAGGCCGAGGATCGGCGGCAGGTTGAACGGAAAGGCGATGGCGCCCTGGATTGCCCCCAACTGCGGCCGCAGCCGCGCAATAATCGCGTTGGCGCTCTGCGCCCGATCGGTGCGCGCCTCGTAGGGTTTGAGCCGGATGACGAAGAAAGCCTGGTTCGACGATGCGACATAGTCGATGAAATTCAGCCCGACCACCGACAGCACGCCCTCGACGCCGGGAATCGGCCTGACAATATCCTCGACTTCCTTGACCACCGCCTGGGTGCGGGCGAGGGAGGCGCCTTCCGGAAGCCGCAACGCCGCGAAGATCGCGCCTTGATCCTCATCCGGGAGGAAGCTTTGCGGGATCCTGCTGAACACCAGGACCGATGCGGCTACCACGCCCACCACGACGACGATGGCGACCAGCGCCACGCGGATCAGCCGGCGCACCACCGCCACATAGCCGTCGCGCGCTTTGTCGATGGCGCCGAGGATATAACGCATCGGGCCGCGGCTCGGCCCCCCGCGCTTGAGCAACACCGCACATAAAGCGGGACTCAAAGTCAGCGCGTTGAGTGCGGAGATCAGCATCGAAATCGAGACTGCCACGGCGAATTGGCGGAACAATTGCCCGCTGATGCCGGGAATGAAGGCCACCGGCACGAACACCGACAGCAGCACAAAAGTAATGGCAAGGATCGGGCCGGTGATCTCGGCCATCGCCTTCTTGCAGGCATCGGCGATGCTGAGTTCGGGTTGTTCCTCGATCACTCGCTCGATGTTCTCAACAACGACGATGGCGTCGTCGACGACAATGCCGATGGCGAGCACCAGCGCCAGCAAGGAAACGGTGTTGGCCGAATAACCGATGATCAGCAGCACGGCGAACGTGCCGATGATGGACACCGGGACGGCAACCAGCGGGATCAGCGTCGTGCGCAGCTTGCCGAGAAACAGAAAAACCACGATGCCGACGAGAGCAAGCGCGATGGCGAGCGTCTTCACCACCTCGACGATCGTCGCAGTGACGAAGACCGTTGTATCGAAGAACACCGTGTAAGTGAGGTCGGCCGGGAAACGCGTCGCCAGCGTCGTCATGGCGTCGCGAACGTGTTTCGCGACATCGACCGCGTTGGATCCCGGCGACTGATAGATGCCGATCGCGGCTGCCGGCGCGCCATTGAAGCGGCTATAGCGATCCTGGGTTCTGGCGGCCATTTCGACGCGGGCAACATCGCCGATGCGAACCACCGACCCGTCGGGATTGGAACGTAGCACGATGGCCGCGAACTCCTCCGGCCGCGTCAGCCGGCCCTTGGTCTTAATGTTGATCTGGACCTGCTGCTCGTTCGATATCGGAGCGGCGCCGATACGGCCGAGCGCGGCCTGGACGTTTTGATTCTGCACCGCCGCGATAACATCATTCGGCGTCAGGTTGAGCTCGGTGAGCCGGTCGGGATCGAGCCAAATCCGCAACGAATAATCGAGCGGACCGAACAAAGTGACCTGGCCGACGCCTTTGATCCGGGCCAGCGTATCGATGATGTTGATCGTCGCGTAGTTGCTCAGATAGATCGAATCGTAAGTGTTCTTCGGCGAATAGATATTGATGACCTGCAGCAAGGCGGCGGATTTCTTGCGCACCGACAGGCCGGCATGGGAGACCTCCTCGGGCAGTTGCGGCTGCGCGAGGCTCGCCCGGTTCTGCACGTTGACGGTGTTGATGTCGGGATCGGTGCCGAGCGCGAAGGTCACGTTGAGCGTATAGCTGCCGTCGGAGCCGCTCGCCGACTGGTAATAGATCGCGTTGTCGACGCCGTTGATCTGCTCCTCGATCGGTTGCGCCACCGTGGTCTCGACCGTTTCGGCGTCGGCGCCGGGATAGTTCGCGGTCAGTGTCACCTGCGGCGGCACGATATCCGGAAACTGTGCGATCGGGATCGCCGAAATGGCGATCGCGCCGGCCAGCGTGATGACGATGGCAATAACGACGGCGAACCTTGGCCGGTCGATGAATATGCCTGAGAACATCGGGTCAGTTTTCCGGGACGACGCTTGCCGACACGACCTGGCCGGGGCGTACTTTTTGGATCCCGTCGACGATGATCAGCTCCCCCTCCTTGAGGCCGTCGTTCACCACCACGTCACGGCCTTGCTCGCTGCCGGTCGTCACACGCCGCTGCTCGACTTTCTTGTCAGCATCGACCACCAGGACATAATGCCCGGCTTGATCGAGCAGGACGGCGGATTGCGGCACCACCAGCGAGGATCGCGGCGCGCCCCGCTGCACGATGACGCCAACGATACCGCCGGGGATGAGCGCCCCCTCCGGGTTCGGAAATTGAGCGCGCACCACCACGGTGTCGGTATCGGTCTCCACCTGGACGTCGAGAAAATTGGTGATGCCTGGATGGGAATAGATGGTGCCGTCGGGCAGCTTGATCTGAATGGGCACGTGCGGGTTTTTATCGGCCGACGCGGCGATCCTTCTTTTATACTCGATAATGTCGGCTTCGCTCGCCGGAAACGTAACGTAGATCGGATCCTGACTGACGATGGTTGCCAGCGTTCCGGATGACGGACTGACGAGATTGCCCACCGTGAAAATGGCAAGTCCGATCCGTCCATCGATCGGCGAGCGGATTTCCGTATAACCGAGATTGATTTGCGCCTGCTCGAGCAAGGCCTGCGCCTGCAGGATGTCGGCCTGCGCGGACAGCTCGGTGGCAGCGAGTTCATCCACCGTGGATTGCGGGACGTTCTGGTTCTTGACGAGCGCCTGGGCGCGCTGCAGCTGCAAGTTGGCGTTGACCTCGGTCGCCTTGGCCTTGGCGAGATTGGCCTGCTGCTGGTCCACCGCCGCCTTGTAGGTGTCCGGTTCGATCCGGAATAGCAGGTCGCCTTTTTTGACCTGCTGGCCTTCGGTGAAGTTGCGCTGTTCGATGAAGCCCGGAACCCGGGCGACGACGTCGACCTTATCGATCGCGGTGACGCGGCCGATGAAATCGCCGGTTTCGGTCACCTGCCGGCTCACCACCGGCATCACCGATACCGCAGGCGGCGGTGTCGCGCCTTGCGCTGCGGCGCCCCTACAATGGGCGACGACAATAAGCGCGGCAATGACGACTATTTCGCCGACGGCTCTGCCGCAACCGCGCATTGAGGGTTGTCCGCGAGGTTGATCCACCATGCACGGCCTCATTCCCAGAAGAAGACCAGTCTGATCGCACTCCGGCCGAAACTATATAATCAGGTTGACCGCATTTGTAATACCCGATCCACCATCGCGCCGGCTTCACCGAGATAGTTCGCCGGATCGCAGAGCTTTTGGATAGCGGCGCGGTCGAGATGCTTGGCGATTTCCTCGTTCTCGGCCAAAAGCTCGGCGAGCGGCCGGCCGGTGGCCACCACCTTGCGGCAGATGTCGTAGACGAGGTCGTGGGCATATTGCCGGCCGAGATAGGGGCCTAGGCCCATCATCACTGCCTCAGACACGATCAGCCCTTTGGTCAGGTCGAGATTGGCGCGCATCTTTTTCTCGTCGACCTGCAAGCCGGTCAGCACGAATTCGGTCTGCGAAAGCGCCCCCGCGGTGAAGCAAAAGATTTCCGGCAGCACAATCCACTCGATCTCCCACGGGCCGGTGGCGCGCTCGTGATCCTCGACCATAGCGTCAAGGAGCGCGGCAACTTGCTGGCGTACGACCGACGTGAGTGCGGTGATATAGACCGAGGAGATTGGATTGCGCTTCTGCGGCATGGTCGATGACGACCCACGGCCCTGCGCGAAGGGTTCGTACACCTCTTCCACTTCGGTCTGCATCAGGAGTTTGATATCGAGCGCAATCTTGCCGCAAGTGCCGGTAACAAGCCCGAGGAAACAGCCGGCTTCCGCGATCGTATCGCGCACGGTGTGCCAGGCAATGGCTGGCTGTCCGAGCTTTAATTCTTTCATCAATTCGGCTTGGGTGGCGAGACCGCGGCCGCTCAGCGAAGACAGCGTGCCGGCTGCGCCGCCAAATTCGCCGACCAGCACGCGGCCACGCAATTCCTTAAGGCGCTCTTTGTGGCGCTCGAACGCCGCCAGCACCGTCGCCATCTTGTAACCGAAGGTGATCGGTACGGCCTGTTGCAGGTTGCTGCGCCCTGCCATCGGCGTATCGCGGTATTTTTGGGCGAGGCCGGCGAGTGCGTCGGCGATGCGCTCGATGCTGGCTTCGATCAGCGTCAGCGCCTCGCGGATTTGCAGCACGGTCGCGGTGTCGGTGATGTCCTGAGTTGTCGCGCCCCAATGGCACCATTCGCCGAGCCCGTCGCGGCACAGCGCCACCAGCTGCTGCACCACCGGCAGCACCGGATAGCCGATGCGCTCGGTCTGGGCTTTCAGCTTGGCGAAATCGAACTCGGAGACGCTGCAGTGTCGGCAAATCTCGTCGGCGGCTTCCTGCGGGATGATGCCAAGTCGCGCCTGTGCGCGCGCCAGCGCGCCCTCGAAGTCGAGATATTTCTGCACGCGGTTCTCGTCGGAGAAGACGTGCCGCATCGCCTCGGTGGAAAAGATGTCGCGAAAGACGGCGGAATTGATCAATGAAGTGGGCATCGGCGGCGGTTCTCCCGTAATGTCATCGTATGCCAACGGTCCGGCCTTCGGCTGGCCCGATGACAGGCCTCGAGGATGATCCAGTAAAACTTGTTTTTGCGACTTGACGTAAGAGCGGAGGTTACTGGATCTCCCGCATCCGCGGGGAATGACAGGAGTAATACGTGCCGGTCAAGTCGCCTGGTCTTGCTCTGCCGCCGCATCTGCGCCTCATCCACGAGGCCGAATACCCCCGCTTCAGCGATGCGGAATTTGCACGCCGGCGCACCGCCATTGCAGACCTGCTCAACGAGGCCGGAGTTGATCACCTCATCTATTGCGGCGCCAACCGCTTCGGCTCCGCGGTGCAGTGGCTGACCGGCTGGCCGGTGACCGCCGAGGCGGTCGGGGTCTTAACGCCCGGTAGACCCGACGCCTTGTTCGTTCAGCACGTCAACCACGTGCCGCTGGCACGGCAGCTCGCAGCGCCCGCTGAAGTCGCCTGGGGCGGCGGATCGTCGATCGCCGCCGCGATTGCCGCACTGGAGCATCGCAGCGCTCGTCCCGGTCGCGTCGGCGTTGTCGGCCCGATGACCTTCGAGCAACACGAGCAGCTCGCAGCGCGGCTCGGCAGGATTACGAACCTCAACCGTCGTTATGTCCCGCTGCGGCAGATCAAGTCCGCCGAGGAGCTCGACTGGATGCGCATCGGCGCCGCCTTGACCGATCGCGGCATGAATGCGCTGCGCGACGGTTTGCGGCCGGGGCTAAGCGAGCGTGATCTCGCCGATCTTGTCGAGCGCTCCTACGTGTCGCTCGGCGGCGTCAACTCCATTCACTTCATCGGCGTCACGCCGATGGCGGCGCCTCGGCTTGGCGTGCCCACGCAATTCGCCGCCAATCGCAAGGTGGAACGCGGCGACGTCGTTGTCGCCGAGATCGCCACGGCGTTCTGGGAGCATCCCGGGCAAGTGTTGCGCAGCTTCGTGGTCGACGCCGAGCCGTCGCCGCTCTATCGCGACCTGCATGCGACCGCCGACGCTGCATTCGCGGCCGTCGCCGCCGTGCTCAAGGACGGCGCCATGCCGGCGCAGGCGATCGACGCCGCCGGCGTGATCGAAGACGCCGGCTTCACCATCATTGACGATCTATTGCACGGCTATGGCGGCGGCTATCTGCCGCCGGTGCTCGGGTCGCGAAGCCGGCCGAGTGCGCATGTCCCGAATGAACCGTTCCGGGCGGGAATGTGCGTCGTGATCCAGCCTAACGTGGTCACGCCGGACGGCACGGCCGGGGTGCAGACCGGCGAAATGGTTCTTATCACCGCGACCGGGATTTCGCCGTTTCACGCCGTCCCGCGCGGTTTCGTGCGCGTCTGATCGGGCGCCGCGGCGTTACTCAAAGCGCGCCCGGCTTTCGTCCTTAATGGTGTCCTACCGGAATTCGTAAAATCGTTAGCCGCGCGTTACTGCGCCACAGTTGGATCGCGGTGCGTGCGAAAACCACCACGGTTGCGAGACTTCCGAAACGTCGGCCGCGCCCGAAATCGCGTGGCTCAAATTTCGTAAAGGATATCTCTTCACTTCGAACGTTGCGCGATACGCACTGTAAAGAATACCGCTTCAAGCAATCTTCAGCATAGGGGGAGAACCCCGCGTAACTTCACCAATTCCATACCAGCAAGCGACCAATAATCCTCTCGAACAACGACGAAATTCCTTCGGGACTTTTGTTCAACAGATTCCCGGCGTCATCAGGGGACGGACTTGCGTAGTAGTACCATTGTCATGATCGGCTTTGCGGTCCTGTTCGGATTGATCGCGGTCTTTCTGGCGCAGACCTGGCTCAACAACCAGGAGGCTGCGCGCATGAAGAGCCTCGAGGCCAACCGCAAAGCACCGGCGCCCGAGCGCACCATCGTGGTGGCGAGCCGGCCGTTGCGCTTCGGCGAGCCGTTGACGGCGGCGGCGCTGCGCGAACTGCCGTGGCCGCAGGATGCGCTGCCCGCCGGCGCGTTCGGCAAGATCGCGGATCTCACCGCGGCAAAACGCGTCGTGCTCATCCCGATCGAAACCGACGAGGCGGTTCTCGCTTCTAAGATCACCGGACCCGGCCAGCGCGCCACGCTTTCGGCGGTGCTCGATCCGGGCACGATGGCGGTGGCGGTGCGCGTCAACGACGTCGAAGGCGTTGCCGGCTTCGTTCTTCCCGGCGACCATGTCGACGTGATGTTGACGCGCCAGGGCGAGAAGAACACCGCCGCGACCGACGTCGTGATCGAAGACGCCAAGGTTCTCGCGATCGATCAGCTCGCCGACGAGAAAACCGACAAGCCGTCGGTCGTCAAGGCGGTCACGCTGGAGGTCAAAGTGACCGACGGCGAAAAAGTCGCGCTGGCTTCCACCGTCGGCACGCTGTCGCTGCTGCTGCGCAAGGCCGGCGAAACCGCCGCCGACGATTCGCGTCGCGTCACAGCGGCCGATCTCGGCAAACCGAGCACTCCGAAAACAGATTTGCAGTTTGTCACGATCAGCGTGATCCGCGCCTGGAAGAACGAACGCACGGAATACACGGTACCGGTCGAGGGCGGCGCCGCGCGGTCCGCTGCATCGCTGCGGCCGGCTCCGTCGCCGGCGACCGACTGACGGGCAGAGGCACAACAGAACGATGTGAAGTTCGATTTTGGGGACGGTAAGTGAGCGGCGGGGAGGCCGACGTGAATAGCCAGTACAAAAATCAAAGTTACCCCGCGGGCGGCAGCCCGCGGCGCAAGGACGGGACCACTAAGAGCGGCGGCATCAAAGTCGGTGCGCTGTTGCGCAGCGGCTGGATCAGGGCGGTGCTCGCGGCATCGGTCATGCTGGCGCTGGCGCCGGCCGTGCGGGCGCAGCAGCACATCGCGGTTGGCGATGTGGTGCGTGCCTCGACCGTAATGGTGACCGTGGGCAAGACCCAGGACGTCCGTACCGACGAGAACTTCTCCGACATCACGGTCGGCGATCCGGACGTTGCCGATGTCAGCCCGCTCACCGATCACTCGCTGTCAATTCTCGGCAAGAAGATCGGCACCACGCGCGTCACCGTCTATGACGCCACCAAGAAAGCGGTCGGCATTTTCGACATCGAGGTCGCCTACGACATTTCGCGGCTGTCGACCGAAATCGGCCGTTTCACCGGCGGCGGCATCAAGGTCTCGTCGATCAACGGCCGCATCATGCTGAGCGGCACCTCGCCCGACGCGTCGACGCTCGACAAGGCCGTGGAGATCGCGCGCCAATTCGGCCCGGATCCGATCAACACGGTCGTCGTCAGTCAGCCGCAGCAGATCGAGCTCGATGTGCGCTTCATCGAAGTCGACCGCAATGCCGGCCGCGACCTCGGCGTGCAGTGGAATGCGTTCGGCCATTCGGTGCTGGCCAATACCGGCTCCGGACTGCCGGCCGCGCAACTGCCGATCACGCAGCCGAACGGATCGTTCCAGCAGCCGATCTATTCCGGCGCCGGCGTCGGCGGAGCCAATGTGACGGCGAGCTCTTTGCCGATATCTCCGGTGGTCGCCGCCGGCGTGCTGTCGGGCGCCGCGCCGTTCGGCTTCCTGATCGGTCAATTGTCGAACAAGTTGCAGATCGAGGTGAACGCGCTCGAAGCGAACGGCGCGGCGCGCCTCCTGGCGGAACCGAATCTGGTGACGCTGTCGGGCGAGACCGCGAGCTTCCTCGCCGGCGGCCAGATTCCGATCCCCGAGGTCGGCGCCACCGGCACGCCGTCGTTCGGCTTCCAGCCCTACGGCGTCGGTCTGTCGTTTACGCCGACCATGCTGCGAAACGGCGTCATCAACCTCGTCGTGAAGCCGGAAGTGAGCGAGATCGACACCGCGCACTCCGTGACCGTCGCCGGCACCACCGTGCCGGCGCTGACGACGCGTAAAGCTTCGACCACGCTCGAATTGCGCGATGGCCAGAGCTTCATGCTCGGCGGGCTGTTGCAGAGCACCAATACCAACAACATCAATCAGCTGCCGTGGCTCGGCGACATGCCGGTCTTGGGCGCGCTGTTCCGCAGCACCGACTACCAGAAGAACGAGACCGATCTGGTGATCGTGGTGACGCCGCACATGGTGCGTCCGTTGACGCCGACCGATCCGGTGCACACGCCGCTCGACGGTTCGCTGCCGCCAAACGACATCGACCTGTTCCTGATGGGCAAGACCGAGGTCAGCCCGGAACTGGCGCGGCTCGCCATCGGCGCGCTCAACCGGCCCTATGTCGGCCACATCCTCGATCTGCCGCAAAACGGAGGCGCCTATGTCACGGCCAAAGACTGAGCGCGCAACGCGCCTCGTCGCTGCGGCCGTCGCCGCGGCGGCGTTCGGCGGCCTGCTTGCCGGCTGCTCCGACCTCTTCGTCCCCCGCCAGGGCCAGCCTTATCTGGAGCGGCGCGACACCGTCGTGCTCGGCGCCGGCGACGCGGTCGCGGCCAACACGGTGGAGCAGATGGTCGATCCGTGGCCGCCGGAGAGCGGCAACAAGAACATCGGGTTCAACGGCCAGAAGATGCAGTCGGCGGCCGAACGCTATCGCACCGGCAAGATCATTCCGCCGGCCGACCCGGATAATTTCATGTCGTCGAACCAGTCGGGCCAGAGCATCAGCCAGACCACGGTCAATACCGGCGCGGCGGCGCCACCCGTCACGCCGGGCCAGTGATCGGCATGTCTGAAGGGCGAGCTCAAGCGATGCGAATCAGCCGATCCACCACCCCGGCAGTGCAGACCAGAGTGATCGTCCTCACGGCCGACGTCGGCTTTTGAAGAATCGGTTCGCGCCACCTTCAGCACCAGCCCGCAAATCGGTCTCGATATCGTCAAGGGCCGGCTCGCCGACAGCGATCGCGAGCTCGACCTCACCGGCGCCACCGTCGTCGTCGCCGATGTCGGCGCCGCCGAGGAAGCCGAATTGGTGGCGCTGGAAGACCTGATGCTGCGGATCGGCAACTGGCCGCCGGTGGTCGCCGTGACGCAAAACTTCGAAGGCGCGGTCGCGCGCCGCCTCATGCAGATGCGCGTCGCCGATTTCCTGGTCAAGCCGGTGCCGCTGGTGGAATTGGTGCGGACCTGTGCGCGCGTCGCCAAGCCGCCGGCAAGTGCCGAGACGACAGAGGCGCAGATTTTCACCTTTTTGCCGGCGGTCGGCGGCGCCGGCGTGACGACGCTCGCGGTGCAAAGCGCCATGCTGCTGCTCAACAGCGGCGCGCGCGGCAAGACCGCGACCTGCCTGGTCGACCTCGATTTTCAGCACGGCGCCTGCGCCGACTATCTCGACATCGAGCCCCGGCTCAATTTGAGCGAGATCGAGCCGCGACCGGAACGGCTCGACCGGCAATTGCTCGAAGTGATGATTTCGCAGCATCCATCCGGTCTCTCCGTCATCGCGGCGCCGAACCGGCCGGCCGAAATGCGGCTGTTCGATCCGGACGTGGTGACGCGGCTGCTCGATCTGGTGTCGTCGCATTTCGACTATGTCGTGTTCGACATGCCGCGCACCTGGTTCTCGTGGACCGACAATGTGCTGCTCGGCTCCAACAAGCTGTTCATCGTCAGCGAGACCACGGTGCCGGGGCTGCGCCATGCCAAGCAGCTCGTCGACGCCATTCGCGAGCGGCTCGGCGACGGTCCGAAGCCGCAGGTCATCATCAATCGCTTCGTGCAGAAGATGCTGTCGTCCGGCCTGCGCAGGAGCGACATCCAGCAGGCGATCGGCGACACATTCCTCGCCTGCATCCCCAACGATTACGGCCTGGTGCGCGAGGCCATCGATCGCGGCGTACCGCTCGAAGAGGTCAAGAAGGGCAACAAGATCACCCAGCAGCTGCGCAAGCTCGTGCTGCCGCAGGGCGCCGGCAAGCCCACGAAGGAAGCTGCCGAGGGCGCGAAAAAATTCAAGCTCTCATGGGCGCGATCATAAGTACGGGCGCGGTCACAACTGCGGGCGCGCGCGTAAATTTTGTCACCGGGTTTTAGGAATCGCCATGGCTGGTCGTTTCACAACGCGCCGCGTCGCTGCTCCGGAACTCGTTCCGGCGGTCGTGGAAGGCGCGGTCGAGGAGGTGTCCTGGGCGGCGGCGCCGGAAGTCGTGGCCGAGCCCATTGCGCCGGCCGACCCCAATCCGCTTCTGACCGACAAGCTGCTTGACGCCAAAGTCCGCCTGCATCGCCGCCTCATCGAGGACATCAATCTGTCGGCGCTGGAAAAGCTGCCCGACGAAGAAATCCGCGCCCATGTGCAGCAGCTGGTGTCGCAATATGTGCTGTCCGAGCGGCTGGCGCTCAATACCCAGGAGCTCAACGACTTCGTTTCCGAAATTCTCGACGAGATGACGGGCCTCGGCCCGCTCGAGCCGCTGCTCAAGGACGAGACCGTCAACGACATCCTGATCAACGGCCACGAATGCGTCTATGTCGAGCGCAAAGGCGTGCTGGAGCCAAGCGGCGTGCGGTTCAAGGACGAGGCGCATCTGCTTCGCATCATCAACAAGATCGTCTCCGCCGTCGGCCGCCGCGTCGACGAATCGCATCCGATGTGCGACGCCCGCCTGCTCGACGGCTCCCGTGTCAACGTCGCGGTGCGCCCGGTCGCCATCGACGGCCCGCTGATGTCGATCCGCAAATTCTCCAAGAAGCCGTTCAACCTCAACAAGCTCATCGACGTCGGCGCGCTGCGGCCGCAAATGGGCGAGTTGCTCGCCGCCGCGGTGAAGTCGCGCGTCACCATGATCATTTCCGGCGGCACCGGCTCCGGCAAGACCACGATGCTCAACGCGCTGTCCGCCTTTATTTCCGAAAAGGAACGGCTGCTCACCATCGAGGACGCCGCCGAACTGCAATTGCAGCAGCCGCATGTCGGCCGCATGGAGACCCGGCCGCCGTCGGTCGAGGGCAAGGGCGAAATCCGCCAGCGCGACCTGGTCAAGAACGCGCTGCGCATGCGGCCCGACCGCGTCATCCTCGGCGAGTGCCGCGGCGAGGAAGCCTTCGACATGCTCCAGGCCATGAACACCGGCCACGAAGGCTCGATGGCGACAATCCACGCCAATACGCCGCGCGACGCCATTTCGCGGCTCGAACAGATGATCGGCATGGCCGGCCTGCCGATGACGGTCGCCTCGATCCGCGGCCAGATCGCCTCAGCCATTCGCGTCATCGTGCAATTGTCGCGGCTTTCCGACGGCAAGCGCCGCGTCATGAGCATCGCCGAGATCACCGGGCTCGAAGGCGATATCATCCAGATGCAGGAGATCTTCAAATATGTGCGCACCGGCATCGCGCCGGACGGCTCGGTGCAGGGCCATTTCCAGGCCACCGGCGTGCGGCCGCGCTTCCTTACCGATCTGGTCGCGCTCGGCATCAAGATTTCCCGGATCGCATTTCGATCCGTCGCAGCCGCTATGACCGGTCAGGTGTGAACCGCCATGTCGACCGGCTTTCAAAATTTCGACTTCGACCCGATCTACCTGATCTTGCTGTTCGTGGCGCTGGCCGCGGGACTGTTGACCGAGGTGGTCTATCTGACCTGCTTCTCGGCCGCGTCCTACCGCAGCCGGATCAACCGGCGGCTGATGCTGTCGAAGGATCGCACCGACCGCGAAAGCGTGCTCGTCGAACTGCGCCGCGAGCGCGGGCTCACTTCGGAGGGCGACTACCGCGTCGGCCTCCTCGCGCTCAACCGGCTGATCCTGCAATCCGGGCTTACGCTCGGCCTCACCAAATTGTTCGTCATCGTCGGCGTAACGAGCCTCGTCGCGTTCGGCGCGACCATGGTGTTCCGCGGCACTCTGATCCAGGCGGCGCTGACCGCGCTGTTCTCCGCCACGGCGCTGCCCTATCTGGTCCTGAAAATGCTGCGCAGCCGCCGCCAGAAGAAATTCGGCGCCCAGTTTCCCGACGCGCTCGACATCATCGTCCGCAGCCTGCGCGCCGGCCACCCGGTGCCGATCGCGATTTCCATGGTCGGGCGTGAAATGACCGATCCGATCGGCTCGGAATTCGGCGTGGTGTCCGACGAAATCACCTACGGCGCCGATCTCGAAACCGCGATGCGCAATCTTTACGCCCGGCTCGGTTCCGACGATCTGCCGCTGTTCGTCACCGCGGTCGCCATCCAGGGCTCGACCGGCGGCAATCTCGGCGAGATCCTGGAAAACCTGTCCGGCGTCATTCGCCAGCGCTTCAAGATGCGCCGCAAGATCCGCGCGCTCGCCGCCGAGGGCCGCGCCTCGGCGATGATCCTTTCCGCGCTGCCGATCGGCATGTTTCTTGTCATCCAGTTCATCGCGCCGGATTTCTATTCCTCGGTCTGGCACGAGCACCTGACCAAAGTGCTGCTGTTCGGCGCCGCGGGCTGGATGGTGGTCGGCAACATCATCATGTTCAAGATGGTCAATTTCAAAATCTGACGATGGGCGGCATGTTTTCCTTCAGCGCGCAGACCCTGTTCAACGTCCTGATATTTCTCACCGCCGCCACGCTGGCGTTTTCGGTGATGAACGCCCTGATCGCGCGCGAAGCGGTGCGGCGCCGCGCGTCTCGCGTCGGCGTCGAGCACGGCGCGCCGGCCAACCGGCGCTCGCTGCGCTGGTCCGGCGCGAAGACGGTGCAAAAGCTCATCGACTATACCACCAAGCATTATTCGTCGGCCGACACGAGCGACTTGAAAGTCCTGCGGCAGCGCCTGGTGCTGGCCGGCCTCTACGATCCGCACGCCGCGGCCTATTTCTTCATTGCCCGCGTGGTGGCGGCCGTCGGCCTTGCCATTGCGGCGTTCTTCGGCATCCCGATGCTTGGCATTCACGGCAAAGGGTCGTTCTGGCTGTTCGTGATGTGCGGCGGGGTACTCGGCTATCTGGCGCCGAGCATCTATCTCGACCGCCGCATCGCCGCGCGGCGCCTGGAGCATCAGGCTGGCTTTCCCGATTTCATGGATCTGCTCGTAGTCTGCGCCGACGCGGGCCTGAGCATGGAGGCAGCGCTTGACCGGATCGGCCGCGAGCTTGGCGATTCCTATCCGTCGCTGTCCGCCAATATCCACATCGCCAATCTCGAAATCCGCGCCGGCCGCACCATGACCGAAGCACTCGAACATCTCGGCGACCGGCTGGGGCTGGAAGAAGCACGCTCGTTCGCCACCCTGATCCAGCAGTCCGACGAGCTCGGCTCCTCGATCAGCGACGCCTTGCGGGTCTACAGCGATGACATGCGGCACAAGCGCTTGTCGCGCGCCGAAGAGAAGGCCTACAGCCTTCCGGCCAAGCTCTCGGTGCCGATGATGGTGTGCATTTTTCCGGTGCTGTTCATCGTCATCCTCTGCCCGGTCATCGTCCGGGTGTCGTACCATATGTGGTGAAAACCCTTGTTTTCCGCCCCGCTCCGGGGGATCGCGGTACTCGCGTCCGGCCGCAAAGGCATTCTTTAACCATCGTCGCCTAGCTTGGCTTGTCCGGCGCTGTCCGCCTCACGGCGCGACGGTGCGATCCGCGTCGGGTTGGCTGGACGAAGGCGTGTCCGGAGCGCGTTCATGAGTATCCGAGCTGCGCGGGTCCCGATCCTGGCGCTAACCGGCCTGGCGGCGGGCCTGATCCTTGCCGGCATGCTGGGCGGCTGCTCGACCTCGACCAAGCTCGGTGATGCCGGCGCGGCGGACGGCCTGGCGGCCACGGGGGGCACCGATCCCGGCGCGACGCCAGGCGATCCCTCCGACACCACCGGCTCCGTCGTCACCCCGCCGGCTGAGCCCGGGCCGAGCGGCGAGCCGGTCGGCCCGCTGTCGAAACCCGGCCTCTCCGGCGACGATCCCAACAGCGACGTCCAGCTCGGCAAGAAATATTTCCGCAGCAACAATTTCGGCCTTGCCGAAAACAGCTTCCGCAGCGCCGTGCAAAAGCACCCCAACGACGCCGAAGCCTGGATCGGGCTGGCGGCGTCCTACGACCGGCTGCGCCGCTTCGATCTCGCCGACCGGGCTTATGCCGAGGTAATCCGGCTGATCGGCCCGACCGTCGAGGTGCTCAACGACGAGGGCTTCTCCTACATGCTGCGCGGCGATTACGCCCGCGCCCACAAATTGCTCAGCCAGGCCCAGGCCAAGGATCCCGCCAACCCCTATGTCGAGGCCAATTTGAAACTCCTCGACGACAGCTACCGCGACCACAAGGGCGTGCAGTAGGGGATACAGTTCGTCAATGCGATGCGAGCGGAGAAGCGCTAGGGATTTAGGGTGCACGAGCCGGACAGCGATTTCGCGGCCTCCATGACGCATGCCATGGATAGTTTCACCGTTTTGGAACTACTCGCCATTTCTGTCTCAGATGTCGTGACGCACGCTTGACAATCGTCCTTGTTTCGGTTACATACCGCAAATCTCGCTCACTTCAGGGACGTCACCGGTGACGGCCGATTGACGGAGCGGGTGCGGTTCTCGCGGGGAGGATTCGTGGTCCTCTTTGCGGGCGGCTTGGGCATCGTCCCGTCCGGCGCGTTCTGCCGGTCTGCGAGGTGCTCGCTGCACTGGCGCCGGGGAGGGTCCTCCCGTTTGCACTCGGCAATTCCAGGAAGCGCGGCCTTAGGCCGAGCCACCGCGGTGGAGCGCCGAGAGGCGAGCGTGCCCCCTCCTTGATCCTCGACCGCTTGCGGGGGAGGAAAGAGCGAGAAGGGCGCGCGCCGCAGAGCGCGGACGAGTTGCGCGAAAGCGCTGCTTTGTCGGCGACCATGCGGGCTCCCGTTGGATGCGCCTGTCGGCGCTCCGCCTCCCTTCTTTCCAGGGGGGCATTGGAAGGGCTTTCTTGCGCGTGGCTTTGGCAAAACTCGGATGCATCGGCATCGCGAGAACGACGCCGCTTATCCGTCCCCGCGACGACGGGCGAGGCGATCGGCCGCCGGCCGGCCGTGGCCGAACGCTTGAAACCCCGGCCGTAAGTCGCGATATGACCGTGGGGCACGCCAAATCGGGGCACGCTAAATCCGCGCCGGAAAGATATTCATGTTCGAGGCCTTCAAGACCTTCATTTCCGAATTCGCCACCGGCGATAAACATCCCAGCCAATTTGCCGACGACGATTACCGGCTCGCCGCCGCGGCGCTTCTGGTGCATGCCGCCGCGATCGATGGCGAGATGACGGAGAGCGAGCGCGGGAAGCTTCGCGACGTGCTCAAGAGCGGTTTTGCACTCGACGACACGGCGACCGACGAACTGATCGCCAAGGCGACCGCGGCCGAACACGAATCCGTCGACCTTTATCATTTCACCCATGCGCTCAACCGCGCGCTCAACGAAAGCGGCCGCGCCCGCATCATCGAGATGATGTGGCAGATCGTCTATGCCGACGGCCGGCGCGACGAGCTTGAGGACAATCTGTTGTGGCGGGCGGCCGACCTCCTCGGCGTATCGCCGGGCGAGCGCATCGCGTTGCGGCGCCGGGTCGGCGGCGAAGATGCCGAACCGGGCGCGCCGGGCGATGCCGGCGGTCAAGGCAGCGCGGCGTGAGGCCGGTCGCGCTGATCACCGGCGCTTCGGCCGGCATCGGCGTCGAACTGGCGCGGGTTTTTGCCAGGAACGGCCACGAACTGGTGTTGGTGGCGCGGCGCGAACAGCGGCTCACGGCGCTGGCCGACGAGATCGCGGCGGCGGGCCGGCCGCGGCCGACGGTGCTCGTGCTCGACCTCGAGCAGCGCGACGCCGCGACGACGCTTGCCGCCGAACTCGTGGCGCGGGATCTTGAGCCCGCCATCGTCGTCAACAATGCCGGCTTCGGCCTGAGCGGCGCCGCCGCGAAGCTTGACCGCGACGAGCAGCTCGGCATGATCGACCTCAATGTGCGCGCGCTCACCGCGCTATCGCTGGCCTTCGTCGACAGCCTGGAGCGCCATCGCGGCGGCATCCTCAATGTGGCCTCGATCGCCGCCTTCCTGCCGGGCCCCAACATGGCGGTCTATTACGCCACCAAGGCCTATGTGCTGTCGTTCAGCGAGGCGCTGCACCGCGAACTCTCGCCGCGCGGCGTGCGGGTCACGGCGCTCTGCCCGGGCCCGGTGCCGACCGAATTCCAGGCGCGCTCAGGCATGGAATTGCCGGCGGCCGCCAAGCTCATCGAACTGCCGCCCGCGCGCGTCGCCGAGATCGGCTACGACGGTTTCATGCGCGGCCGGCGCGTGGTGATCGCCGGAGCCGGCAACAATCTCGCGGTCGCCTTGATGCGGTTTCTGCCGCATGCGCTTTTGCTGCGCGCCGTCGATCAGAGGACGCGGCATGCGGTGGGGAAGTGACGGCCGCGCTTTGACTGTGCGGGCGAAAACGCTAGAGCATGATCCAGGATTCGAATCGCGTTCGTCATGCAACAGCCGATCCTGATCGTCCTTCACCAGGAACACTCCACCCCCGGCCGCGTCGGCAACGCGCTGCGACAGTTGGGATATAAGCTCGACGTGCGGCGGCCGCGGTTCGGCGACCCGCTGCCGGAGACGATGGCGGAGCACGCCGGCGCCATCATCTTCGGCGGCCCGATGAGCGCCAATGACCAGGACGATTTCATCCGCCGCGAGACCGAGTGGATCGGCGTGCCGCTTAAGGAAAACAAGCCGTATCTCGGCATCTGCCTTGGCGCCCAGATGTTTGCTCATCACCTCGGCGGCCGGGTTTTTCGTCACCCCGAAGGACGCGCCGAGATCGGCTATTATCCGATCCGGCCGACGCCGGCCGGCCGCGCTGTCGTCGAAGCTTGGCCGGAATGCGTTTATCAGTGGCACCGCGAGGGTTTCGATGTGCCGGCGGGTGCCGAGCTTCTGGCCGAAGGCGATACGTTCGAAGTGCAGGCGATCCGTCTCGGGCGCGCCTTCGCGCTGCAATTTCACCCCGACGTGACCCACGCCATGATGCACAATTGGACTACGCGCGGCCATGAGCGCCTGGCGCTGCCCGGTGCGCGGCCGCGCGAGACGCATTTCACCGACCGCGCCGTCTACGATTATTCGGCGCGGGCCTGGCTCGACGTCTTTCTCGAGCAGTGGCTGGCGGCGGCATAAACTCTTTGGGGCTAACCGCCGCTGGCGAGAAGCTGCGCGAAATAGGCCACCGTCTTGGTGTAGACCTGCGACGCGTTCCACTGCAGCAGGACCTGAAAATTGGCGGTGCCTTCGCCCCAGGGCTGGCCGCGTTGCCAGCCGTAGCCTTTCAGATAATTGGCGGTCGAGGCGAGCACATCGGGCACGTCATGAATGAGGTCGCGGCGGCCGTTGCCGTTATAATCGACGGCGAATTTCAGATAGGACGACGGCAGGAACTGGGTTTGGCCGATCTCGCCGGCCCAGGCGCCGCGCATCTCCGACGGCGCCATGTCGCCGCGATCGACGATGCGGAGCGCGGCGAGGAGTTCGCCGCGGAACTTATCCGGCCGCCGGCAATCGAAAGCCAGTGTCGCGAGCGCCCGGATGGTCGAGAAGCGGCCATTGTCGGCGCCGAAGTCGGTCTCGAGTCCCCAGATGGCGACGATGATCGGGCCGGGCACGCCGAATTGCTGCTCGATACGGCTGAATACCGGGGCGTATTGCACGAGAAGCCGTCGGGCGCGAGCCAGCCGCGGCGGCACCATGCGGCCGGAAAATTGCTCGAAGCTCTGCCGGAACACCCCCTGGGCATGGTCGCGGGCGATGATGGTCGGATCATAGGTCACGCCCGCCAGACCGGATTGGATCGCGCGCTGCGAGATGCCGTCCGCCGCCGCCTCCTGTTTGACCCCGGCGAGCCAGGTTCCGAAGTCGCCGCCGCAGGGCGCGGCGGCCTGCGCCGACGATGCAATCGCCGAAAGCGCGACGGCGAGGAGGATTATTCTGAGCGGTCGCATGCGGTATCCTTTTGCCGCCGCCAAAGAGAATCGGCCGAGGACATGATGCCGCAGCGGCGCCGGTGCGGCCAGGATCGTACTCATAAAATCACGGCCGCGCATCGTGATATCGGTCGGCGTCGTAGAGTTCGCGGAAAAACTTGGTCGAAATCAGGACAACGGCGACGGTGG
Source organism: uncultured Alphaproteobacteria bacterium (assembly GCA_963765365.1). Classification (GTDB taxonomy): domain Bacteria; phylum Pseudomonadota; class Alphaproteobacteria; order Rhizobiales; family Xanthobacteraceae; genus BOG-931. Next base: position 214,140 of record CAVXWL010000011.1, on the reverse strand, counting down.
AGAGGCCGCCGAGCAGCACCGAGGGAATGGTTCCGAACAGGGCCGCCGCAGCACCGGCACGAAAAATGCCGAGCTGGTTCGACGTATTGGTAATCATCGAATTCACCGCATAGACACGGCCGCGCAAGGCGTCCGGCGTGCGCAGTTGCACCATGGTCTGGCGGATGACGACGCTGACTGTGTCGGAGCCGCCGACGACAAAGAGAGCGGCCATGGCGAGGATGAAATTCGGGGTCAGCGCAAACAAAATCGTGGCGACGCCATAGAGCGTCACGGTCGCGAACATGATGCGCCCGATGCGGCCGGAAATCGGCCAGCGCGCCAACAGCAGCGCGGTGACGATAGCGCCGGCAGCGGGCGATGCGCGCAATACGCCGAAGCCGAGCGGCCCGGCCAGGTAAATGTCGCGTGCGAAAATCGGCAGCACCGCCGTTGGATTGCCGAGCAGCACTGCGAACAGATCGAGCAGCACGGCGCCGAGCACCACCTTTTGTCGGCCAATGAAGGTGAGACCGCTGAACAAAGTCTTCAGATCGAGCGGTCCGCGCGGCAACAGCTCGCGCTCCATCACGATGCCGAGGATGATCAGTCCTGACGAGAGCCATAGCAGCGCGCAGACCGAAAACACCAAGGTCGGACTGATGGCGACCAATATGCCGCCAAGCGCCGGTCCGGCGACGACCGCGGTTTGCGAGGCCGATGTCGAACCGGCAATGGCGCGCGGCAGCGCGTCAGCCGGCACGACATTGGGCAACACCGATTGCAGGCTCGGCTGCTCGAAGGCGCGTCCGGTCCCGACCAGAAAAGCCATGGCGAGAAGAAGTGCGGGCGTCAGCCGGCCGGTGGCATTGGCGAAAGCCAGCACGGCCACCGCCAGCGCCTCGACGAATTGCGCGGCGAAAGCGACCCGACGCCGGTCGTAATGGTCGGCGACGTGGCCGGTGATGACAAACAGACTGACGGCAGGGACGAACTGGACCAGCCCGATCAGTCCCAGGTCGAGCGGGCTGTTGGTCAATTCGTACATCTGCCAGCCGACGGCGACGACCTGAAGCTGAACCGCAATCTGCGCGGCAACCCGTGCGTAGAGGAAACGGACGTAGGCCGGATGGCGCAATAGCGAAAGTTGCGGGGAGGCGGCGTGGGTCATTTGCGGCCCCTTATAACCGGCAAGTCCGGGCTTGTGCCCTGTCCTTGACAGCATGGGACGGCGGCCCTAAATGCCGACACTCGCCAAAAACCGAGGCTGTTTCGGCCCGGTTCAGGTTTATGGCGGGGGCCGTAGCTCAGTTGGGAGAGCGCCTCGTTCGCAATGAGGAGGTCAGGGGTTCAACTCCCCTCGGCTCCACCAGCCTTCGCGGCCCAGCCTTGGCGGCCATGCCGCTTCGGCCGGTAACTGCACAGGGAACTGCAGCTTGTTCGCACGTTCATGAACCGCTAGTTTCTGCCAGCCTCAACGCGAAGCGGCTCCATGCGCGCCCTTTTCGAAGTCATCGATATCGCTCTCTCGCTCTACATCTGGATCGTCATTGCAATGGCGATCTTCTCCTGGCTTGTCGCCTTCAATGTGGTGAATACGCGCAACCATGCTGTTGCCATGATCGGCGATTTTCTCTTTCGCATCACCGATCCCGCGCTGCGCCCGATTCGCAACTTTTTACCCAATCTCGGCGGCATCGACATTTCCCCCGTCATCCTGTTCTTGATCATCATCTTCATTCAGAAGGTGATCGAGATTTATATCCTGCCCAACGTCTACTGAACGCCGTGACCGCCCGGATCATTGACGGCAGGGCAATCGCCGCCGATTTGCGCACGGCTGTGGCTACGGAAACGCGGCGCCTGGCCGCCGGGCACGGTATCGTGCCGGGGCTTGCCGTCGTTCTCCTCGGCGACAACCCGGCGAGCAAGTCCTATGTCGGCAGCAAGTCGCGCGCGGTGGCCGAAGTCGGCATGCGGCCGTTCGATCATCATCTTCCCGCGACGACGAGCGAAACGGAGTTGCGCGACCTCGTCGGGGTGCTCAATGCCGACCCCGAGGTGCACGGCATTCTGGTGCAGTTGCCATTGCCGCCGCAAATCGATCCAGTGCGCATCATTGCCAGCATCGACCCGGACAAGGATGTCGACGGATTTCACCCGCTCAATGCCGGCCGGCTGATGACGGGTCTGCCGGCGCTGGTGCCGTGCACGCCGGTCGCCTGCATCAAGCTGATCAAGACCGTTCATCCCTCGCTTGCCGGCATGGATGCGCTGATGGTCGGGCGCTCGCATATTGCCGGCGGCCCGCTGTCACAAATGCTGCTCAATGAGAACGCGACGGTCACCATCGCGCATACGCGGACCCGCCATCTGCCCGATCTATGCCGGCGCGCGGAATTGTTATGCGTGGCAATCGGCAGTCCCGAATTTGTGCGCGGCGACTGGATCAGGCCGGGCGCGACGGTGATCGATATCGGGATCAACCGCGTGACCGACGATAGCGGCAAATCGCGGATCGTCGGCGATGTGAATTTTGCCGAGGCCGTTGCGGTGGCCGGCGCCATCACGCCGGTGCCCGGCGGCGTCGGGCCGATGACGATCGTGTGCCTTCTGGTCAATACGCTGCGTGCGGCGTGCGCGCAGGCCGGATTACCGCCGCCGGCGGTCTGATAGGCGGCAGTTCAGTTGTTCCAGCCGAACGCGACTTTATCGAGTACGCGGGTGCCGAATTTCTCGGAACTGCGCGCCACCGCCTTGCCACCGAGTGCGCGATAAAACTCGACCGCGTTCTCGTTCTCCGACAGCGCCCATACGATCAGCGATTTGAGTGCGCTCTGCGCCAGATCGCGGCGCGCCGCTGTGAACAGCCGGCGTCCAAAACCCAGCCCCTGGAATTCCGGCCGCAGATAAAGCTCGTAGATCTCACCGTCGTAATAGAGGCTGCGCGCCCGGTTGCGCCCGTAATTGGCGTAGCCGGCGATCTTGTCGCCGAATTGCAAGAGCGCGATACGGCTGCCCTTGCGGATCGCACTGTCCCACCAGGCGGGGCCGCGACGGTTGATGAGCTTTTCCAGTTCGGCCCCGGGAATGATGCCCTGGTAGGCGGTCCGCCAAGCCTCATCGTGAGCATCCGCGACCGCGCCGGCATCGGCGGATTTGGCGCGGCGGATCTCGATGAGGATAGTGCTCATGATGCGATGCTCGTCATGCGGCTCGTCGCGCGATTCACGGTACGATCAAAGCAAGCGATTTATTCGGCTTCAAGGGTTCAAATTCACCCTCGGTTAACGATGCCGAGTATAGGGGAAAATACGCAGCCGGCGCCACAATTGCGCACAGGAAAAAGCCCTGCCGGCGCGCAATCTGTGCACGCTGTTGCAATCGCGTCACGGTCTGCGGTATTTTCCGTCGGTGGCGCGCGCTTGAGACGCGCGCCCGGCTTAGACGCGCTCGGCTTCTTTGCGCCGGTCGTCGCGCTTGCGCTCGACTGGATCGAGCAGCTTCTTGCGCAGCCGAATTGATTTCGGCGTCACCTCGACCAATTCGTCGTCCTCGATATAAGCGAGCGCTTTTTCCAGCGTCATGCGGATCGGCGGCGTAAGCCGGATCGCCTCGTCCTTGGAATGGGTGCGGATATTGGTCAGCTTCTTGCCTTTGAGCACATTGACTTCGAGGTCGTTGCCGCGCGTGTGCTCGCCGACGATCATGCCGCGATAGACCTTCCAGCCCGGCTCGATCATCATCGGGCCGCGGTCGTCCAGATTCCACATCGCATAGGCAACGGAGTCGCCCTGGTCGGTGGAAATCAGAACGCCATTGCGCCGTCCGACGATCTCGCCGCGGTGCGGGCCATAGGCGTGAAACAACCGGTTCATCACGGCAGTGCCGCGCGTGTCGGTGAGCAATTCGCCCTGATAGCCGATCAGTCCCCGCGTCGGGGCGTAGAAAATCAGCCGTACGCGGCCGCCGCCGGACGGGCGCATCTCGACCATCTCGCCCTTGCGTTCGGCGAGCTTCTGCACGACCACGCCGGAATGCTGCTCATCGACGTCGATGACGACTTCCTCGATCGGCTCGAGCAGGTCGCCTGACGGGCCATGCTGGAAGAGAACCTTCGGCCGCGATACCGCAAGCTCAAAACCCTCGCGCCGCATGGTTTCGATCAGAATGCCGAGCTGCAGTTCGCCGCGGCCCGCGACTTCCATGGAATCCTTCTCGGCTGATTCGGAAATCCGCAGCGTCACATTGCCCTCGCCTTCGCGCAGCAGGCGGTCGCGGATCACGCGGCTTTGCACCTTGTCACCTTCGGTGCCGGCGAGCGGCGAATCGTTGATGCGGAAGGTCATGGTCAGCGTCGGTGGGTCGATCGGCTGCGCCGGCAGCGGCTCGCTCACTTCCGGGGCACAAAGCGTGTGCGAGACGAACGCCTCGGGCAGGCCGGCAAGGGAGACGATGTCGCCGGCGAAACCCTCGTCGATCGGCGCCCGCTCCAGTCCGCGGAATGCCAGCACCTTGGTCACACGGCCTTCTTCGATCAGCGTGCCGTGGCGGTCGAGCACCTTGACCGTCTGATTGGGCTTGACCGATCCAGAACTGATGCGGCCGGTAACGATGCGGCCAAGATAAGGGTTGGCTTCGAGAATGGTGCCCAGCATGCGAAACGGGCCTTCCTCGACCTGCGGCGGCGCGACATGGCGCAGCACGAGATCGAACAGCGGCGCCATGCCGTTGTCCTTGGGGCCGGCCGCATCGGAGGCCATCCAGCCCTGCTTGGCCGAACCATAGAGGATGGGAAAATCGAGCTGCTCCTCGGTGGCGTCGAGGGCCGCGAACAGATCGAACACCTCGTTGGCGACTTCCGTCGGACGGGCGTCCGAGCGATCCACCTTGTTGATGACGACGATCGGCTTCAAACCCACCTTGAGCGCCTTGGACACCACGAACTTGGTCTGCGGCAGCGGCCCTTCGGCGGCGTCGACCAGCACCAGCGCGCCGTCAACCATATTGAGGATGCGCTCGACCTCGCCGCCGAAATCGGCGTGGCCAGGGGTATCGACGATATTGATGCGGATATCCTGCCAGACCAGCGACGTCACCTTCGACAGGATGGTAATGCCGCGTTCGCGCTCGAGGTCGTTCGAAATCGAGCGCGCGCTCGGCGACCCGCTGATTCTCGCGAAACGCCCCCGATTGTTGCAGGAGCCGGTCAACCAGCGTGGTTTTGCCATGGTCGACATGGGCAATAATGGCGATATTGCGAAGATTCATGGGGTTATTCGTTAAACCGTTACGGGCCCCGAAGGGGGCCCGCCATGCGCGTATATAATCAGGAATCGTAAAGAAGCAATCGTTATGCCGCTGCGGCCTTGGCGCCCGCGGCGGCAGGTTCCCCCGCGCCAGCGCCGGCATGCTCGACGATCGCGGCGCGGCGGGCGACCATCGTGAAGCGCAGCTGGTCGAGCGCGAACGCAAACGACATGCGTACCGTTTCGTCGAATTCCTCGTGTTCGCCCTGGTGGATGATCGCAATCACGAGGTTGTCGGCGTCGATCTGGAGGTGCTCGATCGCCTCCAGAGTCTGTGCCGCGTGAGCCTTACGGACCAGATCGAGCACGCGTTGCAATAGCCGCAGCCGGCGGGTGCGGCCGTCGCTGCGCAGATAAGTGGCCAGGCCCGCGATCGCTGATCCGAATACCGGGAATATCAGCATGCCGTAAAAAATATCGTCGCCGTATTTATCGAAGAACGATTGCTGACTGTCCGAGAGATAGGCGAGCGCGCCGGAGTGGACCGTAATATCGGCATCCTTGTCGGTCGACGGCGCCGTGATCTTGACGTCACCCGGCAACGCGGCGGCGAACGCCTGGCGCGACGAGTAGATGATCTTGGCCAGCGAGCCGATGACGGAATCGCTGTAGGTTTTTCGCGCCACCAGAAGTTCCGCGAAGCTGAGTGTTTTCAGGCTGTCGCTGGGGGATGGCGGATTGCCGCCAAAAGTACCGGCGTCGATGTCGACGGAGTCGAAGGCCGGATTGCGCTTGGCAATGCCGTCGGCTTGATCGATCTCGACGAAGGTCGGCGCCTTGCCATTGACCGTGGCCGCCGCGACCGCATTGGAAATGTCACGGCCCGTGGCGGCGCCGGCGACGAACAGCGCGTCGATCTGGTTGTTCTTGACGGCGTCGGCGATACTGTTCGGATCGATCCGCGAGATCTTCACCTTGTCGAGCGAAACGCCATAGTGGCTCAAGACAAGCTCGAGCAGGCCCGCAGTCGCTTCATTGCCGGTAACGATGCCGATGCGCTTTCCGGAAAGCTGCGGCACCTTCGCAAACTTGCCGCTGTCGTCGCTGTCATCGCTCGTGTCGCTGTCATCGCTGTCGTCGTTCTTCGCACTCTTGGCGCTCTTTGCGCTTTTCGCGGTTTTCGAATTCGTAGCGCCTTTGCCGGCACTGGCGGTTTTGCTGCCACCGCCTTTGGCGCTGGCGGCGCCCGCGGTGCTTGCGCTGGCGGGTGCCTTGCTCGCGGCGACGGCGGCGGGAATCATCAGCGCCATCACATTCTGCCGCAGAATGGCGACCGCCGGCCAATTGACCGAGTTCATCGAGATTGCTCGGCAGGATGGCGAGATCGGCGTCGCCTTTGCTGATCGCCTGCGCGGTTTCTTTCGACTGCTGCGTCCGGACGATCTGCAAGGTAAAATTACGATGGCTTTTCGCGATTTGACTCGACAATGCCTGGACAAATTTGCTGTCCACGGGGCCGGCGGCAATCCGCATATGGTCGGCTTGGGTCGTGTAGTAGAAGCCGGCCCACACGGCGGCGCCCAGCAAAATGGTTCCAAGAACAGTGACAAGCCAGGTGTGGCGCAGAAAAACGCGCACCCGGCTTCGCACCATATGTTCAAGCGATTCGATGCTCATGGAGAAACCCGATGAGTGGGCGGGCGCGGCTGAAGCCGAGCCCGACCCGCTGGTCCCGCCAGGACGCCGGAAAAGCCAGAACCTCATGGCAAGAGGCGGACGATGCGGGAGTCCAGGCGGCATGGTTAATTCTACCACGGCTCACCGGCTTTTTCTCCAGGGCCAAGCGCGCGGGCAACCCCCAACCGGCGCTGTGGTTAATGGTGTGGACGGGCCGTTTCGCCCCAATCTATCCGCCGACTTTGCACTGTCGCGCCCGTTGCGAATCACAGGGCTTGGAGGCTGCCGTGGGCCAGGAGCCCGCGTTCGCAAGGTCTTGCCTCTACTGCCAGGCTTATTTCACCGGCGGTTTCGGCAGTTGCCCATTCGTCGAAAGCGCTCGGGAACCTCGCGGGGCACGGCGTTGTTTGCTAAAGCGGTTCCCATTCGATTTGAACTCGGTAGGATTCCCAAGAGGCTAAAGATGAGCGAGTTTGTGTGCATTGATTCTCTCTCACGGGGGCTGGCGATGCCGAAGGCCTATTCTGGTGACCTGCGGGAACGCGTTATCGAAGCTGTGGAGGCAGGGGCGTCGCGACGCGAGGCGGCCGAATGTTTTGAGGTGAGTGTGAGCTCGGCGGTAAAGTGGCTGCAGCGCTGGCGCGAGCGCAGGAGCGCCGCGCCGAAGCCGCGCGGCGGAAGCATCTCTCTTCTGGAAGAGTTCGCCACCGAGATCCTGGCTGTGGTTGCCGAACGGCCGGACCTAACCCTGGTCGAGACGGTTGCCGAACTGCGCAAGCGACGGATCAAAACCAGCCGCAGCTCGCTTTGGCGGTTTTTCGATCGGCACAACATCACCCTTAAAAAAAAGCCTGCAGGCGGCCGAGCGACAGCGAGCAGATGTCGCGCAAGCGAGCAGATGTCGCGCAAGCGCGCCGACGTTGGATGCGAGAGCAAGGCATGTTTGATCCCGCCCGGCTGTTGTTTATCGACGAGACGGCGGTCAGCACGAACCTGGAGCGGCTCAACGGGCGGGCGCCACGTGGCGAGCGAGTGGTCGGCAGCGTTCCGCTCGGAACATGGGAGACAATCACCTTTGTGGCCGCCTTGCGCCACAATAAAATGACCGCACCGATGGTACTCGAGGGAGCCATGACCGGCGAGATGTTCCTCGCTTATGTCGTGCAGTGCTTGGTTCCCACGCTCAAGCGCAATGATATAGTTGTGATGGACAACTGCCGGGTCCATCTGGGGCCCGCCATCCGGGAGGCGATCGAAAAAGCAGGAGCGTCCCTTCGCTACTTGCCGAAATACTCGCCCGATCTCAATCCAATCGAAATGCCTTACAGCAAATTCAAGACATTCCTGCGCAAGGTTGCGGCGCGAACCGTCCCAGGCCTCAATCGAGCAATTCGCTCGTTCATCCCACTGCTCAGTCCGCAAGAATGTGCCAATTATTTCAGGCATGCAGGCTATGCTTCAATATGACCGGAATCCGCTTTAGTTTGGACGAACCTCGCCGCGTTTCGCGAAGCGGCGGTCGCCTCCTCGCTAGCGTCGGCAGCAACGGACGGAGTTTCCTCATGAGTCAAAAGCTCTCCGGCGAATCACGCAAGGCCGCGCTCGCTCGGCTCAAGGACTGGAGCGAAACGCCGGGCCGTGACGCCATCACCAGGAAATTCGTCTTTGCCGACTTCAACGAAGCCTTCGGCTTCATGGCCCGCACCGCGCTGGTCGCGGAAAAGCTCGACCACCACCCCGAATGGTTCAACGTCTACAAGACCGTCGAAGTCACCTTGTCCACCCACGATGCCGGCGGCTTGACCGAGCGCGACATCAAGCTTGCCGAGGCGATGGATAAGCTCGCCGGGTAGTTCTGGCTCGCTTTGCCGGCAATGCCGGGCGCCAAACTTGCCTTGCCGATGCCGTGTTTTAGCGCCATCTGGTGGGCGGTCGACGATGCGCCGAGGAGGGCTCAATGGGTTTTTGGCAGCAAAGCGCCACATGGCCAGACTTTTCCTGGCCGGAATTTTCCTGGCGGGATTTAGCAGCGCTGTCGCGCCGGATCACCGCCGACGAGGCGGGTTTGCGGCGCAAATTCTGGCGCAAGCTCAAGCGTGAAGCGGCAAATATCCCGTTCCTGGAAGACGCGCTCACCGCGCATTATTGCGCCTTCGACCGCTTGACGCCGCTCTACGTCAAGGCCGTGCTGGTCGGCGCGATTGTCTACTTCGTCGTGCCGGACGACTTGATCCCCGATTACATCCCGGTGATCGGCTATGCCGACGATGCGGCAGTGCTTGCCGCGGCTTTCAAGCTCGTCTCCTCGCATATCAAGCCGGAGCATCGCCACGCCGCGCAACGCATGTTGGTGCGGCTGCGCAGCTAGTCGGCTACGGGCGCAGCACGATCTTGCCCATCACTTTGCGGTCGGCGATGGCCTTGAGCGCACGGGCGATGTCGGCCAAGGGATACGCCGCGTGGACATGGGCGCTGAGCTTGCCGTCCGCGGACCAGTGCACAATGTCGGTCATCAGGGCGTGCTGCGCCGCCGGTTCGCGCCTGACCCAGGTGCCCCACAGCACGCCGCGGATATCGCAGCTTTTGAGCAGCACAAGATTCAGCGGCAGCTTCGGGATTTCTCCGGCGGCGAATCCGACCACAAGATAGCGGCCCTCCCAAGCCAGCGCGCGCACCGCCGGTTCGGCAAAAGCGCCGCCGACCGGATCGTAGACCACGTCGATGCCATGCTCGCCGCCAAGCTTCTTCAGGGCGCCGCGCAAATCCTCGGTCGCATAGTTGACGGTTTCGTCGGCGCCATGGTCGCGGGCAAAAGCGAGTTTTTCGTCGGATGAGGCGCAGGCGATGATCCTCGCGCCCATGATCTTGCCGATCTCGATTGCCGCGAGGCCGGTGCCGCCGGAGGCGCCGAGCACGACCAGCGTCTCGCCTGATTTGAGCGCGGCGCGCTCGCGCAGCGCGTAAAGCGTCGTGCCGTAGGTGACGGTGAGGCCGGCGGCGCGATCAAAATCAAGCTGGTCCGGAACCTTCACGAGCTGCTGCGCCGGCACCGCGACCGCTTCACGGGCTGCGCCCCAGCCGATATTGCCCATCACCCGATCGCCCGGCGCGATGCTAGACACGCCGGTGCCGACGCTTTCGACCACGCCCGCAAATTCCGCCGCCGGTGAGAATGGAAATGGCGGTTTGTGCTGGTATTTGCCGGCGATGATCAGCGTGTCGAAGAAGTTGAGTGCGGCCGCTTTCACCCGAACGACGGCCTCGCCGGGCCCGGCTTGCGGCGTCTCGATATCGGCGAGTTCAAGCTCGTCGGGCGCACAAAAATGCCTGCACAGGATCGCTTTCATGGATCTCACGCTCGTCGTTGCCGGGCGGACGGAAAGCCGCGCGGCAGCAGTCCATAACCACGAAACCGGCGGGCTATGAAAGTCCTTCTCTGTCGCCAGCGAGGTTCGGCCGGCGGCATTCGCGTCCCGGGCGCGATCCATCCACTCCAGACTTTGTCTATCTCATTCCGTTTCCGGACGAATTGGATTAAAATATGCAACCTTGCTATCAGGGTGGGGGCCGTATCCGCGAGGCTAGATTCGCATGCAACGACGCTGGCAGCTTATTGTTTTGCTGTTGATCGCGGCGGCATTTGCCGTCCCGGCGGTCGCCCAACAGCCGGCTGCGCCGCAAGCAGCGTCGCCTGCCGCTCCGCCCAAACTAAAACCCAAGCCCAAGCCGCGCCCGGCCAAACCGGCGGAGGCGAACCCCGCTGAAGCGAAGCCTGCAACCGCCACGGGTGGTGCCCAGCCCAGGCTGCTCGGCCAATACGCCGATTGGGGCGCCTATACAGCATCTCCGGGCGGCAAGAAGGTATGCTTCGCCATTTCCAAGCCGACCTCCGAGGAGACCAATCCGCCCGACCGCCCGCGAAACCCCATCTATATGTTCATTTCCACCCGGCCCGCGGACAAGGTGACCAACGAGGTTTCGATCATTATCGGCTATCCGTTCAAGCCTGGATCCGACGCGAGCGCCCAGATCGGCTCGACCACCTTCGCGCTTTATACCCAGCTGGATGGTGCCTGGATCAAGAACGCCGCCGAGGAAGCCCAGATGGTCGACGCCCTGCGGGGGGGCGAAACTGCGATCGTGAAAGGCGAATCGGCGAAGGGTACGCAAACGACCGATACGTATAAGCTGAAAGGCGTTTCGCAGGCGCTCGACCGCGTTGCACAGGAATGCAAATAGACACGCGGAAACCCTAACCCTGGGACGGCAAGGTGAGGGCGGGTCGCGGCCTTGTTTCCTGCACAAGCTGCAGGCATTGAGCCCAACCGGCTCGTGCTGCGCGCCGCCTCCTCTTTTTACCGGGAAGGAACTATTTATGCCCCAACGATTCTTGATGATGCTTTGGGGTTCAACTTGGATCGATGATGACCGCTCCGTTTACCGAGACTGAGACCGCGACCGCGCTTATCGAGAAGCCGCCGCTTGAGCGCTACGCTGCGCCTGCGCAGCCGTCGCTGGTCGGATTCTCGCGCGAGGCTCTGGCTGCGGCGCTGGGCGAAATCGGCGTACCGGAACGGCAGCGGCGGATGCGGGTGCAACAGATCTGGCACTGGCTCTACGTGCGTGGCGCGCTGGATTTCGGCGCCATGACCACGCTGTCGAAGGATTTACGCGCCGCATTGGCGCAAAGCTTCACCTTGGCGCGGCCCGAGATTGCCTCCGAGCAGTTATCCGTTGACGGCACGCGCAAATGGCTGATCCGGCTGCCCGGCGAGTCCGGCGGCGCGCCCCACGAGGTTGAATGCGTTTATATTCCCGACACCGACCGCGGCACCTTGTGCGTTTCGAGCCAGGTCGGCTGCACGCTTAATTGCGCGTTCTGCCACACCGGCACGCAGCGGCTGGTTCGCAATCTCACCGCCGACGAAATTGCCGGCCAGGTTGTGCTTGCGCGCGACCGGCTCAACGATTGGACGCCGCCGAGCGACGAGCCTGTGCCCGAAGGCGGCGAACGGCGGCGACTTGTCTCCAACATTGTCATGATGGGAATGGGCGAGCCGCTTTATAATTTCGATGCGGTGCGCGACGGCATCAACGTGATCGCCGACGGCGAGGGCTTGAGCATCTCCAAGCGGCGTATCACGCTGTCGACCGCTGGGGTGGTGCCTAATATCGCGCGCGCCGGCGCCGAGATCGGCTCGATGCTGGCGATTTCGCTCCATGCCGTGACTGACGAACTGCGCGACCGCCTCGTCCCGCTCAACCGCAAATATCGCTTACGCGAATTGCTCGACGCCTGCCGGAATTATCCGGGCCTTTCCAATGCCCGACGCATTACCTTCGAATACGTCATGCTCAAAGACGTCAACGATTCGCTCACGGATGCCAGGGCGCTGGTCCGTCTCCTCAAGGGCATCCCGGCCAAGATCAATCTCATTCCGTTCAATCCGTGGCCGGGTACGACATACGAGTGCTCCGACTGGGAGCAGATCGAGAAATTCTCCGAGATCGTCTTTGCCGCGGGCTATGCGTCGCCGGTGCGCACGCCGCGCGGCCGCGACATTCTGGCCGCCTGCGGGCAGCTCAAAAGCGCCACTGAAAAGCTTTCCGCCCGCGAGCGCCTGGCGCTGCGCGCGATGGCCATGACCGAGTGATCTGGCGGGTCGAGCGCGCGCCATGACGGCTCTCTTCCGCATCGTGATGATGTTCGTCGGCTACATCTGGGCTTGCGTTGCCGCCTCGCTGGTCCTGGCATTGGGCACGTTGGCGCCGCAATGGAACGATCTTTTCACCTCGCTCGGCGTGCAATCGCCGCAGGTGCAGTCGGCGGCGATGTGGGTCATTGTCGGGCTGGGAGCGTTGATCATCTTCGTCGTCGGCTTTTTGCCGGTCCTCCTGGTCGTCGTCATTACCGAAGGTTTTGCGCTGCGCTCGATAGTCGTCTACGGCGTGATTGGCGGCGCGCTGGCGCTGGCGATGGCTTATGGCTTCAATTTCGCCGGCTATGTCGCGCCGCCGGATATCGACATCGCCCGCGAGCGCGAAGTATTTGCCGCCGCTGGCATTGCCGGCGGCTTGGTCTATTGGCTGTTCGCCGGCCGCAAAGCCGGCGTGTGGAAGTGATCGAAGGATCGCAATGAATCGGACCGGACTGACGATCGCGCTCGCCATCGGCTTTGCCGTCGGCGTCATCTGTGCGGTCGATCCGCAGCTCGATCTCGACCTCGCCCGCCTGGGGTTTAATTCGGCAACGCGCATGTTCGAGGTCAATGCGCAGATGTGGGTGCAGCACACCCGCCAGGCCGCCCGCATCATCATCACACTGCTGGCGCTGCCGGCCTTTCTCGCCGTCATCGGCAAGCTGATCTGGCCGCGGCGGCGCATGCTGATCGAAGCGCGCGCCGCACTTTTTCTGATCGCGACGCTGGCGCTCGGCCCCGGCCTACTCACCAATGTCGTCCTCAAGGACCACTGGGGCCGACCGCGCCCGATCGACGTGCACGAATTCTACGGCGACTTTCGTTTTGTGCCGTGGTGGGACCCGCGCGGCCAATGTCCGAACAATTGCTCATTCGTCGCCGGCGAACCCGCGGGCGCGTTCTGGACATTGGCGCCGGCCGCTCTGGTGGGTCCGGAATTGCAGCCGCTGGCCTACACCGCGGCGCTTGCCTTCGGCGTCGGCGTCGGCGTGCTGCGCATCGCCGCCGGCGGCCATTTCTTCTCCGACGTCGTGTTTGCCGGCGTGTTCACTTATCTGCTGATATGGCTTGCCTTCGGCTTGATTTATCGCTGGCCTTCGACCCGCATCGACGAAAAGGCGGCCGAGCGCCGCTTGGCGGACGCCGGCGAAGCGATCGCCGCGCTGGTGCGACGGCTCGCAGCGCGGATAAAGCGGAGCCCCTGAAACACGATTCCGGCTAGGTCTCGATGTATTCGGCGATGCTGGTCGGCTGTGGAATGTCGATTTCGTCGGCCTTGAGACCGTCAATATGGAAGCGGATCGCTTCACGAATTTCCGCTTCGGCCTCGGCGACCGTTGCACCGGTCGCCACGCAACCAGGCAGGTCCGGCACGTAGGCCGAGAAATTGCCTTCCGCTCTTTCAATGACGACCGCGTAGCGCATCAGTGTCAATCCTTGAGGCCAGCTTGCTTCAATATGCTGTTTATTGTTCCTGGAGCGAGATCGTCGGATGGTTTCCCAGCAATGGTTACTTGGCCAGATTTTACCGAATGCTTGTATTGCCGATGACTGTCCCTGGTGGCAACGAGGAACCAACCATCCTCCTCGATGAGGCGCATTGCCTCCCGGACTTTCATCGTCGCGCCCCCTAGCCGGGTAATGCTAGTGGCCGGCGGACATTGCGCCAACGGCCCCGGCGTCGCCGTTCGCGCTTGCGTCGGCTGAGCCCGCCCCTATAGTCCGCGCGCATTTCTGGCGGGGAGGGCCGCCGCAAGCGTCAAAGGTTCGTCATGGCAGTTGGTGGAAAAAAGGACGTGAAGAAAGTCGTGCTGGCCTATTCCGGCGGGCTCGACACCTCGATCATTCTGAAATGGCTGCAAACGACCTATGGCTGCGAGGTTGTCACCTTCACGGCCGATCTCGGCCAAGGCGAAGAGCTTGCGCCGGCGCGCGCCAAGGCGCTCGCGCTCGGCATCAAGCCGGAGAACATCTTTATCGAGGATTTGCGCGAGGAATTCGTCCGCGACTACGTGTTTCCGATGTTCCGGGCCAACGCGCTCTACGAGGGCCAGTATCTGCTCGGCACTTCGATCGCGCGGCCGCTGATCGCCAAAAAACAGATCGAGATCGCGGAGAAAGTCGGCGCCGACGCCGTCGCCCATGGCGCGACCGGCAAGGGCAATGACCAGGTACGTTTCGAGCTCGCCTATTACGCGCTCAAGCCCGACGTCAAAGTTATCGCGCCTTGGCGCGAGTGGGATTTCAAGTCGCGCGAGGCGCTCCTTGCCTTCGCCGAGCAGAACCAGATTCCAATCGCCAAGGACAAGCGCGGCGAGGCGCCGTTCTCGACCGACGCCAATCTTCTGCACACCTCTTCGGAGGGCAAAGTGCTCGAAGATCCGGCCGGCGAGGTGCCGGATTACGTCTATTCGCGCACCGACGATCCGCAGCAGGCGCCGGCCCAGCCGGATTATGTCACCGTGGCGTTCGAACGCGGCGACCCGGTGGCGGTCGATGGCAAGAAGCTTACGCCGGCGGCGTTGCTGACAACGCTCAATGCGCGCGGCAAGAAACACGGTATCGGCCGGCTCGATCTGGTCGAGAACCGCTTCGTCGGCATGAAGTCGCGCGGCATGTACGAGACGCCGGGCGGCACGATCTTGCTTGCGGCCCATCGCGGCATCGAATCCATCACGCTCGACCGCGGCGCGGCCCATCTCAAAGACGAGCTGATGCCGAAATACGCCGAACTGATCTATTACGGCTTCTGGTTCTCGCCGGAGCGCGACATGCTGCAAGCCGCGATCGATCGAAGCCAGGAATTCGTCACCGGCGAGGTGCGGCTGAAGCTCTACAAAGGCAATGCCGGCGTCGTCGGCCGGACCAGCAAATATTCGCTCTACGATCAGGACCTGGTCACCTTCGAGGAAGGCGCGGTCGCCTACGACCAGCGTGACGCCGAAGGCTTTATCCGGCTCAACGCGCTGCGCCTGCGCACGCTCGGGCAACGCAAACGCAAGCTGAAATTGTGAGCGTCACTCGGCGGCGCGGGCCTTGACCCGCGGATCGGGTTCTACACCTTGCGCTCGACCAGCGCGCGTTTGATCTCGGCGATGGCTTTCGCCGGGTTCAAATGCTTGGGGCAGGCCTTGGCGCAATTCATGATGGTGTGGCAGCGATAAAGCCGAAACGGATCTTCGAGATCGTCAAGCCGTTCTCCGGTCGCTTCGTCGCGGCTGTCGACGATCCAGCGCTGCGCCTGCAACAAGGCGGCCGGCCCGAGATAGCGGTCGGAATTCCACCAATAGCTCGGGCACGAGGTCGAGCAGCAGGCGCACAAAATGCATTCATAAAGTCCATCGAGCTTTTGCCGGTCGTCGTGGCTCTGCTTCCATTCCGTACGCGGCGTCGGCGAAACTGTTTTCAGCCACGGTTCGATCGAGGCGTGCTGGGCGTAGAAATTGGTCAGATCAGGTACCAGATCCTTCACCACCGCCATATGCGGCAGCGGATAGATGCGCACCGCGCCGTTGATCTCGCCCATCGCCTTGGTGCAGGCGAGCGTATTGGTGCCGTCGATATTCATGGCGCAGGAGCCACAAATGCCCTCGCGGCAGGAGCGGCGGAAGGTCAGCGTGGCGTCGACGTTGTTCTTGAGCCAGATCAGCGCATCGAGGATCATTGGCCCGCAATCCTTGGTATCGACGTAATAGGTGTCGACGCGTGGATTGCGCCCGTCGTCCGGGTTCCAGCGGTAGATGCGATATTCGCGCTCCGCCTCTGTTTTGGTCGGGTGCGGCCAGGCTTTGCCTTGCTCGACCTTGGAATTCTTCGGCAAAGTGAATTGGACCATCGGATCCTCGATAGAGTTGCTTGTAACGTAACCGCTTCACATTGAGCGGATTAACGCTCCGGCATCTTGTTTGAACATGATCTTTTCGGAAAACCGGTCTCCACTTTTCCCGATCATGCTCTAATAAACCCGCTTCTTCGGCTCGATATAGGACACTTCGTTGGTCAGCGTGTAAGTGTGCACCGGGCGGTAGTCGATGGTCACTTTGCCGCTCGCATGATCGAGCCACGACAACGTGTGCTTCATCCAGTTTTGGTCGTCGCGATCCGGAAAATCCTCGCGCGCATGGGCGCCGCGGCTTTCGGTGCGATTGACCGCGGAGTCCATGGTGACCACGGCCTGCTCGATCAGATTGACGAATTCCAGCGTTTCGATCAGGTCGGAATTCCAGATCAGCGAACGGTCGCTCACCTGCACGTCACCGATGCTCTCATAGACGTCGTGGATGAGTTTCGAGCCTTCCTGCAGGATTTCGCCGGTGCGGAATACCGCGCAATTGGTCTGCATCACCTGCTGCATCCTGGTGCGCAGATGCGCGGTCGACGTGCCGCCCGAAGCATTGCGGAATTTGTCGAGCCGCGCCAGCGACCGCTCGGCGGAATCCTTCGCCAGTTCGGGCTGCTTATCGTGCGGGGTCAGAATTTCGGCGCAGCGCAGGGCCGCCGAGCGGCCGAATACGACGAGATCGATCAGCGAGTTGGAGCCGAGCCGGTTGGCGCCGTGCACCGAGACGCAGGCCGCTTCGCCGAGCGCCATCATTCCGGGAACGACATGGTCGGGATTGCCGTCCTTCTTGATCAGCACCTCGCCGTGATAGTTGGTGGCGATACCGCCCATATTGTAATGCACCGTCGGCACGATCGGCACCGGCTCGCGGGTCAGGTCGACGCCGGCGAAAATGCGCGCCGACTCGGTGATGCCGGGCAGCCGCTCCGCGAGAATGACCGGGTCGAGATGATCGAGATGAAGAAAGATGTGATCCTTCTTCGGGCCGACGCCGCGGCCTTCGCGGATCTCGATGGTCATGGCGCGAGAGACGACGTCGCGCGATGCGAGATCCTTGGCTGACGGCGCGTAGCGTTCCATGAACCGTTCGCCGGCGGAATTGACCAGATAAGCGCCTTCGCCGCGCGCACCTTCGGTGATGAGCACGCCGGCGCCGTAAATGCCGGTCGGATGGAATTGGACGAATTCCATGTCTTGCAGCGGCAAGCCGGCGCGCAGCACCATCGCATTGCCGTCGCCGGTCTGGGTATGCGCGCCGGTGCACGAGGCATAGGCGCGGCCATAGCCGCCGGTGGCCAAGATGGTCATCTGCGCGGCAAAGCGGTGGATCGAACCGTCGTCGAGATTGATCGCGACCACGCCGCGGCAGCGGCCGTCGTCGTCCATCATCAGGTCGATGGCGAAATATTCGATGAAGAACTCGGTCTGGTGCCGCAGCGCCTGGCCGTACATGGTGTGCAGCATGGCGTGGCCGGTGCGGTCGGCGGCGGCGCAAGTGCGCTGCGCGGTGCCCTTGCCGTAATGCGTCGTCATGCCGCCGAACGGGCGCTGATAGATCTTGCCGTCTTCACGCCGCGAGAACGGCAGTCCCCAATGCTCCAATTCGTACACCGCGTCCGGCGCGCTGCGGCACATATATTCGATGGCATCCTGATCGCCGAGCCAGTCCGAGCCCTTTACGGTGTCGTACATGTGCCAGCGCCAGTCGTCCTCGCCCATATTGCCCAGCGCCGCGGCGATGCCGCCTTGCGCCGCAACCGTGTGCGAACGGGTCGGAAACACTTTGCTGATGCAGGCGGTGCGAAGGCCCGCTTCGCTGCAGCCGACCACCGCGCGCAGGCCGGCGCCGCCGGCGCCAATCACGACCACGTCGTAGATGTGGTCCTCGATCGGATAGGCGCGGCCGTTGACTGCGGGACCGGCGCCGCCGTTTTTGCCGCCGTTTGCGCCATTCTCTGTCATGCTTACAATCCGAACGACAGCTTGAGGATGCCGTAGACCGAGGCGAGCCCGACGGCGATGGTGAAGAACGTATTGGCCATCAGCAAAGTGAGCTTGGCCGATTTGCCGTGCACATAGTCCTCGATAACAACCGCCATGCCGATCCGCATGTGAATTGTAATCGAGAGGATGAACAGCAGCATGATGATGGCGACGGCGGGCGAGCCGAGAATTTGCGCCACCGCCGCCTGGTTGCGGCCGAGCAGTGCGATCACGATGATCACCGCGGCGATGGTCAGCGGAATATTGGCGACCGCCGTCAGGCGCTGATGCCAAAAGTGCTCGGTGCCCGATCTCGCCGCGCCGCGGCCGCGCACGCGCGCCAGCGGGGTGCGGATGTGCTTCGGAGCGTTCACGACGAGCCTCCCATGGTCAGGAGGACGAAGATCCACAGGATGATGGTGATCGCGATCGAGCCGATCAGGTTGGCGGCCGCGAGCCACTCGCGCTCGTTCGGTCCGAGGCCGCGGCCGGTGTCCCAGATCAGGTGGCGCACGCCGCCGAGCATGTGGTGGATCAGCGCCCAAGTGTAGCCGAACAGGATCAGGCGCCCGATCAGCGAGCCGGCGAACCACTGAAATCGTGCATAGGCGTTGGGACCTGCCGCGGCAATCAGCCACCAGGCCACCAGCAAAGTTCCGAAATACAGAGCGACCCCGGTGATGCGATGCGCAATCGACATCATCATCGTCAGCATCGGCCGGTAGATTTGCAGGTGCGGCGACAGCGGCCGCTCGGCAGGGGTCCGTCCTTCGAGCGAGCTTGTTTCAGCCATTGGGCATTATCCGCATTCGTTCGACGCTGCTGCGTCGAGCTTGGGCACAGTTCCTATCCAATCCGGGCGCGTGCCGCAATGCAACAGCGCACAAGACCTGATGCGGTGGATGGCTCCTGTTTCGCGCTACACGAAACAATAGCGTTGAAATATGCAGGCGCAATGGGCATTATATGAAGCTTGATTTCGTATAATACGAAGGCTGGGTTCACGCCATGCGCTTTGACCTCGCCGATCTCAGTCTGTTCCGCCATGTCGTCGAAGCCGGCAGCATTACACACGGCGCCGAGCGCGCGCATCTTGCATTGGCCGCAGCCTCGACGCGCATCCGCAATATGGAGGATGTGCTCGGCGTGCCGCTCCTCACCCGCGGCCGGCAAGGTGTGACGCTGACGCCGGCCGGGCGCACGCTGTTGCAGCACGCCCGCGCCATCCTGCGCCAGTCCGAACGCCTGCATGAGGACCTCGGCGCCTATGGCGGCGGGTTTGCCGGCCAGATCCGCGTGCTGTCGAACACCAATGCGCTGACCGAGTTTTTGCCCGAGGCGCTGTCGTCGTTCCTCGCCGCGCATCCGAATGTCAGCGTCGATCTCGAAGAGCGATTGAGCGACGAAATTGTCGGACTGATTGCCGAGGGCGTCGCCGACCTTGGCGTCGTCGCCGGCACGGTCGACGCGGGCGGGCTCGAAACCTATCCGTTCCGCAGCGACCGCTTCGTGCTCGTCGTCGCGCAAGATCACCCGCTCGCCAAACGCGCCAGAATTGCGTTCGAGGACGTGCTCGATCAGGATTTCGTCGGGCTCGACCGCGCCAGCGCCATCCAGCGCTTCCTCGCCACCAAGGCATTGCGGGCCGGTCGGCCGTTGCGGCTGCGCGTGCAATTGCGCTCATTCGATGCGGTGTGCCGCCTGGTCGAATGCAAGGTCGGCGTCGGCATCGTGCCGGAGACCACCGCGCGGCGGGTGTCGAAGACGATGGCGATCAAAGCGGTCGCGCTTTCCGATGCATGGGCAGTGCGCGATCTGACCATCTGCATGAGAAGCCGCGACGAATTGCCGATCTACGCACGGCAGTTGGTGGAGCATTTAAGGGCAAGCGCCTAGCTGCCGCTGCCGTGCGAGCGGATTTGCTTGCGCGGAGCATGACGGCCTTCACCTTGGCATCAGCACCCAGTAATCGAGGTCGAGCAGCACCGCGGCATCATAGTCATCGCCGGTCTTGGACGGAAAATCGCCGGACGGCTTGTCGTTGGCCGCGACGGTGCGTAACCGCAGCGCGCCGACGTCGGTGCGGCCCGGCAGTTCGGCTTTGGCCAGCACTTCCGACCAGGCATAGACCGTTCCGCCCGCAAACAATGGCGCAACGTGGCGGCCGCCATTGATGGCGGCGACATGGAACGCGTTGGCCAGCCCGTTAAACGACAGCGCGCGGGCAAGCGAGATCACGTGACCGCCGTAGATCAGCCGGCGGCCGAAGCGGCCGAGCTTCGCAGCGAACAGATCGAAATGAATGCGCGCGGTGTTCTGATAGAGCCGCGTCGCGGTCATGTGCTCGGCCTCTTCGACGGTGATACCGTCGACGTGGTCGATCTTCTCGCCGACTTCGTAGTCGCCGAACTTGTAGGGACTGCCGGCGAGGGCCAGGTCGTAACCGGCAACGTCGATCGTGGGGCAGGCCTCGCCCAAAACCTTGGGCTCGAGCGCCGTTGGTAGACGCGGCACGTGATCGCCGGGCGGCGGCGCCGCCTCGTCGCGTTTGCGCACCATCACCCAGCGCACATATTCCAGCACCGGCTTTTGGTCCTGGTTGTAGCCGGTGGTGCGCACATAGACGATGCCGGTCTTGCGGCTTGAATTTTCCTTCAGTCCGATGACCTCGGATTGCGCGGAGAGCGTATCGCCTGGATAGACGGGGCTGCGAAAGCAGCAATTGGCGTAACCGAGATTGGCAACCGCATTGAGGGATACGTCGGGCACGCTCTTGCCGAACACGACGTGGAACACGAGCAGATCGTCGATCGGCGAGCGCGGATAGCCGATCGCTTTGGCGAAGGCATCCGACGACTGCACCGCAAAGCGGGCGCCGAACAGACCGGTATAGAGCGCAACGTCGCCGGTCGTCAGTGTGCGCGGCGTAGCGTGGCGGATGACGTGCCCGATGCGGAAGTCTTCAAAAAAATTACCGGGACTGTTCTTCGACATTGGCAAAACCTTTGCGGTGAATTTTCAGCGGACCCCGGCCGATTGGCCCGCGCTACATAGCTCACCCTTGGCCGGCAGAAAAGTCATCACGCAAGCGTGAGGGCACAGCTGAAACCCGGGCAAAAGCCCGCCGTATCTCCATCCGACGGCGCAATTCGATCCACGCCGCCGCAACCTCAATGAAAATGGAGACGATTATGTCCAAGCGTTTCGTTCTGTTCGCCACGGCCGCCGCGATCGCGTTAGGCGCGATGGCCTACGCCCCGGCCTACGCGCAGATGTCGGAGAAGACCGTCACCGTCGGTGGCGCGCCGATGTATCCGTCAAAAAACATCATCCAGAATGCAGTGAACTCCAAGGATCACACGACCTTGGTCGCCGCGGTGAAAGCCGCCGGGCTCGTTCAAACGCTGGAAGGTCCCGGCCCATTTACCGTGTTCGCGCCGACCAATGCGGCGTTCGCCAAGCTGCCGGCGGGTACCGTCGATAATCTGCTCAAGCCCGAGAACAAGGCGACGCTGGTGAAGGTGCTGACCTATCACGTGGTGCCCGGCCGCATGACCGCCGTCAGCCTGATGAAGGCCGTCAAGGCGGGCGAGGGTGAGGCCCATCTCAAAACCGTCGCCGGCCAGGATCTCATTGTGAAACAGGCCGGTCCCGGCAAGCTGACCGTCACCGACGCCAAGGGCGATGTCGCCAACGTCACGATTGCCGACGTTTTGCAGTCGAATGGCGTTATCCATGTCATCGACACGGTGCTGCTGCCGTAGCGGCGGCTGTCTGGCCTCTCCCCGCACGGGGGAGAGGCTTTCACTGACACGAATGTGAGCGGCGCCTACGCGTGTCCTTTGCTAGAAGCCTGCACCATGACGGCCGAACTCGCCAGCTCCTCCCCCACGCTGCCCGATGCCGCGGTGGGACCGCTCGTTCATCCGCGCTGGGTGCGGATAACGCATTGGATCAATGCGCTCGCCATGCTGATGATGATCGGTTCGGGCTGGCAAATTTACGATGCGTCGCCGCTGTTCAGCTTCATCCACTTTCCAAGCGAGTTTGCGCTTGGCGAATGGCTCGCCGGGGCGCTGTTGTGGCACTTCGCCGCAATGTGGCTGCTCGCGATCAACGGCATCGTCTATGTGACGCTCGGCATTATGACCGGCCGCTTCCGGCGCAAGCTATTGCCGATCCGTTTTCGCGAAGTGATGGGCGATCTGTCTGCCGCATTGCGCGGCCGGCTCGCCCATGACGACCTCGCGGTCTACAATGCGGTGCAGCGACTGCTCTATCTCGGCGTCATTTTGGCCGGCGTGGTTATCGTTCTGTCGGGCCTCTCGATCTGGAAGCCGGTGCAGTTGAAGTGGCTCACGGTTTTGTTCGGCGGCTACAATGTTGCGCGTTACGTGCACTTCTTTGCCATGGCTTCGATCGTCGGCTTTTTGAGCGTGCATGTGGTGCTGTCGCTGCTGGTGCCGAAAAGCCTGCGCGCCATGATTTTCGGCCGTTGAAGGGGAGAATCCATGTCCCATCCGCGTCCGCCGATGCGCCCACGCCAACTGGTCTCCGGCGTCGATAAAAATCTCCTGATCAAAGATGCCGGCAAGCTTTTGCCGGAGCCGTCGCGGCGGTTATTTCTGCGCGGCGCCACCAGTCTCGGCGCGCTGGCGATGCTGACCGGCTGCGACATCGTCGACGGCCCGACCTCGGAGAATGCGCTGCGCGTCATCTCGAATTTCAACGATTGGGTTCAGGCGCGCTTGTTCAGCGAAACGACTTTGGCGCCGACTTTTCCGGAGAGCGCCATCACCCGGCCGTTTCCGTTCAACGCCTATTACGCCGAGGACGAGGCGCCGGATATCGATGGTAGCCAATACAAGTTCGAAATCGGCGGCCTGGTCGACAACAAGAAGCCGTGGACGCTCGACGAATTGAACAAGCTGCCGGAGGTTTCGCAGATCACCCGGCTGGTTTGCGTCGAAGGCTGGAGCGCGATCGGCTCCTGGCAGGGTGTGCGGTTGTCCGATTTTCTCAAGCTGATCGGCGCCGATACCAAGGCGAAGTATGTCTGGTTCCAATGCGCGGAAGGCTATTCCAACACCATCGACATGCCGTCGGCGCTGCATCCGCAGACGCAGTTGACGCTCAAATTCGACAACAAGACCTTGCCGCAGGCCTACGGCTTCCCGATCAAGATCCGCATTCCCACCAAGCTCGGATTCAAGAATCCGAAATACGTCACCGCGATGTGGGTGCAGAACAACGACGCCGGCGGCTATTGGGAGAACCAGGGCTACAATTGGTTCAGCGGCCTTTAGAGACATTTAGGCGCCGCTTCGCAGCCCCGCTGCGGCTTGCCAACCCCACCGCGGGGCTTTAGCAATCGCGCCTCAATCTCGTTAAGGCGCCATCCATGCCCAGCTTCAATCTTCTCCTTCTCGCCGGCGACGGCATCGGCCCGGAAGTCATGGCCGAGGTCAAACGGCTGCTCGGCTACTACGCCAAGCACGGCATCGCCGATTTCCAGATCGAGGAAGGGCTCGTCGGCGGCGCCTGCTATGACGCGCATCAGGCGGCGATCACCGACGCGACCATGGCGAAGGCCCATGCCGCCGACGCCGTGATCTTCGGCGCAGTCGGCGGCCCGAAATGGGACAAAGTGCCGTTCGACGCGCGGCCGGAAGCGGGACTGCTTCGGCTGCGCAAGGACCTTGGTTTGTTCGCCAATATCCGGCCGGCGATCGTCTATCCGGCGCTCGCCGATTCTTCGAGTCTGAAGCGGGAAGCGGTCGACGGTCTCGACATCATCATCCTGCGCGAACTCACCGGCGGCGTGTATTTCGGCGAGCCCAAAACCATCACCGATCTCGGCAACGGCCAGAAGCGTGCCATCGATACGCAGGTCTACGATACCTATGAGATCGAGCGCATCGCGCGGGTCGCCTTCGAACTGGCGCGCAAACGGCGCAACAAAGTCACCTCGATGGAAAAGCGCAATGTGATGAAGACCGGCGTGCTGTGGCACGAAGTGGTCGTAGATCTGCACGCCCGCGACTACAAAGATGTGCAGCTCGAGCACATGCTGGCCGATTCCGGCGGGATGCAGCTGGTGCGCTGGCCAAAGCAGTTCGACGTCATCGTTACCGACAATCTGTTCGGCGACATGCTGTCCGACATCGCCGCCATGCTGACCGGCTCGCTCGGCATGCTGCCGTCGGCCTCGCTCGGCGAAGTCGATGCCAAGACCAAACGGCGCAAGGCGATGTATGAGCCGGTGCACGGCTCGGCGCCGGATATCGCGGGCCAAGGCATGGCCAATCCGATCGCCATGCTGGCGTCGTTCGGCATGGCGCTGCGTTATTCGTTCAACATGGGCAACGAAGCCGACCGGCTCGACGCCGCGATCTCAGCCACCCTCGGCAAGGGCCTGCGCACCGCCGATATCAAATCCGAGGGGACGACGATCGTCTCAACGTCGGAAATGGGTGAAGCCGTCGTCGGCGAATTGGAGAAGATTTCGTAGGACCTTGTGCGATTGAGTACGCCAAGGGAGATCTGACTCCGCGGCGCTCAATCGAAGCTACGTCTTTTCGAATACCAAATTCGGACCAAATTCCTGCGCCAGCGCGTAGCCGGCGGCGCTCATCAATCCGATCGTCTCCTCGCGGGCCTCGAGCACTTCGATTTGCACGATGCCGCGATTGTCGCGCAGCGTGCGCGCCATGCCGGCCAGCGCCTTGCGCTCGTAACGCTCGATATCGATCTTGATTGCTAGCTTTTGTCCCGAAAGCGCCACCAGGTCGTCGAAGCGCACCACGTCGACATCGTAGCCGTTGCCGGCATGCTCATTCTCGACGATCTGCGACAGACCGATATCGCGTTCCGGTCCGGGCACCAGCCGAAACTTACCGGGCGCCGCGCCCAGCGCCACTTCATGGATCCGGATATCGGCGTCGCTGAGATCGTTGATGAGCAGATTGGCGCGCAGGTGAACCCGGTTGCGGCGGTCCGGCTCGAACAGGATCGCGCGCGGCGCGAGGCGGTTCTTGATCATGATGCAAGTATAGAGACCGAGATTGGCGCCGATATCGATGAACAGGTCCGGTTTGAGTTCGGCGCATGCGCGCGTGAAGTTCTTCAGTTCCTGGTGCTCGCCGATCTGCGCGGAAATTTCCAGGCCACCGACATTCTCCGAATGCACCAGGAAGTCGGCGCCAAAATAGCTGCAGACGAAATAATGGCCACGATGAACAAGTCTATTGAACGGTTTATAGAAACGTCGTCGCAGCTTGTTGCGCAACCCCGGCCACAGGCTCATCGCTCACGCCCCGCGCGTCGCCATGCCGAGGCTGCCTAAGTCAGAACGGCGTGTTTGGATTGTAGCCGGGAAGGTAGAACGGGCGCGGCAACGGGTAACCGCCACCGCCCTGAACGTCGGGCCCCATGAACCAATTGGGCCGGCCGGGATCGCCGCCGGGCGGCAGCATGTAGTCTCTGAAGTCGCGGTCGCCAACCGACACCTCGGTCCCGGTGTCGAGATAGGAGCGATGGCGCGGAATGATGATGATCGTGCGGTGGCCGTTGCCGTCCGGGATGATGGTCGTGGTCGGCTGGATGATCGTGCCATTCACCGAACGTTCCACCATGGGCTGCGGCTTCTTGGTCGCCGCGCCGGCCGGGACGGCGACCACCGCAAGCGCGGCTGTTGCGGCAATGAGGGCAACTGGACGCATTACTCGTGCAAGCATTGGCTCCTCGCTTTCGCAGCGCACCCAATCTAACCGGGATTTGCCGTCCGCAATAGCGTTTTGGCAACCGGCGGCAGAGGCGGCAGTTCCCTGGGGAGCCGTGTTGCGCCTCAATCGAACATTTGTGGGCTGTTTCGTGGAAGAACAGGCTTCGATCGCCGGTTTGGCGTTGCCTTATTTGCCGGGGAAGCCGCGTCGGGCTTCCCTGGGAGTCAATGCAGTGGCGGGCGCGGCCTGACGCCTCGTGCAAACCGGACCTGATGCGGAATCGGGACTGCTACTTCGCGTTCTGGCGTTGCCGCCAGGATCGGATTGCGCTCGCCGCAAAACGTCCGCTTGAGCTCGGCACGCGCGAACAAGGTGGCGAGTTTGGGGTCGCCGCCGGCCGACAGGCTGGTGAGGCGGTCGAGCGCGCAAGATAGCCTCGCGCGATCGACGGCCTCTTCGCCGGGGCTGCAATACCAGCCGGCGATCTGCATAACCGGGTCGGTGAACGGCCGGGCGAAGCCGAGACAGCGGCGCTGCCTGCCGTTGTGTGTGCCGGGCACCGCGATGGCGAAGTCGACCAGCGGCAAGGCGCCGAATTTGCTATCGATCTCGCCCGACGGCTTGACGTCATCGGTGATCGTGAAATCGACGAGGCGCGCGGCAATTTCGCTCGGCGCATCGATGAAGCGCTCGCCGGCCGCTCCCGGCCGGTAGATCTCGACCATCACATAGGGACCGGCTCCGGCCGGTTCGCCGTAGCTCAGCACGTCCTTGCGCGCGCCATCCGCGCCCCGCCGCATGATCGCGTAGTTGAAGCCGTCGGCCGCGAGTTCCGGCATCTGCAGGTCGAAGGCCGGATGCGGCCGCTCGATATTGACCCATTCCGGCACCGCCGCCCTCTGAACGGCCGCCACGCTGGAGGGCGGGTGAAAAAAGCTCGCCGCCGCGATGGCAAGGATCGCCAGCGCGCCCATATAGGCAAATATGCGCACGATCGTGGCGCGGATGTCGCCCGGTACGGTGCACCAGGCCTGCTGCACGGCCGTCCCCATCAACGTTGTGTTTGGGACGGTTCTCGCTTAGAAGCGCTTCCGCTCCGGTTCCTGCGCTGGCTGCCGGCAGGCGAATTTTCGGTGGAGAGTTAACGATGGGTTACAACGTCGCGGTTGTCGGCGCGACCGGCAATGTAGGCCGGCAAATGCTCGATATTCTCGCCGAGCGCTCGTTCCCCGCCGACGATGTGACGGCGCTTGCCTCGCGCCGCAGCCAGGGCGTGGACGTGTCCTTCGGCGGCCGCACGCTGAAGGTCAAAGCGCTCGAACATTACGATTTCAAGGGTTGCGATATCTGCCTGATGTCGGTGGGCGCCGCCGTGTCCAAGGAATGGTCGCCCAAGATTGTCGCGGCCGGCGCAGTGGTAATCGATAATTCGTCGGCTTGGCGCTACGATTCCGACGTCCCTCTTATCGTGCCGGAGGTCAACGCCGACGCGGTCGCCGGCTTCCGCAAGCGGGGCATCATCGCCAATCCCAATTGCTCGACTGCACAGCTCGTCGTCGCGCTCAAGCCGCTGCACGACAAGGCGAGGATCAAGCGGGTCGTCGTCGCCACCTATCAGTCGGTGTCCGGCGCCGGCAAGGAGGCGATGGACGAACTGTTCTCGCAGACCAAGGCGGTGTTCCAGATCGACGAGGTCGAGCCGAAGCAATTTCCGAAGCGCATCGCGTTTAATCTCATTCCGCAGATCGACACCTTCATGGAGGACGGCTACACGCGGGAAGAGTGGAAGATGGTGGTCGAAACCAAGAAGATTCTCGATCCCAAGATCAAGCTCACCGCGACCTGCGTGCGCGTGCCGGTCTTCATCAGCCATTCGGAAGCGGTCAATATCGAGTTTGCCGATCCGATCACGCCGGAGGAGGCGCGCAGCATTTTGCGCAATGCGCCGGGTTGTCTCGTCATCGATTCGCACGAGCCGGGCGGCTATGTGACGCCTTATGAGGCGGCCGGCGAGGACGCCACCTATATCAGCCGCATCCGCGAGGACGCCACCGTCGAGAACGGGCTGTCGATGTGGATTGTGTCCGACAACCTGCGCAAAGGCGCGGCGCTCAACGCCATCCAGATCGCCGAATGCCTGATCAACCGCAAGCTGATCACCGCGAAGCAGAAGGCGGCGTAGCCACGTCGCTACTCCCGATACGGGTGATTGGCACGAACCCTGCAAACCCGCTAGCCTAAGACTGCCGGGGGAGTGGGGATCAAGCGATGACTGTGCGTCCGCGCCGCAGTGTACTGTACATGCCGGGATCGAATGCGCGGGCGCTAGAAAAGGCGCGCGAATTGCCGGCCGACGGGCTGATCCTCGATCTCGAAGATGCGGTAGCGCCTGAGGCCAAGGCGCAGGCGCGCGAAGCCATCGTCAAAGCGCTCAAGAACGGCGGCTTCGGCGACCGCGAAGTGCTGGTGCGCATCAACGGGCTCGATACCCGGTGGTGGGTCGACGACATCGATGCGGCGGCCTCGGCAAAGCCCGACGCGTTGCTGGTGCCGAAAGTGTCGACACCGCGTCAGCTGCAGGACCTGGCGGCGCGGCTGGTCGATATGGGCACCCACCCGAGCGTTCGCGTCTGGGCGATGATGGAGACCCCGCTCGCCATGCTCAATGTCGGTGAAATTGCCCATGCCGCGCTCGATTCCGAGACCCGGCTGGCCGGCTTCGTCATGGGCACCAACGATCTCGCCAAGGACACGCGCGCCCGGCTGGTGCCCGGCCGCGCGCCGATGCTGCCCTGGTTGATGAGTTGCATTGCCGCGGCGCGCGCCTATGGCCTCGATATCCTCGACGGCGTCTATAATGATCTCGGCAATGCCGATGGCTTTGTCGAGGAATGCCGGCAAGCGCGCGACCTCGGCTTCGACGGCAAGACGCTGATCCATCCACGGCAGATCGAGCCATGCAACGACGCGTTCTCGCCAAGCCCGGAAGAGGTGGCGATGGCGCGCAAGATGATCGCCGCGTTCGAGGAGCCCGGCAACGAGAACAAGGGCGTCATTCAGATCGACGGCCGCATGGTCGAGCGCTTGCACGCCGAGATGGCCAAACAGACGGTCGCGATCGCCGACGCGATCGCGAAGACGCGGCAGCAACAGCCGGCGTGATCCGCGTCCGGATCAGGCCCGGCAAGTCGCGCGCGACGCGTCTGGCTTAAGCATTCGACGCAATACCGCGGCGAATAGCGCGGCGGCCGCGGCGATCACGGTCAGTTTCAGCGCGCTGTCGAAAAGCGTTATTTTGAACAGGACCGGGGCCGCGAAGACACCGAGCAGCGTTAGGCACTCGCCTCGGCGGAAGCCGTCGCGCAAGGCCTCGCTCAGCAGCCAGGCGATCGGCACGGCCAGGATGACGAGATCGTATTCCAGTATAAAAGGCGAGCAGAACGGCACGCAGGTCGCGATTGCCGCGACCTCCGCTTTGCGTAACCCCGCCTGTTGAGGCGCCCGCCACAATGCCCGCACCAGCATGAAGACTGCCGCCGTGGTCACCGCTGCCTGTGCGGCATAGGCCAGCGTCAGCGATCCGCCGTGCAGGCGCACCGCGCCAAATACGCTGATCCAATATTGCAGGTACAGCGGATTGTCGGCCTCCATCCAATTGTGCCGGGCTTCGCCCATCGCCGCGATAAAGTCCGGCCAGATGCCGAAACCGAAAGCGACTGTCGCGACCATGGCCAGCGTTAAAACGGTCACGCTCGCCGCCGCAAAGCACCGCCATCGTCCCGCCACGGCGAGCGCGAGCGGCACCACGATGCCAAGCTGCGGTTTGTAGGCCAGGCAACCCAGACAGATGCCGGCTAATTCCGGCCGTTGCTCCATCCAGACCGCCGCTCCGCCGAGAAGCGCCGCGCTGAGAAATCCGTTCTGCCCGAAGCCGGCATTGACCATCACCGCGGGGTAACCGACCAGCAGCAGCCAGATCCGCTCGGCTTCACCCAAGCCTTTGCCGATAAGCGCGCGTATCGAAACGACGTATAAGGCAAACGTTCCGGTCAGCCACAATACCAAAGCGGGAAAGTAGCCGAGGAGCGCAAAGCCCGCACTCAGCACCAGGAAAAACGGCGGATAGAAGAACGCCAGGTAACCCCAGTCAGGGTCGCCGTGCAGAGCCAGTTGTTTGAAAAAGTGCGGTACTTCGAGGTAGGCGTCGCCGGCGTGCCCCTCCAGCGCCAGCTGCCCCGCGGTCCAGAAGCTGACGAAATCGCCCGATACTTTGGAAATCCCCGGCCCGGCGGTCTGCCACTGCACCCACATGATGCAGAAGCTGAGGAAAGCCACCAGCGAGGCGGCCTCGGCTATGCGGAGCACATAGACGGTGAGATGGGATGGCTTTCTGGTACCACGAAACCCGGGCGGTGACGGAGCGGCCACGGGTAAGGGCGTATCGATCGTCGACATGCATACCGGGCCGTTGGTTTCGGCCCGCATGGTGCCGAGCTATTTTTAACATTGCCTTAAAGTCTCGTGCGACCTTCGCCAAATCGAAGCGCCACAGCAGGCACCGCCTAATTCTTCAGCCGATAGCCGGTCCTGAAGAACCACCACACGATCGCCAGGCAGACGGCGAGGAACAAAAACGTCATCGCAACGCTCACTTCGACGTTGACGTCGGCGATGCCGAAAAAACTCCAGCGGAAGCCGGAGATCAAATAGACCAGCGGATTGAACAGCGTGACCGTGCGCCAGAACGGCGGCAGCACGCTGGTCGAATAGAAAGTGCCGCCGAGAAACGTCAGCGGCGTGATGATGAGGAGCGGCACGATCTGCAGCTTCTCGAAGCCGTCAGCCCACAGCCCGAGAATAAAACCGAACAGGCTGAAACTGAGCGCGGTCAGGAACAGAAATGCGAGCATCCAGAACGGATGCACGATGTGGATCGACACGAACAGGACGGATGTCAGGAGAATGAGGAGGCCGAGAACGATCGACTTGGTCGCCGCCGCGCCGACATAACCGAGCACGATCTCAAGCGACGATATCGGCGCCGAGAGGATTTCGTAAATCGTGCCGACGAAGCGCGGAAAATAGATGCCGAATGCGGCATTGGTCACGCTTTGCGTCAACAGCATCAGCATGATCAGGCCGGGCACGATGAAGGCGCCGTAGGGCACGCCCTCGATCTGGGTGATGCGCGAGCCGATCGCGGCGCCGAATACGATGAAATAGAGCGACGTCGAGATCACCGGCGAGACGACGCTTTGGAACAGCGTCCGTCCGGTCCGCGCCATTTCGTACATATAGATCGCACGCACGCCGTAGAGATTCATCGCTGCTCCCGCACCAGGCCGACGAAAATGTCTTCGAGCGAGCTTTGCGTGGTTCGTAAGTCCTTGAACTTGATGCCGGCGCGCGCGAGATCGTCGAGCAGCGCCGTGATCCCGGTTTGCTCGCCCTTGGTGTCGTACGTGTAGGTCAGTTCGCCGCCGCCGCCGGCCAGGATCAGGTCATAGCGGGCGAGCGCGGGCGGGATCGCCGCGACCGGCTCACGCAGTTCGAGCGTCAGTTGCTTCTTGCCGAGCTTGCGCATCAATTCGGCCTTGTCCTCGACCAGGATGATTTCGCCGTTGTTGATGACGCCGACGCGGTCGGCCATGTCCTCGGCTTCCTCGATATAATGCGTGGTGAGGATGATGGTGACGCCCGAGGCGCGTAGCTCGCGCACCAACTGCCACATGTCCTTGCGCAACTCGACGTCGACGCCGGCGCTCGGCTCGTCGAGGAACAGAATGCGCGGCTCGTGCGCCAGCGCCTTGGCGATCATGAGCCGTCGTTTCATGCCGCCGGACAGCATCCTGATCTTGGCGTCTTTTTTGTCCCACAGCGAAAGCTGTTTGAGGACTCGCTCGACGAGGGCGGGATCGGGCGGCTTGCCGAATAGGCCGCGGGAAAAGCGCATGGTGGCCGGCGGCGTCTCGAAGGCATCTGTCGTCAGTTCCTGCGGCACCAGCCCGATCAGCGACCGCGCCGCGCGATAATCTGAGATGATGTCGTGGCCGTCCACGGTGACGGTGCCCGTCGTCGGGTTGACGAGGCCGCAGATGATGCCGATCAGCGTCGTCTTGCCGGCGCCGTTCGGCCCGAGCAGCGCGAAAATCTCGCCGTGGCGGATGTCGAGATTGATGTCCTTGAGCGCCTGGAAACCGGACGCATAGGTCTTGCCGAGATGCGAGACGGAAATGGCAGAGGTCATGGGCGGGGCTGTCGTCGGCTGGCGGTGAGCAGGTGAAATCCGCCGGCTTCGATAAGCGCGGTCAGTCCGCGGATAAACGTGATGACAGGGGCCGGCATCCGCCCCCTAAGTGTGGTCTGGACAGGCCTTTTTCAAACTTGGCGCTAAACCCAGGGCCGCGACGTCTTGGCCTCGGCTTCAAAACCCTCGATCTTGCCATGCTTCTGCATGGTCACGCCGATTTCGTCGAGGCCGTTGAGCAAGGCTTGCTTGCGGTGCGGTTCGATGTCGAATTTGACCGTGCCGCCGTCGGGGCCGCGGATTTCCTGTTTCTCCAGATCGACCGTGAGCGTCGCATTGGCGCCACGATCGGCGTCGTCGAACAGCTTCTCGAGATCTTCCGGCGACACCTTGATCGGCAGCACGCCGTTCTTGAAGCAGTTGTTGTAAAAAATATCGCCGAACGAAGTCGAGATCACGCAGGTGATGCCGAAATCCAACAGCGCCCAGGGCGCGTGTTCGCGCGAGGAGCCGCAGCCGAAATTGTCGCCGGCAACCAAAATCTTGGACTTGCGATAGGCCGGCTTGTTGAGCACGAAATCCGGATCTTCGCTGCCGTCGTCGCGGAAGCGCTTTTCCGAGAACAGGCCCTTGCCGAGCCCGGTGCGCTTGATGGTCTTCAGATATTGCTTCGGGATGATCATGTCGGTGTCGATATTGATCATCTTGAGCGGCGCGGCGACGCCTTCGAGAACGGTGAACTTTTCCATGGTCGATCCTGCGGGCGGATAGGGCCTTACGAGGCGGGTTAATGGCGGCTCGGCGGGCGGCGGTCAAGCCGGGGCCGAATGCGGCCTGATCAGGTCTGCTTATCGAATTTCGGGACTTGGCCGATTTCGGTGACCCAGGGCCGCGCCGAGCGCCACCAGTTCTGCCGCTTCGGCGGCAGCTTGTCGCGCTGGCGCAGCAGGCCGACCCGCACCGTGTAGGACGGCTGCACGCCGTCGCCCGGCGTTGTCGAATAGATCGGCGCGCCGCAGCGCGGGCAAAACGCCTGCAGGCGCGGCTTGCCGCTGTCGGCGGTGGTCTTCAAATAGGTGGTCGGCTGGCCGGTCATCTTGAAGCTCGCGCCCGGCACCGGGATCGAAATCCGAAATGCGGTGCCGGTCGAAGTCTGACAATCGGTGCAGTGGCAGATGTTGACCTTTTCCGGATCGGCCTCGCCTTCGACCGTGATGAAGCCGCAATGACACGCCCCGTCGATTTTCATGGTTTCGTTTCCTCATGCGTTATCAAGATACTACCCGGCCGCCCGCTCGATGGCATGCATGTCGGCATCCGACAGGCCGAAATGATGGCCGATCTCGTGCACCAAGACGTGCTTGACGATGGCGCCCAACGTTTCGTCGTGCCCGGCCCAATAATCGAGGATCGGCCGGCGGTAGAGCCAGATCATGTTCGGCATCTGTCCGGTGTAGCTCTCCGCCCGGAACGGCAGGCCGACGCCGTGAAACAGGCCGAGCAGGTCGAATTCGCTTCTCGCCCTCATGCGGCGCAGCACGTCTTTGCTCGGAAAGTCATCGACCCGGATGACAACGTCGGTGCAAAGATCGCGAAATTTACGCGGCAAATGCTGAAACACCTCGCCGGCGAGCACGTCCAGCTCGGCGAGCGAGGGCGCCAAGACCTGCCGCCAAGCCAGCGGATCGGATGCGAGATCGGCCATAATCGTTATGTATACCGTCATTGCGAGAAGCAAAGCGACGAAGCAATCCACATCGGCCGCTCAGCCTGGATTGCTTCGCTCCGCTCGCAATGGCGGTGAATGGTAATCTACGAGGCAATGATGGCGCTAAAACCTTCGATCGCAATCATGACGCTTGCGGCGCTGCCCTTGCTCGTCGCAGTGTCCCATGCCGGCGCGCAAACCTCATCGGTCGCCGGGCGAGGTATCGCGTCACCTCCGTCTCCGCGGCAGGTCCGCCACCGCATCACCATCAATCCGGCGCCGCTTCTCTACCGGCGCTGCGTCGATTGGTACGAGTTGCAGCGCCGGCCGAGCGGCACGGTGCTATTCCCGGAAATGCGCTGCTGGTGGGTGCGGGGCTAGCGCCACTCTCGCACGTCGACGAAGTGTCCCGCGATTGCGGCGGCCGCGGCCATGGCCGGCGACACCAGATGGGTGCGGCCCTTGTAGCCTTGCCGGCCCTCGAAATTGCGGTTTGAGGTCGAGGCGCAGCGCTCGCCGGGTGCGAGCTTGTCGGGATTCATCGCAAGGCACATCGAGCAACCCGGCTCGCGCCATTCGAAGCCGGCTTTGACGAAGATTTTGTCGAGACCTTCCAACTCCGCCTGCTCTTTGACGAGGCCGGAGCCCGGCACGATCATGGCGTTGACGCTGGCGTTGACTGTCTTGCCGTCGACGACCTTGGCGACGGCGCGCAAATCTTCGATGCGCGCATTGGTGCAGGAGCCGATGAACACACGGTCGACGGCGATATCGGAAATCTTCTCGCCGCCTTGCAGGCCCATATATTTGAGCGCGCGCTCGATCGCCTCGCGCTTTTTCTCGTCGCTGACATCGTCGAGCCGCGGCACGCGGCCGGTCACCGCAATCACCTGCTCGGGACTGGTGCCCCAGGTGACGAGCGGCGGCAGTTTTGCGGCGTCGAGCTTTATCTCGCGATCGAAATGCGCGCCGTCGTCGGATTGCAAGGTTTGCCAATAGGCGAGGGCCAAGTCCCAGTCTTTGCCCTTCGGCGCTTTGGGACGGCCTTTCAAATATTCGTAGGTCTTTTCATCGGGCGCGATGAAGCCGGCTTTGGCGCCGGCCTCGACCGACATGTTGCACACCGTCATGCGGCCTTCCATCGACAGCGCACGGATCGCCTCGCCGGCATATTCCAGCGCGTAGCCGGTGCCGCCGGCGGTGCCGATTTCGCCGATGATGGCGAGGATGATGTCCTTGGCGGTGACGCCTTGCGGCAGCTTGCCGTCGACGGTCACGCGCATGTTCTTGGATTTGGACTGGATCAGCGTCTGCGTCGCCAGCACATGCTCGACTTCCGACGTGCCGATGCCGTAGGCGAGTGCGCCCAGCGCGCCGTTGGTCGCGGTATGGCTGTCGCCGCACACCAGCGTCACACCGGGCAGCGTAAAGCCCTGCTCCGGGCCGATGATATGGACGATGCCCTGGCGCTTATCGAACTCGTCGTAATATTCAAGATTGAAGAACTTCGCGTTCTCGGCGAGGTAGGCGATCTGTGCCTCGCTCTCCGGATCAGGATTGGGCAGATTGCGGTTGGTCGTCGGCACATTGTGATCGACGACGAGCAACGTCTTGTCCGGCGCGTGCACCTTGCGGCCCGAAAGTCTCAGGCCCTCGAACGCCTGCGGGCTGGTGACTTCGTGGACGACATGTCGGTCGATGTAGATGAGGCTGGAGCCATCCGGCGCCTCCTCGATCAGATGATCGTCCCAGATTTTGTCGTAAAGCGTGCGGGGCTTGGTCATTGCGAGAACTCACATCGTCACGGCGCCATCATAGTCACGGCGTCATCATGCTCCGGCGCGCGCGGCAGACGATTGCGACGCGACGGTTGATTTACTTCGCCTTCTCTCCGCTGGCGGCTGCTCCGGCGGTGTGATCCTGCCGCTCGACAATGCGGGCGGATTTTCCGCGCAGGCCGCGCAGATAATAAAGCTTGGCGCGGCGTACCTTGCCTTTGCGCACCACCACGATCG
Organism: uncultured Alphaproteobacteria bacterium; assembly: GCA_963765365.1. Lineage (GTDB taxonomy): Bacteria > Pseudomonadota > Alphaproteobacteria > Rhizobiales > Xanthobacteraceae > BOG-931. The sequence continues at coordinate 178,018 of CAVXWL010000011.1, read as the reverse complement.
AATTGATCATCGGCGAATAAAGCGGGAAGACGCGCTCGACGCCCTCGCCATAGGAAATCTTGCGCACGGTGAAGTTCTCGTTGAGCCCGGCGCCGGCGCGGCCGATGCAGACGCCTTCATAGGCCTGCACGCGGGTCCGTTCGCCTTCGACGATCTTGACGTTGACGATGAGCGTATCGCCCGGCTGGAAATCGGGGATTTCCTTGCCGGCGGAAAGCTTCGCCATCTGTTCGTTTTCGATTTCTTTGAGCAAATTCATGGCAATTCTCCATCGGCCGCGCTGTTCTCGCGCCGTTTCCGACCGGTTCTACACGGGTTGGGCGAGCTTCTACGCTACCCCGCGGGCTTTGTCACCCTCCGCGCCCACAGGTCCGGGCGGCGTTCCCGGGTCAGCCGCTCGGCCTCCGCCCGCCGCCAGGCAGCGATTTTACCGTGGTCGCCGGAGGTCAGGATCGCCGGGATCGCCCGGCCTTCCCAAGCTTGCGGCCTGGTATAATGCGGATATTCCAAAAGGCCGTCGGTAAAGCTCTCTTCGGCGCTCGATGCGGCGGCCCCCATGACGCCGGGCAGGAGCCGCACGCAGGCGTCGATCAAGGCCATAGCCGCGATCTCGCCGCCGGACAGCACGTAATCCCCGATCGAGACCTCTTCCAGGCCGCGCGCCGCGATGACGCGCTCGTCGACGCCCTCGAACCGGCCGCAGACCACAACTGCGCCGGCGCCGCGGCAAAGCGCTTCGATACGCTTTTGCGTTAGCGGCATGCCGCGCGGCGACATCAGAAGGCGCGGCCGGTCGTCACCGGCAGTCGAGTCGATGGCGCGGCCGAGCACGTCGGGCTTCATAACCATGCCCGGGCCGCCGCCGGCCGGCGTGTCATCGACCGAACCATGTTTGTCCGTGGCAAAGCTGCGGATATCGACGGTCTCGAGCGCCCATGCGCCCGCAGCCAGTGCCTTGCCGGCGAGACTCAAGCCCAGCGGGCCCGGGAACATCTCCGGAAAAATCGTCAATATGCTGGCGCGCCACATATCAGTCCCGCCCTGGCGCCGGATCGACAACGATCTTTCCCGCCGCGATATCCACCGCGGGCACGTTGGCCGCGTTAAACGGCACCAGGTCCGTTTTATTGCCGGTATCGGGGCGCACTTCGATCAGGTCGCCGGCGCCGAAATTGTGGACGGCGACGACGGTGCCGAGGCGCTGGCCGGCGGGATCGACGACCGCCAACCCGATGAGATCGGCATGGTAAAACTCATCGGGCTCGTCCGGCTCCGGCAACCGCTCGCGCGGCACGTAGAGCTTGGTATTCGCAAGCCGCTCGGCGGCATTGCGGTCCGCGACGCCTGCGAACGTTGCGACGAAATGATCCTTCGCCGGCCGCAGGCTCGCGATCTCGAAAACGCGGCCGTCGTCGGTTTCGAGCGGGCCATAATCCGCGATCGCCGCCGGTTCGGCGGTGAAAGAGTGAAGGCGAACCTCGCCGCGCACGCCGTGGGCGGCGCCAATCTGGCCTAAGCAAACAAGATCTGGACAGATGCGAGGGCCCGCCATCGCCCTTTCCCGTTAGCTCGCCGGCGCCGCTGCTGGAGCCGGTGCGGCGCCTGCCGCAGGTGCAGCGCCCGCAGCCGCCTTGGCTGCTTCTTCCTTGGCCTTGCGCTCCTTGCGCGGGATCGCGCGCTCCGGATTGTTGCGCGCCTTGCGCTTCATCACGCCGGCGGCGTCGAGAAAGCGCATGATGCGGTCGGACGGCTGCGCACCCTTAGCAATCCAGGCTTTGGCCTTTTCGACGTCCCACTTCAGGCGGTCGGGTTTGTCCTTCGCCAAGAGCGGATTGAAATAGCCGAGCCGCTCGATGAAGCGCCCGTCGCGCGGGCTACGGCTATCGGCGACGACGATATGATAAAAAGGCCGCTTCTTGGTGCCGGCGCGGGCCATGCGGATAACAAGCATTCTCAGTTTCCTTTCGTTACTTTGATGACGTTGTCGGTGCGATCACTTCTTCTTTCCCAATCCAGGCAGTCCGCCGGGGAATCTCGGACCAAGACCAGGTAAACCGGGAAAATTCGGTGGCAGGCCTTTTGGCAGATTGGGCATGCCTGGCATGTTCGGCGGCAGGCCCGGCGCGCCGGGCAGTCCCGGCGGCAGGCCGCCCGGCATTTGTTCCGCGAGCTTCGCCATCTCCTCCGGGCTCGGCATGCCACCGCCGAAGCCGAGCATGTTGGCGAGGCCGGCCATTGGCCCGCGCTTGGCGCCGCCCATGGCTTTCATCACATCCGACATGGTGCGGTGCATTTTCAAAAGCCGGTTGATGTCCTCGGGCTTGGTGCCCGAGCCGCCGGCGATGCGGCGCTTGCGGCTTGCCTTGAGCACATCCGGATTGCGCCGCTCGGACGGCGTCATCGAGTCGATGATCGCCATCTGCCGCTTGCCGACTTTTTCATCGAGATTGCGCTCGGCCAGTTGATTTTTGATCTTGGCGACGCCCGGCAGCATCGCCATCAGCCCGCTCATGCCACCCATCTGCTGCATCTGACCGAGTTGGTCGCGCAAATCGGAAAGATCGAAGGTGCCCTTGCGCATCTTGGCGGTGACGCGCGCCGCCTTCTCGGCATCGATGGTGGCGGCGGCCTTCTCGACCAGCGACACGATATCGCCCATGCCGAGAATGCGGTCGGCGATGCGCTGCGGATAGAAATCTTCGATGGCATCGAGCTTTTCGCCGGTACCGATAAGCTTGATCGGCTTGCCGGTGACCGCGCGCATCGACAATGCGGCGCCGCCGCGGCCGTCGCCGTCGATCCGGGTCAGCACGATGCCGGTGAGATCGAGACGCTCGTTGAAGCTTTTGGCAAGGTTGACCGCGTCCTGGCCGGTCAGCGCGTCGGCAACGAGCAGCACTTCGTGCGGGGAAGCGGCACGGCGGACATCGGCCGCCTCGCGCATCAGGTCTTCGTCGAGGGTGAGCCGGCCGGCGGTGTCGAGCAGCAGCACGTCGAAGCCGCCGAGCCGCGCCGCCTGCTGCGCGCGGGCGGCGATCTGCACCGGCGTCTGGCCTTCGACGATCGGCAAAGTGTCGACGCCAACCTGGCGGCCGAGGACAGCAAGCTGCTCCATCGCCGCCGGGCGCCGCGTGTCGAGCGAGGCCATCAGCACTTTGCGCTTCGCAACATCGCTGAGCTGCTTGGCGATCTTGGCGCTGGTCGTGGTTTTGCCGGAACCCTGCAATCCCACCATCATGATGACGACCGGCGCCGGTGCGTTGAGGTCGATCGGTTCTGCGCTCGATCCCAGAGTTTCGATCAATTGGTCGTGTACGATCTTCACGACCATCTGGCCGGGCGTGACCGACTTGATGACCTCGACGCCGACGGCGCGCTGCTTGACCTGCTCGGTGAAGCTGCGGGCGACGTCGAGCGCGACATCGGCCTCGAGCAGCGCGCGCCGCACCTCGCGCAGCGCCGCATCGACATCGGCTTCCGACAGCGCGCCGCGCCGCGTCAGCTTGTCGAGGATGCCGTTCAACCGCTCGGCGAGAGAATCAAACATCAGTCGTCCTTAATGACCTCTCCCCGCCGCCCGGGGAGAAGGAGAAAGCAGTTTTGCGCCCGAGGGCGCATCGCGCTGTCGGGCGGGGGCCTCCGGCCTCCTGGGCCGGTCGGCGACTGTCAATTGTCAGTCCTTGCGAAAGTTGGCGGAAAATAAGGGCGGACCCGGCCGCCGTCAACCGCGGTGTTATGGCTGGTCAGCGAGCGGCGCTGACCCCTAGTGGGCAGCCGGCGTGTATAGAGTTTCCGCAATGTCGCGCTATTACCACGGCCCGGTTTCCGATCATTTCGACGGCGAGCGGTTTTTCGATCCTTTCAGCGTGCCGCCGCGAAGCCGCCGCGCTTTGTTGCGCTGGTTCGTCGAGCGCCGCTTCAACGGCACCGCGGCAAAGTGGCCGGCATGGGCGCCATCGCCTTATGCCGACCGGCCGCCGGCCCGCGTCGAAGGGGCGGGCTTGCGCATTTCCTATGTCGGCCATGCCAGCTTTTTCGTCCAGGCTTCGGGCCTCAATATCCTGCTCGACCCGGTATGGTCGAAGCGCGCTTCGCCGTTTCGCTTCATCGGGCCGAAACGGGTCAACGATCCGGGCATCGCTTTTGCCGACCTGCCGCCGATCGATGTCGTCCTGGTGTCGCACGGCCACTACGATCACCTCGATCTTGCCACGCTGTCGCGGCTTGCCGCTGTGCATCGCCCACGCGTCATCACCCCGCTCGGCAACGACACCATCATGCGCAATGCCGATTCCGCCATCGCCGCCGAAGGCCGCGATTGGGCGGATCGGCTCGATCTCGGCGGCGGCCTGGCAGTGACGCTGGTTCCGACGCGGCATTGGTCGGCGCGCAATCTGTCCGACCGCAACATGGCGCTGTGGGCCTCGTTCGTGATCGAGACCCCGGGGGGCCGTGTCTATTTTGTCGCTGATTCAGGCTATGGCGACGGCCGTCATTTCCGCGACGTGAGCCAGCAGTACGGGCCGTTGCGGCTCGCCATCCTGCCGATCGGGGCTTATGAACCGCGCTGGTTCATGCGCGAGCAGCACATGAATCCGCCGAGTCCGTGCAGGCTTTCATCGATTGCGGCGCGGAACTTGCGCTCGGGCATCATTACGGCACGTTCCAGCTCACCGACGAAGCGATCGATGCGCCGCTTGTCGCACTGGCTGACGCCCTGACGTCCGCCGCAATTCCACCGGAGCGGTTCCGCACCCTGCGGCCCGGGCAGGTTTGGCAACTCTGAGAGCATCCGACTGCAAGACGTGCCGCGACATGAGTGCCGCGGCGTCAATCCGCGTGATCAGCCCGGCGAAGCCGGCGGCGGGTTAATCAAGACATAAACGTTCACGACCAGCTTCTTGGGATCGGCGGTGAGCGGGTCGGAGACGTATTCTTCGATCATTTCCTTGGCGTCGAGCCGCTTCTGGTCGAGATAGTCGGTGATCGTCTCGTAAGTGTTGTCGAGATCGTCATAAGAGCCCCGATAGACGAATTTCAGCGCCGCGCCATCCGGCGTCTGGCCGACGGTGAATTCGCCATGCGGCGGGTTTTTCGGCGCTTCGGCAATCGGCACCCCGATCTCATAGTCGAAACCGTTGTCGTCGGACGCCGTGAAGATCGTCATCGGCAGGCCGTCCGGCTTGATGCCTTCCTTGTCGAGGTAGGTTTTGATCTTCCTGAGCGACGCGGTGATGATGTCGAAGGTCTTGTCCCAGGTGCCGCTGCCCTTGACGTAGACCATCATATGCGCGGTCAGCGTCATGTCCTGGCCGAACACATCGCCTGCCTGCGCCGGTGTCGACGGCGGCGCGATCTGTGCCGGTGCCGCCGGCACGGTCGAGGCGGCGGGCGGCGGCGGAGCGGCGGGCGCAGCTGCTTTAGACTGGTTTTGCGCCGGAGCTGGCGTCGGACTTTGGGCCTTTGAAGGCTGCGGCGCGGCCAGTGCAATCGCGAGGCTTACGATCACGGCGCCCGCGAAACCGGGACGCAGCGCCAAGCGGAACGGCATTCCCTTCTCCTTGAATTGGCGCTCCAGCGCCCGCGGCCGCGTCGTCATCCGTCGTGGATTCGTCCCCAAAACCGAATCTAGCATGATCGCCCGCGCCCCGCCCTGCCCAAATTGCCGTCAATCCACGTATCACGCGCCGTCTTGCCGACACTGGCGCAAGCGGCGTGAATTCTCATATAAGTCGCTTAGATTTTGGGCTTTATCATGAGCGCGCTGGGCAATCGCGAATTCGTCAAGATGAACGGTCTCGGCAACGAGATCGTCATCGTCGATTTGCGCCGCGCCCCGGTCGCCATTGGCGCTGACGAGGCGCGCGCCGCGGCGCGGCAAGAGCCCTATGACCAGTTGATGGCGCTCTATCCGGCGCGCGGGTCGGAGGATGCATCGATCCGCATCTACAACAATGACGGCTCGGAGGCCGGCGCCTGTGGCAACGGCATGCGCTGCGTAGCGGCGCTGGTTGGTGAAGAAACCGGCAGAGCCGAGTTGAAATTCGCGACACCCGCTGGTGTGGTGTCCTGCTGGCGTGCGCAAGACGGTCTGTTCACGGTCGATATGGGCCGGCCGCGCTTTCGCTGGGATGAAATACCGCTGTCCGAAGAATTTCCCGATACGCGCGCGATTGAACTCGAAATCGGGCCGCGTGGCGCACCGGTGCTGCATTCGCCCTCGGTCATGAGCATGGGCAATCCGCACGCGATATTCTGGGTGGACGATCCGGCGCCGTATGATCTCGCGAGCCTCGGTCCGCTGCTTGAAAACCATCCGATGTTTCCCGAGCGCGCCAACATCACGCTGGCGGCGGTTCCGTCGCGCGACCGCATCGTGATCCGCACCTGGGAGCGCGGTGCCGGGTTGACCAAAGCCTGTGGCTCGGCGGCCTGCGCCGCAGCCGTTGCCGCAGCGCGGCTGCGGCGCACCGGACGCAAGGTGACGGTCAGCCTGCCTGGCGGCGAGCTCGCCATCGAATGGCGTGACAGCGACGATCATGTGCTGATGACCGGCCCGGTCGAATTCGAACACAAGGGCCGCTTCGACGCCGCTTTGCTCGCCAAGGCTGGCGCCGGAGCGGCGTGATCATGAGCGTCCAATGAGCGTCCAATGAGCGTCGACGTCATCACCTTCGGCTGCCGGCTCAATGCCGCCGAATCGGAAGTGATCCGCCGCGAAGCGGAGCGCGTGGGCTTCGCCGACACCATCGTGATCAATACCTGCGCCGTGACGACGGAGGCGGTACGCCAGGCCAGGCAAACAATTCGTGCGCTGCGCCGCGACCGGCCGGCGGCGAAGATCGTCGTCACCGGCTGCGCCGCGCAGACCGAGCCGCAGACTTTTGCAGCCATGACCGAGACCGACGGCGTGCTCGGCAATGCGGAAAAGCTCTCCGCGGCGGGATGGGCGCAGGCGCGTTCCGCTTTTGCGATCGGGGACGCGCCGAAAGCCATCGTCAACGACATCATGGCGGTGCGGCAAACCGCGGCGCATCTCGTCGATGCCTTCACCGGGCGCACGCGCGCTTTCGTCCAGGTGCAGAACGGCTGCGATCATCGCTGCACCTTCTGCATTATTCCCTTTGGCCGCGGCAATTCGCGCTCGGTGCCGATGGGAGCCGTGGTCGACGACGTGCGCGGTCTCGTCGCCAATGGCTATTGCGAGATGGTGCTGACCGGCGTCGATATCACGAGCTACGGCACGGACCTGCCGGGAGCGCCGAAACTCGGAACCTTGGTCAAACACATCCTCAAGCAGGTGCCGGAGCTCAAGCGGCTGCGGCTGTCGTCGATCGATTCGGTCGAAGCCGACCGCGATCTCCTCGATGCGCTGGCAAGCGACGCGCGGCTGATGCCGCACCTGCATCTGTCGCTGCAATCGGGCGATGATCTCATCCTCAAGCGCATGAAGCGGCGGCATTTGCGCACCGACGCGATTGCGTTCTGCGCGCAGGTGCGCCGGCTGCGGCCCGATATGGTGCTCGGCGCCGATCTGATCGCCGGGTTCCCGACTGAGACCGAAGCGATGTTCCAAAACTCGCTCGATCTCCTCGCGGAATGCGGCCTGACCCATCTGCATGTGTTTCCGTTCTCGCCCCGGCCGCTGACGCCGGCGGCGAAGATGCCGCAACTCGACCGCGGCGTCGTGAAAGATCGTGCGCGGCGCCTGCGCGAAGCCGGCGCGTGGGCGCTTCGCCGCCATCTCGACGCCGAAGTTGGCGCGACGCGGCGTGTGCTGGCCGAAGCCAACAATGTCGGCCACACCGAGCAATTCACCAAAGTCATGCTCGCCGCGCCGGCCGAGCCTGGAATGCTGCTCGATCTCACGATCGCCGCGCACGACGGCAGACAATTGCTGGCAGCTTGAGTTAAGTTCGTGCCGACGTGGAGACCGTGCGATGACTGGACAAGATTACACGATCACGACAACCGAGGCGCTCGAGCGGCTATACCCGGAGGAGCCCTACGGTCCGGCGATCTTCAAGGAGACCGACCGCATCACGCCGCAATATCGCAGGCTGATCGAGGCTGCGCCTTTTGCCGTGCTGGCGACCTGCGGTCCCGAAGGGCTTGATTGCTCGCCGCGCGGCGACCCGCCCGGTTTCGTGCGCGTGATTGACGAACACACGCTTTTGGTTCCCGACCGCCGCGGCAACAATCGCATCGACAGCCTGCGCAATCTGGTGCGCGATCCGCGCGTCGCGCTGCTGTTCCTGATCCCGGGCGTCGGCGAGACCATGCGCGTCATCGGCCGTGCGCAATCTCGACCGATCCGCAATCTGACCGAGAGTTTTGCCGTCAACGGCAAAGCGCCGAAATGCGTGCTCGTGGTCACGGTCGAGACGGCCTATTTCCAGTGCACCAAGGCGATCATCCGCTCGAAGCTGTGGGACCCGGCGAGCAAAGTCGATCGCTCGACCTTGCCGACGCCGGGCGCCATTCTCGCCGAATTGACCGAAGGCAAAATGGGCGGGCCGGAACACGATCGGCTGGCGCCGGAGCGCATCAAGGCGACGATTTACTGACGGCCAGGTCGCTTTGCGCGCCGGGTTGCGCAAGAGAAAGATCCGTTTCCTCGCCGTTCCATCCGCATGATGTCAGGCGTTCGTGCATGTGTTGCGGCGCTGGCGCGGTGACGCGGATCGGCGCCCGGTTCTTATAGAGCGGCACCACGATCTCGCGGGCGTGCAGATGCAATACGGGCCGCCGTTGCGCGGCGCATTGCCGTAGATCGCGTCGCCTAAAATCGGCCAGCCCTTTTCCGCGCAATGCACGCGAAGCTGATGGGTGCGCCCGGTCAGCGGCTCAAGCGCGAGCCAGGTCAGGTCGCCTGACGGCGTCCGCCCCATCACCGTCCAGTTTGTCACCGAAGGCTGCCCGGCCGGATCGTGCTTCATCCACCAGCCTATTTTGTCGTCGAGGCGGCCGAGCGGCAGGTCGATGCGGCCGGTATCGGTTTCGGGCGCGCCCTCGACGAGCGCCCAATAGGTCTTGCCGATGGCGCCGTTGCGAAACAGCTTGCCGAGCTCGGCGAGCGCCTTGCGATGGCGACCGAGCACGAGGCAGCCGGACGTATCGCGGTCGAGCCGATGCGCCAGGGCCGGCACCCGCGGCAGGCCGAACCGCAGCGTATCGAAGTGATCCTCAAGGGATTCCCGGTTCCTGTCCTTACTGTTGGGCGAGCCGCGATGCACGGCCATTCCGGCCGGCTTGTCGATCACCAGCATCAGCCCGTCGCGATAGAGCAGCCGCGACACCATCTCTTGCGGGTTCATATTTGCCTACCTCGGCGAAACGGCTATCACGGGCGCCCGATGCAAGAAACCACAACAGACGGCTCGACCGACGCTTCGCCCGAAACGGACCAGCCGGCGGCCAGCTGGTGGCGCCGGCTTGCCGGCGGCCTCAAGCGCTCGTCTTCGGCGTTAAGCGCGATTTCCGATCTTGTCACCAAGCGCAGGCTCGACGATGCGACCCTTGAGGAAATCCACGACGGCCTGGTGCGCGCCGATCTCGGCCTCGCCGTCGCCGACCGCATCACGATCGCGCTCGGCGAGGGGCGGCACGATGCTGCGATCGCGCCCGATGAGGTCAGGGCCGTGGTCGCCGCCGAGATCGAGAAGGCGCTTTTGCCGGTGGCGCTGCCGCTCGTCGTCGATCCGGCAAAGAAGCCCTTTGTCATACTTTTTGCCGGAGTGAACGGTTCCGGCAAGACCACGACGATCGGCAAGCTCGCGGCAAAATTCCGCATGCAAGGACACTCCGTCATGCTCGCCGCCGGCGATACGTTCCGTGCCGCGGCGATCGAGCAGCTGAAAATCTGGGCAACGCGCAGCGGCTCCGATTTCATCGCGCGCGAGGCCGGCGCCGACGCGGCAGGTCTCGCTTTCGACGCGGTGCGCGCGGCGCAGCAGCGCGGTACCGATATTCTCCTCATCGATACCGCCGGCCGCTTGCAGAACCGCGCCGAATTGATGGAGGAGCTGGAGAAAATCGTCCGCGTGATCAAGAAAATCGATGCCAGCGCGCCGCACGCCGTGCTGCTTGTGCTCGACGCCACCGTCGGACAGAACGCGCTGTCGCAGGTCGAGATTTTCCAAAAAACCGTCGGCGTTACCGGCCTTGCCATGACCAAGCTCGACGGCACCGCCCGCGGCGGCATTCTGGTCGCCATCGCGGCGAAATTCTCGCTTCCGGTGCATTACGTCGGTGTCGGCGAGAGCATTGAGGACCTCGCGCCATTCTCGGCGCGCGATTTTGCCCGTGCCATTGCCGGGCTGGACGCGGCCGGCCACGAGACTTGATTAAGCCCGAGCCTGTTCCCCGCTACACAGCACGCATCATGACAACAGCAAAGCCGCAGCTCAATCCGTTCCTCAAAATGGCGCTCGATCTCGGGCCGCTGGTGCTGTTCTTTTTCGCCAATTCGCACTACGGAATTTTCGTCGCCACCGGAACGTTCATGGTGGCGGTGCTGGTGGCGCTGGCGGTTTCCTATGCGCTGACGCGGCACTTGCCGATCATGCCGGTGGTGACGGCGATCATCGTCGTCGTATTCGGTGGACTGACGCTGATCCTGCACGACGCGACCTTCATCAAGGTCAAGCCGACCATCATCTACGCGTTGTTCGGCGCGATATTGCTCGGCGGGCTCTTCTTCAACAAGCCGCTCCTCGGCATCGTCTTCGATTCGCTGTTCGATCTGACCGAGGAAGGCTGGCGCAAACTGACGCTGCGCTGGGCGATCTTCTTCTTCGTGCTGGCGGTGCTCAACGAGGTCGTCTGGCGCAATACCTCGACCAATGTCTGGGTGGACTTCAAAGTGTTCGGCGTGATGCCGCTGACGTTTTTGTTCGGCGCGCTGCAAGTGCCGCTGTTGAAGAAATACGCGATCGAATCCGCTCCGGCGCAGGAATAGACACCATCCCGTTATCGATCCGCGGGCATGCTCTCGGCATGCTCTTACGCTTGCACACGGGAAAAGCTACAATCTTGGGTGGCGCGTCCTGCGCCGATCTCGCTGTCGATAGCGACATTGATCCGAGGGGCGAATTCCATGGCAAAGAAACCAAGCCGCCGTGCGGCCAAGCCAATATCATCGAGCCGGCAGTCCACCGCGCCGGGCGGCGTTGCAACGACGGCGACCGGGTTTGCATTCGCAAATCCTCAGCCGTCTTCGGACGATTTCGATGTCTTCACCAAGAACGACATCGAGGCCGACTCGGCTTTGCGGGCGTCGGACCAGTTGCAGCCGATTCCAAAACCGTCGAAGCAGCCTCCGGTGCTGGCGCTCGACGCGATTCTGGGCGCCGCTGCCACACAGCAAATCACGGCGGCGAAAAGCATCACGATGCATTGCGTCGGGGACACTGGAGGAATTCACGAGCCGACAAACCAGTTCGCGGTGGCGGACGCGATGGCTGCGGATCTGGCGGGCAAAACCTATCAGAATGGCAAGCCGGCATTCTTCTATCACCTCGGCGATGTCGTCTATTACCTGGGACAGGAGCTTTACTACTACGAGCAGTTCTACGATCCGTACCGCGACTACGATGGGCCGATCCTGGGGATTCCCGGCAATCATGACGGGATGATTTCGCCCCAACTGAAGCAAACGACCTTGCAGGGCTTCGTCGACAATTTCTGCACCAGCAAGCCCTCGCACAATCCCGATGCGCAGGGCCACGCGCGCACCACCATGATCCAGCCGGGGGTCTATTTCACCTTCGACGCGCCGTTCGTGAAGATCATCGGGCTGTATTCGAACATCAGCGAGGGCACGACGTCGGGAGTACTGTCCGGAACAAAGATCGGAACCGCCCAATTGACCTTCCTGCAACAGCAATTGACGGCTGCCGCACAGCAGAGATCGAAAGGCGACAAGCGCGCACTGTTCATTGCCGTGCATCATCCGCCGTTCACCGGCAGCAGCAAACACGCGCCCAGCCCGATCATTCTGAAAGACATCGATGCGGCCTGCAAACAGGCCAAGATTCTTCCCGACATGGTTTTGTCGGGACACGCCCACCTCTACGAGCGCTATACCCGCGTCGTGAGCAACAATCAGATACCGTTCCTGGTGGCGGGGTGCGGCGGCTACTACGATCTGTCAGGGCTCAAGCCGGGGAATAAGGGCCCGAAACCGAGCACGCCGCTCAGCGGCACCGACGGGGTCGGCAACAAATTGACGCTGGAGGCCTATAACGATTCGACCTTCGGATATTTGCTGCTGAACGTTTCAGCGACGCAAGTGACGTGCAAGTTCATGGGCGTGAACGTCAAAACCAAAACGGCATCCGTCGCCGATCATTTCACCCTGGATCTGGTCCACCATACGGTGAGCAATCACTGATTTGGAAAGGACTTGGAAGAATCAGTTCAAGACTTCGCCGCCAGAGCCTTTTCGATCTGCGGCTTGAGGATCGAGTCGTAATTCTCCGGCGTGATCGGGCCGACCAGTTTGTAGGCGATGCGGCTGTCGCGGCCGATGACGAACGTTTCCGGCACGCCATAGACGCCCCAGTCGATCGCGGCGCGGCCGCTTTGGTCGGCGCCGGCAGCAACGAACGGGTCGCCGTAGCGGCCGAGAAAGCGCCGCGCATTGTCGGGGTCATCCTTGTAATTGATGCCGACCAGGCGGAACCGGGCGTCCTTGGCAATTTGCAACAGCAGCGGTGCTTCGTCGTGGCACGGCACGCACCATGACGCCCAGACATTGACGACCGTGACGGCGCCCTTGAAATCCTTGGGCTCGATGCCGGGGACGGCCGCGCCGTCGCGTTCGAGACCGGCGATCGGCGGCAGCGTCGTCTGCGGCGCCTGATGCCCGATCAGTGCCGAAGGGACGAGCGACGGGTCGCCGGCGTTGAGCTGGATGAGAAACAGGACAACGAGCCCAAGAAAAACGACGAGCGGGACGACAACCACAATGCGGTGCCAGCGCACGCGGGGACTATGATCTTCCGCGGCAGTCATGCCTTTGCCTGTTCTTTCGCGGGTTCAGCAGCTTGCCCGGCCAATCGCCCGGCCGGTGTTGCGGAGCGGCGGGTGATCCCCTGCACTTCCAGTTCCGCGATCGCGCGCGTTTGCCTGCGGTAATCGAGCGTCACCCAGGCGATCAAGACGCCGACGACGATCACGGCGGCGGTATAGGCCGCGGCGATGAAATCGATATGCGCGGTCGTCCCCATCGTCAGCTCGCGGCGTTGGCTTGCAAAAGCTGCAAGGTGCGCACCCGCCGCCGCAAAATTTCGTTACGCATCGCGGCGAGGAGGAGAGTGACGAACAACAGCGTAAAAGCCCCCATCATGAAAAACAGCGGCAGCAGGATCGTCGGATAGATGGTCGAGCCGCCGATGCGAAACACCGACGCGCCCTGGTGCAGGGTGTTCCACCAGTCGACCGAGAATTTGATGATCGGCAGATCGATCGCGCCGACCAGCGTGAGGACCGCCACGGCGCGCGCCGCGCGCGACGGATCGTCGACCGTTCGCCACAGCGCGATGATCGCAAGATAGAGCAGGAACAGGACCAATTCCGAAGTGAGCCGGGCATCCCAAACCCAATAGGTGCCCCATTCCGGCCGCCCCCACAGCGATCCGGTGACCAGGCAGAGGAGGGTGAACGCCGCGCCGATTGGCGCCGCCGCCTTGGCCGTCACGTCGGCGAGGGGATGGCGCCACACCAAGGTGCCGAGTGCGGCGACCGACATCAGTCCCCAGCACAGCATGCCGAGCCATGCTGACGGCACATGCAAATACATGATCTTGACGGTGGCGCCTTGCTGATAGTCGTCGGGCGCCGTCATTACCTGCTCGAGAGCAAATCCGAATGCGAGAACGGTCACCCCGCCGAGCCACGGAATGATCGTGCTGGCGAATTTTTGGAAACGCGACGGGTTGGCGAGATCGAGCAGGGCCATCGGCAGCTTTCCGTTACAGCCGGTTCTTAGTGCAGTTGCCGGCTGGAGCACAATGCGGCTGGCTCCGCCCGCCGTCACTTTTGCATGAGCAAAATTGCAGTTTCATTGCACTATTCCAATTCCTGCCGCAGCGCGGCCGCGGCGGCGAAAGGCCCGACCACGAGGCTCGCCAAAGTCAGCGCGCAAAGGATCGTAAACGGCGTCCCGAACGGCGTCGGCGCGGTGACGGCCGCATTGGCGGCGGCCACGCCGAAGATTAAGACAGGCACTGTCAGCGGCAGAATGATGACGGCAAGCAACAAGCCGCCGCGGCGCAGCGTCACGGCGATGGCGGCGCCGATCAGTCCGATGAAGGTCAGCGCCGGGGTGCCGACCAGAAGCGTCAGCATCAGCGCGGCATCGGCCGGCAGATCGAGGTTGAGCAGGAGCCCGATCAGCGGCGCGCAGATTACCAGCGGCAGGCAGGTCGTCAGCCAATGCGCGATACCTTTCACCGCGACCACGAATTCCAATGGCGCGCGCCCCATCAGAATCAAATCGAGCGAGCCGTCGTCGTGATCGCCGGCAAACAGCCGATCGAGCGCCAGGAGACTGGCGAGCAGAGCGGCGAGCCACAGGATCGCCGGGCCGATGCGCTTTAGCAGCGCCAGATCCGGCCCGATCGCGAACGGGACCAATGTGACCACGACCAGGAAGAACAGCACTCCCATCAGCGCGCCGCCGCCGACCCGGATGGCGATACGCATGTCGCGGACGAGGAGCGCCGAGAGCGCGGTCATTGCTCCTCTCCCAGCCGCAACTCCTGCGTCTGTTGCAGCCCGATCGGGCCGTGGCTGGCGGCGAGGATAAGTCCGCCGCCCGCAAGATGGGCGTGCATCAAATCGGCCAGCCGATCCTGCGCCGCGGTGTCGAGCGTGCTCGACGGCTCGTCGAGGAGCCAGATCGGACGCGGCACCGCGATCAGCCGCGCAATCGACAGCCGCCGGCGCTGCCCGGCCGACAGGTAGGCCGCCGGCAGGCCTGCCAGCGCGCCGAGCCCGACCGTTTCGAGCGAATTGCCAATGTCAGCCGAACGCACCCCGAGAAAGCCGGTCCAAAACCGTAGATTCTCGGCAACCGAGAGCGAGCCTTTCAGCGCATCCTGGTGACCGAGATAGTGCGCCTGTTCGGCGATACTCAATTCGGGGTCGCCGTCCTCAAGGCTGAATTGGCCCGCCGCTATCCGCAGGAGCCCGGCGACAAGCCGCAAAAGCGATGATTTCCCCGCCCCGTTTCGCCCGCTGATGGTCAAAGCCTCGCCGGACGCCACAGCAAAGCTGACGCCCGAGAAAACGCTGCGTCCACCACGGTGGCACGCCAGTTCGGCGGCGGACAGGCGCATCAGGGGCGATCCATGCGCACTTTTCGACGCGATTTTTCAACCTTACCGGCCATGCGCAACATGTTAGCGGACCATTCGTTGCTGAACTGGCACAACTCTCTAAAAGACCTTATAAGCCGCAAGTCGGTCTGCGGCGCGCCGGTGACGCCTGCCACGTCCGACAGCAAACGTCCGACCGCAAATGCTCCTAGGGGCTCGTTTCGGCAACAATTTACCTCCGAATTGCGCTGGCACCCGGCCGGCGGGATGGGAAAAAAATCATGGATTTGCTCGATAGCTTCAAGTGTCTCCGGCCTCTTAAGGTCGGCTCCAAAACCTATGCGTATTACAGCCTACCGGTGGCGGAAAAGAACGGGCTGAAGGGGATTTCCCGGCTGCCGTTTTCGCTCAAGGTCCTGCTCGAAAATCTGCTGCGCAATGAGGATGGCCGTACCGTCACCAAACAGGACATTCAGGCGGTCGCGCTGTGGCTCAAGTCCAAAACTTCGGACCGCGAGATCGCCTTCCGCCCGGCGCGGGTGCTGATGCAGGACTTCACCGGCGTGCCGGCGGTGGTGGACCTTGCCGCCATGCGTGACGCCATGGAGCATCTCGGCGGCGAAGCGAAGAAGATCAATCCGCTGGTGCCGGTGGACCTCGTCATCGACCATTCCGTGGCGGTCAATCATTTCGGCAATGCGCTGGCGTTCAAGCAGAACGTCGAAGACGAGTACAAGCAGAATCAGGAACGCTACCGGTTCTTGAAATGGGCGCAGCGCTCATTCGAGGATTTCCGCGTCGTGCCTCCCGGCACCGGCATCTGCCATCAGGTCAATCTCGAATATCTGTCGCAGACCGTGTGGACGGCGAAAAAGAAGGTTCAGTTCCCGGACAAGACCGTCGCCACCGAATTGGCCTATCCGGACACGCTGGTCGGCACCGATTCGCACACCACGATGGTGAACGGGCTCGCGGTGCTCGGCTGGGGCGTTGGCGGCATTGAGGCCGAGGCGGCGATGCTCGGCCAGCCCTATTCGATGCTGCTGCCGGAAGTGATCGGCGTGCGGTTGAATGGCAAGCTCAAGGAAGGCATGACCGCGACCGATCTCGTGTTGACCGTGACACAGATACTGCGCAAGCGCGGCGTGGTCGGAAAGTTCGTCGAATATTTCGGTCCCGGTCTCGCCAATCTGTCGATCGCCGACCGCGCCACCCTCGGCAACATGTCGCCGGAATATGGCGCGACCTGCGGCTTCTTTCCGGTCGACGACGACACCATCCGCTATCTGCGCGACACCGGCCGCTCGGCCGACCGCGTCGCGCTGGTGATTGCCTATGCCAAGGCGCAAGGCATGTATCGCACCAAGAACACGCCGGATCCGTTTTTCACCGAAGTGCTCAAGCTTGAATTGTCCTCGATCGAGCCGTCGCTGGCGGGGCCCAAGCGCCCGCAGGACCGCATCGCGCTCAAAGAAGTCAAAAGCGGCTTCGCTCAGGCGATGGACAAGGAATTCAACAAGTCCGCCGAGATGGACAAGCGCGTTCCGGTGGAGGGCCGCAAGCACACGCTCGGCAACGGCGACGTGGTGATCGCGGCAATTACGTCGTGCACCAACACCTCCAATCCGAGCGTGATGGTCGCCGCCGGGCTGCTTGCCCGGAAGGCGGCGGCGAAAGGCCTCACGGTGAAACCGTGGGTCAAAACCTCGTTGGCGCCGGGCTCGCAGGTGGTCGCCGAATATCTGGCGAAGTCCGGCTTGCAGAAAGATCTCGATACGCTCGGCTTCAATCTGGTCGGCTTCGGCTGCACCACCTGCATCGGCAATTCGGGGCCGTTGCCCGAGGAGATTTCCGAGGCGGTCAACAAGAACGACCTGGTGGCGGCCGCGGTGCTTTCCGGCAATCGCAATTTCGAAGGCCGCGTCAACGCTGACGTGCGCGCCAATTATCTCGCTTCGCCGCCGCTGGTGGTAGCCTATGCGATCGCCGGCTCGATGCAGATCGACGTCGCCAAGCAGCCGCTCGGCACCGACCAGAAGGGCCGCAAGGTCTATCTGCGCGACATCTGGCCGTCGAATTGCGAGATCGCCGACGTCATCCGCAAGAGCATCAACAAGCAGATGTTCACCCGCAAATACGGCGACGTGTTCAAGGGCGACGCCAACTGGCGCAAGATCAGCGTGCAGGGCGGGCTCACTTACAAGTGGGACGATCGCTCGACCTATGTGCAGAACCCGCCGTATTTCGAGGGTATGCAGAAGCGCAGCCAGCCGATCGAAGACGTCGTCGATGCACGCGTCCTCGGCCTGTTCCTCGATTCGATCACCACCGATCACATCTCGCCGGCCGGCTCGATCAAGGAAGAAAGCCCGGCCGGCGAATATCTGCGCGACCATCAGGTTCGCCCGCGCGACTTTAATCAATACGGCACCCGGCGCGGCAATCATCAGGTGATGATGCGCGGCACCTTCGCCAATATCCGCATCAAGAATCAGATGCTGCTCGGTGTCGAAGGCGGCTTCACGATTTACTATCCGTCGAAGCAGCGCATGACGATCTATGACGCGGCGATGCGCTACAAGAACGAGAACGTGCCGCTGGTGATATTCGCCGGCAAGGAATACGGCACCGGATCGTCACGCGATTGGGCGGCGAAGGGCACGGTCCTGCTCGGCGTCCGCGCGGTGATCGCGCAGAGCTTCGAACGCATTCACCGTTCCAATCTCGTCGGCATGGGCGTTGTGCCTTTCGTGTTCGAGGAAAACACGTCGTGGCAGTCGCTCGGCTTGAAGGGCGACGAGCAGGTCACCATTCGCGGCCTGCATGGCGACCTCAAGCCGCACCAGCGCCTGTTCGCTGAAATCGTCGCCGCCGACGGCGGCTTGAAGCGGGTACCGTTGATCTGCCGCATCGATACCGCGGACGAGCTCGACTACTACCGCAACGGCGGCATCCTGCAGTATGTGCTGCGCCACTTGGCGGCATAAGCACGATCCGGCAAAGCGCGCCCGCGAATTCGATCGGCGGGCGATGCCGGCGCTCCGTTTCCCACTCACCGCGAATTGAGTGGCAGGTGACTTGCGCGGGCCCTACTAATGCCGCCGTCACCGGACCGTCACCAAGGACTCTGCGGTGCTGGAGGTTGGAATGCTGCATCGCCGTCTCGCGTCGGCATCCCTCATCGCGGGTTTCTTGATTGGGTCATTCGTGGTTGCCCAAGCTGCGGAGCCGCGCGCGCTGCTTGAATTGTTCACCAGTCAGGGCTGCTCGTCCTGTCCGGCGGCCGACAAGCTGCTTGGCGAATTGGTGGCCGATCCGTCGCTCGTCGCGCTCAGCCTGCCGATCGATTATTGGGACTATCTCGGCTGGAGGGATACGCTTGCCAGTCCGGCGGATTCGGCGCGGCAGCGCGCCTATGCGCACGCCCGCGGCGACCGCCAGGTCTATACGCCGCAAATCGTGGTCAATGGCAGCATGCACGTGCTCGGCAGCGACAAGGCCGCGATCGAACACGAGATCGCGAGCACCGATCAGGAACGGGGCGTGATGTCGGTGCCGGTGTCGCTGACGTTCGCCGGCAATGCTTTGAGCGTGAAGGTCGAGTCGGCGGAGAGCGCGCACAATATCGGCGAAGTCTGGCTTTGTCCGCTCGCCAGAGCGGTCGCGGTCGCCATCGGGCGCGGCGAGAACCGCGGCCGCACCATCACCTATCACAACGTCGTCCGTGGCTGGTTGAAGCTCGGCGATTGGACCGGCAAAGCGTCGACCTGGAATGTCCCGGTGTCGCAGATCAAGGGCGCCGGCATCGATGCCGCGGCCGTCATGCTGCAAGAGGGCACCCGCGACAAGCCGGGCATCATTCTCGGCGCCGCTTTTACCCCCCTGCAATAGGCGGATTTTCCTACCCCAGGAATAAAAATAAAAAAGGCCGGCAACGCGCCGGCCTAAGGGATTGGGGAATGAACCATACAGTGAACTCTGTCGCCCTCTGGCCCGATCCGTCCGCGCCCCGGGGGGCTGGGGGGCTGAGGAATCCGGAACACGATCCGAACCGGGCCTTGAGGCAACAGGGCATGATCTCGCAGTCCAGCGAGGCGCGTGCTTGGCCGAAATGGGGCCGTATTATGATTTGCTTAACGAACGCGTGATTTAGCGGCTGAACTTGTCGCGGGCTGTATTTGGCCGAGGCTTCGCAGCGATTTTGCCGCGCCGGGAGACCGCCGATAGGCTCTTGCCGGCTGTGCGTTCTGGCGCGATCATGAACGACCGATGACATGGATCCAAAGATACGGATCCCACGACATAAGGAGGCGCCGGATGGACTTCGGCGAGACCGATCCCAGCGCGTGGCGCGGGGGTGAGCAAGGTCAGCCCGCCCCCGCAAGCGAAGTAACCTTCAGCCGCCGCGAACTCGACCGCATACTTCGGCTCTATGGCCGCAAAGTCGCAGCCGGCGAGTGGCGTGATTACGCAATCGATTTTCTCAAGGATCGCGCGGTATTTTCGGTTTTCCGCCGCGCTTCGGAAATGCCGATCTACCGTATCGAGAAAAACCCGAAACTCGGCCGTCGCCAGGGCGCTTACAGCGTGATCTCGGCCACCGGGCACATTGTGCGCCGCGGCCACGAACTCGACAGGGTGCTCGGCGCGCTCGACCGCTCGCTCCGGGTGGTGGCGGGCTAGACGCTGGTCGGCGGTGCGGTATCGCCATTGCCCAGACCCCGCTGCATCAGCGGGGTGTCGAGCCACTTGCCATGCTTGAAGCCAACCGAACGCAGCGTGCCAATAAGCGTAAAGCCTGAGGCCGCGTGCAGCGCGATTGATGCGGTCTGCGCCGAATCGCCGATCACAGCGATCATCTGGCGGAAGCCTCGGCTCTCGGCCTCGGCGATCAAGCGGGCGAGCAAGAGTTTGCCGATGCCGCGACGGTGGAATTCCGGCGCGACATAGACCGAATTCTCGACGCTCCACTTGTAAGCCGGCCGCGCGCGGTAGGGTCCGGCATAGGCGTAGCCCGCAATCGCGCCCGCCAGTTCGGCAACAAGGTAGGGATAACCGTTAGCGACCAGCGCGCGGTGACGCTGCGCCATTTCCGCCTGGTTCGGCGGATCGAGCTCGAACGATGCCGTGCCATGGACCACGGCGTCGGCATAAATGGCGGTAACGGCCGCGATATCGGCGGCGACAGCCGGTCGGATCGTCACAGTATTCATCGCCGCGGCAAATTGGCAGAAAACTCATGCGCGGAAAAGAAAACGCCCCGGGTTTTGCCCGGGGCGCTTAATTTTCGATCCGTGCTGGTTCAGCGGCGGTCGCCGAACAGCCGCAGCAGCATCAGGAACAGGTTGATGAAATCGAGATAGAGCGAAAGCGCGCCCATCACCGCCTTGCGGCCGGCGATAGTGCCGTCGTCCATCGGCGAGTACATTTCCTTGATCCGCTGCGTGTCATAGGCGGTGAGCCCGACGAAGATGAGGACGCCGAGCACCGAGATCGCCCAGTCGAGCCCGCTCGACTTCAGGAACACGTTGACGAGCATGGCGATGACGATGCCGATCAGGCCCATGAACATGAACGAGCCGACGCCGGTGAGGTCGCGCTGCGTGGTGTAGCCGTACAGGCTCATCGCGCCGAACGTCGCCGCCGAGATGAAGAACACCCGCGTAATCGACGCGCCGGTATAGACCAGGAAGATCGACGCCAGCGACAGGCCGAGCATGCCGGCATAGACGAAGAACAGCGTCAGCGCGGTCGATACCGACAGCCGGTTGATGCGGTAGCTCATGAAGAAGACCATGCCGAGCGGCGCCAGTACCAGCACCCACATCAGCGGGCTCTGGAAGATGAGGTGGCCGAACTGCGTCAGTTGCAGCCCACCGCCCACCTGCGTCACGGCGGCCGAGAACGTCAGCCAAGCCACCACGCCGGTCAGCGCCACGCCGGACGCCATGTAGTTGTAGACGCGGATCATGTACGCACGCAGGCCGGCGTCGATCGTCACCTGGTCGGTGCGATAACCGGTCCTTGCGGCCGCGTAATTCCGATCGAAGTCGGACATGAAAATACCCCTGGGTTGTCCCGGCGCTTTGCCGGGTGTGGCGTCCGGCGAAAGCCGAATGCCACGTGACGGGAATTTAGTGCGAAAGCCCCGCGCGCGCCAGATGGGTGCGACGCCATATTTATCGACTGTTACAAACTCTTCATGGTGTTTAACGGACAGTGACGGATGGTCACGCCTAGAGATTACGCAGCACCTCCGCGGGTTTGCGGCCGAGTGCCGAGAAGGTGCCGAGGAGGCCCAGGCCGACCGTGACAAAAAGCGCAAGAAGCGCGGCGCCGGCGGCTTCGCCCGCCGCAAAGACAAAAGGGAACTCCATCAGCCGCGTGACTACGAGCGCGGCGGCCAGCGAGCCGGCTGCAACGCCGAAAACGACGGTGGCGAGCCCGATCAGGAGATATTCCAGAGCATAAGCGGCAATGAGCCGGCCGCGGGTCGCGCCGAGCGTTTTGAGCACCACGGCGTCATAGACCCGGAACCGCTGGCTTGCGGCGAGCGCACCGCCGAGCACCAGCGCCGCGGCGACCAGCGTGAGCGCGCTCGCGCCGCGGACCGCCGCTATGAGCTTGCCTACAATTGCTGCGACCGCGTTAAGTGCGTCTCTGACACGCACGGCCGTCACTGTCGGGTAGGCGTCGGCGAGCGCCTTGATCAGCGCCGTCTCCTCGCGGGTCGTGCCACCGTCGGCAAACGTCAATGTGGCAATGTCGCTATGCGGCGCGCCGGCGAAAGCGCCGGGCGAATAGACCAGGACGAAATTGATGCCAAGATTTTCCCAGTCGACGTCGCGAAGATTGGCGATCCGTGCCGTGATGTCGCGCCCGAGCACGTTGACGGTCACGGTGTCGCCGATCTTGAGGTTCAAGTTTCGCGCCGTGGTACTCTCGAGCGAGACCAGCGGCGGCCCGGAATAGTCGGCGTCCCACCAATGACCGGATACGATGCGCGAGCCCGCCGGAATAGCGGCTGCGTAAGTGATGCCGCGATCGCCGCGGAGCACCCAGCGCGATCCCGCCGCCGGTTTGAGTTTCTCCGCCGGCACCCCGTTCGCCGCAACGATGCGGCCGCGCAGCATCGGAACCCGCTCGATTTTCGAGCCCGGCGCTTGTTGGCGCGTAAAGGCGTCGAAGTGTCCGGCATCCGCCGCCGGGATATCCAGAAAGAAGAACGACGGCGCCTTGTCCGGCAGCGCTTCGGCAAATTCCCGGTGCAGATTGCCGTCGATTTCGACCACGGTAACGAGCAAAGCGAGGCCGAGGCCGAGCGACAGCATGATGCTCGGCGTCAGTGCCCCCGGCCGGTGAATGTTGGCGACCGCCAACCGCAAGCTGGTCGAACGCCAGCGCGGCAGCCGCCGTGCAATACACATCGTCAGCTGCGCGATCAGCCGCAGCAGCAGAAAGACGATGGCTGCGGCGACGATAAAGTAGGCGGCAACGCGGCGGTCATAGGTTGTCACGACGGCGAGCGCGGCTAGAGCCGCGACAATCGCTGTCGTCGCGATCAGATAGCGCGGCCGCGGCCAGCTGCGCTCCGCGGCGATCCGGTCGCGGAACAAAACCGCCGCCGGTACGTCGTGAGCGCGGCCAAGCGGCCATAGCGCAAAGGCGAGCGCCGTCAGCAAGCCGTAGGTGGCGGCCAGCGCCAGCACGTGCGGATACAGCGCCGGCGCCACCGGCAACGGAATAATGGTCCCGAAAGCAAGTACGATCACCAATGGCAGAGCGGCGCCAAGCGCCGCGCCGACCAAGGTGGCAAACAGCGCGACGAGGATGATTTCGCCGCAATAGACAGTGAAGACGCCGCCGCCAGTGGCGCCCAACGCTTTCATCGTTGCGATCACGTCGCCCTTGCGCGCCAAATGGCTGGCGACCGCGTTGGCGACGCCGACGCCGCCGACCAGAAGCGTGGTCAGGCCGACCAGCGTGAGAAACTGGCTGAAGCGCGAGACGTTGCGTTCGAGCGCCGGCGAGGCGTTGCTGCGGGTGCGGATTTCCCAGCCGGCTTGCGGAAACCGGCTCTCCGCCTGGTGCACGACCGCCGCTACCGCGGCATCGCTGGAATCGTTCTGCGGCAGCCGCAGCCGGTATTGCCAGCGCACCAGGCTGCCGGGCTGCAAAAGTCCGGTAGCCCTGAGCGCTGTGTCACTGATGAGAACGCGCGGGCCAAGCCCGATGCCGCCGGCGAGCTTGTCCGGCTCGTTCGACAGCGCCGCGCGCAGCGCGATCACAGCGTTGCCGATGGTGACGCGGTCGCCGATCTTCAGATCAAGCCGCGTCAACAGCGCCGGGTCGACCGCGGCGCCGAAGACGCCGTCGGCCGGCGCCAACAACGCCGACAGCGGCAGTGCCGGGTCGGTCAGGAGCGCGCCGTATAACGGATAATTGCCGTCAACCGCTTTCAGCTCGACCAGCGTCGGAGCGGGCGTGCGCACCATGGCCCGTAAAGTGGCGGCGACGGAGACCTTGCCATGCGCATCGAGGAATGCGCGCTCGGCATCGCCTGCCTGTCGCTGAATGAGAGAAAACGCCAGATCACCGCCAAGGATCACGCGGCCGGCGCCACCGATGCCGTCGTTCAGGCTCGCTGCCACCGAACCGACGCCGGCGATCGCCATCACGCCAAGCGCGATACAGGCGATGAACACGCCGAAGCCGCGCAAGCCGCCGCGCAAATCGCGCCAGATAAAGCGCACGGCGAAGCGCAACGCATTGAGCCGGTGCGGCTGCGGATTCGGCGCCAGCATCAGCGCACCTTCGGCATCAGGCGCGCCAACAGAAAATGCGCCGGCGCGAACACGAATACCGGAATGCCCAGCAACAGTCCGGCGAACCAGATGTAGGGCGGCAGCAAGGTCTGCGCCGCGGTGTCGCGCAGGCCCCAGACGTAATTGATGTTGACCGGCGTCAACCCGGGATGCGCAGTCGGCGGCGGCATCACAAAGAAGCAAATCAGCATGTCCACGACAAAAAGCCCGGTCCAGGCCGGCAAAGCGCGGCGGTCATATCCGATTTTCCACACCAGATAGACCAGCAGAAACGGCAGCCAGCCGTGAAATAGCGACAGCAGCCGCAGGAACAGCGAGTGAGTCGAATCGAACATGTAGTCGGTCATTCCGGTGAGCGAATAGCCCGCCAGATTAACGAGAAAATCGAACACCCAAAATGCCTGCGGCGCGAGAATGCCGACACAGCCCATGGAAACCAGGAGCGCGTTCTCCGGCCAGATCGCGATCAGGATGAGGATCAGCGTGATGTCGCAGAAGTACAAAAAGTTGGTCGGTCCGTAGTAGTGCCAATAGACCGGGATAAGCACCGCCATGAACGCGCTGTAGGCGAGCTTGAGGGCAAGCGGAACGCGCGCGGTTTCGGTCATGAGGCAGCGGCGGCTGCGAGGGGTGCGATTCGTCCCGAATGCATGCGCAGCACGCGATCGCAGCGTCCCGCAAGTTCGGTGTCGTGGGTGACCAGAACGAGTGTCGTGCCGCGCTCGCGATGGCCGCGAAACAGAAGCTCGATAATATCGCGGCCGGTTGCCTCGTCGAGATTGCCGGTCGGTTCGTCGGCGACCACGATAGCGGGGTCGGGCGCCAGCGCGCGAGCGAGCGCGACGCGCTGCTGCTCGCCGCCGGAGAGTTCGGCCGGATAATGGTGCATGCGTTCGCGCAAACCCACGGCGGCGAGCTCGCGCTCGGCGCGAAGCAAAGCATCGGCTGCACCCGCGAGTTCGAGCGGAACGGCGACATTCTCCAGCGCCGTCATCGTCGGGATCAGATGAAACGCCTGGAACACGATGCCGATCGTCCTGCCGCGAAAGCGGGCAAGCTGGTCCTCATCGAGCCGGCTGAGATCTTCGCCGGCGACCACGACCGAGCCCACATCGGGCCGTTCCAGTCCGGTCATCACCATCAGCAGCGTCGATTTGCCGGAGCCCGACGGGCCGAGGAGGGCGACTGCCTCGCCCCGACCTATATTGAGGGCGATGTCGCGCAGGATGTGGACGCGGGCGGCGTCCCGGCCAAGCGACAGGTTGACGCCGCCAAGAGCGATAGCGTCGTTTTTGATTGCCCCATCGGCGAAAGGGTGCCCCGTAATGTCGTTCATGCTTCCAACCGGCCCCAATCACAACAGATACTGGGCAGCAAATGGCTACGTGGCGAAGTGGCGTGCGCGATCGGCTGCGGCGCGTGCCCGCTCATATGGGTGGTGGCGCGGGCTCAGCCAAATCGCCGCAATTTGTAGCGTGGCGCTGGTCGCCGTGACAGGGCTCCAACATGCCGTTGCCGCGGCGCCGCTCCACATTGTGGCGCTCGGCGATTCCCTGACCGCCGGTTACGGTCTCGCCGCCGCGGACGGTTTTGTGCCGCGCCTGCAGGCGGCGCTGGCGGAGAAGGGCGTCACCGCTAAAATCGCCAATGCGGGGGTCTCCGGCGATACGGCGTCCGACGGGCTCGCCCGGCTCGGCTGGTCAGTGCCGCCCGGAACCGATGCGGTCATTGTCGAACTCGGCGCCAACGACATGCTACGCGGCATCAAGCCGGACGTGACGCGCGCGGCGCTCGACGCGATCCTGCAGGAACTGACGCAACGTCACATTTCCGTCTTGCTGTGCGGCATGCGCGCGGCCCCAAATATGGGCGCCGAGTATGGCGCCGCCTTCGAGCGTATCTATCCCGATCTTGCGACCAAATACGGCGTCATCCTCTATCCGTTCTTCCTCGACGGTGTCGCCGCCGATTTGAGCCTCGTCCAGCAAGACGGCATGCACCCGAACCCTAAAGGCGTCGGCGTGATCGTTGGCCGCATATTGCCGAAAGTGGAGGAACTCGTCGCGCAAGCCGAGAAAGCGCACCCGTCGTAAAGGGTTGCATGTCCGTGGCGATGACCCCATTCTCAGGACGTCGTGATTCGCGAATCGAGCCCGGAGGTTGTCATGCCCCGCTTGTTCACCGGTCTCGAAATCCCAGCGTCGGTCGCCCAATCGCTGGCGATCATGCGCGGCGGCCTGCCAGGCGCACGCTGGATCGATCCCGAGAATTATCATCTGACACTGCGGTTCATCGGCGACATCGACGACGCGCTGGCGCGCGAGATTGCCGGCGTGCTCGGACGGGTGCATCGCCGGCCATTCGAGCTTCGCCTTGACGGGCTGCTGTCGTTCGGCGGCCGCAAGCCGCGCGCGGTGGTCGCCGCCGCCACCGCGGTCGCGCCGCTGATGGAGTTGCAGGCCGAGCACGAGCGCTTGCTGCAGCGGCTCGGACTTGAACCCGAAGGCCGCAAATACACACCGCATGTTTCGCTGGCGCGGTTGCGCGATTCGTCGAGCCACGACGTCGCCGATTATCTCGCCGCGCGCGGGCATTATCGTTCGCCGTCGTTCGACGTAACGCGCTTCGTGCTGTTTTCCTCGCGCGCATCGGTCGGCGGCGGTCCCTACATCATCGAAGAGGCCTATCCGCTCGCCCGGCAAAGCGCCGACGGCCGCGAGGCGAGAATCACGCTCTGATCCGGTCCATACGCCGGTCGCGATCACACTCGCAGCATCCGCGTTTGCAGATCGAGCATCGCCGTGGCGAAGCCGTGGCCGTCCGACATCAGTTCGCGTATCACCGACAGCGGCGTCGGGCGCGAGGATTCGACCTCGCCGACCACGCCGTCGAAATCGAACGACAGCTCGGCATCGAATTTACGCGCCAGCTGCTGCATGCGGCGATTGTCGGCAAGGCACGCCATGTGCAAGTGCCGAAAGCCGCGATTGCGTGCGGCGAGCAGCGTGCGGCGAAGCAATGCCGAGCCGACGCCGTGGCTCTGCCACGGTTTCTCGACACTGATGGCGGCCTCGGCCTGGCGCGGCAATCGCAAGCCGAGCGGCCGCAATTCGGCGATGCCGCGGATCGTGGCGCCGATGAAAAAGCCGTGCACCACGGCATCGAGGCCGGTGGCCAGCTCGACGTAATTGCGGATGAAGTCGTCGGACACGCCGCCGGCAAAGCGGTTGTGCCGGCTCGCCGCGTCGAGACGCAGCATATGCTCGCGGTACTTTTCCGTCTCGCCGATCCACAGTTTGCGGATGACGCCGCCTTCGGGAAGCACTTCGTGCATTGGGTCTCCTGGCGCTGTTGGCCGACAAGACCCTCCTTTTCGCTTCCTCCCAGAAAGCGTGCAGGCATCACCATTCGATAGCCCGCCGAATCAAAGCATGATGTTGGGTGACACGGAAATTTGGCAAGCTGAAGGATTGGGCAACATGGCTACATTCCCCATACGCATGGCTAACGAAGCCTCTGCGACGTTTTAGCGACGATAATCAAGCAAGCATCCGCAAGATGGTTGCGTGTCGCCGACAAGGCCGCTAATCGCTCATGCGTCCGCCGCGTTTCATCCACAATCGTTAATCCCAGTCCCGCCGATATTTCCGATGGCGAATTCCGTCACGACCCAATACGCCGCCGGCGTCGCGGCCGGTCGCGTCGAAAGCGACGACGCTCAGCTCGCCGTGCTTGAAAAGATGGCGCGGCTCGAAACGCGGATCGCGGAATATCGGCTGGCGCGGAAATCGTCGGCGCTCGGCTGGCTGTTCGCCAGCCGCGAGCGTGCGCAACCGCGCATCAAGGGCCTCTACATCTACGGCGATGTCGGCCGCGGCAAGACCATGCTGATGGACCTGTTCTTCGAGTCGAGTCCGGCCGAGCGCAAGCGCCGCGCGCATTTTCACGAATTCATGCTCGACGTGCACGAGCGTATCTTCGCCGTCCGGCAGGACATGAAGCGCGGCGAGCACGAGGGCCAGGATCCGATCCGCATCGTGGCCGACGCTCTCGCGGATCAGGCGTGGCTGTTGTGCTTCGACGAGTTTCACGTCACCGACATCGCCGACGCCATGATCCTCGGGCGGCTGTTTACGCAATTGTTTGCGCGCGGCGTGGTGCTGGTCGCAACCTCCAATGTCGCGCCGGAAGAGCTCTACAAGGACGGCCTGAACCGCGCGCTCTTCGTCCCATTCATCCGCATGCTGGAAACGCACCTGGACGTGCTGCGGCTCGATGCCCGCACCGACTTTCGCCTTGAGAAGCTCGCCGGCCTGCCGGTCTGGTACGTACCCGCCGATGCGGCGGCCGACGCAAGCCTCGACGATGCCTGGCGGCGTCTGACCGGCGGGCATCGCGGGGCGGCGCAGGAATTGGCGGTGCGCGGCCGCAGCGTGCATGTGCCGCGCGCGTTTATGGGAGTGGCGCGGTTTTCCTTTCACGATCTATGCGAACAGCCGCTTGCCGCCGCCGATTATCTGCGCATCGCGCATGAATATCACACCATCATCCTCGACCACGTGCCGGCAATGACCTACGACAACCGCAACGCCGCCAAGCGTTTCATCATCCTGATCGACACGCTCTACGACCACAATGTGAAGCTGATCGCCTCGGCCGCAGCCGAGCCCGACGCGCTCTATCGCGCCGACGACGGCTTCGAGGCGGCCGAATTCAAGCGCACCGCTTCGCGGCTGATCGAGATGCGCTCGCAGGCTTATCTGGCGCGGCCGCATGGCGCCGCCCATGGCCAGCTCTCGGGTTCGTCGGCCGGTATCGTTGAAACATGAGAGACTTCAGCCGCCGAGGCTCGTGACCAGCATCGCGCCAACGACGACAGCCATCAATGCGGTCGCCGCCCAACCGCCGATCATCAGCGCACGCGAAGCGGCGAATTTGCCCATGATCTTGCGGCTGCCGACCACCACCATCATGCCGACCATCAGCGGCACGGCGACAATGCCGTTGACGACCGCACTCCAGAACAGCATGCGGATCGGGTCGAGCGGCGTGAGCGCCGCGACCAGTCCGGCGAGCGTCGCCGCCGTCACGCTCAGATAAAAGCCCGGCGCGCGGCGCGCCGGTAATTCAAGGCTGCCTTGCCAACCGAAGCTTTCGGCGACCGCATAGCCGGCGGACCCCGCCAGCACCGGCACCGCGAGCAAGCCGGTGCCGATGATGCCGAGCGAAAACAGCAAAAACGCCAGCGGCCCGGCCAGCGGCCGCAACGCTTCGGCCGCCTGCGCCGCGGTGTCGATCTTGGTGATGCCATGAGCGTGCAGCGTCGCGGCGGTGGTGATGATGATGAAGAAGCCGATCAGGTTCGACAGGATCATTCCGGTCGTGGTGTCGAGCCCGATGCGAAACTCTTCGCGATGCGCCAGGCGCTTGGTGCGGGACGCCGCGGCGCTCGATCCGGGTTTGCTGCGCAGCTTGCGGTCTTCAGCTTCCAGCGAGGCCTGCCAGAAAAACATATACGGGCTGATCGTGGTGCCGAATATCGCCACCAGCATCAGCATGTAATCGCGGTTCCATACCAGGCGCGGCAGAAATGTTGCGGCGGCGACTTCACGCCATGGAATGTGAATCGTGAATGCCGCCGCGACATAGGCGAACAAGACGAGCGTGAGTGTCTTGAGGTATTTTGAATAACTGCTGTACGGGATCAGAATTTCTGCGGTGAGGCAGCCGATGCCGAACAGCGCGATGTAAACCAGGAGCGGGCCGCCGACGACCAGCTTCAATGCCGCTCCCATCGCCGCGATATCGGCGGCGATGTTAAGTGTATTGGCAATGAGCAGAAGCCCGATCAGGCCGTGGAGCACCGCCGCGGGCATCGCCTTGCCCAGGTTCGCCGTCAGACCCCTGCCGGTGACGGCGCCGATGCGGGCGCTGACCAACTGAATGGCGATCATGAACGGCGTGGTGAGAAACATCGTCCAGCCGAGCGCATAGCCGAACTGGGCGCCGCCCTGCGAATAGGTCGCGATCCCACTCGGATCGTCGTCAGCGGCGCCGGTGACGAGTCCGGGGCCGAGCTGGCCGAATAGTGTCTTCTTGGTCTTAGCCTTGTCCGCCATTTCGCTTTTCTCGCATGGCGCCGGATCGCGACGCGCCGTCCGACAATCGAACAGGTCCGCTTTCGTTCCTATCCAGGCCGGCTTGGTGTTTTAGCCGACTTGAACGCGTCATCCGAAAGGGCTAATGACCCGAACAAGCCGGGCTTTTTCACATTCAGGGATAGTTGTCTGATGGCGCGAAGCAAGATCGCCTTGATAGGCTCGGGTCAGATCGGCGGCACACTGGCGCTTCTCATCGGTCTCAAGGAGCTCGGTGATGTCGTCATGTTCGACGTGGCCGAGGGCGTGCCGCAAGGCAAGTCGCTCGATCTCGTCCAGGCATCGCCGGTCGAAGGTTTTGACGCCCGTTTTTCCGGCACCAATTCCTATGAGGCGATCGAAGGCGCG
Source organism: uncultured Alphaproteobacteria bacterium (assembly GCA_963765365.1). Taxonomy (GTDB): domain Bacteria; phylum Pseudomonadota; class Alphaproteobacteria; order Rhizobiales; family Xanthobacteraceae; genus BOG-931. Next base: position 147,364 of record CAVXWL010000011.1, on the reverse strand, counting down.
GCGGTGTGTATCGTCACCGCCGGCGTGCCGCGCAAGCCCGGCATGAGCCGCGACGATCTCATCGGCATCAACCTCAAGGTGATGGAGCAGGTCGGCGCCGGCATCAAGAAATATGCCCCGAACGCTTTCGTCATCTGCATCACCAATCCGCTCGACGCCATGGTATGGGCGCTGCAAAAGTGCTGCGGCTTGCCCAAGACCATGGTCGTCGGCATGGCCGGCGTGCTCGATTCCGCGCGGTTTCGCTATTTCCTGGCCGACGAATTCAACGTTTCGGTCGAGGACGTCACCGCCTTCGTGCTCGGCGGCCACGGCGACAGCATGGTGCCGCTGGTGCGTTATTCGGCGGTTGCCGGCATTCCGTTGCCCGATCTGGTCAAGATGGGCTGGACCACGCAGGCGCGGATCGATGAAATCGTCGACCGCACCCGCAATGGCGGCGGTGAGATTGTCGGCCTGCTCAAGACCGGTTCCGCCTTCTATGCGCCCGCGGCGTCGGCGATCGCGATGGCCGAAAGCTATTTGCGCGACAAGAAGCGCGTGCTGCCGGCCGCGGCCTGGCTCAACGGCGAATACGACGTCAAAGACCTCTATGTCGGGGTGCCGGTGGTGATCGGCAGCAAGGGCGTCGAGCGCGTCGTCGAGATCGAGTTCAACGGCGCGGAGCGCGCGATGTTCGAGAAATCGGCGCAGGCCGTGCAAGGCCTGGTCGAGGCCTGCAAGAAGATCGCCCCGGATCTGGGGAAGTAAAACTAATCCGTCACCCTGAGATGGCCGCGCAGCGGCCCTGGAAGGGCGACGGCCGCAGCGTTCGGCCGGCATCTATTGAGGCTTGCTTCGCTCGCACCTCAGGATGACGGATTATCAGGCTCTACAGGTCGTTGGCTCTACAGGACCTAGGCATCCGCTCATGAACATCCACGAATACCAGGCAAAAGCGGTGTTGCGCGAGTTCGGCGTGCCGGTGCCGCGCGGCATTCCGGCGTTCAGCGTCGAGGAGGCCGAAAAAGCCGCCAACGAGCTCGGTGGACCGGTCTGGGTGGTGAAGGCGCAGATCCATGCCGGTGGCCGCGGCAAAGCCGGCGGCGTCAAGGTGGTCAAGTCGGTCGACGACGTCAAACGCGAAGCCAAGCGGCTTCTCGGTTCGACGCTGGTCACGCACCAGACCGGACCGCACGGCAAGGAAGTCCGCCGCCTCTATATCGAGGAAGGCTCCGCCATCGACCGTGAATATTATCTGTCGGCCTTGATCGATCGCGAGACATCATGCGTCGCCTTTGTCGCCTCGACCGAGGGCGGCATGGATATCGAAGAGGTGGCGCGCACCAGTCCGGAAAAAATCCTAAGCTTTTCCGTCGATCCGGCGACCGGGTTCATGCCGCATCATGCCCGCCATGTCGCCAGCGTGCTGGGATTAAGCCGTGAGGTCGGCAAGCAGGCGGAAAGCGTGCTGCCGAAACTCTATCAGGCGTTCCTCGCCAAAGACATGAGCCTTCTCGAGATCAATCCGCTGGTCGTGACCAAGGCCGGCCAGTTGATCTGTCTCGACGCCAAGATCGGCTTCGACGACAACGCGCTTTATCGCCATCCCGACATCGCGGCGCTACGCGACGTCGCCGAAGAAGACGAAAAAGAAATCGAGGCGTCGAAATACGATCTCAATTATGTCGCGCTCGACGGCACGATCGGCTGCATGGTCAATGGCGCGGGTCTCGCCATGGCGACCATGGACATCATCAAGCTTTACGGCATGGCGCCGGCGAACTTCCTCGACGTCGGCGGCAGTGCCACCAAGGAGAAAGTGTCCGCAGCCTTCAAGATCATCACCTCCGATCACAACGTGAAGGGGATTTTGGTCAATATCTTCGGCGGCATCATGAAATGCGACGTCATCGCCGAAGGCGTGGTCGCGGCCGTGAGGGACGTGGGCTTGCGGGTGCCGCTGGTGGTGCGGCTCGAAGGCACCAATGTCGCGCTCGGCAAGGAAATCATCGCCAAATCCAATCTCAACGTCACTTCCGCCGACGACCTCGACGATGCCGCGCAGAAGATCGTCAAAGCGGTGAGGGCTTCCTGATGTCCATCCTCATCGGCAAGAGCACCAAAGTCATCTGCCAGGGCTTTACCGGCAAGAACGGCACCTTTCATTCCGAGCAGGCGATCGCCTACGGCACCAAGATGGTCGGCGGCACCTCGCCCGGCAAAGGCGGCTCAATCCATCTGGGCTTGCCGGTGTTCGACACCGTCGCCGAGGCAAGCGAAAAAACCGGCGCTGATGCCAGCGTCATCTACGTGCCGCCGCCCGGCGCCGCCGACGCGATCTGCGAGGCGATCGCCGCGGAGATCGCGCTGATCATCTGCATCACCGAAGGCATCCCCGTCGCCGACATGGTGAAGGTCAAGCGCGCGCTGTGCGGCTCGAAATCGCGCCTGATCGGGCCGAATTGCCCGGGCGTCATGACCGCCGGCGAATGCAAGATCGGCATCATGCCGGGCAACATCTTCAAGCCCGGCAAAGTCGGCATCGTGTCGCGTTCCGGCACGCTGACCTACGAGGCGGTGTTTCAGACCACGCAGGAAGGCCTCGGCCAGACCACCGCGGTCGGCATCGGCGGCGATCCGGTCAAGGGCACCGATTTCATCGAGATGCTGGAAATGTTTCTCGCCGACAAGGCGACCGAGGCGATCGTCATGATCGGCGAAATCGGTGGCGCCTCCGAAGAGGATGCCGCGCAATTCCTCAAGGACGAAGCCAAAAAGGGCCGCAAGAAACCCATGGTCGGCTTTATTGCCGGGCGGACCGCGCCACCGGGTCGGCGTATGGGGCACGCTGGCGCGATCATCGCTGGCGGCAAGGGCGGGGCGGACTCCAAGATCGCCGCCATGGAAGCGGCCGGCATCAAGGTTTCGCCGTCGCCGGCGCGGCTCGGACATACGCTCGCAGAAATATTGAAGTGAGGATTCATTCTTTGCGTCTTTTGCCTGCCGCATCGCGCCATTAAATAGGGTACAAGAGAGTTTCCCAGCGCCGGGCCGGGCCGATTCGCGTTCTTCATGCGCGCTGTCGGTTTCTACGTATTGCGCCTCGTTTCCCGTTCCCTAGCTCGGGACTTGCCCAAGGACTGCATCATGTCTCGCCAGGACGCGAATGCCGCTTTCGCCCTCACTTCATTTCTCTACGGAGGCAATGCCGACTATATCGACGACCTTTACGCGCGCTACGAAACCGACCCCAAATCCGTCGACGCCGAGTGGCAGGAATTCTTCCAAAGCCTGAAGGATGACGCCCGCGACGTCGCCAGGAATGCGCAGGGACCGTCATGGGCGCGGCCTGATTGGCCACCGCTCGAACACGGCGATCTCGTCGCCGCGCTCGACGGCAACTGGGCGGAAACAGGCCAGGCGCTCGGCGCCAAGGTCAAGGCGCAGGCGCAGACCCGCGGCGTCGATCTATCCTCGGCCGACGTCGAACGCGCCACGCGCGAACTCGATCCGCGCCTTGATGCTGATCCGCGCCTATCGCGCGCGCGGTCACTTCCACGCCAATCTCGATCCGCTCGGTCTCGAAGCGCCGAAAAACGAAGAGGAACTCGACCCGCGCACTTACGGCTTTTCCGACGCCGATCTCGATCGTCCGATTTTCCTCGACAAGGTGCTCGGGCTCGAATTCGGCACCGTGAACCAGATCGTCGGCATCCTGCGCCGCACCTATTGCCAGACGCTCGGCGTCGAGTTCCTGCATATTTCCAACGGCGCACAGAAGGGCTGGATCCAGGAGCGCATCGAGGGGCCGGACAAAGAGATCACGTTCACCCGCGAGGGCAAGCGCGCCATTCTCAACAAGCTCGTCGAAGCGGAAGGATTTGAAAAATTCTCCGACCTTAAATTCACCGGTACCAAGCGTTTCGGTCTCGACGGCGCGGAGTCGATGATTCCGGCGCTCGAGCAGATCATCAAGCGCGGCGGCGCGCTCGGCGTGCGCGAGATCGTGATCGGCATGCCGCACCGCGGCCGGCTCAACGTCCTGGCCCAGGTCATGGCCAAGCCGCAGCGCGCCATCTTCCATGAGTTCAAGGGCGGCTCATCGACCCCCGACGCGGTCGAAGGCTCCGGCGACGTCAAATATCACCTTGGCGCCTCCTCGGACCGCGAATTCGATCAGAACAAGGTGCATCTGTCGCTCACCGCCAATCCCTCGCATCTTGAAATCGTCGATCCCGTGGTGCTCGGCAAAGTGCGCGCCAAGCAGGATCAGCTCGCCGCCACGCCGCAAGACCGTACCATGGTGATGCCGCTCCTCATCCATGGCGACGCGTCGTTCGCCGGCCAGGGCGTCGTCGCCGAGTGTTTCGGATTATCCGGATTGCGCGGCCACCGCACCGGCGGTTCGCTGCACTTTATCGTCAACAATCAGATCGGCTTCACCACCAATCCGCGCTATTCGCGATCGTCGCCCTATCCGTCCGATGTCGCCAAGATGATCGAGGCGCCGATTTTCCACGTCAACGGCGACGACCCTGAAGCGGTCGTGTTCGCCGCCAAGATCGCGACCGAGTTCCGGCAGAAATTCCAGAAACCGGTCGTCATCGACATGTTCTGTTACCGTCGCCACGGCCACAACGAAGGCGACGAGCCGTCGTTTACGCAGCCTTTGATGTACAAGGCGATCGCCAAGCATCCGACCACGCTTGAAATCTACAGCGACAAGCTGATCCGCGAAGGCGTCGTCACTTCCGGTGAAGTCGACAAGATGAAGGCGGATTGGCGGACCCGGCTCGGCGGCGAACTTGACGCCGCGCTCGGCTACCGCGCCAACAAGGCCGACTGGCTCGACGGCCGCTGGGCCGGCTTCAAAACGGCGGGCGACGCCGACGATCCGCGCCGCGGCAAGACCGGCGTCGAAATCGCCAAGCTTAAGGAAATCGGCGAAAAGATCACGACGCTGCCGGCGGGCTTCCATCTGCACCGCACGCTCACGCGCTTCATCGACAATCGCCGCAAGTCGATCGAGACCGGCAATGGGATCGACTGGGCGACCGGCGAAGCGCTGGCGTTCTGCTCGTTGCTGCTCGAAGGCCATCGCGTCCGGCTGTCGGGTCAGGATTCCGAACGCGGCACGTTTTCGCAGCGGCATTCGGTGCTGGTGGATCAGGAGACCGAGAACCGCTACACGCCGTTCAACAATCTGGCCGAAAGCGCGGCGCGCTACGAAGTCATCAACTCGATGCTGTCGGAAGAAGCCGTGCTCGGCTTCGAATACGGCTATTCGCTCTCCGAGCCCAATGCATTGACGTTGTGGGAGGCGCAGTTCGGCGATTTCGCCAATGGCGCCCAGGTGCTGTTCGACCAGTTCATCTCGTCGGGCGAGCGCAAATGGCTGCGCATGTCGGGCCTGGTCTGCCTGTTGCCGCACGGTTACGAAGGCCAGGGGCCGGAACATTCCTCGGCCCGGCTCGAGCGTTTCCTCTCGATGTGCGCCGAGGACAATATGCAGGTGGCGAACTGCACGACGCCGGCGAATTATTTTCACATCCTGCGCCGCCAGCTCAATCGCGATTTCAGGAAGCCCTTGATCCTGATGACGCCGAAGTCACTGTTGCGCCACAAGCGCGCGGTGTCGCGGCTCGACGAGATGGGCCCGGACACGTCGTTTCACCGGCTGTTGTGGGACGACGCGCAGACGCTGCCGGATGAGAAGATCAAGCTTGTGCCCGACGCCAAGATCCGCCGCGTCGTCATCTCTTCCGGCAAGGTCTATTACGACCTCTACGAAGAGCGCGAGAAGCGCGGTATCGACGACATTTATCTGCTGCGCATTGAGCAGCTTTATCCGTTCCCGACCAAGGCGCTGATGACCGAACTATCGCGCTTCAAGCAGGCGGAGATCGTGTGGTGCCAGGAAGAGCCGCGCAACATGGGCGGCTGGGTGTTCGTCGATATTTTCCTGGAATGGGTGCTCAATCAGATCGGCGCCAAGCACCGCCGCGCGCTCTATGCCGGCCGGCCGGCGGCGGCATCGACCGCGGTCGGGCAGATGTCGCTGCATCTGGCGCAGCTCAAGCATTTTCTCGATGAGGCGTTGGGGTGAATTTCTGTGCCGTCATCCGCGTCCAGACGGTGCGACGGTGACGGAAATCGCGGATGGCCGGGGCCAGCCCGGCCATGACGAGAGGGACCCATGACTGAGATTGCCCAGACTGAGATTACCCATGACTGAGATTCGCGTACCGACGCTCGGGGAATCGGTGACCGAGGCAACCATCGGCAAGTGGTTCAAGCAGCCCGGCGATGCGGTCGCGGTCGATGAGCCGCTGGTCGAACTCGAGACCGACAAGGTGACGATCGAGGTGCCGGCGCCGGCCGCCGGCGTCTTAAGCGATATCGCCGCCAAGGATGGCGAGACCGTCGCGGTCGGTGCGGTGCTGGGCCAGATCAAGGACGGCCCCGGCGTGGCAAAGGCCGCGGCAGCGCCGCCGGCGGGAGCAAAATCGTCGGCTCCGCCGCCGCAGGCTGCCAAGCCCGCTGCCGCACCAGCGAAAGCGCCGGCCCCGACTTCCGATGCGCCGCTGGCGCCATCGGTGCGCAAGCTTTCCGCCGAATCCGGTGTCGATGCCGCGACCGTGCCCGGCTCCGGCAAGGACGGCCGGGTCAGCAAGGGCGACATGCTCGCCGCCATCGAGCGCGCCGCCGCGCAGCCAACGCCGGTGGCGCAGACGGCCGCCGCGGTTCAGGTTCGCGGCCCATCGCCAGCCGACGATGCCGCGCGCGAGGAACGCGTGCGCATGACGCGGCTGCGTCAGACCATCGCGCGGCGCCTGAAAGATGCACAGAACACCGCCGCCATGCTGACGACCTTCAACGAGGTCGACATGGGCCATGTCATGGCGTTGCGCGCGCAATACCGCGATCTCTTCGAGAAGAAGCATGGCGTCAAGCTCGGCTTCATGGGGTTCTTCGTGCGCGCCTGCGTGCAGGCGCTCAAGGAAATCCCTGCGGTCAATGCCGAAATCGACGGCACCGACATCATCTACAAGAACTACTATCACATCGGCATCGCCGTCGGCACCGAACGGGAACTCGTCGTGCCGGTGGTGCGCGACTGCGACCAGAAATCGCTTGCCGAGATCGAGAAGACGATCACCGATTTTGGCCGCCGCGCCCGCGACGGCGCGCTCAAGATCGACGAAATGCAGGGCGGCACGTTCTCCATCACCAATGGCGGCATCTACGGCTCGCTGATGTCAACACCGATCCTCAATGCGCCGCAATCCGGCATCCTCGGCATGCACAAGATCCAGGACCGGCCGATGGCGGTCGGCGGCAAGATCGAAATCCGGCCGATGATGTATCTGGCTTTGTCCTACGACCACCGCATCGTCGACGGCCGCGAGGCGGTGACGTTTCTGGTGCGGGTGAAGGAATCCCTGGAGGAACCGGCGCGGCTGGTGCTGGATTTGTAAGTAATGCCCTACGATCTCATCGTCATCGGAACCGGTCCCGGCGGCTATGTCTGCGCCATTCGCGCGGCGCAGCTCGGCCTCAAAACCGCGGTCATCGAGAAGAACGCGACCTTTGGCGGCACCTGCCTCAATGTCGGCTGCATCCCGTCGAAGGCGATGCTGCATGCTTCCGAGCTTTATGAGGAAGCCGGCGACAGTTTCGCGCAGATGGGCATCAAGGTCGGCAAGCCCGGCATGGACCTGCCGGCCTTGCACAAATACCGGCTGCAAAACGTCGACAGCAACGTCAAAGGCGTCGCCTTTTTGTTCAAGAAGAACAAGATCGAGACCTTTCGCGGCACCGGCCGCATCGTGGCGCCCGGCAAAATCGAAGTGAAAGCCGAGGACGGCAAGACGCAGACGCTGGAGACAAAGGCCATCGTCATCGCCACCGGGTCGGACGTGGCGCGATTGAACGGCATCGACATCGACGAAAAGCGGATCGTCTCTTCGACCGGCGTGCTGGAATTGCCGTCGGTGCCGAAAAAACTCCTCATCGTCGGCGCCGGCATTATCGGGCTCGAACTCGGCTCGGTGTGGCGCCGGCTTGGCGCCGAAGTGACCGTTGTCGAGTTTCTGGATCATATTTTGCCCGGCATCGACGCCGAAGTGGCGCGGCAATTCCATCGCATGCTGGAAAAGCAGGGACTGGCGTTCAAGCTGTCGTCAAAAGTCACCGCGGTCGATCCATCGGGAAAGACGCTCAAGGTGAAGGTCGAACCCGCCGCCGGCGGCGGTGCAGCGGAAACGCTGGAGGCCGATATCGTCCTGGTGGCGATCGGCCGCGTGCCATACACCGAGGGCCTCGGCCTCGAAGCGCTTGGCGTGAAAAAAGACAATCGCGGCCGGGTGATCGTCGATCCGCATTACAAGACCAATGTCGACGGCATCTATGCCATCGGCGACGTCATCGCCGGGCCGATGCTGGCGCATAAAGGCGAGGAAGAAGGCGTTGCGGTCGCGGAGATCCTTGCCGGTCAGGCCGGCCATGTGAACTACGACGTCATTCCGAACGTCGTCTACACCGAGCCGGAAATCGCTTCCGTCGGCAAAACCGAAGAAGAGCTGAAGGCCGCCGGTATCGCCTATCAGGTCGGCAAATTTCCGTTCAGCGCCAATGCCCGCGCCCGCGCCAATCTCGCCACCGAGGGCTTCGTCAAAATTCTCGCCGACGCCAAGACCGACCGCGTGCTTGGCGTGCACATTCTCGGACCCGACGCCGAAACCATGATCGCGGAAGCGGCGATGGCCATGGAATTCGGCGCCTCGTCGGAAGACATCGCCCGCACCTGCCACGCCCATCCGACGCTGAGCGAAGCGGTCAAGGAAGCAGCGCTGGCGGTCGACAAGCGCGCGATAAATATGTGACGGTTAAAGGTTCGCGATCAGCGGCACGGCGTGCGGAGCGTAAAGTCCAAACGCCAGCAGCACCGCTCCAACAACACCGAGCGAGCCGGCGAACCACGCTAGCGCCACCATGCCGGTGATGACCGCCGCCGATGCAAGCACGATGCCGATCTGGAAAGCGGCGGAGGCGAGTTCGTAGTGATGGTATTTTGCGGTGGCGAGATCGCGTTCCGCCTCGGCGTCTTTGGCTTTCTCTTCCAACTCTTTGCGTCCATTGCCCGCTTTTGGATCGGACTCGTAACGCTCCGCCGTCTTGCGCCAGGTGTCGACCTGCTTGTCGATGGCCGCCTTGGCGGCCGGATCGGATAGGCCGGCTGCAAGCAGCGCGGTCTCGTCAGCCGCCGCGGTGACCACGGTCCGGCGAATGTCCTTGGCCTGGAAGAACGCCCACAGGTCGGAGGCCTGAATATTTTTGATCACCGTCTCGGTCTGCGCGCCCTTGGCGAGCGTCTCCGAGAACGACAGGAACAGCGCGAGAATTGCAATGATAAGCGCGATGCGCCTGTTGAAGAATTCAGCATGCTCGCCCTCATGGGCTTTTTCGATGGCTTCGCTGACTTCGGACATGATGGCCCCCTGTTGTGGAGGCGATCTTAAGCGCGCGGATGGGCAGAGCGATAGGCCTCGATGAGGCGCTCGGCATCGACTGCGGTATAAATCTGCGTCGTCGCCAGCGAGGCGTGACCGAGCAGTTCCTGGATCGAGCGCAGATCGCCGCCGCGGGCGAGCAGATGCGTGGCGAAGGAATGCCGCAGCGCGTGCGGCGTCGCGGTTTCCGGCAGCCCGAGCGCGCCGCGCAGCCGCGCCATTGCGAGCTGCACGAGACGCGGCGATAGCGCGCCGCCTTTGGTGCCGACGAACAGCGGGCCCTGTTCCGGCAGGTCGAACGGGCAGAGCGCGATGTAATCGGCGACGAGTTTTGCGACCGCGGGAAGCAGCGGCACCATGCGCTCTTTGCGGCCTTTGCCCATGACAGTCAGCACGTCGGTGAAAGCCTCGTTGGCGCCGAAGCCGGCGCGCTTGAGCCCCAGCGCTTCAGAGATGCGCAGGCCGCAGCCATAAAGCAGCCCGAGCACCGCGGCATCTCGGGCGTGAATCCACGGCTCGCGGCCATCGCCGGCGGCGCTGTCGGGATCGGCCATGTCTTTGGCGGCTTCGACCGGAAGCGGGCGCGGCAAAGTCTTTCCGACTTTCGGCGCCCGCACCGCCGCGAGCGCGCCGACTTTGCCCTTACCGCTCCGTTCGAGATAGCGGGCAAACGCGCGCATTCCCGCGAGGGCCCGCATCAGCGACCGGCTGCCGATCGCCTTGGCGCGGCGCGCCGCCAGAAATGCGCGCACGTCGGCGGGGGTCAGAGAAGCGAGCTCGTGCAGCGACGGCGCGCCGCCGAGATGATCGGCGAGGAACGCCAGGAATTGCAGGACGTCGCGCCGGTAGGCTTCCAGTGTCTTCGGCGACAGCCGCCGCTCGGCGCCGAGATGGTGCAGCCAGCCTTCGATCTCGGCCGCGACCTTGGGTGCGACGAAGTCCGGGAGATCGGTCTTTCGGGTCATTCCCGCTTGTCCCCACAGCAGCGGGGCCCCGGTTCTTTTGCGCGTTTTAGGTACTAGATTCCCGGTTTCGCGGGAATGAATGGTGAATGTAACGTCGCCGCCCTTTATCCTTCCTAAACCCCCCGGAATCGGCCGAGAATTGCCGCATGGCCAAACGTGTCGTCGATGTCCTGGTCCCGGTCGCGCTCGATCGGGCCTACTCCTACCGGGTGCCCGAGGCGCTCAGCCTCGCTCCGGGCGACATTGTCAGCGTGCCGCTCGGCGCCCGCGGCGAGACGACGGCCGTGGTCTGGGCCGACAACCCGAAGCCCGATATCCGGCTCGACAACCGGCTCAAGGACGTCGAGGAAAAACTCGATGTGCCGCCGCTGCGTCCCGAATTGCGCAGCTTCGTCGATTGGGTGGCGAACTATACCGTCAGTTCGCGCGGCATGGTTTTGCGCATGTGCCTGCGCATGGGCGAACATTTGGGCCCCGAGCGCGAACGCGTCGGCGTCAAGCTTGCCGGATCGCCGCCAGTGCGCAAGACGGCGGCGCGCCAGCGTGTGCTCGACCTCTCGGCCGACGGCATGCCGCGCGCCAAGGGTGACGTCGCGCGCGAAGCAGGCGTCAGCGCTGGCGTCATCGACGGCCTGATTGACGAAGGCACGCTGGAGACTTTCGTGCTGCCGGCGGCGCCTGTCGCCGAAAGGCCCGACCCGGATTTCATGCAGCCGGAATTTACCGCCGATCAACGCGCCGCTGCGGCAGCGCTCAAGGCAACCATCGCCAAGGGCGGCTATGCGGTGACGCTGATCGACGGCGTCACCGGCTCGGGCAAGACCGAAGTCTATTTCGAGGCGGCGGCGGACGCGATCTGCGCCGGCCGCCAGAGCCTGATCCTGATGCCGGAGATCGCGCTCACCGCACAATTCCTCGACCGCTTCGCCGCGCGCTTCGGAGTGCGGCCGGCGGAATGGCATTCGCAATTGTCGCCACGCAAGCGTGCGCGCACCTGGCAGGCGGTCGCCGCCGGCGAGGTCTCCGTCGTGGTCGGTGCGCGCTCGGCCTTGTTCTTGCCCTATGCCGAACTCGGACTGATCATTGTCGATGAAGAACACGACCCCGCCTACAAGCAGGAAGACGGCGTGCATTATCATGCCCGCGACATGGCGGTGGTGCGCGGCCATATCGCCAAAATTCCGGTGGTGCTGTCATCGGCAACGCCGTCGCTGGAAACCGAAGTCAATGCGCGGCGTGGCCGCTATGCCCGGCTCGCGCTGCCGGAGCGGTTCGGCGGTGCGCGCATGCCGTCGGTCGAGGCGATCGATCTGAGGCAGGCGCCGCCACCGCGCGGCCGCTTCATCTCGCCGGTGCTGGCCGGCGCGATCAAGACCGCGCTGGAACGCAAGGAGCAGGCGCTCCTCTTCCTCAATCGCCGCGGCTACGCGCCGCTGACATTGTGCCGCAATTGCGGTTTTCGTTTCTCTTGCCCGAATTGCGACGCCTGGCTGGTCGACCATCGCTTCCGCAAATCGCTGGTCTGCCACCACTGCGGATTTGCCATGCCGCATCCGGCGTCCTGCCCGAAATGCCAGGCGGTCGATTCCTATGCCGCCATCGGGCCGGGCGTCGAGCGGCTCGAGGAAGAGGTGCGCGAACTGTTTCCGCAGGCTCGCATCCTGGTGCTGTCGTCCGATCTTGTCGCCTCGGTGGAGCGGATGCGCGAGGAATTTGCCGATATCGCCGCCGGTAAATTCGACATCGTCATCGGCACGCAACTCGTGGCGAAAGGGCATCATTTTCCGATGCTGAATCTGGTCGGCGTCATCGACGCCGATCTCGGCCTCGCCAACGGCGACCCACGTGCCGCCGAGCGCACGTTTCAGCTTCTGCATCAGGTGATCGGCCGTGCCGGCCGCGATGCCGGCGTCGGCCATGGTTTTTTGCAGACGCACCAGCCCGACCATCCGGTGATGCGGGCGCTGATCGCCCAGGACCGCGAGGCGTTCTATTCCGCCGAGATCGCGGCGCGCGAGGCCGCGCATTACCCGCCGTTCGGGCGGCTTGCCTCGATCGTCGTCTCCGGCCCCGACAAGAACGACGCCGCTGGCTACGCACGGGGTTTGGCGCGCGCCGCGCCGCTCAACGATGAGGTCCGCGTGCTCGGCCCCGCGGAAGCGCCCTTGGCGCTGGTACGCGGCCGCCATCGGCTCCGCCTGCTGCTCAAGGCGCCGCGCGCCTTCGATCTCTCGGCCTATTTGCGCGAATGGCTCGCCGCCGCGCCAAAGAAGCACGGTTCGATTAAGCTCGACATCGACGTCGATCCGCAGAGTTTTTTATAATCGCGGTCGCGGCTACTTCTTCTTCCTCGGTGGCCGCTTCTTGCTCCGCTCCTTCGGTGCAAACTTTTTGCGCTCGGCGATAGCAAAGGCGTGCGCCGCCCACACCGCAAGCTCGTCCGGGTCGTCGTAGAGCCGCTCCGGCAATCGCCAATAGGGCAACGCGTGCTCGCGCGGGCGGCCGCTGCTTTTGCCCCGGGTGTAAGTGAAGGGCGTACTGCCTTCGCGCGCGAAATCCGGAATGTTGGTCTCGTCCGCCTTGAGGTAGATCACGTCGCGGATAATCAGTCCGAACATCAGGCCGTCGGCAAAAATTCCGGCGCCGCTGAACATGCGCCTGATCGTAATCGGACGGAATTGCGCGAACAGATCGCGGATGAATTCGGCGTCCATGGTTTTTGTTTTAAACCGTAGGGTGGGCCGAGCGAAGCGAAGCCCACGCAGATGGAAGGCAACGACGCGTGGGCACGGCGCGTTCCGCGCCTTTGCCCAGCCTATGATCCGTGAACCGCCCGCTCACGGCGTCGGCTGGCCGGCCACCAGCCGGTCATAGCGGATCGAGCATTGCGTCCAGTCGAGCACCTGCAGATAAGCGCCGATCCAGGCGGCGCGGTCGCCGTGATGATCGTCTTCACAGGCATGCCGCCACAGGTCGCAGACCAGCACGCCCGGCTTGCGCAGTTCCAGCACGTTGTCGTTGCCGCGCGTGACCACGATTTCGAGTGCCGGCGTGCGCGGCGAAGGCAGCGACAGAAACGCCCAGCCGTCGCCGTCGAGATTTAGCGCGGCAGCCTTGAAGGCTTGCACAAAACCGCCAAGTCCGCCGAACGTCTCGTCGATTTTCGCGGCAAGCGCGCCGGACGGTTTGGTGCCGCGCTGCGCGCCCAAAATCTTCCAGGTGAACTGATGATTGGCATGGCCGCCGCCCTGGAATCGCGCTTCGGCGCGAATGGCGTCGGGCAGGCGTTCGGGATGCGACAGCACTGCCTCGATGCTGAGCGCGGAAAGTTCCGGATAGGGCGCCAGCAGGGCGTTGATGGCGTCGAGATAGGCGCCATGTACGACGTCATGATGGTGCCGCGCCGCGGCCTCCGACATCGCCGGCATCAGGTCGGCGTAGGTATAGTCGAGCGGCAGAAACTGATAGGCCATCCCGTTCCCCAGGACCTGACCGGCGCCGGCCGATCAGGCGAACCGCTCGCGCGCCTTGGCACGCGCTTTCATCGCCTCTTCGTCGCGGTTCTTGGCCGGGCTTGCCGTTTCCAACGCATCGAGAAGCCGCCGGGCGACGCCGCAAACTTCGTCGACGGCGCGATCGAACGCGGCCTCGTTGACCCGCGACGGATGGGTGAAGCCCGAAAGTTTGCGGACGAATTGGAGCGCCGATGCCCGGATTTCCTCCTCCGTCGCCGGCGGTTCGAAATTAAACAGCGTGCGGATGTTGCGGCACATCGTGCGCTCCACGGGGCTCGTTACAATGTCTCGTTACGATGTCTCGTTACGAGATTTTGATCGGTATCGCGCCGATGAAATCCTGCTTGCCGACGTCGACACCCAAGTGCCGCAGAATGGCGTAGGCGGCGGTGCAATGGAAATAGAAATTCGGCAGCACGAAGTGGTTGAGGTAATCGTCGCCCTTCATGTGGCCCTTTTTCTCCGGACCGAGCGGGAAGGTGATCTCGCGCTCCGCTGAGGCATCGATCTTGGCGCGGTCGAGCGTCTTGAGATAAGCGACGGTCTTGGCGATGCGGTCCTTGAGTGCGGCGAGCGTCATCTCGTTGTCCTCGACTTTTGGCGCCTCGGTCCCAGCAAGCCGGGCGGCGCCGCGCCGCGCCTGATCGGTCGCCACCTGCACCTGGCGGGTGAGATCGAACATGTCCGGCGCCAGCCGCGCATGCAGCAGCTCCGCATCGTCGATCTTTTTGCCTTTGGCGAAGGCTGCGGCCTTGTCGAGATTTGCCGACAGCGCGTTGAGCGTGATTTCGAAAGTCGGCAGCGAGGCTTGCGACATGGATTGCGGCATGGATGGTTCCCGTTGCTTGCAGCAGTGGTGAAAACGCCAGGGAGAATTCCCCGGTCCGTGCGATATGGCTTCGGCAGGCGGGCGCCGCAAGGCTCGGTCAACGCTCTCATTTGCGGGTTTCCTGCGCCCGGCCCCTCTGTCATGCTAAATACCGATCATTATGGCGGCGACCATCCAGACCATACTGCTGCTTCTGGCCGTGCTGGTGGTCGTGGCCATCGCCGCGCGGCGGCTCAACACGTCGCCCTCCATTCTTCTTGTCGCCGCCGGAATCGCGCTGGCGCTCCTTCCCGGCCTGCCCCGGATCGTGCTGGCGCCGGATCTGGTGCTGCTCGGCGTCCTGCCGCCGCTGATCTACTCCGCCGGCGTCGCCATGAGCTGGCGCGAATTCCGTTTCAATCTGCGGCCGATCGCGCTGTTTGCTTTCGGCTGTGTCATCTTCACCACCTGCGCGGTGGCGGCAGCGGCCCATTGGCTGCTCGGCATGTCGCTTGCCGTCAGCTTTGTGCTCGGCGCCATCGTGGCGCCGCCCGACGCGGTCGCCCCGCTCGCCATCGTCCGCAACCTTGGCGTTCCGCGCCGGCTTGTCGTGGTGCTCGAAGGCGAAGGTCTCGCCAACGACGCCACGGCGCTGATCCTCTACCGCTTCGCCGTCGCCGCGGTCGCGACCGGCCTGTTCTCATTCCAGCAGGCCGCCGGAGAGTTTGTCGTTATTGTCATCGGCGAGATCGCCTACGGCATCGCCATTGGTTGGGTCAGCTTGAGACTGCGCCGTTGGGCCGACGACCCGCGCGTCGAGATCACGCTGTCGCTGTTGACGCCCTACGTCGCATTTCTGGTGCCGCAGCACCTGGGCGGCTCCGGCGTGCTGGCGACGGTGGCGGCGGGATTATACGTGAGCTGGAACGGGCCACTCCTTATTCCCGCGGCGACCCGGTTGCAGGGCATCTTCTTCTGGGACTTCGTGGTCTATCTTCTCGAAGGCATGATCTTCCTCGTCACCGGCATGCAGACGCGGACGGTGTTCATCCAGATGCATGCGGTGCCGTGGGGTCACTTTGCCTATGCCATCTTGCTGACCGTTGCGGTGGTGATCGTCACACGCTTCGTCTGGGTCTATCCGGCGGCGCTGCTGCCGCGCTGGATCGATCCGCCGCTCCGCCGCCGGGATCCGTTGCCGCCCTGGCAGTGGCTGTTCTTTCTCGGCTTTGTCGGTGTGCGCGGCGTGGTCTCGCTGGCGGCGGCGCTTGCCATCCCGCTGGTCACAGCTTCGGGTATGCCGTTCCCCGACCGCAACCTCATTCTCTTCATCACCTTCGGCGTCATCGTCATAACGCTGATGGGGCAGGGGCTGTCGCTGCCGCTCATCGTCAAATGGCTCGATCTCGATCGCGATGCCGCAGCCGAACGCCGGCGCGAGCAAGAGTCGGAAAATGCCGCGCGCGCCGAAGCGCTCAATGTCGCGCATGAACGCTTGAAACAGTTTCACGCCGATGGCCGGCTCACGCCCGAATCTCACGCGGTGTTGCGTGCCCGCCACGAATACCGGGCGGGGCGGTTGCCGGCGCACACGCCGGACGGCGGCGACAATGCCGCGTCAACGGCCGAACTGCGCATGGAGTTGATCGCCGCCGAGCGCGCATACATCTACAAGATGCTGCAGGAAGGCCGCATCACCGACGAAGGCCGCCGCCGCATCGAGCGCGAGCTCGATCTCGAAGAGGCCAGCATCGCCTGCAAAAAGGACGGCGGCCAAGAGGCGCCGTTGTAAGGGAGGATCGCGATGAGAAGATTCATCTCAGCCGGTGCGGCAATCGGCGTCGCCGCTCTGGGTCTTGCTATCGGCGGCCTTGTGGTATCGGAAAAGCCCGCAGTGGCTTACGGCACACGCCCCGCGCAATCGGCCACGATGTGCGCGCAGGTCATCTCGTGCGGAACCAAAGACGGCAAGGTCAGGGAATATCCGACGCCGTGCGCCGCCAAGGACGACGGCGCGACCGACGTTCATCCCAAGGCCGGGGCTAGCTGCGAGACAGGCAAGTGACAGGGGTCGACGCGCCGTTGCGTTTATGAGCCGGCGTCATCCCCAGTCGATAGCGACCAGATCGCCGATCCGTTCGATGGTGATGTCGGCCGGCGGATAGGCGGCGAGCGCCGCGGCATCGAGGGCATAATGACCCTGGCGCGGGAACACCGTGGTCAAGCGATCGCCCCAGACCTTTTTCATCGCCGCGAGGATACGCAGCTTGTCGTCGATCATTACGTAGCGCCGCGCCGGGAACGCCGCGGCGACCGCTTCGAGCATCGCTTCCTTGTGGATGTAGATCAGGACCCGGCCATCGACGGCAGCCCACAGCCCGGAGCGCGCGATCTTGCGCGGTTGAAACACCACGTCGCCGTCCGACAGAATGACGGCCGATCCGGCGGTCTGCGCATGGCGGACGGCATCGAGCGCGCCGGGATAGAGCCGGCCGGCAAACGGATAGTCGATCAGAAACGACGACATCGACAGCAGCCGCGCGTCGCACATGTCGTCGAGCCGGTAACGCTGCAGCGCGCCGAGATAATCGACGTAGCCGAGTTCGGCGCGCAAATCTTCCAGGATCGCCCAGTAGCGGTCGCGCGCGGCGGGTCCGAACTCGCTTGCCAGGTGCGCGCGCAGATCGTTTTGAACGGCATCGTTGTCGAGAAGCGTGTTGTCGCAATCGAACAGGAAGACGGTGTTGTCAGATGCCGCCATGACCGCGCCATGCCTCATTCAATCGGGGCGTCTCCAAAGATAGATGATATCGCCACGCTGCCCAGCACAAGGGCCGTAGGACGCGGTCAAATCCTCCGCTTCTTCTTTTTCTTCTGCACCGGCTGTTGCGCCGTTGCGGCCGATTGTTCGTCACTTTGTGCCGGCCGCGCGCCCGCTCTGGCGCGCTCAAGGACGAATTTGGCGTAATCGTCCATGTCGCCCTGGAAGGCTTTGATGCGACCATCGGCCGCGAGCCATAGCCGGTCCGAAACCAACTCGATCAAGGAGCGGTCGTGGGTGATGAGAATGACGGCGCCCTCGTAATCGTTGAGCGCGTCAAGCAGCGCGCGGCGGCTTTCGATGTCGAGATGGTTGGTCGGCTCGTCGAGGATCAAGAGATGCGGCGCCGCCATGGCGACGAGGTTGAGGAGAAGCCGCGCGCGCTCGCCGCCGGAGAGGTTCGCTACCGTGGTGTCCTGTTTCTCGAACGACAGGCCGAATTGCGCCAGCCGCGAGCGGCGCGACGATTCGCTGTCGTCCGGCCGCTCGCGCCGCATGATGACCAATGGCGTGTCCGCCGGATCGAGCGCCTCGATCTGATGCTGATGAAACCAGCCGACCTTGATGCGGCTCTCCCGCTTCATCTGGCCGGCCAGCAGGGGTAGGGCGCCGGCCAAGAGCTTGGCGAAAGTCGATTTGCCGGCGCCGTTGACGCCGAGAAGCCCGATGCGGTCGTCAACATCGAGGCGCAGATTGAGGTTGCGCAGCACCGGCGTGCCGTCATAGCCGACCGCGGCGTTTTCCAGCGCGATCAACGGTGGCGCCAGCGGCCGCTCCGGCGACGGGATGGTGAACGGCGCCACGCGCTCCTCGATTACCTCGGCGACCGGCTCGAGCTTGGCCAGCCGCTTGATGCGCGACTGGGCCTGTGCCGCCTTGCTGGCCTTGGCGCGGAACCGGTCGATGAATTTTTGCAGATGCGCGCGCTCGGCATCCTGTTTGTTCCGCGTCGCCGCCTGCAGCCGCGCCTTTTCGGCGCGGCGCTTTTCGAAATCGTCGTAGCCGCCGGTGTAGAGATCGAGCTTGCCGTCGCTCAGATGCAAAATGGCGTCGACCGAATTGTTGAGGAGCTCGCGGTCGTGGCTGACGATCAGCGCGGCATGCGGATATTTCTTCAACCGCGCTTCGAGCCACAGCGCGCCTTCGAGATCGAGATAATTGGTCGGCTCGTCGAGCAGGAGGAGATCGGGCTGCGCAAACAACGCCGCCGCCAGCGCCACGCGCATGCGCCAGCCGCCGGAGAATTCCGCCATCGGCCGCGTCAGGTCGGCATTGGAAAAGCCGAGCCCGGAGAGGATTTCCGCGGCGCGGGCCGGCGCGCGATCGGCGTCGATCTCGATGAGGCGGTGGTAGATTTCGCCGAGCTCTTCAGGCTCGGCGGTTTCCAATTGCGCATTCAAGGCGTCGCGCTCGGTATCGGCGGCAAGGATCGTATCGAGGAGCGTGACCGGCGTCGCCGGATGCTCCTGGTCGACCGAGCCGATCCTGGCCAATTTCGGCAGCGCGATCTCGCCGCCATCGGCAACGAGGTCGCCGAGGATCAGCTTGAACAAAGTCGACTTGCCGACGCCATTGCGCCCGACCAGGCCGACTTTGGCGCCGACCGGGATCATCACGCTCGCCGAATCGAAGAACCGACGGCCCCAGCCGTTGAAAACAAGATTTTCGATTTGCAGCATATCGGACGCGCTGGGGAATCTACGGTTGGGGGCGAGAAAACGCGGAAGTTACTCGTTACCCGCGGTCGGGCTTCGCGTAGTGCGACCAGAGGCCGGATGAGCGGCCCCTGCCGCGCCTGCGTTTTACTGTGTCATCGGGTTGGGGTTACGACGCCGCGGGTGCCTCGACTGTCGTCGCCGAGCAGTCGACACTGTCATAAACGGTGACGTGCAGGATCGGATAACTCTTCTTGATCTTCAGTCCCGCCGTTTGGGCGATTTCGGCCGTCTGATACGAGGCCTTGGTCTGCCGGTCCACTTGCAGCAGGTAGCGGCCCAGTTCCGGCCGTTTGCGCTGCGAGAAATGGTCGTCCTGCTGCTCAGGCTCAATCTTCTCCGGCATTTTGATTTGGCGCGGGGCCATTCGAATCTCCTTGTGGGGGAAGCCCCTCATGTAATGGCTTGGCGGGGAGAAAGCCAGCCTGCGGCGTGGGCTGCCGGCCGCGCCCCGCAGGGCCTAATATTGTGGCACGGCAAACCGATTCGCGATGCGCATCCGCACCCTCATTCTCGGCGCCCTGATCGTCGTCGTTTCCTTCGTCGTCGCGACGCTGGTGATGGACGTGCTGTGGCCGCCGGTCCCCGCGGTGTCGCCGAATCGTCCGGCGCTGGTGGCGGTGCCGCCGCTGCAGCCGCTCACCGGCACCTCGACGGTGCTGGCGCCGACGGCCATCGCGCTCTCCGCGATCCAGGAGGCGCTCGACGCGCAGGCGCCGAAAGATCTCGCCGGCAAGCCGCAGAATCCGGTTTCGAAGCTGTTGTCGAATGCGCAACTCACCTTCACCATGTCACGCGGCCCGCTTGCCGTCGCCGGAGCGCCCGGGGTGCTGGTCGTCACCGCGCCGCTCAAGGGCCAGTTCGAGGCGCTCGGCACCGTGACCGGCGCGGTCGGCTCGAGTGTCAGTACAGTCGGCAGCACGCTCGGCAATCTAATCGGCGGCAGCGTCGGCCAGCAGGTGGAAGATCTCGCCGGCAAGGCATTCGACCAGCACACCGATATCCAGGGCACGGTGACGACGGCGTCGCGGCCGACGCTGGCGGCGAACTGGCGGCTGGCGCCCAATCTCGCGGCGCAGGTCAATGTCGTCGATGTCATTCTTCCGATCGCGGGGCTCAAGCTCAGCGTCGGCAATGAGGTCAAGCCGGTGCTTGACAGGCTGGTGCACGATCAGACCAACGCTCTCGAGAGCTACCTGCGCAACGATCCGTTCATCGAAAACGCCGCGCGCAACGAATGGACCAAGCTGTGCAATTCGGTTTCACTCGGTGCGGCGGGAGCGGGGATGGGCCAGGGCATGCCGAAGCTCTGGCTCGAAATCCGTCCGGTCCGCGCCATCGCGGCGCAGCCGCAGATCGACGGCCGCGCGGTCACGCTGCTCGTCGGCGTGCAGGCGCAAACCCGCATCGTGGCAAACCAGACCCATCCCGATTGCCCGTTCCCGCAGCAGCTCGATCTGGTGCCGCAATCGAGCGGCGGCGGGGTGCGCATCGCGGTCCCCATCGATATTCCGTTCACCGAGGTAAGCCGGCTCCTGCAAGCGCAATTCGCCGGCAAGACCTTTCCCGAGGACGGCAGCGGCGAGTTTGCCGTGACCATCAAGCAAGCATCCATCGCCGCGTCGGGCGACCGGCTGCTGATCTCGCTTTTGGTCCACGCCAAGAAGAGCGGCTTTCTCGGCGTCGGCGCCGATGCGACGCTTTATGTGTGGGGCAAGCCGGTGCTCGATCAGGAACAACAAATCCTGCGCTTCACCGACATGACGCTCGACGTGAAATCGCAAGCCGCGTTCGGGCTATTGGGCGCGGCGGCACAGGCGGCGGTGCCCTACCTGCAGCAGATGCTCGCCGACAAAGCGGTGATCGATCTCAAGCCGTTCGCTGCCGATGCCAGGACGCGGCTCGCCGCCGCGGTCGGCCAATTGGCGCAGCAGGCGCCGGGCTTAAGCGCCACGGCCACCGTCAACGACCTGCGCCTGGTCGGCGTCGCCTACGATGAAAAGACGCTGCGCGTCATCGCCAATGCCGACGGCGCGGTCAATGTCGCGATCTCGTCGCTCAAGGGACAGTAGAAATCAGGATCGCGCTGCGCCCTCGCCGAGCCAAGCCGACGAGCTCGGATTTCCTGACGCGTTTGATATCATCACGCGCTCACGGCGTGCTGATCCACCAGATCGACCATCGCGGCGATCGAATTGAGCGGCGTCAAGTCGAAATTAATCGCGGAAAAATCGATCCCGTAATCTGCCTCAACGGACATGATGATCTCCACCGCGTCCAGGGAGTCGAGACGACCGCTCGTGAACAGCAAATCTTTATCGTTGAGCGGTGCCAGGTCGCCGTGCATCCTCAGTCGTTGCGTCACATAGTTGCGCATCTGCGCTTGCCCAAAGCGAGTGGCTGAGCTCGGCAAGGTCGCCGCTGCACCGAATGGTAGTTCATTCACGGCGAGCACGGCTGCGGGCAGCCGCGACTTGGGAAGCCGGTCACTCAAGATCTGTCCAAGCTCCAGTCCAAGTTGCTGCATGAAAGCCACTGCCAGCGGGTCCGTTGCGAGGCGGCCGCGACGCGAGGCCGGTGAAACATTGGCCGGCCGTTGAAGCAATGGCGCGCCGGGCGACCGAGCGCGAGCGACAAGGGCGACATCGAAACGTCCGTCAGCCGAGTATGGCGGCCAGCCGACCCGAACATCGTGAGTCTGGGTATCGGCGAGCTTCCAGAAATCCTCGGGATCAATGCCCGGGGCGGGTTCCGGGGCCATCGATCGCCTGATATCTCCGACCAATTGCCGGTCATCTGCCGACCAGAGGCGCTGCACGCCAGCGAGATCGCTGGCGAGACGCCGGTTTGGCACATTGAGAATATTCACGGATGCGAGTTGCTGCATTTCGAATCGTGACAAAAGCCCCGCGACCGTATCGTCACCAGCATGCCATTCGGCTCCCCGCCGCGACGGAGCGGAATTGGCCTCGCTCACATGCAGCACCACGTCATATCGGTATCGTGTCATCTCGTTGTGCGCCTGTCCCCGCTTGACCAGAATCTCTACGCGGGAGATGCGCGGATTGAAGCTAGGAAGTTCGAGAAAGAACTGTGGGTCGATCACCAATTCCCGATCCTGTTCGATCGCCAAGGAAACGTTCCGTTTCAGCCATCGCGCGCTTGCTTCCGGCGGTGCTTTGGCAAGCTGAACGGCGCCATGAACACAGACAACGGCCTCAAGGGAAAGCGACCCGTGACACACATGGGTATTTCTACGCATCGATCATTACCGCGGCATAAAATATGCCATGCCGCTTAACTCGACGCGGCCGATCGGGCCTGGCCGTTTGAAGAAGATCGCTGACAAATTGAGGTAAATGAAGTCTATTCCGCCATCAGCGCATCGGCGTGGTGGTCGGCGCTGCCAGTCATAAGCTTAATCTGATTGCCGGCACGCAAACGCGATCAGCGCATGTCTCAGGGATATGTCGCGGGATCGGCTTCGCCGCCGTAGAACTTTTTCAGAGCGCCAGTGAAATCCGCATTGTCCGCCGCGACGGTGGCAAACAACGACATCGACGAGCGGAATTTGAGATCGTCGGGATAACCGAGAATGTCCTCAATGGCGCCATCCGCTTTGGTGACAAGCCGCGTGCATTCGCGCAGCCGCGGCCCCAATAGCGGGTGGTCCAGATAGGCCTTCGCCTCGGCGCGGGACGCAATCGCAAATTTAATGGCCATGGGACTCGAACCGAGACCCATGAACTGCGGGAAGATGAACCACATCCAGTGACTTTGCTTTTGCCCCTGGCGCAGTTCCGCGAGCACGCGCTCATAGACCGGTTCCTGGGCGTCGACGAACCGGCGCAGATTGTAGGGATCATCCATTGCGGTGGGGTGCGATCACTCTGCTTCGGATTCCGGCACCGGGACGTTGAAACCGTTGAGCGTCACCGAGACGAGGCAATAAAGTCCGACGAGATAGATCAGCTCGGCGGCGCCATGGACGCCGAAGGCTTTCACCGCCGCCCGGTAGCTCAGTTCCGGCAGGGTGCCGTGGTGCAGGAGCGACGACGCGACATCGTAGGCGACGCCTTCGTCAGGCGTCAGATCGGTCGGCCGCTGGCCCGACGACGATGGTGGCAAGCTTGTCGTCGGACAGGCCGCGCCGTTCGCCGGCAATGACGTGGGCGTAAAGCTCGTAGGACGAGTGAAACGATGCGCCGGTGACCAGGATCGCCACTTCGCGCACCGGGCGCGGCAGCGACGGCGACACCGACAGCGCCAAGGTTAGGTCCCAGATCGGCTTGCCGAATTTCGGTTCGTGCAGCCACGGATTCCATGGCCCCAGCAGCGCGCCGTTTTCGGCGATAGTTTTAAAGCCGGAAAAGTTCTTCTCGATGCCGGCTTTCATATCGTCGTAAACCGGACGCTGTTCGGCGGTGAGGTCTGCGGGGGCGATCAAAGGCAGGCGCATGGGACTTCTCCTGGTGTTGTTCCGGCCGAACCAATGGGCCCACGCGAAGTCGCTCCCCCGATGACGTGATCCGCGCGGAGCCCGCAATCCATAATTGCCGCAATAGCAATATAGATCGGACTTTTTATGAACCTCACTTACTGCGACGATGGATTCCGGGCTGACGCTGCGCTACCCGGAATGACGACATCACATAAAGGCCTGAATGCCGGTCTGCGCGCGGCCGAGCACCAGCGCGTGGATGTCGTGGGTGCCTTCGTAAGTATTCACTGTCTCGAGATTACAGAGCACGCGCATCACGTGATATTCCTCGGCGATGCCGTTGCCGCCATGCATGTCGCGGGCGAGCCGGGCGACATCCAAAGCCTTGCCGCAATTGTTGCGCTTGAGCATCGAAATCGCCGGCGGTGACGCTGTGCCGGCGTCGATCATCCGCGACAGGCGGAGCGCGGCGTGCAAACCGAGCGTAATCTCGGTCTGCATGTCTGCGAGTTTTTTCTGGATAAGCTGGTTGGCGGCAAGCGGCCGGCCGAACTGCTTTCTGTTGAGCACATAATCGCGGGCGCGGTGCCAGCAGAATTCCGCCGCGCCCATGGCGCCCCAGGCGATGCCGGTGCGCGCCACGTTGAGGCAGCCGAACGGACCGGCAAGCCCGGAAACATTCGGCAGCATGTTTTCTTCCGGCACCACCGCGCCTTCGAGCACGATCTCGCCGGTGATCGAAGCGCGCAGCGACAGCTTGCCTTCGATTTTCGGCGTCGAAAAACCCTTGGTGCCGCGTTCGACAATAAAGCCGCGGATTTTGCCGTCGAGCTTGGCCCACACCACGGCAAGGTCGGCGACCGGCGCATTGGTGATCCAGGTCTTGGCGCCGGTGAGGCGAAAGCCGCCCGCCACCTTCTCGGCGCGCGTCACCATGGAGCCGGGATCGGAGCCGTGGTCCGGCTCGGTCAGCCCGAAGCAGCCGACCAGTTCGCCGGTCGCGAGCTTTGGCAGATATTTGCGGCGCTGCGCCTCGCTGCCATAGGCATAGATCGGGTGCATCACCAGCGACGATTGCACCGACATCAGCGAGCGGAAGCCGGAATCCACCCGCTCGACCTCGCGCGCGATCAGGCCGTAGCAGACATAGCTGAGCCCGGCGCCGCCGTAGTCCTGCGGAATGGTCGCGCCGATCAGCCCGAGCTCGCCCATTTCCTTGACGATCGCGGGATTGAAATCGCCGTCGCGATTGGCGGCAAGCACGCGGGGGAACAGCTTCTCCTGGGCATAATCGCGCGCGGTGTCGCGCACCATGCGCTCTTCCTCGCTCAGCTCGCCTTCGAGGTCGAGCGGATCGTCCCATTTGAACGCGGCATCCTTGATCTGCGCGGCCTTGGGCTCGCGCTGCTCGGTCTTTTCCGCAAGTTGGGACATGCGTTGCTCCCTGGAATTCGCCGGCGGGAGCTTAGGCCCTTTCCATCCCGCCGGAAATACGCGTTTCGGACCTGGCGCAACACGGCGCGTTGCGCCGCGTCCGGAAAACGGAGTATCTACGGCGGGACCAAGCTGTTTTGCGCGCCCGTAGCTCAGCTGGATAGAGCGCTGCCCTCCGAAGGCAGAGGTCAGGGGTTCGAATCCCTTCGGGCGCGCCAGTCCCATAGTCAACAAGGCGTTTGCGGGTGGCTGGAACTTCGCGGCGGGTTTGCCGGCATTAACCTCCAGCCGCGCCGGCCGTTCCTCCATCGGTAACACTTGCTTGATACCGATCGAGATCTTCGGGCATGCAGCCCGCGCGACGCAGGCGGGCCATGAATATCGACGAGGACAACACCGGAGACCACAGAGCGGTGGCGCGTACGAAAGTGCAGCGCAATGCCAAGATCATAGTGCCGCAACGCGCGACGCTCATTCACTGCACCGTGCAGAACATCACCTCTGGCGGCGCTTGCCTGACGGTGGCGGATACCTACGGCATGCCAATGGCCTTCGATCTCACCTTTGAGCTCGGCCGCACCCGGCGTCCTTGCCGCGTGGTCTGGCGCACCAACGATCAGCTCGGCGTGGCGTTCGAAAGCGACGAGGCGGCTGCCGCAAGCTAAAGCAACTCAAAATTCTTCCACGGCGCGGAGCAGACGCTCGATGTCTTCCGGCCGCGACAGCCGATGATCGCCGTCCTTGATCATGGTGAGCACGACGTCGTCGCGGGCAAGCCTGGCGACCAGTGCCTTGGCGTGTTGCCACGGCACGTCGGGGTCTTCGACGCCTTGCAGGATGCGGACCGGGCAGCCGGCCTCGATCATGCCGCCGAGCAGAAGATGATTGCGGCCTTCTTCGATCAATTGCCGGGTAACGAGATATGGTTCGGACGAATATTGCGACGGCCGTTTCCACACGCCGTTCTCTTCCAGCTCGCGCCTGATCTCGGGCGTGAACCGTTTCCACATCAGTTCCTCGGTGAAATCGACCGCAGGTGCGATCAGGACCAGGCCGGCGACGCTGGCCGCCCTTTCCCTACCCTCGCCCGCTTGCGGGGGAGGGTAGAGAAGGGGACGTTGGCGCAACGCGCGGATCAGAAGAAGCGAAAGCCAGCCGCCCATCGACGAGCCGGCGAGGATTTGCGGTCCGCTGCAACAGGCGTCGAACACGGCCATGCTGTCCTCGAGCCAGCGGCCGATCGTGCCGTCGGTGAAGGCGCCCTCTGACTCGCCGTGGCCGGAATAATCGAAGCGCACGCAAGCGCGGCCGGCGCGTGCCGCCCAATCGGCGAGCGCCTGCGCCTTGGTACCCTTCATGTCGGATTTGTATCCGCCAAGCCACACGAGCCCCGGCGAGGCGCCCTCAAGCGCCCGCACAGCGATGGCGCGGCGCGCGGCTCCTTGGCCAATATGCAGGAATTTCAGGCCGTTATCGTTCATCGGCGGGTCACCGCTCGCAAGCAAAGGTTACTGAACATAAATCATGCGGCGGTTGCCGCCCATTTGCGTAAACGCCGCCGGCGATTGCGCATTGTCGTTGACTTGAACCGAAAAACTCCCGATCTTCCACCGCTAGCGTCGCAACGACCAGAGGAGAGAATACCCATTCGTCGCCCGATCAGAACCGCGCAGCCCGCTCCCAAAGAGGGGCCGCGCATCAACGAGGAGATCCGCGTTCGCGAGGTCCAACTCATCGACAAAGACGGCGCCAACAAGGGCGTCACTGAAATCGGCGCCGCCATCGCCATGGCGCAGGAGGCCGGGCTCGATCTGGTGGAGATCGCGCCGAATTCGGTCCCGCCGGTCTGCAAGATCCTCGATTTCGGCAAATACAAATACCAGGCACAGAAAAAGGCCGCCGAGGCGCGTAAGAAGCAGAAGGTCGTCGAGATCAAGGAGATCAAGCTCCGGCCGATGATCGACGATCACGATTACGACGTCAAAATGCGCTCGGTGCAGCGGTTTTTCGAGGAAGGCGACAAGGTCAAGGTCACCTTGCGGTTCCGTGGCCGCGAAATGGCGCATCAGGAGCTCGGCTATAAGCTGCTCGACCGCGTCAAGTCCGATACCGCCAAAATCGCCAAGATCGAGCAGGAACCGCGCTTCGAAGGCCGCCAGGTCGTCATGGTTTTGGCGCCGCGCTAAGCGGCGCCGGGTTTAACCCTTCGGCGCCGTCTCAAGCCCCCACGCGTTAAACTCCGATGGGGCTTGCGCTTTCGGTTGCCATCAGCGGCTGCCTCTGCCATAACCGCGCCCTCTCGTCGCCCGGCTGATTAGGGCTGCCGTGGCGGCGCGACGTGCTCCAAGCACAACCACGCTCGTTTACGAGCATTTTCGGCCGCGGCGCATGCTGCCTTGCGGCCCTAGGAGAGCCAAATGCCCAAGATCAAGACCAAGTCGGGCGCTAAAAAGCGCTTCAAGGTGACGGGGTCCGGAAAGGTCCTCTACGCCCATGCCGGCAAGCGCCATGGCATGATCAAGCGCACCAAGAAGCAGATCCGCCAATTGCGCGGCACCAACGTGCTGTTCAAGACCGACGGCGACAACATCAAAAAGTACTTTTTGCCAAACGGCTGACGATCCGGCCGCGCGCCGGCTTCGCGTTTCAGCGTTTTGCTATTTTCCAGAGGAGATCGATCATGGCTCGCGTCAAACGCGGCGTCACATCCCATGCCAAGCACAAGAAAGTGCTCAAGGCCGCCAAGGGCTATTACGGCCGGCGCAAGAACACCATCCGCATCGCCAAGCAGGCGGTGGAGAAGGCGAACCAGTATGCTTTCCGCGACCGCAAGCGCAGGAAGCGCACGTTTCGCGCGCTGTGGATTCAACGGCTGAACGCCGCCGTGCGCCCGTTCGGACTCAATTACAGCCGCTTCATCGCCGGCTTGAGCAAGGCCGGCATCATGGTCGACCGCAAAGTGCTGTCCGATCTTGCCATCACCGAGCCGGCGGCGTTCGAGGCGATCGTCGGTCAGGTGAAATCCGCGCTGGCGGCGTAGCGTGTCATGATTGATCGCGCTTATGTGCAGCGCATGGCGCGCTATAATCGCTGGCAGAATGAAAATCTGTACGGCGTGGCCGATGCGCTGTCCGATGACGAGCGCCGCCGCGAGCGCGGCGCCTGGTTCGGTTCAATCCAAAAGACACTGAGTCACATCCTATGGGGCGACCGTAGCTGGATGGGCCGCTTCACCGATCTGCCGCGGCCGTCGGTTGGCATCCCGGAATCGGTGTCGCTCTATCCGGACTGGGAAAATCTGAAGGTCGAGCGCACGGCCTTCGACCAAAAAATTATCGATTGGGCCGACGGCGTCGACGATGCCTGGCTCGCCGACAACCAGACCTATTATTCCGGTGCGACCCAGCGCGAATGGACGCGGCCGCGCTGGGTGCTGATCACCCATATGTTCAATCATCAGACCCATCACCGCGGCCAGGTCCATTCCATGCTGACCCAGGCCGGCGGCAGGCCGTCCGATACCGATCTGCCGTTCATGCCGGACTAAGCGAGGCTCGCGCACTCATGGCTGATACGGCGCAACTCGAACAGGACACTATCGCTGCGGTCGCCGCCGCCGGCGACGAGGCAGCGCTCGAAGCCGTGCGCGTCGCGGCCTTGGGCAAGAACGGTTCGATCACCGCGCTTTTGAAAACGCTCGGCACGCTGCCGCCCGAGGAGCGCAAGACCCAGGGCCCGCTGATCAACGGACTGAAGGATCGCGTCAATGCCGCGCTGGCGGCGCAGCGCGAGGCGCTCAAGGGCGCGGCGTTGGAGGCGCGGCTCAACACCGAGAGCGTCGACGTCACGCTGCCGGTGCGCGAGACACCGGCCGAGATCGGCCGCGTCCATCCGATCACCCAAGTCATCGATGAGCTCACCGCGATCTTCGCCGACCTCGGCTTTGCCGTCGCCGAAGGTCCCGATATCGAAACCGACGACTACAATTTCACCAAGCTCAATTTTCCGGAAGACCATCCGGCGCGCTTGATGCACGACACGTTCTTCTTCAATCCGAAGCCGGACGGCACGCGGCTATTGCTGCGCACGCATACGTCGCCGGTGCAGGTGCGCACCATGCTGACGCAAAAGCCGCCGATTCGCGTCATCATTCCCGGGCGTACCTATCGCTGCGACTCGGACCAGACCCATACGCCGATGTTTCATCAGGTCGAGGGCCTGGTCATCGACAAGAAATCGCATCTCGGTCATCTGAAGTGGATACTGGAAGAATTCTGCAAGGCGTTTTTCGAAGTCGATCGCGTCGGCATGCGCTTTCGCCCGTCGTTCTTTCCGTTTACGGAACCGTCGCTTGAAGTCGACATCCAGTGCCGCCGCGACAAGGGCGAAATCCGCTTCGGCGAGGGCGATGATTGGCTGGAGATTCTCGGCTGCGGCATGGTGCATCCGAACGTGCTGCGCAATTGCGGGCTCGATCCCGACGAGTATCAGGGCTTTGCCTGGGGCATGGGCATCGACCGCATCGCCATGCTCAAATACGGCATGTCGGACCTGCGCGCCTTCTTCGAGGCCGACGTCCGCTGGCTCAACCATTACGGCTTCCGCCCGCTCGATTTCCCGACGCTGGCGGGGGGATTGAGCCCTTAGCCCATGATGAAATTCACCCTCGCCTGGCTCAAGGAGCATCTCGAGACCGACCGGCCGCTCGGCGAATTGGCCGACAAGCTCACCATGATCGGGCTAGAGGTCGAGCGCATCGAGGACAAAGCAAAAGCCTTCGCACCGTTTGTCATCGCCCATGTCGCTGATGCCAGGCAGCACCCGAATGCCGACCGGCTGCGGGTCTGCATGGTCGACACCGGTTCGGGCGCGCCGATCCAGGTGGTCTGCGGCGCGCCGAACGCGCGCGCCGGCATGAAGAGCGTGTTCGCGCCGCCCGGCGCTTTCATCCCCGGCAAGAACATCACGCTCGGCATCGGCAAGATCCGCGACGTCGAAAGCCGCGGCATGCTGGTCTCCGAAGCCGAACTCCAAATCTCCGACAATCACGACGGCATCATCGATCTGCCGGACGATGCGCCGGTCGGCGAGCCGTACGCGCACTATGCCGGGCTCGACGATCCGGTGATCGAGATCAACCTGACCCCGAACCGCGCCGACGCCACCGGCGTGCACGGCATTGCCCGCGATCTTGCCGCAGCCGATATGGGCAAGTTCAAGGACGCGGCGATCAGGCCGGTGAAGGGCGAGTTCCCCTGTCCGGTAAACGTCACGCTCGATTTCGGGGCGACGCCGCCGTTGTGCCCGGGCTTTGCGCTCCGCTCGGTGCGCGGCGTCAAGAACGGACCGTCGCCGGACTGGCTGCAAAAACGGCTCACCGCGATCGGGCTCCGCCCGATCAATGCGCTGGTCGATATTACCAATTTCATCACCTACGACCGCGGCCGCCCGCTCCACGTGTTCGATGCGGCGAAAGTGCACGGCAATCTGACGGTGCGCCGTGCGCGCGCCGGCGAAACATTGCTGGCGCTCGACGGCAAGACCTATGCCCTCGACGAATTGATTTGCGTGATCGCCGACGATCAAGGTGTCGACTCGCTGGCCGGTATCATGGGCGGCGAGGCAACCGGCTGCTCCGAAGCGACCACGGATGTTTTGATCGAATTCGGCGCTGTGGCAGCCGCTCAACATCGCGCAGACCGGCCGCAAGCTCGGCATCAATTCCGACGCCCGCTATCGCTTCGAACGCGGCGTCGATCCGGCCTTCATGCTGCCGGGCCTCGAACTGGCGACCCGTATGGTCATGGATTTGTGCGGCGGCACGCCGTCGGAAGCTGCTGTTGCGGGGAGCGCCGAAGCGTCCGAGCCAATCATCGATTTCCCGCTGTCCGAACTCGAGCGGCTCGCCGGCATCGACGTGCCGCTGACCGAGATGCGCCGCGTGCTCGAACGCCTCGGTTTTTTCGTCGCCGGCCAGGGCGAGCGGGTGAAGGTCGCGGTGCCGTCATGGCGGCCGGACGTCGTGGGCAAGGCCGATGTCGTCGAGGAAGTGATCCGCATCCTCGGCGTCGATCGCGTGCCGTCGACGCCGTTCCCGCGCGGCGAGCTGCCGCGCAAGCCGGTGCTCACGCCGATCCAGGTGCGCACGCGCAAGGCCAAGCGGGCGCTGGCGGCGCGCAATCTGGTCGAAGCGGTGACGTGGTCTTTCATTTCGAAAGAGCACGCCGAATTATTCGGTGGCGGCAAGCCCGAACTGGCGCTGGCCAATCCGATCGCGGCGGATCTTTCCGACATGCGGCCGAGCCTTATCCCTGGACTGGTGGCAGCGGCGCAGAAGAACGCCGATCGCGGCTTCACCGATGTCGCCCTGTTCGAGGTCGGCCAGGTCTTTCGCGGCGACCAGCCCGCCGATCAACTGACCGCCGCCGCCGGCATCCGTCGCGCACTGGCGAAGCCCTCCGGCTTCGGCCGCCACTGGTCGAAGCGCGACGGCGAGGTCGATGCGTTCGACGCCAAGGCCGATGCGCTCGCCGTGCTCATGGCGGCCGGCGCCACGGCGGCCGCGCTGCAGGTGGTGCCCGGCGGGCCGGCATGGTTTCATCCCGGACGCTGCGGGACCATCCAGATCGGTCCACAGAACGTGCTCGGCCATTTCGGCGAGCTGCATCCAGGCGCGCTCGAAGCGCTCGATGCGCAAGGCCCGCTGGTCGGCTTCGAAGTCATCCTCGAGCGCATTCCTGAGCCAAAGGCGAAGCCGACGCGCGCCAAACCCGCGCTGGAATTGTCGCCGTTCCAGCCGGTCGAACGCGATTTTGCTTTTGTCGTCGACCGCAACGTCAAGGCTGCCGACGTCGCGCGTGCGGCGCAATCGGTCGATCGCAAGCTGGTCGCGGCGGTCAGTGTGTTCGATCTCTACGAGGGCAAAGGCATCGAGCCAGGCCGCAAATCGATCGCCATCGCGGTGACGATGCAGCCGCGCGACAAGACCATGACGGATGCGGAGATCGAGGCGCTCGCGGCACGAATCGTTGCCGAGGTCGGCAAGCGCACCGGCGGCGTGCTGCGCGCCTGACGATTGCCGCGGGAAGTAGCCGGAATGCGGGCTCATTCCGACGCCGCCGCCAATTGAAAATTTACGCTGAAAACAGTTCCTTTAAATCGTCTTCGGCGGCCTGCCGCGCGGCGTGCCATTCGTCGCGCCACGGCATGCGTTCGGACGATAATCGCGAACCGATGATAGTTAAATTAGCGTTTAGCTGCGGTAACGATTTACGGAAATTCAAGGTAACCCCTGATATTAATCTGCAACTAGCACGTTCGTCGTACAAAAAAGATCCGTGTCCTGTAGGGCGTCAAACGGTGGTTGCCGAGATGAAACTGCAATCCACCGCCGACACATCGTTCATGTCCATTCGGCTGCGCCGGCTCGTTATCGGAACCGCACTCGTTGTCGCGGCAATCATCGCGGCGAATGCAGTGGTCCTCGTGCAACTGCGCCAGAGTGCGCTGAACGAGGCTCAGGCCGACCTGCTGCGCCAAAGCCTGACGCTGTCGGAACTGGTGGATCGGACTTTCCAGTCCGTCGATTTGGTGCTCGCCAGCATTGCCGAGAAGCTCCGCACCGACGCATCGGCCGACGACAAACTGCCAACATTGACGGGTCAGGACTTTCATCTCTTTTTGCAGGAGAAGATGTCGGGCTTGCCGCAAATCGAAACACTTGGGATTCTCGACGCCGACGGAATAAGGCTCAATCACTCGCGGCTGTGGCCGAGCCAGAACGCCGATCTGTCGCAGCGTGAGTATTTTCAGGTGCTGAGAGCGGATCCGGCTATCAAATCCTTCATCGGCGAACCGGTGAGGCGGCTTTCCGACGGCGCCTGGGCGGTAATGATCGCCCGGCCCATCGTGACCAACGACGGCAAGTTTCTGGGCGTGGTTCTCGCCTCGACGCTTCTAAAATACTTCGACGACCTATTCCAGTCGACGTCACTCGGCGACGGATATGCGGCGACGTTGATGCGGCAGGACGGCACTTTGCTGGCGCGATATCCGGCCGTCGGCGACATCGGCACGAAAGCGGTCGTTTCGGTTCTGCGGACGCTGGTCAATTCTCGATCGGGTGTTTCACGCTCAATAAGCCCGATCGATCACCAAGCCCGCATTGCCGCTGCGTATCGGCTGTCGAATTATCCGCTGGTGGTCGTCGCAACGCGGAGCGAACAAACCGCGTTCGCGGCCTGGCGCGCCACGGCGATTACGATGTGCGCGATCGCCGCCGCGATGATCTGCATCATCATCATTGCCGCGTTACTGATCGCACGTTCATGGCGGCAGCAGGAACGGCTCAACGCCGCGCGCGCGGAAATCATCGCATCGGAAAAGATACGGGCGCTCGCAGAATCCGAGCTGGACCGCCAGCGGGAACTGGCGGAACAGAGCATGCGCTTCAACGCCGCGGTCGAGAACATGTCGCAGGGCCTGTGCATGTTCGACAAGGAGACCAAGCTCGTCGTCTGCAACGCGCTTTACGCCAAGATGTACAAGCTGCCGGCTGAATTGCTCAAACCCGGAACGCTTCATAGCAAGATCATCGCTCACCGCGTGCAAAACGGTATCTTGAAGGGCAGCGAGGGAAATGCCGCGATACAGCAGCACATCTTTGCACTTGCGGCGCTGCCGAAGGATAAAGGGTCGTCCCGCATCGACGAACACGCGGACGGCAAGCTGATCCGCGTCACCCGCGAGCCGCTCAAGGGCGGCGGCTGGGTGGCCACGCATGCTGACATCACGGAGCAGTACCGCGCGGAACAGGAGCTGGACGAGACCAAGCGGTTCCTCAATTCAATCATTGAGAACGTGCCGGTCGCGGTGCTCGTGAAAGACGCCAAGACACGACAGATTGTACTGGTCAACCGCGCGTTCGAGGAGATGCTGGGCCGGCCGGCGGGCGATGTCGTCGGTCGTACCGTATTCGATTTCAACAAGACCGAAGTCGCGGAATTCATCACCAGGGCCGACAGCGAGACCCTCCATAACAGCACCAGCGTCAATTATTGCGAATACGACGTGGAAACCCTGCGCTACGGACTGCGCGTTCACGCGACGAAGCGCATTGTCATTCGCGACGGCCAGGGCGAAGCGAAATACCTCATTGCGGTGATCGAGGACATCACCGAAAGGAAAAGAGCCGAGCAGCGGATTGCCTTCATGGCGCATCATGATGCGCTGACGGGTTTGGCGAATCGAACGACGGCGGTGGAAAAGATCGAGGATGCGGCGGCGCGGCAGCGCCGCTGGGGCGACACCTTCACGGTTCTGCTGCTGGATCTGGACCGCTTCAAATACGTGAACGATACGCTCGGCCATTCCGCCGGCAATTCGCTGCTGCGGGAAACCGGCATCCGCCTCAAGGCGGTTTTACGAGAGACCGACGTGCTGGCGCGTGTCGGCGGCGACGAGTTCGCGATCATCCAGAGCTGCCAGGGCGATCAGCGCGAGGCCGCGAGCAAGCTCGCCGATCGCGTCGTCGAGATGTTCGCCGAGCCGTTCAACATCGACGGCAACGAGCTAAGCATCGGCACCAGCATCGGAATTGCGTTGGCGCCGGAGCATGGCATCAGTCCCGACAGCCTTCTCAAGATGGCGGACATGGCGCTCTACAGCGCGAAATCGGCCGGCCGCAAGAGCTATCGCTTCTTCGATCCCGATATGGGCGTGGCGGCCAGTGCCAGGCATGCGCTCGAGAACGAGCTGCGGCGCGCGATCCAGCATAACGAGCTGGAGCTTCACTACCAGCCGATCATCGACACCAAAACCGGCGCGATATGCGGCGTCGAGGCGCTCGTGCGCTGGCGCCATCCGACCAAGGGCCTGATCGCCCCGGATCAATTCATTCCGCTTGCCGAAGATACCGGCCAGATCGCCCAGATCGGCGAGTGGGTCCTCCACACCGCATGCCAGGATGCCGTGAACTGGCCGGCGAATATCAAGCTTGCGGTCAACCTGTCGCCCGTACAATTCCGCAAATTAAAAATCGCCGACGTGGTCCTTGAAGCCCTCAGGAAATCCGGGCTGCCCCCGGAACGGCTGGAGCTTGAAATCACCGAGACGGCATTGATCGAAGTCGGCGGCGGAATGTTTGCCGGCACTGCGCCAATTCAAGAACGCCGGCATAACGATTGCG
Source organism: uncultured Alphaproteobacteria bacterium (assembly GCA_963765365.1). Taxonomy (GTDB): domain Bacteria; phylum Pseudomonadota; class Alphaproteobacteria; order Rhizobiales; family Xanthobacteraceae; genus BOG-931. Next base: position 111,985 of record CAVXWL010000011.1, on the reverse strand, counting down.
CTCGACGATTTCGGCACCGGATATTCGTCGCTCAGTCAGCTCACGATGTTCCCGTTCGACAAGATCAAGATCGATAAATCATTCATCCAGAACCTGACGAAGCGCGCCGAATGCGCCGGTATCATCGCGGCGGTCCTGACGCTGGCGCACAACCTCGATATCGCGACAACCGCCGAGGGCGTTGAAACAGTCGAGCAATATCGCCTGCTGCGGCTGGCCGGCGTAACCTCGCTGCAGGGCTTTCTGTTCAAGCGGCCATGTCCGAAATGGGAGCTTGAATTCGACGTCTCCTATACCGCCCCGGCGGTCGCCGTCGTGGCATAGCTCAGCCGGAAGCCGGCTTTAGCGCTCTTCGTGCATGATGCTCGGTGTGCCGCCTTCGTATTGCGGCGCGGCTTCATAACGCGTCCCTTGTCGTATTTCCTGGCGTTCGACGCGGGCGCGGCTTGGCTTGCGCTTTGGCTTGGCCTCGGCCGCGGGCGTCTGCTTGACCGGCCCGAGCCGGGCCAGCACGGCATCGGCGGCGCGCTCGCCGGATTGCCAGGCGCCGCCCACCGTGCCCCATAACGTCTCGTGCGCCGCTTCGCCGGCATACCAGACGTTGTCGGCGATCGGTTCCAGGAATTGGCGCCGCGCGAACTCGCCGCCCGGTACGGCCGCCGACCAGGCGCCGAGCGTATAGGGGTCGCTGTTCCATCGGGTGGCGTGCTTGCGGCCGATCGCCTTCTTGACCTCTGCGCCGTAAAGCCCGGCGAGCCAGTTGGCGGCAAAGTCGATCATGGCGGCCTCGCCCTGCGCCGAGAGATCGTGCCCGAAGCTGCCGCCGACATCGAGCAGACAAAGCTGCGTACCGGATACATTGGCAAGGATCGCGGCGGTGTGCGTATCGGTCGATTTCTGAAAGACCAGATCGTCGCTTTCCAGGCCGAGCGGATTGCCGAGCAGTTCAAGCGCGATATGGTCGTAGCTGCCGAGCGAGGTCCGGCCGAAAGCGTCGATCTGGTGATGGCCGAGTTCCGGACTAAATCGCAGGCCGCCCGAGGCAACCACATTGGTCGGTACCGTGACGATCACGGTGCGCGCGGCGATCGTGCCTTTGGCAGTCTCGACCGCGATGCCGCTTCTGTTGTCGATCGTCTTGGCGGGGGTCGACAGCCGAATATTGAGCCCCTGACCGAGCGTGGCGACCAACGTGCCCAAGCCCTGCTTGCAAAACGCCGCCGCATTGCGCTCGGCGGCGCGCGCGAAATCGGATGACGACACTTGCGCCAGATCCTTCGCGCAATTGTACGGGCCGAGCACGAATTCAATGGTGCTGCGCCAGTCGCCGAGGTCGTTCGGCACCACCTGTCCGGACGGAATATCGGCCTTGCGCGCGGCGTCGTTGATGGCGCGAACGGTGCGGACCTGGGCGGTGAGAAAGTCCTCCAGCTCGCCCTCGCGCGCGTAACGCAGCCCGATGCGCACCTTTTGGCTCTGCGGCGCCGGATAGATGTCCAGGCCGGGACGCGGCATGAGCTTGGTCACCGGGTTGGCGTCCGGGAGGTAGATCCAGTGGGCGCCACGGTCGAAGGGTATGCCGAAGCTCCTGGTATCGGTGACGCAGCGGCCGCCAATATGATCGGTCGCCTCGATCACCAGATAGCGGCGGCCGGCGGCGGCGACGCGGCGCGCTGCGGCGATTCCGGCGGCGCCGGCGCCGATAATGACCACCTCGATCTCACCCGACGACGGCGCCGGCGCGGCGCCTGCCGGGGCAAAGCCCGATGGCGCCGCCAGCGCGGCGGAGGCGGCAAGGAACGCGCGTCGACTGAAATGCGGCACTTTTCCCGGCATGGTTTCCAATTGCTTGTGAGGGCAAGTCAGATTGCACGAATGGCCCGAAGCCGGCAAACGGCAGGGTTTAAATTCGGTCAATCCTGCCCGCGTGGCGTGAACCAAATCGCAATGTAACGCCGCTAAATTGTGGACAAAAGACGCGGCAAAATCGCGCGACGGATGGGAGCCCGATGAGCAGGATGCTCGATAGCGTTGGGCGGCTGATCGCCCGCTATTTGCAGAAGCCGGTGCACGGCTATGAGCCGTTCACGCCGAGCGATCCCGATGCTTTGCGCCAATCGCTGCAGCCCGGCGACGTGCTCCTGGTCGAGGGCAACAATCACATCGCCGGTGTCATCAAATATCTCACGCAATCGACCTGGTCGCATTCGGCGCTCTACGTCGGGCCGCTCGCCGGGCGGGCGACGGCGGACGGCGAGCCGCATGTCCTGATCGAGGCCAATGTCGGCGAAGGCGTCGTTTCGGCGCCGCTGTCGAAATATCTGCGCTTTCACACCCGCATCTGCCGGCCGGTCGGATTGACCGCATCCGACTGCGCGACGGTCTGCGCCTACGCCATCGCGCGCATCGGTTTCGCCTATGATCTGAAAAACATCATCGACCTGTTGCGTTATCTGTTTCCGCTGCCGGTGCCGCCGCGTTGGCGGCGCCGCCTGATCGCGCTCGGTTCCGGCGATCCGTCGCGGCTGATCTGCTCGGCGCTGATCGCCGACGCATTCAGCGCCGTGCGCTATCCGATCCTGCCCAAGATCACGCTGGCCAGCAGCATGCAGGTGGTCGAGCAGATTCTGGAGATTCGCCACTCCTCGCTGTACTGCCCGCGCGATTTCGATATCTCGCCGTATTTCAACGTCGTCAAGCCGACCGTGACGCAGGGCTTCAACTACAAGGCGCTGCAATGGGCCGATCTGCCGCGCGCGCCCGACGATGCCGCGCCGGCAACGCTGGTCCCGCGGAGCGAAGATGCGGCGGCGGACGCCGGCGCCATGATCGCCTGATACTCAACGGTCCTCGGACTTGTACTCACGGGCAGCCGCAGCTACCTCTGCCGTCCGGTGGAGGCCCAAATGCTCGACGACGCCGTCAATGCCCTGACGCAGATGCTCTCGCCGCCGCTGCGCGCGATCCTGTGGAAATCGATCGCGCTGGCACTGGCGCTGATCGTCGTCGTCGCGGTCATCCTCGAACGATTGATCGTCCACCTGATCGGCGCCGGCAGCGCCTCGGTCGAGACGACGCTCGGGCCGCACGGTCATGTCCCGGTCGATGCGCTGGCCTGGCTGTTGTCGATCGCCGCGGGCCTCGGCATCATCGTCGGCAGTGTCATGCTGATGCCTGCGGTCACGGCCGTGGTCGGCAGCTTCTTTGCCGACAGCATCGCCGACGAAGTCGAACGCGAGTTTTACCCGGCCGATCCGCCGGGCAAGGCACTGCCGCTGTGGCTCGCAACCTGGGAGGGCTCCAAGACCGCGCTCCTTGCGGTCGCGATCTATCTGTGCGCCGCGCCGTTACTCTTGTTCGCCGGAATCGGTGCCGTGATTTTCTTTCTCGCCACCGCTTATATTCTCGGCCGCGAATATTTCGAGCTCGCCGCCATGCGCTTTCGGCCGCCGGCCGAGGCCAAGGCGCTGCGCCGGCGCTACGCCATGACGGTTTATATCGGCGGTCTTTTCATTGCGGCCTTTGTCTCGATCCCGATCGTGAACCTGGCGACGCCGCTGTTCGCCATGGCCTTGATGGTGCACCTGCACAAGCGGCTCGGCGCGACGGGACTGATCGCGCGGTGAATTGGTCATGGCCGGGACAGGCCCCGGCCACGACAGCCGAAGAGCCGACATCTCGCCGACGCGTTTAGTGCTTAAGCAGCGACAGCCTTTTTCGCCAGTGCCGCCAGCACGTCACGCGGGTCGGCGCGGTCGCGATAATCGGGATCGGTATAGGCGTAGACGATCGTGCCGTCGCCGCCGATGACATAGGTCGCCGACACCGGCAGAGCCCATTCGCCCGGCGTTCCATTGCGCGCCGGGATGTCCAGATTGAAGCCGTTATAAGCGCTCTTGAGCTCTGCAGTGAAATCGTAGACCAGGCCGAAGGCGCGCCCGACTTTCTGGCCGACGTCGCTTAACACTTCAAAGGTGAGCGCGTTCTTCTCCGCGGTCGACAGACTGTCGTCCGGCTTTTCCGGGCTGATCGCGACCAGCGAGGCTCCCGCCGCCGTGATCTGCGGCAACAGCTCCTGATAGGCCTTCAGTTCGAAGTTGCAGAACGGACACCAGCCGCCGCGATAAAAGGTGACGATGACCGGACCATTCTTGAGCAGCGCATTGACATTGACGGTCGCGCCCTTGGCATTCGGCAGCACGATTGCCGGCGCCCGATCGCCGGCCTTCAGCATGGTCCGGGCAATCGCCCCGTTGCGCAAACCCTCGATGTGACGCTCCATGATCGCCTGACGCTCGGCCGGGACGCGCTGGTACCAGCCGGCGCGGTAGGCGGCGAGCTCTTCTTTCAACGACATCGCGGGACTCCCTTTTGCGTTTCAAGTGACCGGGACCGCCGGTCAGGCCGCCTGCAACATCTGCTGCACCTTCGGCCACGGATCGGGTGAGAGATTTTTAAACGGCGCCCAGTCGGCGTCCTGCATGCGATCGAAGATCGCGGCCTTGACCGAGGGCCGCTCGCGCACCCGCGACCACCAGTCGCTGACCGCGGGATATTGCTGCCACATCGCGCCGAGCTTGAGCAGTTCGAGACGCAGGATGTAGGGGATCACCGCACAGTCGGCGTTCGTGAACGTATCGCCGGCGAGATACGGGCCGTGCTTGAGGTCGTCGACCATCCACGAAATCATCTTCCGGTGCTGGCCCAGCGCATCGACCACGAACTCCGAATCGAGGCCGTGCTCGATCACGCTGCGTTTGTACTCGGCCCGGCGCTTCAATGGCGCCTTGTTGATCTCGGCCAGCCATTGCTCGCGCGGCATTTTGAGGAACCGCGGCCGGAACGCTGTGGCGAATGTCATGATCGTGCACGCATTGTGCATGTATTCGTCGATCAGCTTGTTGTAGAGGCGAACGCGGTGCCGGGCAGCCGGCGTCCTCGGCATCAGCGGCGGATTGGGGAACGCGTCATCGATGTAATAGAGGATCAGCGACGACTCTACGATCACCTTGCCGTCGTGCACCAAAGTCGGCACCACGCCATTCGGGTTGAGCTTCATGTAGGCCGGGTCGTTCTGGTCGCCCTGCAGCGTCAACAGATGCTCCGTGACCTCCTCGCCCTTCTCGTTGAGCGCGATACGGACTTTCTGGGCGCAGACCGAATTGATGTTGTTGTAAAGCTCCAGCACGTTGTCCTCCCGAATTTCACAAGTGTTTTTTATGCCGCCAGCTTGGCCCGGTCGTGCGGCTGGCCGAAATCGACCGGCGTCCCTTTCGGGATGATCATGGTCGGATTCACCTTGGCGATCGAATAGTAGTTGATGACATAGTAGCGCGGCGTGACGGTGCCGGCGACGCCCGGCTGCTGATAGAGTTCGCGCATGTAGTTTGACAGGTTCGGAAAATCGGCGATGCGCTGCCGGTTGCACTTGAACAACGAGAAGTAGGCGACGTCGAAGCGCACCAGCGTCGGAAACAGCCGCCAGTCGGCTTCGGTGATCTGTCCGCCGACCAGATAACGCTGGCGCGCCAGCCGCGCTTCCAGCCAGTCGAGCGTCGCAAACAGCCCGTCATAGGCCTCTTCGTAGGCGGCCTGCGTCTTTGCGAAGCCTGCCCGGTACACGCCGTTATTGACGTTATGATAGACGCGCTCGTTGACCGCATCGATCTCGGCGCGCAGCGCCGCGGGGTAGAGGTCGGCGCGGTCGCCGGTGATGGCGTTGAACTCGGTGTTGAGCATCCGGATGATCTCGGACGACTCGTTGTTGACGATGCGCTTGGTCTTCTTGTCCCATAGCGTCGGCACCGTGACTTTGCCGGTATAGGTCGGATTGCTCGCGACATAGGCTTCATACAGATAATGGAAGCCATTGACCTGGTCGGGAATGCAATCGGGGTAACGCGGGTCGTCCTCGAAGGTCCAGCCGTTCTGTTTGAGCCCGGGGATCGAATAGGCCACCGAAATCAGGCCATCGAGTTTCTTGATGGCGCGGTAGATCAAGGTGCGGTGCGCCCACGGACAGCCATGCGCGATGTAGAGATGATAGCGGCCGGGCTCCGCCTTAAATCCCGACGAGCCGTCCGCGGTGATGCGGTCGCGGAACACGCTGTCGGCGCGTTTGAATTGGCCGTTCTGACCGGTTTCCTGCGGTAATTCGCTATCGGTCCATTTGCCGTCGATCAGCACGCCCATATTTTGACCTCCCGCAACTGCCGCAACACGGGCGATCCGGAACACGCGATCCACCCGAAGTCTGGACATTTTGTATCGGTCGATACATAATGTCAATTGAGCATTTTCGATTGCGAAATCCTTCGCCGGTTGTGGCATGGAACAGCGAATGAAGCGGGACGATGGCACGGCCGAGAGAATTTGACGAGACCTCGGCGCTGGAGGCGGCGGTGCAGTGCTTCTGGCGCCGCGGCTACGAAGCGACGTCGGTGCGCGACCTTGCCGAGCAAATGGGGATCTCGGCGCCGAGCCTGTACAACGCTTATGGCGACAAGCGCGAACTGTTCGTGCAGGCGCTTGAGCACTATCTCGATCAGTGGACCCGCGCGCGCATCAAGCGCCTTGAAGCCTCGTTGCCGCCGAAGCAGGCGATCCGGAAATTTATCGACGAGATTGTCGAGCGTTCGGCGAATGACCGCGAGCGCCGCGGCTGCTTTCTGATCAACTCGGCGCTCGAAGTGGCGCCCCACGACAAGGAACTGGGCGCCCTGATCGCGGACCGGCTCGCCGAGATCGAGGCCTTCTTCCACCGCTCGATCAAGGCCGCGCAAGTGCAGGGGGCCGTGCCGCCCAACCGCGCAGCAAAAGATATCGCGCGGCTGCTGCTCGGCGTGCTGCTCGGCATCCGGGTGCTTGCCCGTTCGCGGCCGGAGCGCGCTTTGCTTGAAGGCGTGGCGCGGCCCGCGCTTGCCTTGCTCGACTGAATTCCAACAAAGGAGTGACCACCGATGATCGACCTTTATTATTGGACCACGCCCAATGGGCACAAGATCACGATTTTTCTCGAAGAGACCGGTCTGCCCTACCGGATCATCCCGGTGAACATCAGCAAAGGCGACCAGTTCAAACCGGAGTTCCTGGCGATCGCGCCCAATAATCGCATCCCGGCAATCGTCGATCGCGCGCCGGCCGATGGCGGCAAGCCGATCTCGGTGTTTGAATTGGGCGCGATCCTGCTTTACTTGGCGGAAAAGACAGGAAAATTCCTGCCCACCGATGTTCGCCAAAATGTCGACGTCATGCAGTGGTTGTTTTGGCAAATGGGCGGCCTCGGGCCGATGGCCGGCCAAAACCATCATTTCAGCCAGTATGCGCCGGAAAAGATTCCTTATGCGATCGAGCGCTACGTGAAAGAAACGAACCGTCTCTATGGCGTGCTCAACAAGCGGCTCGCCGACCGCGACTTCATGGCGGGTGATTATTCCATTGCCGATATGGCGACCTATCCGTGGGTCGTACCTTACGAACGCCAGGGACAGAAGCTGGAAGATTTTCCGCACCTCAAGCGATGGTTCGAAACCATCAAATCGCGACCCGCAGTCGTGCGCGCCTATGACAAGGCGAAAAGCATCAACATGCAGCCGACCGTCACGGAAGAATCCAAGCGGCTCCTGTTCGGGCAGACGGCTGCGGCCGTGGGCGGATAAGGAGCCTGCTTATGGGAATGCAACTCTACGATCTCGCCGCCGCGGAGCCGGAACGCCGCTTCAGTCCTTACTGCTGGCGGACCAAAATGGCGCTCAAGCATAAGGGGCTCGCCTTCGACACCATACCCTGGCGCTTTACCGACAAAAACGTGATCGCGTTCTCCGGCCAGGGCTTTGTTCCGGTGCTGGTCGATGGCGACCGTGTCGTTTCGGACTCCTGGAAAATCGCAAATTATCTCGAGGACACTTATCCGGATCGCCCGTCGCTGTTTGGCGGCGACGGCGGCCGGGCGGTCACGCATTTCGTCAATGCCTGGGCCGACGGCGTTCTGGTCGGCAGCATCGCGCGGCTGATCGTGACCGACATTTTCGCGCATCTTGCCGAGAAGGATCGCAGCTATTTCCGCGAGACGCGGGAAAAGCGCTTCGGCGCCAAGCTCGAAGCGATCAGCGCCGATCGCGACAAGGATGTGCCGGCGTTTCGCAAGCTGCTCGATCCGCTACGCACTGTGCTGAAGACGCAACCTTTTTTCGGCGGCGCCGCGCCGGCCTATGCCGATTATGCCGTGTTCGGCTGCTTCCAGTGGGCGCGCTGCATCAGCGCTTTTCCGCTCTTGCTCAACGACGACGCGGTCTGGTCCTGGCGCGACCGTTTGCTCTTCGCATTCGACGGCTTTGCGCGCAAAGCGCCGGGCTATCCGGTGTGAGGCCTCCGGTTCACGGCCGGCCCTGGCCCTCGATGACCGAGCGAAGAAACGCCACGTGGTTTTTGTAAGCGCGAAGCCCTTGCGGCGTCGGGCGCACCACCATGCGCGGCCGGCGGCCGCGATAGCCGCGCTCGACCTCGACATAATGCGCCCGTTCAAGCGTCTCGATATGCGCGCCGAGATTGCCATCGCTCGATTGCGTCAGTGATTTGAGCCGCGCAAAATCGAATTCCTCGCCTTTGCCGTCGCCGGCGTTGAGCGCCGCCATGATGCGTAGCCGCAGCGGCTGATGGATGATGTCGTCCGGCTCGGGCCGATCGGGGAGCGTGTCGGGGGGCATGTCGGGGGGCATTTCGGGGGGCATGTCGGATGGCATTTCAGACCCGACGCATCCAAAGCCCGGCCAGGATCAGTCCGCCGCCATCGACCGCAGCGAGATAAAAGTCGAACCCGCGATCGACCCAAAGATAACCGGCGAAAATCAACGCCGCGACGCTGACGCCGAGCCAGATGAAGGCGCGGCCGAACCAGAGACCGGCGAGCGCATAGCCGAACATGAACAGGATCGGCCAGAACGCATCGTTTTCGCGCGGGCCGAAATGACCGAGCCGGCTGCAAATCGCGCCGAGCGCGAAGAACAGCAAAATGACAGCGAAAATGCGCCAGTCGAAGGCGCGTCCGGCGCGGCGATATTGCAGACCTATGGCCAGGGTCGCGAGCAGGCCAAGGGCGTCGATCGCGATCCAGATTAATTGCGCGTCGTGTGGCGCGAAGATACTTGCAACATAGCCTGATGCGACGAGCACGCCCCAAAGAATGATCAGCACACTGGCGCCACGATAGGTGGAGGACTGCTTCAGGCGCGCGACGATGGTGTCGATATCGGCGAGGCTCGCTTCGGCCGCCTTGGCGTCGATCGGCATGCTATTTCTCCGCAACGTCATGTCCCATAACAGCGGTGCCGATCGCATCGATTGCGGCCGGCGCGTGCAGCATGTCCATATGACCGAGGCCAGGCAGGATCTTCACGGCGATGGCCGGCTCAATGCCGCGCACCATGTCGGCATATTTGTCCGATTGCATCAACTCGTCGGCGCCGCCGGCGATGATCGTGGTCGGCATTTTGAGCCGGTGAAATGCCGCATCGAGATCGCGCGGCGCGGCAAAATTGGTGAGCAGCCTGAAAGAATAACGCGACGTCACGTGCTGTTCGCTACCTGGGGGAACGGCAAAGGCGATGGCGGGCAATGCCTCGCAGCAAGAAATGCCGAACCGGCGCAAGGCAATGAGCGCAAGAATGCGCGGAATATCGGCTTCGGCCCAGTCCGCCGACGTCTGCGCGCTGCGTGACGAGGGCGCGTCGTAGCCGAGATAGGGCGACAGCAGAACGAGGCGGTCGAAATCCGCACCGAGCTTGCCGCTCGCCGCCCGCAGCGCAAAACCGCCGCCCGCGGAAAAGCCGAGCAGCGAGAAATGCGCCTGCAGATAATGTCGTCGCAGTTCGGCGATCAGGTCGGCGAGATCGTCGTCGAGCTGGCCGTAATAGCCGATGTCGCCGCGCGTGCCCGACGAGCCGTGGCCGCGGATGTCGGGTGCAACGACCAGGAAGTTTTCCGCCGCGAGGCGCTTGGCGATCTGGTTGACGCCTTCCGAATGGCCGGCCGAGCCGTGAATGACGATGGCGATCTTTTGCGTACCGGCCTCCGCCGCCGGATAGACGCGATAGGCCAGCGAAGTGCCGTCGCGCGCCAGAAACCGCGAAAGCTCCGGTAATCCGGATTGATCGATTGCGACAGCGCCGGCGTGGATCGATGCGAGTTCCGGCGGTTGCCTGACCGGGCAAGCGAGCAGCGTTCCGCCGACAACAGCCGCGAGGCCTATGGTCGTCAACGCCCATCGAAAAGGACGCCAAATCTTTCTGAGCCAGGCCATGGGATCGCCCTCCGCAGTACGCTAACATCGAATACTCTGTATAATAGAGTACTCTAAGATGTCAAGAAGGGATTGTCGTGACCGGAATTGGTCCGCGACCTCGATTTGGCGAGGCCCGTTTGGTCAAGCGCAAAATGCTCGTTAGGCGGCAACGACATGCCCGGCATCAGGGCCGGGCACGTTTCGAATGCCGCAAATTCCCGACCGAAATCGTACTCGAGCCTAGCCCCAGATTTCCGCGGCCAGTTCCACGATCATCCGCAGCTTCGCCCATTGCTCTTCTTCGGCGAGCACATTGCCTTCTTCGGTGGAGGCGAAGCCGCATTGCGGCGACAGGCCAAGCTGATCGAGCGCTGCAAATTTCGTTGCCTCCTCGATCCGGCGCCTGACGTCGGCCTGCTTCTCAAGCGTGCCGGATTTGGTGGTGACAAGCCCGAGCACGACGATCTTGTTGCCCTTGGGCAGGAAGCGTAACGGCTCGAAACCGCCGGCGCGCGCCGTGTCGTATTCGAGAAAATAACCGTCGTAGTTCAATTGACCGAGCATGACGTCGGCGACCGGCTCATAACCGCCTTCCGAAATCCACGTCGAGCGAAAATTGCCGCGGCACACATGCGTGGTGACGACCATGTCCGCGGGCTTGCCTTCAAGCGCGCCGTTGATGACGCGGGCGTAATCCTGTTGCAGGCGATCGGCGTTGAGCCCGCGGTCGCGCGCCTTCTTCAGCTCGGCCTGCGAGCAGAGATAAGCCCATGCGGTGTCGTCGAATTGCAGGTAGCGGCAGCCGGCGTCGTAAAAGCCGCGGATCGCCTGCTTATAGGTCTTCGCCAGATCGTCGAAAATCGCGTCGCGGTCCTTGTAGTCCTTGGTCTTGATCGCGTCCGGCTCCAGGCGGAAATGCAGCGTCGCGGGGCTCGGGATGCACATTTTCGGCGTGACGCGCGTATGGCTTTTGAGAAACTTGAAGTGCTCCAGCATCGGATGACTGGAGAAGCCGAGCCGCCCGGTAATGCGCGGCGTGCGCGGCCGCGTCTGCACGCCCTGAAACTGGATGCCGTGATCGAGCTCCTGGATTTCGACGCCGTCGAGCATGTCGTAGAAGTCGAAGTGCCACCACGAGCGGCGGAATTCGCCGTCGGTCGCGCATTGCAGGCCGACCTCCTCCTGCTTCTTGATGATCTTCTCGATCTCGCGGTCCTCGACTTCGGTGAGTTGCGCGGCGCTGATCGCGCCCTTTTCGCGCTTGGCGCGCGCTTCCTTGAGCGGCGCAGTGCGCAAAATCGAGCCGACCACGTCGGCGCGGAACGGCGGTTTGCTTCTCGGCATCGGGCGATCCTCCGCGATTTTCATTGTTTATCGTTGGCAAAACTTCTTGGTGCCAAGTAACAAGCCGGGGCCGCGCTGTTCGTCAACTGAAAAAGCGCCCGCCCGGGTGCGGATGGGCGATATCCCAATGGCGCGGGGCGTTGCCAATATCTCACAAATAAGATAACGTAAAATGCGGCTTGGCGCGTCGACATCCTGAATGAAACTGTGGCCGCCGAGATCGCGGAGCTCCCGGCGGATATGCAGGCGCGGTTTTTGCGACTTGCCGAACGCATCGCCTCGGCGGGATTGCTCAGTCTCGGCGAGCCGCACGTGAGACATTTGGAAGGCAAGCTGTGGGAGCTTCGGCTAACAGGTCGCGACGGGATAGCCAGAGTGCTCTACGTCACCGCGGTCGGTCGAAAAGTCGTAGTCGTCCGAGCCTTCGTAAAGAAGACCCAGAAAACTCCGCGCGCCGAAATCGAACTCGCGTTGCAGCGGGCAAAGGAAATCAGATGGCTATTCCCTTCGACAAACTCAAGGCACGCCTGCTGGCCAATCCCAAGGTCAAGAGGGAGTACGAGGCGCTGGCGCCAGAATTCGAAATCTCCGCCGAACTCGTCAAGGCTCGCCGGCGCGCCGGATTATCCCAGGCCGAACTCGCCGCACGAATGGGTACAAGCCAGTCCACCATCGCTCGCCTGGAAAGCGGGCAGACGCTGCCAAGCACCAAAACCTTGCTGCGCTTCGCGAAGGCGACCGGCAGCAAGTTTCACGTGCGTCTTTTGGCGGCGTGAACAGTCGGAAAAAGCGCAATTCGCTTCACACCTCGATCGTCACTTTGCCGTCGACGACCGTCGCCGGATAGGTCTTGACCGCCACCATGCATGGCGGCGACACCACCTCGCCGCTGCGGATATTGAACTGGCCGTTGTGGAAGTTGCACTCGACGACGTCATCCTCGATATAGCCTTCCGACAGCGAGCCGGGCCCGTGGGTGCAAGCGTCGTCAGTGACATAGAACTCGCCGTCGATATTGAACACTGCGAGCGCAAGATCCTCGATCTCGACCTTGAGCGCCGCGCCGGGTGCGACGTCGGCGGTGCTGCAGAGTTCGAGGCGTTTGCCGGCGGCAGCCATGGCGGTTCCCGGAGGATCCCTTGTGCGCGGAGCGCCGTTATACAAGAGCCGCCGCAGAATGGAATATTGCGGGCCGTCCGTTATAGTGCCAGCCGTGGCGTCAGGAGAGTGGATGATGGAAAGCGAATTGGCCCGGATGAGTTCGGCGGCGGAAGCGAAATTCCGCATTAACGCGCCGAATTCGCAGGTCCGCGCCGTCAAGGTGATCGCGCTCGACGCGCCGAGCGAGCGCATCGTCAAGCAATTGGCGGCGGCGCCGTGGCAGCGCGCGAGCTTCCTCACCGCCTCGGCATTCGCCGGCACGCCGGCAAAGTCCGGGCGCTTCTCGATGGACGGCTGGCTCGCCGATCTCGCCGGCCGCACCAAGAACCTGGTCGACGAGGTGGACACCGCTGATCTCGTGGTCATGGTGGCGACCGCCGGCGAGAGTGCCGCCGCGGCGACGCTGATCGGCGAAGCCTGCAGCGTCAAGCACGTGATGACGACGGCGCTCATTCTCGGCGGCGCCGGCTCGAGCGACGAAACGCTGTCGAAAATGCTCAGCGCGTTACGTCCGCATGCGATGATGCTGGTGATTTCCAGCGCCGACGAATACATCAAGGACATGCTGACGGCGCTGCGCGCCTGACAGGCATCAAAGTAGCAATGAAATTTTCCGGTGAACTGACAGTCAAGGCGCCGCGCGCCGAAGTCTATGACAGGGTGCGCGACGCGCGGTTCTTTGCCTCCTGCGTCGACGGCGTGAGCGAACTCACCGAGACGGCGCCTGACAATTATGCGGCGACCTTCCAGACCAAGGTCGCCTATATGACCTTCAAGTTCAAAGTCAGCGTCGAAGTGGTGCGCGTCGAACCGCCGGGCCTGATCGAGGCCAAGGTCGAAGGCACGCCGCTCGGCATTGTCGGCCGGCTCACCGCGTCGTCGATGACGCGGCTCAGCGACGCCGACATCGACGGCGGCATCGGCACCAGGATCGATTACGAGATCGAAACCGCTTTGACCGGCAAGCTCGGCAGCCTCGGGCAGCCGGTGTTGCGGTCGAAGGCGAAAGACATGGAAAGGCAATTCGCGGCGCGGCTCGCCGCGGCGTTCGCGCCGCCCGCGCGGTGACTCGAGGCCGCATTTGGCGCCGGCGCGATCTTTCGGCTAGGTTCCAAGGCAAGGTTTCAAGACAAGAAAAATAAGGGAGAAACGTCAATGACCGACTTCGCCACCGGCAAACTGCCCTGGTACAAAACGCTCACTGCGAGCCAGTGGCGCACCCTGATCGCCGCCAATCTTGGCTGGCTGTTCGACGGCTACGAAACCTACGCGCTGCTGCTCACCGTCGGCCCGGCGATGCACGCACTGCTCGCGCCTTCGCAATATGCGCAGATCCCCGCTTACATCGGCACGGTGGTGGCGATCACGCTGCTCGGCTGGGGCATCGGCGGCGTCTGCGGCGGCATTCTCGCCGACTATGTCGGCCGTAAGCGCACGATGATCTACGCCATTCTCGGCTATTCGCTGCTGACCGGTCTCACCGCGCTGTCGTTTAACTGGATTTCTTTTGCGCTGCTTCGCCTGCTGGTCGGCATCGCCATCGGCTCGGAATGGGCGACCGGCTCGTCGATGATGGCCGAGCTGTGGCCGGAGCGCGCGCGCGGCAAAGGCGCGGGGCTGATGCAATGCGGGCTCGGCATCGGCTTCTTCCTCGCCTCGCTGCTGTGGCTCTTCATCGGCGCGCTGGGGCCCGAGGCCTGGCGCTATATGTTCCTTATCGGCATCGTGCCGGCGTTGCTGACGCTGTGGATGCGGACCTCGATCGAGGAATCCCACGTCTGGCAGCAGGTCGATGCCAAGCGGCGCGACGCCAGCGCCCGCAAGCAAAGCGGCGCCCCGCTGTCGGCGGCCGATCAGGCGCTCACCCGCTTCACCGTCGCCGATTTGTTCGCGGCGCCGGAAACGCGCCGGCGTACCATCCTGGTATTTCTGATGTCGCTCACCACGACGCTCGCCTGGTGGGGCATCTCGTCCTGGGTGCCGCCCTATGTGGCGTCGGTTGCCGCCAAATCCGGCCTGCCCGGCCCGCAATGGGCGAGCTATGCCGGCATGGCATACAATTTCGGCGCCATCCTCGGTTACATCAGCCTCGGTTTTCTCGCCGACCGGTTCGGCAGGAAGCCGATCACCATGCTCTATTTTGCCGCGGCGTTTGTCATGACGCCGGTGTTGTTTTTGTGGACCACGGATTTGAACCTGTTGCTCGTGGCCGCGGCGGTCAATGCGTTCTTCACGCTCGGCCAATATTCCTGGATGCCGGTATGGCTGCCGGAATTGTTCCCGACCCGCTCCCGCGCCACCGGGCTTGCCTTCACGTTCAACGCGCCGCGCTTTATCGCCTTTCTCGGGCCGTTATTCGCCGGCGTCCTGATCGTGCAATTCGGCGGCTTTTCCCGCGCCGCCATGACCATCGCCTGCATCTACGCTCTTGGCTTCTGCGTGACGCCGTTCCTCCCGGAGACCAACGGCAAGCCGCTGCCGGAGTAGCCGCCGCGAATGTTTTCCGTCATCCTGACGCGGTCGAAGGATAACGGATGACGCCTGAGCCGATCACGATCGATACCGATGTACTGGTCATCGGCTCCGGTGCCGCGGGCCTCTACGCCGCAATCGAAGCGGCGCGCGGCGGCGCGAACGTCCTCGTCGCCGACCGCAGCCTGATCGGCCGCGGCGGCGCCACGGTGATGGCGCAGATGACGGTCGCTGCGGCGCTGGGCGAGGAAGTGCCCGACGATCCCGCCCATCATTACGCCGACACCATCGCCGCCGGCCGCGGGCTGTGCGACGAGACACTGGCGGAACTTTTGTGCGCGGACGCGCCCGATTGCATTCGCGCGCTCGATGCGTGGGGCGTCGGCTGGGCGCGCAAGGACGGCCATATCACCGCGACCACAGCGCCGGGCCACGACCGGCCGCGCTGCGTCTATGTCGATTTCATCAATACCGGGCCGGCGGTGTCGAAGACGCTGCGCACCCACATCGCGCGCAACCCCGGCATCCGCAAGATCGGCGACCTCTGCATCGTCGATCTCGTGGTCCGCGATGGCGAAGTGACCGGCGCGGTCGGCTACCACGTCGGCTCCGGCATTGCGGCAACGATCGCGGCCAAAGCCGTCGTGCTGGCGACCGGCGGCCTGACGCGGCTTTACCGTCGCAACAGCGCCTCGGCCAATATGGGCGGCGACGGCTATGCGCTGGCACTGCGCGCCGGCGCTGCGCTGCTCGATATGGAGTTCGTGCAGTTTTTTCCGATCGGGCATCTGGCGCCGCGGCTCGTCGGCATGGACCCAATCATGTGGGATCCGTTCCGCTACAAGCTCGGCGGGCGGCTTCTCAACGGCGCCAAAGAAGAATTCACCTCGAAATACGGCTCCGACGAGGACGGCAAATATGTGCTCACCCGCGACCTCGCGACCTACGCAATCTTGAAGGAAGTCGAAGCCGGCCGCGGCTCGCCGCATGGCGGCGCTTACCTCAGCTTCCAGCATTGCGGCGAGGCGGCGTTACGCGGCGCCTTCGGACCGGTGATCGACCGGCTCGCCGCCAACGGCATCGATCTCACCAGGATGCCGGTCGAGGTGGCGCCGATCGCGCATTACCACATGGGCGGCGTCGAAACTGACGCGAACATGGCGACCGGGCTGCCCGGTCTTTTTGTCGCCGGCGAAGTGGCCGGCGGCGCCAACGGCGCCAATCGGCTGTCCGGCAACGCCATCACCGAAGCTTTGGTGTTCGGCCGCCGCGCCGGACACAACGCCGCTGCACGCGCCGGCAAAATCCCGCGGCGGGCTTTGTCCCCCAACGATAGCGGCGCCGCGCTTGACCTCTTGCGCGCCGGTTCGTCCGCAGCCGATGCGCCAAACACCGCGGCGATGATCGCACGCCTGCAGGCACTTATGGCCGACGATGTCGGGCCATTGCGGACCGGGCCGAAGCTTTCCCGCGCGCTCGCCGGCATTGCCGAGCTTGCCACGGCGCTTGGCGAGCATCCGCCGGGCGAGCCCGGCGCCTTCGATCCGGTCCGGCTCGATTGGTTCGATTTGCGCAACATGCTGGCGGTGGCGCAGGCCGTGACGAATGCCGCGCTTGCCCGCACCGAGAGCCGCGGCGCCCATCAGCGCGAGGATTTTCCGCAAATGCTGCCGCACTGGCAGAGGCATCAGCGCGTCACCATGCGCGACGGCATCGTAAAAATTTCCGGCGCGCCGGCGCCTGCGGAGGCGCTCGCCTGATGGCACCGGTCGCCACGCTGAAAATCTTTCGCGGCAGCACCCGCGATGCCGGGCACTGGCAGACATTCGACGTGCCGTTCGAAGAGGGCCAATCGGTGCTCGACGGCCTGCGCTGGCTGCGCGTCAACAAAGACCCCTCGATCGCCGTGCGCTACTCCTGCATCAATGCCAATGCCTGCAAGGAATGCATGATGCAGCTCGACGGCGAAACGGTCTATGCTTGCACGGCGCGGCTCGAACCGCGCGAAATGACGCTAACGCCGCTCCCCAACAAGAAACTGATCCGCGATCTTGTCACCGAGATTGCGCCGCCATCGGAGCGGTTTCCAGGCCGGGAGAAATGACGCTCGCGCATGATCCGGAAAAGGGGACGCCGGCTTTCCGAAACGATCATGCGCAAACAGGAATCAAGCGGCCCGCCGTTCTGGCGGTAAAAAAACAGGATAATGGGAGGACGACGTGAAAAGATACCTTGCGCTGACGTTTTTATTGCTGGCGGCAAGCCTCGTGGGCGCCGCCGCGCCGGCCACTGCCGCCGACGCCTGGCCGGACCGGCCGGTCAAATTCGTCGTCGGCTTCGCGCCCGGCGGCCCGACCGATATTTTCGCGCGCTTGATCGCGCAGAGTCTCACCGCGCAGACCGGCAAGAATTTTTATATCGAGAACGTTCCCGGCGCCGGCGGCAATGTCGGCGCCGTGCGGGTCGCACATTCGACGCCGGACGGCTACACGTTTCTGGTCACAGGCGGCAACCTCACCAACAATCCGTATCTGTTCGCCAATGCGGGCTTCGATCCGCTGAAGGATTTTGACGCGGTCACGCTCGGCGCCCTGACGCCGGTGGTGCTGGCGGTCAATCCCTCGGTGCCGGCGCACTCGGCCAAGGAGCTGGTGGCGCTGATCCGGGCCAATCCCGGCAAATACAGCTTCGCTTCGCCCGGAACCGGCACGCCGCCGCAGCTCGTCGGCTCGCTGTTCGCCCATGCGTTAAAGCTCGACCTCGTGCATGTGCCGTTCGGCGGCGGCGAGCCGGCCGTCGAAGCGACCGTCGGCGGTCACACCCCGATCTCGTTCGGCTCGCTGCCGCCGGCGGTGCCCCTGATCAAATCCGGCGGTCTGCGCCCGCTGGCGGTGACCGGCAAGGAACGTGCGCCGAACCTGCCGGATGTTCCGACCATGGCGGAGGCCGGCTTCCCTGAAGTGGAAGGCTCGACCTGGACCGCCGTGGTGGCGCCGGCGGGCACACCGAAGGACATCGTCGCGCAACTCAACAGCCTGATCGTCGCCGGCCTCAAGCAGCCCGAAGTCAAAGCCAAACTTGCCGCGCTGTCTTACGTGGCGGTCGGCAATTCACCGGAGGAATGCACCGCATTCTTCAAGGCCGAAATGGCGAAATGGTCCGTGGTCATCAAGGATGCCGGGCTGAAGGCGGAGTGAGCGCGTCGCAGACCAGGATCCGATCAAATAGAATCGGGTCCTGGTCTAGATGTGTGGTCGCAGCACGATCTTTTCCGAAAACCTGATCGCGGTCCTCGCGATCATGCCCTATTGCGCGCGCTTCGCCGCGTCGGTGACGACCTGATAGGCCTCGTTGAGCAGCGGCTTGGATTTCGACACGTCGGCACCGACGCTCGAAAACGTCTTCATCATCTCGGCCTGCTCGTCGGCCGGCAGGCTGATCAATTCGCCGCCGGTTGCGGTCCAGCCTTTGCGCGCCTTGTTGACGATGTCGATCGCCACCGGATAGATCGCGGCCTGCTGGGCCGCGGCGTCGCTGTCGATGAGTTTTTGCAGGTCGGCGGGCAGCGAATTCGTACCAGCTCTTGCTGATTTCGGCGATCGCATAGACGGCGGGCTGCCCGGTCTCGGTCACGTATTTGGCCGCATCCTGAAAGTGCATCGGCGTCCACACCACGATGCCGCCGACCGCCCCGTCAACGGCGCCCTGCTGGATCGCCGGCACGACGTCGCCAAGCGTCATCGCCACCGGCGTGGCGCCAAGCCGGCTGATCGCCTGGGTCTGAAACGGCGAGGCGAGGACGCGGATCTTCTTGCCCTTGAAGTCGGCGAGGTGCCGGATCGGCTCTTTGGAAATGACCGAGGACGGTGCATTCATGAACAGCGCGACGCCGTGCAGGCCTTTGTTGGCGCCGAGGCCGAGCATCACCTTCAGCACGGCCGGATCGGCGGCGAGGCGTTCGCCTTGCTCCATGGAATTGACCAAACCGGGCGCCGCCATCACTTCGAAACGCTCGTCGACGCCGACGAAGAATTCCGGAGGAATGACCGCGCACTGAATCGCCCCGAACTGGGTGCCTTCGATCTGCCGAGGGATCGAGCCCAATTGGCTCGCCGGAAAAATCTGCGGTTTGATGCGTCCGCCTGAATCCTTCTCAAGCGCCGCCGCATAATTCTTGGCAAAGACGTAGCTCGGATCGTTGAGCGTCGGCAGCGTGATCTTCATCGTATAGGTCTTGTCCTGGGCTTGCGCCGTGCCGAGTCCCAACGCCAGAACGACCATGCCGACGGCCAGTGCCGCCCCGCGTGTCATCCAGCGATTGTGCGCGCTACGGCTCGCCGCAGAATCGATTGTTGAAATCAAAGTCGGCATGGCGCTCGTTCCCCCTCTATGGTGTCCGGGCTTTGCGCCCTTGAGGGAATAACTGTAGCGCGGATCGAGCGGCGGCGAAATCCGGCAGCGGCAGGCGCGCCGGATCAATCGTTGACGGCGTAACGCTGGTAGTCGCCGCGCAATCGCCCGTTGTCTGAAACCCTGGGCTCTAGGTGCGGTACCACAACCAGGCGGTCGACCTCGCCGCGTTCAAAGGCCTGCAGGAATTCCGAATAATCCTTGAACGAGACGCAGCCGAACGACTGGCCGCTGGGGCCGAGCATATAAGGATGCGCCAGGATGCCGTCGCGGCCGTGCATCTTGTCGTCGCTGACCGGGGTGAGGCGGATCGCCTGCACGCCGTGGAAAAGCCCGTCGCGCAACGCCAGATCGTAGACGTTGGGCGGCGTCGGGCCGCGTGCCTTTTTGTCGATGTATTGTGGATCGTCCAGCATGCCGCCGAGGCCCGAATGCGCTTCGAGCTTTTGCCCGTTGGGCAGATAAACGGTGTGCGCTTCGATATCGTAAATCGCGGTGTGGGCGTCGGCGTCCGGAACGGCGGCGGCAATCGAGACATCACGCGCCGGCCGCGGCGCGAACAGTTTTTTGAGGAAACCGGTCAGGCCCGAAGCCGGCGCGTCCGGCGTCCCAGGCGTCACGGCTGCGAGCTGCGGCGCCGCCGGCTTTGCCTCGACATCGGCGATGACGCGCTTGACCTGCGAACGCGCGGCGTCGAGTGCACGCTGCGTCGACGTCGGCGCGAGATCGCTCCGTGCGGCGCTGCGTGACGGCGGCGGTTGCGTCGCCTCGATCGCTGCGGGCGCAGATTCAGATACCGACATCGGCGCCGGATCAAACAGGTCGAGCGATGCCATGACGAAGCCTGCGGGCGGTGCCGCCTGCGGTAAAATGGAGGCGACTGCACCGGCAATCTCGTTCTGCTCTGCACGCGCGCGGGGAAATGGCGCTCGCAGCCGCGGTCCCTTGCCGCTCTCCACCACTTGCGGCGGAGCCATAGCCTGCGGCTCGGTCGAGCCGGTGAAAATCTGCGGCGAGGCGTCGGCGATCATCATGCCGGCGAGCCCGTTGCCGGGCGCGGTGCGCGCAAAAGCGTCCGGCGCGTCCGGCACTGCGGTGTGCCCGGCGCCGCCCAAGGCGTTGGCGATGATCCATGCGGCGGTGAGCGTGGCGGCGCCGGCCGTCAGCCCGGTCGTCGTCATCGTGCCAAGGCTGATGCCGACGGTCCGGCGCATGGTCCGGCCGTAATCGGCGCGCCCGGAAACGGCGCGGTCAAACGAAGTGACGCCGGAGAGGCTCGCGGCTGCCCACGTCATGATTAAGCGTTGCTGCGAAGGAGAACGCTTAGACGAAAGCCATCGCGCGCCGCGCGAGCGGCGTCGCATCAGCCGGTGTCACCGGCTTGAAAGCTCTGGAACCCCGTTTCCCAGTTTTCATCTGTCCCTCACCACCCAGTTACCCCTGACCTCGACAATGCAATGCCGGAGGTTAAGTGCCTGTAAACGGTAAGATCATGGCCAAAATCGGCCAAGCCGCGGATTTTTCTGGGAAAAAGGCGTCGCCCGCTTGCTATGGTTAACCGCGGCCACCGCTCCAGGGCTGGGCGGCGCGGGTTATGGGCCGCGGCTTCGGCGTTTGCGCGTTGCTCTTTCTTTCGACGGATCGCGCCATGCCGCGAAAAACGGCATGACTTGCCCGCGCGCAGTCCAATTCATTGCCGCGTCAGCGGAATTATTCGCATCATTTTTAGTCTTGTTGCATCGCACGGCAGGCTACAACGATGCGGCCAAAAAATTCCCGCTAACGCCATGATTGAAAATAACAATATTGTGACGCTTTGACGACGAGACGCTCCTTGTGCAGTGCAATAATTCGCTTAGGTGACAGCGAAGGGCGACCACTCATGGAGATGCACATGAATTCGTTCAATCCGAAACTGGTGCTGTCCGCGCTCGGCATCGTCGCACTACTGACCAGCCCGGCCTTTGCCAAGACGACGCAACGCGTCAACCAGTCCAACCAGTCGGCGTCGCAGTCGATCCCCGGCTACGGCAGCGACGGCTCCACCGTCGCTATTCCGAACCCCGATCAGCGCTGATTCCGCCGATACGCCACGCGGCTCGTGGTGAAGCGTTGTCGCTCGCGTAAACAATAAGGCCGCCCGCAAGGGGCGGCCTTATTGCTTATTTCCTCTTAAGCAGCGCGTCTCTTTGCTTCTTCAGATTTTCAAGCTCTTCGTTTTGCTGCGCCAGGCGATCGGCGTTGCGGTCTTCGTCCTCGGCACCCGAAAACGCCGCGGCCTGCTCGATCAGCTGGCGGATATTGTCGCGAAGAATGGCGATGCGATCATCGAGCTCCGAGAGCGACAGCGAGCTTCCGTCAGTCATCGTGTTTTCCCCGGTTCATACCGTCAGGCGCCATATAGGGATCAAGCCTAGCGTGGATAAGGCTGCGGGGAAATCCGGATTTCCCGGTGCTAGCCCAAAAAGCCGCGCAACTTCTCCCCAGCCTTGCGCGCCGCCGCTTTATCAAGCCGTCCAATCCGACGGTCAATCCGGCTTGGTTCGATGCACGCGATCTTGGCCGGGCGCACCACCGAGGGAGCGGGCAAACCGGCGCGTTCAAGATCGGCGATCGCGATATCGCTCGGCCAAGGTTCGTTGTCGGCGCTGGTGATCATTGCCACCCAGATAAGGCCATACGTGGCGAGCTGGCGATTGGAAATGACCAAAGCGGGGCGGCGCTTCTCGGCCAGACGGTGGGCATGGGGAAATGGAACGACAACGACGTCGAATGGATCGAAACGTGCGATCTCAGGGCTCGCCATAGGCCTTCTCGTCAGCCTCGCTCGACCATTCGGAAAATGCAGCGAACGGATCGTCGCTCTCGTTCGGCGGCGCCTTGTCGAGCAAGATGCCTCGATCGACGATGTGATAACGCAGAGTATCGCCGGGCTTGAGCGCGAGCCGTTCGCGCACTTCACGGGGGATCACGGTCTGGCTCTTGACCGAGACTTTCGAGAAGACGGCAGTCGCGCGGGGCAGGCGGTTCATCGCCCAAATCTTACCGCCTTACGGGTTACAAGAAACGGCGATTATCTGCCTGTTGACAAAGAAGCTCAGACATGGCAATATCCTTCTACGGTCGGATTCGAAGGGTAGCCGCCATGGCAAAACGTCCAAAACCAGTTCCGCAGATGACCACGGCCCAGTTTGAGGCCCGCTTCCCGGTTGGGGATGAGGCGGCTTGCCTTAGCTATCTGGTTTTGCGCCGCTGGCCGGAAGGCGTTCACTGCCCGCGCTGTGGCAATGCGGACCTGTACGACGCCTCTAGCTACAAGCCGTTTCACTGGCAGTGCCGGGAATGCGCCAAAGACGGCTATCGGTTCTCTTGCCTGACCGGCACGATCTTTGAGAACACGAAGAAGCCTCTCCGCGACTGGTATCGCGTCGCTCATTTGATGCTTTCCAGCAAGAAGGGAATGAGCGCCCTTCAAATTCAGCGCATGCTTGGCTTCGGCAGCTACGAGACGGCCCATTCCATGTGCCACAAAATTCGCGCGGGCCTGATCGCGCCGGAGCAAAAGCTTGGCGGCATTGTCGAAATGGATGAGACGTGGATTGGCGGAAAAGACAAGAACCGCCACTGGAATAAGCGCGTGGGCCACCGCGGTGGCGATAAGACGCCAATCATTGGCGCGGTCGAGCGCAAGGGCAACGTGATCGCCCGCGTTCTGAATAAGGTCAACTCGCAAACGATGCTTGATTTCGTAAATGAGGCCGTTTCCAATAAAGTCAGTTTGCTCGCGACAGACGACTGGAAAGGCTATAGCGACTACCTGCAGAAATTCCAGCACGCGACCGTCAACCACAGCAAGCATCAGTACGTGATCGGCGCGGTCCACACCAATACAATCGAGGGCTTCTGGTCGATCTTCAAGCGCGGCGTGGTCGGCACCTTCCACAAGATGTCCGCCAAATATATGCCGCTCTACGTCGCGGAATTTCAGTTCCGATACAATAACCGCATGAACCCCGACATGTTCGGGACCGCCATAGCAGGCAGCTGAGGCGAGGTCACTGGCATCCGTCTCAGCTAGAGGCGAAAGAGGCCAGCGAGCCGGAGCAACTGGAATTCGATTGGAGGGGTGAACGCTCACATTCGAACCCCGATGAATATTGATTCTGTGGGCTGCGTAGCTTGAGCAATGCGCTCTACCTTGATGCCCGTTGCAGCCTCGATTGCGTCAGCTAAAGAACGGTCTTTGACGTCCTTCTGATAAAGAACTAGCCCCACGGGTTCCTGATAATAGCCATTTCCAGAAGTTAAGACCGGGGTCCAGTCGGCGTCATCAAGCACGCGCAGAAAAGACGTAGCCAAATCCTTGCAATCAGTACTCACGCAAATCACCTGAAACCCATCCCGCTTCGGGAGAGACTTGAGAGCGCGCTCCAGGGCTAATTGTTGCGTTGGTTTTAGATTGTCCCATATGTCGCCCGTCGCTACTGGCGCCGTCGGCGCTGGTTGGCTCGCCATTTTCTTAGCGACCGCCGCAGCGATTTCTTCGGCTGACGGAATAACAACTGACGACGCAGAATTGTTGGGCGGCCAAATCAGGATAGGCAAAATCGCTAACCCGCCTAGAGCAAACATGACAACGATAAACGGAACGACATAAGCTCGTGACAGCCGATCAACCGCATTAGCAAAATTAGCATTCACGCTCTGTTTGAGAGTGTCCCAATTGCGGCCAATATAGATGCTCGCCGCGCCTATAGCGATGAACGGTAGCGCATACCAAGCCTTCGACCAATTTAGCGGTTCGCCTGTCATGACGGCGTGCACCAG
Organism: uncultured Alphaproteobacteria bacterium; assembly: GCA_963765365.1. GTDB lineage: Bacteria > Pseudomonadota > Alphaproteobacteria > Rhizobiales > Xanthobacteraceae > BOG-931. The sequence continues at coordinate 87,492 of CAVXWL010000011.1, read as the reverse complement.
GACGCCGGGCGGCTCAAGGATGAAGCCAAGGCCGAGATAGTCAAAAACGGTGAATGGGGTGCTACCAGATTGAGTGTGCGCCACCTTTTCCTCCGTAGATCGCTCACTTTGGTCGGCAGCGTTCGCGATATCCCGTCTGATATCTTGACTGTATCCCGGTTCTCCAGGGCCGGGCGCGGCAGTTCTGTAGCCGTACCGCGATAGGTCCGGATTGTTGAGCACAGTTTCGGTGTCCAATGGCTTTTGGCCGTCGGTTTTGGGCGGACCCCGCTCCCATGGAAAGACAAAGCCTTTCGGATTTTGAGCCATAGCAACATCCCCCGGAAAATCGTATTCTCCGACAGGTTGAAGCCGTAGGGTAGGACCCTACGTTTGTCAACAGGCAGATAATCGCCCAAGAAACCCATGTCGCTATACAAAGGACAATGTTGACATACGTCCCCGTTTCGGATACAAACAAAGAATCAAACTCGCCCTTAAGGGACGCCGTGCGGGTGATGCCGGGCGGAAAGGGGCGAGTGCGGTGCCTGCGGGCAAGACCTCATCAGTCCTGCTCCCGGGCGGCCCGGGCATCATGCCTGCCGGCACTATGACCGGCGTGCGAGGTGCTTCGCTGCAACTGGGTGCGGCGTTGGCGGCGATGTCCGCGCTTGAGGCGCCGTATCCACGAAGCCTGGCCCGGGTTGCCCCTTGGGGATGGAATACTCCCCTTGGTGAGAGCCGCGGTGGAACGCCGGCAGGCGAGCGCGCCCGACAGCGGTGAGGGCGGCGCAAGCCGCTTCTCTCCGTGGCGCGACCCGCGCGCTGCTTGCGTGCGGGACATGAAACACTGCGTCTGCCGGCGTTCCGCTTCCCTATTTTCTTCGTAGCCCGGATGAAATCCGGGAGCGGCATAAAAGCTCGTCGATCGGTCCCGGATTACGCTCCGCTCCATCCGGGCTACGGGCATCGCTGTTTGACATCGCACGCGCACGCGTAAAAACGTGCTGCGAGACCGGAGAGACTCGTCCTTCCCAATTTTCGGAAGGAGAGGAAAAAATTACGCTTGCGCGAGTTTCAGACCGACAAAGCGGTCGAGTGCGGCGTGGTCGGCGAGGAGTTCGGCCGAAGATCCGCTGTGGACGATTTGGCCGCGTTCAAGAACGATCGCCTGTTGGGTGAGCGGCAGCGCGACCTCGACGTGCTGTTCGACCAGGATGAAGGCGTTGCCGCCTTCGCTCGTCATGCGGCGGATGGCGGCGGCGAGTTCCTCGACGACAATCGGCGCCAAACCTTCGAGCGGCTCGTCGAGCAACAGTAGCGCCGGATTGGTCATCAGCGCCCGCGCGATCGCCAGCATCTGCTGCTCACCGCCGGACAGCTGATTGCCGAGATTGCGGCGGCGTTCGGCAAGCCGCGGAAAGAGATCGTACACGGCCGGCAGATCCCAGCGGCCGCTGCGGGCGGCGACGGTGAGGTTTTCCTCGACGGTAAGCGAAGGAAAAATCTCGCGCTCCTGCGCCACCCAGCCGATGCCGGCGAGCGCGCGGCGATGCGGCGGTTGCGCGGTGACGTCCTCGCCGCGCCAGAGGATTTTGCCGCGGCCGACCTGGGTATAGCCCATGATGGTCAGGAGCAGCGTCGATTTGCCGACGCCGTTTCGGCCCAGCACGGCGAGCCCGCCGCGTTCGGGCAAATCGAACGACACGCCGTCGAGCACCACGGCAGGGCCGTAACCGGCACGGACATCGTTGAGCGAAAGCAGCGCCCCGGTCACGGCGCACCCCCCGAGACCGTCGGCTGCAAAGCTCCGTGCGCCTTGCCGAGATAGACCGCGCGGACCCGCGGATCGGACGAGATCTCGGCCGGCGTGCCTTCGACCAACACGCGGCCGCCGACCATGACGATCACGCGCGACGCGAAGCGAAAGACCAGATCCATGTCGTGCTCGATGAACAACACGGTGATGTCGCTGGACAGACCGGCGATGGCGGTGAACAGGTCCTTGCTTTCGTCGCGCGGCACGCCTGCCGCCGGCTCGTCGAGCAACAGCACTTTCGGCTTGGTCGCCAGCGCCAGCGCGATTTCCAGGAGCCGCTGCTGGCCGTAGGCCAGTTCCCGCGTCAGGCGGTGGCACACCTTGTCGAGCGTCAGCCGGGCCAGAATGTCATAGGCCTCGTCGATTTCGGCGCTGTAGGCGGGAAGCTGCCGCCACCAGGTCTGCGCCACGCGGCGGCGCTCACAGACCACGAGCGTCACCGATTCGAGCGCGGTGAGATGCGGAAAAAGCGAATTGACCTGGTAGGTGCGCACCAGGCCGCGGCGCACCCGTTCGTCCGGCGACAGCGCGGTGATGTCTTCATCGTCGAGCAGAATCCGGCCGTCGTCCGGCTGCAGCATGCCGGTGATGAGATTGATCAAGGTGGTCTTGCCGGCGCCGTTCGGCCCGATCAGTGCGTAGCGCACGCCGGCCGGCAGTTCGATGGCGATGTCGTCGGCAACGACCAGCGAGCCGAAGCGCTTGGCAAGGCCGCGTGTGGCAAGCGCCGGCGCAGTCACGCGCGGCTCCAGCGCGAGGTGAGTCTCGACAGTCCGCCGAGCACGCCATTGGGCAGGAACGTGACCACCGTCACCAACAGAATCCCGATCCAGAAATACCAGTATTGCGGCTCGATCCCGGAAAAGCGGTCGCGGGCGATCAAGTAGATGACGGCGCCGACCAGTCCGCCATAAAGCCTGCCGGCGCCGCCGAGCACGAGGATGACCAGAAGCTCAGCGGAGCGCTCGAAGCCGAGCGAATTCGAGCGACAGCGTCTCGGTCGTCTGCGCCAACAGCGCGCCGGCAATTCCCGCCATCGCGGCGGCAATCGTGTAGATGGTGCGCAGATGCGCGCGGCTCGGCGCGCCCAGCGCCGGCATGCGCGTATAATTCTCGCGGATGCCGCGCAGCGACAGGCCGAACGGCGAATGGATCAGCCGTCGCGCAAACACGAACAGGATAAAAAGCACAGCGAGCGAATAGCCGTAGGCGACGTAGCCATAAAGGTCGAACTCGAAATAACCGAGAAGCTTCCAGGTGGCGATACCTTGCAAGCCGTCGAAGCCGCCGGTTAGCCAGCCGGCGCTGTTGGCCAGTTCCTCCAGCATCAAGCCGAAGCCGAGCGTCAGCATGATCAGCGCCAGATGACGGAAGCGGCAGATCACGAAGCTTGTGGCATAGCCGACGATGCCTGCCGCGATCGACGCCAGAATAAGACCGCTGATCGGCTCGCCCCAGCCGTATTTCGACGCCAAGCCCGCGGCATAGGCGCCGACGCCGAAGAATGCGGCATGGCCGAGCGATACGATGCCGGCATAACCGAGGATCAGATCGAGCGACAGCGCAAACAATGCGGTGATGGCGATCTGGCTCGCCAGGACGAGATAGTTCGGGAACAAGACGAACGGCAGCAGCGTCGCCAGCCAGAACGCGATCTCAACCGGCCGCCATCGCGCCCGCGATTGAAAGTAAAGCTGCGGCGCCGTCATGCTTTCGATCACCGCCATTACTCAGCGTCTCCCGAACAGGCCGCGCGGCCGCCACATCAGAAGCGCGATCATGACCAGATAGATGAGAAAGGCACCGACGGCGGGAACGTAATATTTGCCGGCGACGTCGCTGATGCCGAGCAGCGCCGCGGCGACAAACGAGCCGGAAATCGAGCCGAGACCGCCGACCGACACGACGATCAAGACGTAGACCAGGTAGGTGAGCGCAAACGACGGATCGAGCCCGACGATCTCGATGGCGAGCGCGCCGCCGAGACCGGCAAGGCCGCTGCCGAGCGCAAAGGTGATGGCGAAGGTGCGATCGACGTCGATGCCAAGTCCTCGCGCCATGCGCTCGTTATCGACGGCTGCGCGCACCCTGGCGCCAAACCGCGTATATTCCACGGTCAGGACGAGGAGCAACGTGATCAAAAGCGCGATGCCGACCAGTATGAGACGGTACACGGCAAGCCGAATGCCCAACACGGTGATCGAGCTGCGCAGATAATCCGGCAGTTGCAGCGGCTTCTGCTCGGTGCCGAAAACATAGGCCGCCACCGCCACCGAAATGAAGACGATGCCGATCGTCAACAACACCTGATCGAGCTCGCTCGCCCGATAGAGCCGGCGATAGAGCGTGCGCTCGAAGCCGATGCTGACCACGGCGGCCACGATGAACGCCAATGGCAGGGTTGCGAAAAACGGCCAGCCGTAGCGTGTCATCAAGGCGACGGTGACGTAACCGCCAAGCATGGCGAAGCTGCAATGCGCCAGATTGATGAAATTCATCATGCCGAGCGTGACCGACTGCCCGACCGACAGCAGGAACAGCAGCATCCCATACGCGAAGCCGTCGAACAGGACACCGAAAATGGGAGGCAGCATGGCCGAACGGCCCCTTTTGAAAACCGGCGTATGGCTAGAGCCGCGTCCCGATCAAACCAGAACGCGGCTCCGGCGTCTTTAGCTTGCGCAAGCGGACCGTCGTTTGCGGAGAAGTCGAAGGCCTATTTGTTCATCGCCGCCTTGAACGGGTCCTTCACGTTCGGAAAACTCGCGATGGTGACATTGACGAGCTTGCCGTCAACCTTCTCGACCTTGCGGATATAGACGGTCTGGATGACGTCGCGGGTCTGCGGATCGATCGACATCGGACCGCGCGGGCTGTCCCAGCTCGCGCCTTTGGCGGCGGCAATCAAGGAATCGCCGTCGGTCCTGCCGCCGTCCTTGGTCAGCGCCAGGTCGATGAGATGCGTGCCGTCGTAACCGCCGACCGAGAAGAAATCCGGATTGCGGCTGTAGTCGGCATTGTAGGTTTTGACGAAGCTTTTGTTCAGCGGGTTATCGAGATTGTAGTCGTAATTGCCCGACGTGATGATGCCTTCCGCGACATCGCCCATGCTCGCCAAAGCGTGCTCGTCGGCGATTTCAGCCTGGCCCAAAACCTCGGTCTTCTTGGGGTCGATACCGCGTTCGGCCAAGGCTTTGCCGAACGCGCCCGGCTGCGAGCCGCCGGGAATCATGACGAAAATACTTTGCGGACTGAGATCCTTGGCGCGCTGCACATAGGCGGTGAAATCCGGGTTCTGTACCGCCATGCGGACCGAGCCGAGAACCTTGCCGCCCGCCGCCGAGAAGGCCTTCTGGAACGAAGTTTCGGCGTCGATGCCAGGACCATAATCGGTAACCATCGTATAGGCGCTCTTGTCGCCCTGCGTTGCCGCCCAAGTGGCGAGCGTTTCATTGACCTGCGGCACGGTGAACGAGGTCCGCGCCAGGTAGGGCGATTTGGTGGTGATGATGGCCGTCGCCGCATTCATGACCACCATGAATTTCTTGCCCTGCGCCGAAACCTCGGCGGCGGCCAGCGCATTCGGCGTCAGCGCAAAACCAGCCAGGATGTCGACGTTGTCCCGGGTGATCAGTTCTTCGGCAAGCCGTTTGGCGACCGGCGGGTTGATGCCGCCGACATCCTTGCGGACGATCTCGACATTCATTCCGCCGAGCTTGTTGCCGTGCTCTTTGAGATAGAGCTTGATGCCATCGTCGATCTGCGTCGCGGTGTCGGCGAACTGGCCGGAATAGGGCAGGATCAGGCCGATCTTGACTGTTCCCTGAGCGTGGCTCGAGGCCGGCAACAGGCTCGCGGCCACAAGGCCAAGGCCTGCCAACAATACGCGCTTCATCGTATCCTCCCAGTTATAATCGTTGAGTTTCAGAATGCCCTAGTCCAAGGACCAAGAAAAGCGCCGCAATGGCGGCCTTTCGTATCACCTCTTGAATGCTCCGATCACTCGTGGTCCAGAATGATTGCGGGACCGCGCCCACACCGTGAAAACAGCGCCATGAATTGTAATTCTGATCGTAACCCTGATCAAAAGCCCGTTTCTGCAAATACGTCAGCGCGCACGATCGACGACGACGAAGTCGCGCGATTTTCCCGCATCTCCGGGCAATGGTGGGATGCGCGTGGGCCGATGGCGGCGCTGCATAAGTTCAATCCCGTCCGTCTGGCCTATATCCGGGACCGCGCCGCCGCGCATTTCGGCCGCGACCCGAAGCGGCTTGACAGCCTCGCCGGCCTGCGCGTGCTGGATATCGGCTGCGGTGGCGGCATCCTTTCGGAGCCGCTGTCGCGGCTGGGTGCCACTGTGGTTGGCATCGACCCTTCCGACAGCAATATCGCGGTGGCAGAGCAGCATGCGGCGCAGTCGGGACTTTCGATCAATTACCGCAACACCAGCGCCGAGGCATTGGCGGCGGACGGCGAGAGCTTCGATGCGGTGCTTGCCATGGAAGTGGTCGAACACGTTGCCGATGTCGGCCTGTTCGTCGGCACTGCGGCCGCGATGGTCAAGCCGGACGGGCTCCTGTTTGTGGCGACGCTCAATCGCACCGCGAAAAGCTTTGCGCTGGCGATCGTCGGCGCCGAATACATTTTGCGCTGGCTGCCGCGCGGCACCCATCAGTGGGACAGGTTCGTGACACCCAACGAGCTTGAGATCGCCATCGAGCAAAGCGGCATGCAGATCGCTGGCGAGACCGGCGTGATCTACAATCTTCTGGCCGACCGCTGGCAACTCGCAGCCGACATGGACGTCAATTACATGGTGGTGGCTGAGAGAAATTCGGACGCGAATTGACATCCGGCGCTGCGCTCTGGCGGGCGGCGAATTGCCGTATCAGTTCTTGTCGTCCGGCAGAATTGGCAGCGGATGAAATTCGATGCCTTCCTCGTGCAATTCCTTGGCCTCTTCCGGCGACGCCTCGCCATAGATCGAGCGGTGCTCGGTCTCGCCGTAATGGATTTTGCGCGCCTCTTCGGAGAAACGCGGGCCGACATAACTCGCATTCTTGGTGATGTGATCGCGCAGCTCTTTGAGCTTCTGCCGCAGCTCGCGCTCCGGCGGCGACATCATGGCGACCGGACTCTTTGGCGGGATCGCCGGCATCGGCGCAGGCGTAAGCGGGGGCGCCGGCGCTGGATTGGGCGGCGCGGGCGAAGCGTCCGGCAACTGCGGCGCGGCGGCGGCCGCGCCCGAAGCGAGGTTCGGCGCCATCATCGCCTTCTCGACTTTCGCCGAGCCGCACAGCGGACAGGTCACCAGCGAGCGCTTCGATTGTTTGTCGTAAGCGGCGGAGTTCTGGAACCAGCTCTCGAAGCCATGACCCTCGTCGCAGGTCAGCGCGTAGCGGATCATGTCGGCTCCCGCACGGCATGCAGATAGGTCGGCTCCGCCATCGGCTCGACCAACTCGAAACGGCGGCCGTGCAACAGCGACGGAAGCCGTGACCGCGCGGTCGCCACCGCGGCGGGATCGATCTCCGCCATTACGACGCCCGGTTCGATGCCGCCCTCGGCGAGGATGCGGCCCCACGGATCGACAACAAGCGAATGGCCGAATGTCTCCCGCCCGTTTTCGTGCCGCCCGCCTTGCGCCGCGGCAAAGACGAAACAGCTGTTTTCGACGGCGCGGGCGCGCATCAGAACGTGCCAATGTGCCTCGCCGGTCTGCCGGGTGAACGCTGACGGTATCGCCAGGAACGATGAGCCGGCTTCGGCGAGCGCGCGGTAGAGCGCGGGGAAACGCAGGTCGTAGCAGACCGTCAAACCGAGCCGGCCCCACGGCAAATCGGCGACCACGGCAAGCTCGCCGGCGCGGTAATTGTTGGATTCGCGGTAGCTCTCGCCACCGGCAAGATCGACGTCGAACATGTGGATCTTGTCGTAGCGGGCGGCGATGTCGCCCTTGCGGTCGATCAGAAAGGAGCGGTTCGCGGCTTTTTCCGGCGACGCTTTGACCGCCAGCGAGCCGATATGGATGAAGATGCCGAGCTTACGCGCGACCTCGCGCAGCGTCGCCAGCGTCGCGTCGTGCTCTTCGGCGACGATCTTGGCGAAAAGGTGGTCGCGCTTGAGCGCCAGGATATTGGTCATTTCCGGCGTCAGCACATAATCGGCGCCGGCGCGCCTGGCCTCGTCGATCGCCGCCAGTGCGTGGGTAAGGTTGGCCTCCGGCTCAAGCCCTGAGCGCATCTGCACGAGGCCGACCTTGAAGGTGGAATCTTTTGCCGTGCTCATACCGGCGGCCCCTTTGCCGTCTGCGCCTTGGCCTCGAGCAGCAAGGCATCGAGCTTGCCGGCCGCGTCCAGCGCATAGAGATCGTCGCAGCCGCCGACATGGGTCGCGCCGATAAAAATCTGCGGAAAGGTGCTGCGGCCGTGGGCGCGTTCGATCATCTCTTTGCGCCTGTCCCGGTTCGCGCTGACGTCGATCTCATGAAAGCTCACGCCCTTGCCGGAAAGTAGTTCCTTCGCATCCTGGCAATAGGGGCAATAGTGAATGGTATAGATGTCGATTGCGGCCATGTTACGGGCGATAGGGTGCGGGCGATGATGCTGCATAACTTCTATTAATTTGTTTATATGGACGTTCGCCCCGGCTCGGCAACCCTGGCAAAGATCAGTACATCCACGTTGGCGGCGCCGGCGCGCAGCAGCGCCCGCGCGCAACCGTCGACCGTGGCGCCGGAGGTCAGCACGTCGTCGACCAGAACGAGGCGGCGTCCGGCGACCACGCCGCGGCCCTCGGGCGGCACGCGAAACGCGCCCTGCACATTGGCGGCGCGCTCGGTTCGCGACAGCCCGACCTGCTGCAGCGTCGGCTTGACCCGCTTGAGCGCACCTGAGGCAATCCGCACGCCGCTCGCGGCCGAAATGGCGGCGGCCAGCATGGCGGATTGGTTGAAACGCCGCGCCCACAGGCGGCGCCAGTGTAACGGCACTGGAACGAGCGCGTCGGCTTCGGCAAGGATTTCGCGCCCGGCATGGTTGATCCAGCCGCCCATCATCGGTGCGAGGTCGAGCCGGTCGCCATATTTGAGGCCATGCACCAGGGCGCGTGAAATCTCGTCGAAACGCACGGCGGCGCGGGCGCGGTTGTAGGCCGGCGGGTCGGCAATGGCCTCCATGGACAGGATGCCGGGCCCCGGGTCATAGACGAACGGGATGCCGAGCCGCTCGCAATAGGGGCGGGTGATGAAGGAAAGCTTCGACCAGCACGCCGGACACAGGCCGCGGCCCTCGACCGGTTCGCGGCAGGCCGGACAAAGCGTCGGCAGAGCGAGATCGAGTGTCGCGCGCCAGCCCGCGCGGAACGCGGCGGCGACCCGCTTGATCTGCACCGGCACCGCGATACCGACCGAAAGCGTCATGACGCCACGCTATCGCGCTATAAAGGAAATGTCATCGCCGCCGCGAGGTCATGCCGGGGCGGGACCGGAGACGATCGGATCATGGCCGATAACCCGCTAACGCCGAGCCCGATCCTGTTCGATCGCCTGCTCCTTCGCGGGCGACGCCGCCGCGCTGCAGCGTTGGGACCGGCGACGTTTTTGCTCGATCGTGTCGCCGACGAGCTTGCCGACCGGCTCGCCGCGGTGCTGCGCCAGTTCGACCTCGCGCTCGATCTCGGCACGCCCGGCGAGGCGGTGCGCACGGCGCTGTCGCGCCTCGGCTCGGTGCGGACGATCGTTCGGGCGGATTCGGTACCGCCATCCCGCAGTCCGCATACGGGGGGACTTGTCGTCGCCGACGAGGAGGCGTTGCCGTTCGCCGAAGGCGCATTCGATCTCGTCGTCTCGGCGCTGGCGCTGCAATTCGTCAACGACTTGCCGGGGGTGCTTATCCAGATCCGTCGCGCGCTCAAGCCCGACGGCTTGTTTCTCGCAGCCCTTCTCGGCGGCGAGACGCTCACCGAACTGCGCCACTCATTCGCCGTGGCGGAGAGCGAGGTCGAGGGCGGAGCGTCGCCACGCGTGGCGCCGTTCGGCGATCTGCGCGAACTCGGCGCCTTGCTGCAGCGCGCCGGATTTGCCTTGCCCGTGGCCGACGTCGACCGCGTCACGGTGCGTTACGATTCGGCGTTGGCGTTGATGCGCGATCTGCGGCGCATGGCTGCGGCCAACGCGCTCATCGCGCGACGGCGCACGCCGCTTAAACGGGCAACACTGCTGCGCATGTGCGAAATCTACGCGCAGCGTTTTGCCGATGCTGACGGCCGGGTGCGGGCGACGTTCGAGATTGTCTGGCTGTCGGGCTGGGCGCCGCATCCAAGCCAGCAGCAGCCGCTCAAGCCCGGCGCGGCGCAATCGCGGCTCGCCGACGTGCTCGGCACGGCAGAGATTTCGGCCGGCGAAAAAGCGGGACGCTGAGTTACTTCAGCGATGTCAGGACGCTGCCGTACAGACCATTGACGGCCGACCCCAGATTCACCAGCGTCGCGGCGATGGCAATGCCGATGCCCGACGCGATCATCGCATATTCGATCGCTGTGGCGCCGTTCTCGTCGCGCATAAAGCGCACGAGCAGCGGAGTGACGGTCAGGTTCGGGCGTTTGAACATGGTCTTGAGGCCTTTTGGCGTTCAGATCATACGTTCAGATCATAACAGTGTCGTGAGATGCGAGATCAGCGGTTCGTCGGCCGGGGGCATCGGGTAGTTGCGCAGTTCGGTCGGCCGCACCCATTTTAGTTGCTGTCCCTCCTGCGCCGCGACGAACCCTTCCCAGCGCCGGCAGACATAAAGCGGCATAAGCAGGTGGAAGTCGGGATAGAGGTGGCTCGCGAATGTCAGCGGCGCGAGGCACTCTTCTTTGACTTCGATGCCCAGTTCCTCCCTTAGCTCGCGGATCAGGCTCTGTTCCGGCCGCTCGCCCGGCTCGATCTTGCCGCCTGGAAACTCCCACAAGCCCGCCATCGACTTGCCCGTCGGGCGTTGCGCGATGAGCACGCGGCCGTCGGGATCGATCAGCGCACAAGCGGCGACAAGAACAAGTTTGACGCTCACGGCCGGCCTCAATCTAGCGAGAGGAGGGTAAATGCATGCTCAAATCCGGTCGCTAACATTGATGCATCCGGCGCACTGGTTATTGCAGGGTTAAGGGACTACGGGCCAATTCCACGATTGCATCCGCCACCGCCGCCGGCGCCTCGTGCGGCGGATTGTGACCGATCCCCGGCAACACGCGGCGTGCAAAAGGTCCGGTGAAACGCCCGTCAAGCCTGGCCGCCGATCCCGGCGGCTGGACGCCGTCCGCCTCGCCTTGGATGGCGATCGTCGGCACTGCGATTCTCGGCTGTGCGGCAAGCTTGACTTCGATCGGCTCCAGCGCCGGATCGCCGGGCGCGTAACCGAAGCGATGGCGGTAGGACTGGATCGTCACCGCGACAAAATCGGGGTTATCGAACGACACCGCGCTGCGCTCAAAGCTGGCGTCGTCGAAGCGCCAATGCGGCGACCAGATCGACCAAATGTAACGGCAAAGTGCGCGGCGATTTTGTTCGAGGCCGGCGCGGCCGCGCTCGGTGTGGAAATAATACTGATACCAGAAGCGGTGCTCCTGTGCGGGCGGCTGCGGCTTTGGCGACAGCGCGATGTCCTGGATGTTGTAGCCGTTTCCGGTAACGAGGCCGCGCACGCGCTCCGGCCATAGCGCCGCGACGACGCAGGCGGCGCGGCCGCCCCAGTCGTAACCCGCCAGCACCGCGCGTTCGATCGCCAGCGCATCCATCAATTCGCGCAAATCGTTACCGAGCGCCGCCTGCTGGCCGGAGCGCGGCGTCTGCGCGGAGAGAAATCGCGTCGGTCCAAAGCCGCGCAGATACGGCACGATCAGACGGAAGCCGGCGGCGACAAGCGGCGGCACGACTGCGTCGTAGTCGCGTGGGTCGTAAGGCCAGCCATGCAACAGAACGACCGGCACGCCGTCCGGCGCGCCACTCTCTTCGTACGCGATGTCGAGCGCGGCGGTGCGAATGTGGTTGAGCGCGGCGGCCATGTCGCTCTTCCGGGCGTCAACTGCGGTAATCGCCGTTGATCGCGACATATTCCTTGGTGAGATCGCAGGTCAGCACGCGGTCGCGGCCCTTGCCGAGGCCGAGCCCGACCTTGAGCGCGATTTCCGGCTGCTTCATTGTGGTGGAAACAACCGCTTCGTCATAGGACGGGTCGCGCGCGCCTTTATGGGCGACGCGGATGCCGTTGAACCAGATTGACAGCCGGTCGCGGTCGGCGGGTTCGCCGGCTTTGCCGACTGCCATCACCACGCGGCCCCAATTGGCGTCCTCGCCGGCGAGCGCGGTCTTGACCAGCGGCGAATTGGCGATCGACAGCGCGACGCGCCGCGCCGATGCTTTCGATACCGCGCCCTCGACCGTGATTTCGACGAGCTTGCGCGCGCCTTCGCCGTCGCGCGCCACTTGCTCCGCCAGATTGGCCAGCACGGCGTTGAAGGCTTTGCGGAACGGAACGAGGCGGGGATCGTTGGCGCGCGCGATCCGCGGCGCCGGCGCCGCGCCGGTGGCGAAGGCGAGCACTGTGTCGGAGGTTGAAGTATCGCCGTCGATGGTGACGGCATTGAACGTATCGACGACGCCCTCGCGCAATAACGTCTGCAACACCGGCGCCGCGATTGGCGCATCGGTGAAGACGAAGGCCAGCATCGTCGCCATGTCGGGCGCGATCATGCCGGCGCCTTTGGCAAAGCCGTTGATCGTGACTTCGGTGCCGGCAAGGCGCGCCCGCGCGGTGGCGAGCTTGGGAAACGTGTCGGTGGTCATGATCGCGCCGGCGGCGTCGGTATAACCATTGGCGGTGGCTTCGATCGCAAGCTTCGTCAAAACGCCGTCAAAGGCCTGCGCCGGCAGCGGTTCGCCGATGACACCGGTCGACGCGAGGAACACTTCGGTCAGCTTGCAGCCGACCGCGGCGGCGGCAAGCTTGGCGGTGAAGGTGCAGGCGGCGCGCCCGCTTTTGCCGGTAAAGGCGTTGGCATTGCCGGAGTTGACGACGAGCGCGCGGGCGCGGGCGCCTTTCACCCTGGCGCGGCACCATTCGACCGGGGCCGACGGGCATTTGGACCGCGTGAACACGCCGGCGACGCTGGTGCCTTCGTCGAACACCGCGAGCATGACATCGGTCCGGTCCTGGTAGCGGATGCCGGCGGCGCCGGTGGCGAGCCGCACGCCGGCGATCGCCGGCAGGGTTGGGACGGTTTTCGGGGCGAGGGGAGAGACAGGAGTAGACACCGGCAGTGTCCTTTTCGTCATGGCCGGGCATAGCCCGCGGAGACGGGCGTAAACGCCCTTATGTTCCGGCCATCCACGGCTTGCAGCGCCCACGTTGTAAAGGCGTGGATGCCCGGGACAAGCCCGGACGTAACGAATCAGAGAACAGTCACTTCTTCGCCGGCGCGGCCGGATTGAGTGCCGACGGGTCGGCCGGCGCGGGTGGCTGCGGCGGCTGGTCGAGCCGTTCGATGGTTGCCGATTTGCGCAAATTCGCCACCATCTCGGCCTGCGCCTTGTGGGCGACGAAGTTCTCGATCTGCGGCTTGACCTCGTCGAAGGTCGGGGTGGGCTTGGTGCGCTTGTCCTCGACCTTGATGATGTGCCAGCCGAACTGGGTATGGACCGGATCGGAAATCTGTCCCTTGTCGAGCTTGAAGGCGGCGTCGGCGAATTCGGGAACCATCTGGTCCTTGGTGAAATAGCCAAGATCGCCGCCGTCCGCCGCGCCCGGATCTTTGGATTTTTGCTTGGCCAGCGTGGCGAAGTCGGCGCCCTTCTTCAGTTGGTCCTCGATTTCCTTGGCTTCGGCCTCGGTCGCCACCAGGATGTGGCGGGCGTGGACCTCCTCCTCGGGCGCCATCTGCTTGACCGCCTCGTCATAGACCTTATGCATGGCATCGTCGGTCAGCGCGGCCTTTCCGGTGTCCGCCAACAGCGCTTCCATCAGCACCTTGTTGCGCTCGAATTCGATCCGGTGCTTGACGTCGGCGCGGTCGTCGAGCTTCTGCTTGTCGGCGGCCTGCGCGACAATGACGACGTCGGTGAGATAGGTAATGAGGTATTCGCGCTTCTGATCCGGCGCCATCTGCTGCGGCATGCTGGAGCCGACCTCGTCCTCGGCGAGCGCGAGATCGCTCTGATGAATCTCGACGCCGTTGACGCGGGCGACGACCGGATCGGAATCCTGTGCCCTGACAATGGCTGGAGTACCGAGGAATGCGATGAGCGCGAAGGCGCCGAGCGCAAGGGCGAACGGACGGGTGGAGGCCATAAAAAACGATCCTTTAGACAGGTGAAACATCGCCGGGTTGTTGTAGGGTGTCGGACGCCTAAGGTTGCGGTCCGCGGTCGGGCGGACACTCGCCGAATCGACTGCGGTTGGCAATGGCAGAATCGGCGCCACCCTTGGCAAGCCGCTGAATGCGGCTTGCATTGACAAGAAATCGACCCCCTCCTATCTCTCGAACAGGCATTGGGACGTTCAGTCGCCTTGCAGAAGCCCGAATAGCGCCGCATTTTCCGTCGGTTGGACACCTGCCGGCGAGATAAAGACAGAGCATGATCCCGAGCAGTGGGAGCCGGTTTTCGGACACGATTGTGCGCAATCACACCGCCTGGCGGGCAAGCCCGAAAATTATAAGGATGATGCAATGATCGGCGCTGTTGCCCGCAAGCTATTCGGCTCCTCGAACGACCGCCGTATCCGCGCCTACCGCTCCCGCGTCGACGAGATCAACGCGCTGGAGAAGGAACTCGAAGCGCTGACCGACGAGGCGTTGCGCGGCCGCACCGAGGAATTCAAGAAGCAGCTGGCCGCGGGCCGGACGCTTGACGATATCCTGGTGCCGGCTTTTGCCACCGTCCGCGAAGCCGGCAAGCGCACGCTCGGCCAGCGCCATTTCGATGTCCAGTTGATCGGCGGCATGGTGCTCCACGACGGCAAGATTGCCGAGATGAAGACCGGCGAAGGCAAGACGCTGGTCGCGACACTGGCGGTCTATCTCAATGCGCTGTCCGGCCGCGGCGTGCATGTCGTCACCGTCAACGACTACCTTGCCAAGCGCGACGCCGAATGGATGGGTCAGGTCTACACGTTCCTCGGCCTCACCGTCGGCATCATCGTGCACGGGCTCGACGACGAGCAGCGCAAGAAGCAATACGATTGCGACGTCACCTACGGCACCAATAACGAGCTCGGCTTCGATTATCTGCGCGACAATATGAAATACCGCCTCGAAGACATGGTGCAGCGCGGGCACATCTACGCCATCGTCGACGAAGTCGACTCCATCCTGATCGACGAGGCGCGCACGCCTTTGATCATTTCCGGTCCGCTTGATGACCGCTCCGAGTTTTACAACACCATCGACGCGTTTATTCCGCGCCTCGACAAGGCCGACTACGAACTCGACGAAAAGCAGCGCTCCGTCAATTTGAGCGAATCCGGCATGAGCAAGATGGAGCAGGCGCTCAAGGACGCCGAACTCCTCAAGTCGGACTCGCTGTACGATGTCGAAAACGTTTCCGTCGTGCACCACATCAATCAGGCGCTGCGCGCCCATAAGCTGTTCCAGCGCGACAAGGACTACATCGTGCGCAACGGCGAAGTCGTCATCATCGACGAGTTCACCGGCCGCATGATGCCGGGCCGGCGCTATTCGGAAGGCTTGCACCAGGCGCTCGAGGCCAAGGAGCGTCAGCCGGTGCAGCCGGAGAACCAGACGCTGGCCTCGATCACGTTCCAGAATTACTTCCGCATGTACGAGAAGCTTGGCGGCATGACCGGCACCGCGGTGACGGAAGCCGAGGAGTTCCAGGACATCTACAATCTCGAAGTCCTGGAAATTCCGACCAACATGCCGATGGTGCGGCTCGACGACGATGATGAGGTCTATCGCACTGCGGCCGAGAAATTCCGGGCGATCCTGGCGCTGATCGAAGACTGCAAGGCGCGCGGCCAGCCGGTGCTGGTCGGCAGCACCTCGATCGAGAAATCCGAGCAGCTTGCGGAAATGCTGCGCCAGCACGGCTGGGAGCAGCACGACTTCTCCGACCCCAATGCCTTTGCCGCGCTCTATGCCGGCGACAATTCCACGAGCGCCAAAGTCTTCGCTGTGCTCAACGCCCGCTATCACGAGCAGGAGGCGCAGATCATCGCCCAGGCCGGCGTGCCGGGCGCAATCACGATCGCGACCAACATGGCGGGCCGCGGCACCGACATTCAGCTCGGCGGCAACGCCGACATGCGCATCCGCCAGGAACTGGCCGACATCGAGGACGCGCGGGAGCGGGAAAAAGGTCCGCGCGCCGCCGAGATTCGCTCGCAGGTCGCGCAGTTGAAGGAGAAAGCGCTCACCGCCGGCGGTCTTTGCGTGCTCGGCACCGAACGTCACGAGAGCCGCCGCATCGACAATCAGCTGCGCGGCCGTTCCGGCCGCCAGGGCGATCCGGGCCACTCCAAGTTCTTTCTTTCGCTCGACGACGATCTGATGCGCATTTTCGGCACCGATAAGCTCGACGGCATGCTGCAAAAACTGGGGTTGCGCGAGAACGAGGCGATTATTCATCCCTGGATCAACAAGGCGCTGGAAAAGGCGCAGCAGAAGGTCGAAGCGCGTAACTTCGATATCCGCAAGAACATCCTGAAATACGACGACGTGATGAACGATCAGCGCAAGGTGATCTTCGATCAGCGCGTCGAATGGATGCAGGACCAGGCGGTCGGCGAGGTGGTCGCGGACATGCGGCATACCGTGATCGACGATCTGGTGGCCAAGCACGTGCCGGAAAACGCCTATCCGGAACAATGGGACGCCACGGGCCTGCGCGAGGAGCTCAAGCGGGTGCTCGGCCTCGATTTGCCGGCCGACGATTGGGCCAAGGAAGAAGGCATCGCCGACGAGGAGATTTTCACCCGCGTCGAGCGCCGCGCCGACGAGTACATGGCGGCGAAGGTCGCGCAATGGGGGCCCGACGTCATTCGCTACATCGAGAAATCAATCCTGTTGCAGTCGCTCGACCATCTGTGGCGCGAGCATCTGGTGATGCTCGACCATTTGCGTCAGGTGATCGGGCTGCGCGGCTACGGCCAGCGCGATCCGCTCAACGAATACAAGGCGGAATCCTTCAGCCTGTTCGAAGCCATGAGTCAGAGCCTGCGCGAGGCGGTCACGGCGCAGCTGATGCGCGTCGAAATTCAGGCGGCGCCGCCCGCGGAACAGCCGCCTGCGGCGCTGCCGGCAATGGCGGCGCACAAGATCGATCCGACGACCGGCGAGGACGAGATGGCGCTGGCCCTGGCCGGCGCCGATACGCTGGCGCGCCACGGTATTGGCCAGACCATGGGCGCGACCGCGGCGTCCGGTGTCGGCGCTGCTCCGGCTTTTGGCAACGCCATGCCGGCTCGCGCGGCGCAAGCATCGGCCGAGCCTGCACTGGCGCGCAATCCGCAGGATCCGCAGAGTTGGGGCAAGGTCGGCCGCAATGAGCCGTGTCCCTGCGGCTCGGGCAGGAAATTCAAGCATTGCCACGGCAAATACGTGTAGCCGGGTCCAGTCACCGGTAATCAGATCGTGCGATGCGATCTGATGCCGATTGCCGCGCCAATTCCTGATTTCAGATTACTGCAGTCCCGCCCAGCGGCCATCGAATGAGCCCGTGGGGACCACCGGTTGCGCGCCTTTCATCAGGCCCGAGCTGCCGGTGGCCGGCGGATTTGCGCTGGCATTGAGCTGCGTGTTGTCCGGCATCCTGGCGTCTTGCGCCCTGGCCCTTGGCTTCGGCGCTTGCGCGATCTGATGCTCGGCCGGCGCTGTACCGCCATCCGGCGGCTCGCTTCGGCGCAGATCGATCTTGGGATTGAGGCCGGCAAGGGCGGCGCCTTGCGGCTGCGGAGCTGCCGGTTCCTTCTTCGTCGGCTCGAACAGGCTGGCGAAAAAGTTCGAATGACTTTGCGAGCTCGTGTCGGTCGCGGCGCCGCCATCGGCGGTTTGCGATGGAGCTTGGGCCGGCTGGCCGTTCGCCGCCGAGTTGAAAATGCCGCCAAACAAGCCTGGAGATGAGTTGGCGATCTGGGTCGAAGCAAACCCATCCTGCGGATTTTCCCGCGGACCGCTCAGCTTCGGCGGCGGCATGCCGGGATGGATCGGCGGCGCATGCAGTCGTCCGTCGTTGTCGTAAACCGGCTGGGTTTCGGCGAGCTTCGAGGCAAAGACGCGGTTCATGCCGCCGTCGGTGCCCCACACGACCGGCTCGGTCGGCACGTTTTCCTTGATCAATTGGGCAAGCTGATACTCATCGTTACGCTGTTTCTCCAAGGCCGGCCCGGCGATTTCCTGCGGCACCTGGTAGGCCGGGCAGCGGCCGGCCGGATTGAACACCAGCGGCCGGGTCGAACCTTCCGGCGGCTGGGCGTCAAATACGTAGTGGCGGTCGCACACGTCGACCTTGGGTTCGAGATGCGTCACCTCGAAATGATCGTTGCCTTCCTTGAGCATCATCCAGAATGGCATGTTCGGATTATTGCGATGCTTCGCCAGATTCGCCGGCGTCATGCGGAACGGATAGGCCTGAATCTGGAAGTCCTTCTGGCCGCCGAGGAACGAGTTGCGCGCCAGCGAATAGATTTCGCCGATCTGCTCGTCGGTCATGGCGTAGCAGCCGCGCGACGAGCAGTCGCCGTGGATCATCAGGAACGCGCCGCTATAGCCGTTCGCTTTGTCGTAGGCGTTGGGAAAGCCGATATTGATGGCGAGGTAGTAATTGGAATTCGGATTCATCAATCCGGGCGAGATCGAATAGAAACCTTCCGGCGCCTGGCGGTCGCCTTCGGTTTTCTTCGGCCCGAGTTCGCCCGACCAGCGGCAAATCGGATAGACTTTGAGCAACTGGAACTGGCCGGTGGTGTCCTGCTTCCAGACTTCCAGTTCCGATTCTTCCTTGAAAATACGAACGAGGATCGGAGAAGCCTTCGGCATATTTTTCTGTTGCAGCAGCGCCAGCATTTCCGGCGACAATTCTTTCATCGCCCGGGTCGGCAGCTGATAACCCTCGTCGCCATAGCAGCCGGCAAGCGTCAGCGCGGCGGTGCCGAGCACCGCCGATGTCAGCAATACGCGCAAGCTCGGCGCGCACCAGGCGAACGCGCGGACGATGCGGGCGCGGATCAAGGTAAAGTTCCCCAACAGATGGGCGATCCCCGTGCCATCACCTGCCAATCGTTACCCATTAGAGGTGGCTTTCGCAAGGCAACCTGCCGCGGCATTCCGCTTGAGCATGCGCCGGATAAATGAATGGTAAATTATCGTCGAATTTGACCGGTAAATCCAAGGAATTAATGGCCTTAGGCGGTGGGGGATTAATCTGGGCCAGAATGTGGCGATGGCGGCGCGGCGGCCGGCCGGCTGCGCGTTAGCCGAGCGTGCGCCCGATCGCCGAAAATTTCTCGCGGCGCAGCCGCAGGATGGTGGCGCGATCGAGCCCGCGCAGATCGCCAAGCGCCTCGGCAATTGCGTCACCGACCGCGCCGATGGCTGTTTGCGGCTCGCGATGCGCGCCGCCGGTCGGCTCCTCGACGATGGTGTCGACGATGCCGAACCGCATCAGATCCTGCGCGGTGATCTTCATGCTCGCCGCCGCGTCCTGCGCTTTGGCCGTGTCGCGCCACAGGATCGACGCCGCGCCTTCCGGCGAGATCACGCTGTAGATGGAGTGTTCCAGCATCAGCACGCGGTTTGCGGTCGCAATCGCAATGGCGCCGCCCGAGCCGCCCTCACCGATGATGGCCGCGACGTTGGGGACGCCGATCGCAAGACAGGCCTCGGTCGAGCGGGCAATGGCCTCGGCCTGGCCGCGTTCCTCGGCGCCGATGCCGGGATAGGCGCCCGCGGTGTCGATGAGCGCGATCACCGGAATGTCGAAGTGGTCGGCCATCGCCATCAGGCGGGCTGCTTTGCGGTAGCCTTCGGGCCGCGCCATGCCGAAATTATGCTTGAGCCGGCTGTCGGTGTCGGAACCCTTTTCGTGGCCGATGACGCACACCGCCTCGCCGCGAAACCGGCCGAAGCCGCCGACGATCGCCGAGTCCTCGCTATGTTTGCGGTCGCCGGCCAGCGGCACGAAATCGGCGATCAGCGTGGCGACGTAATCGAGGCAATGCGGCCGCTGCGGATGCCGTGCCACTTGCGTCTTCTGCCACGGCGTCAGCCCGGCATAGAGCTCCTTGAGCGCGTCGGCCGCCTTGTCCTCGATGCGGGTGATTTCCTCGCCGATCGCATCGCCGTCGCTGTGCAACGCGCGCAACTCCTCGACTTTGGCGTCGAGTTCGGCCACCGGTTTTTCGAAGTCGAGATAGCTGCGCATTACTCAGTAACTTGTTCCCGGCCGTGGTTGCAGCAAAACTATGAATGAATTCCGCCGCGGCGGCTAACTCGCCAGCGAAGCGAACTTAAGTCAAGGAAGCGTCGTTTTGCATATTGTTCCTGGGCCAGCGGGTGCAAGTCCTATTCCCGCGCCAGCGGGTGCAAATCGCGCACCAGGCTTTTCAGTCGCTCTTCCAGCACATGGGTATAAATCTGCGTGGTCGAAATGTCGGCGTGACCAAGGAGCGTCTGCACCACACGCAGATCGGCGCCGTTGTGCAGAAGGTGACTGGCAAAGGCGTGACGCAGCACGTGCGGGCTCAACTGCGCCGCGCGCAGGCCGGCGGCGCCGGCGAGCGCTTTGAGTTCGCGGGCAAAATGCTGACGCGTCAAGTGACCGCTTTCGCCGAACGACGGGAACAGCCATTTCGATTTGGTGCTTTTGGCGTGGCCGCCCGATTGCGCGAGGAGTTCCAGATAGGCGGCCATGGCGCGCTTGGCCGCGTCGTTGAGCGGCACCAGCCGCTCCTTGTTGCCCTTGCCGCGCACCACGATCACGCGCGCGTCCTCGCGAGCGGCCGACATCGGCAGCGCCACCAGTTCGGAAACGCGCAAGCCGGTGGCGTAGAGAACTTCGAGCAGGCAGGCGAGCCGCGCCGTGCGCAATCGCACCGGTAATTCCGCCGCTTGATCGCTGTCCCCGGCAACGCGCAGCAGGCAATCGACTTCGGCGAGCGTGAGCGTGTGCGGCAGCGCGCGCTCGCGCTTTGGGCCTTCAAGGACCGCGGCAGGATCGTCTGTGCGCCGGCCTTCGGCATAGAGGAACCGGTAGAGCTGCCTAATCGCCGAGAGCCGCCGTGCGACTGTCGATGCCCGCATGCCGCGCCGGGAAAGACCGCCGAGATAGCCGCGCAGGTCGCTGGTGCGCGCCTTGGCGATGGCGCTGCCGGCGCCGTTGAGATACGCCGAAAAGTCCGCGAGGTCGCGGCCATAGGCCGCAAGCGTGTTGTTTCCGGCACCGCGTTCGGCGGCGAGCATATCGAGATAGAGCGCGACGAGACGCTCGTCGGAATGCCCCGCACGACGCGCCGTCGCGCCAGCCTTGTTACGAGCCATGTTTACAAGCCGTGTTCACAAGCCACGTTCACGACCCTTGTGCAGAAACCAATTCAGGAACCGTGTCCACGAGCGACGCCGAACGTCAGCGGTCCTTGAAGAATCTGTCCGGCGGTATCGATACCGACATGTCGCGCGGGTGGGGTTGCACAAAGTGTGCGAGCGCGTAGAGACCGCCATAGACGGCCGCGCAGATCATGGCGACGACAGCAAGCAACCGCAGCAGGCTCGGCATCGTATCCCATTGGTGCCGAAGAACGGGACCGAGTACGATCATGTTCGGCCCGGACTGGCAAGTGACCTTGGTGACTCATGCGGCGCAGCTTCCGGGCCAAGCCGCGGCGGCCTCAAGGAGCTGGCCGCGACCGCCGGAGCTCCGAGTAAATGACTGATATTGCGACGCAAAAGGAAGAAGATGAGGTCGTTTCCGCGGCCGCGATCCTGCCGGGCCTGGGGCGCCGCTCGATCGTGCTGGTCGGCATGATGGGGGTCGGCAAATCGTCGATCGGACGCCGGCTCGGGGCGCGTCTGGGCCTGCCTTTTGTCGACGCCGACAGCGAAATCGAAAAGGCCGCAGGCATGACCATTGCCGAGCTTTTCGCCCGGCACGGCGAGGCCGATTTCCGCAGCGGCGAGGCCCGCGTCATCGCCCGCCTCCTCGAGAGCGGCCCGCAAGTGCTGGCGAGCGGCGGCGGCGCCGTGATGAACGCCGATACCCGCGCCGCCATCAAAGCGAAGGGAATTTCGATCTGGCTTTCCGCCGAACTGGATGTGCTGATGCGGCGGATCGCGAAGCGCAAGAACGACCGGCCGCTGCTGGCAGACCGCCGACCCGGCCGTGACCTTGCGGCAATTGCTGGCTGAGCGCGAACCGGTCTATGCGCGATCCGACATCACCGTGCAGTCGCGGGAAGTGCCGCACGATGCGATCGTCGCGGAAATCATGCGTGAGCTGGCCGCTTTGCTCAATCGCGAAGTCGGCCCGTCGGAAAGGCCCGTCGCATGACCGCGACCGTCGATGCCGATCCGACCCTGGTTGCAGTTTCGCTCGGCCCGCGCAGTTACGACATCGTCATCGGGCGCGGCGTTATCGCTTCGCTCGGCGCGCGGATCGCGAGCCTGCGGCCGGGCGCCAAGACTTTCATCGTCACCGACGACAATGTCGCGCGTTATGTATTGCCAATCGCGGAAACGGCGCTGGCAAAAGCCGGCGTCGCGACCAGCCGCGTGATCGTGGCGGCCGGGGAAGCGTCGAAAAGTTATCGCGTGCTCGAACAGGTCTGCGAGGCCGTTATCGCGTCGCGCATCGAGCGCGGCGATCTGGTCATTGCGCTTGGCGGCGGCGTCGTTGGCGATCTCGCCGGCTTCGCGGCGGCGGTAGTGCGGCGCGGGCTCGATTACGTTCAGGTGCCGACGACGCTGCTGGCGCAGGTCGATTCCTCGGTGGGCGGCAAGACCGCCATCGATTCCGCGCTCGGCAAGAACCTTGTCGGCGCCTTTCATCAGCCCATCCTGGTGGTCGCCGATACCGCGCTCCTCGATACGCTGCCGGAGCGGGAATTCCGCGCCGGTTATGCCGAAGTTGCAAAATATGGCCTGCTCGGCGATGCCGCGTTTTTCGCCTGGCTCGAGGCCAATTGGCGGGAAATCTTCTCCGGCGGCGGTTCGTCCGGAGGCTTTGCGCGCGAGCATGCAGTCGCGGTGTGCTGCCGCGCCAAGGCCGGCATCGTCGCCCGCGACGAGCGCGAAACCGGCGAGCGGGCGCTGCTCAATCTCGGCCATACTTTCGGCCACGCACTGGAAGCCGCCTGCGGCTTCTCGGACCGGCTTCTCCACGGCGAGGCCATCGCCATCGGCATGGCCTTGGCGTTCGAGTTTTCGGCGCGGCGGCAAGGCCTAGCGTCGAAGACCGACGCCGCCCGCGCCGCCCGGCACCTTGCGGAAGTCGGGTTGCCGACGCGGATTTAACAGGTTCCGGGGACGCCACTCTCTGTTGACCAATTGATGGATTTGATCGCGCAGGACAAGAAAGTCAGGCGCGGAATGCTTACATTTATCTTGGTGCGCGGTATCGGCGCGGCCTTCGTCGAGGCCGGTGTCGAAGCCCGCGAAGTGCATACGTTCCTTAGCGAGAAGCTTGCCGAGCGATGACTTTTATCGACTGGCTGACAGTTGCGGCGGTAGTAATCTGCCTCGTGATATCGGCGTTCTACTCGGCCAGCGAGACGGCGCTGACCGCGTCGTCGCGCGCGGCCATGAATCGGCTGGAAAAGCAGGGCAATCGCGACGCCAGCATCGTCAACCGGCTGATGGCGACCCGCGAGCGGCTGTTGGGCGCGATCCTGTTCGCCAACAATTTCACAAACATCGCCGCTTCGACTTTGGCGACGGGGCTCTTGCTCGCCTTCTTCGGCAAGACCGGCGAGATTTACGCCACCCTGGTGATGACCGTCCTGATTTTCGTCGTCGCCGAGGTGCTGCCGAAAACGGCGGCGTTCAATGCTCCCGATCGCATGGCGCTCGCCGTGGCGCAGCCAATCGACCGCACGGTGCGATGGTTTTCTCCGATTCTGCGGGTCGTCGAATGGCTGGTGCGCCTCATCCTGCGCGGCGTTGGCATGCCGGTCGGCAGTATCCAGTCGATCCTGTCGCCGCGCGAAGAGCTGCGCGGCACCGTCGATCTGATGCATCGGGCCGGCGTCGTGGAAAAGCTCGACCGCGACATGATGGGTGGCCTGCTTGACCTCCGCGAGCTGACCGTCTCCGACGTCATGGTTCATCGCACCAAGATGGTCATGCTCGATGCCGACGAGTTGCCGCGCGAGCTCGTCGAAGCCGTGCTGGCGAGCGGCGTGACGCGCTTGCCGCTATGGCGCGGCTCGCCGGACAATGTGATCGGCGTGCTGCACGCCAAGGATTTTTTGCGCGCTCTCCACGCCGCCCACGGCGATCCGGAAAAGATCGATATTCCGGGGCTGCTGAAACCGTCGTGGTTTGTGCCCGACACCACGCCGCTCTACGAGCAGCTCAAGGCGTTCCGCTTTCGCAAGACGCCGTTCGCGCTGGTGGTCGACGAATACGGCGAGCTTGAGGGCTTGGTGACGCTGGAAGACATCGTCGAAGAGATTGTCGGGGACATCAGCGACGAGCACGACATTGCGGTTCCCGGCGTGCGCACGCTGCCGGACGGTTCGGTCAATGTCGACGGCGCCGTGCCGATACGCGATCTTAACCGGGCGATGGACTGGAACATTCCCGACGACGAGGCGACCACCATCGCCGGCGTGGTCATTCACGAAGCGCGTTCGATCCCGGAGCCGGGACAGAGCTTCACGTTTCACGGCTTCCGCTTTCAGGTTTTGCGCAAGAACCGCAACCGCATCACCGCGCTGCGCGTTGCGCCACTGGCGCGCAAAGTCACCGCAAAGGCGAGTTAAAATGAACAATCCTCCGATCGATCCAGGCGTCCGCATCGGCCACGTGCATCTCAAAGTCGCCGATCTCGACCGCGCGCTTGAGTTCTATTGCGGCGTGCTCGGCTTCGAGCTGATGCAGCGCATCGGCGCGCAGGCGGCCTTCATCTCCGCCGGCGGCTACCATCATAATATCGGACTCAATACCTGGGAGAGTGCGGGCGGCTCGCCGCCGGCGCCCGGCACCACCGGCCTTTATCACCTTGCCATCCTCTATCCGAGGCGGGCGCAGCTTGCCGACGCGTTGCGGCGCCTGATCGAGGCGAAGATTCCGCTCGAAGGCGCCTCCGACCACGGCGTCAGCGAGGCGCTCTATCTGCGCGATCCCGACGACAACGGCGTCGAGCTTTATTGGGATCGTGCCAAGGAGGCGTGGCCGCGCAGCGCCGACGGCAAGCTTGCGATGTTCACGCGTCGGCTCGATTTGACGAATTTGCTCGCGGAGAACGAACAAAGCGCCAAGCGGCGCGAGATGGCAGGCGCGCCGCCCACGCCGGCCGAATAATCGTCAGCCCGGCACGACTTTCTCGACATAGGGACGGAACGTGGTCTTCTCCGTCCCGCAATCGGGGCAGCGCCAGGTTTCGGGGATCGCGGCAAAGGGCGTGCCAGGAAGGATTGCTTGCTGCGGCAGCCCCGCCGCTTCCTCATAAACGAAATAGCAGCCGCGGCAG
Organism: uncultured Alphaproteobacteria bacterium; assembly: GCA_963765365.1. GTDB lineage: Bacteria > Pseudomonadota > Alphaproteobacteria > Rhizobiales > Xanthobacteraceae > BOG-931. The sequence goes on along the minus strand of CAVXWL010000011.1, from coordinate 62,014 downwards.
ATAAAGCGGCGCTGGGAGCCGTCTATGCGCGCGGCGATTGATTGCACGACGGGCGCCGCCGCGGCGGATTGGGGCGCGAACAGCGAGTTGCCGATGGCGATGTCGCCGCCGTCGCGGGCGATGAGATAGACGCCGAGATTTTTGTGGCCGAAGGCGGCGCGCAACGAGCTTGGAATATCCAGATCGCGGCGCCCGGTTTTCGGGTTGACGTTGGTCGCGCCGCAACGGCCGTTCTTGCGATCGACGGCGAACACCGCGCCGCCGATGCTGATTTCCTTGCCGACCCAGTCGAACTCCTCCCACGGCCGCGCGCCGTCGATATAAATATTGGCGCGAAACCGCAGCGGGTCGATGTCGACGCCCCATTGCTGTTCGAGGCTCCTGACCGTCGCCAGATTGATCAAGGAGATCACGTTATCCGGCTTGTCCATGAAATGCCCGGAACGCGAGCGGACGCAACGCCGGAGGAGCCGGCAGCGTCGGCAGCAATTGCCAGAAAAACTTCTCGATCCTGGTGCGATCCTCCGGGTCGGAAAGCTGTGCGGACGCTACTTGCGCATTGCCTTCCTTCACCGTGAGCCGCAGCGATTCGAGATCGAGCGAGGTACTCACCCGCGCCAGATTCTCATCCAGCATCAGCATGACGAACAGGCCCTTCTTGGCCCATTTCGGTTCATCTCTCTCGATCGGCGCGCCCGGGCGCGCCAGCGCGAAGACGCGGTCGGCGGGGAACGGTTTGTCGGTTTCGACCGCGACACGGGACAGCGGCTCGGCGCTCAATCCCTTGATCGGATAACGATAGAGTCTCACAACTTCGATCATGGAGCCGTCCGTTCGCCTCCCAGCACCGAACGTCAAGTTTTTACGGCGGCGGCGGCGCGCCGCTAGAGCCGGCTGACGAAGAAAACGAGGGTCCAGATGGCGCGGCTTGCGCGCCGTCTTCGGCAGCGCCGGTAACGGTCCGTCGGCGTGGACCAAAAGCGCGGTCACGTCGGCGCTCGGATCGTCGACGGCGTCGTCGATGGCGTCCGACAGCCGCGCAATCCCTTGCTCGATCTGCTTGCGCGACAATGCCGCGTAGCCAAGGACCAAGCCGCGCTGCGTCAGCGTCGAGGCACGCGCCACATAGGCGCCGCGCGGAAGCGAATGAGTACACGCCAATGCGCGCGCGCCGCGCCAGATTTTCGACGGCTCGCGGCATTGGGAACGCCGGGCGGCAGATACCACACGACGTGCAGGCCGCCGGCTTCGCCGCTTACGCTGACATCGCCGAAATTGCGCCGCAGCGCGGCCAGCAGGATAGTCGCGGCTTTCCTTGTAGTGGGCGCGCGACGCGCAACAGATGAGCCGCATAGGAGCTGCCGCGCATCATCTCCGCCAGTGCGGCCTGATCGAGCCAGGGATTGCCGTTGATTGAGCAGGCCTTTGGCGGCGGCGACGTCACGGCGGCAAGCTGCTCGGGCACGACCATATAGCCGAGCCGCAGTCCGGCCCCGAGCGTGCGCGAGAAGGTTCCGACATAGATGGTGCAGTCGGGGGCCAGCGCGGCGATCGCCTGCGCGGCGAACCTTCGTAGCGAAAATCGCCGTCGCGGTCGTCTTCGAGAATGTAACAGCCGTAGCGCCGCGCCCAGGCCACAATGGCGCGGCGGCGCCAGGGCGACAAGTGTATGCCCGGTGGGATATTGGTGCGACGGCGTGACGATAGAGCAGCGCGGTCGGCCGCTGCGGCAGTTCTTCCGGAATCAAGCCGTCGAAATCGACCGCGACGCTGACGATTTCGGAGCCGGTCGCCTCGAAGGCGAATGCCGCTCCCTGATAGCAGGGGTCCTCGATCGCGCTCGGCGTGCCGTGGTTGAGAAAAAGCCGCGCGGCGATGCTGATGCCTTCCTGCGCGCCGCTGACGATGATGACGCGGCTTGGATCGGCAGCGATGCCGCGCGTCGTCGCCAGGTGATCGGCGATCGCCGAACGCAGTGCCGGCAGACCCGCCGGATCGCCGTATTGCGAAAGGCCGGCGCCGCCGCCATGCGACAGATTGCTTTGCAATAGCCGCCGCCAGGTCTTGAGCGGAAACAGAGCCGCGCTCGGCCGGCCCGGAAAAAAATCGAACGACAACCGGTTGCGGCTCGAGGCGGCCGTATTTGGCACATGCAACGGCAGCGGCGGCATCGGCATGTGCGACAGGGCGCCGGGACCGCGTTGCTCCGCGGCCGTCGCTGCCGGCTCGACCGGCGTTCCCGGTAGACTACTCGGAAACAAAGATTCCCGACGCCGGACGGGATTCGACATAGCCCTCGACGATCAATGCATCATAGGCGCGCACCACGGTGTTGCGCGAGATGGTGAGTTGTTCCGAGAGTCGCCGCGACGACGGCAAACGCGTCCCCGGACGAATGCGCGCGTGCCGGATTGCATCGCGAAGCTGATCGATCAACTGGTTGGTCAGCGGCTCGCGGCGCGAGCGATCTAACAGAACGGGTATCTGCATGGGCCCAAACGATTAATCCAACCGCGGCCTGTGCGGCCGCGGTGCTTGCGTCGGTGCCCGGTCGACGAGGTGATCCCGCTGATAACTGTAGACGGCATGGGTCCAGCTTTCAAATCGCCGCGCGACTGGCTCCCTCATTTCGAAGTCAACTGGACCTATTGCACCGCTTCGGCACCGCCAATTGCCCAAGTGGAAGGCAAGGACTGTTCGAACATTGAGAAGCGGGATCGTTCGCTAGGCAGATTCGACGGGCGGAGCGTCGCGCGACGGCAGGCTTCCGGTGCCATCGGTTTTTTCCGCTGTGGCTCTCGGTGCGCGCGGCGGCGATAGGCATGATTTGCAACAGCCGGAGCAACTGCGAACGCCGTGCGGGCATCCGCAGCCGTTGGCATTCGAATGGAGAAAGCACATGACGGCACGACCTTCCTGGCTTTGCGCTTTAGTTGCGTCGGTATTTTTGTTGGCGACCGTCGCGCGGGCCGCTGCCGAGGACACGATCAAGATCGGGATCCTGCACTCGCTGTCGGGCACGATGGCGATCAGCGAGTCGATCCTGAAAGATCTCATGCTGATGCAGGTTGACGAGCTCAACAAGAACGGCGGTCTGCTGGGCAAAAAGGTCGAAGCGGTTGTCGTCGACCCGGCGTCGAACTGGCCGTTGTTTGCCGAGAAGGCGCGCGAACTCATCAGCAAGGACAAGGTTGCCGCCGTATTCGGCTGCTGGACGTCAGTGTCGCGCAAGTCGGTGCTGCCGGTCTTCGAGGAGCTCAATGGCCTGTTGTTTTATCCGCTCGAATACGAAGGCGAGGAATCGTCCTACAACATTTTCTATGGCAGCTCGGTGCCGGATAACAAGGCGATCCCCGCGGTCGAATATCTGATGAGTGCGGACGGCGGCTCGGTGAAGCGCTTCATCCTCGAAGGCACCGACTACGTCTATCCGCGCACCAGCAACAAGATCATCAGGGCGTTTCTGAAATCGAAAGGCGTCGCCGACGAAGACATTCTGGAAAATTACACGCCGTTCGGCTTCTCCGACTGGCAGACCGAAGTGTCCAGGATCAAGGCATTCGGCTCGGCCGGCAAGAAGACGGCGGTGATCTCGACCATCAACGGCGACGCCAACGTGCCGTTCTACAAGGAACTCGCCAATCAGGGCGTCAAGGCTGCGGATATCCCCGTGATCGCCTTCTCGGTCGGCGAAGAGGAACTGGCCGGCGTCGACACCAAGCCGTTGGTCGGACATCTGGCGGCGTGGAGCTATTTCGAATCGGTCAACACGCCGGAGAACAAGGCGTTCATCGCCAAGTGGCACGACTACACCAAGAATCCCAAGGCCGTTACCAACGATCCGATGGAATCCGCGTATATCCTGTTCCACATGTGGGTCCAGGCGGTGCAGCAGGCCGGCACGACCGATGTCGACGCCGTACGTCAGGCCATGATCGGTCAGAAGGTCAAATCGCCGTCCGGCTTCGAAGTCACGATGCTTCCCAACCATCACATGGCGAAGCCGGTGATGATCGGCGAGATCCAGGCCAATGGCCAGTTCGACATCGTCTACAAGAGCAAGGCGCTGCCACCTAGTGGACTGACTCTAACGCTTGCTTCCCTCGTTTGACAGCGGCGAGCACACGTTTCGGATCGGCGGTCCAGACGAAGGGTTTTGGATTATAGTTTGTCTCGGTGACGAAGCGGTTGATGGCGGATTTGAGATCGTCGACGGATCGGAATACGCCGCGCTGGAGGCGACGTCGCGTAAGCTTGGCGAAGAAGCCCTCGACAGCGTTGAGCCAAGACGCCGAGGTCGGCGTGAAGTGGAAGGTCCAGCGCCGATGGCGGGCCAGCCATTCGCGCACCTTTGGATGCTTATGGGTCGCATAATTGTCGACAATGGCATGGATCGCCTTGCGTGCCGGGACCTGGGCTTCGATCGTATTGAGGAAGCGGATGAACTCCTGGTGCCGATGACGCTTCATGTTATGGCCAATGACAGTGCCGTCGAGGATGTTGAGCGCTGCGAACAGCGTGGTCGTGCCGTGGCGTTTGTAGTCGTGGGTCATCGTTCCGGCGCGGCCCCGCTTCATAGGCAGGCCTGGTTGGGTGCGATCAAGCGCCTGGATTTGGCTCTTTTCGTCAACCGAGAGGACGACGGCATGGGCGGGCGGATCGACGTAGAGGCCGACAACGTCCTTGAGCTTCTCGGCGAACTTCGGATCGTTCGACAGCTTGAATGTCCGGATGCGATGCGGGGCGAGCTGATGGGCGTCAAGGATGCGCTGCACCGAGCGCAAACTCACCCCGGCCGCTTTTGCCAACAGGCGACCGGTCCAGTGGGTCGTTTCTCCGGGCGGCGGTCCGAGCACCAGATCAATGACCCGCTGCACGGTATCGGCCGGCAGCGGCGGTTTGCCGGGCTTGCGCGTCTTGTCGCGCGTCAACCCAGCGACACCCTCCACCATGAACCGCGCCTGCCACCGCCACACCACCGGTTTCGATTTACCCGAACGGCGCATGACCTCGGCGGTCCCGCAGCCGTCGGCCGTGGCAAGGATGATATGGGCACGCCACACGTGCTTCTGCGGCGCGCTGCGATCCGCGACAATCGCCTCAAGCCGGCGCCGATCCTCTCGCCTGACCTTCACTACAATTCCTGCTCTCATGGCGAGAGCTTGAACTCCGCTTCGGGCAATTTGGGAATCGTCCGATTGAATCAGACCACTCTCATGATTGCCGACAAGGGCCTTTGACATAGGATTTGGCCCGCCGTTTTCGATCGACGGCAGAGGCATTTGTACGACGGATATGCGGAGCAGGAGGCGGGACTTAAACGTCGGTCAACAATCTCTCATCCGCGGGTCGATCCGCATGACCTTGCTTCGTTTGGGGCTGCCTCGGTCTAGGTGGCGAGCGTCAAAGGCTCATAGTGGAAACGAGGGCTCCCCGGCATTGTCCCACCCCCAGCGCCGCATACCGCGCCGAGGCTGATCTTGTGTTGTTATCTCCTCTTCTGGCTGTCCGTTAAGTAAGGGTCATACCGTCTTTGGCGCGGATTGAATTGTGCAGGCGATCGACCAGATGAATCCCACCATCTCGCGTGCGATGGCGACATTGACGACGTTGGCGGTCTTGCCGCGCGCGCTCAGCCGACGATATCGAGTGCAGAGTCGAACTTGCGCTTTCCACCCGATGTCGCGAACGACTTTTGGCAGCGCCTCGATCCGATCGACCTTGTGACGACCAATGCGCGCCTTCATTCGGTAAGCCCAGGCGCCTTCGACCAGCGCGCGTCGTGCACGGGCGTTGCCGGTCTTGGTAATGCCGCCGCGTCGGATGGTCTCGCCGCTCGATTGTTCGCCCGGGACCAGGCCGAAATAGGCCATGAGCTGGCGCGGATTTGCAAAGCGTGTGAAGTCGCCAACTTCAGCGACCAGCACCACGGCTGTGATCAAAGCGATACCCCGCATCGCCTGCAGGGCGTCAACAACTAGGCGCAGATTCCACTCGGGAAGGAGACCGGATATCTGCTCCTCGACTCTCTGAAGACGCCGCTCCGCATCCATGACGGCATCGACATAGTCTTGAAATGCAACTTGCTGCGCGGGATGTTCGAAGGCCAAAGTCGATAGCCATCGTCGGTAAGCCATTCGCCATGCTGTCCCACGCCCGTGCTTGCGGCCGTGCCGCAGCAGAAAACCTTGAAGATGCTGACGCGCTCGGCTCACGATTTGTCGGACGACACTGCGCAGACGGATCAAATCGCGCATGGCTTCGTGATCGGCGTCAGGCACCCAGACCGGCGTCAACTCGCCGGCTCGGTGAAGACGCGCAAGCATCGTGGCGTCACGACGATTTGTCTTCACCCGATCGCCCGGCCTGGTCGGAATCAATGACGGTGCCACTACATCGCAGCGATGGCCGAGGCCGGTGAGTTGACGATGAACACCATAGCCGCACGGGCCAGCCTCGTAGCAAAATGCCAGCGTCTTGCCCGGACGCCTGAGGCGGTCGCACAGCTTGCCGATCGCAACGGGATCGTTGGAAATCTCACCGAGGTATTCCACCGCGCCAGAGCGCCCGCTCTCCGCCACCGCGATTGAGATCCGTTCTTTGTGAATATCCAAGCCAACAAATCGGGTATGTTCCATTAGGCCCGTCTCCTATGCATGAGGCTCTGTGCCGGCCAGCCGGCTTAACCCTCGTACCGTTGCATATCGGATGACGGGCCTCCTTCAGGCCCAGCAATCATAGGGTCTAGGGCATGGAGTCCCTATGTTGCGGCGAACAAAGGCAAGATCGCCGACTGGTCGTGGCCGTGGGTCTGCGGCGGCTGTACGCAACCGCGGTATTCGACCTTCTGAAGTCGCCGCGACGTGACGCCGCGACGGCGGCCCGCGCCTGCATCAGCGATGCGGCGCGGGCCATCTTCGCTTGATGCGCGGGGGCTGGATCGCTGCGGGTTAACTCTCGCCCGGCGCCTGGGCATGAACGGCGAGCGCATGGACGCGGCCTTTGAGCTCGTTCGCCAGCGCGGCATTGATCATGCGATGCCGTTCGAGCCGGCTCTTCCCGCGGAAGGCTTCCGACACAATATAAAGGCGGTAATGACTCTCGCCGCCCGGCCGATGGCCGGCATGCCCCTCGTGCAGATGCGACTTGTCTTCGACATGCAGGCTTTCGGGCGCGAAAGCCGCCAGCAACTTCGTCGTGATGATATCTTGCATTCCCATCCGGCTGGCTTAGCGACAAGGGAGTGTTGAGGTCAATGTCCGCGCCGGTAGGTTTTGATTCTGTCAAGTCTTGAAGCTGCCATCGACACACCGGCATAATCATAACAATGAAAGCCAACTCGCCGCTGTTCGATCGGATCCGGGTCAAGCCCGATCAGGATCGCCGCTTGCGCGCGGAGCTGCCGCCCTGTCAGTGGCCGAAGTGCAAAGCGCCCGCGACCCATCGCGCACCGAAAGGCCGGACGCGCGCATCGGAATATTGGCAATTCTGCCTGGAGCATGTGCGCGAATACAATAATTCCTACAACTACTTTGCCGGCATGAGCGAGGACGCGGTCGCGCAATACCAGAAGGATTCGATCACCGGGCACCGCCCGACGTGGAAAATGGGCTCGATCGGCGGCAAGCGCGGCCGGCGCCCGGCGCGCGAATTTCGCAACACCGATGGGCCGGCCGACGATCCGTTCTCGCTGTTCGGCGAAGCCGGCCCCCGGCATACCGGCCATGCGCGGCCTGCGGCCGAGGGTCGCAAGATTTTCAATGCGCAGCGCCGCGCGCTCGATGCGCTCGGCCTTGAAGCCGATGCCAAACGCGCCGATATCAAGTCGAGGTTCAAGATGCTGGTGAAGCGGCACCATCCCGACGCGAATGGCGGCGACCGCGGCTCCGAAGCACGGCTGCGGGAGATTATTCAGGCCTATAACTACTTGAAGACGGCGGGTTTTTGCTGATCTTGCGGGTGGCTTGCACAGGCTTTCGCCGGCCTTTTAATCGCTTGGGCCTTTCTGCTAAATGTAACCCGATATCCGACCGCCGGTGATTGTCGCGCGCCTCGGAACAACCGGGGTCACGGAGGAGCAATGAGCCTCGCAACTGACAGCGAATCCGGCTTGCCGGATATGAAGGTTTCGATCCGACAGGTGTTCGGCATCGACAGCGATTTGGAAGTGCCGGCCTATTCCGAGCCGGACGAGCACGTGCCCGACGTCGATCCGGATTACCGGTTCGACAAGCCGACGACGCTCGCGATCCTTGCCGGCTTTGCCAGGAACCGCCGTGTCATCGTCACCGGCTATCACGGCACCGGCAAATCGACCCATATCGAGCAGGTCGCGGCGCGGCTCAACTGGCCGTGCGTGCGCGTCAATCTCGACAGTCATATCAGCCGCGTCGATCTCATCGGCAAGGATGCCATCGTTATCCGCGAAGGCATGCAAGTCACCGAGTTTCGCGACGGCATTTTGCCCTGGGCGCTGCAGAACAATGTCGCGCTGTGCTTCGACGAATACGACGCCGGCCGCCCCGACGTGATGTTCGTGATCCAGCGCGTGCTGGAATCCTCGGGCCGGCTGACGCTGCTCGACCAGAACAAGGTGATCAAGCCGCATCCGTCGTTCCGTCTGTTCGCCACCGCCAATACGGTCGGCTTGGGCGACACTTCGGGCCTCTACCACGGTACCCAGCAGATCAATCAGGGCCAGATGGACCGCTGGTCGATCGTCACCACGCTCAATTATCTGCCGCATGACAACGAGGTCGATATCGTCCTCGCCAAGGCGAAGCACTACCGCACACCGGAAGGCCGCGACATCGTCTCCAAGATGGTGCGCGTCGCCGACCTGACCCGCAACGCCTTCATGAACGGTGATATTTCCACGGTGATGAGTCCGCGCACCGTGATCATCTGGTCGGAGAACGCCGAAATCTTCGGCGACATCGGCTTTGCGTTCCGGCTGACCTTCGTCAACAAATGCGACGAACTGGAGCGGCCGCTGGTGGCCGAATTCTATCAGCGCTGCTTCGGTCAGGAATTGCCGGAATTGGCGGTGAACGTGGCGCTGTCGTAATGACCTCTCCCCGTAATCGGGGGGAGGGAGCGAGACCATGAACTCGAACATCAAGCCGAAGGCGACCGCAAAAGAAGCGCCGACCGAGCCGTTCAAGCGCGCTGTTGGCGTCTGCATGCGCGCCATCGCCGGCAAGGGCGATCTTGAAGTCAGCTTTGCCGCGGAGCGGCCGGGTCTGGCCGGCGACAAGGCGCGGCTGCCGGAGCCGCCGCGCCGGCTGACCGAGCGCGAGGCCGCAATCGTGCGCGGTCATGCCGATTTGATCGCGCTGCGGCTCGCCTGCCATGACCCTTCCGTGCATCGCAAGCTCGCACCCGGCGGCCAGCAGGCGCGCGCGGTTTTCGAAGCGGTCGAGCAGGCCCGCGTCGAGGCGATCGGCTCACGCCGCATGGGCGGAGTGGCGAAAAACCTCGCCGCCATGCTCGACGACCGCTTTCACCGCGGCAAATTCGACGACGTCACCGACCGCGCCGATGCGCCGATCGAGGATGCGCTCGCCATGATGGTGCGCGAGCGGCTGACCGGCGAGACGCCGCCACCGACCGCGCGCAAGCTTGTCGATCTCTGGCGCCCGTTGATCGAGGAGCGCGCCGGCCGCGATCTCGATCGCCTCGAACGCGTGCTCGACGACCAGCGCCGGTTCGGCGATGTGGTGCACGACCTGCTCGATTGCCTGGACATGGGCGAGGATCGCTCGAGCGATTCCGACGAGGAGGAAGGCGAGGAGGGCGAAGAGCAGAATCAGAAAGACGAATCCGGCCAGGATGGCGACGCTTCCGATACCGCCGACTTGGACCAGATGAGCGCCGAGGCCGAAGCCTCCGCCGACGAATTGCCCGACAGCGCCTCGGAGGCGGTCGACGCGCCGGCTGCGGAAATGGCCGACGACGCCGAAATGGGCGATTTGGAAACAGCGGCCGAACCGTGGCGGCCGCGGCATCAACGCAACGAGCCGCGCGGGCCGGACTACAAACCGTTCACCTCGAAATTCGATGAGACGGTCGGCGCCGAGGATTTGTGCGAACCGGAAGAGCTCGACCGGCTGCGCGGTTACCTCGACAAGCAGCTTTCCAATCTGCAGGGCGTGGTGGCGCGGCTGGCCAACCGGCTGCAGCGGCTGTTGCTGGCGCAGCAGAACCGCTCATGGGAATTCGATCTTGAGGAAGGGTTGCTGGATCCGTCGCGGCTGCCGCGCGTCATCGTCGATCCACTGCATCCGCTGTCGTTCAAGCGCGAAAAGGATACCGACTTCCGCGATACCGTGGTGACGCTGCTGCTTGATAATTCCGGCTCGATGCGCGGCCGCCCGATCACGGTGGCGGCGACCTGCGCCGACATTTTGGCGCGCACGCTCGAGCGTTGCGGCGTCAAAGTGGAGATTCTCGGCTTTACCACGCGGGCCTGGAAGGGCGGCCAGTCGCGCGAGTCCTGGCTTGCCGCCGGCAAGCCGCCCAATCCCGGCCGGCTCAACGATCTGCGCCACATCATCTACAAGTCAGCCGATGCGCCGTGGCGCCGCGCCCGCAAGAATCTCGGGCTGATGATGCGCGAGGGCCTCCTTAAGGAGAACATCGACGGCGAGGCGCTCGACTGGGCGCACAAGCGGCTGCTCGGCCGGCCGGAATCGCGCAAAATCCTGATGATGATCTCCGACGGCGCGCCGGTCGACGATTCCACTTTGTCGGTCAATCCCGGCAATTATCTGGAGCGTCATCTGCGCTGGGTGATCGAGGATATCGAAACCCGCTCGCCGGTCGAATTGATCGCCATCGGCATCGGCCACGACGTGACGCGCTATTATCGGCGCGCCGTGACCATCGTCGACGCCGAAGAACTCGGCGGCGTCATGACCGAAAAGCTCGCCGAACTGTTCGAGGAAACGCCGCCGGAGCAGCCGGTGCGCGCGGCGCGGCCGGCACGCAGGCTGAATGCTTAAGTCCGGCAGGCGCCGTCAGTGTTTGCCGGGGAAGCCGCCTAGGCCGTTGAACGTCATATAGAGCGAATAGCCGCTGACGGCGATCGCAATCGCCATTTCCAGCAGAAGAAACGCAACGCCGTATTTGTACCAGGGCTCCTGCGGCTCAGGCAGTGCGACGGGATTTATGATTGGTCTCCTGACTTCAATTTCACGACGGTGCTGGAGCTCCGTCCGTTCTCAATGCGTCAGGACGGGCTCCAGCATTTTGGTTTGAGCTAGGCTTCCTGGCCGGCAAGGCCGGCGCCGAACAGCCCATGTTCCTCCGGATGTCGCTCGTAACGCGCCGCCCAGAAGTAGAACAGGACGAACGGCACGAACATGTAGAGCGCCACGTAGAGATATCCCATGTGGATGTTCGCGCTGCCGGCGAAGATCAGCGGATATACGATGCCGCCGGCGGTCGAGACGCCGCCGATGAAGCCGGCGGCGATGCCCGGCCGATCCGGAAACAGCAGCGGGACGAGGGCGAAGGTGCCGCCGGTGCCAAACGACAGGAAGATACCGAAGGCGACTAGCACCGCGACCGACCAATGCAGCGAGCCGTAAAGGCCCGCGACCGTAAGCCCGACCATCGCCAGCGTGATCAGGATCAGTGAGATGCCGAGCCAATGCAGCCGTGGCGCATAGGGCAATTCCTTGGCGATGAAAGGTAACGGCGTCCAGCCCTTGCGCTGGAACAGATCGGAGATGAAACCCGAGAACGGCCGGAACAGCGATGCGTTGAATGATTTCAACCGCCGCGAACGTCCCGGCCGCGATCTGCAGCCCGGCGACGCTGGTGAAGCCGAGTGCGAGAATCTCGCTATGGAAGCCCCGCGTAAAGTATCCCGGCAGCCAGGCGTTCATCGCGATTTCCAGGCCGAACGACATCGCGTAGGCGAACATCAGCGCAATGGCGATATAGCGCGTCCAGACAAAGACCGCGCCGCGCATGTCGCTGCCGCGTCGCGCGATTTCGCGCCGCTCCGTCGTCTTTGCCGCTTCGCCGCGTAACAGGTACCAGGCCGCGACCACAAGTGCGATCACGCCGAGCCAGAGAAAGGCGCTGTGATAGTCGGTGCCGAAGATGCGCGGCAAAAGCAATGCGCCGACGCCGGCGCCGACATTGCCGGTGCCGGCATAAAGTCCCTCGGCGGTGCCGATCTCGCGCGAGTTAAACCACTGCGCGACATGCTGGATGCCGACCACGAATGAGACGCCGGCGATCGCGACGATGACCCGCTCGGCGAACAGCATCTCGTAGCTTGTCGTGTAAGCGGAAGCGATCGACACCAGGCCGCAGCCGGCCAGGATCACGGCAAATGTCCGCGGCGCGCCAAACCGATCCGAAGCCCAGCCGGCGATGATGCGGCCGACCGGCGCCATCCAGATGGCGGAACTCGCCAGCAGGCCGAGATCTTTGATGCTCAGGTGATAGTTTGCGGCGATGCTCGGGCTGAAGGCTGCCGTCGAGAACCACATCAGGAAGCACCAAAAGAAACCCACAGTCGCGATGACGAGCTGTTCCACTTTGTGGCCGCGCATGGCTGATGCTCCTTTCGAATCCGGCGGCCTGACTTTCTGACGCACGAAATCCAAAGCGCGTCGCATGGCGCGGCCCCGCAATCGGTGTCGCGCCAAGTCGCGGCCGCCCGCCGCAGACGCATTCATCGGAGCAAAGCGTGTGCCAATGAATGGGCAAGGTTCTGCGGCGTACGGAAGCACGCAAAACTGCGAGTGACGCTGCGTTAGTCGCGAAGCAGCGACGCGGATCAAATAAACCGCCGGCCGTAGACCGCGGGCGTCATGCTGCTGCGGTGCACAAACTTTCCGCATCTTGCGGCCCCGATAAGCAATCCGGAAATAGCACGTCGGGGCCTGCCAGCCACCTAAGTCATTGCTGTGGCGTGATTTTAGGCAACGCGGCCCACTGGCATGAAGTTTGAACCGTTGGCAGCCAAATCTGCTGTGCGATGCCGCAAGAGCAACCGGCGAGAGCTTCACGAGGAGCGGCTGATGAACACGGACCAGGTGACGGCGATCCAGGAGAGTTTTGCCAAGGTCGTGCCGATTTCCGAACAGGCGGCCGCGCTTTTCTACGGGCGGCTGTTTGAAATCGCACCTGCGGTGAAGCCGCTGTTTCGTAATGACATGAAAGAGCAGGGCCGCAAGTTGATGGCGACGCTTGCCGTGGTCGTCAACGGGCTTGGCCATCTCGAAGCCGTTCTCCCTGCGGCGAGCGCGCTTGCCAAGCGGCACGTCGCCTATGGCGTCAAAGCCGCCGATTACGAGCCGGTCGGCGCCGCGCTGCTGTGGACGCTGGAGCAAGGCCTCGGCTCGCAATGGAATCCCGAACTCGCGCAGGCGTGGAGCGACGCCTACGCGCTCCTCTCCGATTTCATGATCGGCGAAGCCTATGGCCGCAGCGCCGCGGCGGAGTGAGCGCCGATGAGCGAACCGCTCGTCATCGTCGGCAACGGCATGGCCAGTGCGCGGCTATGCGAGGAGCTCGCGCAGCGCGCACTCGGCCGTTACGCCATAGCAGTCATCGGTGAGGAGCCGCAGCTTGCGTATAACCGGGTGCTGCTGTCGTCGGTTCTCGCCGGCGATGTGCCGGCGAATGAAATCGTACTGAAAGAAGCGAGCTGGTGGCGCGACCGCGGCGTGACGCTGTGCTACGGCGCTGCCGTGACTGCGGTCGATATGGCGGCGCGTAGGGTAAAGCGCGCTGACGGCAAGATGCTGGAATTTGCCAAGCTGGTGTTCGCAACCGGCTCGCGGCCGGTGCGCCTGCCGGTCACGGGCGGCGGTCTGGACGGCGTGCTTACCTTCCGCGATGTCGCCGACGTGGCGAGTATTTCCCGCGCGGTTTGCCGCGGTAGCCGCGTTGTCGTCATTGGCGGCGGACTTCTCGGCATCGAAGCCGCTTATGGGCTTGCCAAAGCCGGCGCTGCAGTCACTCTCGTCCACCTCATGGACCGGCTTATGGAGCGCCAGCTCGACGCGCGCGCGGGCTTGATGCTCAAGCGCGCCGTCGAGGCGAAAGGCATCGACGTGCTGCTCGAAGCCGCAACCGCCCGCTTTATCGGGGACGGGCACATCGAAGCGGTCGAGCTCAGGGACGGCCGCGTGCTGCCGGCCGACATGGCCGTGGTCGCCGTCGGCATCAAACCGAATGCGGAAGTCGCGGCTGCCGCCGGCGTCGCCGTGAACCGCGGCATCGTGGTCGACGATTGTCTCGCCACCAGTTCGGCCGATGTCTTCGCGATCGGCGAGTGCGCCGAGCATCGCGGCGTCTGTTACGGCATCGTCGAACCGGTCAACGAGCAGGCGCATGTGCTGGCTGAGCGGCTCTCCGGACGCGACATCCGCTATGGCGGCAGCGTGAACGCGACCAATCTCAAAGTCTCCGGTGTCCACGTGTTCTCGGCGGGCGATTTCCTCGGTGCGCCGGGCACGCACGCGATCACGCTCGCCGATCCCGGCCTCGGCATCTATCGAAAACTGGTTACCGCCGAAGATCGCCTGGTCGGCGCCGTGCTCTATGGCGATACCACGGATGCCTTGTGGTACCTCGACATGATCCGCTCCGGCGCCGCCATCGCGCCGGTCCGCGCCGACCTTGTGTTCGGGCGCGCACTCGCCGAGCGACAAGCGGCGTGACGCCGATATCCGCGCCATGAACGCCCTGACGGCGCATCCGCCCGCAGTGCGCACCACGTGCCCGTATTGCGGTGTCGGCTGCGGCGTGCTGGCGGTCCCGGACGGTCAAGGCGGCGCCGGCATTTCGGGCGATCCCGCGCATCCGGCGAATTTCGGCCGGCTCTGTTCGAAGGGCTCCGCGCTTGGCGAGACGCTGGCGCTCGATCGCCGCCTGCTGCATCCGATGCTGCGCCAGACGGACGGATCACTCCTGCGCGTCGATTGGGACAAAGCGCTCGGCGATGTGGCGAAAAGGTTGCGCGCGATCGTCGATCGCGACGGACCCGGCGCGATCGCGTTCTACCTCTCGGGGCAATTGCTCACCGAGGATTATTACGCCGCCAACAAGCTGATGAAAGGCTTTCTCGGTTCGTCGAACGTCGACACCAATTCGCGCCTGTGCATGGCTTCCTCGGTTGCCGGACATCGCCGCGCCTTCGGCGCCGACACCGTGCCCGGGACCTATCGCGACCTCGATGAGGCCGATCTCATCGTTCTGGTCGGCTCAAATGCGGCGTGGTGCCATCCGGTGCTCTATCAGCGGATGATGGCGGCCAAGCGCGATCGCGGCGCCAAACTCGTCGTCATCGATCCGCGGCGAACCGCCACGGCCGATGATGCCGATCTGTTCTTGCCGATTGCGCCCGGCAAGGACACGGCGCTGTTCAGCGGCCTCTTTGCGTACCTCGCCGACACGGCGGCGCTCGATCAAACATATATCGACGGTTACACCACGGGCTTTGGCGAGGCGCTCGCTCGCGCCCGCGAAATCGCCGGCGACGCGCGATCGACCGCGCGCGCCACCGCGCTCGATGAAGCGGATGTGGCGCGGTTCTTTGCGCTGTTTCGCGACACCGAGCGCGTCGTCACCTGCTTCTCGCAAGGCGTCAATCAGTCGGCGCAGGGCACCGACAAGGTCAACGCCATCATCAACGTTCATCTCGCCACCGGGCGTATCGGCCGGCCCGGTATGGGGCCATTCTCGCTGACCGGCCAGCCGAACGCGATGGGCGGCCGCGAGGTCGGCGGGCTCGCCAACCAGCTCGCCGCCCATATGGGATTTACACCCGCCGAGATCGACCGCGTCCGCCGCTTCTGGCATGCGCCAAACATGGCGCCGGCCGAAGGCCTCAAAGCCATCGATATGTTCGAAGCCATAGCGCGCGGGACAATCAAGGCGCTGTGGGTGATGGCGACCAATCCCGCCGTGTCATTGCCGCGTGCCGGAGCGATGCGCGACGGGCTGCAGCAGCTCGAACTGTTTGTTGTCTCGGAGAACGTGCTGAGCAACGACACCATCGAGGCGGGAGCGCAGGTGCTGCTGCCGGCGACGGCGTGGGGCGAGAAGGACGGCACCGTCACCAATTCGGAGCGCCGGATCTCGCGCCAGCGGGCGTTCCTGCCGGCGCCGGGCGAAACGCGGCCGGACTGGTGGATCGTCAGCGACGTGGCGCGGCGTCTCGGTTTCGGCGCTGCTTTCGACTATCGCGGGCCGGCCGATATCTTTCGCGAGCATGCGGCGCTCTCCGCGTTCGAGAACGACGGACTGCGCGACTTCGATATCGGTGCGCTCGCGTCATTGTCGGATGAAGCCTATGACCGGCTCGACGCCGTGATGTGGCCGGCGCGTGCCGGTGCGCCGCAAATCGAGCAGCGCTTCTTCGGCGCTGGAAATTTCTTCACCAAAGACCGGCGCGCCTGTTTCATCGCACCGCAGCGGCCGCGTCTGCATGCCGCAACCAGCGAGGCTTTCCCGCTGCGGCTGAATACCGGACGGCTGCGCGATCAGTGGCATACGATGACGCGCAGCGGATCGAGTCCGCGGCTCTGCGCGCATTCGCCCGAGCCCTTCGCCGAGGTCCATCCGGCGGATGCCGAGGCGGCGGGTCTCGCCGACCGCGGCTTTGCCAAGGTCACGACACCATACGGCAGCAGCATCCTGAAAGTTGCGATCGCGTCCGGTCAGCAACGGGGCTCGATCTTCGCGCCGATTCATTGGAGCGACGCGACCGCGACGCATGCGCGTATCGGCGCGCTGGTGATGCCGGCCTACGATCCATTTTCCGGTCAGCCCGAGGTCAAAGCGACGCCGGCCTGCATCGCGCCGGTCGATTTTGCCTATGGCGGCTTCGTGCTGACGCGCCGTCCGGTCGAATTCCCGGCCGAGACGTGGTTTGCGCGCGTAACGGTTGCGGGCGGCGACGGCTTCTTGTTCGCCAGCAACGAACCGCCGGCGGTCTGGCGCGATCTTTCGTACCGGTTGATGCCCGAGCATGCGGAACTTGCCGAATACATCGACGAGTTGCGCGAATTTGTCCGCATCGCCGCCTTCGATTCGGGGCGCCTCGATGCCTGTCTTTTTATCGGGCCGCTGAATGCCTCGCCGCATTGGGACGTCGTGCGCGTGCTGTTTGATTCCGGCACGGTGGCCGAACGCGAGCGGCGAATTCTGCTTTCGGGACGCAGCGGCGACGGAATGGCCGAAACCGGGCCCTTGATCTGCGCCTGCTTCGGCGTCGGGCTCGCGGCCATCCGCGACGCCCTTGCCAACGGCGGCGCCGTGAGCGTCGCCGATATCGGCCGCATGCTGCGCGCCGGCACCAATTGCGGGTCTTGCGTTCCAGAGTTGCGCGGGATTATCGCGCGAGCCAAGGTCGTGGCCTGAACGCGGCGCCACTGCGGCAAAGCGTCCGTTGGCCGCGACACCGCCGGTTCGGTGTGCCCGTGTGCTTGACGAAAACGCGGCGCAATCACAGAAATGGCCGATAAGGATAGGGGAGAAACGACATGGCGGGACGCCGCAACTGGCTGAGCATGGCCGCAATCGGTTTGGCGATGGCGGCGGTATCCGCACTCGCAAACGCTCAGGCCGCCGATTATCCGGACCGGGTGGTGACGGTGATTTCGGACGCGGGTGCCGGCGCCAGCCCCGATGTCGCGACCCGCATCGTCGGCGCCGCGCTCGATAAAATCTGGGGCCAGCAGGTCGTGGTGGTCAATCACCCGGGCGCCAATGGCAGCATTGCCGCGCGCGCAGCGAGCGAGGCCACGCCAGACGGCTACACGCTTTACGCGCCGGCGCTGTCGACTTTCGTGGCGCTGCCGACGGTGGCGCCCAATCTGCCGGTGAAGCTGCCGCACGACTTCCTGCCGATCGGGTTCATCGCCGAGCAGCCGATGTTCCTTGCGGTCAATCCCGCGAGCGGCATCACATCTCTGCCGCAGTTGATCGAACGCGCCAAGAAAGCGCCGGGAACGATTTCGATCGCCGTGTCGGGCATCGGCCGGATGAACTCATTTGACCGGCCTCCTGCTGCAGCAACAGGCCGGCATCAAGCTTCTTCCGGTGCCCTATAACGGCGGCCCGTCCGCCGCTTTGAGCGACGTGGCCGCCGGACGGGTGACCATGATCATCGAGGGCTATTCGGGCATCATCGGCGCGGTCAATGCGGGCCAGGTCAAGCTCATCGGCGTTGCGTCGCCGCAGCGGCTGCCGGATTTCCCCGATCTACCGACTGTCGCGGAAACGATTCCGGACTTTTCCGCGGCGGGCTGGCTGATTCTTGCGGCGCCCGTCGGCACGCCGGCGGCGATCGTCAACAAGGTCAGCGCCGACCTGGTTAAAGTCGTCAACGATCCGGATGTGCGCAAGAAACTCTCCGCCACCGGCAGCTATCCCCACGCCATGACGCCGGAGCAAACGCTCGCTTTCGTCGACAAGCAGCAGGCAACCTGGTTGCCGGTGGTGAAAACGATCCCGACGCGATGAATTCAGTGCTCACGGCGCCGCGACGGAGAAACCGTGTAGGCCTATGCGCGCAATGGCATCCGCGATGATGCCGGATTCTTTAGCCCGCGCGGCGAAGTCGCTGACATCGGCAAGCCATCCGGCGCGCCCTTTGGCGACGGCGATCGCCACGCGATTAATGCCGTAGCCGTCGTCAAGGACGCGCGAGCCGGGCAGCGCGTCGGAATAAGAGGCGAGCTGCTCACGCGGCAGCGCGAAGGCGTCAGCCATCCCGCTCCGCAACAGCGCGAAAGCGGCGTCCGGTAAATCTGAGCCGATCAGCGTGGCCTTCGTCACCAGGCGCCGCAGCGCCAAGGCCGAAGCGTGACCGTCGACGATCGCGATGCGCGTGCCGGGCCGGTCGGCGTCGGCGCAGCCGTGCATCGCGGATCCGGCCGGCACCAGATAAGTGTAATCGAACTCGAATAGGGCCGGCGTGAAATCCACCTTGGCAGCGCGCGACGGTTCTATGCCGAGGAAAGCGATGTCGCAGCTATCGCCGTTGAGCCCGGCAACAGCCGAAGTCGGCGAGGGATATTCGACAATGCGCAGTTCGGCGCCGCGCGCCGCCGCCAGCGCGAGCGCGATCTCGGCTAACAGCAGTCCGGTGCCGACGCCGGTGATTTTGCCGGATTGGGAGTCCTTGGCATATTGCGGAAGAAACAGACCGATCCGGATTTCGTCCGATCGCATATCATCCTCCCGCGTCGAGCGACTTTGCGCCATTGGCGCCCCATGATTGCCCCAGCCTACTTACCCAGTATCGATGCCGCCATCGCGCGCGGATCGCGCGGCCGCCAGGCGCCGATATCGACGCTGTACAGGAAGTCTTCGACATGGCGATTGAACAGGTCCGGCTCCTCGAGATTGATGGCGTGCCCGGCATTCGGCAACACCACGAGCGCCGATGACTGGATGGTCCGCTTCAGCAGAATCGCCGGCTCCAGGCAGGGGAAATCTTCATCGCCCGTCATGATCAAGGTCGGCGCCGTGATCGTCTTGATCTTATCGACGAGATCGAACAAGGACGGCCGCCGCTTCTGCACGCCGCGCATGGTCAGCGCCGCGCCGGCGCCGGAATGCTGCGCCAGCTGCTCGACGAATTCGCGAAAGCCGCGCGGGTCTTTGTTCCGCAGCTGCACGCGCGACGGCGCCTGCGCGTAGCTTTCGGCCGCTTCCGCCATGCTGACGCTTTCGAAACGCTGCGCCGCCGCCTCGGTTTCGGCCACAAATTGCGCGCGCTTGTCGGGCGACGCGCCATAGCCGCATCCCGCCACGACGAGGGAGCCGGCGCGCTCCGGATAGGTGAAACCGAAATGCAGCGTGGCGAAGCCGCCCATCGACAGCCCGACAATGTGCGCCTTGTCGATCTTCAAGGCGTCGAGCACGGCCCGGATATCGTCGCGCGCGCGATCTTGCGAGTAGCGCTCCACATCGCCCGGAACGTCGGACGGCGGGTAGCCGCGGGCATTGTAGGCGATGCAGCGATAGCTGCGGCTGAAATGCCGGACCTGAGTTCTCGTAGGAGCGGTAGTCTCCGGCGAATTCGTGGACGAATACGATCGGCAGGCCGGTTCCGGTTTCCTCGTAATATAATTTAACGCCGTCGTCGGTCGTCAGGTGAGGCATGGTCACACCACGCTGGTTGCGGGTAAATTCAGCATTTCGTTTTCGTGGCGTTCGCCAAGCAAGGACAGAAAATGCCGGACACGCTGGGTTACCGCAAACGCATCGGCATCGTGGTGCCGTCGACCAATACCACGGTGCAGCCGGAATGCGACAGCTTGCGTCCGCGCGGCGTCACCAATCATATCGGGCGGTCCACCATCAAGGAGCGGCCGCTCAATACCGAAGAGGCGTTCTTCGAGCACATGGCGGCCATGCGCGAAGGCATCTCGAGCGCAATCGATCAGATCATGACCGCGGGCGTCGATCATCTCATAATCGGCATCGCGCTTGAAACATTCTGGGGCGGCGTTGCCGCCGCAGACAAGCTGCAGAACGAACTCAGGCAGCGCGCCGGCGTCGAAATATCCATGGGCTCGACCGCAGCGGTTGCCGCCTTAAACGCGTTCGGCGCCAGGCGAATTGCGGTCCTGACGCCGCATCAGCCGCGCGGCGACGAGATGGTACGGCTCTATTTGAGCGAGGCCGGCTTCGAGATCGCGCGGCTTGAAGGACTAAAATGCGTCTCGCCGCGCGCGATTGCGCAAGTCCCGGCCGCCGATATCCGCGCGGCGCTCCAGAGACTCGACGGACCGGACGTTGACGCGCTGCTTCAGGTCGGCACGGCGCTGCCAACGGTCGCAATTGCGGCCGAGGCGGAGCGGTGGTTCGGCAAGCCGGTGCTGGCGGTCAATGCGGTGACATATTGGGATGCGCTACGCCGCAGCGGCATCGCCGACCGCGTTGGCGGCTATGGACGCATTCTCGAGGAGTTTTAGCTGGAAGGCGGAAGCTGGATTTACGCCGCTTCGGCGCGCTTCTTAACGACCTGGCGTTTGATCTCAAGCACGCGCGGCGACAGTTCGGTATCCTTCGCCTTGATAAGGAAGGCGTCGAAGCCACCGCGGTGATCCACGCTCTTGAGCGCATTGGCCGAGATCCGCAGACGGACCGAGCGGCCGAGCGCATCCGACATCAAAGTGACATTGAGCAGATTGGGCAGAAACCGCCGCTTGGTCTTGCGGTTGGAATGGCTGACCCGATTCCCGATCTGGCGTGTCTTGCCGGTGAGTTCGCAACGCCATGCCATGATGCAATATCCTTCAAACCCGAAAATTCCTGGTAGTCCCGCGGCCGCCTGAGACGATTTGGGGAGATGGCGCGGACCTATAAGCGGGGCTTTATTGAGCGTCAAGCGCGGGAAAATCCTCTATCACGCCGCTGGCGGGCTGGAACCACAGAAACGACGCATTCTCCGCCAAAACAAGAGCCTCGACGCCGGGAATTCGAGGAAAGCCCTTGCCTGCCTCCGCTGCACCGCTGCCGATGGACCATCGTGCCCGCCGCGCCGCATCCGCGGCATTTTTTATCCTTACCGCGATCTCGGCTGGCGCCGCCGATGCCACCCATGGCGCAGCTGCCCAGGGCCGGCTTGAAGCTCAATATACCGTCAGTATTGCCGGGATCCCGATCGGACGGGGCAACTGGATCATCGAGATCGCCAACGATCAGTATACGGCGGCCGCGAGCGGCACCACGACCGGCCTGATCAAGTTCTTTACCGGCGCCCACGGCACCGGGGCAGCGCGTGGCATCGTCACCGGCGGTCAGCCGATGCCGACGAGCTACGGCGAGACCATCGATTACGACCACAAAATCGATAACGTGCGCATGGCGCTCACCGGCGGCAATGTGACCGACTATGGCGTCGAGCCGCCGTTGCCGCCGGCGCCGGACCGCGTGCCTGTGACCGATGCCGATCGCCGCGGCGTGTTCGATCCGATGACGTCGATGCTCAATCGGGTGCCCGGGACCGGCGATCCGGTCTCACCCCAAGCGTGCAATCGCACGGTCGCGGTATTCGATGGGCGTGTGCGTTACGATCTGCACAGCGAATACAGGCGCATGGAAACCGTCAAGGCGGATCGCGGCTATCAAGGGCCGGTCGCGGTCTGTGCTGTCTTCTTCACCCCGATTTCCGGATATGTGCCGAACCGCCCGGCGATCAAATATCTCATCACGCTGCGCGACGCCGAAGTCTGGCTGGCGCCGATCGCAGGCACCCGCGTGCTGGTGCCGTTCCGCTTCTCGATGCCGACGCCGCTCGGGATGGGGCTATTGCAGGCGACGGAATTCGTTTCCACCGCCGAGCCGCCTCATACGGCGCTCAAGACGCAGTAACTTTGGCGTAGGCGGCCGGCAAAGACGCCGCCGCCCGCTGAGGTGTCCCCGTTATCCACAGCAGCGTGGCTATTGACTCGGCGAGGATTTATGATTGTGCGGACTGTTAATGCTTTTGGCGTTGAGGCGACTGCGTCAAAGGCCGGAATCCACCCGATCTTGTATCCAAACTCGACCACAGCGCCATATATCGCAGTGAACGAATTCGAACACCTCCGGAGTCGCCGATTCGGCCGCGATTTGTTCCAGAACTCGTTCCACACCTTAAGCACAGCCCTTTCCAGCGTCACATTGTGATACAGAATGGCGCGCTGCCTGCGTTAATGCCGGGACTTTGATGCCGATTTCGTTCTCGCCTCCCCCCGACCGTAATTTGCGTGCCCGTGGCGCCGGCGTGACCGCCGTGTTGGGTCCGACCAATACCGGCAAAACGCATCTCGCGATCGAGCGAATGCTGGCGCATTCGTCCGGACTGATCGGGCTGCCGCTGCGGCTCCTGGCGCGTGAGGTTTATAACCGCGCCGTCGAGCGGGTTGGCGCCGAGTTGGTGGCGCTGATAACCGGCGAAGAGAAGATCAAACCGCCCAACCCGCGCTTTTGGGTGGCTACCGTCGAGGCGATGCCGCGCGACCTCGACGTCGCCTTCCTCGCCATCGACGAAATCCAGCTCGCCGCCGATTTCGAGCGCGGCCATGTCTTCACCGATCGCATGTTGCATCGGCGCGGCCGCGAAGAGACGCTGGTGCTTGGCGCCGCCACGATGCGCCCGATCGTCGAGCGGCTTCTCCCCGGCGCCAGCATCGTCAGCCGGCCGCGGCTGTCCCAGCTCACCTTCTCCGGGGAGAGAAAGTTGACGCGGCTGCCGCGCCGTTCCGCCATCGTCGCTTTCTCTGCCGACGAAGTTTACGCCATCGCGGAATTGATCCGCCGCCAGCGCGGCGGGGCCGCGGTCGTGCTCGGCGCCTTGTCGCCGCGCACCCGCAATGCGCAGGTCGAGCTCTACCAAACGGGACAGGTCGACTATCTGGTGGCGACCGACGCCATCGGCATGGGATTGAATCTCGACGTCGATCACATCGCGTTCGCGTCCGACCGCAAATTCGACGGTTACCAGTTCCGCAAGCTCAATCCGTCCGAACTCGCCCAGATCGCCGGGCGTGCCGGCCGCGCCACCCGTGACGGCACATTCGGCACCAGCGGCCGCTGCCCGCCGTTCGAGACCGAACTGGTCCAGGCGCTTGAATCGCATAATTTCGAGCCGGTCAAACAGGTGCAATGGCGCAACAGCGACCTCGATTTTTCGTCGGTCGGTGCGTTGCAGGCTACGCTTGCGGCCGCGCCGACAGAGGCGCCGCTCGCCCGCGCGCCGGTCGCCGAGGACATCCTGGTGCTCGACCATGCGGCGCGCGACGACGATGTGCGCGGCATGACGAGAACGGCAGCCGACGTCGAACGGCTGTGGGACGTCTGCCAGCTTCCGGACTATCGCAAGATCGCTCCTGCCAATCATGCCGAGCTTGTGGTCACGGTCTACGGGTTTCTGCAGCGCGACGGCGCGATCAAAGCGGACTGGTTCGCCGATCAGATCGCGCTGGCCGATCGCACCGATGGCGATATCGATACGCTGTCCACGCGCATCGCCCACATCCGCACCTGGACCTTTGCCGCCAACCGGCCAGATTGGCTTGCCGACCCCGAGCACTGGCAAGGTGAGGCACGCGCCGTCGAGGACCGGCTGTCGGACGCTTTGCACGAGCGGCTCACCGAGCGCTTCGTCGATCGCCGCACCAGCGTCTTGATGCGGCGGCTGCGCGAGAATGCGGCGTTCGAGCCCGAATTCAACAAGACGGGCGAGGTCGCGGTTGAGGGCCACGTTATCGGCCGGCTCGACGGATTTATCTTCGTGCCCGATGCGTCGTCGGGTGGATCGGAAGCGAAGGCGTTGCAAAACGCCGCGCAAAAAGCGCTCGCCGGCGAGATCGCCGCGCGCGCCACGCGGCTCGCCGACGCGCCGGACGCCCAATTCGTGCTGGCGACCGACGGGACGCTGCGCTGGACCGGTGCGGCCGTCGGCAAGCTCCAGGCCGGCGAGGAAATATTGCATCCCCGCGTCCGCGTCATTGCCGACGAGCACCTGACCGGTGCGCCGCGCGACGCGGTCGAGCTGCGGCTTAACACCTGGCTCAAATCCCACATCGAAAAACTGCTCGGCCCGTTGTCGCTGCTGGTGGCGGCTGCCGATGTGACCGGCATGGCCCGCGGTGTCGCGTTCCAGCTGGTCGAGGCGCTTGGCGTGCTGGATCGTCAACGCGTCGCCGAGGAAGTGAAGGGCCTGGAGCAGCCGGCGCGCGCCACGTTGCGGAAATACGGCGTGCGGTTCGGCGCCTATCACATCTATCTGCCGGCGCTCCTCAAACCGGCGCCGCGTTCGCTCGCCGTGCAATTGTGGGCGCTGCGCCATGACGGGGCGCAGAGCAAAGGTTTCGACGACCTGCTGCATCTCGCCGGCAGCGGCCGCACGTCGATTCCGGCAAATCGCGAAATCGACGCTGCGCTCTATCGTACCGCCGGTTATCGCGTCTGCGGCGAGCGCGCTGTGCGCGTCGACATATTGGAACGGCTTGCGGATCTGATTCGTCCTGCTCTGGCGTGGCGCGACGGCTCCGGGCCGAAACCGCTTGGTGCGGTTGTCGGCGGCGGATTCACCGTCGTCAGCGGCATGACATCGCTGACGGGCGCGTCGGGCGAGGATTTTGCTTCGGTCCTGCGCTCGCTCGGCTATCGCATGGAGCGGCGGCCGAAGCCGCCAGAACCGGCAGCCGAAACGGCAGTCAAAGTCGCTGCAGAGCCGCAAGCCGAAGCGGCAGAGCCGACGATGGCGGAAGATACGGCGAATCAGGATGGTGCGGAGGCCGCGCCGGCGGTGAATGCGGTGCCGGAGGCAGCTTTGCCTGTGGCAATCGATCAGCTGGACGCAGTGATGGCGCCGGAAGCGATCAATGCCGCCGAAACCGCGCCACAATTGGAAACGGCGGTGACTGCCGATCAAGAAAGCGCGGATGCGGCATCGCTTCTGCCCGCCGCGGAATTCGCCGAGGCGGTGCCGGCCGGGCCGGAGGCCGCTTCACCGTCGCCCGACGCAACCGCGTCTGTTGCGGAAGTCCAGGCCTTGCCGCTTGCTGACGCGGAACCGGTGTTGATCGAAGTCTGGCGGCCGGGCCGGCCGGAAGGCAGGCAGCGGCCGCGCCGCAGAGGTCACGAAGCGCGCCGTCCGGCGCGCACGGATGCCGCGGTGGCGCCGCGCGTGCAAGAACCTGCAGAGGCAGCGTCTGTCGAAGGCGCAGTTGCGGCTTCGCCGCCAGCGGAGCCGAGCGCTGCGGTTGGCACCGTTCCGCCGAAGCCGGAACGTCACCCGCGTCATCGCCGCAGGCATGGCGGCGAGCATCGTGGCGAGCGGCCGCCGCGCGAGCGCGAGCGGCCGCAGCAGGCTCGCCCGCAGCGTTTCGAGCGACGCGAGAAGGCGCCAGATCCGAATTCGCCGTTTGCCAAGCTCGCGGCCTTGAAGGCGCAGCTTGAGGCCGAAGCCAAGGAGCGCCGCTAGCGCATGATGCGGAAAGCTGGCGGTCAATTTTCCGAAAGCATTGTGCTCCACCAAAATCGTCCGGAGCCGGCGCGCTCGAGCCGGCGCGAAGATGAATTGCCCGCCGAGACCGGGCGTCAGCGCATCGACCGATGGCTATGGCACGCTCGCCTGGTGCGCACGCGCGGCGCCGCCGCAGCGCTTGCCGGCGCCGGATATGTTCGCGTCAATGGCGCCCGCGTCGACGGGCCGGGCCGGATGGTGCGGACGGGCGACGTCATTACCGTTGCGCTCGATCGCCGCGTATGCGTCTTGAAGGTCAGGGGTTTTGCCGAACGCCGGGGTGCCGCCGGGACCGCTGTGACGCTATATGACGTAATCGAGTGATCCGGCCGCTTGGGCAGACGGCGAGCCTTGCGTGCACTTGACCCATGCGATAGGAGCAAAGCTCCAAAAAAGCCCGTTCAGAGTGTTCAAATGACCTATATCGTCAACGACAATTGCATCAAATGTAAATACATGGACTGCGTCGAAGTTTGCCCCGTGGATTGCTTCTACGAGGGCGAAAACATGCTGGTCATTCACCCCGACGAGTGCATCGATTGCGGCGTATGCGAGCCGGAATGCCCGGTCGAGGCAATCAAGCCCGATACCGAACCCGGCGTCGAGAAGTGGCTTGGCGTCAATGCCGAGTTCGCGAAGCTCTGGCCCAATATTACCGCGAAAAAGACGCCGCCGCCCGACGCCAAGGAATGGGAGGGTGTCGCCAATAAGTTCGAGGAACATTTCTCTGCGGAACCCGGAACCGGCGATTAAGCCGGTCGCGGCAAGGCCTTATTCGAAGGTGCGGGCTCCAGTTTCAACAAAAACCCGCCGCGGTCGTATCGAAAACATGCTTGCGGAAAGCTTTTGAAGCTCTGCGGTTCAACCGCGGGCCGGGCGCGGTG
This sequence comes from uncultured Alphaproteobacteria bacterium, assembly GCA_963765365.1. Lineage (GTDB taxonomy): Bacteria > Pseudomonadota > Alphaproteobacteria > Rhizobiales > Xanthobacteraceae > BOG-931. The sequence continues at coordinate 35,128 of CAVXWL010000011.1, read as the reverse complement.
ACCGGGCCTTATCGAAATACTGCACTGGAATCATGGTTTTACGGGTCATGCCCTGGCGTCCGGGAAAGCGCGCGATCGCGGCCGGAACGACCGTTGGAACAATCAGCGGTTGTTGTAATTAACCGTTGTTAACGATTTCGCCGGTGGAAGGTCAGATGCGACGGTTTCGCAACGCCATAAGGCTTTGATTTTGGCTGAAAATGTGATATAAAGCTCCCATATAATGAAAAACCTTCCCCGAGACGATGCTCCCCCATCGGGAGCATATTTTTTCGGGTCGTTTTCGAGGAAACCGTCAATAGAGGCGTGATATTCCACGCGAGAGCAGTGGCAGAGAAAACTCGTCGTCATACGAAGAAGAGTGCGGCCGGCATGAGCCGGAAGGCAGCAAAAACCTCCTCCCGCGCAAGCCGGAGGCCCACACCGCCCACGCGAGCAGTGACCCGAAGCCGGGTCAGCGTGGCAAAGCCCGCGCAAAGGCGCAAGCCGGAGCCGGAAGGAGCAACTTTGGGAATGAATGCGAAGAAGACTACTCAACGACAAGGCTTCAAAACTCACGAGTTCATCGTCTATCCGGCTCACGGCGTGGGTCAGATCGTCTCGATCGAAGAGCAGGAGGTCGCCGGCGCGCGGCTTGAGCTGTTCGTGATCAATTTCGTCAAGGACAAGATGACGCTGCGAGTGCCGACCTCGAAGGTGGCCTCCGTTGGAATGCGCAAACTTGCCGAGACGCCGATGGTCAAGCGGGCGCTCGAGACGCTCAAAGGCCGCGCCCGGATCAAACGCACCATGTGGTCGCGTCGCGCCCAGGAATACGAGGCCAAGATCAACTCGGGCGACATCGTCGCCATCGCTGAGGTCGTTCGCGATCTCTACCGGTCGGAGACCCAGCCGGAACAGTCGTATTCCGAGCGCCAGCTTTACGAGGCTGCGCTCGACCGGCTGTCGCGCGAAGTATCCGTCGTACAGCGGATCACCGAGACCGAAGCGATCAAGGAGATCGAAGCGGCGCTGGCTAAAGGGCCGCGTCGTGGTCCGAAGCCCGAAGCGGAAGAAGAATCCGTGGTCGAGGAAGAGGCCGCGTAACTTCTATACGATTGCGGAATGCAAAGGCCCGGCAGCAATGCCGGGCCTTTTTGCTTTGACCACCGCCCGCTCCGTGCCGAGAAAACACCTATGGTTAGTCATAAATTAAGCTTCATTTGAAAGGACATAGAAGGCACAGCGCGCGGGATGGGGGGCGACGGAATGCGGCGAAGCAAGTCGTTCAAGATCGCCCGGATGCTGTCGGTTCTCGCCGCCTGCGCAGCCGGATATGCGATCGTCGGCGGCTGGCAGCCGGCCGCATTGCGCGCCAGCAACGAGCTTTCGGCTGCCCAATCTGTTGCGCTGCGGTTCCCGCAAGCGTGGAACACGGCGCCGCCGATTGCCGGCGCCGCCGAGGCCCCGCCGGTAGCGGGCGTACTCGACACCTCGCTGACGACGTCGGCCGACGAAGCAGACGAAATCGAGCGCACTTTGCTGAGCCCCGAACCGATGGTTCCGCCGGCGATCAACGCGCGAGCCGCGCCGCATCTCGCGGCGCAGCAGCCGCCGGATCGGCTCTCCGAATCGAGCGGGCATGGCGATGCGACGGCCGATGCCGTCTCGTCGGGAATTTCTGTGACGAGCGAAGCGCCCAATTCAACGTCCCATAATTCGCCGAAAAGCTTGCCGACGCGCATGAGCGCGGTGCAGCCGGTCCGCGTGGCCAGAGCGATTCCGGTCGCCGGCCGGCGCCATCCGATCGACAACCGGCCTGGCTATGTGCTCGACGACGCGCAGATTGCGAGCATCAAGGAACGGCTGCATCTGACGCCGGATCAGCAGGCGATGTGGCCGGCGGTTGAAGCCGCGCTCCGCAACATCGCCTATAAGCGGGCGCAAGATGCCCGTCGGCGGGACGGCTTGAGCAACGCCCAGGTTGCCGCGGTCGATCCGGAAGCTGTCGAAGGCCTCAAATCCGCGGCCGTGCCCTTGATCATGAGTTTCAACGACGATCAAAAACAACAGGTGCGGGATATCGCCCACGTCATGGGTCTCGATCAACTCGCCGCGCAGTTTTGATCCGTTGCGACGCCGCCAGCGTCGTGTTCAGAATGGACTGTAGCGGGATTTTGGCGCCGGCGCTTTGCTCGAACGCCAGAATAGCTCGGTGGCGCACTTAATGCCGACCAGCGCCAAAAATGTGAAGCAGGCCAGATCGCCGAATTCCACCCGGCTGGATATGTCGAAGGAATAGACCGGATCGTAGAGGAAGTAGTCGGCGCACGCCGTTGCCGTGATCACGCACAACAACGCTGGAACGCTGCCGTAGAGCATCGTCACCAGCGCAATCGGCAAAAGATAGAAGAAGACCGGATGAGCCGGTCCGACGGCGGTCAGCTTAAAGTACAGCAAAACCGCGGTAACCACGGATACGACCGCAACGGCCACGGTAAGCGATGTCGTTGCCTTCACGAGTTGCATGCTCCATCCCCCCCAACCGGACCCCCCGGATCCAAGGCCTTTGCGGCTCTTTTCTCCATGATAGCCGAGGTAAGGATCGGAGAAAATAGAGAAAAACGGCAGAGTAAACGATCTTATTCGACCACGATCTTGATCTCGCTGCCCAGCTTCAGGTGGTCTCCCGGCTCAAGGCCGTTGAGGACGCGAAAACGCTCGACGGCATGGTCGGCAACCGCCATGCGACTTGCCAGCTTCTCGACCGTATCGCCGGGAGCGACCTTCACTATTCTGATCCGCAGCGGCTTGGCCTGTTCGATTTCGGCAAAACTCATGCGGCGGAACGTGCCGACGGCTTCGCGGAAGGAACGGTCGGTATCCGGCGTGCGGTGCTTGGCGGCAAAGATGAAGCGATAGACGTCGCTGCCATACCGGATAGCGTAGATCCGGAAGTCCCATTCATCGCCTTTGGCGACGGCGGTCGCGCCGGGGAAGCCATTGACGGTGATATCCTCCACCGTCGCCGGATCGATGTTCTCTATCCATCCGGAGGTGAGGTATCCGGCGAGTGTCTGTTCGGCAGGGACCCGCACCACGTCGAGCCGCAGCGCCTCGCCGCCGCCGTGTTTGATTCCGAGCACCGCCTGCGCCGTATTGTCGAGGGTGAAACCTTCCGGCGCGGTGAAGGTAAAGCCGAGCTTCGGATGGAGAAAACGCCGGCCGCGGACATAACCTTCGCTGGGGTCTTCGCCGTACACCATGCCGTCGATATCGTTGAAATAGTCGTCTCTGGCCTGTTCGCGCTCCTGCGGCGTGAAACTGGCCGGGGCTTTGTATTGCCGCGCATTGGCAATCGCCTGCGTCACGCGCTCCGGCGTCGAGGGATGCGAGGACAGGAAGTCAGGCGCCGCCGGATTGATGGCGCCACTGAGCTCCGGCTTGAGCGCGGCATTTCGTTCCATCGCGGTGAGAAATCGCGACGCGCCATAGGGATCGTAGCCGGCGCGCGCTGCAATGCCGATACCGATGGCATCGGCCTCGAACTCCTGCTTGCGCGAGAAGCTTGCCAGTTCGAGCTTCGATTTGGCAAGCGCCAGAGCGCCGGCCTCCGGGTCGCTGACCAGGTCGCTGACGACGCGGTTCACGAGGTCGACCTGCTGCTGTTCCTTTTGCCGCAGTTCGGCGTGGCGCGCGATGACATGGCCCATTTCGTGCGCGAGGACGGAGGCGAGTTCGGAATCGTCGTCGGCGAGTGCGATCAATCCGCGGGTCACATAAATCTGGCCGGTCGGCAACGCGAAGGCGTTTATCGATTGCGAATTGAGCAAAGTGACCTTGTAATGCAGGTCGGGCTTTTCCGACGCAGCGACCAGGCGGTCGACCAGTTGTTCGACCACGGTCTGCAGCCGCGGATCGTTGTAGACGCCGCCATAGGTGGCGAGGATGCGCTGATGCTCGCGCAATACCGCAGGCGACATCGCGGCATCGGCCTGCTTGGTTGGCGCCGGAAGCGTGGCGAGCGGTACGCCGGCTGGTGGCGAGGCCGTGCAGGCTGCGAGCGCGAGTGCAACGCTGACCGCCAGGACCAACGAAGAAACCGGTGCCAAGCCGGCGAGGCCTGCTCGGCGCGGCCGGTAGGATGCGATCGTCGATCGTCGCCGTCTCACCACGTCACCCACGGTCGCTCGCGCGGCTTTAATTGCTATCCGCGATCTCAATCTGCTCCGGACGCGTCGCCTCGATCGAAGGACTGCCCCGTGCGCCGCGAGCCTCGATAAAGCCGCGGACCACGACGCGCCGGCCGCTAAGGTCCTTCAATACAAGCCCCGCCGCTGCGAACGTGCGCTCGTTTCGTTTCCGGACCGTAACCGCGAATTCGTCGGACCAGCGCCGGCCGAAATTCACGTAGATTGTCGTACCGCTTTCACGCACGGACACCACCTGGCCCTCGACCAGCGCAAATTGGCCTTTATGCGCCAGCACATCCGCAGGGGTCTCGGCGTCCAGCAGGTCATAATACGGATCGGCCCACAGACCAAGCTTGCCCTTGCGAGCGGCATTTTCCCGAGCGAAGAGCGTAGCGGCGCAAGCGCGGCCGGCGACCAGGTCGCCGACCCGGGCAAAACCGGATGCCAGCAATTCGGCCTGGACGAACAACTCATCCCCATCCCGCTCGGTGTACACAAAAGCGACGACACGGCCATAACGGTCGGGCGCGGCCTGCGCACGGCGCAGCACGACGTCGTCGCCACCCGCCAGTGCGTCAAGCGCGGCTCTTGCGGCGGCTCCACCCGGCACCGCGCCGGATTGCTGGCCGGACCCTGATGGCGCCGGCAGCGGCGGCACTTCGATGGCGGCAAGCCGCACCTCGCGGCCGTCGGCAAGGGTGAATGTGCGGCCGTCAATGATGCTCTTGACGGTGGCGCGCGCGATCTCGTCGCCGCCGCAAGCCGGTGCGGCCGTTTGTTGCTGCTGTGCGGACGCACCAACGGTCGCACACGCCGCCACCGTGGCCGCAAGCGCCGCCGCCGCAATCCAGTCCCGCCAGCCCAACATCGCCGTCAAGCCAAGGGCCGGAATGCGGCGGTACTGCGGCGGCGACGGGGGGCGATCCGGTCGCCGCGAGGAGAGGGTGCGGCAGCCGCGGCGCCGCCCCTTGGTGTCAGGGTTTGAGGAACCCCAAGATCTCCGCATTCACGACGTCCGCCTGCGTGGTGATCATGCCGTGCGGGAAGTCCTTGTAGGTCTTCAGCGTGCCGTTTTTCAGAAGCTTTGCCGACAAGGGTCCGGCCGCGACATAGGGAACGATCTGATCGTCCTCGCTGTGCATCACCAGCACCGGCACGGTGATCTTCTTCAGATCCTCGGTGAAATCGGTTTGCGAGAAAGCGACGACGCCGTCGTAATGCGCCTTGGCGCCACCCATCATGCCCTGGCGCCACCAGTTGGCGATGGCCGCTTCCGATGATTTCACGCCCGGCCGGTTGAAGCCGTAGAACGGTCCTTCCGGGAGGTCGCGATAAAATTTCGATCGATTGGCCGCAAGCTGCGCCTGCAGTCCGTCGAACACCTCCTTGGGCAGGCCGAGCGGATTGGCCGGCGTCTTGAGCATCAACGGCGGTACCGCGCTGATCAGCACCGCCTTCGCCGCCCGGCTCTCGCCATGGCGTCCCAGATAATGCGTCACCTCGCCGCCGCCGGTCGAATGGCCGATATGAATGGCGTTCTTCAAGTCGAGATGCGCCGTCAGCGCCGCGAGATCGTCGGCGTAGTGATCCATGTCATGACCGTCGCCAGTCTGGGTGGAGCGGCCGTGGCCGCGGCGGTCATGCGCAATCACGCGATAGCCGCGATTGAGAAAGAACAGCATCTGCGCGTCCCAGTCATCGGCCGACAGCGGCCAGCCATGGCTGAAAACGATGGGCTGTCCCTTGCCCCAATCCTTGTAAAAGATCTCAACGCCGTCTTTGGTCGTAATCGTGCCCATGGGTTACTTCCTTTCAAAGGTGTCGCTTGCAATAAAGCCTGTCACATTGACGGAACAGGATTTGTGACGATCCTCGTCGCGCCCAGTTAGATGCGGTGTCGACGTGCCGCGCGTGGCTTCGCAATCCGGGCACATATTGCGCGTTGCGTCCACTGCTCGTCGCGCGAACACGCAATGACCGTCCATCCGCAGATTGGCCAGTTGAAGGGGCAACGGAAATAGATCAAATTGCGCCCGCTTGTTCAAAAGTTAGTCGATATCAAACGGTCCCGTAGCTCAGCCGGATAGAGCAGCGGTTTCCTAAACCGAAGGTCGGAAGTTCGAGTCTTCCCGGGACCGCCACATCAAAATTCCGTTATTCGGTTGGTGGCCTTTTGCGCCACTGGTTCCCGCAGCCCGAGCCCGCTTCAATCCGGTACGACCGCCGTGGCCTCGATTTCAACCCTGGCTTCATCCTCCACCAGCGCCACGACTTGTACCAGCGTCATGGTGGGGAAGTGCTTTCCCATGACGCTGCGATAAGCCTCTCCCAATTCGTTCAGCCGCGACAGATACTCGCCTTTGTCGACGACGAACCAGGTGAGGCGGGTGACGTGCGCGGCGCTGCCGCCGGCTTCGCGGACGAGCGCGACAATGTTCGCCAAGGCTTGCCGGGCCTGCGCGACGAAATCCCGGCTCTCGAACTTTTGTTCGGCATTCCAGCCGATTTGTCCGGCGAGGAAAACCGTGCGGCCGGTCGCGGCGATGGCGTTGGCGTAGCCCCGCGGCCGTTTCCAATCTTTCGGGTGAAGAAAAGCGTGCGGCTCAGTCATTCATCCAACCTCATTCACGATGTGCCCGGCCGCAGCCGGAAGCGCTGAATCTTTCCGGTCTGTGTCTTGGGCAGCGCTTCGGTAAATTTGACCGAGCGCGGATATTTGAACGGCGCGATCGTCGCTTTGACGTGATCTTGCAGGTGCTTGACGGTGTCGACGCCCGCCAGGACGCCTTCCTTGAGCACGACGTGGGCCTCGACGATCTGGCCGCGACCCTCATCCGGCACGCCGATGACGGCGCATTCCTTGACATCGGGGTGCGATAACAGCGCGGCCTCGACTTCCGGGCCGGCGATGTTGTAGCCCGCCGAGATGATCATGTCGTCGCTGCGGGCGGCGAAATGGAAATAGCCGTTCTCGTCCTGCGAGAATGAATCGCCGGTCAAATTCCAGCCGTCGCGCACATAGGCGGCTTGTCGCTTGTCAGCGAGGTAGCGGCAGCCGGTCGGGCCACGGACCGCGAGCTTGCCGACTTCGCCGCGGGGCATTTCCTTCATATTGTCGTCGACGACTTTCGCTTCGTAGCCTTTGACCGGCGTGCCGGTCGTCGCCGGCGCCGCATCGCCAAAGCGATTGGAAATGAAAATGTGCAGCATTTCGGTCGAGCCGATGCCGTCGAGGATCGGCTTGCCGGTCTTGGCAATCCAGTCCTGAAATACCGGCGCCGGCAGCGTCTCGCCTGCCGATACGGCGGCGCGCAGCGACGACAGGTCGGCGCCATGGTTCATCGCCGCGAGCATGGCGCGGTAGGCGGTCGGCGCAGTGAAAGCGATGGTCGCTTTGTAGGTTTCGATGATCTCGATCATGTTGGCAGGGGAGGCGTTTTCCAGGAGCGTTGCGGTAGCGCCGAAACGCAATGGAAAGACAGCCAGTCCACCGAGGCCGAAGGTAAAGGCGAGCGGCGGCGAGCCGACGAACACGTCATCGGGCGTCACATTGAGGATTTCCCTGGCATAGCCATCGGCGATGATGAGGAGATCGCGATGGAAATGCATCGTCGCTTTGGGCTCGCCGGTGGTCCCGGAGGTGAAGCCCAGCAACGCAACGTCGTCGCGCCCGGTTTTCACCGCCTCGAACGTGACGGCTTTGCTCAACGCTATGCGGTCGAGCTCCGCGTCGTGATTGGCCGTGCCGTCGAAGCCGACCACCTGCTTGAGAAATTTGCTGGTCTTGGCGCAGGTCACGATCTCATCCATGAGCCGGGTGTCGCACAGCGCCAGCGCGATCTCGGCCTTGTCGACGATCTTGCCAAGCTCGCCGGAGCGGAGCATCGGCATGGTATTGACCACGACGGCGCCGGCCTTGGTCGCCGCCAGCCAGCACGCCACCAGTGCCGGGTTGTTCGCTGCACGTATGAGAATGCGGTTGCCGGGCCGGACGCCAAAATCCTCGACCAGTGCGCGGGCGATCCGGTTGGTCCAGTCGGAGAGTTCCTTGTAGGTGCGGCGGCGGCCATTGCCGATCAGCGCGATGCGATCGCCAAAACCTCGCGCCACGATGCGATCGGTCAATTCCACGCCGGCGTTGAGCTTCTCCGGATAGGCGAAGCCATCGAGTGGAATTTCCGGCCACTGCTGCGCAGGCGGGAGATTGTCCCGGGCGAATCTGTCGGTGTGTGCCGTGCGGCCAAGCAGCTGCCCCGCCATGATCATGCTCCTGAAAGCGTCTGCCTTGCGATAACGATTTTCTGGACCTCCGAGGCGCCTTCGTAGATCCGCAGTGCCCGAATCTCGCGGTAGAGCCGCTCGACAACACTGCCGCGGCGTACACCGTCGCCGCCATGAAGCTGCACGGCCTTGTCGATGACGTCCTGTGCGTGATCGGTGGCGAAGAGCTTTGCCATCGCCGCCTCGCGCGTCACGCGGGCGGCGCCATTGTCCTTGGTCCAGGCGGCGCGATAGACCAGTAGCGCAGCCGCATCGACATCGACCGCCATCTCGGCGATGGAACCCTGCACCATCTGCAGATCGGCGAGCGGGCCGCCGAACAATTCGCGCATGCGTGCGCGCTTGACGGCTTCATCGAGCGCTCTGCGGGCGAAGCCGAGCGCGGCGGCACCGACTGTTGCGCGAAAAATATCGAGAGTCGCCATGGCAATCTTGAAGCCTTCGCCGGCGGCGCCGATCATAGCGGATGCCGGCAAGCGCGCCTGCTCGAATTTCAGGCGCGCCAACGGATGCGGCGCGATGACGTCGATGCGTTCGGCGATGGACAAGCCCGGTAGATGGCCGGGGACCAGAAAGGCGGAAAGGCCTCTTGCGCCGGGGGCCTCGCCGGTGCGCGCGAACACCACATAGAGATCGGCGATGCCGCCGTTGGAAATCCAGGTTTTCTCGCCGTCGAGGATGTAATCGCTACCGTCCCGCACGGCGGTCGTCGCGATGTTGGCGACATCCGAACCGGATGTCTGTTCCGTCAGCGCGAACGCGCAGATAGCGGCGCCACGCCGGCTGCGTTCCAGCCAGCGTTGCTGCTGTGAACTGCCGAACAGGCTGATGGGCCCGGCGCCGAGTCCCTGCATGGCAAAGGCAAAATCGGCGAGACCGTCGTGGCGCGCCAGTGTCTCGCGGATAAGGCAGAGCGCGCGCACGTCGAGCGCGGAGGGGAGGTCGGGATCTGGCGCGGTATGAGTAAGCCAGCCGTCGCGGCCGAGACGGGCGACAAGATCGCGGCAAGCTCCATCGACGTCGCTTTGATCCACCGGCAAGTTCGCAGCGCTCCAGCGCTCGATCTCGTCGGCAAGCGCCCGGTGACGATCGGTGAAGAACGGCCAGCCGAGAAAAGTTCTGTCCGCCACTAATTGCCCTCGAATACCGGTTTCTGCTTGGCGACGAACGCCCGGTACGCGCGCTCGAAGTCCTTGGTCTGCATGCAGATCGCCTGCGCCTGCGCTTCGGCCTCGATGGCCTGATCGAGGCTCATCGACCATTCCTGATTAAGCTGGGTCTTGGTGATGCTATTGGCGAAGGTAGGACCCGACGCGATCCGGCGGGCGAGCGCGAGCGCTTCCTCTTCCAGCGTATCGGCGGCAACGAGCTTGTTGAAAAAGCCCCAAGCCTCGCCTTCCCGCGCCGTCATCGCGCGGCCGGTATAGAGGAGCTCGGCGGTGCGGCCCTGGCCAATAATGCGCGGCAGCATCGCGCAGGCGCCCATATCGCAACCGGCGAGCCCGACGCGGTTGAAGAGGAAGGCCGTCTGCGCCCCCGGCGTCGCGATACGGATGTCGGAGGCCATGGCAATGATCGCACCGGCACCGACGGCGATGCCGTCGATTGCGCAAATGACCGGCTTGCCGCAATGAAGCATCGCCTTGACGAGATCGCCGGTCATGCGCGTGAACGCCAGCAAGTCCTTCATGTCCATGGCGACCAGCGGGCCGATAATCTCGTGCACGTCGCCGCCGGAGCAGAAATTGCCGCCGTTGGGCAGGAACACCACGGCGTTGATGTCGCCGGCGTCGCGGAGGTCGCGGAACGTATCGCGCAGCTCGGCATAGGATTCGAAGGTCAGCGGATTTTTGCGATCGGGGCGGTTCAACTGGATGACGGCTGTTGCACCGTCGGTGCGCCAGAGAAAGTGGAGTGGCTTCAAGGCTGCCATGGCGGTCATGCTTGGCCCTCCCAGTCGCTGCGGAACGACCTCAGCTTGGCCGACAATTGCTCGGCGTCGCGCACGGAAACGCCGCCGAGGAGTTCGTCAATCCAGCCTTCATGGGCTGCAGCCATGTCGGCAAACGCAGACTGTCCCTTGCGCGTGAGTTTGATGAAGGAGGTGCGGCGATCGCCATTGCGCTGCGAACGGACGACAAAGCCTTCGGCAACCAGCCGGTCGACAATGCCGGTCACGTTGCCGTTTGAGACCATCAGATATCGCGATATCTCGCTCATCAGCATCCCGTCGGGCCGGCGATAGAGCGCCGCCATGACGTCAAAGCGCGGCAGCGTCGCGTTAAATTGCGATTTCAGACGCTCACGCGTCGTCCCTTCGATCATCCGGCTGACGCGGAGCAGCCTGATCCATAAACGCAGCCGCGCCTTGCTGCCGTTTTCGTGGCGCGATGCGGAGAGGGGAGTGCTCACCACGTTTCGCCTCCGGACACTGAAATAGCCTGACCGGTAATTCCCGCGCTGTCGTCGCTGCAGAGCCACACCACCACGTCGGCAACCTCTTGCGGTTGCATGAAGCGTCCTTGCGGATTGTTCGCCGCGAGAAGCGTCCGGGCATCGGCCTGGGTTCGCTGCGTCGTGGCGACGATGTGATCGACGGCCTTGTCCAACAGCGACGTTTCGGTAAAGCCGGGGCAGACGGCATTCACAGTAATGCCGGCCTTTGCCGTTTCGATCGCCAAGGCGCGAGCCAGGCCGACGACGCCGTGCTTGGCGGCGACATAAGGCGCCACATAGGGGTAGCCCTTCAGGCCTGCAGTCGAGGCGATGAATATGATGCGCCCCGATTTCTGCTCGCGCATTCCGGCAAGGGCGGGCTGCACCGAGAAAAACGCACCGGTGAGATTAACATCGAGGATTTTTCGCCAAAGCTCGCGGGAAACCTTCTCGGCCGGCGCGCTCTCGGCAATTCCGGCATTGGCGACGACGATGCTGAATTTTCCGCGCGCTTCTTGCGCCCGCTGGTAGAGCCTGCCGATCGAGGCCTCGTCGGTAACGTCGGCCGTTTCCGGATGTATGTTGTTGTGACGTTCGGCGGTGAATTCGAGATCATCGAGGCGGCGACCGCAAATCGTCACCATTGCTCCGGCTTGCGCCAATGCAAAGCTGATTGCCGCACCGATGCCGCTGCCGCCGCCGCTTACCAGCGCGTGTTTGCCGCCGAGGTCTGTCGTCATATCACACCGCCGTTGTTGCTGGCTCGCCGCCGCCGAAAAGCCGATAGAGCTGATCGCGGCCGGCATAATAAGGTTGCGGCCACGCCTCACCGCGGTCGCCGAGCCGCGCGGCGGCGTGCAGCGTCCAGTACGGGTCGGCGAGGTGAGGCCGCGCCAGGCAGACAAGATCGGCGCGGCCAGCCATCAGGATCGAGTTGACATGGTCCGGCTCGAAAATGTTGCCGACCGCCATTGTCGCCATGCCGGTCTCGTTGCGAATGCGGTCGGAGAACGGCGTCTGGAACATGCGGCCATAGACCGGTTGGGCTTTGACCGAGGTCTGTCCCGCGGACACGTCGCAGATATCGACGCCCGCCTCCTGCAGGATACGGCCGATCGCAACCGCGTCGCGCGGCTCGATGCCGTCCGCGCCGACCCAGTCATTGGCGGAAATACGCACCGAAATCGGCTTTTGCGCCGGCCACAGGGCCCGCAGCGCGTGAAAGATTTCGAGCGGATACCGCATGCGATTTTCCAGCGTCCCGCCGTATTCGTCGGTGCGCCAGTTTGTCAGCGGCGTGATGAAGGAGGACAGCAGATATCCGTGCGCGCAATGGATTTCGAGCATGTCGAAATTGCAGCGCGCCGCCATTTCCGCCGCAGCAACAAACTGATCCCGCACGCGATCCATATCGGTGCGGTCCATCGCGCGGGCGCGCTGATTATTGTCCGACCAGGCGCTGGCCGACGCCGAGATCAGCGGCCAATTGCCCTCCTTGAGCGGCGCATCCATTTCCTCCCAGCCAAGCTGGGTCGAGCCTTTGGCGCCGGAATGACCGAGCTGACACGAAATTTTCGCGTCGGTTTCGGCGTGAACGAAATCGACGATGCGCTTCCAGGCCACTTCGTGTTCGGGCGCGTACATGCCGGTGCAGCCCGGCGTGATGCGGCCTTCCGGACTGACGCACGTCATCTCGATGCAGAGGAGGCCGGCGCCGCCCTTGGCGCGCTCGCCGTAATGCACGAGATGCCAGTCGTTCGGACAGCCATCGACCGCCTTGTATTGCGCCATCGGCGACACCACGACGCGGTTTTTCAGCCGCATATCGCGCAGCTTGAACGGCGCGAACATTGGACGCCGCACGGTATTGTCGCCGGCGCCGGCCAGGCGCTGGAACCAGGCTTCCGCGCCCTCGAGCCAGCCTCTGTCGCGCAGCCGCAGGTTTTCGTGACTGATCCGCTGCGAGCGCGTCAAAAGCGAATAGTTGAATTGCACGGGGTCGAGACGCAGATAGCGCTCGACGTCCTCGAACCACTCCATCGAATTGCGCGCCGCTGATTGCAGGCGCAGCACCTCGGTGCGGCGCGCATCTTCGTATTTCGCGAATGCCGCCGCCATGGTCGGCTCGCTATGCAGATAGTCCGCCATGGAGACCGCGCTCTCCATGGCAAGCTTGGTGCCCGAACCGATGGAGAAGTGCGCGGTAGCAGCGGCGTCGCCCATCAGCACGATGTTGCGGTAAGACCACTTCTCGCAAAGCACGCGTGGAAAATTCAGCCATGCGGAGCCGCGAATGTGGGATGCATTCGAAATGAGCCGATGCCCGCCGAGATATTTGGCAAAGATTTGCTCGCAGGCGCGGCACGATTCCTCCTGGCTCATCGCGCCGAAGCCGAATTTTTGCCATGTCGTTTCGGAGCACTCGACAATGAACGTCGCCGTATCGGCATCGAACTGGTAGGCATGGGCCCAGATCCAGCCATGCCGGGTCTCTTCGAAGATGAAGGTGAACGCGTCGTCGAATTTCTGATAGGTGCCGAGCCAGACGAACTTGTTCTTGCGGGTATCGATCGCGGGCTTGAAGTGCTCGGCGAATTCGGTGCGCGTCCGCGAATTCAATCCGTCCGCGGCTACGACGAGATCGTAGGACTGTGCCAGCTCGCCGGCGTCTGCGACTTCGGTCTGGAAACGAAGCGTGACGCCCAGTTCGCCCGCGCGTTGCTGCAGCAGCATCAGCAGCTGTTTGCGGGCGATGCCGGAAAAGCCGTGGCCGGTGGATACGATTTTCTGCCCGCGATAGTGAACCGCGATGTCGTCCCAATAGGCAAAATGGCCGCGGATCGCGTCGGCGCTGCGATGATCGTTGGCGACAATGTTGTCGAATGTCTCTTCGGAAAACACCACGCCCCAGCCGAACGTGTCGTCCGGCCGGTTGCGCTCGAATACCGTGATGTCGTGCCCGGCATCGCGCAGCTTCATGCTGATCGCGAAATAAAGCCCGGCTGGGCCGCCACCGAGGCACGCTATCTTCATGCCTTGCCGCCAATCCTGATGAGACGCGCAAACAATGGCACCGTTGCCAAAATACTTCAAGCTTAAACATTTATGTTTGAAGGTTTATCCCCTCCCATCGCGCTTCGTGCATGCCCGCCATGACGGACGGTCCCGGACCTTCCGGTCGACGCCGTCCCGTGTAAGATGCCCTTGTATTGGTTAGCGTTTTTTCGGAACTAGAGCGGAGAGGAAGTCCATATGAGCGGCAATCCGACGGTCGCTGCCGTCATCGCCAGCGATCTTGCCGGCTACGGCGCGCGCCGCTGCTTCGGTCTTCTGGGCACCGCCAACTTCAAAGTCTCTCACGCGCTGGTCGAAGCGGGTGTCGAACTGATCTCGGCACGCCACGAATGCAATGCGGCGAGCATGGGCGACGCCTATGCCAAGGCGACCGGCGAACTGACGCTCGTCAGCGTGCATTCCGGTCCCGGGCTGACCAACGCACTCACCGGCATTGCCGAGGCGGCGAAGAGCCGGACACCGCTCGTCGTTTTGGCGGGCGATGTGCCGACCGGCGCGGTAAAGAACAATTTCTATATCGAGCAGGCGGACATGGTGCGCGCCGTCGGCGCGGTCTCGGAGCGGCTGCATACGCCGAACTCGGCGCGCGAAGATACGCTGCGCGCCGTCACCCGCGCGTTACGCGATCGCCAGACCGTGGTCTTGAGCATGCCGCTCGACGTGCAGCACGCGGTCTTCGCCTCCAACCGGCCGCCGCTCGCATTGCCGCCGGCGCCCGGTCGTCTGCATCCCGATCCGCAGTCCGTCGAACGTTTGGCGGACGCGCTGGCGCAGGCAAAGCGCCCGTTAATTCTCGGCGGCCGCGGCGCCGTGATTGCCGGTGCCGAAGACGCCCTCGTCGCGCTCGCCGACCGGCTTGGCGCGCTGCTGGCGACTTCGGTGTGCGGCCATGGACTGTTCTCGGGCAATCCATGGTCGGTCGGCATCAGCGGCGGGTTCTCTTCACCGGCGGCCGATGAGCTGATCGCCGAAAGCGATTTCATCCTCGGCTTCGGCGCCAGCTTCACGCAATGGACGACCAAGAAGGGCAAGCTTATCGCGCCCGGCGCGGTGGTGGCGCAGGTCGATATCGATGTGCCGAAGCTGGGCTATCAGATGCCGGTCCAATACGCCGTGCACGGCGATGCAAAAGTGACGGCCGAGGCGCTGTTGGCGGAGCTTGATCGGCGCGGCGTAACCGCCGGCAAAACCGGTCGCTGCAGCGACGCGATGCGCGGGCGCATTCGCGCCGGGGATAATCATCATTATCCACATCCAGACGAATCGAGTAGCGACTTCATCGATCCGCGGGTCTTGAGCAAAGCGGTCGACGCCATCCTGCCGGCGGACCGTGCAGTCGCTTCGGACTCCGGACACTTCTGCGGCTGGGTGCCGCGCTATCTGCGCGTGCCGGATGCGCGCGCCTCATGCTTAAGTCATTCGTTCCAGTCCGTCGGCCTTGGATTGCCGTCAGCCATCGGGCTTGCCATCGCCAATCCGGGAAAACTTGCGGTGCTCGGCGCCGGCGACGGCGGCTTCATGATGTCGATCGCGGATCTGGAAACTACCATCCGGCTCGGTCTTCGCATGTGCATCCTGGTCTATAACGACAGCTCCTACGCGGCCGAGGTGCATTATTTCGGCCGTCAGGGCTTCTCCGTCGATATCGTGCGGTTTCCCGAGACGGACTTTGCCGCGATTGCCCGCGGCTACGGCGCGCGCGGGGCGACGGTGCGTACGCTGGCCGATCTGGAGCCGGTCAAAGCCTGGGTGGCAGAAGGCGCGCCCGGCGTATTCGTGATTGACGGCAAGATTAATCCGAACCTCGAAGCCGACTGGCACGCCGAGCACTTTCCGAAGGACAGTCACTAGATATTGCCGCCCATCGCCCGCGCCGGAAGATAGTGCAGCACGCGCCGCTCGACCAGGATGACGCCGAGATAGGCGATGGCGCCCACCAATGTGAGCATGACGATCGAAACGAAGACCATCGGCGTGTCGGCCTGGCCTTCGCCAAAGGTCAAGAGATAACCCAGCCCCACATTGCCGCCAACGAGTTCGCCGACCACGACGCCGACAACGGCAAGCGTGGAACCGATGCGAAGCCCCGCGAACATCGGCGGCATTGAGGTCGGAAACTCGATCTTCCAGAATATCTGCGCGCGGGTCGCCTTGAACGAGCGCGCCAGACTGATCAGATCGGGATCGACGGTTCGCACGGCCGTCAGCACATTGACCATGATGGGAAAGAACACGATCAGGATGGCGACGAGGATTTTCGGATAGACCGTAAAGCCCATCCACAGAATGAACAGCGGCGCGAACGCGACCTTGGGTGCGATCTGCAGTGCGAGAATGTAGGGCGACAGCGCGAACTCCGCTGTCGGCGACATGCCGAGCAGATAGCCGACAAAGGCGCCGAGCAGGCTGCCCAGCACGAAGCCGGCGAGCACCTCGGCGGCAGTGACGCCGGTATGGAGCAGCAAGTGGTCCACCTGCCAGGCATGGACGAATTCGGTCGCGACCATGGAGAGCGGCGGCACGATAAAGGACGGGATGCCGAGCAAGCCGGGGCCCCATTGCCACGCCGCGAGAGATATAACCAGCACGGCGATACTCGCCGCCGCTCCTTTGCGCAGCGAAGCGGCGTGCGCGCCGCCGCTCATGCGGCATCTCCCGCCGGCTCAAGCGAGGCATGGGCGATGTCGAGACGATCCATGAGGCGGGCGACGTAGTCGTTCACCTTGGGATTGTGCCGCCGCGCGATCGGATTGTCGCGATCCGGCATGTCGATTTGCAGTTCGTCGACAATGGTGCCCGGCCGGCGGCTCATCACCAAAACGCGGTCGGACAGCGTCACCGCTTCCGCCAAATCATGGGTGATGAGGAGCGCGGTCTTGCCCGCTCGCTTCAGCGTCTGGGCGAGGTCGCGCTGCAGCACCATGCGGGTCTGTGCGTCCACCGCGGAAAACGGCTCGTCCAGCAGCAAGACATGCGGATCGACCGCAAGCGTGCGTGCCAGCGCCACGCGCTGGCGCATGCCGCCCGACAGTTGGTGCGGATAATGCCCGGAAAATTCCGCCAGGTTGAAGTTGGCGAGCAGGGCTTGGGCGCGCCGCTTGCGCTCCGGCGCCGGCACGCCTTGGATCTCGACGCCGAACATGACGTTCTGGGCGACGGTGCGCCACGGCAGCAGCAAATCCTTTTGCAGCATGAAGGCGACATGCGCGTTCGGGCCTGCAACCCGCTGGCCATCGACGAAGGCTGCGCCTTCGCTCGGCGCGGTGAGGCCCGAGCCAATATTGAGGAGCGTACTCTTGCCGCAGCCGCTCGGCCCGATCAGCGACACGACTTCGCCGTCGCGGACGGCAAAGCTCACGCCATCAATCGCTGTCAGAACGGCGCCTTTGCCGCGCTCCGCGAAACGCATCGTCACGTTGCGATATTCAAGGCGTACAACGGACATGAGAAAATCGACCGCAATGCTTTCCGTAGACTGTCTGGTTGGGCCGATTGCGTGCGTATCGCCGCCCGGATATGTCGAGTATAGTGGCAAATACCGGGATCGCCGATAGGGCAGGGGCATTGCGGCAAAAACTCGCTGCGCCGACCCTTGCTGCACGAAGGAGCAATGCATGTCCGTCCGTGTAAGCGGAGTGCCGTCGCGCCTGCTGCATGCTGCAGCAGGTATTGCACTTTGTTTCAGCTTTTTGACCATGGAATTGCCGGCGCAGGCCGCTGAGAAAATCACCTATATGTTTCCGGCTCCGCCGTTGTTGCCGGCGTTCGGGCCGATTTCAGCTGGCCAAGGGCAAGGGCTACTTTTCGCAGGCCGGTCTCGACGTCAGCTACGTGGTCGGACGCGGCGGCGTCGACGTCGCCAAGGAAGTGGGCGCCGGCAATGTGCCGATAGGTGGTATCGTGGCGGACGCGCCAATTATCGTGCGGCAGAACGGCGTGCCGGTAAAGATGGTCGCGGTGTTCGGCGGCAAGGGATTTATGCAACTCGTTGTGCGCGCGGATTTGCACATTGAGAAGCCGGCCGATCTCAAGGGCAAGACCATCACCGTGATGTCGTATCAGGACACCACGTTCTATGCGCTGCTGGGATTGCTGGCGAGCGCGGGCCTGACCCAAAACGACGTCAATATCCAGGCCGCGGGTCCGGTCGGCGTGTGGCAAATGGTGGCCACCGGCAAGTCGGCCGGCATGGCAGGCGTGCCGGATTGGATTCCGCCGGTGGAGGCTGCCGGCGTTGCCATCAAAGTGATACCGACCGACGAATATTTTCCGCACATGGCGCAGGCGATTGCGGCGTCCGACCAGGTCATCAAAGACCGGCCGGACATGGTGCGCGCCTTCGTCAAGGCGGCGCTGCACGGCATGAAGGATATCATGGACGATCCAGCGACGGCGGCGACTGACTTCGTGAAATTCGTGCCGGAATGGACCGGCAAAGAAGGCCAGGTCAAAGAAGCGTTCGAATATTACGACAAACTCGTCTATCCGGGGCAGAAGGTGCTCGGCGCGATAGATCCCGACCGGCTCGCCAAGTTGCAGGATTTCTATCTGGCCAAGGGCATCATCCAGAAGAAGACGCCGCTGGACGATCTCTACACCAATGAGTTCGTCAAATAGCGCCAAATAGCGCGACGTAGCGTCGGCCGAGCGAAGCCGGCGCTACTTCTTGCCGTAGCTGTCGGTGCCCTGCCAGCCGTTTTTGGAAATGTCGAAGATGACGCCGTCGGGGTCCTTGAACTTGCGCTCGAAGTTGCCGTGACGCTCGTCGCCGAGATCGAAGAAGAATTTTCCGCCATTGGCTTCGATGCGCTTCTGCGTCTCGGCGAGGTCGTCGACCTGGAAACCGAAATGGTGCGCACCGACGAAGCCTTTAGGATCTTTCAGGTCGGAAGCCTTGCTGCCGGAGCCGGTCGAGAAATTGAGCAAGGCCAGATTGATAACGCCGTCGCTCATATAGACAGCCGAGCCAATCTCCAGGTCCTCGCGCGCGATGCGCTTGAGGTCGAATACGGTTTCATAAAATTCCGCGGCCTTGTCGAGGTCGTTCACGCATACGGCGAAATGGCGCAGGCGGGCCATAAAATCCTCCGCAAATCCGGGCAACGCCCAAGGTAGCGGCATCATACGCGTGGCGCATCAAAGAGCCATCTTTTTTTCGCGACACGGTGTTCCCATGAACCTGCAAAGCTGGGTATTACAGCGCAATGGACAAGCGACACGCTGAAATCGTCGGCGCCGGATTTGCCGGTCTCACGGCGGCATGCGCGCTGGCGCAGCGCGGCTGGAGCGTGCGGGTGCATGAGCGCGCCGACCGGCTGCGCACGACCGGCGCGGGCATTTACCTCTACGAGAACGGGTTGCGCGTGCTTGAAGCCGTCGGCGCCTATGAGGCCGCGGTCAAGGGCGCGCCGTTTGCGCATACGCGGGAAGTGCGCGACGGCAACGATCAACTGATTTCAGTGCACCGATGGAGCGGAAGCCGCGTCTTCAGCGTCGTGCGCCAGAACGTCATCAATGCCTTGGCCACCGTCGCGGCGCGTGCCGGAGTTGAGATCGTAACGAACTCGGAAGGTAGCGGCGCGACGGCGGACGGCGAATTGACCCTGACCGACGGGCGGCGCATCAGAACTGATCTCGTCATTGCCGCCGACGGCAGCAATTCGCGGCTGCGCGACGGGCTGGGTCTCCTGGCGAAGCGAAAATATCTGGTCGATGGCTGCACCAGGTTGCTGATGGACAAGAACGCGGCCGAGCGCCAGGCAACCGAAAGCGCCAAAACGGACGGCACCACGATGGATGGCGCCAAGACGGATGGCGCCAAGACAATCGAATATTGGTCGGGTACCCGCCGCGTGCTGTACACGCCGTGCAGCGAGACCGATGTCTACATGGCGCTGACGATGCTCGACAGCGATGACATCGCCAAGGCCGTGCCGGTGCGAAAAAACGAATGGAAACGCGCTTTCCCACGTCTCGAAGCGCTGATCGACCGGATCGGCGAGCAAGGCCGCTACGACAGGTTCGAATTGATCAGGCTGAAACGCTGGTCGGCCGGCCGCATCGCGGTCATTGGGGACGCGGCGCACGCTTTGCCCCCCAATATCGGCCAAGGCGGCGGCTGCGCCATGATGAACGCGCTGTCGCTTGCTGTCTTTCTGGAGCGTGAGAATGATATCGCTGCAGGCCTCGAGAAATGGGAGCACCACGAGCGGCCGCTGACCGAGCACACGCAGCGCATCTCGTATTTTCTCGGACTACCGACGACATGGCCGCCGGCGCTGCGCTCGACTGTGCTGGGGCTCGCCGGCCGCTCGAAATGGCTGGTGCGCCAGCGCACGCGCACGGCGTTGCATCGGCCGACCGGAACGTGAGCCAGGCGAGAGCGGCGCGGATTGCCGGCATTCCGGCCGCGCCACAAAGCTTCAAAACGGTATCGTTATGCCGTCCAACGGCGCATCGCAATTGACCAGATCGATGCGCTTCCAGGCGATCATCATCCGGCCATCGGCATGGACCAGCCGATGCAGCGCGGTACCGCCGAAAATACGCTGCTGCTCGCGGCGATATTCAATCATGATGAATTTGGACCGCACCGTGCAGGCATCCGCGCCGGTCTCTTCGATCGTCGCATTGGCGATGATGCGGCTGGTGCGCGAACGCGGCTCTTGCGAATACATGCGCGGACTGGCCAGCCGCCGCACCCGGGTCTCAAGCAGGCGGCGATCGTCGTAGATCAGCGAGACGGTTTCGATCGGATCGCGCTGCCCGGGCTCACTCGGCACCCAGTACCAGGCATCTGACGTAAACAGCGCAAGCCAATCGTCGAACTTGCCGTCGTCGAGCAATCGCGCTTCCCGCAGCAGGAACTGCTCGCAGTGCTGGATGTCGAGCAATTGGCGTGCCGGCAATCGCGCGGTGCGGCTGCGTGATGCCAGCGATCGCCGCGAGCTCGCCGCTGGGGCCTTCGTCGCACGTTTCGACTTTTTTCCCATGAGCCGTCGTTACGAAGCCACACGCATTTCGGCGTGACCATCGGTCATGTAGCCGAGCCATGCGTCGAGCATGTTGCGAATGTAGATTTCGCTCGTCGAATTCAGACCGCGTTTTCCGGCATGGGCGTCGGCAAGGTCGCTTTCAAGACCGCGTCCAATCTCGATCCATTCCGCACCCTCGCTCGACAAGCCCATGCCGATGCGATTGTAGATTTCGAGGTCGTCGGTCAACACCAGGGAGCCGGTGCCGTTGACGATGTTGGCAAAGCTGATCGTGTTGCGAAACATCTGTTCCGGAGCGCCTTTGAGCCGGAAATTGTAGGTGTAAACGACCGTGCGGTTGACGGCGACCGGATGCACCACGCGAAGCTGCTGAAACTGGCTCATGAACGACAGGTTCGGATAAACGTTGCTGTTCCAGCGGCGCACTTCAAGAATGCGCTGTGATTCCGCCTTACCCTTTTTCTTCTCCAGCGCTGCGATGTAATCGCGATACAGCGGATCCTTGAGCGCCGCGACGAGCTTGGCGTCGTCGTGATAATCGCCGAGATAGCAGTGGCCGTTGGGATAGGTCCAGATGCCGACCTGGGATTCCCAGAAACTGTAGGGAGCCCCATTCTGGCGCATCTGCCGGATGGCGATCTCGCCCGAACCGTCCGAATAGACCTCGTCCGATTGCTGCTGTGCTGCATCGATCGACGAGCGATGGGTAAACAGCGGATGGGCCGCGTCGCAAAGGTTCTCGAGATAAATCTTCCAGTTGCCATCATAAGCGTGCTTGAACACGCCGCCCGCAACTTCGATCTCGCCACCCGGCGCGCGATCGATCATGTCGTCGAGCGACGTCGTCATGTAGCCGAGGAAATCCGCCAGACTTGGCCCATCGGATGCTTCGCTGGCGAAAATGAAGCCGCGATAGTTTTTGACGCGCGGCACCTGCACCATCGCGGTCTTGGGATTTTTGGGATCGAAGTCGCGCGGATAGCCGTGTTGTAAAGGGACGGCCTTGAGACGGCCGTCGAGGTGATAGGTCCAGCCGTGATAGCAGCACTGAAATTCGCTCGTGTTGCCTTTGTCATTGGCGACCACGAGCGATCCGCGATGGGCGCATTGATTATGGATGACCTGGATTTCACCCTCGGCGTCGCGCACAAGCACGACCGGCTTGCGGCCGATAAAGCTCCGAAAATAGTCACCCGGATTTTTCACCTGGCTCTCATGCCCGATATAGATCCAGGCGGCGCCGAATATCCGCTCCAGCTCAAGTTCGAATATGGCTGGATCGGAATAAAGACGCCGATGAACGCGCGCCGGCTGCACAAGGGTCGCGAGGGTTTCGCTGGACGACATGGCGTCTCCCAATGAAAATATTCGGCATGCGCTACGTCATGACGATGCCGTAGAGCGCGTTTACTGGCAAGGCCGAGCCTTGCCGAGAAGATCTAATGCAACGAGGCCCAGTCCACCATCGGGCTTGGCGAGCGTTTCCGCGACTTCAAAGTGATTGAGCCCGGACATTTCAGAATAGGGCGCCGCCAGCGACGATCCCAGCGCAGCGGCAAATTCGCGGCCTTGCCGCTTGAATTCGTCACTCTCCAGCTCTCCGCAAGCGACGTAAACCGGAGCCGAGAGATGTTCCAGGTGCCGGATCGGGCTCAATGCCTGCTCTGTCGCCACATCGAGCTTGACGTAATCGTTGCGCGCGCTCAACCGGACCGGCAGCAAATCGTAAATACCGCAGGCGCAGATCGCGCTTTTAACGACGTGCGGCGAGAGATTGAACTCCGCCGCCCAGTCGGTAACGGCTGCGCAGGCGGCCAAATGGCCGCCGGACGAGTGGCCGGAAATATGAATTTGATGCGGATCTCCATCGAATTGTTGCGCGTTGGAGAAAATCCAGGCGATGGCGCGACGCACTTGTGCGACCATTTCCGTTAGCGTGACCGAGGGTAACTGCGCGAAATCCAGTGCGATGAAATGGACACCCGATCGTACGAAAAGCTCGGCGGCAAAGGAGCTGTCGCGCTTGCCAAGCAGGCGCCACGCACCCCCGTGAATAAAGACATGGATCGGCGCGCCGGAAGCGTCAGCCCTATAAAGGTCGAGAGTTTGAGCCGGGGACGTACCGTATGAGAAGACGGTCGGAGCGCCAAGCCTCGCTCGTATCAGCTCGCTCTGCTCCGTATAACGGCGAATAACTTCGACCGCGTTCGGCGCCCATGCGCGCTGATCGTACTGGCGATCGAGTTCAGCCTTGTCGTATTGCAGAAACATTGTTGTGACGCTCTCCTCGATCTTTAATACGCGTTCGCCTGGCTGCGGCGAGGCAGCCGGTCACCCTAAACTTCAATTTGCCGCGTGATCTGCACGAAGTTCTGCGCCGGCAGATTAAAGCGATCGGCCGGATAAATCGAATTGCGGTAGAGGAAGGAAAATACGCGACGCTGCCACCCCCAGAGCCGCGGCCTGGGTTTGCGCGCCACGGGATAGTCGTGCTCGCTAAAATAAATCGCATTTTCCAGATCGATCGGGCATTTGGACTTTTGCTGGTGCAGCGCCTTCGGAACATCCGGGACTTCGACGAAGCCGAAGCGCACCGTAATGTGCCAGAAACCGTCAGCCAGTCGTTCGACGTTCAACCGGCTGTTCGGCCGCGCCCGGGGCCGGTTGACAAAGCGCACCGTCAGCGCGATGGCCTCCTCGTAGAGCGAACCGAACTCGCGGACGTGGTCGGCGATCAGGGGCGGAATGTTACCCTGCAACCGGGTGAGAAATATCGCCTTGCCTGGAATGCGCTGGATTTTTTGCTCGCGCAATTGCCGAATAAAATGCGCGATGGTCAGCGTATCGCGCTCCTGGGTTCGGCGCATCGCTTCAGTTCCGGTGTGCCACGTCGTCATGATGATGAAGATGAGGCCGCCGACGATCAGCGGTATCCAGCCGCCCTCGGCGATCTTCAACAGGTTCGCCCCGAAGAAGGTGAGATCGACCGTCATGAACAGCGAAAATACGCCGATAGCGGCCCAGCTCGGCCACCCCCATAACGTGCGCATGATCCGATAAAGGATGGCCGTCGTCATCAGCATGGTGGTGGATACGGCCGCGCCGTAAGCGCCGGCGAGCCTGTCCGAACTGCCGAATGTGATTGTCAGCGCCAGCGTTCCCGCCATCATCAGCCAATTCATGAAAGGCACGTAGATCTGGCCGTAGGCCTCCGAAGACGTCTGGTTGATATGCATTCCCGGCAGCCAACCGAGTTGCATCCCCTGTCGCGTCAGCGAGAACGCCCCCGTGATGATCGCCTGACTGGCGACGATCGTCGCGAGCGTTGACAAAACGACGGTCGGATAAAGCGCCCAGTGCGGGGCAAGCCGGAAGAACGGGTTTGCGTTGCCGACATTGTCAACCACGGCGGCGGTTTGGCCGGCATAATTCAAGAGCAAAGCCGGGAGGACGATCATGCTCCAGGCAATCCGGATCGGCCTGCGACCGATATGTCCCATATCGGCGTACATGGCTTCGGCGCCGGTTACGGCAAGAAAGACCGCGCCGAGGATGCCGAAGCTTGAACGGCCATTGTGGATCAGGAAGTCCGCAGCATAGCCCGGATTGACGGCGACGAAGACGTGCGGCGCCTTGCTGATGCCAATCGCGCCGAGGATGGCGATGCAAGCAAACCAGAGCAGCATCACCGGTCCGAAAGCCCTGCCGACGACGGCGGTGCCGAACCGTTGCACCATAAAGAGGCCGAGCAAAATAGCCGCGGCAATCGGCATCGTGTAGGGCGCGAATGCGTCGCTTGCGACCTTGAGGCCCTCGACGGCGCTCAACACCGAGATGGCCGGCGTGATCATGCCGTCGCCATAGAGCAGCGCCGCCCCGATCAGGCCGCACACAATGAGATAGCGGTTGCGACCCCGCCAACGCGCCCGGGTGAGCGACATCAGCGCCAAGATCCCGCCCTCGCCGTGATTGTCGGCGCGCATCACGACGAAGGCGTATTTCACCGAAACGACGAGAATAAGCGTCCAGAAAATCAGGGAAAGGCTACCCAGCGCGCTACGTCCGTCGAAGTGACCGCCGTTGATCTTCGTGATGGCCTGGAAGACGTAGAGCGGGCTGGTGCCGATATCGCCATAAACGATGCCGAGCGCGGTCACGATCGCGACGGCCTTGAGGCGCTCGGGGCCGCGCGAACGACTTGGCTCCGGGTCGGCAACCAGGCTCAACGTAAGCTCCTTCCCGAACGAGACGCATCCATATCATCTAAATCAGGCCGTATTTGTTCCATGCAAAATAACAAGTGCGGCGCCCCGAGCGGGACGCCGCGCCTTTTTAAAACCGGTGGAATTCTAGCGGTGGAAGTGGCCGCCATTGGTGGAGGCGATGTGCGTGGCGGCGGCGGTGCGTCCGGGGGGCAGCGGTTGCGGGTTGAGCGCGAAAGCCGACGTGGTGAATGCAACGGTCAGGGCGCAGGCGGCGGTCAGCAGGGCTAATCTGGTGCGGGTCATGATACGTCTCCTCGGTCACGTTGCGGGGCCATCGTGCCGTCCGCTTGTGCTTATGAGTGTGCCGTGCATTCCGGAAGGTTTGCGGCAATCGGCTGTTCTGTGATGCCAATCACACGATATGGACGCGACCCGGAATTTTGCGGGAATATTGCGGAAAACCTTTGGAATCCCTGCGTTTTCGCGATTCTTGAACTGCCATGTCCCGCCCTGTAATGTCCGTGACCCGGCTATGTGCCCCAACCACCGCTGCGTATTCCCATGGACAAACCAGTTTCGAATATCGACGAGGCCGGAGCGCTGCGCGGCGCCGAGGCGGCGCCCGAATTTCTCAACCTGCATGAAGTGATTGCCAAAGCGCGGCAGAATCTCAATCAGAATCATTGGGATTACATCGTCGGCGGCGTGGAGTCTGAAACCACGCTGCGCCGTAACCGCATGGCCCTGGATTCCGTCGCATTGCGGCCGCGCGTGTTGCGCGATGTCAGCAAGGTCGATGCCTCGACCGAACTGTTCGGCCGCAAGCTGCGCCTGCCGATTGTGCTTTGCCCGGTCGGCTCGCTGGAAAGCTTTCACCCCGGCGGCGCCGAGCCGGTGGTCAAGGCGGCAGACGAATTCGGCGTCGCTCATATGCTGTCTTCGGTGTGCGATCCGGGTCTTGAAGGCGTCGCCAAGGCGGCGCCGGACGGTTTTCGCATGTTCCAGCTTTATGTGCGCGGCGACGTGGCCTGGGTTGACGACTTCGTCGCGCGCGCGATCGCACACAACTACCGGGCTTTCTGTCTCACCGTCGATACCGCGCATTACAGCCGCCGCGAACGCGATATCGCCAAGCGCCACGTCACCGGCGGCAGACGCCGCGCCACCGGCCGCGAATTCCAGGCCGCGCTCGACTGGAAGACTGTCGAACGCATCAAAAGCAAGTTCAAGATTCCGCTCGGCATCAAGGGTATCGCCACCGCCGAGGACGCCAAGATCGCGCTCGATCACGGCGTCGAGATCATTTACGTCTCCAATCATGGCGGCCGGCAGCTCGACCACGGTCGCGGCTCGACCGACGTGTTGCCCGAAGTTGTCGAGGCGGTCGCCGGCCGTGCCACGATCATCGTCGACGGCGGGTTCTACCGCGGCACCGATATCGTCAAGGCCATCGCCCTTGGCGCCAATCTGGTCGGGCTCGGCCGCATGCAGTGCTACGGGCTGGCGGCCGCGGGACAGGCCGGCATCGTGCGCATGCTGGAGATCATGGAGGACGAGGTGACCCGTGCGCTTGGTCTCCTCGGCGTGACGAGCTTCGGCAAGCTCGATCGCTCCTACCTGCACACAGCCGCGCCGGCCAACGCGCCGCATGTGTTCTCGGCATTCCCGTTGTGGGAGCACCCGCCGTACCGGTATTGAGCTGTCATTCCGGATCGGCGCGAAACGTCGAGTTCGGAATTTACATTCACGATCGGTGATTATGGATTCCCGGCTCCGCGCTACGCCCGGCCCCGGAACGACGAAATCGCGCGAACACGCAACTCAAGAGCAACAATGAACCTTCAGCTCAGCATCGGCATCACCAACAATCCGCGGACCTGGCCGATCCTCGACGGCACGGTGAAGCCGGACGGCATCGATCTTGTTCCGACCGTGCTGCATCCGTCCGAGCTGTTCTGGCGGCAATTGCATTTCGCCGAATTCGCGGTGTCGGAAATGTCGTGTTCGTCGTTTTTGATCGTGACCGGGCAGGGCGATACGCGGTTTCTCGGACTGCCGATTTTCACCACGCGGCGGTTTTTCCACACCAGCATATTGGTCAGCCGCAAATCCGGCATTGAGACGCCCGCCGACCTCAAGGGCAAGCGGGTCGGCGTGCCGGAATATCAGCAGACCGCCGCTTTATGGGCGCGCGGCGTGTTGCAGCATGAATTCAGCGTGCACGCCAAAGACATGGAATTCTGGATGGAGCGCACGCCGGACCGCAGTCACGGCAACGCCACCGGCTTCACGCCGCCGCCCGGCGTCACCGTCAACCAGATTCCCGCCGACAAGAGCATCGGCTCGATGATGCTTGCAGGCGAACTCGACGCGGTCTTGCATTATCTGTCCGGCCGCAATCTGGTCGATCGCAGCCGCGCCGATCTGGCGAACGATCCGGACTTCAAATATCTGTTCCCCGATCCGATCGCGGAGGGCATCCGCTTCTATCGCAAGACCGGCTTGTTGCCGATCAATCACCAGGCGGTAGTGCGGCGCGACGTGTTCGAGAAAGAGCCATGGGTGGTGCTCAATCTGATCAAGGCCTTCAGCCGCGCCAATGAGATCGCCAATGCGCAGCGCGTCGAGCATGTCGCTGACCACCTCGCCACCGGTCTGCTGGCGGGCGACGCCAGGACGCCGGTGATCCATCACGGGGTCAAGGCCAACCGCAAGGTGATCGAGACCATCGCGCAATATTCGCTGGAGCAGGCGCTCACGCCGCGGCTGATCAAGGTCGAAGAGCTTTACGCGCCGAGCGCGCTGGAGACGTAATCGTCACTCCGCCGCCTGTTTTTTCGGCGGACCTTGCACGGTGGCGCCGGAGGCGAGCATCGCCTTGATTTCGTTTTCCGCCAGCCCCGCCTCGCGCAATACTTCGAGGCTATGCTCGCCGAGCCGCGGCTGCAGGCGTTCGCTTGATTGTCTATTGTCGCCGAAACGGACCGGCATGTCGGTGAAGCGGATCTCGCCTTCGCTCGGATGCGTCGCCGCCTTGAAGAAATCGCTGGCATCGAGCTGCGGATCGTCGATCAGCTCATCGAGGCTTGCCATCCGCGCCGCCGGAATTTCGAGCTCGCGCAACAGCGCGAGCCACGCGTCGGTGGTCTTGTCGGCAAGGCAGGCGCCGGCCAGTTCATAGAGCGCGACGACGTTGTGGCTGCGCGCGGCGATGCTGTTGAAGCGCGGGTCGTCGCAGACCTCGGGCTGGCCGACCATGGCCCAGAATTTTCGCCAGTGCCGCTCGGTATAAGCCATCATGCAGAGATAGCCGTCCTTGGTCTTGTAGGGGCGGCGCCAGGCGCCCATCACCCGCGTGTAGCCGAGCTCGCCGACCGGGGGCTCAAAACAGTGCCCGAACAGATGCTCGGCGAGCACGAACGAGACCATGGTTTCGAACATCGGCACTTCGACAAACTGGCCGCGGCCGGTTTTCTCGCGCGCATAAAGTGCCGCCGAAACCGCGCCGACCAGCGCCGACGCCGTGGTCTTGTCCGCAAGAATGGTCGGCGCGTAACGCGGTTCGCCGGCGATCTCGGACATCAGGGCGGCGACGCCGGACTGGCCCTGGATGACGTCGTCATAGGCCGGCTGGCCGGCATAGGGACCGCCGCTGCGGTAGCCGTGAATGGCGGCATAAACGACGCGCGGCTGGCGTGCGCAGACGAAGTGATGTGCAAAGCCGAGCCGTTCGATCGCTTGCGGCCGCATCGAATGCATGAAGACATCGGCGCGGGCGATCAGCCGCCACAATGCATCGGCGGCTGCGGTCTGCTTGAGGTCGAGCACCAACGAACGCTTGCCGCGATTGAGCCCCATGAACAGGGCCGCCATGTCGGGCGAGCGCGCCGGCCCGGTATAGCGGGTGGTGTCGCCGTCCGCGCTCTCGATTTTGACGACATCGGCGCCCATGTCGGCGAGCGTCTGCGTCGCCAGCGGGCCGGCCACGACCGAAGTCAGATCGAGAATGCGGATGCCCGTCAAAGGCCCAGTCATTGGCAGTCCATGATTTGCGCAAGCTCTTCAGGCAAACTCCGGCATCACCTCGCGGGCGAACAGCCGCATCGATTTTTTTGCTTCGGCGAAATCGAGCGTGCCGAAATTGATCTGCAGCGAAGCTTGCTCGAAATCTCCTACGGTGTCGCGCATGCGCCGGACGATGGCCTTGATCTCGTCCGGCGTTCCGACCAGTGCACCACGCGCTTCGATCTGGTTCTCCAGCGTGAAACTCTTCATGCGCGCGATCGACTCGTCATAGCCTTTGTAGTCCTTGGACGATGTGCCTTTGGTCCATTCGCCGGCGGCCTCGAACAGCGCGGCGAAATAGTCCTCAAATTGCCGGCGCGGAATTTGGCGCGCCAGCTTTGCGTCCTCGTGGCAGAACATGTGGAAAGCGATCATGACTTCGCCATTGCCGGGATGGCCGGCGTCGCGCCACGCCTTGCGGTAGATCGGGATCAAATCCTTCAGCGGCCCGATCGGAATCGACATCAGCGCGTGCCCCTGCGTGCCGGCGAACTCGAAGGAGTCCGCCGTGCGGGTCGAGGCAATATAGAATTTCGGCCGCGGCTTTTGCGTCGGCCGCGGCAGCGATGTGACATCGTCGAACGAGTGAAACCGGCCGTGGTGACTGACGTTCTCCTGCGTCAGCAGGAGGTCGATCTGCTCCAGGCCTTCGCGGAAGCGCGCCACCAATTCATCGGGCGAAATGCGAAAGCGGCGGAACTCGTGCGGCAGGAAGGCGCGGGCGAAGCCGACGTCGAAGCGGCCGTTCGAAATGGCGTCGAGCATGGCGATTTCGCCGGCAAGCTTGAGCGGGTTGTTGAAGGCCGGCACCACGGCGCCGGTGACGAGCCGCATGGTTTTGGTGCGTGCCGCTACCGCCGCGAGGAACGTGATCGGGTTCGGGCTATAGCCGCCGTAACGCTCGAAATAGTGCTCCACCGAGCGCGCGTGGCTATAGCCGAGCGCTTCAGCCTCCTCGGCGATGGCGAGGCTCTGCGCGAAATACTCCGCCGGGCTTTTGTCCTTGGGATGGAAATTGGGAAAGAACTGAACGCCGAACTGCATGTACCTTAACTCCCCGCCGCCTCGTGCGCTGGCCGTCGCATTTGCGGCTTGCGGCCGATGTAGCGGCGAAGCGCGGCGAGATTGGCGCGCAGCGCCGCTTCGTCGACAATATTCGGATCGAAGTCGGGCGCGTCGAAGTCCAGCATGTCGGCGTGATGGACGCTTGCCGGATCGGCAATGCTGCGCAGATAGGTTTCATAGCCGGTCGGCCCGCCGATGTCGGCCGGCGGGCAGCGGCCCTGGGCGCTGACGAGTTGCGGATAGAGCACGCCCGTCGCCGGCGGACCGCGGGATAACAGCCTCACCGTATGTTCCCAGTCCTCGCCGAGCACGTAATCGTATTGGAAGGTGTCTCCCGCCGCCAGAATTTCCGCCAGCGTCGCCCGTTCGGCCGGCACACGATCAATGCCGGCGTCGGTGTCGGGCTGGCCCCATAGCCGGTCGCCGACGCGAAACTCGAACGGATGGCCATTCTGCCAGCCGACGGCGATCTGCAGCACGAAATGCAGATCGTCGAGCCGGAGATCGATCGGCACCTCGACGCAGCGCACGACGCGCGGCGTCACGTCGTCGATCTCGACGGCAAGCCGTGCGATGTCGCCGGCCGGCGCCGCTGCCGTCATTCCGCGGCCTGCTGGAACACCAGCATCTCGTCGCGCGGATAAAGATCGATGACCTTGCCGTCCTTAATGACCCAGGACAGGTTCTTGTTGTCCTGCAGCATGGCGATATCGGCGATCGGGTCTTTGTTCCACACCGTGATATCGGCGAGCTGATCCGGTGCGATCTGGCCGACCTTGCCGTCAAGCCCGACCGCCACGGCATTGTCCCGCGTCGCCGCGACGATCGCCTCCATCGGCGAATAGCCGCCGTGCTTGACGAAGATTTCGAGCTCTTTGGCGTGCAACTCGCCGTGCCGGGTGAACGAATTGTTGCCGGTGTCGGTGCCGACCAGAAGCCGGATGCCGAGCTTGCGCGCCTTGTGCATCAATTCGCCGAGCAAATCGTAATGCCGCTGCATGCGGTTGAAATCGAGCTGCACCTGCTCGGCGCCGACCTTTTGCTGTTTGCCAAGCTCGACCACGACGGCGAGGAATGTCGCGGTCGGCAATATCGGCATGCCGGCTTTGGCCACTGCATCGAGATCGCGGTCGGTGGCGAGATCGGCATGGACGATCCAGTCGACGCCGGCTTCCGCCGCTGCGCGGGTCGAGCCGGCGCCGCGCGAATGGATGGCGACTTTCAGATTGCGCCGATGCGCCTCGCCGACCACCGCGGAGATTTCCTCTTTCGCCAGCATCTGCGATTTGCCGGAGCGGCTGTCGGCCATCTTGATGAAGTTGACGCCGTGCTTGCCCTGACGGCGCACTTCGGTGACCATCTCGTCGGCGGTGTTGCAGAGTTTGCCGATCGAGTGATCCGGCGTGCCTTCCCAGGATGGCTCGTCGTCCTCGATGCAGCCATAGGTCACGATCATGCGGCCGGCGACGAACATGCGCGGGCCTTCCATCAAGCCGAGCCGGATGGCGTCGCGCACGCCGACATCGGTGAACCAGGTGCCGCCGGGCACCCCGATGCTGGTGACGCCGGCGCGCAGGACCTTCTGCGCGCTGCGCGCCGATTTGAGCGTGGAAAATTCCGGCCGCGTCGTGCCCTTGCCTTTGCCCTCGCCCTTGATCAGCGGATAGCCGTAGGACATGTGGCAATGCGCATCGATCAGGCCGGGCATGATCCACTTGCCGGCCGCGTCGACCACATCGACGGTCTTGCGGTCCTCGATATGGATGTCCGGCGGCAGCGCGCCGACGCTTTTGACGCGGTTGCCCTCGATGACGATGGCGTCGTTGCGGTTCGACGGCTTGCCGGAGCCGTCGATCAGCGTGCCGTTGCGGATCACCAAGGTCTTCTTGGCGGCGCTCATTGCGCTCATGGGGCTCCTCCGGGGAATTCCTTTGCTTTGCGCACACTATACAACGTCGCGGTCATTAGGCGAGGGGCGGGCAGGCGTGCAAAAATGCAAGCACTGCCGTTCTCGCGATGCATCGGCATCGGAGTCGTCGTCGACGCAACGAGGCATCGTCTCCACGACGGTACGCCGAACCAAAGCAAGCCAAGCACGAAATGGAGCGCCGGGAGGCGCCAGGGTCGTGGGCCGCGCCACGCGGACGGATGCTGCCACCCGCTCGCGCTCCGGGCGCGGCGCGCGCCACAAACGTTCCCTTGCGGGAATCGTCTGCTGCGGGCGCGCTGCGCCTCCCGGCGCTCCACCGCGATCCGTGGCCCGCGGCTGTCGACCGCCGCAAGCTTTGCGGACCGCACCCGCTCCGCCGGATCGCGCTCGGCGCCCGGCGTCTTGTCAGCAAGCGGGATGAGGCGCCTAAAGCGCCGCTCGATGGCCAGCGTCAAGGGCAAAGCAAATTGCAATTCCGATTTTCCCAAGTCATTGGCAAGCACATGTTTTTTTCGCGTTCCGCACCAAAATGACGGTGGCCGGCGATGTCATGCCGTGCCGAACGGCGCTCACTCCGGAATGATTCTTTGGCGACGCATTGAGCGCCCGAGAAATTTGCAACAAATGTGCAGCACGCAGTCCTCATAGGCGGCCGAAAATCCGGTATGGGGATAACAGCGGACATTGTACGGTCAGGGGGTAGGACTGATACACTTTCGAAGCAAAAGGGGCACCGCCTTGCGACGGTGCCCACTGTCCAGCGGGCGATTGGCGGAAGTTTTAGCCGTTTTGAACAGCAGCCGCGGCCTTGCGGATCACGCCAATAACGACATCGGGTTGGGAGAGCATCGGCACGTGGCTGCTTTCCACCTCGGTAACGGTCGCTCCCATGCGCTTGGAGACCCAGCGCTGGAGGTCGGGATGCACGGTGTGGTCCC
This sequence comes from uncultured Alphaproteobacteria bacterium, assembly GCA_963765365.1. Classification (GTDB taxonomy): domain Bacteria; phylum Pseudomonadota; class Alphaproteobacteria; order Rhizobiales; family Xanthobacteraceae; genus BOG-931. The sequence goes on along the minus strand of CAVXWL010000011.1, from coordinate 1,966 downwards.
GCATGGCCAGAACGTACCAGCTCGGTTTCGACTTCCAAGCGACGTCGTTGGGACCCAGCTTCTGCTGATGGAACAGGTCAAATGCCGGCGGGTAGTGCGAGGCCCAGACGAGCTTCTGATCTTCCGCGGAGAGGTCGCCGGCGAAGAACTCGGTGCCGTTCGGCAACATCCAGGCGCGCCCATCGGCGACCTCTACGCGGGAGAAAATATCCGACGGGAATTTGTCGAGTTGGTTCTGCACGGTCTCGCCGGCATCTGGGGCAACCGCAGCGATGTAGACGAGGCCCGCCACGCGCCTGTCGACGCCCGCGGCAGTGATGGTGGCGCCGCCATAGGAATGGCCCACAAGGAGGACCGGATTGCCGACACGGTTCAGCGTGCGCTTCACGGCCCCCACATCGTATTCGAATGAGGTCAGACCGTATTGGACAGAGATCACTTCGTGTCCGTCGGCTTGCAATGCCGGGATCACTTTGTTGAAGCATGAGCCATCGGCCCAAATTCCGTGACAGAAGACAATGGTTGGTTTCGTGGACATCGATACCTCCGAAGGTTTGCCCCCTTCAGCCGCGGCGGCTTCGGGATCAGGGTTGAGCTTCAGAGACCACGTTTAACCAGCAGATGTATTCGCCGATCTTGCGGAATTAGAGGCCGTTCTTGCTGACTTCGGTGGGCGCGTCACGCCGCTGGCCACGGAACTGGCCTGGAGTTCAGGCCCGTGTGTTTTCGGAAAATGCGGTTGAAATTGCCCTGCGATCCAAAGCCCGACTCCAGAGCGATCTCGACCAGCGACAGGCGTCCCTCAGCGAGTTTGCTTTTCGCTTCGCGGACGCGGCGTTCGGTTACGTATCGGTGAGGTGAAAGACCTGTGGCCTTCTGGAAAAGCCGAGAGAAATGAAAGGGGCTAAGACATGCTTCCGCGGCCAGTTCATCCAAACCGATCTCGTGCGCAAAGCAGCATTCGACCAAGTCGAGCACCCGCTTCAGCTTCTGATAGGACAGGCTTGGCGAGGGCGGCGCGGTGCGGTGCCCGACGTTCGAGTACCTGGAAACGAGATGCGCTGCGAGCATGGAACTAACGCCGTCGACAAACAGTCGGTCGGGGGGCTCCGGCGGTCGAGAGGCGATGCCATGAAGCGCCGCCGCAATCGCCGTCAGAAGAGGATCCGACACTACTGGCTCGCGGATCACCTGCGCTCTCGACGGATCGATGTCAAAATCAGCCAAGGAGCTCGCGGCTGTCAGCGAGGGGGCGAGGAAAATGTAGAGGCATTCGAGCGGGGAAACGATCTCGGTATCCGGCTCGTCAAAGCCCAAAGGCAGAATGCTTGCAATGCCGGGCCGAACCGCCACCACTCGCCGGGAAGCGACCGCCTCCTTCCAACGAACAGGTGTACGGCCGGCTAGAGCGATCGTAACTGCATTACACGTGCACGTAACACCGGGGAGAACAATACCCGAATTCAAGCTCCGATGCTCGATCAGCATGTTCGGCCGATCGAGGGAATTGTGAAGCTGGCTTCCCTCATAACGGTGATTGTGAACGAGAAAAGTCATGCGCGCGGACCTATCGGTGCCGGTCAGTGACTTTGTATCATATCAACGCCCTTCCGTCTCGCCTGTTCAACGACCGGGCAAGCCGTTGCGCTAATTCTTATCAATCGCGCGAAGGACTCTCTAAGGAACACGCTTGCTTCGCTTGCTCGCGGGGAGCACGCCGCGATGAATGGTCGGGCTCAGCTGCTGGGTCGAAACGTTCGTGCCGACCGACCGTTCCCGGCTCGCCAAGAAAGCCGAAGTAATACGCGCCTGAAAGGGAATGCCGGTGCAGTCGACGGCCTCTTTTACGTCAAGTCAGCAGACGATGTCACCTATTGGCACGTTTCTGGCGTGCAGCGATGTCCGACATGTGTCTGCTTACCGGGGCTCAACGGTCGTGAGCCGGACATCGTCAAAAGGCCGGTTT
>CAVXWL010000010.1:0-335595 GCA_963765365.1 uncultured Alphaproteobacteria bacterium | reverse complement strand
CCCTCCTGTTGAAGCATTCTCCACTGGTCTCGACGTCGTCGCGGGCGTGACCCCAGTCACCAGCGCACTCAGGTTGCCGAGATAGAGGCTGTCCTGGAGGCCGACTTTGATGCGAGCCAAGGCACGCGTAATCTTGCGAGTGACGAATCTTTCGCCCCGTTGAGGCGATTCGTGATTGAAGAGAATTCCGTTGCAGGCATAGATGCCGTAGGCTTCGCGGTAGTTCACCGTAATCCAATAGGCGTAGAGCTTTGCGACTGCATAGGGCGAGCGCGGATAAAAAGGAGTCGTCTCCCGCTGCGGGACTTCCTGCACCAGGCCGTAGAGTTCCGAAGTTGAGGCCTGATAGAAACGCGATACCTTTTCGAGCCCTGCGATTCTGATTGCTTCAAGCAGGCGAAGCGTCCCGAGCGCATCGGCATTTGCCGTGTACTCCGGTTCCTCGAACGAGACTTGCACGTGGCTTTGCGCACCGAGATTGTAGATTTCGTCTGGTTTCACTTCCTGCACGATTCGAATCAGGTTGCTGGAATCGGTCAAGTCGCCATAGTGCAGCATAAAGCGGCGCCCGGTCTGGTGGGGATCTTCGTACAGGTGGTCGATGCGATTGGTGTTGAACATGGAAGTGCGCCGCTTGATTCCGTGCACTTCGTATCCCTTCAACAACAAGAGTTCCGCAAGATAAGCACCATCCTGTCCCGTCACGCCGGTGATGAGCGCTCGCTTCATTCTCTTCTGCTCCTTTTCCCTCGTTTTGCGGATTGCCGCGCATGAAGGAAATGCATGGATCGAAATATGATGGACAGCTTGCTTCGAGCGCGACTCCGAATCAGACGAGCGATTCGACGCAGTTCCGGAAATACTCCAAGCTGAGTTTCAGGCCAGTTTCCAGATCAATTTTCGGCTCCCATCCGAAGAGCCTTCGCGCCTTGCTGACGCCTTCTTCATCACGTCGGGGCGATGATTGCGGATGGCGCCGGAGGACAATTCCACGCCGTTGCAGACGATGTCGTATTGGAATGCCTTGAGCGCGAGAATTTTCCTTTGATCCGCGGCATCGAGCGCGAGGAATTCGTCGACCGATGCATTGGGCATCGAGAACGGATTGTGGGAGAAGTCGATCTTCTTCTCCTCTTCGCTCCATTCGTACATCGGGAAATCGACGATCCAGCACAGTTCGAAGCGGTCCTTCGCGATAAGTCCCAAGTCCTCGCCGACTTTGGTGCGCGCAGGCCCGGCGAATTTCACAAAACTTGCTGGCTCGCCGGCGACAAAGAACACCGCATCGCCGTCCCTCAGGCCCAACTGATTGCGCAGCGCTTCAGTGCGTTCCGGCCCGAGATTGTTGGCGACCGGGCCGCGCCCGACGATGGCGCCGTTGTCGAGCGCGTAAAAGATATAACCAAGCCCAGGCTGGCCCTCGCCTTGCGCCCACGAATTCATGCGATCGCAGAACGCGCGCGAGCCGCCGCCCGGCGCCGGAATGGCCCACACCGCAGCCGTCGCACTCGACTCAAGAATGCGCGCAAAAATCTTGAACCCGGAGCCGCGGAAAATCTCCGAGACATCTTGCATCGCGACCGGATTACGCAGGTCCGGCTTGTCGGTGCCGAATTTTGCCAATGCTTCGGCGTAAGGAATGCGCGGGAATTCCTTGGTCACCGGCTTGCCATTGGCAAATTCCTCGAACACACCGCGCATCACCGGCTCGACGGCTGCAAAAACATCGTCCTGGGTGACGAAGCTCATTTCAAGGTCGAGCTGGTAGAACTCGCCGGGCGAGCGGTCGGCGCGCGCGTCCTCGTCGCGAAAGCACGGCGCGATCTGGAAATAGCGGTCGAAGCCGGCCACCATGATGAGCTGCTTGAACTGCTGCGGCGCCTGCGGCAGCGCATAGAATTTTCCGGGATGAATGCGCGACGGCACCAGATAATCGCGCGCGCCTTCGGGCGACGACGCGGTCAGGATCGGCGTCTGGAACTCGAAGAAGCCCTGCTCCTTCATCCGCCGCCGGATCGAATCAATGACCTCGCCGCGCTTCATGATGTTCTGGTGCAAGTGCTCGCGGCGCAGGTCGAGGAAACGGTATTTGAGCCTTGTTTCCTCGGGATATTCCTGGTCGCCGAACACCGGCATCGGCAATTCGCCGGCGGGCCCCAGAACTTCGATGTCGTGGATATAGACCTCGACCGCACCGGTCGGCAGATCGGGATTTTCGGTGCCGCCGGGGCGGCGGCGCACCTTGCCGTCGACGCGGATCACCCATTCCGAGCGCAGCGTTTCGGCCACTTTGAAGGCCGGGCTGTCGGGATCGGCCACCACCTGGGTGAGGCCGTAATGGTCGCGCAAATCGATGAACAGCACGCCGCCATGGTCGCGGATGCGATGGCACCAGCCCGACAGCCGGGCCTCGATGCCGATGTCGCTCTCGCGGAGCGCGCCGCAAGTATGGCTGCGGTAGCGATGCATGCTCAATTCCGCCCAATGGGATAGGGGGTGAAAAGTGGCGCACAACCGCATGCCGGGCCGCGATTTGTCAAGCCGCCGCCCGGCCTCGACAGACCGCCGCCGATCTGCACACTCGCGCCGGCAGGGAGCGACCATGAAGCGAAAAAAGGCGGCCAAGGGCGCGGCAAAGGCGCAATCGATGACGGCGGCGGAGGCGGTCGTTGCAACCCTGATCGCCAACGGGCTCGATACGGTGTATGCGCTGCCGGGCGTGCAGAACGACCAATTGTTCGAGGCGCTCTTCAAGTTCTCCGACCGGCTGCGCACAGTGCATACCCGCCACGAACAGGGCGCCGCATATATGACGCTCGGCGCCGCGCTCGCCACCGGCCGGCCGGCCGCCTACGCAGTTGTGCCGGGGCCGGGCTTGCTGAATTCCGCGGCCGCGCTGTTGACCGCTTATTCGATGAATGCGCCGGTGCTGGCGCTGATCGGGCAAATTCCCGATGCCGACATCGGCAAGCATCTCGGTCACCTGCACGAGATCCGCGACCAGTCCGGCATTCTCAAGCGGCTGGTCGACCATTGCGCGCTGATCCGCAAACCGGAACAGGCCGCGCAGGCGACCGCGCTGGCGTTGCGGGCGATGCACTCCGGCCGGCCCGGCCCGGCGGCGCTCGAATGCGCCATCGATGTATGGGGCAAATCGGGTCCGGTGCGGATACCGGCGCCGCTGCTGGTTGCCGCGGCCAAGATCGACACGACAGCGATCCGCCGGGCAGCCAAACGGCTCGGCGCGGCGAAGCGTCCGATGATCATCTGCGGCGGCGGCGCGCAGGATGCTTCCGCAGAAATCACCGCGCTCTCCGCCATGCTGCAAGCCCCGGTGCTGGCCTATCGCCGCGGCCGCGGCGTGCTCGACAGCCGCGATCCTTTGAGTGTGACGCTGCCGCTCGGACGCGATCTGTGGGGCGAGGCCGACGTCGTGCTGGCGGTCGGCACGCGGCTTCTCACGCAGTTCCGGCAATGGGGCATCGACCGCGAGCTTGCAATCGTTCGCGTCGACGCCGACCCGGCCGAACACGATCGCCTGCACAAGCCGGCGGTCGCGCTGACCGGCGACGCCGCACCCATCCTGCAAGCGCTGATCAAGGAAATGCCGGCGCAGAACACCAAGCGGCCGTCGCGCAAAACCGAGATGGAGGCGCGCCAGGCGGCGTGGCGCAAGCGCCTCGAAAAGCTCGGCCCGCAGATCGGCTTTCTGGAAGCGATCCGCGCCGAATTGCCGGACGACGGCATTTTCGTCGATGAGGTGACCCAGGTCGGCTTCGCTGCCCGCCTGCTGTTTCCGGTCTATAAGCCGCGCACATTCCTGTCGCCCGGCTACCAGGACAATCTCGGCTGGGGCTTTGCCACGGCGCTTGGCGCCCAGCACGCCCGGCCCGACGTGCCGGTGCTGTCGATTTCGGGCGACGGCGGTTTCATGTTCACCGCGAATGAACTTGCAACCGCCATGCGCCATCGCATTCCGCTGGTCACGGTGGTCTTCAACGACGGCGCATTCGGCAATGTCCGGCGTATTCAGCAGGAACGGTTTGGCAATCGCCTGATCGCCAGTGACCTCGCCAATCCCGACTTCGTGCCTTTCGCTAAGAGCTTCGGCGCCGCATCCGAGCGCGTGAGCACGCCGGGCGACCTGCGCAGGGCACTGCGCCGCGCCTTCGCCCACCGCGACGGTCCCACACTCATCGAAGTCCCGGTCGGCGCCATGCCGAGCCCCTGGGAATTCATCTTTATGGACCGGATTCGCGGTGTTTAAAGGCGCTGGCGGAGCTAACGCGGGCCTTGCCACGCGCGTAGGTCCTGAACCACACTGTCAGCAATGGCACTAGATTTCGTTACCCCGGTCGCAATGCAACCCATCACGACGACGTCCGAGCTTGCCGCCGTGTGCCGGCGCATGGCCTGCCATAGCTTCGTAACGGTCGACACCGAATTCCTGCGCGAGACGACCTATTACCCGCTGCTCTGCGTGGCGCAGATGGCGTCGCCCGACGAGGCCGTGGTCGTTGACGCGCTGGCGCCCGGCATCGATCTTGCGCCGTTCTATGCGCTGATGGCGGACGAGCACATCATGAAAGTGTTCCACGCCGCGCGCCAGGACATCGAAATCGTCTGGCACGCCGCCAAGCTCATCCCGCACCCGGTGTTCGACACCCAGGTCGCGGCCATGGTGCTCGGCTATGGCGATTCGATCTCCTACGAGCAACTGGTGCAGCGCATTACCGGAGACGCGCTCGACAAATCGCATCGCTTCACCGACTGGACGCGCCGGCCGCTGTCGGACGCGCAGCTTGCTTACGCCATGTCCGACGTCACCCATTTGCGCGACATCTATCTGACGCTGGTCGAGGATCTCAAACGGCGTGGCCGCGTCGACTGGGTCGAGGACGAAATGCGCATCCTGACCTCGCCCGACACCTACCGCATGGAGCCGGACAACGCCTGGAAGCGGCTGAAGACGCGCGTGCGCAAGCCGAAGGAACTGGCCGTCCTCATCGAGGTCGCCGCCTGGCGCGAGCGCGAAGCGCAGTCGCGCGACGTGCCGCGCTCGCGGGTGCTCAAGGACGACGCCATCGCCGACATCGCGGTTCAGGCGCCGACCACGATCGAGCGGCTCGCCAGTCTGCGCTCATTGCCGAAAGGTTTTGAGCGCTCGCGCTGGGGTGAAGCGATCATCGCCGCGGTGGGCCGGGGCTTGGCGCGCGACCCGAAGACATTGCCGCTGCAGGTCCGCACGCAGCCGCCGGCCAACGGCGCCGCCGTCGTCGAACTGCTCAAGGTGCTGCTGCGCATGATCGCCGAGCACCATCACGTCGCCGCCAAGGTGATTGCCACCGTCGACGACCTCGAGCGCATCGCGGCCGATGACGGCGCCAGCGTGCCGGCGTTAAACGGCTGGCGGCGCGAACTGTTCGGCGAAAAGGCGCTGGCGCTCAAACACGGCAAGCTGGCGCTCGCCATGGAGAAGGGCCGGGTCGCCGCGGTCGAGCGGGCGCAGGCGACTTAAGCCGCCGCGGTCACCTTGAAGCGCGGCGCCAGCGCGGTTCCCCGCAGCGTTGCCGCCAGCGCCGCCATCTCGTCCCGCGACAGCGGCGCATAGGGCGGATAAGGCTCGCCCGCCGGAATGCCGATCAAATTCATCGCGGCCTTCATCGCCGGTGCCAGCCCGCGGTGCATCCATTTCGACGGAAACAGCGCGAATTGAAGCTGGATCTCCGCGGCGCGCTCGTAATCCTTGGCGACGAAGGCGTCGATCACATGCCGCGCGATCTCGCAGCCCGGCGGCGGCATGGTGGCGCCGGAGCCGCCGAGTTGCAGCGTCGCCAGCAGCATCTGCATGGTCGTGAAATAACGCGCATGACCGGCGCGATCGATCTCGACGATCAGCCGCGATACGCGGGCGAGGTCGCGCGAGCTTTCCTTGATCAATTGCACATTCGGCAGCTTCGAAAGCGCAACGGTGTCGGCGATCGAGACATCGGCGCCCGGACCGGGATTGAGATAGAGCGTGATCGGCAATTTGGTCTCGCGGCCGATCGCTTCGAAATAGGCGACGAGGTCGGCTTGCGTCGGCGGCCCGGCAAACGGACGCAGCGGCGCCAGCACCTGCACCGCGGCGGCGCCGAGCCGCTCGGCCTCGTGCGCAAGCTCGATTGCCGTTTTGAACGACGGATGCGAAATGCCGACCATGACCGGTACGCGGCCGTCGACGCATACGATGGTGCTGCGGATCAGCGCCTTGCGCTGTTCGAAGCTCAGATAAGTATATTCCTGTGTTTCGACGCCGGCAGCGACCACCATCGTGGCGCGGCAATCGTCAACGATGTAATCGATCTGGCGACGCAGAGCCGGCTCGTCGACCGTCAGCTCGGCGTTAAACGGCGTAAGCGGCGCGACGATCAGGCCGAGGGTTTTTTGCGGGGTGTCCATGGGTACTCCGTGACGGCGGCTAGCGCAGCCGCGCAGCGAGCATACCACCCTACCCCATCAGCAACACCGGCTCGCGGCCGATCAGGCGAGCCAATGCGCGCAGCCGGTTGGAAATGCGCTCGCCGGCAAGCGCCGCAAATTTGCCCGGCAGGCGCAACGCCAGGCGGTGCCGCTCGATGGCAAGCGACGTCTCGGGCAAAACCCCGGGCATTGCCGCGGAAATCACGTAAGCGAGGCGGAGCGCGGCGCCGAGCACGCGGGCGCGGTCGAGCATGCGGGTCGAGACGAGCTCGCGCAGCCGCGGTGACAATTCGTCGTCCATGACCAGTCCGACATGGCGGAAGAACACGGCGAGCGCCAGATAGGCGCGGCCCTGGTGATCGATCGAGGAAAAGCCGCCGTGGGCAATGATGTTGAGCGATTGCTCGCCGCGATAATCGGGATGCGCGCGCCAGCCGATATCGGCGAGAAGGCATGCGGCGTGCCGCAAGCGGCGCTCCTCGTTCGTCTCTTCGAGACCGGAACTCGCCATGAAGAGATCGGTCCACCCGATAAGCTCCTCGCCGTGGCGCGGCGAGCGCGACCGCAACTGGTTGAGATGCCGCGCCGCCTCGATCAGCGCGTCCTTCTCCTTGTCTTTCTTCTTGAGCAGCGAATAGAGCAGGCCTTCGCGGATGCCGAGCGCCGAGAACACGATCTGGCGCGGCTTGCCGGCGCGCAAAATGTATTCCAGCACCAGCGCCGCATAGGGCAATAGCGGGCGCCGCGCATTGTTCACGACTTCGATATGCGACAGCGTGTCGACATCGACACGGTGCACCAGCCTGGCGAATTCCAGCGCTTCGTCGGCGGGAATCGCATAGCCGTGCATCACATGGAGCGGATAGCCGGTCTGCCACATGTGCAGCCGCGCCAGCGAGCGCCAGGTGCCGCCGACGGCATAGAAGGTGCGATCATCGCAGTCTTTGAGCACCGGCAACCCGGTCAACGTCTTCTTGACGAATTTCTCCGCCTTCTTGACCGACTTCGCCGAGATATCGGCGAGCGCCAGCCCGCCGAGCGGGAGGGTTACGCCGTGGCGGGCGCGGGTACCGCGAATGTCGACAAGCTCGAGCGAGCCGCCGCCAAGATCGCCGACGACGCCGTCGGCCCGATGCACCCCGGAAATGACGCCGAGCGCGGTCAGTTCGGCCTCCTGGCCGCCCGAGAGCACATCGATATCCGTGGCAATGGTGCGTTCGGCGAGCTTGACAAAAGCCGGACCGTTCTTGGCGTCGCGGCAGGCGGCGGTGGCAATAGCGAGCGTCTTCTTCACGCCCATGGTCTGGCACAGCGCGCGAAAGCGCTTGAGCGTCGCCAGCGCATGCTGCACCGCATCCGCCGCCAGCAACCGGGTCGATTGCACTTCGCGGCCGAGACCGCAAAGCGCCTTCTCGTTGAAGATCTCGGTCGGACTGCGGGTCAGGCCCTCATAGACGACAAGGCGCACCGAGTTCGAGCCGATATCGATGACGGCAATCGGCGGGCCGTGATCGAGGCGTCCCTGGGCGTCGGTGACAGATTTGGCGTCAGACTTGGTGTCGGATTTGGCGCGGCTCATCGATCATCTCAGCGCGATAGCATGCCGGACATATAAGGCGTGTTCCGCCCTGTGGCCGCGGAGTTTCAGCGTGAGAGGATAGTGGCGCCGTTCCGCTGCCCTGGGCCCGGCATGGCAGCGTACGCACCCTACGCGATTCGGGGTTTCGCTACATGCGCTCGGGGCGATGCCGCAGCCGCGGAATCGAATCCTTGGGCGATTTGCCCCGGCCGGACAGGCTGGGATTGGTCATGAAGTAAGTGGTGGAGTTGAACACTTCCTCGCCCGGCGCCGGCTCGATGCGCGACGACGAACCGTCGGCAAGAAGCTGCCAGCTCTGCTCATTATCCTTGAAATTGGCCAGCATGATCTGATCGAGCACCTGCTCGTGCACGGTGGGATTGAGGATCGGACAGAGCGCCTCGACGCGGCGGTCGAGATTGCGCGGCATCATGTCGGCGGAGGAAATGTACACCGCGGCCTTCGGATGCGGCAGGCCGTGCCCGGCGCCGAAACAATAGATACGGCCGTGTTCGAGAAAACGGCCGACGATGGATTTGACGCGGATATTGTCGGAAAGGCCGGGAACGCCGGGGCGGAGGCAGCAAATGCCGCGCACCACAAGATCGATCGCCACGCCGGCGCTCGACGCGCGATAAAGCGCATCGATGATGTCGGGATCGACCAAGGCGTTCATCTTCATCCAGATCGCAGCCGGGCGGCCGGCTTGCGCATGCGCAATTTCCGCTTCGATATGTTCGTGGATGCGGTTGCGCAGCGACAACGGCGATACCGCCATGCGTTCAAGCTCGGCAGGCTCGGCATATCCGGTGATGAAGTTGAAAATCCGCGCGACGTCGCGCGCGATAATGGGGTCGCAGGTGAAGAACGACAGGTCGGTATAGATGCGCGCGGTCACCGGGTGATAGTTCCCGGTGCCGACATGCACGTAGGAGGCGAGCGAAGTTCCCTCACGGCGGACCACCAGCGACAGCTTGGCATGGGTCTTGAGTTCAAGGAATCCAAATACCACCTGCACGCCGGCGCGTTCGAGGTCGCGCGCCCAGCGGATGTTTGCCTCCTCGTCGAAGCGCGCCTTGAGCTCGACGAGCGCGGTGACCGACTTGCCGGCCTCGGCGGCTTCGGCCAGGGCCTTGATGATCGGAGAATCAGCCGAGGTGCGATAAAGCGTCTGCTTGATGGCGACCACATCGGGATCGCGCGCGGCCTGTTGCAGGAAATTCACCACCACGTCGAATGACTCGAAAGGATGGTGAACGACGAAATCCTTTTGCCTGATCGCGGCGAAGCAGTCACCGCCGTGATCGCGCACCCGCTCGGGATAGCGCGGCGCGTAGGGCACGAATTCGAGGTCGGGCCGGTTCAGATTGGCGACCTGCCCCATTTCGTTGAGCGCGAGCACGCCGTCGACGCTGAACACGGTGTCGTCGGTGGCGCCGAGCGCCTGTTGCACGAAGCGCCGCAATTCCACCGGCATCGTCGCCTCGATGTCGAGCCGGATCACGGTGCCGCGCCGGCGCCGCTTGAGCGCGGTCTCGAACAGCCGCATCAAGTCTTCGGCCTCTTCGAGAATTTCAACTTCGGAATCGCGGATGACGCGGAATGCTCCGACGCCCTTGACCGCATAGCCGGGAAAAAGCTTGCCGATAAAAAGGCTCGTAACGCCTTCGATCGTCATCAAACGCACTTCGCCGGTTTCGCCGGTCGGCGGCAAGCGCACGAAACGCTCGACGCGGTTCGGCACGCGGATCAGCGCGTTCATCGCCTTGCCGTCTTTGGCGCGCGCGAGCTGCAGCGCAATGGTAAAGCCCAGATTGGGGATGAACGGGAATGGATGGGCCGGATCGATGGCGAGCGGCGTCAGCAACGGAAAGACGTGGGCAAGAAAATAGTCCTCCAGCCACGTCTTCTCCGTCCGGGTGATGTCCGCCCCGTCGGCCAAGACGATGCCGGCCTCGGCAAGTGCCGTCAGCAATTCGCGCCACTGCGCCTGCTGGTCTTCAACCAGCACTGACACCGCGTCGGCGATGCGCACAAGCTGCTCCGCCGGGGTCAATCCTTCGGGGCTTCTGGTGCTGATGCCTTCGCGCATCTGCGCACCGAGGCCGGCGACGCGCACCATGAAGAATTCGTCGAGGTTGTTGGCCGAAATCGAAAGAAACTTCAGCCGTTCGAGCAGCGGATTCTTGGGATTGGCAGATTCCTCAAGGACGCGCCGATTGAAATTGAGCCACGACAGTTCGCGATTGATGAAACGGTCAGGACTCCTGGCAAGATCGGTCACAGGCTCGCGCGCAACCGGCTCCGGCGACCGCAAGGGCTCTTCCAGCCGCCGCACAGTCCCAGATTCTCGTGCAACAGCAGTGGCTTGGCCGCGATCGGCCATGTCGGTCTGGTGCTCCTCAAGCGCTATGTTGGCCACGTTTCGTAACGATCCAATGAATCCAGTCGGTTGAGCTAATGCGGCGGAGGACCGCTTCGTCAAGCCCAGCCCTGCAGTGGACGGTAAGATTGGCCGGCAAAGTCAACGAAATCGGGGCGACCGGCAGCATCGCGCGAAGCGGCTATCCACCATCGCGGAACAGTTCCGCGGCCAATGCCCGGCTTGGCGCCCTGCCCTGCCGTAAAGCTTCATCGTCCAAAGCGATGACGGCGGCACGTGCGGCCGCGAACGAGCGCTCGATATGCGTCGAAAGATAGCCGACCACGCTCTCATCGAGCGGAAGCTGACGATCGGCCGCAAGCTTCACGATGACGCCGCGCAGCATCGCATCGTCGGGCGCCTGCAATGTCACCACCGGCAGCGCCCGCAACCGTGAAACGACGTCCGGCATGGTAAACGGCCAGGTCGACGGCGCCGTGCGCGCGGTGAAAAGCAGAAAGGCATCTTCTTCCCGCGCCAGGTTGATCAGGTGGAACAGAACCTTTTCGTCGGCGACGGCGGCGGCGTCCTCGACAACCAGCGCGCCGGTCGCGAACGCGGCGGGCAGATCGATTTCGCCAAGCGTGCGCGCCGACACCACGCGCGCGCCTGCCGCCGCGGCCCAGATCGTCGCCAAGTGCGTTTTGCCGGAGCCCTCCGGTCCGGTCAGCGCAATGGTGCGTGACGGCCAATCCGGCCAGGCGTCGATCAACGCAAGCGCGCTGTCGTTGGAGGATCCCGAGAGGAAATCCTCACGCGCAAAACTTTCGGCATGATCGAGCGCAAGCGCAAGCTGGCGCGGACGAAACGAGGCGGCGCTTGAGGATTTAAGGCTTACGATGATCCGCCCCCGGTGTAGAGCGGACTTGCCAGATAGCGCCGCAAGGCAAAGCGGATCAGCACATTGATGATGGCCGCAAGCGGCACGGCCAGGAGCAATCCGACAAAGCCGAACAGATAGCCGAACGCGAATAAAGCGAACATCAGCCATACCGGGTGCAGCCCGACGCTGTGTCCGACGAGCTTCGGCGACAACACGTTGCCTTCGAGGAACTGACCGACGAGGACAACGGCGACGACGATCACGATGCGCCCCCATTCCGGCAAGAACTGCGCGACCGCGACGCAGAGCGAGACGACGAGCGCGGTGAGCGAGCCGACATAGGGAATGAAGCTGATCAATCCGCATACCACGCCGATCAGAAAGCCGAAGCTCAATCCCGCCAGCGTCAGTGCGACCCCGTAGTAGGAGCCGAGAATCAGGCAGACCCCCGATTGGCCGTGTACATAGGCTGAAATGGAGGCGTCGATCTCGCGGGCGAGGCCGCGCACGGTTTCGCGCTGCTTCAGCGGTATCAATTGATCCACGCTGCGCACGGTGCGATCCCAGTCGCAGCCCAGATAGAACGCAACGACGGGCGTGATGATGAGCAGCGAAAAGATCGAAATAACCGCCTGGCCCTTCGACCACAGCGACCCGAGAACGCCCGACAGGTACCCCATCGCCTGATTCATGAGATCGCCGGCGGACTCACCGGACAGGTTGTCGCCAACGACGCGTTTGATCCAGGGATGGCTCGGATCGCTGGCGAGCGCCTGCAGACGCTGCGCGTAGGCGGGAGCATTGTCGATGAAAGCGGAAAACTGCCTGACCAAAGGCGGCGTGATCAGGAGCAGCAACAGAACAAAAGCCAGCACGAAGCCGGCAAGAATGATGAATGAAGCGAGCGCCCGGCTGATGCCGCGCTTGGTCAGCCGGCTGGTCAACGGATTGAGCACATAGGCGATCGCCATGCCGAGGACAAACGGCAGCAGGATCGGGCTCAGCAGCCACAACAGTCCGACCAGGACGACGAGCGCGGCGCTCCAGAACACGACATTGCGCTCGAAATGCATGGCGCTCCTTCAGGCCGGAGCAATCAATGCCCGGCGCCGAATGAATTCATATGGCGGATCCACTCGGCGAGATAGAAGGCGATCGAGAGCAAGGTCAAGATGGCGACCAGCGCCATCGTCAGTTTCGTCGCCAATCCCGCGTCGAAACGAAAGGCCTGTTCGGCCAACACCGCCGTCGCCAAAACGATCTGCGCCACGGTATTGGCCTTCGACACCATGAGCGGCCGCACCGGCATCGGCCTGCCCACCAGCCAGGCGAGCAGGAAGGCGCTGATGATCATGATATCGCGCGATACGACCAGGATGACGAGGAAGATCGGCAGCACGGCGGCGATGCCGAGCGAAACATAGATCGATACGATCAGCGCCTTGTCGGCCAGCGGATCGAGATAGGCACCGAGCTCGCTTGCCATGTGGAAGTTCTTGGCGAGGAAGCCGTCGACGGCGTCGCTGATCCCGGCCGCCAGGAACAGCACAAACGCAATGCGCATCTCGCCCGACGTGATCGCCCAGACCACGACCGGAACCAACAGGATCCGCCCCAAAGTGATAAGATTAGGGATACTCAAACCGCGCCCCGGCGCACTATTGCTTGGCAACTCAATATACTGACGCGCGCGCGCTTGCGCACCCGCCGATTCCGACGTAGGAGGCGCGATCTGTGCCTCCCCAGGCCGGGAGGCTCGTTCGTCCGGATTGGTGGCTTTCGTGGATGAGGCACGCTACGCGGCCGCCGGTGTCGATATCGATGCCGGCAACCGCATGGTGGAAATGATCAAGCCGCTGGTGCGCGCAACGGCCCGCGCCGGGACTGGCGCGGAAATCGGCGGTTTCGGCGGACTGTTCGATCTCAAGGCTGCCGGCTACTCCGATCCGATCCTGGTCGCCGCGACCGACGGCGTCGGCACCAAGGTCAAAATCGCGGTTGAAACCCACCGTCACGATACGATCGGCATCGACCTTGTCGCCATGTCCGTCAACGACCTTGTGGTGCAGGGCGCCGAGCCGCTGTTTTTCCTCGATTATTTCGCCTGCGGCAAGCTTGATCCGGCGGTCGGCGCGGCGGTCGTGAAGGGCGTCGCCGCGGCCTGCCGCGAGGCCGGCTGCGCCCTGATCGGGGGCGAGACGGCGGAAATGCCGGGCGTCTACGGGGCCGATGACTACGACCTTGCCGGCTTCGCCGTCGGCGCGGTGGGGCGCCAAGACGTGCTGCCCCGCGCCGACATCATGGTCGGCGATATCGTCATCGGGCTGGCGTCGACCGGCGTTCATTCGAACGGGTTCTCGCTGGTGCGGCGGGTCGCCGGCGATGCCGGGCTGACCTGGAACAGTCCCGCGCCGTTCGAGCCCTCGCAGACTTTAGGCGAAGCGCTTTTGAGGCCAACACGGCTTTACGTGCGCTCCTGTCTTGCCGCGATCCGCACGACCAAAGCAGTCAAGGCGCTCGCCCACATCACCGGCGGCGGCTTCACCGATAACATTCCGCGCGTATTGCCGCCGGGCCTTGCGGTTTCTCTCGACCTTGCCCGGGTTCCCGTCCTGCCCGTGTTCAAATGGCTCGCCACGGCCGGCCACATCGCCGAGCACGAGATGTTGCGCACGTTCAACTGCGGCATCGGTATGGTGGCCGTGCTTAGTCGCGATGGCGCGGACGCCGCCTGCGAATGCCTTGCCAAAAGCGGCGAGACGGTCGCTCGCCTGGGCGAAGTGGTGGCGGCAAGCGGCGACGGTGCGGTCGGATTTCGCGGACACCTCGATTTGTCGCGGTAAGCCATGGCCAGAAAACGCGTCGCGGTGCTGATCTCCGGCCGCGGATCGAACATGACGGCGCTGATCGAGGCGGCGAAGGCGCAGGATTACCCCGCAGAAATCGTGCTTGTGGTGTCGAACAAGGCCGAGGCTTTGGGGCTCACCCGCGCGCGCGAAGCAGGAATTGCCACCGCGCTCATCGAACACCGGGCGTTCGGTGATGACCGCGAAGCCTTCGAACGCGCGCTCGATGCGGAACTCCGGACGCGGCAGATCGAACTTGTCTGCCTGGCTGGCTTCATGCGGCTGTTCACGCCATGGTTCGTGACCCGCTGGAGCGGCCGGCTCCTCAACATCCACCCGGCGCTGCTGCCGCAATTCAAGGGGCTCGATACGCACCGCCGGGCGCTGCAAGCCGGGGTGAAGCGGCACGGCGCAACCGTGCATTTTGTCGTTCCCGAGACCGACGCGGGTCCGATCATCATCCAGGACTCTGTCCCGGTCATCGCCGGGGACACCGAACAGACGCTGGCGGCGCGCGTGCTCGAAGTCGAGCATCACATTTATCCGCAGGCGCTGCGGCTGGTCGCCGAAGGCCGGGCGACATTTAGTCCCGGCGGCGGCGAAACAGGTACGCGATAGCTCATGCGCGCATCAACAAAAACCCCGGGTGTGAAACCGGGGGCTACGAGATCCGGGATTTCCCGGATAGTGGCTCACGCTACTTTCAGATTCTCCGCCGAAGTCCGGCCACGGTTTGTGACCAGCTCGTACTCGACCTCCTGGCCCTCATTGAGCGCGCCCAAGCCGGCACGTTCGACGGCGGAAATGTGAACGAACACATCCTTGTCGCCGCTTGTCGGCTTGATGAACCCGTAGCCCTTCGTCGAATTGAACCATTTGACGGTGCCCTTTTGCATCGCCTGTCTCCTAATTCATTCTAGATGTCAGCGAAGACGCCGGCGCTGCTTTTGCGCGCGAGCCAAAAAACTCGCCGTGCAAATTCGCGCGTGGCGCCACAAGGCAGATTTTGGGGGAAGTCCGCAGCGATTTGTCGGCAAGACAGCACCAGCCGGATGGCCAAAACCCGATTGCCCGTTCAGCAAGCCTGAAAAATACGGCGCAAGCATGGCTGCACGGACACGACGGCGGAGCCAGATATCGAGTTTGCCAAAATCGCAGTCACGCGATGATGCAAGCAATCAACGATTTGCTTTTTTCCCAGCTATGCACCGCCGGCCTCGCGACGGGCCGCGTGCAGTTTGTTGTCGTGCCAGCAACGCCACAGCCCGCCGGCGGCAATCGCGAACGCCGCACCGGTGGCGGGCGCTGCGAATGCAGCCTGCTGCGCGAGCTGCACTCCGAAAGTCGTCATCAGACGCGCCGACAATGCTGGATCGGCGACAATGATCCCGCCGGCAATCCAGCCAAGCAGCGCTGTGCCGGCCCAGACCACGATCGGGAAGCGATCGAGCAGCGCGATGACCACGGCCGCGCCCGCAACGATCAGCGGAATAGAGACGGCGAGGCCGATTGCGAGCAACAAAACATTGCCCTGCGCGATTGCTGCAATGGCAACCATATTGTCGATGCTCATGACGATATCGGCGATTGCGATGATCATGACCGCACGCCACAAATGCGTAACCGCCTGAATTTCGTCGCGATCGGTGTCCTCAGGCACCAGCAACTTGGCGGCGATAGCCAGTAGCGCAATGCCGCCGACCAGTTTGAGGTAGGGCAGCAGCATCAACCAGGTCACTACGCCGACGAAAACGATGCGGAGCAGGATGGCGACGCCAGCGCCGATGACCAGGCCCCAGCTCCGTTGCCGGTCCGGCAAGCCGCGGCAAGCCATGGCAATGACCACGGCATTGTCGCCGGACAGCAGGATGTTGACGAAGATGATCCGCGCTACGGCGAGCCAAAATGCCGCATAGCCCAGTTGCTCGACGCTACCATGGAGCAAATCGCGCCACAGCGTCGGATTTAGATATTCGGCAGTCGAGCTCGCCACGGCCTGCCTCAGCCGACGATCTCATTGCCGGCAAAGAATTGGGCGATTTCCTTCTGCGCGGTGTCGGCAGCATCGGAGCCGTGCACCGAATTCTCGCCGATCGACAGCGCGTGCACCTTGCGGATGGTGTCGGGCGCGGCTTTCGCCGGATCGGTAGCGCCCATGAGGTCGCGATAGGCCGTGACGGCATTGTCGCCTTCGAGCACTTGCACAACGACCGGGCCCGACGTCATGAAGTCGACAAGCTCGCCGAAAAAGGGCCGCTGGCGGTGGACGGCATAGAACGTCTCCGCCTGATCGCGGGACATCCTCACCCGCTTCTGCGCCACGATACGCAAACCCGATTTCTCGATCATCGCATTGATGGCGCCCGTTACATTGCGGGCGGTCGCATCAGGTTTGATGATCGAAAACGTACGCTCGATCGCCATCAGATCGTCCTTTTGGGGAATGACAAAAACGGCGTGAAACCGCGTCGGCTTATAACCTTGACGCCCGACCGCGGCAAGCGCGGGCCGCTTCTGGATGAATGTGCGGTGAACGGCGCCACGATCGCGCGTTCAGCTTGATAAATAACCAATAAACCGTGCTCTCAGCGCCGGTTCAACCGCATCCGCTACGATCCTTGGCATGAACCAGGAGGCCGCGTGGCCTTACTAACAGCCATCGACCTTGCATGACGTCAAACCAAGGAGATTCCAAATGCTGCGCAAGACGATTTTTGCACTTGCCGCCAGCGTTGCGCTTAGCGCCGCGGCTCTCGCACCGAATACCGCATCCGCCCACTGGGGCGCCTGGCACGGTGGCTGGCATCGCGGCTGGGGCGGCCCGGTATTCCGCGTCTATGCCGGTCCGGTTTACGGCGGCTGCACGGTGCGGCGCTGGGTCTACACGCCCTACGGACCGGTGCTGCGCTGGGTCAATCGCTGCTATTGATCCCGGTGCGGTTACCGTAGCGAAAACAAAGGCCCCGGCCTTGACTGGCCGCCGCCGCGTTTTTATTCGACGTCGGCGCCGGCCGCCGAATTATGTTTCGTGTTTCTTTTGCGGCTTGCTGGATTTGGCCGACTTAGCCGATTTCTTCTTCGCGACCTGCGGGGGAGCCGCCGCCATTGGGACGCTGTCCATTTCACGCAGCGCGCCACTTTCGAAGTGATAGATGCCGGCGCGTGGACCGCTGTCAAACGTGAGCACGGCGGAGCGGTCGCCGTTGGGCAGCTTGTCGATCTGGACCGAGTTCGGCTGGCCGGCGCGGAACACCACGTCGCATTCGCTCATGCCGAGCGCGACGCCGCCGCCGAGCAAAGATGCAGTGTCAACCGGCGCGGCCGGTACTGCCGCCTGGCCGGGCGCGGGCGGAACCGCTTGCGGCACCGCCGGCGGCGCGCAAGAGCCGTTGCCGTTGACCAAGTCATTCGCGGTAATCGGCCGGCGCCGCTGTCTGCTTTCCTGTAATTCGGAAAAGGTGTAGCCGCCTTTGCGTCCCAATAGATCGAACGGCCTGGCGAACCAGGCTTGCTGGCTGTCGAATTCGACATCCGCGCAGCCTGACAGCGCGACGGCCGTCACCAGCACCGCCAGTACACCAAAACGATTTGAACGAAGCCGCACTCAAGGTCCCCCAACGCCTGACCGGGCGGAAGAATGCGCCGGTTTGTGTTGCGATCAAGGCGCAACCCCAGCACTATACTCCCGCGTTTGGCAGCTTTCGCCAACTACCGGAACTATAAAGTAGCGGGGTAAAGGTAAAAATCAATGTGGAAACAAAGGCTTGTCGCGACGAGGCTAATCTCCGGAGCCGGCGACCGATTGTGACGCAGATCACGGACTGTCCCAATACCAACCCCATACTCGATTGAAACGGCGGGACGCGACGGCCCTCGGGACTGTCGCTGCGCTTGCCGGCGGCATAGGACCTTTCATGCATTTGCAATTCGTCGGCTGCGGCGACGCCTTCGGCTCTGGCGGACAATTCAACACCTGCTTTCATCTCGTTGGTCGCGAGATCAACGCCTTGATCGATTGCGGCGCGACTTCGGTCGTCGCCCTGAACAAGCACGCCATCAACCTCGACGACATCAACACGGTTTTTCTCACGCACTTTCACGCCGATCACGTCGGCGGTCTGCCGTTCTTCATTCTTGAATCCCATTACGTGCTCAAGCGACAGCGCAGCCTTACCGTCGCCGGACCGCCAAGCCTTAAAGCGCGCTATCCCGACATCATGGACGTTGCCTTCCCCGGCACCAAGTCGACGCAATGGTCCTTTCCGCTGACGCTTCGCGAAATGGAGATCGGCAAAAGCAGCGAGATCG
Organism: uncultured Alphaproteobacteria bacterium; assembly: GCA_963765365.1. Taxonomy (GTDB): domain Bacteria; phylum Pseudomonadota; class Alphaproteobacteria; order Rhizobiales; family Xanthobacteraceae; genus BOG-931. The sequence continues at coordinate 317,155 of CAVXWL010000010.1, read as the reverse complement.
GCAATGTGCGGATCACGTCGTTCCATGTCGTGCATGACGACCGCGCTGGGCCGTGCCTCGGATTCCGCATCGAAGCCGAAGGCAAAGTTATCGCCTTTTCCGGCGACACCGAATGGACGGAATCCCTCATCGATATCGGCCGCGACGCCGACCTGTTCATCTGCGAGGCCTATACGCGCGACAAGCCCATCTCGAGCCACATGGCGCTCAGCTTGCTGGAACGCCACCTCCCCCAGATCAGGCCCAAGCGTCTTATCCTCACCCATATGAGCAACGATATGCTGGCACACCGTGCCGAAGTTCCCTACGAGACCGCCGAAGACGGCATGATCGTCAAGCTGTGAAACGGCCGTCGATTTCAGGCGAACCGCACCGCATAGATCGGCTGCAAGCGCGCGTCGATCCGGTTCAAGCGTGAACAGCTGAACTGCTTTAGCCGCCGAGCGCCGCCTCAATCGCCGCCAGCGCGGCAGCCGCCTTCGAGCCGTCCGGACCGCCGGCCTGCGCCATATCCGGCCGGCCGCCGCCGCCTCTGCCGCCCAGCACCTCGGCCCCTTTGCGGACCAGGTCGACGGCGTTGAAACGCGCCACGAGATCGTCAGTAACACCGACCACGATGCCGGCTTTGCCGTCACCGGAGACGCCGACAATGGCGACGATGCCGGAGCCGACCTGCTTCTTGCCCTCGTCAGCGAGGCTGCGCAGGTCCTTCAACTCAATGCCCTCGACGGAGCGCGCCATGAGTTTGACGTCCCCGATCGTGCGAACGCCGTCAGCGCCATCGCTCTTGCCGCCGCCCGTTCCGCCCGACATCGCGAGCTTCTTCTTCGCTTCGGAAAGTTCGCGCTCAAGACGCTTGCGCTCGTCCAAAAGCGCGGCAACGCGGGTCGGCATGTCCTCTGGCGCAACACGTAATTCCGATGCCGCGTCCTTGGCGAGCTTCGCGATAATATTGCCATGGTTGCGGGCAACCTTGCCGGTGATCGCCTCGATACGGCGCACGCCGGAGGCGACCCCGCTGTCGGACAGCACCGAGATCAGGCCGATGTCGCCGGTGCGCCGGACATGGGTGCCGCCGCACAATTCGACCGACCAGCCCATCGCATTGCCGCCGCTCGTTTGCGGATTCTCGCCCATGGCGACAACGCGCACCTCATCGCCGTACTTCTCGCCGAACAGCGCGCGAGCGCCCGAGCCCCGCGCATCGTCTAGCGCCATCACGCGCGTCACGACCGGCGCATTCGCCAGCGCTATGTCGTTGGCGATTTCTTCCACGCGCGCGATCTCTTCGCCGCTCATCGGTTTCGGATGCGAGAAATCGAAGCGCAAACGATCGGGTGCGACCAGCGAACCCTTCTGCGCCACGTGATCGCCAAGCACCTGGCGGAGCGCCTCGTGCAGGAGGTGCGTGGCGGAATGATTCCTCCTGATCGCGGAGCGACGCTCGTGGTCGACTGCGAGCGCAACGGCCGCGCCGATTTTCAAGGTGCCCTCTTTGACGATGCCGACATGGGCGAAGACGTCGCCGGCATATTTTTGCGTGTCGGTGACCTTGAAGCGCACGCCGTCCGCCGTCAGGAAGCCGGTGTCGCCGACCTGGCCGCCGGATTCGCCGTAAAACGGCGTCTGATTGAGGACGACGGCGCCGCTCTCGCCCTTGTTGAGAGCAGTGACTTCCTTGCCGTCGCGCACCAGCGCCGAGACGACGCCTTCGGCGATTTCGGTCTCGTAACCGAGGAATTCGGTCGGGCCGGTCTTTTCTTGAATGGCAAACCACACCGCCTCGTCCGCCGCCTCGCCGGAGCCGGCCCACGACGCGCGCGCCTTGGCGCGCTGCTGTTCCATGGCGTCGGTGAATGCCGCGATATCGACGCTGATGCCGCGCGAGCGCAGCGCGTCCTGTGTCAGATCGAGCGGAAACCCGTAGGTGTCGTAAAGCGTGAATGCAGTCACGCCGTCGAACATGTCACCCTTCTTGAGTGACTTCACCGCCTCGTCGAGGATCGCGAGGCCCCGCTCAAGCGTGCGGCGAAAGCGGATTTCCTCCAGCTTTAGCGTCTCGGTGACGAGCGCGTCGGCGCGGTGCAATTCCGGATAGGCCTGGCCCATCTCGCGAATGAGCAACGGCACCAGCCGCCACATCAGCGGCTCCTTGGCGCCGAGCAGTTCGGCATGCCGCATGGCGCGGCGCATGATGCGGCGGAGCACATAGCCGCGGCCTTCGTTCGACGGCAGCACGCCGTCGGCGATGAGGAACGAGCTCGCCCGCAGGTGATCGGCGATAACGCGGTGCGAGGCCTTGCGCTCGCCGTCGGGACTCACCCCGGTGAGATCGGCCACCGCCTCGATCAGCGTGCGGAACAGATCGATCTGGTAATTGTCGTAGGTGCCCTGCAGCACCGCAGCCATGCGTTCGAGACCCATACCGGTATCGATCGAAGGCCGCGGCAGGTCGACACGCTTGTCGGCTGCAAGCTGCTCGTACTGCATGAAGACGAGATTCCAGATCTCGACAAAGCGATCGCCCTCGGCTTCCGCGCTGCCGGGCGGGCCGCCCCAGATCTGGTCGCCGTGATCGTAGAAAATTTCCGACGACGGGCCGCAGGGGCCGGTGTCGCCCATCGCCCAGAAATTATCGCTGCCGGCAATGCGCAGGATTCTGCTGTCCGGCAGGCCGATTTTCTTCCACAGCCGAAATGCGTCGTCGTCGTCGATATAGACCGTGACCAGCAAGCGCTCCGCGGGCAGGCCGAACTCCTTCGTCACCAATTTCCACGCCAGCTCGATCGCGCGTTCCTTGAAGTAATCGCCGAACGAGAAATTGCCGAGCATCTCGAAAAACGTATGGTGACGCGCGGTATAGCCCACATTGTCGAGATCGTTGTGCTTGCCGCCGGCGCGCACGCATTTCTGCGCTGTCACCGCACGCGAATAGGGCCGTTTTTCCAACCCGGTGAAGACGTTCTTGAACTGCACCATGCCGGCATTGGTGAACATCAGGGTCGGGTCGTTGCGCGGCACCAGCGGCGACGACGGCACGACTTCGTGACCCTCGCGCGCGAAGTATGCTAGGAAGGTCGACCTGATATCGTTGACGCCAGTCATTGACTGTCCCAATTCCCAAGCATGCAGTGGGCCACTCTCTACCCACACCCCGCTTTGCTGTCCAGAAAAGTGGGCAATTCACAGCGGATTTGAAGTCATCCCGTAAAGCATATATGCGCTGTGCCGGCGATGAACGAGCACAGCACCCCCCTGCCCCAAAACTTGCAAGAGCGACTGCGTCAGCGGCGATTTCGTCATGACCGCGGAGTTGGCGCCGCCGGTGTCGTGCGATGCGCAGGAGTTGCTGCGGAAAGCGGCGGGGCTCAAGGGCCTGGCCGATGCGGTTAACGTCACCGACGGCGCCGGCGCCCGCGCCCATATGAGCGCACTCGCGGCCGCGAGCCTCCTCATCGGCGCCGGCATCGAGCCGATCCTGCAAATCACCTGCCGTGATAAGAACCGCATCGCGCTGCAAAGCGAAATGATGGGCGCGGCCGCGCTGGGTATCCGGAATTTGCTTCTACTCACCGGGGACGATCCCAAAGCCGGCGATCAGCCCGACACCAAGCCGGTGTTCGATATCGATTTCAAAGACCCTGATCGAGACCGCGCGCCGGATGCGCGACGACGGCACATTGCCGACCGGGCGCAAGGTCGGCGGCAAGGCTGATTTCTTCATCGGCGCCGCCGATATGCCGATCGACCCGCCTGCCGGCTGGCAGCCGAACGCGCTCCTTGGCAAAGTCACATCCGGCGCGCAATTCGCGCAGACCCAGTTTTGCATGGATGCGGCGATCGTGCGCCGCTATATCGGAGCGCTCGCGGCCGCCGGCGTCACCAAAGAGCTTGCCATTCTCATTGGCGTCAATCCGTTGCGCTCAGCGAAATCGGCGGCCTGGATGAAGAGCCACCTCTACGGCACCATCATTCCCGATGCCTATATCGAACGGCTGGAGAAAGCCGGCGATCCGGGGCGCGAAGGCATCGCCATCTGCGTCGAACTGATCGAGGAGCTAGCGACCATCCGAGGCGTCGCCGGCGTCCACATCATGGCGCCGGGCAACGATGCGGCGATTCCGGAAGTAATCGCGGCGGTGAGAAAGCGCGTGCAACACGCCGCCATTTAGCGGCCTGCCCTGCAACGTCGCTCAATAATTCAATTCACGCCCCGCACGCGGTCGAGCAGCGCGGCGGCGTCTGACGGGACACTATCGCCGCGCCAGGCGACGTGTCCGTCGGGCCGGACCAGGACCAGTTGTTGCCCGTAAAGCCCCGCGATCTCCGGCTGGTCGATCACGCACACGGAAAGCGGCACGCCACGCGCGGCTGCGGCTTCTTCAAGCGCAGCCGTCGGCGCGTCGCCAAACTGCATCAGCGCAAAACCACGGCCGAATAGATCGAGCGTCGAGTGGCCATCGGCAAGGAGCGCGTGCGGCGCGCGACCGCCCGGACGCGCAGTCGACACGTAAGCCTCCGGATCATCCGGCACCGGTGCCGATCCATCGGCCATGCAGATCGGCGATGACTCATAGCGATAGCCGAGTTGCAATCCCGCCGTGCGAAACATCCGGCCGACATATCGGGTGAGATCTTCGCCGAGGCGTGCCCGCAATTGCCGTCCCTCTTCGTTTTCGTCCTCGATTGCCGCAATACCATCGGTGAATTCGGCATGAGCCAGATAGAATTCGGCCGCCATGCCGACATTACGGAAGCCGATCGGCCGCCGCTCGACATCGTAAGACGCCGGCAGATTCGGGCCACCCCAGCCGGCCAATGTTGCGGCAAGCTTCCAGCCGAGATCGACCGCATCGCCGATGCCGGTGTTCATGCCGAGTGCGCCGGTCGGCGAAAGCTGATGCACGGCATCGCCGGCAAGAAATACGCGGCCTCGCGAATAGCGGTCGGCAACGACGCTGCGCCGCGTCCAGACACTGACGCCTTTCCATTCCACGTCGATGGAACGGCCGACCGCGCGCTGCAGCAACCCCGCGCGATCGACGCTGTCCGGGGTTTGCTTGCCGTCGCTATCGAGCGCCATCAGACGCCACAGGCCATTTGCCGGGTCGATGACGCGAATATTGGCCCACAGCCCGTGCTGGTCGATTGCGAGAAAGAAAACGCCGGGCGCCATGCCGCATTGCGCCAGCAAATCTGGCGCACGAAAAAACAGATGCACCGGGTGTCCCAGAATGCCCTGGCCGCTGACGCCGATGCCGAGCGCGTCACGGATCGGGCTGTTCGCGCCGTCACAGCCGACAAGGTAGTCGGCCTGTACCGTTTCGCGCCGGCCGGTCTCGGCATCGTGCAACTCGGCGGTCACGCCGTCAGCCGCGGCGGCAAACGATTTAAGTCGGGTCCGATAGCGCAAAGTCACCGACGGCTGCGATTGCGCGAAGGCGCGCAGGATCGGATCGAACCAGAGCTGCGAGCAAATCTGCAGGCGCTCCGGACTATAGCTTTCGGTTTTTTGTTGCGCCCGCGTCGGGCGCCGCATCCGGGCCAGTTCATGGCCACAGAGGCTGGTGACGAACACCACGTCGAGCGAATAGTCGCCGGGGAAAGGACAATTGCGCACCGCGTCGGCGATGCCCCAGCGCCGGCAAAACTCCATGGTCCGGGTATTGACCTCGTTCATCTTCGGCGTGTGGATGGCGCCGTCGGACTGCTCGACAAGTTCGCAGCGGATACCGCGCCAGCCGAGCTCGGCAGCCAGCGCCAAGCCGACCGGGCCGCCACCGACGATCAGTACCGGAATTTTGCGAGGCACAGTGTTCATGGAAACATAGCTCTGTTCGGGCCCCTAGTCGTAGTTTGACATGCGCAGCGGCACGACCTGACCGCCATCGATGTCGATCGCTGCGCCATGCAACAAACGCCCACGCGGAGAGACGACAAAACGCACCAGTCCGGCGATATCGTCGGGCGTGCCGAAGCGAACGATGTCGAGTTCGTGGCGGTGACGCTCCATCGCCGCGGCCTCGTCGAGCCCGGTCTTTTTCATGATGATGTCGAGCCGGTGGCGGAAGCGGTCGGTCTTGACCGAGCCGGGATTGACGGCATTGACCTGAACGCCGTCGCGCTTGCCGAGGTCGGCCAGCGCTTTCATGAAGGCGAGGCTCGCGCCGACAACCGAGGCGCCGATCATGTAGTCGGCGACCGGCGCGCGGGCACCGACGCCCTCGATGAAGACGACCGACCCTTGTGCCGTTTTCAACAACGGCCATGCCAACCGGCAAAGCCGCACATGTGCGAAAAACTTCAGGTTAAAGCCGTCGCGCCAGTCCTGCTCGGTTTGCGTGAAGAAACTGCCGCGCCGCGTTCCACCGGCATTGTTGACCAGAATGTCGAGCCGGCCGAATTCGGCCGTCAGCGCGCCGACCAATCCGGCCGGCTCGGCGCTCGCGGTCAAATCCGCCGCGTGTATTACCGCCTTGCAGCCGAGCCCCTGGATTTCCGCGGCAACGTTCTGCAGCGCCTTGGCGTCGCGCGCCGCCAGCACTACGTCGCAGCCGGCCGACGCCAGTTCCAGCGCGATGCCACCGCCAATGCCGCGGCTCGCGCCGGTCACGACAGCGACTTTGCCGGCAAGCTCATGCTCACTCATGGGCGGTTCCGCTGCGGTCGGATTTGTAATTCAGTCGAGCTTGATATGGGCCGCTTCGGCAACCTGCACCCATTTTCGACTATTGGCGGCAATAAACGCGGCAAATTCGGCCGGCGTGTTCGGCTTATTCTCGCTGCTGACGTTAGCCACCATTTGCTGCATCTGTGGCGTCTGCATGCCGGCGTTGATCGCCGCATTGATGCGCGTGACGATCGCAGGCGATGTCCCGGCCGGACCGACAAGGCCGAAGAAGGTCTGCGCCAGACAGTCCGCTACGCCGGCCTCAGCCATGGTCGGCACGTCAAGAAACAGCGGCGAGCGCACATCATTCTGCACCGCCAGTGCCCGCAATTTGCCGGCGCGGATCAGCGGCGCAATCGACGCGCCGGTTTCAAACGTCAGGTCGATGACATGGCCCATAATGGCTGTCACAGACTGGTTGCCGCCGCGAAACGAAACGCCGGTCATTTTTGTACCGGTGCGCAGCATGAACAATTGCGCCGCCAGATCGGGAAGCCCGCCGGTGCCGGTATTGCCGCAATTGAGCTTGCCCGGATTGGCTTTGGCATAGGCGACAAGATCGCCGACGGTCTTCCACGGCGAGGAAGGATCGACCACGAGAATCTGGAAGCTGCGCATGATTTCCACGATCGGCGTAAAATCCTTGACCGGATCGTAACCGGCGTGCGCGGAAACCGCGGGGATGGCGGCGAGCGTGCTGGAGTTACCGATGAACAGCGTATAGCCGTCGGGCGCCGCCGCGGCGGCAGCGCGGGCGCCGATGGCACCGGCTGCACCCGGGCGATATTCGACCACGACCGGCTGACCTAATCGCTGTGGCAGAACTTGCGAGGCAAGCCGTGCCGGAAAGTCGCTCGGGCTCCCGGCGGCGGCGGGAACGATGATCGTCACCGGCCTGGTCGGGTAGTCCTGCGCATAGAGCGGTGAGCGCAGGATCGATCCCGACGCAAGCGTCAGCCCGAATGCGAGGATATTGCGTCTATCGACCAAGCGCGCTCCTCCCGAAGTCATTGCGCGCCGCTTGCCGGCCGGGCGCTATGCTTTCGAGCCTAGTGGATCAACTCTGACGTTTGAATCCCGGATGGGATTCCCGCCGGGCAGGGCATGTGCGAGTCTGGCGCATGCGAACCGGAATTTCCATTACCCTCAAGCCTGCCGATCGTCGCCGTCTGGCTGCTCTCGCGCGAGATCGCAATGCGCCGCAAAAGCATGTCTGGCGTGCCGAGATCGTGCTGTTGAGCGCGGACGGCATCGGCACCAACGAGATCATGCGCCAGACCGGCAAGTCGAAGACCTGCGTCTGGCGCTGGCAGAAACGCTTCATGCAGGAAGGCTACGGCGGCTTGCTGCGTGACAAGACACGCCCCTCGCGTATCCCGCCCCTTGGGCCGGATATCGCTGAGCGCGTCGTGATGCTCACCCAAACCGAGCCGCCCGCCGAGACGACCCACTGGACCGCCATGATGATGGCGAAAGCAGTCGGCGTCAGCGCAAGTTCGGTCCAACGCATCTGGCGCACGCACGGTCTTGAGCCGCACCGGGCTCGGCAGTTCAAGCTCTCCAACGACCCCAAGTTCATCGACAAGCTGCGCGATGTTGTCGGGCTCTACGTTGATCCGCCTGCCCATGCCATCGTCCTCTCGGTCGACGAAAAGTCGCAAATCCAGGCGCTTGACCGCACCCAGCCGGGCCTGCCGATGAAGAGGGGCCGAGCCGGCACAATGACCCATGACTACAAGCGCCACGGCACAACGACGCTGTTCGCAGCTCTCGACGTGCTCGAAGGCAAGGTCATCGGCCGTTGCATGCAGCGCCATCGTCACCAGGAGTTCATCCGCTTCCTCAATGCCATTGAAGCGCAGGTGCCGGCTGGAAAGACCGTGCACGTGATCCTCGACAACTATGCTGCCCACAAGCATCCGAAGGTGGCTCAATGGCTCGACCGGCACCCGCGCTTCGCTTTCCACTTCACACCGACCTCATGCTCGTGGCTCAATGCGGTCGAAGGGTTCTTCGCAAAACTCGCCAAGCAGCGACTGAAGCGTGGCGTCTTCCGAGGTGTGGTCGATCTTCAAGCCGCCATCAACCGCTTCGTCGCACAGACCAACCATGATCCCAAGCCCTTCACCTGGACTGCAGACCCAGACAAAATCATCGCTGCTGTCAGACGTGGGCACCAAGTGTTAGATTCGATCCACTCTCATGATTGCCGACAAGGGCCTTTGACATAGGATTTGGCCCGCCGTTTTCGATCGACGGCAGAGGCATTTGTACGACGGATATGCGGAGCAGGAGGCGGGACTTAAACGTCGGTCAACAATCTCTCATCCGCGGGTCGATCCGCATGACCTTGCTTCGTTTGGGGCTGCCTCGGTCTAGGTGGCGAGCGTCAAAGGCTCATAGTGGAAACGAGGGCTCCCCGGCATTGTCCCACCCCCAGCGCCGCATACCGCGCCGAGGCTGATCTTGTGTTGTTATCTCCTCTTCTGGCTGTCCGTTAAGTAAGGGTCATACCGTCTTTGGCGCGGATTGAATCGTGCAGGCGATCGACCAGATGAATCCCACCATCTCGCGTGCGATGGCGACATTGACGACGTTGGCGGTCTTGCCGCGCGCGCTCAGCCGACGATATCGAGTGCAGAGTCGAACTTGCGCTTTCCACCCGATGTCGCGAACGACTTTTGGCAGCGCCTCGATCCGATCGACCTTGTGACGACCAATGCGCGCCTTCATTCGGTAAGCCCAGGCGCCTTCGACCAGCGCGCGTCGTGCACGGGCGTTGCCGGTCTTGGTAATGCCGCCGCGTCGGATGGTCTCGCCGCTCGATTGTTCGCCCGGGACCAGGCCGAAATAGGCCATGAGCTGGCGCGGATTTGCAAAGCGTGTGAAGTCGCCAACTTCAGCGACCAGCACCACGGCTGTGATCAAAGCGATACCCCGCATCGCCTGCAGGGCGTCAACAACTAGGCGCAGATTCCACTCGGGAAGGAGACCGGATATCTGCTCCTCGACTCTCTGAAGACGCCGCTCCGCATCCATGACGGCATCGACATAGTCTTGAAATGCAACTTGCTGCGCGGGATGTTCGAAGGCCAAAGTCGATAGCCATCGTCGGTAAGCCATTCGCCATGCTGTCCCACGCCCGTGCTTGCGGCCGTGCCGCAGCAGAAAACCTTGAAGATGCTGACGCGCTCGGCTCACGATTTGTCGGACGACACTGCGCAGACGGATCAAATCGCGCATGGCTTCGTGATCGGCGTCAGGCACCCAGACCGGCGTCAACTCGCCGGCTCGGTGAAGACGCGCAAGCATCGTGGCGTCACGACGATTCGTCTTCACCCGATCGCCCGGCCTGGTCGGAATCAATGACGGTGCCACTACATCGCAGCGATGGCCGAGGCCGGTGAGTTGACGATGAACACCATAGCCGCACGGGCCAGCCTCGTAGCAAAATGCCAGCGTCTTGCCCGGACGCCTGAGGCGGTCGCACAGCTTGCCGATCGCAACGGGATCGTTGGAAATCTCACCGAGGTATTCCACCGCGCCAAAGCGCCCGCTCTCCGCCACCGCGATTGAGATCCGTTCCTTGTGAATATCCAAGCCAACAAATCGGGTATGTTCCATTAGGCCCGTCTCCTATGCATGAGGCTCTATGCCGGCCAGCCGGCTTAATCCTCGTACCGTTGCATATCGGATGACGGGCCTCCTTTAGGCCCAGCAATCATAGGGTCTAGCAGTTCCTCCTTGGTGCGAATATCGATCTCCGATTGCAGCGAGCGGTGCACCGGGCACTTGTCGGCAATCTCCATAAGCCGCGCCCGCTGCGCGGCATCGAGATTGCCCTCGAACGTGATTGCACGATCGATATGATCGATCTTGCCCTCTTTGGTTTCACATTCGGTGCAGTCGCTGGCGTGGATCTTTTCGTGGTGCAGCCGCACCTGCGTGCGCACCAGCGGTATCTGCTTGAGGTCGGCATAGAGCCGGATCGTCATCGCCGTGCAGGCGCCAAGCGCGGCCAGTAACAGATCGTAAGGCCCGGGGCCGCTGTTGAGCCCGCCGTCCTTCACCGGCTCGTCGGCGAGCAAGCGGTGATCGCCCACGATGAGCTCCTGCTGAAACTTGCCGCGCCGCGTCTCCCGCACCAGGACCGTTCCCGGCGGCGTGTCCGCCGTCATCCCCGCATCAACCGCCATGTCGAGATAGCGGTCGGCCCACGACGCGATGACGCGCGCGACATAGGCCGCGTCGCCCGCCTTGCTGATCAGATGATCGGCGCCCGCCAGCGAGATGAAGCTCTTGGGATGCTTGGCGGTGGTGAAAATGAGGCTGGCGTTGTCGATGCCGACCGTATCGTCGGTCGGCGAATGAAAAACGAGCAGCGCCTTGTGCAGCCGGCCGATGTGCTCGCCGAGGTTTTGCTGGCTGACGTCTTGCAGGAAGCTGCGGCGGACTTTGAATGGCCGCCCGGCCAGCGTCACCTGGACTTCGTCTTTGTCGCCAATCTCGGCGATCTTCTCGCCGAACAGCCCGACGACGTGCGCGGGATCGAACGGCGCGGCGATGGTGACGACAGCCTTCGCCTCCGGGACACGATGCGCGGCGGCCAGGACCGCGGCGCCGCCGAGGCTGTGTCCGATCAGGATCGCCGGCGCGGCGACTGTCCGCCGCAAATGATCCGCGGCGGCGACCAGATCCTCGACATTGGACGAAAACGTTGTGTTGGCGAATTCGCCTTCGCTGGCGCCTAGGCCGGTGAAGTCGAAACGCAGCACGGCGATGCCGTGAAGCTTGAGCCCTTCGGCGATGTGACGCGCCGCGCGGTTGCTCTTGCCGCAGGTGAAGCAGTGCGCGAACAACGCCACCGCCCTCGCCGGTCCGTCCGGCCGATCGAGCAGCGCGGCGAGTTTCTCACCACGCGCGTTGACGAAATCGAAGCGTTCGGCGGGCATCGGCGCCTCCTGCGCGGGGTTGACAAATCCCTTGTGGCGTCCCCATGTATTTAACGACAGACGAACTTTCCTGCCACAGCGGTGCCGGTAAGACGTCCGATGATGAGTGCCGGAGGACTTAAGACACCTCCAGCGACCGCAAACAATCGCGTCGATCGCCGGTCGGCCGCGATCGGAATTATGCCGGGAGGATTGCCTTGCGTTTATCATTTCACGGCGCCGATCGCGACGTCACCGGGTCGTGCCACCTGATCGAATGCGCCGGCCGGCGTGTGCTGATCGATTGCGGCCTGTTTCAGGGCAGTCGCGAGCTCGACGAAGATAACGCTACACCGTTCGGCTTTGCGGCGGAGAGCATCGATTTTGTGCTTCTGACCCACGCGCATCTCGATCACTGCGGCCGCCTGCCGCTGCTCTGGCAGCGCGGCTTTCGCGGCGAGATCATCACCACCGCCGCCACGCGCGAACTGGCGCGTCTCGTCATGCTCGACGCCGCCCACATTCAGAGCGAGGACACTGACACTCGCGCGAGGCATGGCGATGCGGATAAAAAGCCGCTCTATACGACCACCGATGTCACGAACTGTCTCGACCGTTTCGGCCGTACCGCGGCCTACGACGTGCCGATCGAGCTGGACGCTGGGTTGCGCGCCACGTTTTTCGACGCCGGGCACATTCTGGGCTCGGCCAGCATCCTCCTTGAGCTGGAAGAGTCAGGGCAACGGCGCAGGGTCTTGTGTTCCGGCGATATCGGCAATCCCGGGCACCCTCTGCTGCGCGGCCCCGAGACGCCGCCGCGCGCCGACGTCGTGGTGATGGAGACCACCTATGGCGACCGCCTGCATAAATCGCTCACCGACTCGATCGAGGAGCTGTATACGGCGATTATCGACACCTTCAACCGCGGCGGCAACGTGGTCATCCCGACCTTCGCTTTGGAGCGCGCGCAAGAGCTGCTCTATTTTCTGCGCGTCGGCGTCGATCAATCGAGGTTGCCTAACTCCGTCCAGGTGTATCTGGATTCGCCCATGGCGGTTTCGGCCACCGAAATCTTCGAGCGTCATCCGGAATGCTATGATGCGAAGACGGCCGAGATGTTCAAAAACGGCGGCGACCCGTTCCGGCTTCCCGGCCTGCATTTCGTCCGCGATAGGGCGGGATCGATCGCGCTCAACGCCATCCGAAGCGGCGCCGTCATCATGGCGGGCTCCGGCATGGCGACCGGCGGCCGCATCCGCCATCACCTCAAGCACAATCTTTGGCGTCCGGAATGCAGCGTCGTCTTTGTCGGCTACGCCTCGGTCGGCACGCCGGCACGCCGCATCATCGATGGCGCCAAGCACATCAAGATACTCGACGATGATATTCCGGTGCGGGCGCACGTCTCTACGATCAACGGCTTTTCGGCCCACGCCGATCAGGCGGCGCTGTTGGCCTGGCACAAGGGCACGCAGTCCGCACGCACCTTTCTCGTCCACGGCGAGGAAGGCTCCATGGCGCAATTCGCCTCGCTATTGACCGCCACGCGCGTCGAAATGCCGAAGCTCAACGAGGCGTTCGATTTGTAAGCATCGGGCGCAACCGAAGCGCTGAGCAAAATGCAAAGAAGGGCCGCCCTTGCGGACGACCCTTCCATTGTCAGGCCGTGGTCCGGTTGCGCGCGGTAAAGTTCCCCGCGCGCGCATGAACCGGTGACGGATTTAAGTCACCTGGCAGGACCCTCGGCAGAGGCGAGGATCCAGTTCACGAATGCCGGCGACCGCGGCGATAGACAATGAGACACTGGATCACCTCCTTTCGGTTTGTTGACGACGCCACCAATATAGAGGCATCGCCGCGATTCGGAAGAGGCGCCCGCGCGAAACGGCGCGTAGGGGCTTTGCGAGAAGCGCGGCGAACTGACCGACCTTGCACTTCCCGTTGCATGTCTGTGCCATTTTTGACACAATCGACGATCATGATAGATCGCTCGAAGAAACTGGCGGCCCGGTTTTATCTTTCACCGTCTGGCCGAAATCCGGTGCGGGAATGGCTGCTGAAATTATCGAAGGAGGACCGACGTGTCATCGGCAAGGATATCCAGAAGGCTGAGTTTGGATGGCCAATCGGTATGCCTTATTGCCGGGCGCCTAGACCCGGTCTTTGGGAGGTTCGAAGTCAGCTATCCGGCGGCAGAATCTCGCGCGTCGTCTTCGCAATTTCAGGCGGCGAAATGATTTTGCTGCACGGCTTCGAGAAGAAGACGCAAAAAACATCGATGCACGATATCGACATCGCACTCGGCCGCAAACGGGAGATTGAAAGATGACAGCAAGACGAAAGACAAAGCCCGGAAAGGGGTCAATCGACCGCAACGAGACATTCGACGAGTTCTTGGCCAAGGAAGGCATGCTGGCCGAGACGGAGGACGCGGCAATCAAGGAGATTATCGCCGACCAGATCAAGGCCGCTATGGACAAACGGCATCTTAGCAAGACCGCCATGGCGGCACGGATGAAGACAAGCCGCCGTCAACTCGACCGATTGCTCGACCCGAATAATCCATCAGTTACGCTTGCGACACTACGGCGCGCGGCGATGGCCGTCGGACGGAATTTGCGCGTGGAGTTGGAGTAACGCGAACCGTTCATTTGATATCGCCGATATCGCGCCTATCTCCCCAGTTCCCGCATCGCCGTATCAAGACCCTCGATGGTGAGCGGATACATGCGCGAGCCCATGACCTGGCGCATCAGCCGGATCGAGGCCGTGGTGTCCCATTCGCGCTCAGGGACCGGATTGAGCCAGACGCAGGACGGATAGGTCGCGGCCACGCGCTCCATCCAGACGCGGCCGGCTTCCTCGTTGAAATGCTCGACCGAGCCGCCCGGCGCCACGATCTCGTAAGGCGACATCGACGCATCGCCGACGAAGATCACTTTGTAGTCGTGCGGATAGGTGTGCAGCACGTCCCAGGTCGGCGTGGTTTCGCTCCAGCGCCGTGCGTTCTGTTTCCACACTTTTTCGTAAAGACAGTTGTGGAAATAAAGATGCACCAGATGCTTGAACTCGGTCCTTGCGGCGGAGAACAATTCCTCGGTCGCCTTGACATGCCAATCCATTGAGCCGCCGACGTCAAGGAACAGCAGCACTTTTATCGTGTTGTGCCGCTCCGGCCGCATCAGGATATCGAGGTAGCCTTTGTGCGCGGTGCCTTTGATGGTGCCGTCGAGGTCGAGCTCGTCGGGCGCGCCGGTGCGGGCGAACTTGCGCAGGCGTCGCAGCGCGATCTTGATATTGCGGGTGCCAAGCTCGACGTCGTCGGCGAGATCCTTGAACTCGCGCTTGTCCCACACCTTCACGGCACGGAAGTTGCGGTTCTTGTCCTGGCCGATGCGCACGCCTTCGGGATTATAGCCATAGGCGCCGAACGGCGACGTGCCCGTGGTGCCGATCCACTTCTTGCCGCCCTGGTGCCTGCCCTTCTGCTCGGCGAGCCGCTGCCGCAGGGTTTCGAGAATTTTTTCGAGGCCGCCGAGCGCCTCGATCTGCTTCTTCTCCTCCTCGGTGAGGTATTTTTCAGTGAGCTTCCTCAGCCACTCGACGGGGATTTCCGCTTCAAGTGCCTGCTCGACGAGGTCGAGGCCTTTGAAGACGTGGCCGAACACGCAATCGAACTTGTCGAGATTGCGCTCGTCTTTCACCAGGGCCGCGCGCGACAGATAATAGAAATCCTCGACGCGGCGGGAGGCGGCGTCCTTCTCCATCGCCTCCATCAGGGTGAGATATTCGCGCAGCGTCACCGGGACGCCGGCCTGTTTCAGCTCGTGGAAGAAAGTCGCGAACATGCCGCAAATCTAATGCGGCGAGGCGCGGCCGTCGAGCGCAGGAGGACGGCCGCCGCCGGTTTCGTCACTCTTCGCCCATCCGCGCATACATGAAGCGCTTGAGTGCGGGAACGCGATCGAAGACCCGCAAAGCCGTGCGCGAGAAGGCCAGCCGCGCCGGGTTGTCGTTGATGGCCTGATGCATCGCGTGCAGCGACGTCCGCACGGCACGGAAGCCATATTCGACCATGGCCGCTTCGTAGGCCTCGATCGCATCGAGCACCGGCCGCTCGCCACTGTTCGCTGCGACCAGCGCGTGGCAGAGCCCCATCGCATCCTTGAGCGCAATGTTGGCGCCGATGCCGCGATAGGGCGTCATCGAATGGATCGCATCGCCCAGAAGTGTCACGCGCTTCGTGTGCCAGGGCTCGATCGGCACCGAGCTTCGGATCGCAATCGCATTGATGGTGTCGGCATCCGCCAGGCGAACGAGGGTTTGCAGGCGATCGTCCCATGCGCGGGCCGCCATCGCCCGCAGCACAGCGGTGCGCAGCGGTTCGCCGGTCATCTGCGCGGCGTTAGCGGGCAACCCGAATTTCTCGCGCTTGGCGCCGAATGCCCACATCAGGTAACTGCGCGAATTGTCGAAATGGCCGCCGGCCTTCACCGATTCTTCATTGCCGCCGAAACCATCGAGGGCGACGCCGTCGATCTCCTGCAATGCCACGAACAGAGAGTGGCCGCCCTTGCCGGAAGCGAGCGTGAGCCCGTTCCGAAGCTCGGGCGCGATGCGCCGGCGCGTTTCGACATCGAGAAAGACCTTGCCCGCGATTCCCATGATCCCGGTATCGACGCGTTTGGCCTGCGGCAAGAATTGGCGGCGAACGCGCGAGCCGCCGCCGTCGGCGGCAACCAGCACGTCGCCTTCGGCCGTCGTGCGGTCCGCGAAATGCGCGATGATTTTTCCGGTCGCACTTTCGTCGTAGCGCACGAAGGTCTTGTCGAAACGCACGATATCGTCGAGGCCCGAGAGCAGGACCTGCCGCAGCGTGATGCGGCTCACGGAGCGATGCCGCGCGACAGTGTCTGTCGCGACGCCTTTGGGCGCGTTCAAATCGTCGAGCGAAAGCAAAACCTTCATCTTTTCGGTGACGAAGCGGATGCCCGCAGACGGCTTGCCGCATGTGCGCGCGAAGGCTTCGAACAAAGGCGGCGGCAGGCACTCGTAAAGTGCGCGGCTGCCGGTCGGATTGATGTGGACGCGATAGCCCTGCACGCGATCGGTGCGAGTGCGGTCGCGCTCGTACACGGCGACGCTGACGCCGGCTTTTTTCAGGCCCTGCGTCAAGGTCAGTCCGCCGACGCCGCCGCCAATCACGATGACATGCAGCGGCGCCGCCACGGCGCCGGCGATTGAGAGATCCATCGGATGCGCAGTCATCGGATCAGCCCCGCGACATGCAGCAGCGCGACAAAGACGCCGATCGCGACGATGAAAAGGCCCATTCCGATGGGCGACCCCCAGCCGTACCAGGTCATGGCCTTCTCCGCGTACTTCCAGGCCTCGGGATCGATCTTCGGTTCGTTGCTCATGCTTCTCTCCGTTCAAGCAAGAAGGTTGGCGCCGTAGCGGCGGCACGATTGGCTTCGCGGAGAGCTGGCTGGTAGTTTGAGCTTGCGGACTTAGGGTCCAGCGCGCTCCGCGCGTTCGGTCTTGAGTTCAAGGCCCCGGCGATGTTCCAGCATCGTCGGGGCTGCTGTTTGTCGGTATCTCAGTTCATCGGTGCGCCTCCGTAGTCACGATACAATTTCGCCATCGTCGCTTCGCGGTCCCGGTGAATGCCCTGCCACAATGCGAGCGGTCCCCAGCCGTTCTCAATTCGTCGGATCAACTCGGCGACGAATTGCTGTTCAGCCTTGACCAACGCCAGCCGGAATTCGTTTTCCACAAGGAACAGCGGCGGAAAATTCCCCCGGCCCGCTTCCTCGATCTGCCGCGCGATTGCGGCCGCATTGTCTTCGATCGAACCGAGACGCCGGCGCAGCAATGCAAGCGTTTCCTCAGGCGGCAGTACCGGCAGCAGGCACAGTGCCGCTTCGAACTGCGGATATTCTTTGATCGGCGCGGCGACGAGATCGACCATCCACGCGTGCAGTTCGTCGCGTCCAGTACCCGTGATCTCATAGACGGTGCGCTCGGGCCGCCGTCCTTCCCGCGCCGTTTCCCGCGCCGCGATATAGCGGCGGCTCAGCAGCAGATCGATCACGGTGTAAAGCGACCCGTAGCGAAACTTGATGCTCTCTTCCTTGTGCCGCTGCTTGAGGATCACTCCCATCTCGTAGGGGTGCATCGGCCGTTCGAAGAGCAGCGCGAGGACTGCGAGTGCCAAGGGATTAGAGGGATGCGATCCTGCCTTCATATCTAGCCTCGAACGTTTATACGTTAACGTATATACGGCGACGGGTTAGCTGGCAATCGCGATGAAAGATATATCTTGCGCTACATCTTTTTACGATCTATCTAGCGATATATCTTTAACACTGGAGAACCTGAAATATGCACGGACATTGCGAATCACACGGCGGCCGATGGGCCGCGGGCCGCCACCACCGCCGCCGCTTTGGCGGCTTTGGTTTTGGCGGCCGGCACGGCGGTGGCGGACGGGGCGAGATGAATCCCGACGATATGCGCGCCGGTCGGATGCTGGCGCAGGGCGACCTGCGGCTCGTCGCACTCGCGCTCATCGCTGAAGCACCGCGGCACGGCTACGAAATCATCAAGCTGGTCGAGGAAAAGACCGCGGACTGGTACTCACCGAGCCCCGGCATCGTCTATCCGACCCTGACCTATCTCGAAGAAGCCGGTTACGTCACCGCATCGGCCGAAGGCAGCAAAAAGCTCTACACCATTACGGCGGAAGGCCGCGATTATCTCGCGACCAATCGCGATCTCGCCGACGTCGTGCTCGATCGTCTGACCGCGCTCGGCGAACGCGTCGCCCGCTGGCAACGCGCCGCGCGCGGCGAACGCGAAAGCCGTCGCAGCTTGCCGCCGCTGGTCGAAGCCGCCTTCGATCATCTGCGCGAGACGATCGGCAAACGGCTCGAAGGCGATGCGGACGCGGAAGCGCGTCTTGTCGAAATTCTCACCCACACCGACGCGGAATTGCAGCGGCGAAGCTGATCCTGTGCTCCCTCAAATAGCCGGAGCGTCAATCGATTCAATATGAAGCGATTGCGCTCTAGGCGCCCGGCGCAGCTTCGCGCGTGTGCACGTGCTCTGGCCGGATGCCGATGCCGAGAAGCCGCGCCGGAATGCGTCGCAGGACCGGAAAGATGCCAAAAAGCTTGAAAAACAGCGGCGGCTTCGGCCGCTGCTGGGTTGCCAGTACGCGGCTGATGATGCGTTTCTGAATATTCAGCTGCAGCCATTGCGTGAATTTAACCGGCAAGGTGCGGCGCTGTTGAATGGCGTGGAGGTCGGCGTCCTTCACGGTGCCCGATTTCAGCGGCGCCGCGAGCCGGTTGGCGGCTGCAACCGCGTCCTGAACGGCCATGTTGATCCCGACGCCCCCGATCGGCGACATCGCATGCGCCGCATCGCCGATACAGAGAAAGCCCGGCCGCCACCATTTTTCCAGCCGATCGACGCTGACGCTGAGGAGCTTGATATCGTCCCAGCTTTTCAGTTGGCTGATGCGGTCGGCGAGGAATGGCGACATTTCGACCACGGCGTCGCGGAACGCACCGAGGCCGTTTGCTTTCACCTTCTCGATGCCGCCTTTGGGAATGACGAAAGCGCACTGCCAGTAATCGCCACGATCGAGCATGATCATCATCTTGCCGGCCTCGATATGGCCGAACGTATCAGCGGAGTCGCTTGCTTTGTGCGGCAGGCGAAACCACAACACATCCATCGGCGCGCCGTATTCTTGGCACGTAAGCCCGGATTTTTCTCGCGTGGTGGAATGGCGGCCGTCGGCGCCGATCACGAGATCCGCGCGGACGGTTAGTTCGCCCTCCGGCGTCTTGGCACGCAGTCCGACGATCCGCCCAGCCTCCTCGATCAGGTCGGTGGCCTCGGCCTCCATGCGCAGATCGAATGTGCGGTAGCGCTTGCCGCGCTCGGCGAGAAAATTGAGAAAGTCCCACTGCGGCATCAGTGCGATATATTTGCAGTGCGTCGGCAGATGGCGGAAGTCGACCATCTTCAGATGTTCGGCGCCGATCTGGGCCGTGAGGGTCTCGACTTTTTGGTGCGGCAGCTTGAGGAACGCATCAAGCAGACCAAGCTCGTACATGAGTTCGAGCGTCGACGGATGCACCGTGTCGCCGCGAAAATCCCGAAAAAAATCCGCGTGCTTTTCCAGCACGACAACTTCGACCCCGGCGCGCGCCAGCAGGAAGCCAAGCATCATTCCGGCAGGGCCGCCGCCGGCAATGGCACATTTGGCGGTAACTGACGAATCCGGCATTGTGATAACCTGCGCGCGCCAATGGCTTACGACAAGAGATTACCCGAGCATAATGAGGGCTGCGGATCGGCGTTCCTGCCATCCTCACATTTCCGCCGCAAGGCGGGTGATAAAAGAACTGTCGCTGGCTCCCACCCCACAAAAATGCGATTTTCCGCCCTACTCGCTCTGCTTTTTGCCGCCTTTTTCGCCGCGGCGCCGTTCGATGCGGCATCTGCGCAGCTATCGGGAACGGGTGACTTCCACATCGTCTGGGAAGTGAAGAGCCGCTTCCGCCTGTTCCGTAACGAGGCCGACTTCCTTCGCCTCGCCGCGGCCAGCCGCGGCGACGGCATTCTCGCCGCCGAGCGGCGGCTCGAACGCGCAACCGACGGTCTCGGCTGGGCCAAGGATATCGTCCCCGACCTTTGCCTCGACACTGCCGGAAACCTCATCGACACCTGTGAACGCGACGGCGTGCGCGAGAATTACCTGGCGCCGAGCGACCACCCGATCGGCGTGACGATTTCCGGGCCGCTGCCGCAGAACGCGACCTGTGTCTGGAGCTTCGATGACGGCAACGGACCGTCCAAGCAGATGTCCGCGCCATGCGATCAGGAGATCCGGCTGCGGATACCGTCCGGGCGCACAACCATCGCCTCGGTCGACATCCCGCTCGGCGATGGCACCGCGCAGCGCGTCAGCACCCCGATTGCGGTTCGCGACATCCTCATTGCCGGGCTTGGCGACTCGATCGCGGCCGGCGAAGGCAATCCCGACCAAGCGGTGGAACTGGAGAGCGGTTTCTGCTTCAGGCGCTTTCTGAGCGGCGGTTTCAGTCAATATTTCCGGCCGAGCCGCGCCGGCTATGACGACGACCGCTCGTGCGAAAACGGGCCGTCAAGCCCGAGCGCGGCTATCGACTGGGCCCGGCATGGCGCTCGTTGGATGAATCCGGCCTGCCATCGTTCGCTCTACAGCTATCAGGTGCGCACGACGCTCGCTCTGGCGATCGAGCAGCCGCATATCGCCGTGACCCTGGTGCCGCTTGCCTGCACCGGCGCGACGATCGGCGCCGGAATGTTTGCCAGCCAGCGCGCCGACGACTGCCCCTGGGTCGTGGGGATAGAGACGTGCTCGGGCAGCGCGCCAGCTCAGATCGGCGAATTGAGAGCCGTCATGGCGGCGGTGCATCGCCAGGATCCCAAGCGCAATCTCGACATGATGTTGCTGACGATCGGCGCCAACGACGTGAATTTCGCCGGCCTCGTCGCCAATGTCATCGTCGATTCCACGACCGAGCGGCTTTTGCTGAAAGAAGGCGGCGCCATTGCCAGCGTCGCCGATTCGGAAAAAGCCTTGAACGAGGAACTGCCTGACGAATTCGCGCAATTGCGTACCGCGCTCAAGCCGTTCGTCGGCGGCAATCTCGACCGTGTGGTTTTCATCTCCTATCCCAATCCCGCAATGCAGGCGGAAGGTAAGCCCTGCCCCGGCAGCCGCGACGGCCTCGATGTTCATCCCGCCTTCGGCGCCGATGCCGACCGGCTGCGCGCCGCGGCGACATTCGTCGACACCAAATTCCTACCGGGAATACGGGCGCTCGCGACCTGCGACGGCAATAAAACGTGCCGCGATCCGGCAACCGACAGCATGACTTTCGTTGATAGCTACCAGGCGGCGTTTGAGCGCCACGGTATGTGCGTGCGCGCCGAGACCGATCCGGAATTCGATCGGAACTGCTTTTCCACCAAGGGCGACAGTTTCCAGACCGATCCGAATGTCGCCCCGGACAGTCCGATGGCGTGCGGCGAGCCGCCGAGCGATTATCGTCCCTACGCCTCGCGGGCGCGCTGGATACGAACGGCGAACGACAGCTACTTCACTGCCATGACTTATCCCGAAGGCATGCCTGCGATCTTAAAGCCGAGCGATATCCATGATGCACTCTGGGGCGTGCTCAGCGCTGTCTATGGCGGCGCCGTGCATCCGACCGCCGAAGGCTATGCCGCGATTGCGGACGCGGCGCTGCCGGTGGTGCGCAGCGTGCTCGATCTGCGAGCGCCGCCGGCCATTCAAACGGAAGTGCTGCCGCCGCCCACTGCCCCGGCTGTTGCGCCGCCGCCCGCACCGGCCGTGGCACCCGCCCCGCCACCCGCCGCGGCGTCACCGCCGCGGTCGCCATGATATGGCCCCGCACATGACACCGTTTAATTGAACCGGATCATGTTTGGGCGCGCTCGGGCGCCACGCCCAGTTTCTTCTGCAAGCTCGAAGACGACGTTGTGTACTGAAACACCAGCCGCTTCTCCGGGTAGACGTAGTGATAGGCCTTCTGCGCCATCAAGGCCCCTTCGTGGAATCCGGAAAGAATGAGTTTGAGCTTGCCGGGATACCAGTTGATATCGCCGATGGCGAAAACCCCCGGCATGCTGGTTTCAAAACTCGCGGTATCGACCGGGATGAGCTCATTGTTTCTCAGCTCAAATCCCCAATTGGCGACCGGCCCGAGTTTCATGGTCAGACCGAAAAACGGCAGCATCGCATCGCAGGTGACCTCGGAGAGCGAACCGTCGTTTTTTTTGACCACGGCCGTGCTGATCTGACCGTCGTCGCCCGCAAGCCCGGTCACCTGGCCGAGCACGAGATCGATCTTACCCTCATCGACCAGCGCCATCATTTTGTTGACGCTGTCGGGCGCGGCGCGAAATTCGGCACGGCGATGCAACAGTGTCAGACGGCTCGCAACCGGCGCCAGATTGAGCGTCCAATCGAGCGCGCTGTCGCCGCCGCCGACGACCAGAACGCGCTTGTCACGGAATGCGTCCATCTTGCGCACCGCGTAAAACACCGACTTGTTTTCGTACGGCTCGATTCCGGGAATCGGCGGACGCTTGGGCTGAAACGAGCCGCCACCGGCGGCGATGACGACGATCTTGCTCTCAAACACGTTGCCCTGGTCGGTCGTTACCCGAAACAGCGGATCGCCGATCTTCTCTACCGTCTCCACCATCTCGCTCAGATGATATTGCGCGTTGAACGGCTTGATCTGCGCCAGCAGTGAATTGACCAGCCCTTGCGCGCTGGTATGGGGAATACCGGGAATGTCGTAGATCGGCTTCTCGGGATAAAGCTCGGCGCATTGCCCGCCGATCTTGTCGAGAATGTCGATGAGGTGGCACTTCATGTCGAGCAGGCCAAGCTCGAAAACCGCAAAAAGGCCGATGGGTCCGGCGCCGACAATCACAACGTCGGTCTTGATAGGTTCAGTCATATCGTTTCCGTACTCTACGTTATCTGATGGGTCTTAGGGGGTGGCGAGTGTCTAGCCTGCGGAAAGCGGCAGGGGAAGGCTGAAATCGGGCCCGAAATGCTTGCGGGCACCCGTGCCGAAGGCGGGGAATCCCTGCCAGATGACGCTCGGGGCCGCAATCGCCGGATTGGGACCTTTAGGCTTGCCGATCCGGCGTGCGCACGATGAGCCCGGCAAAATCCTCGCTGACTTTGATTTGGCAGGACAAGCGCGAATTCGGCTGCACATTATAGGCGAAATCGAGCATGTCTTCTTCCATCGGGGATGGCTCGCCGACCTTTTCTCGCCAAGCCTCGTCGATATAGACATGGCAGGTCGAACAGGCGCAGGCGCCCCCGCACTCCGCCTCGATCTCGGGCACACCGTTCTTAATTGCCGTCTCCATGACGGTGGAACCGACCTCGCCCTCAACCGCGCGAGACTTGCCCCCGGAATTGATGAATGTGATTTGAACCATTGGTGGGATGAGCGAGCGAAAAGGTTTGGCCTGACGGGCGCGGAACGGCCGCGCCTTTCTATCGGCTCGCGGCGCAATGCGCCAGTGCGAGATTTGCCTGCGCGATCAGCGTTCGCGACCGAGTTCGGACAGCAATTCCGTCAAACGAGCCCCAATCGCCGCGCTAACCTCAAGGCTCGCCGCCTTGAGCTCGGTGATCGCGTCATCCAAATCGCACCCGGCGTCATGTCCGCCAGCATCGCCGACGGCATCTTCCAGAAGTTCGGCGGCCCTTGCGACGCGCCATGCGCCAATTCCGCGCGCCGAGCCTTTCAGCGTGTGGGCCGCCGCGGCCGCTAGCGGCGGCTGCGCCCCGACGATGCGATTGAGCATGAGGGTGGTCTGGCGCAGGAACAGTTCGAGCACTTCTCGTTCCAGCCGGCGATCGCCGAGCGTCATGCGTCCGAGATGATTTTCATCGATGGCAGTCACTTTGCAATCGCTCGCCGGCGCACTCATCAAGCGCTGTGCCGTCATGACATTCTCCCCGCCGAACCGACATTCTCCGGTCGAGTTCGATTTTGCACGCGTCGCAACAAGACAGCACAGAAGCCTTACGGAACCGGAGAACGGCTCGCGTTCTTTCACGTCCACAGTAAGTAAATTATTACCGCGAGGGTTGCCGCGGCCCGGTCACCGCCGCCCCGGATCCCATTGCACCTGCCGCAACGGCCACGCCCGCCACGGATTTGCCGGCACCTAGTGGCAAACGCGTACCGGCCCAACGGCGGCCGTATTGTTGGCACAACAATGGCATCCTCAACCGCATCGGCAAAACCAATGGGATCAAGGTGAAAAATCCGTTAACGATGATTAAAGGGACGTTACCGATACGGTTTTCTTCGATCTGCCAGAGCGATAGGATGGGCAATCGTAGTGCGACCTGAGGGCTGGCTGGGGGAGCCCTGGAAGCGGCGAGGATTTAACGATCACGCGCTCGTGGCGCGGCCTGGGCATAAAGCCGAGCGTTTCGCTCGGTGTTCTTGGGCCGTCCTAGTCAAGCGTAACACGCGAGGCGACGACCGAAATGGCCAACTACCCGAAGAAAATGACGGATCCGACCGAGGCGGCACTGTCGGCGATCCAGGAAGCGCTCAACATTCGAGACGACGAACAGGAGGCCCCGAGCCAGCCTGACGAGATGGCCGAGCTTCTTTCGGCCCCCGCCGACGGTCGCGCGCCTGCCTCGGCGCCACAGCCTGCCGAAGATGATCTGTTCAGCTCCGATGCCATCGGCACGCGGGATCTTGCCGGCCCGGCCATACGCGCTGCCAACGACGATCAGCAGTCGATCGGCCAGATCCTGCACGCCTTGCAACGACGGCCGGCGCGCTCGTCCTACTTCATCGCCACCGCGTTTTCCTGCGCCTGGATTGTCGGCTGCCTTTCGCTGTCGTTCGCCTATCTTTCCGATATCAATGCCGCGCTCGGACCGGGCCGCTCGCCGGTTGCCCTGATGATCGGGCTTGGCGCCGCGGCGCTGTTGCCAATTATCTTCTTTTTCGGCGTTGCCCATATGTCTTGGCGCGCCCAGGAATTGCGGCTGATCGCACAATCCATGGCGCGGGTCGCCATGCGGCTCGCCGAGCCCGAGAGCGTGGCCCGGGATTCGATCGTCACCGTCGGTCAGGCCATCCGTCGCGAAGTCGCAGCCATGGGCGACGGCGTCGAACGCGCGCTGGCGCGTGCCAGCGAGCTTGAAGCGCTGGTGCAGAACGAGGTTGCCGCGCTCGAACGCACCTATAGCGACAACGAGGTGCGGATGCGCGGGCTGTTGCAGGATCTCGCCGCGCAGCGTGACACGCTGGTCGGTCAGGCCGAGCAAGTCCGCTCCGCCATCAATAATGTGCACATCGATCTGACGCAGGATCTGTCCACCATCAGCGATCTGGTGGGGCAACAGGTCAACGAGGCGGCGCAGCGCATCACGCATTCGCTGGCGGAAAGAGGCGAGGACATCACGCTCACGCTCGGCCAGATCGGCGACAACATGGTCCAGCAATTGAGCGAGCGCGGCGGCGACATGCTCGACCGGCTGGAGGCGGCCAGCAACGAGACCACGCGCGCGATCACGGCGGCGAGCGAACGCCTCAGTTCGAGCCTCGACTTTAAAACCAATCACATCGGCGAGGAATTTGCCGAGATCGCGACCGGTCTCGAAGACATGATGACGTCGCGGCTCGACCGGGTCACCGAAACCTTCTCGGAGAAGTCGCTGGCCGTCGTCGACTTGATGATCGGGCGATCGCAAGAGCTGACCGAAGCCATTGTCGAAACCTCGAGCCAACTCGCGGAGACAATCGCGACGCGCGCCGAAGAGGTCAACAGCACGCTGAAATCATCGGGCGAGTCGCTCATTGTCGACCTCGATCTGCGCGGCGGCGAAGTGGCGACCAAGCTGCAACAGACCGGCGACCACATTGCCGAAGCACTGATCTCGCGCAGCACCGCAATGACCGAGCAGGTCCGCGAGAGCGCCGAGCACGTTGCCGGTGTCGTCGCCACGCGCAGCGACGCGGTCAAGGAGATGCTGACGACGCGGCTTGCCGCGTTCGAGGAGCTGTTCAATCATACCGGCGCCGAGCTTGGCGAAAAGATCTCCCGCGACTCTTCGACGCTCGGCAACCTTATCACCCGTCATCTCGCCGAATTCGATCGCACGGTGAAAACCTACGGTTCCGAACTCGTCGAGCGGCTCGGCGCGCGCACGCAGGACGTTTCGGAATCGATGCGCAGTTATGTCGACAACTTCGACAATCGCGTCACCGCCAAAGCCAATGAAGTCACCGCCGCGCTCGACCAGCGTTTGGGGCGCTTCCAGGACGCGCTCGACACCCGCTCGCAGACGCTCACGGACGCGCTGTCGTCCCGCGTCGCCGATATCGCCACGACGCTCGCCGAGGGCGGCAAAGAAGTCGTCACGGCGGTCGACAAGCGCATCGCCGACGTCACGACGCTGATCGATACGCGCGCGGCCAGATTTTCCGACACGATCGGCGATCGGGTCGCCAAAATCGACGCTTCGCTCGGCAAGGGCGCGCTCGAAGTCGCCAATACACTCGACGGCCGGATCGGCCAACTGGAGCAACTCCTGATCGGACGCGCCGAAGCGGTCGTCCACCAGATGGAACTGCGCAGCCGCGACGCCGCCGACCTGCTCAATTCGCGGATGGAACAGCTTTCGGAATCGATCAAGACCAATTCGACGAGCGCCGAGCGCGTCCTCACCCAGCTCGCCGCCAATACCACCGAGGCGCTTGGCAAGAGCACTGCCGCGAGCACGGCGGCGGCGGAAGCGTTGAATCGCAGCGCCGCGGAGGCGACCGTGTCGCTCAACCGCAGCGCCGGCGCTCTTGAGCAACACCATCACCAAGAGCGCGACGGCCGCCAACGAGACGATCGGCAAGACGACCGCCACCGCGGCCGACGTTCTCGCCAAAAGCGCGCAGTCAGCCACCGACGCCATTGGCAAGACGACCGCCACCGCCGCCGAAGTGCTCGCCAAGAGCACGCAGTCGACCGCTGATGCGATCGGCCGCAGCATCAACGACGCCGAGCGCAAACTGGTCGGCATGAGCACCGACGTCTCCCGCAATCTCGTCGGCAAGGCCAATGAGATCCACAGCGCGATGACGCAGCGTGTCGACGACATGACGCGTGTCCTCGACCAGAATGCGAACGGGCTGCTCGCGGCCTTCTCCAACAAGAGCCAGGAATTTACCGGCGAAATCAGCCGCGTGACCGACCAGACCGTCAAGGCCATCGACTCCAAGGGTTTCGTCTTTACGCAGACGATGATGGACAAGAGCGAGGAAATCGCCCGGCTGATCAACGATGCAAGTCTCAGTGCGACCGGCGCCATCACCCGCACGCTGGGGCAATTGCAGGAGGGCGCTCAGGGCGTCACCGAAGCTGCCCGGCAGACGATTTCGCGCACCTTGGAAGATTTGCACCGGGCGACCAAAGGCGCGATCGAAGAGTCCAAGCAGACCGCGGCGGCGACCGTCGCGGAGATGCTGGAAACGCACACCATGTTGCGCTCCGACTCCACCGCGCTGTTCGAGCGCCTGCGCGAGGCCAATATCCTCTTGCAGGAAGTGCTCAGCGGCGCCCAGGAGAACATGAACTCGATCGAGCACACCATGGCGACGCGCGTGTCCGAATTTGTCGCCGCCATGAGCGACCTCTCCAGCAAGAGCGGGGCAACGACCGCCAAGGTCGAGCAGCACCTCGGGACTTTCAACAACGTGACCGCCAAAGTGCTGCATGACCTCGGCGACCTTGCCGATCAGTTCAGCACGCACGGACGCACCCTTGCCGACGCTGTCGAACTGCTCGATTCCAGCAACCGCAAGACCGACCAATCGGTCGCCGCCCGGCACGCCACCATGGAGTCGCTGGTGTCGATGCTCGACGCGCGAACCGAAGATTTCGGCCAGCGGCTGGAACGCTTCTCGGGCCTGCTTGACGAGTCGCTCGACACCGCGACCGCGCGGGCACGCGAAATCGCCGGCATCATCGCCGAGAGCAGCAGCGAGAGCGTGCAGTCGATCGAGGAACAGTACGATCTCGTGCGCAAGACGACGGACGAGGAGCGTTTGCGCACCAGTGCCTCCCTTAACTCGGTCTACGAGGAAGCCTCCGCCGAAGTGCAGACCATGTTCACCCAGACGGCCGGCCGCTTCACCGAGATCATGGAAGGCATGAAGCAAATGGCGACGGAGATGCAGCGCGAGCTGGAGACAACCCGCACCGAGCTGCGCCGCGGCATTCTCGAACTGCCGCAAGAGACCGCCGAGAGCACGGCGCAGATGCGGCGCGTCATCGTCGATCAAATCGAAGCGCTGGCCGAACTCAACCGCATCGTCGCCCGCCACGGCCGATCGCTTGACGCCGCGGAGCCGGTGCGGCGCGAGGCCGAACCGCTCTACGCAGCAAGCGGCGGACGCGCGCGCAAGCCCGCCCCATGCGCGCGGATATTGCGCCGACGGCGCCGCCGCAAGCCCCGCCCCGCGACATAACCGGCGCGCCGGCGCGGCGGAACGGTCCGCCGACGCTAAGCCCGGTCCCAGGCGGCAAGGACGAAAACGCGGCCCGCAACAGCGGCTGGCTGTCGGACCTGCTCACCCGCGCGTCGCGCGACGACAGCCCGCCGATCGCACCGCCCGTCTCACGCGAACCAGCGCGTGACGAACGTCCGCAGCGCGACGCCGTCGATTCGATCGATTCACTTTCCGTCGACATCGCGCGGATGATCGATCATGACGCCGCTGCGGAGCTGTGGGAGCGCTATAAGCGCGGTGAGCGCGGCGTGTTTACCCGCCGGCTCTACACGCAACCGGGCCAGAAGGCGTTCGACGAAATCCGCAACAAGTATCGCGCCGACCCGGAATTCCGTCAGACCGTCGAGCACTATATCCACGAGTTCGAACGGCTTCTCGACGATGTCTCGCGCGGCGATCGCGGCCCGGCAGTCGCACGTAATTACCTGACGTCGGACACCGGCAAGGTCTACACCATGCTGGCGCATGCCGCCGGCCGGTTCGACTGACGCTCCGACCGCCTCGCCTAAGCCGATACAGAGCCCGGTTCTGCTTAAATCAGGACCGGGCTTCTCGCATTCCGCCCTTGCTTGTGACGCAATCGCGGCGCTACCGTTACTGTCATGGTTGGTGCCATGGTTCCCGCGATGGACGCCCCGGTCGCATTGCCGACTGCCGCGGATGTCGACGAGGCCGCCCGCCGATTGGCCGGCGTCGCCCTGCGGACTCCCCTTTTGACCTCCGCCGCGCTCGACGCCATGACCGGAGGTCGGATTTTCCTGAAAGCCGAAACGTTGCAGCGCACGGGATCCTTCAAATTTCGCGGCGCCTATAACAAGCTCGCGGCGATCCCGCTGGAGGAGCGATCGGGCGGCGTTGTGGCTTATTCCTCCGGCAATCATGCGCAGGGCGTCGCCGCGGCCGCGCGGCTTCTCGGCATGAGCTGCGTGATCGTGATGCCGCAGGACGCCCCGCGCGCCAAGCGCGAGCGCACTGCGGCGCTCGGCGCCGAAATCGTGCTTTACGATCGCGCCCGCGACGACCGCGAGGCAATCGCCAAGGACATCGCCGCACGCCGCGGCGCCATTCTGGTGCCGCCATACGATGACGCGATGGTTATTGCCGGCCAGGGCACGGCCGGCCGCGAGATTGTCGAGGATTTGGACGCGCTCGGGCTTCTGCCTGACGTTGTGGTCGTCACCGCGTCCGGCGGCGGACTTACCGCCGGCATCGCGCTTGCCATCAAGGCGCGCGTCCCTTCCGCGATGCTGTTTACGGCGGAGCCGCAGGATTTCGACGATCATGCGCGATCGTTTCGCAGCGGCCGGCGCGAGGAGAATGTCGCCGTGACCGGAACGATATGCGACGCGCTGATGGCGCGCATGCCGGGCAAGCTCACTTTCGCCATCAATCAATCGCTGGTCGGTGCCGGCGTCGTAGCGAGCGACGAAGAAGTCGCTGCCGCCGTCGCATTTGCTTTCGCCGAACTAAAGCTCGTGGTCGAGCCGGGCGGCGCGGTTGCCCTTGCTGCGTTGATGACGGGCAAAGTCGACGTCAAGAACAAGATCGGCGTTGCCGTCCTCTCTGGCGGCAATGTCGATCCCGACCTGTTTTCACGCTTGGTCGCGTAGCCGCACTACGCCGGCCTCGCGACGTCAAGCACCTGCGCCGGGCAGAAAACAACGTATCTGTGTTACGCCGTCGGCGTCCTGGTACGGCCATACCACTGCCGGACCAAACTTATTGGGCTCAGTCACCACCGCCGCGTCGGGAACCACAAACCATTGGCCTTGAATCCGCACCCGATAGCGGCCGTTCTGGGTGTCCCAATCGACGTTTTCGACACTCACTCCATCGGCGAACGAACAACAAAGCCCTTTGCCGCTCGCGAGCTGGTCGAACCAGGCTTTCAGCGGTGAATTGGAGTACTGGCCGTCGTCATGCGCGGAACCGCGACTGGGAATAAACAGAAGCATGCACAACGCCACCGCCGTCAAAGCAAGACTGCTAAGTCTGTGCATCGTGGCCTCCAGATGATCAGCATGCGCGGACCGCGAACAAATGGCCGTGCAGACCCGGAGCACTCGGCACACATCGCCTGCATGGGCGTTGTTGATCCGCTCAAAACCACTCCAAGCAACTTCCGTGCCGGGTTAATCGACGCGACAGCTGGAATACTTGAGTGTTCAACGGGCAATCAACGCGGATAGCCCGGCAATGTTTCCGACCGAGCGAAACGCAGAACTAACCGAACAAAGCGATGAGTTCTTCCGCGCTCAGGGCGCGCAGGGCCGCGAGCGGACTAACCGGCCGCGACACCGGCCGCACCGTTTGAGCAGTAGCGGTGCGTAATTGCGGCGGCGGAATGGCGGTTGCTTGACCGGTTTGTGCAAGCGCCGGTGCTGGCGATGTTGCCAATGGCGATGGCGCAGGTCGCGGTGCAGGCAACACCGACGCCGAATGAGGCAGAATACTTCCAGGCGGCGCAAGGTCGAACAATTCCGCCGGATCGTCTTGCGGCCCCGGCAACAGTTGCGCCCCAGGCAGCAACGAATGCCCATGATCGGACCGGCCGGTTGATTCGGCGGCACCGCCGTACGTTTGCCGACCGGCCGGCTGAAACACGAAATCGGGCGCTTCAATGTACCAGCGCGGAGTCTTATCCGCGGTATCGACCAATTCCGGCGCGACAGTCTCTTCGTAGTGATGTTCCGGGATCGCGGTGACGGCTGCGGTGCTTTGCGCTGCCGCCGTGATTTCAGGTTCGTCGCTAAGTGCGTTCAGCGATGCCGCAAGCGCCGCAGCGGCCTCGGCAAACTTCTCGGTGTCCTGCAACTCGAATTCGAAGGAACCGGAGCGCGAATCATCAGCCGCGGTCACCGAATCGCCGCCCTGATGCTCAGCCACCGAGACGGTTCCAGTTGCCGCAATCGCGGCATGCCCGTTGGCCGACGAAGTGACCTGCTCCGCGCCGTGATCTACCGCGCCATTCGTAGGCACACCGCCGATCTCGTGCACGACGGTGTCCAGCGCGTCGCACAGCGCGGGATCGGCCGCGCGCTCGCGCAGTTCGAACGCGATGTCGGCGATACGCTCGGTAACCGCATTGATGTCCAATGCGCGTGCCGGGTGATTTGGCGTGCCGTCGCTGCGAAGGGCCGCCTCGATCCGCGTAATGGCGGCCATCAATAAATCGGTGTCGATGTGGCGATTGCGGCTGGCATATTCGGTCAAAAACCAACGCCCGCGCTCGGTTGCCGCAACCGCCGCGTAGACGGAATCGTACTCCGCTTCCTGTGGCAGCCCGGCGGCGATGCCGGACAACGCCAGTGAATTGTTCGACATCGTAAGACCCGCACCGAATCAATCGCATAACGGGCGCGTGTGCAATCCAATTGGGCACATCGCGACCGCGGATACCCACAGGTTCTCCACCGCAGCCGCGATTTTAGGCAGCTTTAGCCCCACAGCGCCGGTTCGGGCGGATAGGCCAGACTACCTACATACCGCAGGCCGTCGGGACGATCATTGGCCAGCAACAGGGGCCCATCGAGATCGACCACCGTGGCGCGCTGCGCCACCAATACGGCGGGCGCCATGGCCAGTGAGGTCGCGACCATGCATCCGACGATGACGGCCAAGCCTCGCCTTTCGGCCTCAGCGACCAGCGCCAGCGCTTCAGTAAGACCGCCGGTTTTGTCGAGCTTGACGTTGATCGCGTCGTATTTGTCCGCGAGCGCGTCGAGCGATATGCGATCATGGACGCTCTCATCCGCGCAAACCGGAATTAGGCGCTTCACGTGCAGGAGCGCGGAGTCGCGGCTCTCCGGCAACGGCTGTTCGATCAGCGTCACTCCGGCCCCCGCGCAGGCGCCGAGATTTTGCGCAAGATTGTCCGCGTTCCATCCTTCGTTGGCATCGACAATCAGTTCAGATTTCGGTGCGGCACGGCGCACCGCCAAAATTCTTTTGGGGTCGTCGTCGCCGCCGCCAAGCTTCACCTTGAGCAAGGGCCGCGCCGCGGCGCGTGCCGCCGCTTCGGCCATGGCGTCCGGCGCGGCGAGCGAAATCGTGTAAGCGGTCACGAGAGGTTTTGGCACGCCAAGGCCGGCCAAGTCGTACACCCGCCGGCCGGATTGTTTGGCGTCGAGGTCCCAAAAGGCGCAATCGAGCGCACACCGCGCCGCGCCGGCAGGCATCGCCGCCTGGAGCGCCGTGCGGTCAAGACCGTCGCGCAGCGCCGGACGCATCGCTTCGATCGCGGCGGCGACCCCTTCCGGCGTTTCGCCGTAGCGCGCATACGGTACGCACTCGCCGCGGCCCCGCTTCCCGCCGTGGCGAAGCTCAACCGTCACCACGACGGCTTCAGTCTTGCTGCCGCGGCTGATTGTGAAGGCGCCGGCAAGTAGCCAGCGCTCGATATTTACGGAAAGCTCCATGTGG
Organism: uncultured Alphaproteobacteria bacterium; assembly: GCA_963765365.1. GTDB lineage: Bacteria > Pseudomonadota > Alphaproteobacteria > Rhizobiales > Xanthobacteraceae > BOG-931. The sequence goes on along the minus strand of CAVXWL010000010.1, from coordinate 283,979 downwards.
GGAGCGAGTATGACCGCAGCCCGGCGCGGCACTCAAGGGCGGCAGACCTGAATTCACGCCGCGATTTCGGTATCCGCATCGAGCGGCAATTCGTCATCTTCGTCCGGCAGCGGCGGCAACATGGCGCTGCGATCGATCCAGTGGATGATCTCGAAAGTGCCGTCGTCGTGCTCGGCGAGTGCGGTACAGCTCTCCACCCAGTCGCCGCAATTCATGTAACGGATGCCGAACGTATCGTGCATCACCGCGTGATGGATGTGGCCGCAGATGACGCCGTCGACATGGCGGCGCTGCGCCTCCTCGGCCAGGGTCTGCTCGAAGGCGCCGATATAATTCACCGCGTTCTTGACCTTATGCTTGGCCCATTGCGACAGCGACCAATAGCGGAAACCAAGGCGGCGGCGGATGGCATTGAAATAGCGGTTGATCAGAATGGCGAGGTCGTAAGCCGTATCGCCGAGCAGCGCCAGCCAACGCGCGTGCTTGACCACCATGTCGAATACATCGCCGTGCACGACGAGATAGCGACGGCCGTCGCCGGCCTGATGAATCGCCGTCTCGACAACTTCGATGCCGCCGAAATGCGTGCCGTAATATTCGCGCAAAAATTCGTCGTGGTTGCCCGGCAGGTAGACGATGCGCGAACCCTTGCGCGCCTTGCGCAAGAGCTTCTGCACGACGTCATTGTGGTCTTGCGGCCAGAACCAGCCGGACCGCAATTGCCAGCCGTCGACGATATCGCCGACCAGATAGATCGTGTCGGCATCGTGATAACGGAGGAAATCGAGGAGATGGCCGGCCTGGCAGCCGCGCGCGCCGAGATGCACATCGGAGATGAAGAGCGTGCGAAACTTCAATATGCCGTGCTCGAAACTCACCGAGCGTCATCTCGCATCTGTTGCCGATCGAATCGGTTATAAAATTGTTCCATTGCAGTACGATGACATCGCCCGTTAACGCGGCGACTCATCACGTGGAATAAATGAGTTACAGGCCTGTCACGGCGTGGGGCTAAATCCCTTCGCGATGACAGCGCCGATCCTCGCCGCCGCAGCATTTTGCATCGCAGTCACCGCAGTCCATCTCACGAGCATCGCGATTGCGATTGGCTGTCTTCGTGAGGGCGGGCGACGACGGCCAGAGCCGGATCTCTATCCGCCCCTCAGCCAAAATCCTCCCGTCAGCTTGGTGCGCCCGCTATGCGGAATAGACAACTATGCTGCCGATACGCTCTCCTCGACGTTCGGGCTAGATTATCCACATTACGAAATCCTGTTCTGCGTCGCGTCCGCAAAAGATCCCGTCGTGCCGCTCGTCAAGAGATTGATGGCGGAAAATCCCGACACGACCGCGAAGCTGTTGGTCGGCGACGATCGCGTGAGCCCGAATCCGAAGCTCAATAATGTTGTCAAAGGCTGGCGCGCCGCGCGCCATCAATGGATCGTCATTGCCGACAGCAATGTGCTGATGCCGCGAGACTATGTTCAGCGATTGTTTGCGAGCTGGCGCGTCGATACCGGGCTGGTCGCCTCGCCGGCGATCGGCTGCCGGCCGGATGGCATCTGGGCCGAAGTCGAATGCGCGTTCCTCAACACCTACCAGGCCCGCTGGCAATATATCGTTGACACGTTCGGCTACGGTTTTGCGCAAGGCAAGACCATGCTGTGGCGCCGCGCCGATCTCGATGCCGCCGGCGGCATCCAGGCGCTCGCGAAAGAAGTGGCCGAAGATGCGGCGGCGACCAAAGTGGTGCGCGGTGCGGGTCTTAAAGTGCGCCTGGTCGATCGTCCGCTGGCACAGCCGCTCGGCCATCGCAGTGCCGCCGAGGTCTGGAACCGCCAATTGCGCTGGGCGCGCCTGCGCCGGTCCAGTTTCTTTCTCTATTTCATGCCGGAGGTTCTGTCCGGCGCCATCCCGCCGATGATCGGTATCGGGTATTTGGCGGCCGCACTGGGATTGCCGGTGGCGCTGTGCGTGACCGGTTTCGCCGTGCTCTGGTATGGCGCGGAAATGGCGCTGGCGCGCGCCGCCGGCTGGCACCAGTCGCTCCGCTATCCGCTTTACGGCCTGATGCGCGATCTGCTGTTGCCGGCATTGTTCGTGAGCGCACTGCGCGGCAATGACTTCGTGTGGCGCGGCAACGAAATGCAGGTCGAGCGCATGCGGCCGCAACGGATGATGGCGCGGGTGCGCCCGCGCATGCACGAATTCGCAACGGGAAGCCGGCGTCGGCTGCGGTCCTTGCGCGAGCGGATGTCGTCATAGACGACTTCGCTAACCGCTATCCGCCTGGTGCGCGGCACGGTCGGCAATCGCTTCGAGCACGCCCCGCTCGGACGGAAAATCCGCGGCGATCCAAGCCACCTCGGCAGAACGCAAGGCTTTACCCAATGCCGGTCCCGCGGCAAGGCCGCGGTGGATGAAGTCGGCCGCTTTGAGCGGAAAGTGCGGCACGGTCCAGCGTTGCGGCAATTCCGCAAGCTGGCGCCAAGCAGGGTCCGACGCAGCCGCAGCCGAGCGCGACCAGGCCACGAGAACGCGGTCGGCAAAAGATTGCGCGCCGAGATGGTAGAGCAACGCGTGCGCGGCCTGGTCGGCGGAAGCCGGCGATATGCGCCACCAATGTTCGAGCGCGATGAGCCGCTCGGCCTCGGCGTTTGACAGACGCAGCCGTTGCGCAAGCCGCTCGCCATCTTCACGCACCGCGACACCGAGCGCGCCCAGCCGGCGCGCTGCATCGCCGTGCATGCCGGTCGCCGCTTCGACTTTCACCATATTCTCGAAGCTCGCCAACAGCGCCACGCCGCCGAGCACCGTGCCGAGAATGCCGGTTTCCATCATGACCGCGAGCGTCGGCGTCGCGTGCGGGGCGAGCAGAAGCTTCAGGAGTTCCATCCGCAGGCGTTCGCGCGACAGCGTCTCGATCCCGGCACGGGCCACGATGCACGCGTGCAATCCGGCGGCATCGGGAACGCCGACGCCGTACCAGGCGTGAAAGCGGAAGAAGCGCAGGATGCGCAGATAGTCTTCGGCAATCCGCTTTGCCGGATCGCCGATGAATCGCACGCGGCGCGCGGCGATATCGGCAACACCGCCGACATAATCGAACACTTTGCCGTCCGCGGAAGCCGACAGTGCATTGATCGTAAAGTCGCGCCGCTCGGCGTCGGTTCGCCAATCCCGGCCGAACATGACCTTTGCCTTGCGGCCGTAGGTTTCGACATCCTGCCGCAGCGTGGTGACCTCGAAGGGCTCGCCCTCGATGATGACTGTGATGGTGCCGTGCTCGATACCGGTCGGAACCGGTTTCCAGCCGGCGGCATCGACGCGGCGCATGACTTCTTCCGGCAGAGCCGTCGTGGCAACGTCGATATCGTCGACCGCAAGATTGAGCAGAGCGTTACGCACCGCGCCGCCAACGACGCGCGCCTCTTCGCCGTCGCGATCGAGCGCGGCGAGAAGGCGCGCCAGCCCGCCGTGACCGAGCCACGCGGCGTTGCCGAGCTGGATGTCGTCCGTCACCGCATCGCTCCCGGCACGAATTTGCCGTTTTCGATATTGGCCGGCACGTAGGTCGAGCCGGGCGGCGCCCCGGAGAACTGTGCCAATATCAGAAAGCTTCCGACCATGAGCACCAGCGATATGACAACCAGGGCCGCCAGCCGCGGCGTCGCCCAGGCCGCGGGCGCCAGCACGCCGGTGCGCGTGACCGACAGAAAAACGGCGTAGAGCACGAACGGGGTAACAAACAGTCCGATCTCGGTGAGGACTGGCCTGATCATGCCGTATAGACCCGGTCATAGAGGTTCCGCAGAATACCCGCCGTTATGCCCCAAATGTAGTGGTTCTCGTAGGGGATGGCGTAATAGTCGCGTTGCAGCCCGTTCCAGTCGCGGGTCTTGCGCTGGTGATTGTCAGGCGACATCACGAAGGCCAGCGGCACCTCGAAAGTTTCGACGACTTCGCGGGGATTAAGGACGAGCGTGAAATCCGGCCTGACGCGCGCGACAGTCGGTAAAATGCGAAAACCGGAAAACGTCAGATAAAGGTCGAGATAACCGATCGGCTCGATCACACTGGGCGCAAGACCGGTCTCTTCCCCGGCTTCCCGCAACGCCGCCGCAACCGGACTTTTGTCACCGGGATCGATCTTGCCGCCGGGAAAAGCCACCTGCCCGGCATGACTGGCAAGATCCGCGGTTCGCAGCGTTAAAAGTACCGTCGGCTCGGGACGATCGATGACGGGAACGAGTACGGCGGCGGGCCTGGTCGCCTTGACGCCGGCGCGCACCCACATTTCGGGATTGAGATCGAGATCGCCGCGCGCACCCTGCGCACTCGGATCGCTCAGCGCCGGCGGCACTTCAAGCGTGAGCCGCCCCCGCGCCCGATCGAAGAAATTTTCTGTTGCCGGGTGGTTTAATGTAACGCCGCGATCGTTCACGCAAATTCCCTTATTTGCTCTGCCGGCGCCATTGGAAAGAACATGCCGCTGGATGACACGCCGAACATCATGGCGCCGTCAATCTCGCGCTCCTCGCCGAGTTCGACCAGATCGAAGAACAAGGTGCGCGTCACCTTCGCCCATAGATCGCGGCGGATATGAAGATACGGCTTTAAGCCACCGGTTTGTACCTCGGGCTCGAAGCGCAGCCTATGCTGCCCGCCGCAGGCGACCCAGTCGTCGACATTGGTGCGGAAGTTGAGAACTTGCCCGCCATCGCGGCGCTCGACATTGAGCTCGACGGCAAGAAACGGCGCATCGTCGACGCGGATGCCGCACTTTTCCACCGGCGTGACCAGGAAGTAATTGTCACCCTCACGCTTAAGAACGGAGGCGAACAGCTTGACCAAAGCCTGCCGTCCGATCGGTGTCTCGAGATAGAACCAAGTGCCGTCGGCGGCGATGCGCATATCAAGATCCCCGCAAAACGGCGGATTCCACAGTTCCACCGGCGGCGGCCCCTTGCCACGCGCTAGCGCAGCCGTGATCGCTTCAAGGCCGGATTGCCCTGCCTTCGCCATGGTTTGCCCTGAGTTTGCGCTTGGACATGGGTCCAAAGGTACCGCTCGTGAGCGAGCATTGAGCAGTCACAGATCCAATCTGCACAGCTTGTGGATGGAGAATTCGCGGCCGATCCGAAACGCCCCGCTGGCGCGTATATTGCATGATATGTGCCTAAATGGCGTGCAATGTTGATTGCTACTGATTCGCAGATATGGCGCGAATCCGCTCCATCGCAAGAACAAGCCTTATACACAAGGAGTTAGCCATGCCGGTTGCTGGCGGAGATGGGCTCGAAAAGCTCGAAGACATGATCGTGCGGGCGGCCGAATTGACTGCCGATTACGTGCGTGCGGCAAAGACCGCGATCGGCTCCGTGATATTCGGCCAGGACAAAGTGGTCGAGCAGGCGCTGGTGACGATCCTCTCTGGAGGACATGCGCTTCTCCTTGGCGTGCCCGGTCTCGCCAAGACCAAGCTCGTCGACACGATGGGCACAGTGCTCGGCCTCGATGCACGGCGCGTTCAGTTTACGCCGGACCTGATGCCATCCGACATTCTCGGCACGGAGGTGCTGGAGGAAAGCCAGACCGGCAAGCGCAGTTTTCGCTTTATCCCCGGCCCGGTATTTGCCCAGCTCCTGATGGCCGATGAGATCAATCGCGCCAGTCCGCGCACGCAATCGGCGCTGTTGCAGGCAATGCAGGAGCAGCACATCACAGTTGCCGGCACGCGCCACGATTTGCCGAAACCGTTTCACGTCCTTGCGACGCAAAATCCGCTGGAGCAGGAGGGCACCTATCCGCTGCCGGAAGCACAGCTCGACCGTTTTCTGATGGAAATCGACGTCAGCTATCCTGACCGCGACTCCGAGCGAAAAATCCTGTTCGAGACAACCGGCGCCGAGGAAACCCGCCCGAAGCCGGCGATGACCGCCGACGATCTGATGGCTGCACAGCGGCTGGTTCGACGATTACCGGTCGGTGAATCCGTCGTCGAGGCGATCTTGGCGCTGGTGCGTTCGGCGCGGCCCGGCCCGGAGAGCGGCGAAGCCGCGAAGCTGATCGCGTGGGGGCCAAGCCCGCGCGCGAGCCAGGCGCTCATGCTTGCGGTGCGCGCGCGTGCACTGCTCGACGGCCGTCTCGCGCCCTCGATTGACGACGTGATCGATCTCGCCGAACCGGTCCTCAAGCACCGCATGGCGCTGACTTTCACCGCCCGGGCTGAAGGTGAAAGCATCGAGGCCGTGATCGGACGGCTGAAGGCTCGGATCGGATAATCGGATGGCGGCCGAGGCCCCGCGATCGAATCAACGCGCGCATCAGGACGTTGCCGCGGCAGGCCGCGCGATCGGCGAAGGCCGGACGCTCGCGGCCAGCATGCCGCGGCTGATCCTGGAGGCGCGGCGCGTTGCGGCCACGGTCAACCATGGTCTCCACGGCCGCCGGCGCGCCGGGCCTGGCGAGAATTTTTGGCAATACCGACGCTTCATGTCCGGAGAATTGGCGTCACGCGTCGATTGGCGACGCTCGGCGCGCGACGATCATCTTTATGTACGCGAACAGGAATGGGAGGCCGCGCATACCGTATGGATCTGGCCTGACCGTTCGCCCTCGATGCACTTCGCCTCGCCGCTCGTACGCGACACCAAGCTCTACCGGACGCTCGTCATCACGCTTGCCCTTGCCGAGGTTCTGGTGGAAGGCGGCGAACGCGTCGGCATCCCCGGCCTGCTGCGTCCGACCGGCAGCCGCAATATCGTCGAATTGATCGGCCAAGCCATCGTCCATGATCGCAGCGAGCGGCCGAGCCTGCCGCCGAATTTTGCCCCCTCCCCGCTCTCTGAAGTCGTGCTCCTGTCCGACTTGTGGAGCGATATCGGGGAGGTACGCCGCACCTTGACGCAACTCTCGGGCAGCGGCGCCCACGGCCACGTGGTGCAAATCGTCGATCCGGCCGAGGAAACGTTTCCCTATTGGGGCCGCATCGAATTCGTCGAACCGGAAGGCGGCGGCCGCATCACCGCCGGACGCGCCGAGACTTGGCGCGCCGATTACGCCGCGCGCGTGGCGCGCCACCGCGCCGAGATTCGCAGCGAGACCGACCGGCTCGGCTTTAGCTTTACCATCCATCGTACCGATCGCCCGGCGAGCGAACTCCTGCTCGGCCTGCACGCCCGCATCGGCGCCGGCACGGCACGTAACGCCACGCGCTCGCATGCTTCGGGCCCATCCAGGGTGCCGGCATGATCGGTGGATTGCCCCTCGGTTTCACCGAACCGCTGGTGCTCATTGGACTACTGACGTTGCCGGCATTGTGGTGGCTGTTGCGGCTCATTCCGCCGCGCCCGCGCCGGCTCGATTTTCCGCCGACGCGGCTCCTCCTCGAGATCGCGCCAAGGGAGGAAACCCCGGCCCGCACACCTTGGTGGTTGACGCTGATGCGGCTCGCGCTCGCCGCGCTTTTGATCATCGCCGCGGCCGGCCCGCTCTGGCATCCGCCGCTGACGACGACCAAAACCAGCGCGCCGGTCGCGATCATGATCGACGACGGCTGGGCCGCCGCGGCGACCTGGGATGCGCGGGTACGAACCGCCGACAGCATTATTGCGCGCGCGGAGGACGATCGCCGCGCCGTCGCGCTTATTCCGCTCTCCGAAGGGCCTCACGATATTTCGCTGGCGACCGCGGATTCGGCCCGCGTACGGCTGCAGCAATTGCGGCCGGCGCCCTATCCCGTCGATCGTGCGGCGACGCTGCCATCGCTGGCTCAGTTTCTATCCAAGACGCCGAATGTCGAACTGGTGTGGCTGTCCGACGGACTGGATCTCGGCCGCGGCGCCGAGAAACCCGGCGCCGACTTTGTGAAAAAGTTCGCCCAGGCGGTTGGTCAGCACCCGATTACGGTTGTTGTCGGCGGTATCGCGGGCCCTCGCGCATTGAGCGGCGCCGACAATGCAGCGGGTGCGCTAAGCGTCAAAGTGCTGCGCGCCGACGCTGGCGCGGCGGCAAGCGGAACCGTGCGCGCGCTCGATCTCAAGGGTCTACCGCTCGGCGAGGCTCCCTTCACCTTCAATGTCACGGATCACGAAACCGAGGCCCGCTTCGATCTGCCGGTCGAGCTTCGTAACGATATCGCGCGCCTCGAAATTTCCGGCGAACGCTCCGCCGGCGCCGTGCAGCTCCTCGACAAGCGCTCGCAGCGCCGCACCGTCGGCATCGTTTCCGGAGCCATCGCCGACATGGCCGAGCCGCTTTTATCGTCGAGCTTTTATGTCCAGCGCGCGCTCGCGCCGTTCGCTGATGTGCGGATCGCGCAAGGTGAATTGCCGGCCGACGCCGTCAGTCATTTCCTCGACCAGAAACTGCCGATGCTGATCCTCACCGACGTCGGTAATGTCGGCGACGCCCACGACCGGCTCGCCGAATGGATCGAAAATGGCGGCGTATTGGTGCGCTTCGCCGGGCCGCGCCTTGCCGCCTCCGACGATGATCTGGTCCCGGTCAAATTGCGGCGCGGCGGCCGCATCCTCGGCGGCAGCCTCAGCTGGGACAAGCCGCAGCCGCTCACGGCGTTTTCGCGCAACGGTCCGTTCGCCGGGATGGCGGTGCCGAACGACGTGACCGTAAGCCGGCAAGTGCTCGCTGAACCTGATGCGACGCTAAGCGACAATACCTGGGCGACGCTTGCGGACGGCACCCCGCTCGTCACCGCCGCGCGGCGCGGCAAGGGCCTGATCGTCCTGTTCCATGTTACCGGCGATACGCGCTGGTCGGACTTGCCGTTGTCGGGAAGTTTCGTCGAAATGCTCAAGCGCATCGTTGCGCTCGCCGGCACGACGCCTGCCGCCGAAGCAAACGCTGCCAAAGCCGGCAACGTCCACGAAGTGGTGCAGCCGAGCCACATGCTCGACGGCTTCGGCGGCTTCATCGCGCCGCCGCCGACGGCACGGCCGGTGCCGGTCGACTTTTCCGGCAGCGCCACGTCGGATCATCCGCCGGGCTTCTACGGACCGCCGGAAAGCCTTCTTGCCGTCAATGCGCTCGCCCCGAACGACCGGCTCGAGCCGCTTGATTTCTCGCCGCTCACGACTGCGACGCGCGAAATCTATCGCACCCGCGAGCCGCGGGACCTGCGCGGGTCGATATTCCTCATCGCCTTTTCGCTTCTTCTGCTCGACACGATTGTTGTTCTATTCCTCGGCGGCGGCATCCAGCGGCTGTTACCGCGCGTTTCCCGCGCCGCCACGGCGAGCGTGATCGTCGCGGCTGCGCTCGCCCTTACGCTTGGGCAGGCACGGGCTCAGGAAGAAGCGCCCAATCCGAACGTGCCGCAGTCGGCGCTTGAAACCAAGCTCGCCTATGTGATCACCGGCGATACCGATGTCGATACGATCAGCAAGGCCGGCCTCGCCGGGCTTACGCTCTTTTTGGCACAGCGCACCGCACTCGAGCCGGGCGATCCGATCGGGCTCGACATTGCTCATGATGAGCTTGCGTTTTATCCGCTGATCTACTGGCCGATCGTGCCCGGCGCACCGCGACCATCCGATGAGGCGCTCAAGCGCATTGACACCTACATGAAGGACGGCGGCACGGTTCTGTTCGACACCCGCGACGCTGTCGTGGCGCCGCCAGGCCCGGGCGGCGAGACGCGCAGTCCCGGCATGCTGGAGCTGCGCAAAATCCTGTCCTCGCTCGACATCCCGGTGCTCGAACCGGTGCCGCGCGATCACGTCCTGACCAAGACCTTCTATCTGTTGCGCGACTTTCCCGGACGCTTCGATACCGGCCAGCTTTGGGTCGAGGCCCTGCCGTCGGAGAACGAAGAGAGCGAATTGTCGAGCAGGCCGGCCCGCGGCGGCGATGGCGTATCCTCGATCATCATCACCTCGAACGACTTTGCCGGCGCATGGGCGACACGCTCCGACGGCCAGCCAATGCTGCCGATCGTCGAGGGCGAGCCGCGGCAGCGCGAAATGGCGTTCCGCGCCGGCGTCAACATCGTCATGTACACGCTCACCGGCAACTACAAGGCGGATCAGGTTCACGTGCCGGCGCTGCTTGAAAGGTTGGGGCAATAGAACACCATGAATCTCGGTGTCGCCTTTGCTCCTCTGATCGGCGCTCCCGAATTGTGGGCGGCCGTCGCCGCGGCGTGCCTGTTTTCCTTGCTGCTCTTTGTGTCGCGAAGCCGGGGCGCGGCAATCCGGACGATCGCGCTCGCGCTTGTCGTGCTTGCGCTCGCCAATCCGTCGTTTACCCGCGAGGATCGCGATCCGCTGAACTCCGTCGCAGTCGTCGTCGTCGACAAGAGCCCGAGCCAGAATTTCGGCGACCGCACGCAACAGACCGAAGCCGCACGCGCCGCGGTGATCGAGCGGCTAAACCGCATCCCCGGCCTCGATGTCCGCGTGGTGGAAGCGGGTCAGGCCGACGGCGAGACCGACGGCACGCGGTTGTTCACCGCGCTCGGCTCGTCGCTCGCCGACGTTCCGGCCGATCGCATCGCCGGCGTCATCATGATCACCGACGGTCGCGTCCACGACGTGCCGACCGATGCGGCAGCGCTCGGCTTTGCTGCGCCGGTCCACGCGCTGATCACCGGCCATCCGAACGAACGCGATCGCCGCGTTGCGCTGATCGCGGCGCCGCGCTTTGGCATCGTCGGCCAGCCGCAGACCATCACCTATCGGGTCGAGGATCAGGGCGCCGACGCAACGACCGCCCAAGTGACGGTGCGGCGTGACGGCGACGTGATCGACCAGCGCACCGTTCCGGTCGGAGTGGCACAGGACATCGACATCCCGATCCCCCATGGCGGGCCGAATATCGTCGAGATCGAGGCATCGCCGCTGCCGAACGAGTTGACGCTCGTCAACAATCGCGCCGTGGTCTCGATCGACGGCGTGCGCGACAAGCTGCGGGTGCTCTTGGTGTCGGGCGAGCCGAACGCCGGCGAGCGGACCTGGCGCAACCTCCTCAAATCGGATCCTTCGGTCGACCTCGTGCATTTCACGATTTTGCGGCCGCCGGAGAAGCAGGACGGCACGCCGATCAACGAACTGTCGTTGATCGCATTCCCGACGCGCGAATTGTTCCAGCAGAAAATCGATCAGTTCCAGCTCATCATCTTCGACCGTTATGCGCGCCAGGGCGTGCTGCCGATGATCTATTTCGACAACATCACGCGTTACGTGCGCGATGGTGGCGCGGTCCTGGTTGCGGCCGGCCCCGATTATGCGAGCCCGACCAGCGTCTGGCGCACCCCGCTCGATGCAATCCTGCCGGCGGAGCCGATCGGCACCGTGACCGACGAGGCGTTTCGCCCGACGCTAACCGAGCTTGGCAAGCGCCATCCGGTGACGCGTGGCCTCGCCGGCTCCGACAGCAACCCGCCGCACTGGAGCGAGTGGTTCCGCGTCGTCGATACCCGGAACACGACCGGCACGGCGGTGATGCAGGGCCCGGACCAGGAGCCACTGCTGGTGCTTTCGCACCAGGGCGAAGGCCGCGTCGCGCTCCTCCTTTCCGACCAGCTTTGGCTGTGGGCGCGAGGATTTCAGGGCGGCGGTCCGCATCTCGATCTGCTGCGCCGGCTGTCGCACTGGCTGATGAAGGAGCCGGACCTCGAAGAGGAAGCGCTGCGGCTCACCGTCAGCGGGCACAATCTCGTGGTGCGGCGGCAGACCATGGCCGATCAGGTCGCCGACGCGACACTGACGTCGCCGTCGGGCTCGACGCGCACGCTCAAGCTCAATCCGACCGAGCCGGGCGTATGGGAATTGAGCGTCGCCGCCAACGAACTTGGGCTCTGGCGGGCCACTGACGGCAAGCTCAATGCGCTGGTCAATATCGGACCGGCTAATCCGCTCGAATACGCCGAGGTGACATCGACGACCTCGGTGGTGTCGCCGCTCACGGACGCGACGGGCGGCGCCGCCATGCGGCTTGATAACGGCTCTGGCGCCACCGTGCCGCGCATCGTCGCGGTGCGCTCTGGCGATACTTACAAGGGCGACGACTGGATCGGGCTCAAAATGCGCGACGCCAGCGTGGTGCGCGGCATCGGCGTGCTGCCGATCTTTGCCGGCCTCATCGGGCTTCTGCTACTGCTCGGCAGCCTCGCCGGCGCCTGGGCCCGCGAAGGGCGCTAGTCCAACGTCAATCCGGCCGGATTGAGCCCGATACGCCGTCAAATGCGCCGGGCTCGAGTTCGGCAACGAGGAGCCGCGCCGGATCGACCGGTCCCGGCATAATCGCGCGGCCGGGCGGAATAGGCTTGAAGCCGGACTTTCCGTAATAGGGTTCATCGCCGACCAGGATCACCAGCCGGTGGCCCTTGGCCTTGGCTTCTTGCAGCGCCCGCTCGATCAAGGCTTGGCCGGCGCCCTGCTCGCGAAACGCCGGCTCGACAGTCAGCGGTCCAAGAAGCAGCGCCTTGGTTTCGCCGATGCGAACCGGCGAGAGCCACACCGAGCCGACAAGGAGCGTGCCGATCCGCGCTGTAAACGACACATCGAGCCGATGCGCCGCCTGTTCACGCAACCGATAAGCCGTCTTGGCGAAACGCCCGGGGCCGAATGTGCGTTCGTGCAGCCGCTCGATCGCCGGCGCATCCTCTGCCGTCTCGGGCAAGATGGTGAAGGAGATATCGTTCATCGCGCCGCCGCCTATCATCTCGTTCGGCCAAGGTCCAGCCATGCATTCCCGCCGGTCGGGCGGCGCCCTATCGCCCGCGTCCATAATGATTAGATTGCCCGATGCATACCAACGGAGAAAAAAAATGGGCCTTCTCGTCGACGGCGTATGGCAAGAGGATGTTTCGCGGACCAAGGACGGCCATTTTACCCGTCCGACGACGAGCTTCCGCAATTTTGTGACTGCCGACGGCAGCGCCGGGCCGACCGGCAAAGGCGGCTTTGCGGCCGAAGCCGGCCGGTATCACCTCTACGTTTCGCATGCCTGTCCCTGGGCGCATCGCACCACAATCTTCCGCACCCTCAAGCGGCTTGAAAACGCAATTTCGCTCTCGGTCACCGAGCCGCTCTACGGCAAGACCGGATGGGAATTCGGCACTGCGCTGGGCGGCACGCCCGACGACGCCAATGGCAAAGCGACGCTCGCCGAGATCTACCTCGTGGCCGATCCGCATTATACCGGACGCGTGTCGGTTCCGGTGCTGTGGGACAAGAAACACCACACTATCGTGAATAACGAATCGTCAGAGATCATCCGCATGCTCAATTCGGCATTCGATGCCTTCACCAATGTGCGCACCGATTATTACCCCGCCGAATTGCGCGCCGAAATCGATCGCATCAACGATCTCGTCTATCCGAACGTGAACAATGGCGTCTACCGCGCCGGCTTTGCCACCAGCCAGGCGGCCTATGAGACCGCGGCGCGGGCCGTTTTCGCCACCTTCGATCAGCTCGAAGAGCGCCTGTCGCGGCAGCGTTATCTGGTGGACGGCCAGATCACGGAAGCGGATTGGCGGCTGTTCACCACGCTGATCCGTTTCGACAGCGTCTATTGCGGCCATTTCAAATGCAATCTGCGCCGCGTCGCGGACTATCCCAATCTTTGGAATTATCTGCGCGATCTCTATGCCGTGCCGGGCATTGCCGACACCGTGAGCATCGATCAGATCAAGCGGCACTATTACGGCAGTCAACGCCAAGTGAACCCGACCGGCATCGTGCCGATCGGCCCGTCGATCGACTTCACCGCACCGCACGATCGCGACCGCTTCGGGTAGAACGAACGCGCCGGCCATCTTTGTGGCCCGCGCGCCTGTTGCCTCAGAGGAAAAGCTTAGTCGCAGGCCCAGACCCTTCGCCAGCGCCAGCCGAACGGCGTCGGAACCCAGCGCCGCTGGTAGCAACTATCGCCATAGTCGTAGTCGTAATAGTCCGGTCCGCCGAAGGCGTAGAGGCCGCCGAGGCCGTATCCGTGGCCGCGATAGGCATAATGGTTGTAGCCGTGGCCGTAGCCATGTCCCATGTGCACGTTTGCAGCGACGTTCGGCGCACCGACATTCGCATGCAAAGTGCCGACGTTCGGAGCCGCCATCGCTCCAGCGCCTGGTATGCCCAAATGCCCGCCACCGAAATTGCTGCCGCCCATGTGGCCACCGCCAAAATGGCCGCCGCCCCCGCCGCCATGGGGCAACGCCATCGCACTCGTTCCCATTGTCGCAATGCCAAGCGCCGCCGCAACGGCTATGGCCAATCTCCTATTACGCATTGCGTGCTCCTTCGCATTTCAAGCGGGTGTTAGAGCAGCAACGTTGGCCCGAAGCACAGGTTGCATAACTTCTTTGTAATGCTGGCGGTGAGGAACTTTAGACGCGGCATCCGCTGAGGCGCCGGAGCGGTTCGCACCTACCAAAGTTCCGCGACTGCGCGCCCGGTGAGCATTTCCGCAATACGCTCGCGCGTCGCGCGCGACGTATCGGCGGGCAATTCGCTGGTCGCAAAAAAACCGTGCGCCACGATTTCGCTATTCGGCTGCGGCGGCGCGGTCTGCCGAAATGAGCGTACGACGTAGAGCGCGACGTGATCGCGACGTGATGCGCGGCGATTGAAATACAGCGCCCGAAAGGCCGGCGGATCGGTCAGCTCGATATTGCCCTCCTCGCGCAATTCGCGCTCGAGCGCGGCGAGGAGCGTCTCGCCGGTTTCGACGCCGCCGCCCGGCAGATGCCAACCGGACACGTAAGAATGTTTGACCAGGAAGACGCGGCCTTCGCCATCAAAGATCAGCGCCCGGACGCCCAGCGTCAGCCCGCGGGCGAAGCGCCAATAGGCGTGCAAAAACCGACGGATAGCCGGCTCGAACGGGCGGCGGATGACGTCAAGTCTCATCTTGCAATCCCTGCTCGCCTCAGTAATTAGAATTGTTCTAAGATAGACTCGCATGCCGCCGGGGAAATTCTACCCTTGAGGGGAAAATCCGTGAAACGCTTTGCCGACCTCAACGAGCAAGAAATCCTTGCGCTCGCGATTTCCAATGAAGACGAGGACAACCGCATTTACCGCTCGTTCGCCGACCGGCTTCGCGCCTCCTATCCGGACACCGCGGAAATGTACGATAAAATGGCGCAGGAAGAGATCGGGCATCGCGACATGCTGCTCGATCTGCATCGTAAAAAATTCGGCGACTTTCTGCCGCTGATCCGCCGCCAGGACGTCAAAGGCTTTGTCGCGCGGCGGCCCATTTGGCTCAACAGCACACTTGGCCTCGATGCAACGCGCAAGTTCGCCGAAGAGATGGAATATGAAACTGCGCGCTTTTATCGCCGCGCAGCGCTAAGCGCGCACGACGACGCGGTGCGCGATCTTTTGCGAACGCTGGCCGCCGCCGAAGACAAGCACGAAGCGCTGGCCCACGAGCTCGGCGAAAAACTCACGCCACAGGCGCGCCATGACGAGGATCAGACGGCGCGCCGCGTGTTCGTGCTGCAATACGTACAACCGGGTCTTGCCGGCCTGATGGACGGCTCGGTCTCGACGCTGGCGCCGCTCTTCGCCGCGGCCTTTGCCACGCACAACACGTGGTCGACCTTTCTGGTCGGCCTCGCGGCCGCACTCGGCGCCGGCATATCGATGGCCTTTGCTGAAGCGATGTCGGACGACGGCTCGCTTACCGGGCGCGGCGCGCCGGTGGTGCGCGGCGCAGTCTGCGGCGCCATGACCGCGCTCGGCGGCTTAGGCCATGCATTGCCCTATCTCATCCCCCACTTCTATACCGCGACCGCGCTCGCCTTCGCCGTCGTTGCAGTCGAGCTCGCCGTCATTTCCTGGATCCGCACGCATTACATGGATACGCCCTTTCTGCAGGCGGCGTTCCAAGTGGTTGTCGGCGGCGTGCTGGTGTTCGCCGTCGGCATCCTCATCGGAAGTTCGTGATTTGTTATGACCGGTCTGCGATGCTGAATTGGGCATGATCACGAAAAGTGGATGCCGCTTTTCGGATCGGATCGTGTTCCGCAAAAGAGCATCGCTGCCCACACTATGTTCACGCTGGCCCATCTCTCCGATCTGCATTTGGCGTCGCGGCCACACGGCTGGCAGCTCCTGAGTAAGCGTGGCCTTGGTTATATCAATTGGCTGCGCAAGCGCGAGAAGGTCCACCGGCCCGAAGTTCTCGATGCCATCACCGGCGATCTCAAAACGCAGAGTTTCGACCACATCGCGGTGACCGGCGATCTGGTCAATTTCTCGCTCGCGGAAGAATATGTCCGCGCCCGCTCCTGGCTCGAGACGCTCGGCCATCCGCGCGACGTCACCGTGATGCCGGGCAACCACGACGTCTATGTTCGCGGCGTCGAAGGCAGGCCAGCCGAATTCTGGGCCGACTACATGCGCGGCGACGACGGCCTCGACCGCTTTCCCTTTTTACGGCGGCGCGGCGATGTGGCGCTGATCGCGCTCTCGACCGGCGTGCCGACCGGGCCGTTCATGGCAACCGGCCGGCTCGGCGCCGGGCAGCTTTCGCGCCTCGCCGAAACGCTGGAGCAGACGCGCGACCTGTTCCGCATCGTGCTGATCCATCATCCGCCGTCAAAGTCCGCCGCGGCGTTATCTGCGCCGCCTCGTCGATGCCCCGGCGCTGCGCCGGCGTGCTGGCCGAAAAAGGCGCAGGCCTTTTGTTGCACGGTCACGACCATCGCGAGTCGCTGCTTTGGCTCGACGGGCCCGGCGGGACAAAAATCCCCGCGGTCGGCGTGCCGTCGGCGTCGGCCGCGGCGCCGCACGGCGATGAAGGCGCGGCCGCTTATCATCTGTTCAAGATCGACGAGCGCGGCGAACGGCGCCAATAAATGGCGCTGCGCGATGATCGCACGGCAGCGCGGCGCCGACGGCGTCATCCGCGAGACCGGGCGCAAAGTTCTGTTTTAGGAGCCGGCCGCCAGCAAGATCGTCGCAGCGATCAGCGCCACGACGGCGATCAAAAAACCGAGCACGATGCGCGCCGAACGTGCGCCAGCGCCGCCGGCGGCGATAGCGCTCGGCTTCCCTGGCCGGCGCGCGCGCCAACAGCTGCGGGATCTTCGGCGAGCGCGCGCTGCCGCTCGACCAGACGACGCGCGACATAGGTCGTCACCGCCTGCACGATGTCCGGAATGTCGTGCGATTCGGCGAGCACGTGGCGGCCAAGGCGGCTGTCGTGCAGAAAACGGTAGCCGCGCTTGTCACGCCCCATCGCGACATGCGCCACCGCATCGATCCACAAGCGCGGCGTCTCGCCGCGGCTGATGCCGCGGTCGAACAAATCGATCTCGGGCGGAATTTCGGCGAACAGCGGATCGAGCGCCTCGCTCAACAATTCAAGCCGCGCGACCTCGGCGTCGCGCAAGTCGACGACCACGCTGGTTCGCTCGGCGGCTTCGACGCGCGCCTGGTGCATCGCCTCTTGCAGCGGCGACGGCGGCGCGGCGTCTTTCGCCGGCGCGTCGGCTTTGCGCTTACGACCCCACATGGTCACGTCCCTATCGTCCCGGAATCAGACGATACACCAACAATTGTGCCTGCAAAAAGTCGGCCAACCGGCAACCTGTTACCGATTAGCCTCCGCCCGATGCCGTTCCCCGTCCCCTAGATGCAGCGTCCGCCGTCAACCTCGACGATATTGCCGGTGACAAAATCGGCATCCGCGGAGGCCAGAAACAAGGCGGTATTGGCGATATCTTGGGCCTGCGCCAGCCGGCCGAGCGGCACGGTTGCGATGAACTTTTCGCGCTGCCCCGGCGCCGGGCCAAGGAAGCTCGGCAACAGCGGCGTATCGGTCGCGACCGGCGCGATGGCGCAGACCCGGATGCGGTCGGGCGCGAGTTCAACGGCCAGCGATTTGGTCAGGATGTGGACCGCGCCCTTGGTGGCGTTATAGGCGGACAGTCCCGGCCGCGGCCGCAAGCCCGCGGTCGAGCCGATATTGACGATGGCGCCGCCGCCGGCTTTGCGGAAATGCGGCACCACGGCCTGGCAGAACTGAAACAGCCCTTTCACGTTGACCGCGAAAATGTGGTCGTACTCTTCGTCGTCGATATCGAGCATTGGCTTGTTGAGGTGCGTCGCGCCGGCATTGTTGACCAGGATGTCGAGGCCGCCGAGCGCCGACAACGTCTCGGCCACCGCCCCGGCGATATCGGCTTTCTTGGTCACATCGCAGCGCACGGCAATGGCGTTGTTGCCGATGGCGCGCGCCGCCGATTTCGCCGTTTCGAGATTGACATCGGCAAGTGCAACGCGTGCGCCCTCGCGCGCGAAAGTCTCGGCAATGGCCTTGCCGATGCCCGAACCGGCGCCGGTGACGAGTGCGATCTTGCCGTCGAGACGCAAAGCATCAACCATGGCATCAGCTCCGTTTCGGCGCCACGCCGTAAGGCCTGGCCCAGCCTAAGCCGTCCTCGGTGCGCGTTCGCGGCTTGTATTCGCAGCCGATCCATCCGCCATAGCCGAGCTTGTCGATCGCAACGAACACCGCGGGATAATTGATCTCGCCCTCGTCGGGCTCGCCACGCGTCGGCACCGCGGCGATCTGCACGTGGCCGACCGCCGGCAGGAATTTTTCGAAGCGTTTGATCAGGTCGCCGCCCGTGATCTGGATATGATAAAAATCGAATTGCACGCGCACATTCGGCGCACCGATCCTGCCGACAAGATCGGCGGCATGTTCGACATGACTGAGGAAATAGCCCGGACGGTCGCGCGCATTGATCGGCTCGATCAATAGCGTGATGTTCGATTTCGCCGCTGCAGCTGCGGCGCGGGTCAGGTTGCCGATGAATACTTTCTCGGCCGCCGGCCGCTCGTTGACCGGCACGACCCCGGCCATGCAATGAATCGCCGTACCGCCAATAGCGACGACATAATCGAGCGCGCGGGCGAAGGCGGCATCGAAATCGCGCTCGCGCCCCGGCAGCGCGGCAAGGCCGAACTCCGGGCACTGCGGCGTATTGATGCCGAGTTGGGTGAGGCCATGCTTCGACAGTTCCGCCTTCACCGTGGCGGGGGGAATGTCGTAGGGAAACTGCAGCTCAACCGCGGCAAAGCCCGCAGCGGCCGCGGCGCCGAAACGCTCGAGCAGCGGGCGTTCGGTAAACAGATGGCCGAGATTGGCGGCAAAGCGCGGCATTTTATGTCCTTGGCGTTTCCCGTTGTTGGCCGAACCGTAGCGCGGATTGGGCGCGCGAAATAGAGTGCTTACCTCTGCGCCCCTGGCACGAAGGAAAATCTATGCTCGCCAACGACAGCTTCCATATCGCGGTGATTGCCGGCGATGGCATCGGGCCCGAAGTGATGGCGCCGGCGCTCGAAGTTTTGCATCGCATCGCGGCGACGACGCCGGGATTGAATTTCCGCTTCTCGCAAGCGCCGGCCGGCGCCGGGCATTATCGCGACACCGGCCACTCGCTGCCGGAGGCCACCGTAAAGCTCTGCCGCGAAGCCGACGCCATCCTGCTTGGCGCCTGTGGGCTCCCCGATGTGCGCTATCCCGACGGCACCGAGATCATGCCGCAGGTCGAACTGCGCTTCATCTTCGACCTCTATGCCGGGGTGCGCCCGGCCCGGCTGGTGCCCGCGTGCCGAGCCCGATCGTCGGCGCCGAAACGCGCGGCATCGACCTGGTGCTGATCCGCGAATCAACGGAAGGGTTGTTCGCCTCGATCGGCAAAGGCGTGGTCACCCATGACGAGGCGCGCGAGACGCTCCTGATCACGCGCAAGACCTCGGAGCGCCTGTTCGAATTCTCGTTCCGACTCGCCGAGCGCCGCAAGGCGCGCGGGCAATCCCGGCAAGCTCGCCTGCGTCGACAAGGCCAATGCGTTCAAAGCCTATGCGTTCTTCCGTCAGATCTTTGACGAGGCCGCCGCGCGCCATCCGGGCGTCGCCACCGAGCGGCTCTATGTCGATGCCTGCTCCGCCATGCTGGTGCGCAAGCCCTGGGATTTCGACGTGCTGGTGATGGAGAACATGTTCGGCGACATCCTGTCCGATCTCACCGCGGCCCTGGTCGGCGGCATGGGCATGGCGCCGTCGGCCGATATCGGCGACCTCCATGCGGTGTTCCAGCCCTGCCACGGCACGGCGCCCGACATCATGGGCAAGAACCTCGCCAACCCCACCGCCGATGATCCTCTCGGCGGCGATGATGCTCGATTGGCTCGCCGACAAGCACGAGCACGCACCGGCAGCGGAAGCTGCGGCGCGGATCGAAGCCGCGGTCGACAAGGCCTTTGCCGCCGGCATCAGGCCGCCCGACCTCGGCGGGCGCGACGGCACGGCTGCGGTGGCGAAGGCGGTTCTAAACGCGCTTTAAGGGCACGCCTCGCCTCACCCACTTGCCCGCCCACCTTGTGTGGGATATTGCCCATATTTTGGCCCACTACTTTAGTGGGCGACTTTGTGGTTGACCCATGCCCAACGGCTTGGTTCGCTTACGCCCATGCCGTGGCCATAAGTGCGCGTCGAGCGTCCCACCCACGGTACCGAGGAAACCATAAGGATCGGGAGCAGGCGCCCATGAATGCGCAACAACTCCTTGCGGAAATCTCCGACTATTGCCGCCAGACCGGCTTGGCAGAATCGACCTTCGGCCGGCGCGCCGTAAACGACGGCAAGCTTGCCGCACGGTTGCGCAATGGCGGCCGCATCACGACCGACACGCTCGACCGCATCCACGGCTTCATGGCGGCCAATCCGGCGCAGGAGCCGCGGCCGGCCGTCATCGCCCGTCCGCGCGAGGCCCAGCCGATACACGTGCCGGCGCCTGCAACGTCGCCCGCTTCCGGCGACCCGCAGCGCAATTTCCGTTTCTTCGACAACCGGCAAAAGTATCTGCTCTTCGTCAATACCTGCAGCGAGAAATGGGAAGTCGCGCACCGCGTCTCCGAGGAATTGGCGCATCTGCATCCGCATCCGCCGGCAGTACGGGTGTTCGACGCCGGCGTCGGCGACGGCTCGGTGCTGACCCGCGTGATGCGCGCGATGCACGACCGCTTTCCGCACATGCCGTTTTATACGGTCGGCAAGGAAATCTCGCTGGAGGACGTGCGTCTGACGCTGCAGAAAATGTCGGACCGCTTTTTCGAGCACCCGGCAACCGTGCTGGTGCTGACCAATCTCGCTTACGCCGACGCGCCATGGCTGCACGTCAAATCGCTCAACGCGGCATCGAGCATGGTTTGGCACGAGCTGCCGCTTCTCGGCAATTCCGCGCATCGCTTCGAGCAACAGATTATCGCGCTCGAGCCGTTTCTGGCACAGAACTGGAAGGCCGGCGTATCCGCGCGCACCGGCAATCCGATCTATGAGCGGCCAGTGGTGCTCGTGATCTACCGCGACGACCACCGCTTCCTGCTCGATCCGATCATTCCCCGCGCCGGCGGTACGCGCGCCGATTACGACCTCGTCATCGCCTCGCAGCCCTATCGCGCCCGCGCCCCGCTCGAATTCAAGGCCAAACGCGTCATCGCGCCGCTCGCACGTGCGCTCGGACCGGGTGGCCGTCTCATCGCCATCCACTCGCACGGCCACGATCCGGGCATGGAAATCATCCAGAAAGTCTGGCCCGACGACAACCCGTTCATCCACGACCGCCATCAGATCCTCAAAGCGGTGAAGCACGAATTGGGACCGGCCGGCCGCGAACTCAATTTCAACGCCTATGCCGATAACCGCTCGCTGTTCCGCTACGAGATGCACACGCTGCCGTCGGAGATTTCGGAATCGATCGGCACCTCGACGCTGTTTGCCGCCTGGAACGCAGCGATCTATGTGGCGCAGGTCGAGGACGACCGGGTCGCCGAAGCGGCCGCCGACGGCCGCTATATCGACGCCACCCGCGATGTGCTGCGCGAGCGCGGCGGCTTGTGGTTCTTCGACGAGTTCTTACGTGATTTCGCGGCGGCGGGCGTAAATCTTTCCATCCTTCCCCGCACAAGCGGGGGAGGACTATAATGCGCCTATGCTGTTTGTCGTCCACGCGCTCGACAAGAAAGGCATCCTGCCGGTGCGGGCGAGGCACTACCGCGAGCACCGCATCCATCTTGATAAATCGGAAGATCACGCCGTCGACGTGGTGACCGCAGGCACGCTCGTTGCCGACGACGGCGAGACGCCGGTCGGCAGTATTTTCGTCATCGATGCCAAAGACCGCGCCGCGGTCGATGCCTTCACCCGCAGTGATCCCTATGCCGTCAACGGCGTCTGGGAGCGCGTCGCCATCCACCGCTACAACAAGAAACGCGGCACGGCGATTCCGGCCAGGAGATAAAAGCGTGGCCGTGCTATATTGATCCGCGCGATCACTCAGGGGGAAGACGCCATGCTCACCGCAGCCAGGGTACTGCTCTCGCTCACGGTTCTCGGCTACGCCTTGGTCACAATCAAAGCCGACTTCAACAACACGCACGCCACCAATCCGAAATGGACGCCGCACGCGCGTTTCCACGTCGTATGGCAGATCCTGTCCTATTCCGGCGTCGGGCTGATCGCGCTTTATTTGCTTTGGACCGATGGCCCGAATCCAATGGAGCGGCTCTATCTCGCCGCCGCCATCAGCGCCGCGATCTACGGCGCCTTCTTCGCAGCGGTGCTGACGCGGCCGATGTTCGGCGGCGCGCTCTACGACGACAACGGCTATCAGCCGTTCCGTCCGCCGATGGGGCCGAAGACGTGGCACTGGGACGTCAACGTCAGCGCGTTCGCGGTGCTGACAGCGATCTGGGGCGCGGGTGTGGCGGCGGCGCTGGCGGGCTAAACTCGCCGCGCGTCAGCGCTCGCGCTTGCTCAGATCCGGCACTTCAATGCCAAGCGCGGTCGCCAGATCGATCTGGTGATCCTGTTCCTGGATCAGGATTTTGCGAATCTGTTCCGCCATGGCGTATTCGCCAAGCGATTCGCATTGCCGAATGCGATCGCGGTAATTGCGAATCGTCTCGTTTTCGTTTTCGAGATCGAAGCGCAGCATGTCTTTGGCATTCTTCGAGGTCTTGACCGGCTTCGGCGTGACCGACGGCATTTTGCCGAGATAGTCGATCTGCCGTGAGATAATCAGCGCGTGGTCGAGTTCCTGCTTGGCGTGGATCTCCAGCTGGCCGGCGATATCCATATATTCAGCGCCGCTGAGCACCTGCGAATAAACGACATAGGCGATGATCGCCTGGTATTCGCGGGACAGGTCTTCGTTCAATAGCTCGGCAAGCCGATCGCGGCTAACAACGTCTTCGGATTTGGATTTGGCCATCTGGTTTCTCCTATGAATTCGAACGTGATGGTTTCTGACGACCCGGCGCGTTACCGTTCAATATGCTGCAAATAATCGATCAGGGCTCATATCGTTCCGCCTGATCGCATGTGGCCGATCCGGCGAGACCTCTCAGGCTGCCATTGCCGGCTTTGTCCGCAAGCCCATGCGCTCAAGCCGGCCGATGACTTCGTCGCAGAAATACGGCAATTCGGCGAGATAATTGACCAGGGAAATGGCGATGCCGGTGAGGCCCGCTTTCGAAAGATCGGCAAGCTGCGCGGCGACCTGGTCGGGATCGCCGACAAGCGCCAGGCCGCCCATGCCCTGCGCATAGCCGGAGCGTTGCTTTAAGAATTCCTCCATCGGCACGGTCTGCGGCGAAATATTCTTCATGCCCAGAATGAGGTCGACGGCATTCCAGTCGGCGCGCTCGACGATGCAGTGGTGGAAATACTCTTCGGCCTCTTTCCTGGTCGGCCGGCAGGTGACGACACCGACCGTGTAGCAGCCGATCTCGCGGCCCTGCGCGCGCGCCGCGTCTTTGGCGCGCACCACGCGCTGCGCGGTCTCGTCGAGCGATGTGCGCGAGGCCTGCAGAAAGAACGCATCGCAATTCTTCACTGCAAAAGCCTGCCCGGTGGCGGACGCGCCGGCGTTCATAATCACCGGGCGCTCGCCGCCGAACGGCTTCGGCTTGCCCTTGATGCCTTTCATATGCAGGTATCTGCCGTCGAAGTCGAAATTCTCGCGGTCGGACCAGATCAGCTTGATGACGTCGATCCATTCCTGCGCATACTCGTAGCGGTCCTCATGGGCGCGCTGCTCGACGCCGAACATGTCGAACTCGCCTTCGTTCCAGCCGACCACGATATTGAGTCCGAAACGGCCTTCGCTGATATGGTCTGCGGTGACCATTTCCTTCGCCGCCACCACCGGATTGAAGATCGGCGCGTGCACGGTGCCGAATACCGTGATGCGCTTGGTGGCGCCGAGAAGACCGGTCGCCCAGGTGATCGTCTCCAGCGTCGTGCCCTGGTAGTCGGTGTCGCCGCCGTAACCCTTCCACCGGCCGATCGGCAGGAGAAAATCGATGCCGGCGTCGTCCGACATGATCGCGAGCTTCTTGTTGTCGGCCCAATTGCCCGACCAGCGTTCGGGCACCAGCGTGACCGCGCGGCCCGACGAGCAATTGGCGCCGAACAGGCCGATCTGCAGCTTATTGTTGCCGTGCATGGCACGGCGCGAATTCAAACTAGGCGAAGGAGCGTGCATCAGTTCCACAGCTTCTTGGTTGCGATATCGGCGCCTTGTCGCAGCGCCTTAAACTTTTCCCAGACCACGGTGTCGTGAACCTCGGTCCGGTATAATGCCTGCGAGGAAAACCCACAATCCGCGGCGGCGATGACATTTTCCCGGCCGACCAGCTTGGCAAAGCGCATGATGCGCTCGGCGATCAGTTCGGGATGCTCGACGATATTGCTGGCATGCGTGATCATGCCGGGACACAGCACCTTGCCGTCCGGCACTTTGACGGTTTCGAACAGGTGGTATTCGTGCTCGTGGCGCGGATTAGCCGCCTCGAAACTGTAGGAGCCGGCATTGATCTGCAAGACAAAGTCGAGGATGTCGGACAGGGCGGCTTCGTAAAGGCGCGGGCCCTCGTTGATGCCGTAGCAGGTGTGAAACCGCACCCGTTCGGGCGGAATGCCCTTGAGCGCCTCGTTGGTCGCCTCGACATAGATTTGCGCGCGCCGTTTCATCTGCGCGCCGTCGAGGTCCGGCTCAAAGAATATGTCCGGCAGGAACGGATCGTCGATCTGCACCAGAATGCCGGCGTCGGCGATGGCGCGATATTCCTTGGCGAGTTCGAGCGCCAGTGCGTGGAAATAGTCTTCATCGGATTTGTAGTATTCATTGAGACCGACGCCCGACGCAGCGGTTGCCGGCAGAAAGACGTGATGATCGGGCACGCCGGCGGCGGCCGCCGCCTTTTTGACGTTGGCGATGTCGCGGGCGACGAATTTCTCGCCGCGATATTTCACCGGGCCGGTGCAGACCACCGGGGCCAGTGCGACGATCGCGCCGCCCATCATCGCGGTCTTGAAATATTCGGCATAATATTCGGGAAATGCGGCGACCTCCTTGACGAACAGCTTCATCTTCTGGCCGGGGCGGGACTCGAAGCCTTCCAGACGTTCCTGGATGTAGGTGAAAAAACCCGGCTTGGAGAATTCGCCGTCGGTCACGATCTCGATGCCGCTCGCCACCTGCTTGCGCACGGCTTCAGTAACCGAAGCGGCAAGGAGCGCGTCGAATTTGGCTTGATCGAAGGGCTGGCCCGCAAACTTCGCCTTCATAAGATCAAGCAGCGCATGCGGCCGTGGCAGACTGCCGATATGCGTCGTCTGGATGTGGTCGGTATTCTGCTGAAGGGTCATGCGAATGCTCCCGACAGGAGTGTAATCGGGAGCGGACCGAGTGTCCCTTGCAATTTAGCCGCGTATCCTTTCCGGTGGCGTGGCGGACGCCGGCTGTGCGAATGTGTGTCGCACGTCCATAGACCAAAACCCTGATGCCCTCCCCGACGCTCTTCTCACCGTTTGAACTCGGCCCCCTCACCCTGCCCAACCGCGTGGTGATGGCGCCGATGACGCGCAACCGCGCCGGGCCGGGCAATGTGCCGGGGCCGCTGAACGCCACCTATTATGCGCAGCGCGCCAGTGCCGGCCTGATTGTCAGCGAGGCGACGCAGGTCTCGCCGCAGGGTCTTGGCTATCCCGGCACGCCCGGCATTCATTCGGCCGAGCAAATCGCCGGCTGGAGACTCGTGACCGACGCGGTGCATCGGGCCGGCGGACGGATTTTTTTGCAGCTCTGGCATGTCGGGCGCATCTCGCATCCCTCGCTGCAGCCCGGCGGGGCCTTGCCGGTGGCACCGTCGGCGATTGCGCCTGTGGGACAGGCCTGGACGCTCGACGGCATGAAGGCTTACGTCACCCCGCACGCGCTTGATGCGGTGGAGATTGCCGGCATCGTCGAAGATTTCCGCCGCGGTGCGAAGAACGCGCGGGAAGCCGGCTTCGACGGCGTCGAGCTGCATGGCGCCAATGGCTATCTGATCGATCAGTTTTTGCGCGACGGCTCCAACCGGCGCACCGACAGCTATGGCGGCAGTGCGCAAAACCGCGCGCGCTTTCTCGTCGAGGTCACAGACGCGATTGTCGGCGAGTGGGGCGGCAATCGCGTCGGCGTGCGGCTGTCCCCGACTAATCCTTATAACGATGTGGTCGACAGTCATCCGGCCGCGACCTTCGCCACTGCGGTCGGTGCACTCGAACGTTTCGGCCTCGCTTATCTCCACATCGTCGAACCTGCCGCCAGCGATCCGGTCGCAACGGGTGAAATGCCCGACATAAAGTTCTTCCGCAAAATCTGGCGCGGCGCGCTGATCGGCAACAAGGGTTATGATCTGGCGCGCGCCGAAGCCGTCATCGCTGATGGTGTGGCCGATCTTGTCTCGTTTGCGACGCTCTACCTTGCCAATCCTGATTTGCCCGAGCGCCTGCGCCGCGGCGGCCCGTTCAATCCTCCCGATCGCAAGACGTTCTACGGCGGGGCGGCAGCCGGCTACACCGATTACCCGGCTTTGGGCGGCTAGCGACTCGTATTTTATCCATAGAATTCAGCAGCTTGTTGAATAGCGCGGTTCTGTGACCCCGGTCACTTCAACAGCGTCCGATCCCGCTTAAACTCCCTCTTGGTTAATGAAGGGTTAACAGGGGATCTTGTCATGACCGCCGCTCTGAAATTCCTCACCGGGATGGCTGAGCTTTTGTTTGCCTCCCAAATGCAGCGCACCGCCATTAAGATCAACGCCCGGCAGCACATCTTCCATGGGCGCGCAGGCTAACGGTTCCGCAGCGGAAAAAGCGCTTCAATCCTTACAGCCCTAGCATTTGAGCCAGCGCTTCGAGCGTCTTGGCTGCAAAATCGACCGGCACGGTCGGAGCTGCTTCGCCGCGGCCGGGGCCGTGTTCGTTCGGCCGCGCAACGTGCGCGGTGCGCAGCCCAAGCGCCGCCGCCGCTGCAAGATCCTTGGAATGCGCCGCTACCATCATGCAGGCCTCCGGCGCGAGATCGAAGGCCGCTGCGGAGGCGAGATAGACCCGCGGCTTCGGCTTGTAGTCACCGGCAATCTCGGCGCCGAGAATGGCATCCCACGGCAGGTTGTTGCGGCGCGCCAGATCGACCATCAGTGAAATATTGCCGTTCGACACCGGCGCCAGCAGATATTTGCGCTTGAGCCGGAGAAGCCCGGACGGCACGTCGGGCCAGGCGTCCAGCCGATGCCATGCCAGATTGAGATTTTGCTTCTCCTCCTCGCCGAGCATGTCGATGCGAAAATGCTTGAGCGTGAGTTCGAGATTGCGCCGGTGCAGCACGTCAAGCTTGCAGAAAGCGATGCGGCCGGCGCGCACCTCCTCCATCGCGCCCTGATATTCGCCGCGCCAGGCGTCGGCGAAAGACGCACAGTCGACTGCCACACCGTGCGGCTTGAGCACGGCCTCAGCCTCGCGCGCAATTCCGCTCCGCCAATCAACCAGCGTGCCGAAAACGTCAAAGAACAGAGCTTTCACCGCGGCTGTCATACGACCGGTCTTGTGAAGACATCAGCGTAGAGGTCTAGCGCAAGACGGCCCGGAATGCCAAAAGGAGCACCGCGCGATGCGATAAATCCAGCCTTAAACATTGCTGGCATTGCCAAAAACAAGGGAGAAACGGGATGGCGGGTGAAAAACAGACGGGCGAACTCGCCGAACTGTTCCACGAACTGATCGTGGCGACGCGAATACTCGCCAATCAAAAAGTCCTCGATGCATTCGGCCATGTCAGCGTGCGCCATCCGCAAAACCCGGGACGCTATTTCATTTCACGGCACCAGGCGCCGGAACTGGCGGAGACCGTGGATCTCCTCGAAATGGATCTCGAATCGCAGCCGGTACGGCCGACTGAATTCCGCATGTACAGCGAACGCGTCATCCATGGCGAAATCTACAAGGCGCGCCCCGACGTCAACGCCGTGTGCCATCATCATTCGCATGACGTGCTGCCATTCTGCATTTCCGGCCGCGAACTGGTGCCGGTCTTCCACTTGCCTGCCGTGATCGGC
Source organism: uncultured Alphaproteobacteria bacterium (assembly GCA_963765365.1). Classification (GTDB taxonomy): domain Bacteria; phylum Pseudomonadota; class Alphaproteobacteria; order Rhizobiales; family Xanthobacteraceae; genus BOG-931. The sequence goes on along the minus strand of CAVXWL010000010.1, from coordinate 255,547 downwards.
CATGTGCCGTTCTGGGACCAGCGCGACGAATTCGGCGACACCAACATGCTGGTCGTCAAGCCGGAGGAAGGCGCCTCGCTTGCGCGGGCGCTCGGACAGAACTGGATGGTGCTGATGCGCCGGCACGGCGCCACCGTCGCCGGCCGAAGCTTGCGCGAAATGACGTTCCGCACGGTCTATGGCTGCGAAAACGCCGCGCTGCAGAGTCGGGCGATCGTGCATGGCCATGTCGATCACCTCTCGCCGGGCGAAATGAAATTGTCTTCGGAGCACAGCGTGCGGCCGCCGTCGACCAATCGCGCCTGGGACTACTGGGTGCGCCACGTCGAAAAGGCAGGCCTGATGCCGCCCAAGATCGCCGCAAAGCGCGGCACGTCCGCAGCCAAGCGTTCAAAAGCAAAGCCAAGTCCGGCGCAAAGCCCGGCAAAACGAGAGGCGAAAAAGCGCCGCTGATGCATCGCCCGCCGTCAGGCGAGATCGGGCGATTTAGGCCTCGTGGCCGGCCCGTCCATCACGCTACAATGGAAACGTCTAATCGCGACACGGAACGCACATAGAGGAAACCATGCCCAAAGACTTGCAATCGCCGCGCCTGCCGAAACTGGCCGAGCAGACCCTGACTGCGGAGCAGCGCGCGCTCGCGGAATCCATCAAGTCCGGTCCGCGCGGCCAATTCAAAATGTCGGGACCGTTCGCGATTTACCTGCACGCGCCGATGTTCGGCGAGCTGGCGCAAAAGCTCGGCGGCCATTTGCGTTTCAAGACCGGCGTGCCGCCGCGGCTTTCGGAGTTCGCCATTCTCTGCACCGGCGCGTTCTGGAAAGCCCAATATGAATGGGCAATGCACGCACCGATGGCGGAAAAGCAGGGCGTAAAACCGGCGACCATCCGCGACGTCCAGGCCGGCCGCGCGCCAAAATCGGCGCCGGCCGACGAGAAAGCGATCTACGCCTTCGTCAAGGAGCTCTATTCGAAGCGCCGCGTCACCACTCCGACCTTCAATCGCGTGAAGAAGATTCTCGGCCACGCCGGCACAGTCGAACTGGTCGGCATCCTCGGCTATTACGCCATGGTCTCGATGACGCTCAACACCTTCCGCGCACCGTTGCCGGAGGGATACAAGGCAGCGTTCAAAGAGCCATAGAGCTTTTTTGAGGCTGATCCCGGATTACGCCACGCGGGCGGTTGGGCTCATGCCCGGCTGACCGCGATCAGGGGCGCTGGTGTGTGGTGTGCGCCGACGCAGGAGATCGAGGAAAAATTCCTTCGGCATCGGCGGCGCAACGAGGCTGCCCTGACCGAAGTCGCAACCCATCGCGATCAGCGCCTGCAAATCCACCTGGTTCGCAACGCCTGTGGCCACCGCGGCGCTGCCGAGGCTGTGCGCGAGGTCGATCGCGGTCTGGCAGACCGCGGCATTGGTGGCGTCAGTGGCACAATTGCGGACGAAGGAAAGATCGATCTTGAGTTCCGCGAACGGCAGATTGCGCAGGCTGGCGAACGACGAAGAGCCGGCTCCGAAATCGTCGATCGCGAGCGCGATGCCGCTGCCGCGTAATTGTGCGGCGATCCTCTTCGCCAACGCGATATCGCGCACGATCTGGTCCATGGTCACCTCGACAATGAGGCCGGGCCATCGTTCGGATCGCGGACGATATTCGGCAGCGAGCGCGAAGATCGGTAGCCGCAGCAACGCGCCGACCGGAACGTTGACGGCAAGGTGCAGATTAAAGCCCGCGTCATCAAACAGGCTCCAATCGCACAGCGTTGCGAGCAACGCCTGTTGCGCGAGTTCGCCGATGCTGGCTTCGTCGGCCTCAGGCTCGAAGCTGCCGGGCGCCAATACGCCGAGCTGCGGATGGCGAATCCGCGCCAGCGCCTCCGCCCCGACAAGGCATTTGCGCTTGAGATCGATCTTCGGCTGGTACCAGATCTCAAACCAGTTGTTGCGCAGCGCTTCGGCGATGACGATGCGCGGCCGTGCGCTTTCATTTGCTGCTTTGATCGGCTTCCGGGGTGCGTCCGCGGGCACGCGCACGGGCATGGATTGCCGCGCGGGTCCTGACATGGGTTCCGACGACGACCTGGACATGATGTCGAACGGCCCGGAGCGGCCGGCCACGTCGCTTAAATCGGATTTGTTCACTGTCATACGACTGGGCCCGGCGGGTTCGTCATATACGCCCGGCAGCCTTAACCAATCGTAAGGCAGGAATTATGCGCCGGATCGATCCGGCCCACCGCCATGCTCGCCGCGCCCGACCGGCGCCTTATAGGCCTATGGCTTGTTCATCTGCATGGCGCCGCCCTGCATGCCACCGCCTTGCATGCCGCCGCCTTGCATCATGCCGCCACCTTGCATCATGCCGCCGCCGGCCGCGACACCAGGCGCCGGCGCGCCGATGCCGGCAATCGGATATTCCACATCGACCGTGCCGGCATGATCGAACTTCAGCGTCGCCTTGACGCTCTGTCCCTGGACCAGCGGATGCGTGAGATCGAGGAACATAATATGGAAGCTGCCGGGCTTGAGCATGACCGTTTCCCCCGGCTTGATTTCCAGGCCGCCTTCGACCGGGCGCATTCTCATGATGCCGCCGTCCATGGTCATGCTGTGGATCTGGCATTGCGCGCTGGCATCGTCCGACACGCAATTGACCCGGTCTGGCGCCGTCCCCTTATTGGTGATCGTCATATAGCCGGCGCCGGCCGGAGCGCCCTTCGGCGTCGCTCGTGCCCAAGGCTGCGTAATGTGGATCGAACCGACGTCATAGTCGGCAGCGGCAGCGGGGCCGGCCGTGAGCTGCAACAGCACGAATGGCGCCGGCATAACCGCTAAGAACGCGACGGCCGCGCGCGGAATTGATCGCAAGGCGAAAAAGCTCATCGATTGGCTCCCTGTTGAATGACTGCGATATCGGCAGTGCCGACTCCCGTCCCCAGTCTAAACCGCGCGTAAGGCGAGCAACTGAGCGCTTTGTGACGCACCTCGACCGCCATGAATTTAGGATAATTGGCCTGCTGCCGGAATGGCTCGGAAACCATGCGCCCAGGTCGGGGACTACCTATGGGTAGTGCATGCGTTCGAGGCTTAGAAATTAATCCGCAAAAGCGTAATATAGCGCCATGACTCGGAGTGGTTCTCAGGCAGCGCACCGTCGCCCGGACCTGGACGATAGCAAAGCGTTCGGACAGGTGGTGCCGTTTCGGCGCCCGGAGCAGGTATTGCCCGGCCTGGTCACCGGGCCGATCGAGCCTGATGTCGAGCCGCCTGACGATTTTGCCCAATACGAGCAAGACGAGGACGAGGTCGTCGACTATCGCCAGCGCATGGTAATGAACGTGATCGCGCTGGTGGTCCTGACCTTTCTTGTCAGTACCGGTGTCTGGCTTGCCGACACCATCGCCGTGATGGAAAAAGATCAGGACTGCATGATGCAGGGGCGGGTCAATTGCGAGCCGCTGGAGTTGCCCGCGCCGAGCCTCGCAACGGTTCAGTGACAATTTTTGACGTGGGCGCGTTCGCCCAGCGCTGAACGATCGACGATTTAGTTCTGCAGGTGGTCCGAACCGGACGACGGCGCCGGTTTCGCGGCCCGTTCGGGAAGCGCGATGACCGGAGTGCCGCTCTCGGCCACGGGCTTTACCGCGGCAGGCGCAGTCGTCGCGTCGCCGGTTTTGGCCGGCCCAGCGGCAGGTTGTGCGTCCTTGGGTTTGGCCGGCTCGCCGCCAGCGGGCGCCGCCTCGGATTTGGTGCCGTTGGCAGGCACAAGTTTCGTGCCGCTTTCGCTGGGCGCGCTCACGCTCGTTGCCTTGGCGGCGGTTGCCGGACTTGCCGGACGGCGTGATCCGACGATGGCGAGCACTTCGGCGATCACCCGCGCGTGCAGGCGCGGCGACTTGTCAATGTTGAGGTGATCGATATTGGGATCGGAGCGGAGATCGACATTGATCAACGAACCATGGAAACCCGGGCCGCGCCCCATGAAATAGTGCTGAGTCAAGTTGATCACGCGAGCGACATTCGCCGACGCTGCAAACGAAGCCGTGCCGTCGAACGGGACCACGAGCGCCACCGGAACGTCGCGCCTGCCGAGATAAGCCGCCATCTCCATGACCGCGTCAGCGCCGAGCGAATGACCGATCAGGATGATCGGCCCTTCTTTCCCGGCCTTGTAATTTGCAGCTGCCTGATCGGCGAGCGTCTGCCAATCGGCGTGATTATCGACCGTCGCATAGACACCGCGCGCATTAAGTTGCGCAGCGAGCGAGTCCATGCCGAGCGAGAAAATATTGAGTAGCCCGCGCAGCAAATAGACGTGCGCGCGCGGGGCGGCCATGCTCGGATTTGATCCCAGCGACAGCATCATAGCCGCCGCCAGTACTCCGATCGTCGTAAGACGTCGCAAAACTCTCATGACCACCTCGAGACTTTCCGCAATCATGTCCGGCCCTGACGGCCGGAGCTGCAAACCATTCTAAGCAATCCATATTGCACTGCCAGATTTCGCGGCGAAATTCCCCTCATATTCCTCATCGCCTCGCAAACCGGCGTAAACCTGTAACAAAAATGCAACGTCCGAAACGCCCTCAATAGAACCAGGGAACCACACGCGCGGTACGGCGCATGTAGGCGCGGTATTCATCGCCGAAGGCGGTGATCATCATCTCCTCTTCGCGCGACACTCGCCCAAAAAATAGGATGCCAAAACCGACCAATCCCGCCGGCCCTGCAATCCAATTGGGCAAAAGTAGCGCCTGCGCCACCGCCATGAGCCAAAAGCCCGTATACATCGGATGCCGAACCATCGCGTAGATGCCTGTTGTGACCAGGGTGTGGCGTTCGCGCAGGTCGAGACTGACCGACCAATTGTGGCCGAGGTCGCGATGGGTCCGAATGAACAACCACAGACAGACGATATCGACGGCGATGCCAAGGTAGCTCAGTACCGGCATGACCGGGTAATCGGCAAATCTCGGAAAGTGGGTCGCAAGATAAATACAGGGCACGATGCCGAGCCCTGTCAGCGACGCGCCGAGAAGCGCGAATTCACGCATTCCACGCGCCGAATAGCGCACCGGCGTCTTGCGTGCGCGGCGCCCTGGCTGCAGGCGTAGCACGAACCAGGCAAGGCCAAAGGCGAGCCAGATGATTTTTGTAGCCGTCGCCGTCACTGACTAAAGCTCCGTCGCCGTTGCAGATAAAGCGGGGCCTGGGCCGCGATGGCCGGAGGCCGCGTCGATGAGTGCGCCATCGGGCGTGAATGCCGCGACTGCCCGATCCGGATCCTCGACCCAGTCGACAAGGGCGAGAGGCCCGCAGCACAACATGTAATAATCGTAGAAGTACCGGCGCTCGTTGCCCATCACCGCCTGGCGGTGGACGCGCAGAAAATTGAGATGGAAACGACGATAGGTGTGCTCCTCGACCATCATGCGGATGCGAAAGATTTTCACGATCGGTTTGCCGGTCGCCGGCATGCCCAGCGCCACGACCGGATCGACCTTGTAGACGTTGATGATGTCGACGAGCGCCTGGTATTCGACCCAGTAGATCGAGGGCGCATTCGCCACTCTGCCGACGGCGTCGCGCAGCCAGCCGGCCGCCGGATGCAGACCCACTTTTAGCAGCGATGAGCCGGTCGAAACGAGGCGAAGCGGTTTGCCGCGGGCGCCGAGCTGCGGATCGAGTTGCAAAGCACGGTCAACGACGACAAGCGACAGCGGCGCACCAAGGCTGTGACCGTGAACGACAATCTCGTCGGCGTCGGTCTCGCGAACCAGCCGCACTAATTCGCCCGCGAGACGATCGAGCCGCGCATCAAGTTGCGGCCGCACGCGGTGGACGAAATCGCGGGCAAAATACCAGTCGTCAAGCGCGTAGCCGATGTGAATGAAGCGGCCGAATGTCCAGCGCAGCGCGACGAAGAGCGCAAGCCACAGTAACGGTGCGACCAGCATTGGGTACGGCAGGCCGAGGTGACCGAGCGCAAAGCGCGTCAGGCCGATCGACAGCCACGCCATGCCAACGAGGTAGAGAAGCGGAAATAGAAAGAACGCGCCGTAACGCCACGCCAGAACAAAATACTTCACCACGGTCCCGGTCAGAATGAATTCCATCAGGGCGGCTATGCCGAGCGGAAAGCGCAGCCAATCGCTGGTCGCCCCGTCGGCGGTCACGAAGTCGTCCCAGCGGAACAGGCGGAAATCCGTCGCGACGCGCCAATTCGGCCCGCTGCTTGAGATAGTCCAGCTTGCCACCGCACCGTCTGCCGATAATTGCGGCGGCGAGACCTCGCCATGGAGCGCCCAGGCTTTGTGAAAACGCGCCATTTCACGGATGAAACGGCGCTGCTGGTGCTGCGGCCCGACCGGCTCATAGCCTGTCATCTGGATGAAACAGCGCTTGCGCACCGGCGCCTGCAGCATGGCGGACGACATATCGGACCTCTCGGCGGGTTCATTAGGTAATCGCCTTTGCCCGATCAAGCACGCCGATATCGGGCCCCCGGCACCAGCGCCTACGATAAGCCTTTGGCTCAAGTGGCGAATCGGCCTTTTCCGCGCCGATTGGATTGCGCGCGCGAGGCCGGTGCGCGCCGTTGAACTTACCGGCGTCCTTCGCTATACGGAGCGTTCACATTGAGTGGCCCGACGCGACCCGGGCTTGCTCGCGCCGGGCTGGGCCGGCGCTTATTCCTCGATTGACCAAGAGCACGCCCGATGTCCACTACGTTCGATAAAGTGGCTGAAATCATTGCGGAAACTTGCGATATTCCGCGTGAAAATATCAAGCCGGACAGCCACGCTATTAATGATCTCGAGATCGACAGCCTCGATTTTCTCGACATCGCCTTCGCCATCGACAAGGCGTTCGGCATAAAGCTTCCGCTCGAACAATGGACTCAGGAAGTCAACGACGGCAAAGCGACGACCGACCAGTATTTCGTACTGAAGAACCTGTGCGAACGGATCGACGAGCTGATTGCTGCCAAGGGCGCCTGAGCGCCGCCGATGCGTCTTGAATATTTTCAGATGATCGACCGCTTCGTCGACGTCAACGTCGCCGAGCGGGTCGCGCGTGCGGTCTCGACCGTGCCGATGAAAAGCCCGGTTTTCGAGGGGCATTTTCCCGGCTATCCGCTGATGCCGGGCGTGCTGTTGATCGAGTGCATGGCGCAGACCACCGGCTGGCTGGTGAGTGCGCTGACCGGTTTCACCGGATTGCCGGCGCTCGCCGGCGTCAAGGAAGGCAAGATCCGCAGCGCCGTGTTTCCCGGCGACGAGCTCGAAATCGAAGGCCGGGTGGTGCATGAGGGCTCCGGCTACGCCATCGGCGAGGCCAAGGGCTGGTGCAGGGGCACGGCCGTTTGCGACGCCAAGCTCACCTATCGCATCATTCCCTATCCGAGCCCGGAACTGCGCGCCGGGTTGTGGGAATGGGCGGAGCGGATCAATTTCCCGGCCAAGGAGTTCGCCAAGTGACCGAACGCCGCGAGGTGTGGATCACCGGCGTCGGTCTACTCACCTGTCTGGGCGAGGGACTGGAAGCGAATTGGGCGCGGCTGACGAGCGGCGAACCGCCGCCCTATGACGACAAGAGCTATGCGCCCTACATCGTGCATCCGCTCGCGCCAATGAGCTACGACAAGCAGATTCCGAAAAAGAGCGATCAGCGGCAGATGGAGACCTGGCAACGGGTCGGCGTCTATTCCGCAGGCTTGGCGCTCAGCGATGCCGGCATCGCCGGCAATGCCGACATCCTCGACCGCACTGACATGATCGTCGCCGCCGGCGGCGGCGAGCGCGACATCGCCGTCGATACCGCGATCATGGCGGGAGTCCGCAAAGTCAACCAGCCCGGCGCGTTCCTCAACGAGCGGCTGATGAGCGACCTGCGGCCGACGTTGTTTTTGGCGCAGCTGCCCAATCTTCTCGCCGGCAATATTTCGTTGGTGCATGGCGTGGTCGGATCGTCGCGCACGTTCATGGGCGAGGAAGCCGCCGGCGTCGACGCGGTTCGCGTGGCGCAGGCGCGCATCGCCGCCGGACAAAGCGATCTGACGCTGGTCGGCGGCGCCTATCACGGCACACGCTGGGACGTGCTGCTCGCCTTCGAGCTTGGCAGTGTCCTGCTCAAGGATAAATTCGCTCCGGTGTGGGATCGCGGCCCGGAGGGCGGCATCGCCTTCGGCACCATGGGTGCATTTCTAGTGCTGGAGGCCAGCAACCACGCCAGGGCGCGTGGCGCAAAACCCCGGGTCAAGATTTCACCGGTTTTCTCCGACCGCAATGCGCGGCATAAGGGCGAAGCCGAAGGGTCGCTGCGCCGGCAATGGGACGCCATCGCCCCGCAGGTCGACCGCAGCCACGCAGCGATCATTTCCGGCGCCGCCGGGCTTGAACCGGCGACCTCGGCCGAGCGTCATGTGCTCAAGGACATCGGTCTTCCGGTTCGCAATACCGGTACGTATATCGGGCATGGCGTCGATACTCAGTTCATGGCGAATCTGGGCATCGGCTGCGCGGCGATCGAGCACGGCAAGCTGTTCGCCCCGACCGGCAGCGGCGATACGGGCGACACTCCGTCCGGACTGTCGCAGGTCGTCGTCACCAGCGTCGGCAATTGGCGTGGCGAGGGGCTGGCGCTGCTCGAACGGGTGGATTGAGGGAGAGGGTCATGACATCGGTGCGTCCGACCGCCAAGCGCGATAAAGCCGGCCGTCCGGTGATCGCGGTCACCGGCATGGGCGTCGTCACCTCGCTCGGCGTCGGCAAGGACGACAATTGGGCGAAATTGACCGCCGGCCAATCCGGCATCCGGCGCATTTCGCGTTTCCCGCTCGATAGCCTGCGGACCACCATGGCCGGCACCGTCGACGACGTTTACAAGGACTATATGCCGCCGGCGGAGCTGTCCGAGCGCATTGCGCGGCTGGCCTGCGAGGAAGCGATCGCGCAAGCCGCGATCGGCTCCAAGGGGCATTTTCCCGGGCCGCTCTTTCTGGCGCTCCCGCCGCTCGAAATCGAATGGCATTACCGCAACCAGATGGCGGCCGAGGCGAAACCGGGCGAGGACGCCACCTACCCTGACCTGATGCGGGTGGCGCGCGAGCCGCAATTCGCCCCGATCTATGAGACGCTCAAATACGGCATCATCGGCGAGCACCTGGCGGAGCATTTTGGCACCGAAGGCTCGCCGATCTCGCTGACCACGGCTTGCGCCTCGGGCGGCACCGCCATCCAGCTCGGCGTCGAGGCGATCCGCCGCGGCGAATGCAAGGCGGTGCTGGCGGTGGGCGCTGACGGCTCGCTGACGCCGGAATTGCTGGTGCGGTTCTCGCTTCTCTCCGCGCTGTCGACGCAGAATGATCCGCCGGCGCAAGCCTCGAAGCCGTTCTCCAAGAACCGCGACGGCTTCGTGCTCGCTGAAGGTGGCGCGGCGCTCGTGCTCGAAGACTACGATCACGCGGTGGCGCGCGGCGCCAAGGTGCTCGCCATCCTCGAAGGCTGCGGCGAGAAATCGGATTCGTTCCACCGAACGCGTTCGAGCCCCGACGGCAAGCCGGTCATCGCCTGCATGCGCATCGCGCTCGCCGATGCCGGCGTCGGCGCGGAAGATATCGACTACATCAACGCGCACGGCACTTCGACGCCGGAAAATGACAAGATGGAATGCCTCGGCGTCTCCACCGTTTTTGGCGAGCGCATCCGCAGCATTCCGATGTCGTCGAACAAATCGATGATCGGCCATACGCTCACCGCCGCCGGAGCGGTTGAAGCGGTATTCACGGCGCTGACGCTGGAGCACCAGCGCATCCCGCCGACTATCAATTACAGTGTTCCCGATCCGGCGATACCGCTCGACGTCGTGCCGAATACGGCGCGTGATGCCAAGATCAGTCGGGCCATTTCCAATTCGTTCGGCTTCGGCGGCCAGAACATCTCGTTGGTGCTGGCCCGGGAGCCGGCGTGACCGGCGCGGCGGCACTCACCATTGGCGGCAAGCCTACCCCACCCTCCCCTGGCCATGGGGCGGAACAGGAGGAGGCGAAATGCGCGCGCTGACGCTGCTTGCCGACCGCAAGATCGAGCTGTTGGATATCGCGGCGCCGCCGCCACCTGCGGCCGGCGAAGTTCAGATCGCCATCAAGGCGATCGGGCTAAACCACATCGACGTCTGGGGCTGGCGCGGCATGGCCTTCGCCAAGCGCAAGCTGCCGCTCGTGGTCGGCGTCGAGGCAGCCGGTGAGATTGCGGCAGTCGGGCCGGATGTCACCACATGCAAAGCGGGCGACCGCGTCGTCGCCTATGGTGCGCTGACCTGTGGCGCCTGCAAGGCCTGCCGCGAGGGCCGCGATAATCTTTGCGAAAATGTCGCCTCGATCATGGGCTTTCATGTCGACGGCTTCGCCCGCGACCTGATCAATCTGCCGGCGCGGCTTATCGTGCCGATCCCGGCCGGCGTGAGTTTCCGCGACGCCGCCTGTGCGCCGGTGGCGTTCGGCACCGTGCAGCACATGCTGTTCGACAACGCCAAGCTCGAGCCCGGTGAGACGATTTTGGTGCAGGCCGGCGGTTCCGGCATCGGCACCAGCGCCATCAAGATGGCCAAGGCGATCGGCGCCACCGTCATCACCACGGTCGGCGACGACGCCAAGGCCGAAAAGGCGAAAGCGCTCGGCGCCGATCATGTCGTCAATTACCGCACCGACCGTTTCGAAACCATCGTGCGCAAGCTCACCGGAAAAAAAGGCGTCGACGTCGCCTTCGAGCATGTCGGTCCCGACACGTTCAACGGCTCGCTGCTGTGCCTCAAACGCGGCGGACGCCTCGTCACCTGCGGCTCGACCTCCGGCCAGTCGATCACCATGAATCTGTTCCAGCTCTATTTGCAGCAATACCGTATCTTCGGCTCGTTCGGCTGCTCGATGCGCAATATCCGCGAGAGCCTCGCCAAGATGGCTTCCGGGCTCACCCCTGTGATCGATACCGAAGTGCCGCTTGCCGAGTTCGAGCGCGGCCTGGCGCGGCTCGAAAGCCGGCAGGTATTCGGCAAGATCATCGTCATGTTCTGATGACGGCGTCGCGGCTCAAGCCCCTGCTCGATGCGGCGGCCGGCGCGGTCACGGTCGGCCTTCTCGGCGCGATCAAGCACACCAACAGAAAGCGCATGGCGAATTTTGCCGGCGGCGTCATGCGCCGGATCGGGCCGCTGTTCAAAGAACATCGCATCGGCCGCGAACAGTTACGCGCCGCGTTCCCGGAAAAATCCGATGCCGAGATCGAAAAGATACTTGGCGGCGTGTGGGACAATCTCGGCCGCATCGCCATCGAATTCGCGCATCTCGACGAATTCTGCGTCGAGGGTTTCGGCACGCAGACGCCGGACATCATTACTTATCCGCCGGAATCGAAGGAGCGCTACGATTGGATCACCCAAAGCGGCAAGGCGACCATCGGCTTTGCCGCGCATCTTGCAAATTGGGAGCTGCCCGGCATCGGCGCGAAACTGATCGGAGTGAAATCCGCCGTGTTGTACCGGCGGCCGAATATCGCCGCCGTCAACGACGTCATCGTCAAGCTGCGTGAGCCGCTGATGGGCGAACTTATCGCCACCGGTCTCGATGCGCCGGTCAAGCTGGCGCGGCGCCTGCAATCCGGTATTCACGTCGGCATGCTCGCCGACCAGCACTACAGCAAAGGCGTCGAAGTCACGTTCTTCGGCCGGCAGTGCCTCGCCAATCCCCTGATCGCAATGTTGGCGCGGCAGACCGAACTGCCGATCTATGGCATGCGCGTGGTGCGCAACCCCGACGGCAACAGCTTTTGGGGCGAAGTCTCCGATCCGGTCGAGCCGGTGCGCGATGCCGACGGCCGCATCGATGTTCAAGGCACCATGCAGGCCATCACGTCCGTGATCGAAGGCTGGATCCGGCAATATCCCGAGCAGTGGTTGTGGCTGCACCGGCGGTGGCGCTAGGCCCCGATGCCGCAGCAGCTACATCCAGTGCGGCGGCAGGACTTTCGCGACCGACAAAGCCGCTCCGGACAAAGCCGGCAGATTGGCCAGCGCCAGCCCAACAAGCGCACCCGCGATCAGGTAGAACCCGGCCATCACAAATTTGCGGCTTGACTGCTCCTGCAAGCGCGCGATCGCCGCACTTCGTGCTGCGGGACGATGCAGGTAGTAAACATTATCCTCGGTTCGCGCGGCATTGGTTCGCATGCTCTCACTCCCATTGGAGCCCTATGGCATTTGTTAGTTAGAGTGCGGACGTTGGAAAATTCCGAAATTGCCCCTAAGGGCAACCCCTTACCGCACCGTGTGAGGCGGAACTTTCGGCGCAGATGACGCGCCGGCATAGAAACCTAGCCGCTATCGGCCGTGCGCCGAGGCTCAAAGAATACGCGGGCCAGGTTGCGCTCTCCGACGACGACGCCGAGCGCCCGAAACGCAAAAAACGGGATTAAAATCAGCAGCCCCACAATGCTGGTCGCAATCAACTGATCGAGCGTGCCACCGCCGATTTCAGCGATCAAATCGGCCACCGACCGATGATGCGTCAGGCCCACGACAATTTCTTCAAGGGCGTTGAGAACAAGAAGAAGCATAAGAAATGCGGCCGACTTGCGCAGGACCGGCCAAATGAGGGGCAACCGAAGCTTGACGCGATCGCCGACATGGAACACACGCCCGACCATCACGAACTTGGCGCAGATCAGCGCCTTGATGGCGGCAAAGCCAAATGGCGCGAAGGCAATGCCGTGCGCCCGTAGAATTGCCGCCTTCAGATAAGCGATCGCCGTAAAGCAGATCAAAAGATAAGCGGCAATGATGATGAACTCTTTCAATTCGTCTATTGCCCTTTGGCGCAGCGAAACCTTTGCACTATTGATGCTGCTCATTGGCACGCCCTGTCGGTCCGACGATGAAATTTCAGCTTTTTAGCGACGCCTCGTCGTCGAATTTACCACGTTGATTCGCTGGCACGGTTTGATTTTGTGGCGCGAATTTTCCTTGCACGGCATCAGCGATAGAAATCACCAAGCTACGATTCGGCCAGCCGCGGCACTTGTTACCGGCCGGCATGATACCACGGTGCATACGCGCTGTCCGTAGGCAGCAGCATAAGGGTACGCTCCGTGAAATAATCGTACCATCAGCGGCGTGACTTCCACCCGGAACCCGCGCAAGATTGCTTCTATGAGGATTCTTTGTAGACCGCAGACCCTATAAAGGGAGCAGTGGCGACCCGATGAATCGAACTCTTTCTGTCTTCGCCAGCGCCGCCTTTATCTGGCTGGGGCCGGCCAGTGCGCAGACGCCGCAGGCGCCCAACGCCAACGTTTCGCAACGAGAACTGGTGATCGGCACCAAAGAGGCGGCGCCGTTTGCGATGAAGGCCAGCGACGGCAGCTGGAATGGAATCAGCATCGATCTTTGGCGTCATATCGCGGACCAATTGCATCTGCGGTACCACTTTGCTGAAGTCGCGAATGTACAGGGGCTGATTGACGGCGTCGCGGGCGGACAATTCGATATCGCCGTGGCGGCCGTGACCGTAACCGCCGACCGCGCGCGCACTGTCGATTTCACCGAACCGTTCTACGTTGCGGGACTCGGCATTGCGGTGCCAGCCGAGGACGCGGCGAACTGGCAGCCGGTTATCCGCACCTTGACATCATTTGGCTTTGCCCAGGCGATATTAGCCTTGGTTGGTTTGGCGCTGGCCGCAGGGCTCCTGGTCTGGTTTTTCGAGCGGCGCCATAACGAACACTTCGGCGGCGGCCTGACGAAGGGACTTACCACGGGGGTGTGGTGGTCGACCGTGGCCATGACCCAGCGGCAGGCCGGAGACTTTGCTCCACGCACCCTGCCCGGACGCATCGTCGCTATCGTGTGGATGGTGGTCTCGATCGTTGCGATCGCGGTTTTCACCGCCAGCGTCACGTCGGTGCTGACGATCAAGCATCTCCAGGGGGCAGTACACGAGGTCGGCGATTTATCCTCGGTGCGGGTCGGCGCGGTGGCCGGCACCTCGACCGAGGAGACGCTTTCTCGGCTGCGACTGGCCTACCGGGAATTCGCGACCCCCGAGGATGCTCTCAAAGCGCTGCGCAAGCACTCAATCGATGCATTGGTCTACGACAAGCCATTGCTTGCCTGGATCATTCGGCAGCGTTTTGCATCATCGGTCGAGTTGATCGACACGACATTTGATCCTCAAGAATACGCATTCGCCGTGCCGAGCAACAGTCCACTCAGACAGACCGTAGATATCGCGCTTCTTGACGCCACACAGAGCGATTGGTGGCAACTCACCACCTCCCGTTATCTTGGAGCGAAATGACTATGCCCCGTTCGCCGGAGCCTCGCGGCTCCCGCTCACGGCGTCACATCTTTTTGATGCCGGCCTGATCGATGATGTCCTTGAACATACCGATTTCCTTGGTCACGCGCGCCCAGGCGGCGTCGGCACCCTCCGGCCGCACCAGAAAGCCGGCCTTGTAGAGCTTGTCTTTCATTTCCGGCATCTTCAGGACCTTGAGCGTCTCGGCTTCCAGCCATTTAATGTCGTCAGGCGGTGTCTTGGCGGGAGCGAGCAGCACCATATCGGTCTGGAATACGAAATCCTTGTAGCCGGATTCTTCCATGGTCGGCACGTCGGCCAGTTCCGGCCAGCGGTTTGCGCCGCAAACCGCGAGACAGCGTAACGTTCCGGCTTTGATATGCGGCAGCGCCGGACCGAGCGAACCTGAACTGAGCTGAACGGTGCCGCTGACCAGAGCCGCGATGGCGTCACCGCCGCCCTTGAAGACCACGTCGGCGAGCTTCGGCAGCTTTTCGCGAATCTTCAAGACTTCCAGCTCGATTTGCGGCGTCGTGCCGATTGGCGGCGTCGCGCAATTGTATTTGTCGGGGTTGGCGCGCGCGAGGGCGACGAAATCATTGATCGTTTTCGCCGGCATTTCGGATTTGACAACGAAGGTGTTCGGCGAACCCGCCAATTCGCTGACCCCGACGAAATCCTTGTACGGGTCGTAGGGCAGGTGATTGTAAAGCCCGTAATTCACCGAGTAGGCGTTGGTTGCAAGCAGCATCGTGTAGCCGTCCGGATCGGCATGGGCGGCATATTCCATCCCGATATTGCCGCCAGCACCACCGCGATTTTCCACGATGAAGGTTTTTCCGGTCGATTGCTCGAGCGCCGCGGTCACCATGCGGCCGACGATGTCAGAGGGGCCGCCGGGCGTGTTCGCGACCACGAACTTGATCGGACGATCCGGATAGTCGGCATAGGCCGAGCGAACATGCAGCAGCGCCGGCGCGGCGATCCCGGCCGCGACTGCGCCGCCGCTTTTGAGAAGCGTGCGGCGCGACAGCGCCGAAATCCCGGTAAATTTGCTCATCATCCTCCCCCATTTTGCGACGTAAAATCGCTTTGAGCTTTTATACTAGAACAAGCTTGGCGCGTCCGGGCCGTGACCAGGCGCGCCCGAACTGCCGGTTCCAGCGTGTTATTGTCGCAGCAGCGATCATTCCCCGGTCTTGATCCGCGTCCACAGCCGGTTGATCAGCCGCTGTGTCTTCGGATCGTGCGCGATGACGGTGTAGAAATTCGCCATGGTCGCCGCGTCCGGATAGATGGTGCGGTCGGTGAGGATCGCGGGATCGATGGATTGGCTCGGCCGGTCGCCGTTGGCGTACCAGACGTAATTCGTGTTCTTGGCCGCGACGTCCGGCTTGATCAAGTAGTTGATCAGTTCATACGCCTCCTGCGGGTGCGGCGCATCCTTGGGAATGGCGAGATTGTCGAACCACAATTGGGCGCCCTCTTTCGGGATCGAATATCCGATCTCGATACCGGCCCTGGCGTCAGCCGCGCGCCGTTGTGCCTGTTTGATGTCGCCGGACCAGCCGACCGCAAAGCAGATCTCGCCGGTCGCCAGCGCATTGAGATACTCCGAGGAATGAAATTTGCGCACATAGGGCCGGATACGCGTCAGCAGATCGGCGGCCTTTTGCAGATCGCCCGGATCGCTCGAATTCGGATCGAGGTGCAAATAATGCAATGCGGCCGGCATGATGTCGTCCGACGAATCGAGGAAATGAACGCCGCAATCCTTGAACTTTTTGAGCTTGTCAGGATCGAATACATAGTCCCAGGAATCGATCCTGGCGTCGGGACCCAATATCCTCTTCACGTCCTTGACGTTGTAACCGATGCCGGTCGTTCCCCACATGTAGTTGACGGCGTACTGGTTGCCCGGATCATAGACCGCGAGCTGCTGCGCGATTTCCGGCCAGACATTGGCGAGATTCGGCAGTTTCGATTTATCGAGCTTTTGAAAGATTCCGGCCTTGATCTGCCGCGCCAGAAAATATGCGGTCGGCACGACGACGTCATAGCCGGACTGCCCGGCCAGCAATTTCGCCTCCAGCGTATCGTTGGAATCGAAGGTGTCGTAGCGAACGGTAATGCCGGTCTCTTTGGTGAATGCGTCGAGCACCGTCGGATCCTGATAATCCGACCAGTTGTAGTAATTGACGACGCGCTGAGCCGGCAGCGCTGACTGCGCAAATAAGCAGACAATTGCGCAGGTGAAGCCGACGATCAATGCGTTCGTCCCCGCGAAAGCAGGGACCCAGTTCATTCGGCAGTGCTGAATTGCCGCTGGCGCGGGAATGAGCGTGTTCTCGGATGGCATCACGTCTCGGTCGGTAATCCGGCAGCCTTCCAGGCGAGAATGCCGCCGGCAAGGTGCGCGCCGTAGGCAAAGCCCTGGTCCTGCGCCGCCAGCGAAGCGGTCACCGAGCGGCGCCCCGAGCGGCAGGTGAACACGACGTCGCGCCCGGACGGTTCAGGGATCGCGGCCGGGTCGAACTCCGAGAGCGGCACCAAAACGGCACCCGGAATGCGTTCCAGCGCGGTTTCGTTGGGTTCGCGCACGTCGACCAGCACGATGCGGCCTTCTTCCAGCCCACGCGCGACCTCTTGCGGCGTCAGATCGCGCACGCTGGGATTTTGATCGGGCATCCTTGTCTCCCTGCGACCCGGGTGGCCAAAATCACGTCTGTTTATGGTACTGCAGCGGGGGCAATTACGTAACAGACTTTGCCTACGCCGCTTCAGCGGCCACCCTACGAGTTCTGCTCGCAGAGGTGAAGAGACTAGACCGTGACTTGAGTACCGACCTCGACAACGCGGTCGGTGGGAATCTGGAAATAGTCAGTGGCATCATTCGCCGATCGCGCCAGCGAGATGAACAGCCGGTCCTGCCAACGCGGCATGCCGGAATGCGGCGCCGGCCGTAAGGTGCGGCGCGACAGGAAGAACGACGTCGACATGATGTCGAATTGCCAGCCGAGCTTGCGCGCGATGGCGAGCGCCTTTGGAACATTAGGCATTTCCATATAGCCGAAGCGCAATTGCACCCGCATGAAAGTCGAACCTACCGGTTCGATGCGGACGCGCCGTTCGGGGTCGACGCGCGGGGTATGGGTGGTCTCGACGGACAGGATGACATTCTTCTCGTGCAGCACTTTGTAGTGCTTGAGGCTGTGCAGAAGCGCGGTAGGCGCGCTCTTGGGGTCGCTGGTCAGGAACACGGCGGTGCCGGGCACCCGCTGCGGCGGCTTTTTCTCGAGAATGCGCACCAGGTCGTCGAGCGGCGTTTCCAGCCGGCGCGTCTTCGCGGTCAATATCCTGCTGCCGCGCCGCCACGTGTACATCACCATCATGACGGCGCCGCCGAGCAACAACGGCACCCAACCGCCTTGCACGACCTTGAGCATGTTGGCCGACAGGAAGGTCAAGTCGATCACCAGGAAGGGCACTATCAGGCCCGCCGCGGCCCACGGCGACCAGCGCCACATCCGCCAGATGACGATAAACGCCATCGTGCAGGTGACGACCATAGTACCGGTGACCGCTATGCCATAGGCGGAGGCGAGTGCGCTCGACGAGCGGAACAGCGCGACCAGGAGAAGAACGCCGATCAGGAGGAGGCTGTTGACGCGCGGCATATAGATCTGTCCGGCCTGCTCTGCTGAGGTGTGACGGACTTCGAAGCGCGGCAAAAGCCCGAGCTGGATCGCTTGACTGGTGAGCGAATAGGCTCCGGTGATGACGGCTTGGCTCGCGACCACCGTCGCCACCGTCGCGAGAACGACCATCGGGATGAGGGCCCAATCGGGATAAAGCAAGAAGAACGGATTCTCGATCGCCCCCGGATGAGCGAAGACCAGCGCGCCCTGACCGAGATAATTGACCGCCAGCGACGGCAGCACGACGACGAGCCACGCCATCTGGATCGGAGTGCGACCGAAATGTCCCAGATCGGCATAGAGCGCTTCGGCCCCAGTCACCGCGAGGAACACCGCGCCAAGCGTGAACAGTCCGACGATGCCGTGGTCGAGGAGGAATTCGATACCGAGGAGCGGATTAAACGCCCACAGCACGCCCGGATCCCTGGCGATCCAGATGAGGCCAGGAAGCGCAATCGCTGCAAACCAGACCAGCATGATCGGGCCAAACAGAGCCGCGACTTTCGCCGTTCCGTATGATTGCGCAGCAAACAGGATGATCAGAATCACCACCGTGATCGGCACCACGTATTCGTGGAAGGCCGGTGTCGCGACATCGACACCTTCGACCGCGGAAAGCACCGACAAAGCGGGCGTAATGACAGCGTCGCCATAGAACAGCGCGGCGCTGACGACACCGAGGAGCGCAACGAGACCGGCGGCCTTGCTGGCGCGGCCGACGGCGCGCGATGCAAGCGCCATCAGCGTCAGCGTGCCTCCCTCCCCGTTATTGTCGGCCCGCAGCAGGATCACGACGTATTTGAGCGTGACTACAATGAGCAGCGCCCACAAAATGAGCGACAGCACGCCGAGAACCATGGGACGATCTATAATGCCGTGCAAATTGCCGGAAGCAGCGAGAATCGCTTCGCGCAGGGCATAGAGCGGACTCGTCCCGATATCGCCGTAAACGACGCCGATGCTGCCGACCGCAAGGCCCCAAAGGCCGGCGCGAGAACGCGCAGCACCGGTGCCGGTCACCGGCAATTCGCCCCCCGCCGCGGGAGCGGTCACGCTATCTGCCATGAATATTGAAACAGGAAGTCGCCCTGCTCCTGCTGCTGCGTCGAGACCGATGCAGGGCCGCGCCTATACACCCTTCGTACTGTCGAGTCATGAGAACTTTAGCCAAGCTTGTGCGCACGGTCTGTGCCTGGCGGATGCCGAGCCAAATAGTGAACGCCAGCGGTGAAGGCTATACGCTGGGAAAGACGCAATTTAGCTATACTGGATCAACGGTTTAGTCTCGACGACGGCCAGCCTTCAGGAGGCGGCAGTCTGCAATCAGGGCTTGAGGTCTGGCGGAACCGGCGGCGCTTCGTGCATCAGAGTAATCGTGACGCGCCGATTAGCCGCGATATAGGGGTCATCCGGGAACAGCGGATCGGTATCGGCCTTGCCGGCAACCTCGTAGATGTTGGCGGACGGGTATCCCTGCTCCTCGAGGATTTGCCGCACCGCGTTGGCGCGATCGACCGAGAGGTTCCACGGGCCATAATCCGGCTGCGGCGCCACCTGCGAGGCTGCCGTGTGACCGGTGATTGAGATCCGGTACGGCACCGCCTTCAGCGGCCCGGCAATTTTCTGGATGATCACGCGCGTGCGCTCATACGGCTCCTTGGAGCCTTCAGGGAACATCGAGCGGCCGTCCTGATCGACGATGTTGATGTTGAGACCTTCCTTGGTCTCCTCGAACACGATGTGTTTGCTCGCCTCGGTGAGTTCCGGCATGTCCTCCAGCGCCTGGCGCAACGACGCTGCAGCAAGGGCGAAAGCCTGATCACTCTGAAACTTGCCGCCGTATTGGCGCTCGTGATTGTCCTGATCGGGCGTGGGCGTCTGCGAGGCGTCTTCGGGCTGGATATGCGCCGCGTTCTTCAGCTTCGGCCGCGTCGGCAGACCGTCGACTTCGACGATGCCGGAGTAGCGGACATTGGTCTGCGTACCGAAGGCGTCGCGCATCGAGCCGGCGACGATCTGCAGTTTTTGCTGGTCCTGGTTCGAGAACGCGACCAGCATGACGAAGAAGCTGACCAGCAGCCCCATGAGATCGGCAAAGGTGACAAACCAGCCGTGGCCGCCGCCGTGTGCTTCCTTGCGCCGCGCCATCGTTCAATTCATCGCGTTTTACGCCGGCACCGGTTCCGGCTCGGAGTCGCGGTGCTTTTCCGGCAGATACGCGATCAACATTTCGCGCACCAGCGTTGGGCTTTTCGATTCGCGGATCATCAGGATGCCGTCGATGATCAGCGTACGATTGATTTCTTCGTCGACCAATTTGAGATGCAGCTTGTCGGCGATCGGCAGACAGACGATGTTCGCCACTACCGCGCCGTAGAGCGTGGCCAACAGCGCCGTCGCCATGAACGGGCCGAGTTTGGACGGATCGGTCATGTTGGCGAACATTTGCACCATGCCGAGCAACGTCCCGATCATGCCGAAGGCCGGGGCGCAGTCGCCGACCGCGCGGTAGATCTTCTGGCCCTCGTCGAGATGCTGGAGAAAGTTGTCGCGGTCGCGTTCAAGATTGTCGCGAATGAACTCGGTATCGTAGCCGTCGGCGACAAAGCGGATGCCTTTGGCGAGGAAGGTATCCTCGATCTCGACCTTTTCCAGCCCGATCGGGCCCTGCTTGCGGGCAATCTCGGCAAGGCTGGCGATCTCGTCGACCAGTTCACGCTGCGAGATGCGGCGCATGCTGAAGACGAATTTCATGCCGAGCGGGAGGCCATGAAAAATCGATGAGAGCGGGAAGCGAATGAGGGTTGCGGCGAATGACCCGCCGAAAATGACGATGATGGCGTGGTCGCTGTAGAACATGCCAAGGCCGCCACCCATCAGCATGATGGTGAGCAGCACGGCCGCAGCGCCAAGCAGGCCGAGTCCTGTAGCAATGTCCATACGCAGCACCCAACCCGCGCCGGCGAGCCCTTGGCATTGCCTTATAGGTACGGTCATTGCGCTTAAGGGACGGTTACTGGTTGATTCGCGGCAGCCGACGCCCCGCGCCTAGCGCAGCGCGAACCCCCGTGACCGCCGCTGAAAAAAGCAGCAAGATAGCCGCCAATATCCAAGCCTTGCGCCCAGGGAGAATGTCTATGCGTGAAATCGGTCACTTTATCGGCGGTAAAGAGGTGAAGGGCACGTCCGGGCGCTTCGGCGACGTCTTCGACCCCAATACCGGCGAGGTGGCGGCCAAGGTCGCGCTGGCGGCCAAAGCCGAGGTCGAAAAAGCAATCGCCAATGCCGAGGCGGCGTTTCCCGGCTGGGCAGCGACCAATCCGCAGCGTCGCGCCCGCGTCATGTTCAAGTTTTTGGAGCTGATCCAGAGCGAATATGACGATCTGGCGCGGCTTCTATCCTCGGAGCACGGTAAGACTTTCCCCGATGCCAAAGGCGACATCCAACGTGGGCTCGAAGTCGCCGAATTCGCCTGCGGCATTCCGCATCTGATGAAGGGCGAGTATTCCGAAGGCGCCGGCCCCGGCATCGATCTTTATTCGGTGCGTCAGCCGCTGGGGGTCGTCGCCGGCATCACGCCGTTCAATTTCCCGGCCATGATCCCATTGTGGAAATGCGCGCCGGCCATCGCCTGCGGCAATGCTTTCATTCTCAAACCTTCGGAGCGCGATCCATCGGTGCCGATGCGCATCGCCGAACTCTTCATCAAAGCCGGCCTGCCCGAGGGCGTGCTCAATGTCATCAACGGCGACAAGGCGGCAGTCAATACGTTGTTGACCGATGCGCGGGTCAAGGCGATCGGCTTCGTCGGCTCGTCGGCAATCGCCGAATACATCTATTCTACCGGCACCGCGCACGGCAAACGCGTGCAATGCTTCGGCGGCGCCAAAAACCACATGATCGTGATGCCGGACGCCGACATGGATCAGGCGGTCGATGCGCTGATCGGCGCCGGTTATGGTTCCGCTGGCGAACGTTGCATGGCGGTTTCGGTCGCCGTACCGGTCGGCAAGAAGACCGCCGATACGCTCTTGCAAAAACTCATTCCGCGCGTCGAGAATTTGAAGATCGGACCCTCGACGGACCCGCAGGCCGACTACGGACCGATGGTGACGCGCGAGCTTCTCAATAAAGTGCGCGGCTATATCGACACTGGCGTCAAGGAAGGCGCCAAGCTCGTTGTTGACGGACGCAATTTCAAACTACAGGGCTACGAGAACGGCAATTTCATCGGCGGCTGCCTGTTCGACGATGTCACGCCGGAGATGAAAATCTACAAAGAGGAGATTTTCGGACCCGTCCTCTCGGTGGTCCGCGCCAAAGACTATGAGGACGCGCTGCGATTGCCGTCGGAACATGAATACGGCAACGGCGTCGCCATCTTTACGCGCGACGGCGACACCGCCCGCGACTTCACCAGCCGCGTCCAGGTCGGCATGGTCGGCGTCAACTTCGCGATCCCGGTGCCGCTGTCCTATTACACTTTCGGCGGCTGGAAGCGCTCCGGCTTCGGCGATCTCAATCAGCACGGCCCGGACTTCGATCCGCTTCTACACCAAGACCAAGACCGTGACCGCGCGCTGGCCCTCGGGCACCAAGGAAGGCGCCGAGTTTGTCATTCCGACGATGCGGTGACGATGCTGCCGGTTTGCCGATGATCCGCTCAATGCGCATCGGGCCGCGGGCCGCAAACGTGGCGAGAGCCGCCGCGCTGCTGCTCGCCTGCGCGACGCTTGTTGCCTGCACCTCGTCCGGTCGCTTCGGCGGCCAGCCGGAACAGACAGCCGCGCCTCCCCCGGCCCCGCCGCCTGCGGGCGAGCCATCGCCGCCTCCACCGATTTAACCGCCCCCTGTCGCTCTTGCGGGAAAGTGGAAGCTGTCGGCGGCCGCCGGTGGCGGCTGCTCGATGACGTTCGGCGGCGACAGCGTCGCCACCCAGGGCAGTGTCGCCCCGGCGGGCGGTTGTCCCGGTAATTTTTTCACCAGCCGCAAATGGGCATTCGAACACAACGCGCTGCTGATCCGCGATTACAAAGGCGAAACACTCGCCGAACTGTCATTTGCCGGCGGCAGGTTCGAAGGCACAGCAACGGGCGGCGGGGCGATCACTCTCGTCAGACCCTAATCGCGCTTCCCGCTAAAATGGAATGTTCAACGCCTTCGGCGGTGGCGCCGGCGCCGGGCCGGGTGTTACCGGGGGCGCCGGCGATGGAATGGGCTTTACGACCGGTGGCGCCGATGCAATCGGGGGCGCGGGCTTCAACGCAGGAGGGGCCGGCACGGGCACAGAAGCCGCCGCAGGCGGTGACGCTGGCGGCGCGACATGGGGCGGGGGCAGCGGATTTGGCTTGGCAACGGGTGCCGCGGGGTGCGCCGGCTGCGCCACGACCGGCTTTGCGACGGAGGCCGGAGCGGCCGTGGGCACGGGCTTCGCGACATGCGTCGGCGTCGCTACGACCGGTTTCGCAACTGGCGGCGCCGGAACTGCCGCGGGCACCGGTTTCGCGACGGGCGCGGCAGGTGGCGGCGGAGCGCTCGCCTGGCTCGGCACCGTCGTGACGCCAGCCGAACGCGGCGGCGCCGCGGTTATGCTCTCCTGCTGCTGCGGCGGCTGCGGCTCCGGCAAGCCGGCATATTTCGCCAACAGCGCATGCGCGCTGCCGATCATCTTACCGCCATCGAGCTTGCGTTCCTTCATGTCCTTGAGCCAGTCGTCGATGACGGGCTCGGTCGCCCGACGCCAATGTGCGACTGCTTCCGGCAGCAGCGTGACGATCAGATCGCCGGTTTGCGCGACATTCTCGGCGACCGAGCCGGCCTGAATGTCCCACATGGCGCCGGCCATGCCGGCTGCAAGCTGTCCGGCATTGCGGTCGAACACCGACTTGATATCGCGCGGCAATTGCTCATAGGCTGGCGTGTTCATCGCCAGGATGTAGGTCCGGCTGCTCAAGGATAAGTCGGAGAATTCGGTGTGCGTCTTGAGCAGATCGTTGAGCCGCAGCGGCGGCACCATGTGCCAGGGGTCGACGCAACCGTCGACGACGCGCTGCGTGATCGCCGCCGGCAATTCCTCGCTCGGCATCGGCACGGGATTGGCTCCGAGTACGCGTAGCGCCTCGCCGGCAAGACGCGTCTGAACGTGCAGCTTTAGGTCCTTGATGTCCTCGATCGAACGCACCGCGTCGAAGGCGTGAATGACGCTGCGATCGGCGCAGGAAAAGCACAGCGGATGGATCTCGGCGAATTCGTCCTTCAGATAAATCGCGCCGAAGTCTTCGAGCGCCTTGGAACTGACGAGCGCGCGCCGCGACGGCACAAACGGCAATTCGAACGTCTCGATGATGGGAAAACGGCCGGGCGTCAGGCCCGGCACGGCCCAGACGATTTCGGCTTCGCCATTGCGCGCCTGATCGAATAGCGCCGCCGGGGCACCCCCCAATTCCATCGACGGAAAGACGTCGATGCGAACGCGGCCGTTACTCTCCGCTTCGATCTGACGCGCCCAAGGCGAAAGAAACTTCTCATGCACACTCGAGACGGCCGAGAACGCGTGGTGCAGCTTGAGCGTGATCGGCGGCGTGTCGGCGCGAGCCAGCCGCATGACGGCTGGAGCCGCCAGCGCCGCCAGTGTGGAAGTGAGGAGCGTGCGCCGGGCCAGCCGCATCGGCAGGAATTCCTCGCCGCCGGACGCCGGCGCATTTCGATGCAGCATGGGCCGTGCGGAACCCCGGCAGCCGCTACTCCGGGTCATGCTCTAGTTGAGGCGCGATGGCCGCTCGTCGTCGTCGTCCGCCGGGCGAACCATGCCCGGAACGATTGTCGGGGCAACCGGCGTCGCCACCGTCTCCGTTTCCCCCTTACTCGCCCGCGTACGCCGCTCGTAGCCGCGATAGGACAGCCATCCGAACGGCAGGCTGGCGAGATAAGCGAGCGTGCCGGCTGTGAGCAATATCCACGGATAGGCAATCAAGAGCGCGATCGCCAGCACGACTAGAACGATGAGCGGACCGACCATTTCCGGCGGCACCCGAGTGCCGACGCGCTTGCCGGAAAAAACCGGCAACCGCGACACCATCAGCGACGCGATCGCCAGCGTGTAGAACAATGTCAGCCAGGTCAGAAAAGCCGAACGCGGCACACCGAGGAACACGCCATAGATCGGCAGCAGCACCGTGATCGCGCCCATCGGCGCCGGCATGCCGACGAAGAAATTAGCGGTCCAGGCCGGCCGGTCCGGATCGTCGATCATGACATTGAAGCGGGCAAGCCGCAGGCAGGCGCAGATGGCGAACACCATGGCCGCGATCCAGCCCGCCGATTTGAGATCGTGCAGGCCCCAGAAATACAGAATGAGCGCCGGCGCGACGCCGAAACAGACAAAGTCGGAAAGACTGTCGAGTTCGGCGCCGAAGCGCGACGTGCCCTTGAGGAATCGCGCCAGGCGGCCGTCTATGCCGTCAAGGATCGCGGCGAACACGATGCCGGCGAGCGCCAGCACGTAGCGGTTCTCGAACGCCATCCGAATGGCGGTCAATCCCGCGCACATCGCCAAGAGCGTCACCATATTCGGCGCCAGCGTGCGCACAGGGATGCGGCGGAATCGCCGCCGCCGCGGATCGCCGAAACCAGGGGTCTGCAAAGCCAATTTCACTACCTCGCCGGCCGCAATATAGCGGTTTTCGGCCACGCCCGCCACGCGGCCTGCGATTCGCGTTAACGCGTTCTTAGGTCACGCGAAACGTCCGCCCCGCTTCGGTCGGCTTGAGATCGGCGAGCACGGTCTCTCCCGCGATAGCAGTTTGACCCTCCGCGGCCAGCGCGCGCGTCCCTTCGGGCAGGTAGACGTCGACCCGCGAGCCGAACCGGATCATACCGATGCGCTGGCCGGGCGCGACGTTTTCGCCCTCGCGCGCGAATGGGACGATCCGCCGCGCGACGAGGCCAGCGATCTGGATCACCGCAACGCGCTGGCCCGTTGCGGCCGCAATGACGAAGGCGTTGCGCTCGTTGTCCTCGCTCGCCTTGTCGAGATCGGCGGAAAGAAACTTGCCGGCGCGATAGACGACGCGTTCGATGCGGCCGGCAACCGGGCTGCGGTTCACGTGACAATCGAACACGCTCATGAAAACGGAAATGCGCAGCAATGGCCGCTCGCCGAGATCGAGTTCCTTCGGCGGCACGGCATTGACGATCTGGCTGACACGGCCGTCCGCCGGCGCCACCACGATGCCGTCGCGCACCGGCGTCACCCGCGGCGGATCGCGGAAGAAATAGGCGCACCATAGCGTCAAGAGCGTCGCCAGCCAGCCGAGCGGCGCCCACAGCCAGAACAGAATGAGACTCGCCAGCGCAAAGCCGCCGATAAACGGATAGCCCTCCGGATGGATCGGCGTCAGTTGCTTGCGGATCGAATCAATGACGGACATGCGTGGTGACGCTACTCGGCGGCGTCGGCGGCAGGCAACAGTTCGGGCTCGGCACCCGCCTCCTCCGCATATTGCGGCGGATTGCGATTGGGCGCCCCGGCTTCGTCGTCGACCTCCGCCAGTATTTCCCGCGCCATTTGCGCTTCGCGCTGGCGGTTCCACATGCTGGCATACAAGCCGCCCTGCGCCAGCAGCTCGGGATGCGTGCCGCGTTCGACGATCGCGCCGCGGTCGAGCACCAGAATCTGGTCGGCGCCGACGATCGTCGACAACCGATGTGCAATGACGAGCGTGGTGCGGTTCTTCGACACCCGGTCGAGTTCGTCCTGAATGTCCTTCTCGGTGTGACTGTCGAGCGCCGAGGTGGCTTCGTCGAGCAACAGGATCGGCGGTCCTTTCAAGATGGTGCGGGCGATGGCGACGCGCTGCTTTTCGCCGCCGGAAAGTTTCAACCCGCGCTCGCCGACTTCCGTCTCGTAGCCCTTTGGCGCGCGGCGGATAAAGCCGTCGATCTGCGCCTGGCGCGCCGCTTCCTCGACTTCGGCGTCGCTGGCATCCCAGCGCCCATATCGGATGTTGTAGCGGATGGTGTCGTTGAACAGCACCGTATCCTGCGGCACCATGCCGATGGCGGCACGCAGCGAGGCTTGCGTGACGTCGCGGATATCCTGGCCGTCGATCAGGATGCGGCCGCCGGTCACTTCGTAAAACCGGAACAAGAGCCGCGATATCGTCGACTTGCCCGCGCCCGATGGGCCGACGATCGCCACGGTGTGCCCGGCCGCGACGTCGAAGCTCAGTTCCCTGATGATCTCGCGCGCCGGCTCATAGGAAAACGAAACATTCTCGAAACGGATGGCGCCCGCGCGCACCTGCAGCGGCCGCGCTCCGGGCCGGTCCTCGATTTCCGGCTTGCGCGACAACAGCGAGAACAAGTTCTCGATGTCGATCACCGCCTGCTTGATCTCGCGATAGACCAGGCCCATGAAATTCAGCGGCGTATAAAGCTGAATCATCATGGTGTTGATCATGACGAAATCGCCGACGGTATTGGTGCCGCGCTCGATACCGTAGGCGCACAGCACCATTGCGCCGCAGAGCCCGATGGTGAAGATCACCGCCTGCCCGGCATTGAGCACGGCGAGCGACGTGTAGGTTTTGACGCTGGCGTCCTCGTAGCGCTCCATCGAGCGGTCGTAACGCCTGATCTCGTGCGTCTCGGCGGAAAAATATTTGACGGTTTCGTAATTGAGCAGCGAATCGATCGCCTTGGTATTGGCGTCGCTGTCGCTCTCGTTCATCTTGCGGCGGATACCGATGCGCCACTGCGTCGCGGCATAGGTGAACCACATATAGACCGCGACCGTGGCGCCGACGACAGCGACGTAACGCCAGTCGAAATGCAGGAACAAAACCGCGACGATCAGCACCAACTCGACGACGGTCGGCGCGATCTGCAACAGCACCATGCGCACGATGGTTTCGATGGCGTTGCGGCCGCGTTCAAGAACGCGGGTCAGACCTCCGGTCTTGCGCTCGAGATGAAAACGCAGCGACAAGAGGTGCACATGCTCGAAGGTGAGCATCGCCAGCCGCCGCACCGCGTTCATCGCCACTTTGGCGAAAATGCCGTCGCGCCATTGGGTGAGGAGCCCCATCACGATCCGCACGCCGCCATAGGCGAGCGTCATCACCACCGGCGCAGCAAAAGCCCAGGCGAGCCAGTCGTTCGGCGCGACCGGCGCGGTGCCATGCCCGGAGAGCGCGTCCGTCGCCCATTTGAACGTGTACGGCACCGCGATCGTGGCGAACTTGGCGAGAAACAACAGCACGGTCGCGAAGACGACGCGAAGCTTGAGGTCGCGCCGGTCGGTCGGCCAGATATAGGGCCACAGCCGGATGAGCGTCGGCAGCAGTGCCGCGCCATCGGAATTCACGTCGCGTTTTTGAGGCCCGGTCGGCCGTTGAAAATCTCTCATTCCAGCCCGTTAGACGGCGCATCAGGCCGCAATATCCCGTGAGCGTCCCTCATCGCGTGTTTTCAGTCATATAGGACTTTTCGCCCCGCTCCGCACCGGGACGAAGCCGTTTGGCAAAGGCGCTTGCAGGAAACGCGAATTGACGCCACATCTAGCTTTCAATGAGAATGACTCCATGAACAAAATCAATGCGATCTGCGTCTATTGCGGATCGAGCCCGGGGACCGAACCGGCATTTGTCGAGGCGGCCGCCAAGTTCGGCAAAATCCTCGCCGAAAATGGCATCCGCCTGATTTATGGCGGCGGTTCGGTTGGCCTGATGGGCGCGCTTGCCGAAGCCGTGCTGGAGCGCGGCGGTGAGGTGACCGGCATCATCCCCGAATTCCTCACCAAGCGGGAACGGCCGCGGCGGCTGGCGCAGGAACTAATCGTCACTCGCGACATGCATGAGCGCAAGAACACCATGTTCGAGCGGGCCGACGCCTTCGTCGCCTTGCCGGGCGGACTGGGCACGCTTGAGGAGCTTGTCGAACAGCTCACCTGGGTGCAGCTCGGCCGTCACAAGAAGCCGATCCTGATCGCCAATATCGCCGGCTATTGGGGCCCGCTATTGGCCCTTGTCGAGCACATGCGCGCGATAAAATTCGTGCCGCCTGCGATGCGCGTGGATTATCTGGTTGCCAAGCACGTCGAGGAAATTCTGCCGATGCTTCGCGACGCCGCGAGCAGAGTTGACGAAGCCGAAAAGACGATGGCGATCCCCGCCGACCGGCTGTAACGGCCCCTGCTCTCGAGCCTGCATTCTTTGAGGCCGCGCTGCGCGTGGGCGCCTCAGGATGACGAATTCTGATCCCTTACAAACGTCACCGCCTCGATGCGATTGCCGTCGGGATCGCAGATGAAGGCGGCGTAATAGCCGCCGTGATATTCCGGCCGCAGCCCTGGCGAACCGTCGGATGTACCGCCGCATCGGAGCGCCGCGGCATGGAAGGCATCGACCGCCGCGGTATCCGGCGCGCGCAGGCAGATATGCACGCCGCTGTCGGCCGCGATGCGATCCATTCCGGTGCGCCTATTGATCCAGAATTCGGGATATTTCTTGCCGAAGCCGATGGCCGCGTCAGGCCACTCGCGTAATTTTTCCATGCCAAGCGCCTTGAGCAGCGCCGTGTAGAACGGCCCGGCGTCTTTGAGGTCGCGCACGGCTATGGAAATGTGGTCGATCATAGGCTCCTCTTTTCCCCTCCCCCTTGTGGGAGGGGATTTGTGATTTACGCCGGGGCGCCGGATTTCACCAGTTTGTAGATAATGGAATCCATCAGCGCCTGGAATGATGCGTCGATGATGTTGGCGGAGACGCCAACCGTGGTCCAGTGGTCGCCGGTCTCGTCGGTGCTCTCGATCAGCACGCGGGTGACGGCGCCGGTACCGCCATTGAGGATGCGCACCCGATAGTCGGTGAGTTCGAGCCCGGTGATGAAGCTTTGATATTTGCCGAGGTCCTTGCGCAGCGCCAGATCGAGCGCATTGACCGGGCCGATGCCCTCGGCCACCGAAATGAGCGCGTCGTCTCCGACTTTCAGCTTGACCACGGCCTGGCTCACGGTGACGCGTTCGCCTTTGGCATTGTTGCGCTGCTCGACATTGACGTCGAATTTTTCCACATCGAAATAATGCGGCACCTTGTCGAGCAGACGCCGCGCCAAAAGTTCGAACGAGGCGTCTGCTGTCTCGTAGGCGTATCCGATCGCTTCGCGCTCCTTGACCTCGTCGAGAAGCCGGTTGACGCGCGGATCGTCCTTGTCGACGTCGAGCCCGATGCGCTCCAGCTCGGCGAGCACATTAGAGCGGCCCGACTGATCGGAGACATGGAGCTTTCGCCTGTTGCCGACACGCTCCGGCGCAACATGCTCATAGGTCGCCGGCTCCTTGATAATCGCCGACGCATGGATGCCGGCCTTGGTGGCGAACGCGCTCTCGCCGACATAGGGCGCGTGGCGGTCCGACGCGCGATTAAGCAGCTCGTCGAGCGCGTGCGATACCCGCGCCAGGCGGCCTAATGCCTCGTTGGATACGCCGATGTCGAATGCGTCGGCATATTCTTTTTTGAGCTTGAGCGTAGGGATGATGGAGACGAGATTGGCGTTGCCGCAGCGTTCGCCAAGCCCATTGAGCGTGCCCTGGATTTGCCGCGCGCCGGCGCGCACCGCGGCAAATGAATTCGCCACCGCCTGTTCGGTATCGTTATGGGCGTGAATGCCGACATGGTCGCCAGGAATTATGGCGCAGACCTCGCCGACGATGCGCTCGACTTCATGCGGCAGCGTGCCGCCATTAGTGTCGCACAGCACGACCCAGCGCGCGCCTTCGTCGTAGGCCGCTCTGGCGCAGGCGAGCGCGAAGGCGGGCTTGGCCTTATACCCGTCGAAGAAATGCTCGCAGTCGAGCAAAACTTCGCGGCCCTTCGCCTTGGCCGCGCGCACGCTATCGCGGATCGAAGCGAGGTTTTCCTCTTCCGTCGTCTCCAGCGCCACGCGCACGTGATAGTCCCAGGATTTGGCGACAAAGCAGATGGCGTCGGCATGCGCATCAAGGAGCGAAACAAGGCCGGGATCGTTCGATGCCGAGCGGCCGGGCCGCCGCGTCATGCCGAACGCGGTGAGCTTCGCCCGCATCGGCCGTGGCTCGGCGAAGAAATTCGTGTCGGTCGGGTTGGCGCCGGGATAGCCGCCCTCGACATAGTCGATGCCGAGGTCGTCGAGCAGGTGCGCGATCGTAAGCTTGTCGGCCAGCGTGAAATCGACGCCATTGGTCTGCGCACCGTCGCGCAGCGTGGTGTCGAACAGATAGAGGCGCTCGCGAGACATGGCCGGGTTCACCAGAGATGATAGTTGAGCAGCCACGCGACTGCGATCACAATAGCGACGACCGCGATGACCAAATGGTGGGTCCGCAGGCCAAAAAATGAAGAGCGCTGATCAGTCATGAAAATCCTGCGGCCTCAACCGCGATAAAGCCGGTAGATTGTGTAGAGCGAGACGACGACCGCCGCGGCGATCACGATATATTTCAAGATCAGATAATAAAGCCAGTGCCGTTGAAACGGCGTATCGGCACGTTTCATGACGATGTCCCCTTTTCAGCAAGCGTTTTGACCATCGTCGTGTTGGCGAGCCATTCACCGCCGAGCGTCATTGTATTGCGCGTCTTCGGCGAAAAGCCGCGCTTTTCGAAAAAGCCGCGCGCGGTATCGCTGGCATCGACGGTGAGTTCCTTGGCGCCGCGGGCGGCACCGAGCTTTTCCAATGCATCGATCAGCATCGTGGCAGCGCCCTGCCCGGCCGCCGCCGGATGCACGTAAAGCATGTCGATCCGCGTCGTGCCGGCGAGCGCGGCAAAACCGACCGCCGCGCCGCCGAAGGTCGCGACCAGCGTCAACTCGGCGGCGAGCTTCGCGGCGAACTTTTCTTCGTCGTCGGCGGTCGCGGCCCAGGCTTGCTGCTGGCCTTCGCTATAATCGTCGATGGTCAATTCCTCGATGGCCGCACGGAAGATCTCCGCCAATAGCGGCGGGTCGGTCGGCAGCATCGGCCGCAAGGCAAGCTGCGGCAGCGCGCGGGCATTCATCGCGCGATCTCCCAGGTGGTGCCGTCCTTGGTGTCTTTGAGCACAACACCCATTGCAGCAAGTTCGTCACGTATACGATCGGATTCTTTGAAGTTTTTCGTCATGCGCGCAGCCTTGCGTGCTTCAATCAGGCTCACGACCTTGCTCTCGTCGACCGCGACCGATGCGGGCCGGAAGGCTGCCCATTCAGCGGGAGTGCCTTGCAATAGTCCAATCAATTGCGCGCTCGTTTTCAGACACGCAGCCGCCGGTTTGGCGCCTTTGGCCGCCTCGCCGCGCAATTCGTGCAAGGACGCGAGCGCCTTGGGCGTATTCAAATCGTCCGCCAGCGCATCAAGCGTATCGGCGCACATAAATCCGGCAGGCGCGTCAGCGGTCAGCGCGTACCATTGACCGAGGATCGTTTCGGCTTCGCGTAAACCGCTCACAGTCCAGTTGATCGGCTGTCGGTAGTGCGTTTGCAGCATGGCGAGCCGTATGACTTCACCCGGCCAATCCTTGAGCAATTCGTGGATCGTCATGAAATTTCCGTCGGACTTCGACATCTTTGCGCCTTCGACTTGAAGGAAGCCGTTGTGCAGCCAGTAATTCGCCATCACCGGCGTATGAAAGGCACAGCGCGATTGCGCAATCTCGTTCTCATGATGCGGAAAGACGAGATCAATGCCGCCGCCGTGGATGTCGAACATCTCGCCGAGATATTTCCACGACATCGCCGAGCACTCGATGTGCCAGCCGGGCCGGCCGGGCGTCTTGATGCCGGCCGGCGACGGCCAGGCCGGCTCACCCGGCTTTGACGGCTTCCACAGGATGAAATCCATCGGCGCGCGCTTGTACGGCGCGACTTCGACGCGGGCGCCGGCGATCATCTCGTCGAGCGGCCGCTTTGACAATTCGCCGTAATCGGGATCGGACGCCACGCCGAACAGCACGTTGTCTTCGGCGACATAGGCATTGCCGGAGGCGATAAGCCGCTCGATCAGCGTGCGCATCTCTTCGATATGCGCGGTGGCGTGCGGCTCGACGCTTGGCGGCAGGCAGCCGAGCGCGGCAACGTCCTCGTGGAACTGCCGGTCGGTCGTCTCGGTGACCTTGCGGATCGCTTCGTTGAACGGCAGGTTCGGGAATTCCTGCGCCGCCCGCGCATTGATCTTGTCATCGACGTCGGTGATGTTGCGCACATAGGTGACGTGGTCAGCGCCATAGAGATGGCGCAGCAGGCGGAACAGCACGTCGAACACGATCACCGGCCGCGCATTGCCGATATGGGCAAAATCGTAGACCGTCGGCCCGCACACATACATGCGCACGTTGCTCGGATCGAGCGGCTTGAAAAGCCGCTTGTCGCGAGAAAGCGTATCGTAGAGTTTCAGGTCCATCGTCGAATCAAACCGCTCGCAATCATATGGTACGCCTCTGCCTGCTGGCCGGGCGTGTCCAAAATCTCGACGGTGAGAAAAGACGGCCGCAGCCAGCGTGTGACGCTAGCGAATAATCTCCGGACAAATGCCACAGATATGGGCGCAACCGTTCATCGGTCGCAGAATGGTCGAGGCGACGCAGAGCGTCAAGGTCCAATCCGCCGCCGCCAATCGCCACTTGATGTGTCGCCGCGCCGCCGGGCAAGGCTGGAAAAACGCCGCGAAGTCGGAATAGCGGCGGCCTTGAACGAACTCACTTAACGAAAGCTTAACCCCACAGCCGCATCCTCGCATTTATCGGGATCGGAGAATTCGGCGGGTATTTAGCGCGCCGGCGCCGCGTTGGGGGAATGATGCGTTTTGTGATCGCAGTCAGTGCCGCCGCGGCCGTGTTTCTTGCCGCCGCCACAGCGCAAGCCGAAAAACGGGTCTTCATTATCGCCAGCGATTCCGACGGCTACGGCGTTGACCGTTGCCTCGCCTCGGGCGCGCCGTGCGGCGCGTTGGTGGCGAATTCCTACTGCAAGACGCGCCAGTTCGCGCAAGCTCTCTCGTTCCGCAAGGTCGATCGCGACGACATCACCGGCGCCATCCCCGCCGGCGATCCCGCCACCTGCAAAGGCGGCACCTGCGACAACTATGTCGCCATCGAGTGCTCGCGCTGAATATCTTCCGTAGCCGCGCTGCCGGCTAAGCTTTGCCCGACAGCATGCGATCGATGCTGTAGCGGCCGCCCCCCGTCGCGAACAACAGAACGAGCCCGCCGGCGATGGCGATGTCCTTGGTCAGGAAGATGTATTGGATGCCCTGCTGCGCCTGCGGGTAGCCCCAATAGCGGTGCGCGGTGGCAGCGGCAACAATCACGAACAGAAGACCCAGCAACGCGCCGTAGCGCGTCGCAACCCCGAACACCAGCGAAATGATGACGACAAACTCGACCGCAACAGCGAGCGTGCTCATCATTTCCGGATTGGGATAGCCGAGCGCCGTGAGATAGCCGGAATTCGGCGAACCGAACCACGCCGTCAAAAGGAACAGCGCAGCTATCAGCAGGCGTCCGAGCAACAGCAGCGCGTCGCTCATTCCCGTTGCGATTCCGTCGGTGCAAGACAGCAACGGATGCGATGATTTATCCGAATTCAGCGGCATGACGTTTCCCCCCGGTCGTTGCCGCCTCGACCGGGCGGCTCACCCGCAAAGCTAGCACCAATACCAACACCGGTAAGTAGAATTGTACGCCGCCGTATCGGTCCGATGCCGTTGCGCGGGCGGTCAAGTTCGTCCATCTTCCCCGCCGCGTCCCATCCTCAGGCGATTCCGCCGGGTGGGAGCGGTGAGCAGCCCGCAGCGGGAAACGAAGGCGGGGACCGATTATTGGACGATGATTTGGTGATCGATGGCCGGGCCACGGGCGATGGAAAGCAGTACCCGGGACCCGGGCGCCGCAACGACGGCCGGTGAACGGGCGCCGCTGAAACTCGAACAATTCCTGCCCTATCAGCTCAACGTCGTGGCGAGCCTGGTCTCCCAGGCGCTGTCACGGGTCTATGCCCGGCGCTATCGGATCGGCGTGCCGGAATGGCGGGTGCTGGTGACGCTCGGCCAGTACGGGGTCATGACGGGCAAGGCCATTGGCGCCCACACCCACATGCACAAGACCAAAGTGTCGCGTGCGGTGGCGCTCCTGGAGAAGCGCAAGCTTTTGGCGCGGCGGGTCAATCGCGCCGATATGCGCGAGGCGTTTCTGTCGCTGACCGCCCCAGGACGCGCAATCTACGAGGAACTGGCACCGCACGCGCTTGAGTTCGCCCGCCGGCTTACCGACATCCTGTCGCCCGCCGACCGCGAAGCATTCC
This sequence comes from uncultured Alphaproteobacteria bacterium, assembly GCA_963765365.1. Taxonomy (GTDB): domain Bacteria; phylum Pseudomonadota; class Alphaproteobacteria; order Rhizobiales; family Xanthobacteraceae; genus BOG-931. The sequence goes on along the minus strand of CAVXWL010000010.1, from coordinate 220,183 downwards.
ATCGCTCGCTGCAACAGATAACCGATCGGTCGGCACAACTGGTGGCCGAGTCGACCGAGCGCGACGGCCCCTTGAATGACGAGCCGACGGGCGACGATCCAATGGAGGATGCGTGAAACTCTATTCGTATTTTCGCTCTTCAGCCGCGTATCGCACGCGCATCGCGCTCAATTTGAAAGGCATTGCCTACGAAACCGCGCCGATCCACCTCATCAAGGAGGGCGGCTACAACAAACGGCCGGAGTTTCGCGCCATCAATCCGCAGATGCGTGTGCCGGTGCTGGTCACGCCGGATGGAAACATCCTCATTCAATCGCTTGCCATCATTGAATATCTCGAGGAGACCCATCCTGAGCCGGCACTGCTGCCGAAAGATCCGATCGAGCGCGCCAAAATACGCGCGCTCGCCGAGCTCATCGCCTGCGACATCCATCCGCTCAACAATGTCGCTCCGCTGCGATACCTGAAAAACGAGATGCACCAGGAGCAAAGCGCGATCGATGCCTGGTACCATCACTGGGTCACGACCGGTTTCGAGGCGCTCGAAGCGCTGATCGAGCCGGGACCCTATGCCTGCGGTGACAAGGTCACGCTGGCCGATCTCTGCCTGGTGCCGCAGGTCAATAATGCGCGGCGGCTGAAAGTCCCGCTCGAGCGGTTTCCGAAGATCGTCGGCGTCGACGCCGCCTGTCTGGCGTTGCCCGCTTTCGAGCGTGCGCGCCCGGAGAATCAGCCCGATGCGGAGTGATTAAGTTGTCAGATGCGGCCATCCCTCGCGCCCAGCGTGGATTGCCGATAGTGTGGCCTTCTTCACACTTTAGTCACCATTGCGGGGCTTGATCCGCGGCCCATGGCGCGGAAGGTTCGGCGGAGCCGGTCTCGGAAACTAATATGTTCAATAGGTTACGCAGCTTAGGTCACGCCGGGCATCAAGCTGCCCTTGCCGCCACATTCAGCATACTCGCGTCATCGGCGCTGGCGCAGGGTTATCCGCCCCAAGCCTATCCCGCTCAGAGCTATCCGCCTCAGGGTTATCCAAGCCCGGCGGCGGCGGTTCCCCAGGCATCCAATCAGCCGGCACCAAATCAGCCGACGCAGTATCAGCGCGCCCAAAACCAGCCTTCGGCCATTCAACCGGCGCTTAATCCAGCGACATCAAATCCGGTTTGCGTGCGGCTTGAAGGCCAGCTTGCCTCATTCGATCGCGGTACCGCCGATCCCGGCCGCGCCGCGCAAATCCAGCAAGCCCAGGACGCCATCGCCAAGCAACAGGCCGACCTCGATCGCGCGGTCGCGCAAGCCCACAAGGCCGGCTGCGCCGGCCAAGGGTTCTTTGCGCTGTTCTCGGCGCTGTCGCCGCAATGCGGGCCGATCACTTCGCAGATTCAGCAGATGCGCGGCAATCTCGACCGCATGATGAGCGATCTGGAGCAACTCAAGAGCGGCAGCACCGACCAGGCCGACCAGCGCCGGGCGCTGATCGGGCAATTGGCGCAGAATAATTGCGGTGCGCAATATACCGCCGCGGCCAATTCGCAGGGCGGCCCGCAAGGCTTTTTCGATGCCCTGTTCGGCGGCGGCACGATCGTCAATCCGAACGGCGACGGCGCGCCGAACGGCACCTATCACACCGTCTGCGTACGGACCTGCGACGGTTATTATTTCCCGGTTTCCTATTCCACTTTGCCGACGCATTTCGCCGAAGACGAGCTCACCTGCCAGCGCGAATGTCCGGCAGCGAACGTCGCGCTTTATTCGTACCGCAATCCCGGCGAGAGCATGGAACAGGCGGTGTCGACCAACGGCCAACTCTACACCGCGCTGCCGACGGCCTTCCATTATCGCACGCAGCTGATCTCGGGCTGCTCGTGCCGCCGCCCCGGCGAGAGCTGGGAAGACGCGCTGAAGAATGCCGACGATTCCTCGACGCTGGAGAGCGGCGATATCGTCGTGACCGACCAGAACGCCAAAGCACTGTCGCAGCCGCCGAAGCAGCCGGGCGCCAAACTGCCGCCTGCCACTGCAGCGCATCCGCTGGCCGACGCCCCTTCGACTGCAACGGCGAGCACGACGCCTCCCGACAATCCCAAGCGCCCGGTACGCGTCGTCGGACCGCCGTTCCTGTCGCCGTCGCAGATGGAAGCGCAGCCGCCGTCGCACTGAGGCGATCGTCAAAAATCTGAAGCACCGGCCTTTGCCATTGCCGGACCTCTCGTCGTCGCCTCGCCCGGCGTGCGGCCTTGCTCCGGATCGGGAATGCCGGGATCGTTGAACCGATTGACGATCGGGTAACGCCGGTCGCGACCGAAATTCTTCAGCGTCACTTTCACGCCCGGCGCCGCCTGACGCCGCTTGTATTCCGCAAGGTTGAGCATGCGCTCGATCTTCATCACGGTATCGCGGTCAAAGCCGGCCGCGACGATGGTCGCAGTCGATTCCTCACGTTCGACCAGCCGCTCGAGAATCTGATCGAGCACATCGTAGGGCGGCAGCGTGTCCTGATCGGTCTGGTCCTCACGCAGTTCCGCGCTCGGCGCCCGGGTGAGTACGTTTTCCGGAATGACGGCGCCGTCGGGACCGCGGGCACCGTCCGGCTTCCAGGCATTGCGCAAGCGCGCCAACCGGTAGACTTCGGTCTTGTACAGGTCCTTGATCGGATTAAAACCGCCATTCATGTCGCCGTAGAGCGTGGCGTAGCCGACCGACATTTCCGACTTGTTCCCGGTCGTCACCACCATCAAGCCGAATTTGTTGGAAATCGCCATGAGGATGACGCCGCGCGCGCGGGCCTGTAGATTCTCCTCCGTCACATCGCGCGGCGCGCCGCCAAAAACGTCCATCAACGCCGCTTCGAGGCCGTGCACGGCGTTTTCGATCGGCACGATGTCGTAGCGCACAGCGAGTGCATCGGCGACCGCGGCGGCATCGTTTCGCGAGTCCTGCGATGTGTAACGGTACGGCAGCATCACGCAGCGCACGCGCTCGCTGCCCAAGGCGTCGACCGCCATCGCCGCACAAAGCGCCGAATCGACGCCGCCGGACAGGCCGAGCACGATGCCCTTAAAGCGATTCTTCTCGACGTAATCGCGCAAGCCGAGGACACAAGCCGCATAGTCCGACTTGTCTAAGTCCTCAGCCCTTGCCATCAGACCGGGCGCGCAACGCCAAACGCCGTCGGTCCGCGACCATTGCGTCGTCGTTACCACGTCCTGGAAAGCCGGCAACTGGAATGCGATGGAGCGATCCGCATTGATCGCGAAGGACGCGCCGTCGAACACCAGTTCGTCCTGGCCGCCGACCTGATTGATGTAAATTAGCGGCAACCCCGCCTCGGTGACACGGGCCACACAGACGTTGAGCCGCACGTCGATCTTGTCGCGCCAATACGGCGAGCCATTGGGCACGATGAGCAATTCGGCGCCGGTCTCGGCCAGGCATTCGACCACGTTCTCGTAATCGCCCCAGTCGGTCCAGGTATCCTCGCAGACCGGCAGGCCCAACCGCACGCCGCGAAAGCTGACCGGGCCGGGAACAGGACCGGCCGCGAATACCCGCTTCTCGTCGAACACGCCGTAATTCGGCAGATTGACCTTGAAGCGAATGGCCTCGATGCGGCCGCCGGCGAGGAGTGCATAGGCGTTATAGAGCTTGCCGTCCTCGATCCAGGGCGCCCCGATCAGCACAGCGGGCCCGCCATCGGCAGTGTCGTGCGCCAGCGCCTCGAGCGCGGCCCGGCAGGCGGCCTGGAACGCCGGCTTGAGCACCAGATCCTCAGGCGGATAGCCGGCAATGAAGAGCTCGGAAAAGGCAATGATGTCGGCGCCGTCGCGCGCGGCCCGCGCCCGGGCCTTGCGCGCACATTCCAGATTGCCGGGAACGTCACCGACGATCGGATTGAGTTGCGCCACGGCAATGGCCAAACGGTCGGCGGGGCGCTCATTCATGGCACGGGTCTCATGACGCAGGTTTTATGGCGCAGGTCTAAAGCATGAGCCGGAAAAGTGAAACCCGGTCTTCGGCAATGGTGTCGTCAACAAAACTCATGCGCAAATAATAATCAAAAAGGGCCGTCCGGCCGGGGATCCGTCTCCCGCCGGCCTCGCGACAACAGCAATAACACGCATGCGCCTCGGCTAGAGGCCGGCGACAGCCGGCAACAGAGTCGGCATCCCCTGGCGCTTGGATTTGAGCAAGTCGGCCAACAAAAACGAAATATCGATCGACTGCTCGGCATTGAGCCGAGGATCGCACACGGTGTGATAGCGGTCGTTGAGATCTTCGTCGCTGATGGCCCGAGCGCCGCCGGTGCATTCGGTGACATTCTGACCTGTCATCTCCAGATGCACGCCGCCGGGATAGACGCCTTCGGCGGCACACACTTGGAAAAATCCGCGCACCTCTTTGAGAATCTGGTCGAACGGCCTGGTCTTGTATCCGGTCACCGATGTGATGGTGTTGCCGTGCATCGGGTCGCACGACCAAACAACATTACGGCCTTCGCGCTTGACCGCGCGCACCATGCCGGGCAGCAGATCGGCCACCTTGTCAGCGCCGACGCGGCAGATCAGCGTCAGGCGGCCGGGCTCGTTGTCCGGATCGAGCACGTCGATGAGCTTGAGGAGTTCTTCCGGCTTTTGCGTCGGCCCAGTCTTCAAACCCAGCGGGTTTTTGATGCCGCGGCAAAACTCCACATGCGCATGATCGAGCTGCCGGGTCCGGTCGCCGATCCACACCATTTGGCCCGACGTGCAGTACCAGTCGCCGGTCGTTGAATTCCACCCGGGTGAAAGCCTGCTCGTAACCGAGCAAGAGTGCTTCGTGGCTGGTGTAGAAATCGGTGGTGCCGAGACTGGAATCGACCGCGAAGTTAAGCCGCAGGCGCGCATGAAATCGAGCGCGCCGGAAACGCGGTCGGCCAGATCGCCATAGCGCTTGGATTGCGGCGAGCCGCGCACCGACTCGAGCATCCAGCGATGGACATTGTCGAGGCTGGCATAACCGCCTTTGGCGAAGGCGCGCAAAAGATTTAGTGTCGCGGCCGATTGGCGATAGGCTTCCAATTGCCGGCGCGGCTCCGGTGTGCGCGCCTCCGGCGAGAATTCGGTGCCGTTGATAATGTCGCCGCGATAGACCGGCAGTTCGACGCCGCCGCGCTTTTCGGTCGGCGAGGTGCGCGGTTTGGCAAACTGGCCGGCGATGCGGCCGACTTTCACCACCGGCGAAGCCGCGGCATAGGTCAGAACCACCGCCATCTGCAAAAAGACGCGGAAGAAATCGCGAATGTTGTTGGCGCCATGCTCGGCAAAGCTTTCGGCGCAATCGCCGCCTTGCAGCAGGAAAGCCTGGCCGGCCGCGACCTTGGCGAGGTGCAGCTTTGAGATTGCGCGCCTCGCCGGCGAAAACCAGCGGCGGAAAAGTAGCGAGCTGCGCCTCGACATCGGCGAGCGCCTTGAGATCGGGATAATCCGGCACCTGCAAGATAGGCTTGCTGCGCCAGGAATCCGGGCTCCATTTCGCCGTGTTTGACAGTACCGACATACGCATCTCCGAGCCGTCATTCCGCGGCTCGCCGCCGGTCCGCGCGCTGAGCCTTGAAGCCATATTCACGGACGGTGGCTATGGATTTCGGCCCTCGCTGCCGGCGGCGGCTCGGCCGAAATGACGGGGCCTATATACACGACGGCCGCTGCCGGTGACAGCCCGAATCGCAGCCTATTCCGCGGCTTCGCGGGCGAAGCTGGCGGTCTTCTTGCGCATCGTGACGAGCTCCTCGGCGGCAGTCGGATGTAGCGCAATCGTCGCGTCGAAGTCGGCCTTGCTGGCTCCCATCTTGACGGCGATGGCCGCGATCTGGGCCATCTCCGCCCCCCCCTCGCCTGCCACATGGCAGCCGACGACGCGGTCCGAAAGCCCATCAACCACGAGCTTCATCAGTACGGACGTGTCGCGGCCGGACAGCGTCGCCTTGAGCGGTTTGAACATCGCCTTGTAGATGTCGGTCCGCGCCAACTCTGTGCGGGCCTGCGCCTCAGTCAGACCGACCGTGCCGATCTCAGGCTCGGAGAATACCGCAGTCGGCACGTTGCTATGATCGACAGAAGTCGGCTTGCCGCCGAACACGCTGTCGGCGAAGGCATGGCCCTCGCGGATTGCGACCGGCGTGAGATTGATACGGTTGGTGACGTCGCCAACCGCATAGATATTCGGCGCCGACGTGCACGAATATTTGTCGACGGCAATGCCGCCGTTCTTGGCCAGTTCGACGCCGGCCTCTTTGAGCCCGAGCTTTCCGACATTGGGATGCCGGCCGGTGGCGAACATCACGCGGTCCGCCGGGATGTGATTACCGCTCGACACTTGCACCGAATAATGCCCGCCGGTGTTCTCGATTGCCGAAACCTTGCAGCCGGTGAGAACCCTGATGCCGCGCGCTTCCATTTCGACTCGCACGTGCCGGCGCAAATCGTCGTCAAAGCCGCGCAAAATATTTTCGCCGCGATAGATAAGCGTCACCTGCGCGCCAAGACCGGCGAAAATGCCGGCAAACTCAACGGCGATGTAGCCGCCACCCTGAATCACGATGCGGCGCGGAAAATCCGGCAAATGGAACGCCTCGTTCGACGAAATAGCGTGCTCGATCCCAGGGATGGGATCGCCAAAGCTCGGCGTCCCGCCAGTCGCGATCAAGATATAGGCGGTGCTCAGGCGCTCGCCGCCCGCCAATTGCACGGTGTGGGGGTCAAGAAGCACGGCCCGGCTTTTCGCCACCTTGACGCCGGCCCGCGCGAGCGTCGCGCCATAAGCCGCTTCCAATCGAGCGATCTCGCGGTCTTTGTTGGCAATCAACGTTTTCCAATCGAACGTGGGCTGCGGCACGGTCCAGCCGAAGCCCGCGGCGTCCTCGAATTCGCCGCGAAAGCGCGACGCGTAGACCAGCAATTTCTTGGGGACGCAGCCGCGAATGACGCAGGTGCCGCCGAGCCGATATTCCTCGGCAACCATCACCCGCGCGCCGTGCTCGGCGGCAATGCGCGCGGCGCGCACGCCGCCCGAGCCGCCGCCAATAACGAAAAGATCGACGTCGTAATCAGCCATGTAAATTATCGCCTCACATATCGTGTCCGCGCTTTTTCATCTCTTGGCGCATGCTGTTGATGACTTCCTGGGACAGATTGTCCCCCCAAGTGCCGGCATAGGACATGGATTCATCGAGCGCCTTTGGCTCCTCGACCAGGGCTTTGCGGCCGAGTGGCGACTGGTAGAATGCCAGCAATTGCTTCAGCTCCTGCTCGCTAAAGTGGGTCGCATAGATGCGCGCGGTCGCGTCGACGAGCTCGCTGACGCGTGGCGCGTATTGCTTTTCCTCGATTGCCGCGACCTCGTTGAGGTCCTTGCCCCACATGAAGTTTGTTTGCATGAACATGTTCTTGGTTTTTTCAACGACGCCACGCACCAGTGGGGCGAATATGTTCTGGACACCTTTGATCTCGACGATTTGCTTCGCCAGGAGAATCGACGCCGGAGATGGTTGAGGCGCTGGGGATTGGGCTGGAGCCGGCCGGACGATAGCGATCATGAACAGCGCGATCAACGCAGCCATGAGATGACGCCTGGAGAAACGAGCGATCATGAGCGCACTCCCTTTGTGCTTGAGATCAGAGCCGTTCGACAAGCCGAACCCCGTTTGGGCCGGCAACGATAGCAGTCGTGGCGAGGCCAATGAACAAACCATGTTCCATGACGCCCGGAATTGCAGCTAGCCTGTTCGCGAGACCCGCCGGGTCGGCAATGTGCTGTAACTGGGCGTCCAGAAGCCAGTGACCGCCATCCGTGACGAAAGCGTGGCCGTCTGCGGCCAGGCGAAGGGCGGCCGGCCCGGGACATCCTGCCGCGGCGACGGTCGCCTCCACGGCGCGGCGGGTGACGGTGGCGCCGAACGGCGCGATCTCGACCGGTAGCGGAAAGCGGCCAAGAACCGCGACCGACTTGGATTCGTCGGCGATCACGATCATTTTTGCAGATGCTGAGGCGACCACCTTCTCGCGCAACAGCGCCCCGCCGCCGCCTTTGATCAAGGTCAGATCGGGCGCGATCTCATCGGCGCCGTCGATGGTGAGGTCGAGTTCGGGCGTATCGTCGAGCGTTGTCAGCGCAATGCCAAGCCGCTCGGCTTGCGCGCGGGTCGCCTCGGAGGTCGGCACGGCAATGACATTGAGGCCGCCGCGCACGCGTTTACCCAGCAGTTCGACGAACTCCGCAGCGGTCGATCCGGTGCCGAGTCCGAGCCGCATGCCGGGGTGCACGAATTCCAGGGCGCGGGCGGCGGCGGCGCGTTTATAAGCTTCGGCGCTCATGATTGGCTGTGTAGCGGTCTTCCGGAGATGATCCTAGAGCCTTACACCGCCGGTAGGTGGATTTGAAGTTTCCGAGATTTGGCTACATCTTGGCACGGCAACTTCAAGGCCAAAAACCTCACTGGATTCGCGCAATTGGCCGCGTCCTTTGATGCCGAAAGTCGCATCAGAGGTCTGGCAAAGACATACAAAACTTCGGCATCGGGACACCAGATGCGGTCAGGCGGATGGAATGCTCACTGTAGTCTTTGATCTCGACGGTACCTTGATCGACACCGCTCCGGACCTGATCGCCACGCTCAACCTCATCCTGGAGCGAGAGGGCATGGCAGCGGTCGACTTCGACGCTGCCCGACGGATGATCGGCGGCGGCGCACGGGGCATGATCGAACGGGCTCTGGTCGCCGAAGGCCGCGCCTCCTCCAAATCCGAGCTCGACCGGATGTTCGGCGCGTTCATCGAACATTATGCCGCGCATATTGCTGACCGATCGCGCCCGTTCCCGGACGTCGAGACCACATTGGTGCATTTAGCCGGGGCCGGTCATCGTCTCGCGGTCTGTACCAACAAACTCGAATGGCTGTCGGTCCGGCTGTTAGACACGCTCAATCTGTCACGGCACTTCGCGACGATTTGCGGCCAGGATACTTTCGGCGTGCAAAAGCCTGACCCGCAGATGCTGCGGCTTACAATAGAGCGCGCCGGTGGCGAGGCGCGCCGCGCCATCATGGTTGGCGATTCTGCAACGGATATTCGCACTTCGCGCGCCGCAACTGTTCCCGTGATCGCCGTTGATTTCGGCTATAGCGAGGTGCCTATCGCGACGCTCGAACCCGACCGGATCATTGGCTCGTTCACGCAATTGCCGGCAGCGATCCGTGCGATCGAAGTCGCCCGCCCCTAGGCGATCGATTGTGTTCGAGTGGCAACACCTACTGAGAAGGATTCATTAACCTTAACTTCGAGCCCTTAGTGTGGCCATGTGGCCACACCACTTGGCGGCCGCCTCTTTCGGCCAAAGCCTTGTTTCTACAAGGCTTCTCGTGATAATTTTCGCCATCGATCCGCTTTGGCAGGTCGACCGGAGAGCCGGACTGCGCAAAGTCGGCCGGCTTTACCGCCTAAGCCCGGCGGCCTAGTTTCCAGCGACGGACGGGGAGTTCGTTATGTCGCGTGTTCGGCTATTCGCCGCCGCCATTTTGATTGGCACTGCATTGGCAGGCTGCTCAAGTTCGGGCTCGTCCGACTGGTTCAAGCCGTCGCCGCCACCGCCGCAGGTGCTGCAATTTGACTCCAGGCCCCCAGGGGCGAGCGTGCAGACGGGCCAGGGCCAGACCTGCTCGACGCCCTGCTCGCTGGCGCTCCCGGTGACAGGCCAAGCCGTTACGTTCTCATTGAACGGCTATCTGCCGCAAACGGTGCAACTCATCGTCAACCAGCCCCAGGGCTCGCTGTTCAGCACCCCGCCGCCGGCGCTGACGCCGAACCCGGTTGTCGCTATGCTGCAAGTGGCTCCGCCGCCGCCGCGGGTGGTCAAACCGAGGCCTCGCAAGAGGGTCGCGAGACCGCCCGCCCCGAGGCCTGCCGCGATGCCACCCCAGGGCCAGCCCGCGATCGCCGCTCCGGAGCGGGCCCAGCCGCAAGACAACGCGTTCCCGGCGCCGCCACAGGACAACGTGTTCCCGCCGCCACCGCCGACGCGGTAGCGGAACGCTGCACCGCGCAGCAGGCATCCAGGCAATATTCTGGACGATCAGGGCTTTATCCGGCAGACTTGCCTGATTATCTGATGATGCATGGATAGCGTGACAGCAAATCTACCGAGCATGGAGCTTGACGACCCGGCAGAGCGGCCGGAACTGGTCGACCCGTTCGGCCGCGCGATCGCCTATCTTCGTGTTTCGGTGACCGACCGCTGCGACTTCCGCTGCGTCTATTGCATGGCGGAAAACATGTCGTTCCTGCCGAAGGCCGAGGTTCTCACGCTCGAGGAGCTCGATCGCCTGTGTTCGGCGTTCGTCGCCCGCGGTGTACGCAAGCTGCGGCTGACTGGCGGCGAACCGCTGGTGCGCCGCGGCATCATGACGCTCGTCACGTCGCTGTCGCGGCATTTGCGATCTGGTGCGCTCGATGAGCTCACTTTGACCACCAACGGCTCGCAACTCGCCAAATATGCCGATGCGCTCAAGGCTGCGGGCATACAGCGCCTCAATGTCTCGCTCGACACGCTCGATCCGCAAAAATTCCGCGCCATCACCCGCTGGGGCGCATTGGATCAGGTACTTGCCGGAATCGATGCTGCGCAGGCCGCCGGCCTGAAAATCAAGATCAACGCGGTCGCTCTCAAGGACGTCAACGATGCCGAATTTCCGCAGCTGATCGAGTGGGCGCACGGCCGCGGCATGGATCTGACGCTGATCGAGGTGATGCCGCTTGGCGAAATCGGCGCCGGACGCCTCGATCAATATCTGCCACTCTCGGTCGTCCGCGCCCGCCTCGCTCAGCGCTATCACCTCAACGACATTGATTATCGTACCGGCGGCCCGGCGCGCTATGTGCGTGTCGCAGAGACCGGTGGCAGGCTCGGCTTCATCACGCCGCTCACGCACAATTTCTGCAAATCCTGCAACCGCGTGCGGGTCACTTGCACCGGCACCCTCTATATGTGCCTCGGCCAGGAAGATGCCGCCGATCTGCGCAAGCCGCTGCGCGCCTCCGAAGGCAACGATCCGCTGTTTGCCGCCATCGGCGAGGCGATCGCGCGCAAACCCAAGGGCCACGATTTCATCATTGATCGCCGGCATCAGCGCCCGGCGCTGGCGCGCCATATGAGCGTCACCGGCGGGTAAATTCTTGCGTCGGGTGGATCACGCTACGCCGACCAACCCCTGCTGCGTTCTCAAAACCATCGCGGCCGCTTGAAACTCCGCAAAGTGGAACGCGCGGCGCGCGAGTGCTGCCTCGTCGCTGCCCCACTGTTCCATATTCCAATCCTCGTCGAGATGCGCGGCGCGCCACGCTGCATCGACGGATAATGCACCGCGCAAGAGCGCAAGCCCGATCAGCGCCGAGCCGGTAAGGGTGGTGATTACGTGCAACGCGCCAAGCCGCCAGGGGTCGCTGGGGATCGCGGCGGCCGCGGCGCGGATTGCGGCAGCGGACTGCGTGACGTGGACGACGCCCTCGCCGAGCTTGAAATCCGCGCCGAGCGCGTCGCGCGCCCAGGCCAGGATGGCATCCCACTGCGCCGCCTGGCGCTCGCGCAAGCCCTGCGGACCGGTGGCGCGATAGAACAACAGATCGGACGCCAGATATTTTTCGATTTCGGCCGCGACCGGACCAGGCGAAATTGCCACGCCATCGATAATCGCGTTGGCAAGACGCGTCAGCGGCATGTTGGCCGGGTCGATCACCTCGCGCTGGGCGTTCCATTCCGCGGCGATGGCCTGCGCCAGCGCTCGCGTGGGTGCAGCAAGTTCACGGCGCGCCGGCGTACGCACCGGCTTGCTATCGAGGGTCAGACGGTAGGCGCCCACCGCCTCCTCAACCGCTGCGCGCTCGTAGAAGCGGCGACGCAGAGCCGGCCGCGCCCCGCGCCGCGCGGCAGTGAGCGGGTCATCGACCGGGATGGTCTCGAATAAATCGCGCATAAGTCATAATTTACCCTATCTCTTCAACGAGTTACATCACGATCGGAGGATCGGCAACGGGCACTCCCGATATACAGGATTGCGGCCGTTCGCAGCGCGCTTTTTGTTAACGGCCGGGGTCGGACAAATCGCTGTTATTCAAGGCAGAAACGGTGGAAATCCCCACCCCTAGCGACTACTATCCGGCGCCGGATTGAGCTACGGGACCGCCGGAAGAGGAAATCGCGCAGCAGTATTCCCACCGCCAGTTAAAGAGCGGGTCGCTGCGTGCAAGAGGAGTCGATGAAACCCACCGATATCTCGGTCCCGGATTATTTCCACAAAGTCGTGGATTGTCAGTGGGCCTGCCCGGCGCACACGCCGGTCCCCGAATACATCCGTTTGATCGCCGCGGGCCGCTACAGCGACGCCTACATGATCAATTGGGAATCCAACGTGTTTCCGGGCATCCTCGGACGCACCTGCGATCGGCCATGCGAGCCGGCGTGCCGGCGCGGCCGCGTCGAAAAGGAGCCGGTCGCGATCTGCCGGCTCAAGCGTGTCGCCGCCGATTTCAAGGACGATATCCGCGACCGGCTGCCGAAGCCGGCGCAGACCAAGAACGGCAAGCGCATTGCGCTGGTCGGTGGCGGCCCCGCCTCGCTTGCGGTGGCGCGCGATTTGGCGCCGATGGGTTACACCTGCGTCATATTCGATCAGGACCCGAAATCCGGCGGCATGATGCGCACGCAAATTCCAAAATTCCGCCTGCCGGAAACCGTCATCGACGAGGAATGCGATTACATTCTCAACCTGGGCATCGAATTCAACGGCAGCAAACGCATCGAAAGCCTCAAGGCGCTGCTCGCCGAAGACTTTGACGCCATCTTTGTCGGCTGCGGCGCACCGCGCGGCCGCGATCTCGAAATTCCCGGCCGCAACGAAGCGAAGAAGAACATCCATATCGGCATCGATTGGCTGTCGAGCGTGTCGTTCGGACATATCGACAAGATCGGCAAACGCGTCATCGTACTGGGCGGCGGCAATACCGCGATGGATTGCTGCCGGTCCTCGCGCCGGCTTGGCGGCGAGGACGTTAAAGTCGTCGTACGTTCCGGCTTCGAGGAGATGAAAGCGTCCCCCTGGGAAAAGGAGGACGCGATGCACGAAGACATTCCGATCTTCAATTATCTGGTGCCGAAGGAGTTCACCCACGACAACGGCAAGCTCATCGGCGTCGTGTTCGAGAAGGTCAAAGCGGTACGCGACGCCAAAGGCCGCCGTGAGCTTGTCCCGACCGGCGAACCGGACGAGCTTTTTCCCTGCGACGATGTACTGGTCGCAGTCGGCCAGGAGAACGCATTCCCCTGGATCGAGCGCGACTGCGGCATCGAATTCGACAAATGGGACATGCCGAAGGTCGATCCGGCAACCATGGCCTCGACCAATCCCAAAGTATTCTTCGGTGGCGACGCCGCTTTCGGTCCAAAAAACATCATCTGGGCCGTGGCGCATGGCCATGAGGCCGCCATCTCGATCGACCGTTTCTGCCGCGGCGAGGACATCAATGTCCGTCCGGCGCCGCATATCGCGGTGTCGAGCCAGAAGATGGGCATCCACGAGTGGTCCTACGACAACGAAATTACGCTGGACAAGCGTTACCGGGTGCCGCATCGCGAGAAGGTGGTGTCGCTGCGCGACATCAAGGCCGAGGTCGAACTCGGCTACGATGTCGAACTTGCGCTGAAGGAAGCCGAGCGCTGCCTCAACTGCGATGTGCAGACCGTTTTCACCGGGCAGCTCTGTATTGAATGCGATGCCTGCGTCGATATCTGTCCGATGGACTGCATCACCTTCACGCCGAACGGCGACGAGGCTGACCTGCGCTCGCGGCTGCAGGCGCCGGCGAAGAATCTGACGCAGGACCTCTATGTCGCGAACAATTTGAAAACCGGCCGCGTCATGGTGAAGGACGAGGACGTTTGCCTGCATTGCGGCTTGTGCGCCGAGCGTTGTCCGACCGGCGCCTGGGATATGCAGAAATACCTGATCGACATGACTTACGCGGAACAAGCATGCCACTCCAAAGCGTAAACGACTTCGTCGTCCGGTTCGCCAACGTCAACGGCTCGGGTTCGGCCAGCGCCAATGAGATGTTCGCCCGCGCCGTATTGCGCATGGGCATTCCGGTCGCGCCGCGCAACATCTTCCCCTCGAATATCCAGGGGCTGCCGACCTGGTACGAAGTTCGCATTTCCGAAGCCGGCCATCTCGGCGCACGCGGCGGCACCGACCTGATGGTGGCGATGAATCCGCAGACCTGGGACAAAGACATCGCCGGCATCGAACCGGGCGGCTATCTGCTCTATGATTCGACCAAGCCGATGCCGATGTCGAAATTCCGCGACGACATCAATGTCATCGGCGTGCCGCTCACCGCGATCTGCAATCGCGAATATACCGATCCGCGCCAGCGCCAGTTGTTCAAGAACATCATCTATCTCGGTGCGCTTTCCGCGCTGCTGGACATGGACGTCGCCGAGATCGAACAGCTGATCGCCGAGCAGTACGCGGGCAAGGAAAAACTCTTCGACGCCAACAAACACGCGCTTCATCTCGGCCGCGACTGGGTGACCATGAACCTCGATCACCCGATCGGTTTGCGGTTAAAGCGCGCCGACGCGGTCGGCGATCGCATTTTCATCGAGGGCAATTCGGCCGCGGCGCTCGGCGCCGTCTATGGCGGCGCGACGGTATGCGCCTGGTATCCGATCACCCCATCATCGTCGCTCGCCGAGGCCTTTACCCGTCACTGCAACCGCCTGCGCGTCGATGCCGCAACGAAGAAGAACAAATTCGCGATCGTGCAGGCCGAGGACGAACTCGCTTCGATCGGCATGGTGATCGGCGCCGGCTGGAATGGCGCCCGCGCCTTCACCGCGACTTCGGGGCCGGGAATTTCGCTGATGCAGGAATTCCTCGGCCTGGCCTATTTCGCCGAAATCCCGGCGGTGGTTTTCGACGTGCAGCGGGCCGGACCGTCCACCGGCATGCCGACCCGCACCCAGCAGACTGACATCATTTCCTGCGCTTACGCCTCGCACGGCGATACCAAGCATGTTCTGCTGTTCCCGGAGGATCCTCGGGAGACGTTCGAATTCGGCGCGATCTCCTTCGATCTCGCCGACCGACTGCAGACGCCGGTTTTCGTCATGATCGATCTCGACATCGGGATGAACCACCGGCTCTGTCACCCGCTCGCCTGGGACGATGCGCGAAAATATGATCGCGGCAAGGTAATGACTGCGACCGCGCTCGAGGCCGGCGCGGATTTCGGCCGCTATCTCGATGTCGACGGTGACGGCATTCCGTACCGCACCTATCCTGGGACGCATCCGACCAAGGGCTCGTTCTTCACCCGTGGCACGTCACGTGACCGCTATGCGCGCTATACCGAGGAAGGCGGGGCTTACGCCGACAACATGCAGCGCCTGCTGCGCAAGTTCGAGACGGCGAAGGATCTGGTGCCGCGGCCGCTGCAAGCGAACGCCGAAAAGCCTACCAAATACGGCGTAATCTATTTTGGCTCGACCTCGCCGGCGATGGACGAGGCGATCCAGATGCTCGAAGCGGGGGGCCAATATCTTGACCGGCTGCGGGTGCGCGCCTTCCCATTCCACTCCAGCGTCACCAGTTTTATCGCCGACCACGATTTCGTGTTCGTGGTCGAGCAGAACCGCGACTCGCAACTACGCTCGCTGATCGTCAACGAATGCGGCATCGATCCGGTGCGACTGGTGCCGATCCTGCATTACGACGGCACGCCGATCACGGCGCGCTTCATCGCCCGCTCCATCAGCGGGCATCTCGATGCGCTGAAAGTTACGCCGCTGCGAAAGGTGGTGTCATGAGCCAGGTGTCCGTATGACCTACATCGTCAAGCCGAAATTCCATCACCCCGAATTGCCGAAGAACGCGCTGGGCTACACCCACCGCGATTACGAGGGCAAGATCTCGACGCTGTGCGCCGGCTGCGGCCACGATTCGATCACCGCTTCGATCATCGAATCCTGCTTCGAGCTGTCGATCGAGCCGCATCGCGTGGCGAAGATCTCCGGCATCGGCTGCTCGTCGAAGACGCCGGATTATTTCCTTGGCAACTCGCATGGTTTCAACTCGGTGCACGGCCGCATGCCGTCGGTGCTCACCGGCGCCAACCTCGCCAACCGCGACCTGATCTATCTCGGCGTCTCTGGCGACGGCGATTCGGCATCCATCGGGCTCGGGCAGTTTGCGCATTGCATGCGCCGCGGCGTCAACATGGTCTATATTGTCGAGAACAACGGCGTTTATGGGCTGACCAAGGGCCAGTTCTCGGCGACCGCCGACCGCGGCTCGAAATCAAAGCGCGGCGTTACCAACAACGACAGCGCCATCGACATGGTCGGCCTCGCGCTCCAGCTCGGCGCCAGTTTCGTCGCGCGCTCATTCTCCGGCGACAAGAAGCAGCTCGTGCCGATCATCAAGGCGGCGATCGAGCACCAGGGTGCGGCCTTCATCGATGTGATTTCACCTTGCGTCGCCTTCAATAACCACCCCGGCTCGACCAAGAGCTTCGATTACGTGCGCGAGCACAACGAAGCGGTCAACTTCCTAGACGTCATTACCGGCCGCGCGCCGATCCACGTCGATTATGCGCCTGGCACCGTCGAACTCGTCGAGCAACACGACGGCACCACGCTGGCGCTGCGCAAGCTCAATGCCGAATACGACGTGCATGACCGGCTCGCCGCCACGACTTTCATCCAGCACCATGCCGCCAAGGGACAGATCGTCACCGGGCTGCTTTACGTTGAGGAAGAGGCGGACGACCTACACGCCCATCTCAACACCGTCGACGCGTCGCTCAACGCGCTGGGCGAGAAGGATTTGTGCCCGGGTTCGGCCGCGTTGGACAAGATCAACGCCAGCCTGCGCTGATCACTTCAAACGCCTGATCGCCTCGATCATGGCCGTGGACGGCTCCATGGCGATCGACAATGGCTTGCCGGTTTCGAGCAGGCTCTTGAGGCTTGAAAGAACCGCGGGCCAGCCGGTTCGGCCGCCGGAGAGGATCGCGTCGGGGATGTCCCAGGAATGGGATTCCGTCATGGTCAGGCGGAGCGCCTCGCCCGCCGGCGCAATCTCGTGGCTCACGACGCATTCGGGCAGCTTGCGGAAGTCCTCGGGCCATTCGACCTGCCAGGTCACCGAGAGCTTTCGCGGCGGCTCGTAGTCGATGACTTTGCCTCGCACATTGACCCGGCCATCCGGCAGCCTCAGCACGAAGGCGCCGCCGCGCTTCGGTTCAACCTCCACGCTGCGGTCCCAGAAATACTTCCGGGTGAAGTCGGTCGACGTCAGCGCCCGCCAGACCTTTTCCGGAGTTGACGCGATATAGATGACGTAGACCGTCTTCGGCTTGAATTGGCTGACATCGACCACGGCTCAAGCCTTGGTCGCAAAGGCGGGGTCGCCGGTCTCGAGCAGCGACTTGAGGTTGGACAGGACCTTTGGCCAGCCGCCGGACACCGCCGCGATGAACTTGACCCCACCCTCGCCCTCGATCTCGTGATGGATCGTAAGCTTGACCGCCTCGCCGCCACGGTCCGGATAGTAGTCGGCCATTTCGATCTCCATCGTGCAGCGCGAATAGCCTTCTGCCTTGAGCTCCGGCTTGAATTCATTACGCCAGCGGATCACCAGCCGCCGCGGCGGATCGGATTCCAGAATTTCGCCGGTGTCGGCGGTGCGGCCGTCCTCGAATTTGAGCGCCCACGGCGAGCCGGCCTTAAAGTCGCATTCGGCCGTGACGCCGAACCAGTATTTCCTGATCGTCTGCGGATCGGTCAGAGCCGCCCACACTTTTTCCGGCGTGGTGCGGATGTAGATTATGTACACAAACTGCGGCCTGTTCATCGTTAATCTCCCGTACCCTCTTCCAGCGCTTTCTTCATGTTGCTCAACGCCTGCAAGCGGGAGCGTTCGAACTTGCCGATCCAGCGCTCCGCAATCTCGTGGATCGGCACCGGATTGAGATAGTGCAGCTTCTCCCGGCCGCGCCGCACGGTAGCGACGAGATTGGCGTCCTCCAGTATCGCCAGATGCTTGCTCACCGCCTGGCGCGTCATGTCGAGACCGGCGCAAAGTTCGCCCAGCGTCTGGCCATTATCGGCTCGCAGCCCGTCGAGCAGTTCTCTTCGGCTCGCATCGGCCAGCGCCTTGAAGATTGCGTCCATGACCACAATATGCAACCAATAAGTTGCCTGTCAAGGATCAAAAAAACCGGCGATAACGTCGCTCAGCCAGCGCTCGATGAGAATGCGCTATTGCACGCAGCCGCCAATATATTGGCTGCGCAAATTGCCGGGGACGTTAGAGAGGCCCGATTGGAAGGCGCAGCGCGAGGCGCGATCCTGAAACGTTTCGGCGCCGTGCGGCAGATTGGGAACGGGATTAATGATACCTGGGACGATGGACGGACCTTGCTCCCGTGGCAAAGCCGGCAACGTAAGTCTGGCGTTCCCTTCAGGCGGAATGAGCGCGGTACGCGGCAATGGCGTCGGCAGCACCGAACCTGATGAGCCTCTTACGACTGAAAACTTCCGGCGCGGATATGTGTTGGAGGCCTTGGAGGCGAGCGGCTGCTGCCGCTCGGGAGCCGTCGCGTGCCGTTTGTGGACCTGCGTCTTGGGGCGGTGATGCGGCGTGGTGCCTGGCTCGGGCGCCATAATCGAGTAGGGGTCGCTATCGGCGCCCATCTCGAAATCGCGCGCATACGCGGTGGCGCTGACGGTGATCGCCATTGCAAAGGCAACTGCCGCGCAGCACCGCAAACTCATGCGCGCCTCATTAACCGGAAGAAGGTTCGCCGGTATAAACCCCGCACGCGGCGCGTTGTTCCCCCGATTCACTCCTCCGGCGCATCCTCGATCGGGTCGTAACGCTTGGCATCGAGCCCCAGCAGATTCCACGATTGCTGCATATGCGGCGGCAGTGGCGCGGTAATGTCGATCTTACCGCCGCGCGGATGCGGTACCGCGATGCGGCGGGCCAGCAGATGCAACCTGTTCTGCATGCCGCCGGGAAGCTGCCAGTTCTCGATGGCAAAATATTTCGGATCGCCGACGATCGGATGGCCGATATGCTCCATATGCGCGCGCAATTGATGGGTGCGGCCGGTCACCGGCTTGAGCGATAGCCAGGCCAGCAAAGGTCCGGAGGTTTCCACCACCGCGAAATAGGTCACGGCGTGGCTCGCGCCTTTGTCGCCATGGCGCGCAATACGCGTGAAGGATTCCTGCTCACGCTCCTCTTTGGCGAGGAAGGTCGAAATGCGGCCTTGCTGCACCTTGGGCACGCCGGCGACCAGCGCCCAGTAAACTTTGCGCGCGGCGCGCGAGCGGAAAGTTTTCGCCAAGGCCGCCGCGGCAAAGCGGGACTTAGCGACGAGGAGACAGCCGGCGGTATCCTTGTCGAGCCGGTGCACCAGTCGCGGCCGCTGGCCATGGGCATCGCGCAAGACGTCCAGCATGCCGTCGATATGTCGCGTGGTGCCGGAGCCGCCCTGTACCGCAAGCCCCATCGGCTTGTTGAGCACCAAAACGTCGGCGTCTTCGTAGAGCGTGATCGATTGCAGGAATTCGCGGGTCTTGTCGTCTGCCGGATTGCCGGTCGAGCGCGGCTTCGATTGATCGAGCCGGAGCGGCGGGATGCGCATCGACTGCCCGTCTTCCAGCCGGTTTTTCGGCTGCGTGCGCTTGCCGTTCACCCGCACCTCGCCTTTCCGGATGACGCGCTGGATGTGCGAGAAGCTCAATCCCGGAAATCGGGCTTCCAGGAAACGATCCACCCGCATGCCGGCCTCGTCGGCGGTGACGGCGACGTTTTGGACGCTGGTCGGCATGGGAGCGGGTGCCGCCTTCTGTTCCCCGTCATCCTGAGGTGCGTGCCGCTGGCGCGCCACGAAGGATGCGGCCCGACCCTCCCGGCCGTCACCCCGCCCGCTACCGGGTTTACCCGATTTCGCATTGCGCACCGCCACGTCGGCGGCAGCCAACTTGATGCCGCGCTTTGCCCGCACCTCAGGATGACGGAACTTATGCTGATGCCGCGGCCCGGCCTTCTGCCGTCCGCCGCCAGGCTGGCGTGGTCCGCGGCTGCCCCTCAACTTCCGCTCCGTTCCCGACGCAGCTTGGCCCAATATTCCAGGCGTTTGCGAATTTCGCGCTCAAAACCGCGTTCGGGCGGATCGTAGAACTGGCGGCGACCGAGTTGCTCGGGGAAATAATCCTGACCGGAAAACGCTTCGGCCGCGTCGTGATCGTATTCGTAGCCCGAACCGTAACTCTCGGTCTTCATCAGCTTGGTCGGCGCATTGAGGATGTGCTTGGGCGGCAACAGCGAGCCGGCTTCCTTGGCGGTTCGCATGGCTTCGCCGAAGGCGACATAAGTGGCGTTCGATTTCGGCGCGGTCGCGAGATAAATCACGGCTTCGGCGATGGCGAGTTCGCCTTCTGGTGAGCCGAGGAAATCATACGCATCCTTCGCCGCATTGGCGATCACCAGCGCCTGCGGATCAGCCAGGCCGACGTCCTCGACAGCCATACGCACGACGCGACGCGCCAGATAAAGCGGATCCTCGCCGGCATCGAGCATGCGGCAGAGATAATACAGCGCTGCATCGGCATCGGAGCCGCGCACCGATTTATGCAGCGCGCTAATCAGATTGTAATGGCCGTCCTGCTTCTTGTCGTAGATCGGCGCGCGGCGCTGCACGACGTCTTGCAAGCCGGCGTCGTCAAATGTTTCGTCCTTGCGCGCGGCGCGCCAGACCTCTTCGGCAAGGGTCAGCGCGGCACGACCGTCGCCATCGGCCATCCGGATCAAGGCGGCACGCGCCTCGCTGTCGAGGGGCAGCTTCTTGCCCTCGGCCACCTCGACGCGGGCGAGCATTTTCTCAATGGCATCGACGTCGAGCGACTTGAACACCAGAACGCGGGCGCGCGACAAAAGCGGTGCAATTAACTCGAACGACGGGTTTTCGGTCGTCGCGCCGACCAAAACAATGGTGCCGTCCTCCATCACCGGGAGGAAAGAGTCCTGCTGCGCCCGGTTGAAGCGGTGGATCTCGTCGACAAAGAGCAGTGTCCCCTGCCCGGTCTCGCGGCGCAGCCGTGCCGCATCGAACACTTTCTTCAAATCCGCAACGCCGGAAAAGATCGCCGAAATCTGCTCGAAATAGAGTTCCGTGGCATGCGCCAGAAGCCGCGCCACCGTGGTCTTTCCGGTTCCGGGCGGCCCCCAGAAGATCAGCGAACCGAGCGAGCGCGTCGCCAGCATGCGGGTCAACGCGCCGTCGGCGCCAAGTAATTGGTCCTGACCGACTACATCGTCGAGCGTGTCCGGCCGGAGCTTGTCGGCGAGCGGCCGCGGCACATCGCGATCGAGTCCGCCGGCGGCGAACAGATTTGGTCCCTTCTGTTTGGGACGCGAACTCATCCGGAGAACATGACAGAGATTTGCTGGCCGCCGCGCATCATGGTGATGCGCCACTGCCTGCTGCCCGCCGTGACAATGCGCTCGAGATCGGCAGGTTTGACGATCTTCTCGTTATTGACGGAAACGATGATGTCGCCCTTCTGAAAACCGATCGATTGCGCTTCCGAGCCGTCGGCCACATCGGTGATGACGACGCCTTGGGCGTTCGGATCAAGGCGAAGCTCGTCGGCCAAAGCTGGCGACAGGTTGGCGACCGTGGCGCCAAGGAATGGCGAGCGGGCGCGGATTTCAACCTCGTCGCGCGGCGTATCCGGCAGGCTTTGCAACGCGACCGGCACCACAATGGCGTGGCCATGCCGGATGACACCGACTTGTGCGGTGCCGCCGAGCGCCTTGGTGGCGAAGCGATAATTGAACGCCGTAGGATCGTCGACCTCCGTACCGTCGACGCTGACGATGACATCGCCGGTCTTGATGCCGGCGTGTGCCGCCGGGCTGTCGGCAACCACGCTCGCCACCAGCGCGCCGCTTGGCCGTTGCAGGCCGAGGCTGTCGGCGATGTCGGGCGTCACCTCCTGCAACTTGGCGCCCAGCCATGGCCGTTTGACCGCGCCGCTGCCGCCCTCGGCCGAGGCGACCACCACGCGCACCATATTTGCCGGAATGGCAAAGCCGATCCCCTGCGACCCGCCGGAGCGCGAATAGATCGCCGAATTCAGGCCGATCATGCGGCCGTTCATGTCCACCAGCGGACCGCCGGAATTGCCGGGATTGATGGCGGCGTCAGTCTGAATGAAGAACTGATAATCGCTGATGCCGACATCGGTGCGCGCCACCGCCGAAACGATGCCATGCGTCACCGTCTGACCGACGCCAAACGGATCGCCGATTGCCAGCACCACATCACCCACCTGCAGATCGTCGGAATTGGCGAACGGCAAGGTCGGAAAACGTTCTTTGGCGCCCTTGATGCGCAACACTGCGAGATCGCTACGCTGATCCTTGAGCACGATATCGGCGGCGAATTCGCGCTTGTCGGCGAGCGCCACCTTCACTTCGCTGGCGCCGGCGATGACATGATAGTTGGTGACGACGAGGCCGGCCGGATCGACGATGACACCGGACCCCAGCGAGCGCTCGACCTGCTCACGCGGCACCATGCCGAAGAACTGGCGGAAGAACGGATCGGCCAAAAACGGATTGTTGTTCTCAACGACATGCTGCGCATAGACGTTGACGACGGCGGGCGCCACCCGCTTCACGATCGGCGCGAAGGACAGCTGCAGCTGGGCGGATGAGGTCGGGACCTGACGCTGGGCCTGCCCGTCTTGCGCCCTGGCGCCCGGCACTAAAAGCGTAAGGAGGAAAACTACGGCAGCCGGAGCGGGCAAAAGATGCAGACGCGGCATGGAAAAAACCCCGATTTAATGCGCCCGGATATAGGCATCCGACCGAGGCCGTAGAAGGGCGACGAGGCCGTCCTCCGTCCTTGCTAACCGGTATTCCGTCTGATCGCGATCGATGCCGGAAGCCGGCGTCGACCGCCGGATCACACCCTAGGCCGCAACGCCTTCCGCTTCGCTCCGGCGCTCCTGGACCGGACCGGAATCCAGCCCCTTCGCGTCGACGTCGCGGTCGACGAATTCGATCACCGCGACGGGCGCGGAATTGCCGTAGCGGAAGCCGGCCTTGAGAACGCGGGTATAGCCGCCGTTGCGCTCTTTGTAGCGCGGGCCGATCACGTCAAACAGTTTCTTGACCATGGCGAGGTCGCGCATCTGCGCGACCGCCTGGCGGCGCGCATGCAGGCCGCCGCGCTTGCCGAGCGTGACCAGCTTCTCCACCACCGGGCGCAAATCTTTCGCCTTCGGCAGCGTCGTCGTGATCTGCTCATGCTTGATCAGCGAGACGGCGAGGTTCGCCAGCATCGATTTGCGATGATCCGAGCGGCGGTTGAATTTGCGGTGGGTTTTCGCGTGACGCATGACGCCGTTCCTGCCGTGTCCGTTGCTTCGTCATGCCCGGCCCCGTGCCGGGCATCCAGATCGAATGGCAATGCTTTGCCGCTGTTATCGAGATGGCCGGGTCAAGCCCGGCCATGACGCGTGTCAGTAGTGGTCCTCGAACCGCTTGGCCAGTTCTTCGATATTTTCGGGCGGCCAGCCCGGCACTTCCATGCCGAGATGAAGGCCCATCTGCACCAAGACTTCCTTGATCTCGTTGAGCGATTTCCGGCCGAAATTCGGCGTACGCAGCATCTCGGCTTCGGTCTTCTGAACGAGGTCGCCGATATAGACGATGTTGTCGTTCTTCAGGCAGTTGGCCGAGCGAACCGACAGTTCGAGTTCGTCGACCTTCTTGAGGAACGCCGGATTGAAGGCAAGGTCGGGGATCGCCTCGTGCGTGGTTTCGCGCTTGGGCTCCTCGAAATTGACGAACACGTTGAGCTGGTCCTGGAGGATGCGCGCCGCATAGGCGAGCGCGTCGTCCGGGCTTACCGCGCCGTTGGTCTCGATCGACAGTGTCAACTTGTCGTAATCGAGGATCTGGCCTTCGCGGGTGTTCTCGACTTTGTACGATACTTTGCGCACCGGCGAGTAGAGGCTGTCGACCGGGATCAGCCCGATCGGCGCGTCTTCCGGACGATTGCGCTCGGCCGGCACATAGCCCTTGCCGGTATTCACCGTGAATTCCATGCGGATCTCGGCGCCCTCGTCGAGCGTGCACAGCACGAGGTCGGGATTGAGCACCACGATATCGCCGACGGTCTGAATGTCGTTGGCGGTGACCGTTCCGGGACCCTGCTTCTTCACCACCATGCGCTTGGGACCATCGCCCTGCATCTTGATGGCGATGTCCTTGATGTTCAGCACGATGTCGGTGACATCCTCGCGAACGCCGGCAATCGAGGAAAACTCATGCAGCACGCCGTCGATATGCACCGACTGCACGGCGGCGCCTTGCAGCGACGACAGCAAAATGCGCCGCAGCGCGTT
The DNA here is from genome assembly GCA_963765365.1 of uncultured Alphaproteobacteria bacterium. Taxonomy (GTDB): domain Bacteria; phylum Pseudomonadota; class Alphaproteobacteria; order Rhizobiales; family Xanthobacteraceae; genus BOG-931. Next base: position 195,664 of record CAVXWL010000010.1, on the reverse strand, counting down.
GCCGAGCGTCACGCCGAAGCCCCGCTCGAGCGGCTCGGCGATTACGGTCGCCGAACGGCGCGTATCGGTACCGGCGCTGACCTGCAGCTTGTTAGGCCTGATCAGTTCCTGCCAATTCTTCTGAATCGTCACGTTATCACCCATCGCGTTGCGCGGCGCCAACGTCTCGCGCGCCCCACTCCGCTCCGCGGGGCCAAGATCAAGCGGCGGCAGATGTTCCATTTGTTCCATCAGCCGGATGTCCTATACCCGCCGCCGCTTGCGCGGACGGCAGCCATTGTGCGGGATCGGCGTTACGTCGCGGATCGAAGTGATGGTGAAGCCGGCAGCCTGCAACGAACGCAGGGCCGACTCACGGCCCGAACCGGGCCCGGACACCTCGACTTCGAGCGTACGCATGCCGTGCTCTTGCGCCTTCTTGGCGGCGTCTTCAGCGGCAACCTGCGCCGCATACGGCGTCGACTTGCGCGAGCCCTTGAAACCCATCGTGCCCGACGTCGACCAGGCAATGGTATTGCCTTGCACGTCGGTGATCGTGATCATCGTATTGTTGAACGACGCGTTGACATGCGCGACGCCCGACGCGATGTTTTTGCGTTCGCGTTTGCGGACGCGCGTGGCTTCTTTACCCATTTAAGACCCTTTCGCGGATCGGAGCCCGCGGCTCCGCTGCCGTCACGTATTCCTGTTCCACGCGCTATTTCTTCTTGCCGGCGATCGCCTTGGCCGGGCCTTTACGGGTCCGGGCATTGGTATGCGTGCGCTGGCCTCGCACCGGCAGGCCGCGGCGATGACGCAAGCCGCGATAGCAGCCAAGATCCATAAGCCGCTTGATGTTCATGGAGACTTCGCGCCGCAGGTCGCCTTCGACCATATAGTCGCGGTCGATCACTTCGCGAAGCTGCAGCACTTCCTGGTCGGTCAATTGCGACACCCGGCGCGATTCCGGGATCGAAACTTTGCCGAGGATTTCATGGGCCTTGGCGCCGCCAATCCCATAAATGTATTGCAGCGCAATCACGATGCGCTTGTTGGTCGGTAGGTTGACGCCAGCGATGCGAGCCACGTCAGTTACTCCTTGCGGCGGCCCGGCCACGGAACATCCGTGGCGCTCGGCCGCTCTCCTTCGGTTCCAATGTCACCTGAGAAGGCCACAAACGTAAAAAGACAACGCCTGCCTGCCGTTGCGGCTCGGCATCGCTGCTTAATCTCCGACTGGGTATTCGAGGCTTATTAATGGATTCCAAGCGCTTTCGTCAACCTCGGCTAGCGTTTTCTTGTATAAACATGGTCAGCGGCGGCGGCTCTTCCCGGCGCTCCGCTTTCGCAGCGCGGTTCCGGGCTTTGTCGGGCGTTTTCGCGGTGCCGGCCGACGTCTTGCGGACTTTTTTCCTATGAACTTCTTTGCCGGGCGCCTAGCCCGCGACGCCTTCAGTGGCTGACCTCTTCGCTTTTTTTTTTGCCGTCGGATGTCTTGGCCGGCGTCCCTGATGGCAGAGCCTTGTCGATGGCGGTGGTCACATCCGGAACGGCAGCCATGCCATTGACGCTGCGCAATACCCCCTGCTGCCGGTAATAGGCAATCAGCGGGGCCGTCTGCTCGCGATAGGCGCGCAGCCGGTTATGCAGGACTTCCGGGCTGTCATCGTCGCGCAGCGCCTCGCCGCGCTCCTTCATTTCGGCGATACGGCTCTCGATGCGGCGGATCAGGGCATCCTCGTCGACCCGCAGTTCGATCACAGCGTCCAGCGCCAGCCCCTTCGATTCCAGCATCCGGTCAAGCGCCCCCGCCTGCGGCACGGTACGCGGGAACCCGTCAAGAATAAAACCTTTGCGGGCATCCGGCTGCTCGATACGTTGTCCGACCAGGCTGACCACGATGCTGTCGGGCACCAGGCCGCCACTCGCCATGATTTCCTTGACCTGACGGCCGACCGGCGTGCCTGCCTTTACGGCGGCGCGCAGCATGTCCCCGGTCGAAAGTTGAACAATTCCGTATTTGCCGACGAGCCTCAGGGCCTGCGTTCCCTTGCCAGCCCCCGGCGGGCCGAGCAGGATCAGTCTCATCTACGGCGCCCCCTCAGTTTCGATCTTTTTATCAAGCCTTCGTACTGGTGAGCCAGCAGATAGCCCTGGACCTGGGCCACCGTATCCATGGTCACGCTGACGACGATCAGTAGCGATGTTCCGCCAAAATAGAACGGTACCGCCGCATACGAAATCAGAATCTCGGGAAACAGGCAAACGACCGCGAGATAGGCTGCACCGATTACCGTGATTCGCGAAAGGACGTAATCGATATATTCCGCCGTGCGCTCGCCCGGCCGGATGCCGGGAATGAAGCCGCCATGTTTCTTCAGGTTATCGGCGGTTTCGGTCGGATTGAACACGATCGCCGTGTAGAAGAAGGCGAAAAAGACAATCAGTCCGACATAGAGAATGAGGAACAGCGGCCGGCCATGCGCCAACTGGGTGGTGATGATGGTCAGCCATCCGGGACCCTGGCCAGCCGTGAAATTGGCAACCGTCGCCGGCAATAGCAGAAGCGACGAGGCGAAGATCGGCGGGATGACACCCGACGTATTGAGCTTGAGCGGCAGATGCGAGGACTGGCCCTCGAACATGCGGTTGCCGACCTGACGCTTCGGATACTGGATCAGGAGCCGGCGTTGCGCGCGTTCCATAAAGACGATGAAGGTGATGACGGCGATCACCATCAGAATGACGATGAGAATGAGCCCGGTCGACAGCGCGCCCTGGCGGCCGAGCTCAAGGGTGCCGGCAACGGCCGACGGCAATTGCGCGACGATGCCCGACATGATGATCAGCGAGGTACCGTTGCCGATACCGCGCTGCGTGATCTGCTCGCCAAGCCACATCAGGAAGATGGTGCCGCCGGTGAGCGTGATCACCGTCGAGATACGAAAGAACAGGCCGGGATCGCTGACCACGTGGGCCGCGCCCTCAAGCCCCACGGAAATGCCGTAGGCCTGGAACGCCGCCAGCACCACCGTTAGATAGCGGGTGTACTGGTTGATCATCTTGCGGCCGGCCTCGCCCTCTTTCTTGAGCTGTTCGAGGGTCGGCGACACCGTCGTCATCAGCTGGATGATGATCGAGGCCGAGATATACGGCATGATGTTGAGCGCGAAGATCGCCATGCGGTGGATGCCACCACCGGCGAACATGTTGAACATGCCCAAAATGCCGCCCTGCTGGGACTGAAATATCTGGTCCCACGCCGTCGGATCGATGCCGGGCAGCGGTATGTAAGTGCCGAGGCGATAGACCAGGAGCGCGCCGAGCGTGAACCAGATGCGCTTCTTCAACTCGCCGGCTTTGGCAAGCGCCGAAAAATTGAGATTGGCTGCCAGTTGTTCTGCTGCAGAGACCATCCGCCAATGCTCCCGTATGCGCCAGGCCGCCCGCGATCCGCCCTATATGGGGATCAGGCCGCCTGCTCGCTCGTCTCCGCCTTGGGTGCGAGGATTTCGACCGCGCCGCCCGCCTTTTCCACCGCCGCAATCGCCGATTTCGAGGCGCCATAGACGGAAAGCGCGACTTTCGCCTTGATTTCGCCGCCGCCAAGAAGCCGCACGCCGTCCTTGGCCCGGCGCAGAATCCCTGCCTTGATCAGAGCCGCGGCGTCGATCTTGCCGGCGGCCTCAAGCAGGCCCGCATCGATCGCAGCTTGAATGCGGCCGAGATTCACCTCGTTGAGCTTCTTGGCGAACATGGTGTTCTTAAAGCCGCGCTTCGGCAGGCGGCGGTGCAGCGGCATCTGGCCGCCTTCGAACCCCTTGATGCGAACGCCCGAGCGCGCGGTCTGGCCCTTGCCGCCGCGACCGCCGGTCTTGCCCTTGCCGGAGCCGATGCCGCGCCCGATGCGCTTGCGCACCTTGCGGGCGCCGGGACGGCCGGCGATGTCGTGAAGCTCCATAGGCTATTTCTCCACCACTTCGACCAGATGAGCGACCTTGGCGATCATGCCGCGGGTCGCCGGCGTATCGATAAGCTCGGCGACACGGCCGATCTTGTTGAGCTTGAGCCCGATGAGCGTTTCGCGCTGGGTGTGCACGCGGCGCGACGGACTGGCGGTCTGCCGCACTTTGACGGTTTTGCCTGTGTGTTTCTCGGCGTTCATGACGCGCTCCGTCCTCAATCTGCAGCCGCTTCGGCGTCGATGTCGCGACGGCGCGCCTGCAGGGTCGAGACCTTGACGTTGCGGCGGGCGGCGACCGAGCGCGGCGAATCCTGGCGCTTGAGCGCATCGAACGTAGCGCGCACGACGTTATACGGATTGGAAGTGCCAATCGACTTCGCCACCACGTCCTGCATGCCGAGCGTCTCGAATACGGCGCGCATCGGACCGCCGGCGATAATACCGGTGCCGGGAGGCGCGGCGCGCAGATAGACCCGGCCGGCGCCATGGCGGCCGGCGACATCGTGGTGCAGTGTGCGGCCTTCGCGCAACGGCACGCGCGTCAGCGAACGCTTGGCCGCATCGGTCGCCTTGCGGATCGCCTCCGGCACTTCGCGCGCCTTGCCGTGGCCGAAGCCGACGCGGCCCTTCTGATCGCCGACCACCACCAGTGCGGCAAAGCCGAACCGGCGGCCGCCCTTGACCACCTTGGCGACGCGGTTGATGTGCACGAGCTTGTCGACGAACTCGCTGTCGCGCTCTTCGTTTCTTCGCTCGCGGGGTTCACGTGCCATATCTTTGCGCCTTTATCGATCTAACTCTTCTGCCAACTCATCGCGTTTATCTAGAAATTAAGCCCGCCCTCGCGAGCGGCATCCGCCAAGGCCTTGACCCGGCCGTGATAGAGATAGCCGCCGCGGTCGAACACGACGTCCTTGACGCCCTTTTCCTTGGCCCGCTCGGCGATGAGCTTGCCCACAGCCTTCGCCGCATCGACGCTGGCGCCGGTCTTTAATCCGTCGCGCGAGGTCTTTTCGATCGACGATGCCGAGGCGAGCGTGACGCCGCGATCATCGTCAATCACCTGCGCATAAATATGCTTGGACGAGCGGTACACCGACAGACGTTTGCGGTCACCGGCGGCGCGCCGCAATGTGCCACGCACCCGGCCCTGCCGCCGCATGATCCTGTCGCTGAGCTTAGTCATCGCGCGGCTCCGTTACTTCTTCTTGCCTTCCTTGCGGAAGATGCGTTCGTCGGAATACTTGATGCCCTTGCCCTTGTAGGGCTCCGGCGGGCGGTACTCTCGGATTTCGGCCGCGACCTGCCCGACTCTTTGCCGGTCGGTGCCGCTGATCACGATTTCGACCGGCCGGGGCGTGGCGATCGTGATGCCTTCCGGGATCGGATAGACGATGTCGTGGCTATAGCCGAGCGCAATCTGCAGGTTCTTGCCTTGCACTGCCGCGCGGTAGCCGACGCCGTTGATCTCGAGCCGCTGCTCGAAGCCTTTGGTGACTCCGGAAATCAGATTGGCGATCAGCGTCCGCGACGTGCCCCATTGCGAGCGGGCGCGTTTGGTCTCGGCGCGCGGCTCGACTTTGATCTGGCCGCCATCGAGCTTGACCGCGACATCGTCGTGCAGCACGACCGACAGCGCGCCCTTGGGGCCCTTCACCTTGACGGTCTGGCCCTCGATATTCGCGGTGATTCCGGAAGGCACCGCGATTGCTCTCTTACCGATACGAGACATCAGAACACCGTGCAGAGGATTTCGCCGCCAACATTGGCGTCGCGTGCTTCGTGATCGGCCATGACGCCTTTCGGCGTCGATACGATGGTGACGCCGAGCCCGTTATTGATGCGCGGCATGTTCTTGACCGAGGTGTAGACGCGGCGGCCGGGCTTCGACACCCGCTCGATCTCGCGGATCACCGGCGCGCCATCGAAATATTTCAGCTCGATTTCGATCTCGGAGCGGCCGTCTTTCTCGACCACCGCATAGCCGCGGATATAACCCTCGGTCTTGAGCACTTCGAGCACGCTCTCGCGCAACCGCGAGTTCGGCGAATTGACCTTCGACTTGTTGCGCATCTGCGCGTTGCGGATGCGGGACAGGAGATCGCCGAGCGGATCGTTCATGGACATCGTGCGCTCCCCCTCACCAGCTCGACTTAACGAGGCCCGGGATCAGCCCCTTCGAACCGAGCTCCCGCAGCGCGATGCGCGACAGTTTATGCTTGCGGTAATAGGCGCGCGGGCGGCCGGTCAATTCGCAGCGGTTGCGGATGCGCGTAGCGGACGAGTTACGCGGCATTTCGGCGAGCTTGAGCGTGGCGGCGAAACGCTCCTCGACCGGCTTCGACTTGTCGCGCGCGATCGCCTTGAGCCGCGCGCGGCGACCCGAATATTTCTTGGTCATCCGGCGACGCCGGTTGTTCTTCTCAATCGAACTCTTCTTCGCCATCGAGTGCTCCTAAAGCTCCGCGTCTGAGGCTTTTGGCCTCACTGCCGGAACGGAAAATTGAACGCCGTCAACAAGGCGCGCGCCTCGTCGTCGTTGCGCGCCGTGGTGCAGACCGTGATGTCCATGCCCCAGATGTCAGCGGCTTTGTCGTAATCGATCTCCGGGAACACGATGTGTTCCTTGATGCCGAGCGTGTAATTGCCACGCCCGTCGAAGCTTTTCGGGTTAAGCCCGCGAAAGTCGCGCACCCGCGGCAACGCGATGTTGATGAGCCGGTCGATGAACTCGTACATCCGCGCCTTGCGCAAGGTAACCTTGCAGCCGATCGCCTGGCCGGTGCGCAGCTTGTAGGTAGCGATCGACTTGCGCGCCTTGGTGATTATTGCCTTCTGACCGGAGATCAAAGCAAGATCGGCCGCGGCGCCATCGACCTTCTTCTTGTCGGCGACGCCCTCGCCGATACCCATATTGATGACGATCTTGTCGAGCGTCGGCACCTCGAAACGGTTCTTGTAACCGAACTGTTCGGCAAGCTTCGAGCGGATGGCTTCCTCGAACTGCACGCGCAGCCGCGCCGGCACGCGCGGCTCCGGCTCGCGCGCGGTTGCCGGCTTCTCAGCCTTTGCCGGCTTCGCGCCTTTGTCGCCCTTGCCGCCCTTTTCGGACCGCTCGGCCTTGGCCGCTTTGGGCTGCTCGCCGTCGGCGGCCTTCGGCGGCCGCTTCGATTGCCGCTCAGACGCTTGCGCCTGTTTCTCGTCCGTATCAGCCATCGATCTCGACTCCCGAGCGCTTGGCAAAGCGCACTTTCTTGCGGTCCTCGCCTTTGCCGACGAACTTGAAGCCGATACGCGTCGGCTTGCCGTCCTTTGGGTCGGCGATCGCGACGTTCGACAGGTGGATCGGCGCCTCCTTGGAAATGATGCCGCCTTCCTGCGAAGCGCTCTGGCGCTGGTGGCGCTTGACCATGTTGACGCCGCGCACCAGCACGCGCGCATCGTCGCGGTGCATTTCGATCACTTCGCCGGTACGGCCCTTGTCGCGGCCCGCCAGCACGATCACCGAGTCGCCCTTTTTAATCCGCGCCGCCATTACAGCACCTCCGGCGCCAGCGAGATGATTTTCATATGATTCTTCGCCCGCAATTCGCGCGGCACCGGTCCGAAAATACGGGTGCCGACCGGCTCCATCTGCGGATTGATCAGCACCGCGGCATTGCGGTCGAAGCGGATGACCGAACCGTCGGCGCGCTTGATGTCCTTGGAGATGCGTACGATCACCGCCTTCATCACGTCGCCCTTTTTGACGCGGCCGCGCGGGATCGCCTCCTTCACCGAAACGACGATGACGTCGCCGATGGTGGCGTATTTGCGCTTGGAGCCGCCCAGCACCTTGATGCACATGACGCGGCGTGCGCCGGAATTATCCGCCACATCGAGATTGGATTGCATCTGGATCATGGGTTAGCCCACTCGTTCCATACCGGTCGTGACACTATTCACGACGCCTTCTTTTTCTCGCCGCGTACCACCGCCCAGCGCTTGAGCTTGGAAATCGGCCGATGCTCCTCGATCCACACCATGTCGCCCACCTTGAACTCGTTCTTTTCGTCGTGGGCGTAATACTTCTTGGTGCGGCGGATGGTTTTCTTGAATATCGGATGGGTGAAGCGGCGCTCGACCCGCACCACGAGGGTCTTTGCCTGCTTGTCGCTCACCACGACGCCTTGAAGGGTACGCTTCGGCATCTTGAACCTCTCAACTCTTCGCTGCTGCGCGTTTCGCCGAAGCCGGGCGCTTGGTACGCGCCACCGTCTTCAGGCGCGCGATGTCGCGCCGAACCTCGCGCACGCGCGCGGTATTTTCCAACTGCCCGCTGGCGCGCTGAAAGCGCAGATTGAAATGCTCCTTTTTCAGCTTGAGCACTTCGTCGTCGATCTGATCGATCGTCATCGCTCTGATATCGGCCGGTTTCATGTCAGGCGCCCTACTCGCTGATCCGTTCGACGAACCGAGTCTTGATCGGCAATTTGGCGGCGGCGAGCGCCAGCGCTTCCTTGGCGACCTGGACGGTGACGCCGTCGATCTCGAACAGAATGCGGCCCGGCTTAACGCGGGCAACCCATAATTCCGGGGTACCTTTGCCGGATCCCATGCGCACTTCGAGCGGCTTCTTCGACACCGGCACGTCAGGGAAAAGACGAATCCAGACGCGTCCGGAACGCTTCATGTGGCGGGTGAGCGCACGGCGCGCGGCCTCGATCTGGCGCGCGGTGACCCGTTCGGGCTCGAGCGCCTTGAGACCGAACTGACCGAACGCAAGGTTGATCGCACTGGAGGCGATGCCGTGGATGCGGCCCTTGTGCGCCTTGCGGAATTTCGTTCGCATCGGTTGCAGCATGGCTTTAAGCCTCTATTCCCGTTCGCCGGTTCACGCAGCGTCGCGCCGCGGCCGGCCGGCATCGCCCTCGGCCATCTTCTTGTCCTGCGCCATCGGGTCGTGCTCCATGATCTCGCCTTTGAAGATCCACACTTTGACGCCGCAGGTGCCGTAGGTGGTGAATGCCGTGGCAACGCCGTAATCGACGTCGGCGCGCAGCGTATGCAGCGGCACGCGGCCCTCGCGGTACCACTCCATGCGCGCGATCTCGGCACCGCCGAGACGGCCCGAGCAATTGATGCGGATGCCGCCGGCGCCGAGCCGCATCGCCGATTGCACCGCGCGCTTCATGGCGCGCCGGAAGGCGACGCGGCGCTCGAGCTGCTGCGCGATCGATTCGGCGACCAGTTGAGCGTCGAGTTCGGGCTTCCGTATTTCCACGATGTTGATCACCACGTCGCTGTCGGTGAGCGCAGCCACTTTGCGGCGCAGCTTCTCGATGTCGGCGCCCTTCTTGCCGATGACGACGCCGGGACGCGCCGAGTGGATGGTGACGCGGCACTTTTTGTGCGGCCGCTCGATCACGATCTTGGAGACCGCCGCCTGCTTGAGTTCCGCCATCAGCACCTTGCGAATTTCCATGTCCTCATGCAGCAGCGAGCCGTAGCTCGCCTTGCCGGCATACCAGCGCGAGTCCCAGGTGCGGTTGATGCCGAGACGAAGCCCGACCGGATTGACCTTTTGACCCATAGTGCTCTCCTCGCCGCTCCGGTTACGCCTGCGCCTCGACTTCGCGCACCACGATGGTGAGGTGCGAGAACGGCTTGAAAATCGCGCCGATGCGGCCGCGCGCACGCGGCGAATGCCGCTTGATCACCAGCGCCTTGCCGACATGGGCTTCGACGACGACCAGATCGTCGACGTCGAGGTCGTGATTGTTCTCGGCATTGGCGATCGCCGATTCCAGGCACTTGCGCACATCGCGGGCGATGCGTTTGCGCGAGAATTCGAGGTCGGCAAGCGCCGCCGCCACTTTCTTGCCGCGAATAAGCTGCGCCAACAGGTTCAGCTTTTGCGGGCTGATCCGCAGCATGCGGGAAACGGCTTTGGCCTCGTTGTCGGAAAGCGCGCGATCGCGCCTTTTCTTGCTCATATCCGCTCTCCCCGGCTCACGACCCGCCAGCGGCGGGAGCCGCGGCAGGCGCCGGCGCTGCGGCGCCCTCGCCACCCGAGCTGCGCTTGGCCTTGCGATCCGACGAATGGCCATAGAACGAACGGGTCGGCGCAAACTCTCCGAATTTGTGCCCGATCATTTCCTCGGTAACGATCACCGGGATGTGCTTCTGGCCGTTATAGACACCGAAGGTCAGACCGACGAATTGCGGCAGGATGGTCGAACGCCGCGACCAGATGCGGATCATCTCATGGCGTCCGGACGAGCGCGCGGCATCCGCCTTTTTCAGCAGATAACCGTCGACAAACGGACCCTTCCAGACCGAACGCGTCATAATCGCTCCTACTTCTGTTTCTTGCGCGCGTGGCGGCTCATCATGATGAACTTCGCCGTCGACTTGTTCGTGCGCGTCTTCTTACCCCTGGTCGGCTTGCCCCATGGCGTTACCGGATGACGGCCGCCACGGGTACGCCCGCCGAGCGGATGATCGACCGGATTTATCGTCTCGCCGCGGACATGGCCGCGTCGTCCCATCCACCGGGTTCGCCCGGCTTTGCCGATCGAAATGTTCATATTGTCTGGGTTCGAAACCGCCCCGACGGTCGCGATGCAGCGGCCGTGAACAAGACGCTGCTCGCCCGAATTCAGGCGCAGGATGACATATTCGCCGTCGCGCCCGACGATCTGGGCGTAAGTGCCGGCGGAGCGTGCGACCTGGCCGCCTTTGCCGATCTTCAGCTCGATATTGTGGACGATGGTGCCGACCGGAATATTGGCGATCGGCATGGCGTTACCCGGCTTTACGTCGACGTGCTCGCCGGCGACGACACTGTCCCCGACCGCAAGACGCTGCGGCGCCAGAATGTAGGCGAGTTCGCCGTCCTCGTATTTGACCAGCGCGATGAAGGCGGTCCGGTTCGGATCGTATTCCAGCCGCTCGACTTTCGCCGCCACGTCGAACTTACGGCGCTTGAAATCGACCTTGCGATAGGCCTGCTTGTGACCGCCGCCGCGATAGCGAATGGTGATGCTGCCGCCGTTGTTACGGCCGCCGCTCGAATTCTTGCCTTCGGTCAGCGCTTTCACCGGCTTGCCGGTATGAAGGCCGGTGCGATCGACCAGCACCAGCTGGCGCTGACCTGGCGTAACCGGATTATAGTTTTTAAGTGCCATCGCCCGCTCCTACAGCCCCGTTGTGACGTCGATCTTTTGGCCCTCTTCGAGGGTCACGATCGCGCGCTTGGTGTCGGAGGTGCGCCCGTAACGGCCGCGAAACGCCTTCCATTTGCCACGCCGGCGCAGCGTGTTCACGCTCTTGACCTTGACGTCGAACAGCTTCTCGACCGCTTCCTTGATCTGCGGCTTGGTAGCCGTCATGGCGACCTTGAACACGACCTTGTTGAACTCGGACGCGTTGGTGGCTTTTTCGGTGATGAGCGGCGCGACGATGACGTCGTAATGGCGCGGATCGGTGGTGGTCATTTGAATCGCGCCTCCAATGCATCGACGGCGGCGCGGGTCAGCACCAGCTTTTGCCGCCGCATGATGTCGTAGACGTTGATGCCCGCGACCGGCAGCACGTCGATATTCGGGATGTTACGCGCCGCCGTGCGCACATCTGTCGCGAGCTCCGCGCCGTCGATGAACAAGGCGTTGGCGACGCCAAGCTTGTCGAAATGGCCGCGCAGCGTCTTGGTCTTGGCTTCCTTCACGCTCAACGTTTCGATGACGACGATACCGCCGTCCTTGGCCTTGGCCGACAGCGCGTGCCGCAGCGCCAGCGCGCGCACCTTCTTCGGCAACCCGATCTCGTGACTGCGCGTGTGCGGGCCAAATGACCGGCCGCCGCCGCGGAACAGATTAACGCGCGCCGAACCGTGGCGGGCGGAGCCAGTGCCCTTCTGCCGGTACATCTTCTTGCCGGTGCGATGAATGTCGGCGCGGTTCTTGACCGCGTGCGTGCCGCTCTGCCGCTTGGCCAATTGCCAGACGACGCAGCGATGAATGAGATCGGTGCGCGGTTCGAGACCGAAAATGGTGTCGGAGAGCGTGACCGAGCCGGCTTCTTTACCGTCGAGCGTGGTGACTTGCAGCTCCATGTCACGCACCCCCGGCGTCTTGGCCGACTGCGACAGGAGCAGTGGCGGCGTTATCGGCAAGCTTGAACTTGCCCGGCATCGGCACGCCGTCGGGCAGCCTTTTCTTCACGGCATCGCGTACCGTGATCCAGCCGCCTTTGACGCCAGGCACGGCGCCTTCGACCATGATCAGGCCACGCGCGACGTCGGTCTGGCGGACTTTGAGATTGAGCGTGGTCACCCGGTCGACGCCGAGGTGGCCGGGCATCTTCTTGTTCTTGAACGTCCTGCCGGGATCCTGCCGGCCGCCGGTCGAACCGATCGAGCGATGGGAAATCGAGACGCCGTGGCTCGCCCGCAATCCGGCAAAGTTCCAGCGCTTCATGCCGCCGGCAAATCCCTTGCCGGTGGATGTCCCGGTGACATCGACATATTGACCGACCACGAAATGATCTGCGGTGATCTCCGCGCCGACCGGGATCAGCGCATTATCATCGACACGGAATTCGGCGAGCTTGCGCTTCGGCTCGACCTTGGCGACGGCGAAATGACCGCGGTCCGCCCTGGTCGTGCTCTGCACCTTGCGCAAACCCGCACCGAGCTGGAGCGCGACATAGCCGTTCTTTTCCTTGGTGCGGTGACCGACGACCTGGCAATTGCCGAGCCGCAGCACCGTCACCGGCACATGCTCGCCGGTCTCGGTGAACAGCCGCATCATGCCGACTTTTTGCGCGAGCACCCCAGAACGCATTTTTCTGTTCTCCACGCCTTAGAGCTTGATTTCGACGTCGACGCCGGCGGCGAGATCGAGCTTCATCAGCGCATCGACGGTCTGCGGCGTCGGATCGACGATGTCGAGCAGCCGCTTGTGCGTGCGCATTTCGAACTGCTCGCGGCTCTTCTTGTCGATATGCGGCGAACGGTTGACCGTGAATTTCTCGATCTTGGTCGGCAGCGGAATCGGGCCGCGGACCTGCGCACCGGTGCGCTTGGCCGTATTGACGATCTCGCGCGTCGACGCATCGAGGATGCGGTGATCGAACGCCTTGAGCCGGATTCTTATGTTTTGACCGTTCATCGGTTCGTCTCTCTGCCTCGTCATGGCCGGGCTCGTCCCGGCCATCCGCGTCTTCCGTTTGCACTAAGTCGTGGATGCCCGGCGCAAGGCCGGGCATGACGACGGAACCAGCCTTATTCGATGATGCTCGCCACCACGCCGGCGCCGACGGTGCGGCCGCCCTCGCGAATGGCAAAACGCAGCTTCTCTTCCATGGCGATCGGCACGATCAGCGTGACTTCCATGGCGATGTTGTCGCCCGGCATCACCATCTCGGTGCCTTCCGGCAGCGTGACGACGCCGGTCACGTCGGTAGTGCGGAAGTAGAATTGCGGCCGGTAATTGGTGAAGAACGGCGTGTGGCGTCCGCCTTCCTCCTTGGTGAGGATGTAGGCTTCGGCCTTGAACTTGGTGTGCGGCTTCACCGAACCCGGCTTGCACAGCACCTGACCGCGCTCCACTTCCTCGCGCTTGGTACCGCGCAACAGGCAGCCGACGTTGTCGCCGGCCTCGCCCTGGTCGAGCAGCTTGCGGAACATCTCGACCCCGGTGACAACCGTCTTGGTGGTCGCCTTGATGCCGACGATCTCAACTTCCTCACCGACCTTGATGACGCCGCGCTCGATGCGGCCGGTGCAGACGGTGCCGCGGCCGGAGATCGAGAACACGTCCTCGACCGGCATCAGGAACGGCTGATCCTTCGGACGTTCCGGTTGCGGGATGTTTTCGTCGACCGCCTTCATCAGTTCGAAGATGGCCTCCTTGCCGAGCTTTGCGTCCTTGTCCTGCAGCGCCATCAGCGCCGAGCCCTTGATGATGGGAATCTTGTCGCCCGGGAAATTATATTTCGACAGCAGCTCCCGCACTTCGAGCTCGACCAGCTCGAGGAGCTCGGGATCGTCGACCATGTCGACTTTGTTGAGGAAGACGACGAGCGCCGGCACGCCGACCTGGCGGGCAAGCAGAATGTGCTCGCGGGTCTGCGGCATCGGACCGTCGGCCGCCGACACGACGAGGATAGCGCCGTCCATCTGCGCGGCGCCGGTGATCATGTTCTTCACATAGTCGGCGTGGCCGGGGCAGTCGACATGCGCGTAATGGCGCTTGTCGGTCTCGTATTCGACGTGCGCGGTCGCAATCGTGATGCCGCGCGCCTTTTCCTCGGGCGCCTTGTCGATCTGGTCGTAGGCCGTGTAAGTGGCCTGACCCTTTTCCGCCAAAACCTTGGTGATCGCCGCCGTCAGCGACGTCTTGCCGTGATCGACGTGTCCGATCGTACCAATATTGCAATGCGGCTTATCGCGGTTGAATTTTTCCTTGGCCATAGGGACTTCTCCGTTCGGGTCTCTCTAATCCTTGTGAATGTTCGTCAGGCGAACTTTGCCTGAACCTCTTCGGCGATGGCTTTCGGCACTTCTGCGTAGTGGTCGAACTGCATCGTGAACGTGGCGCGCCCCTGTGACATCGAGCGCAGATTATTGACGTAAGAGAACATATTCGCGAGCGGCACCATTGCATTGATGACGTTGGCGTTGCCGCGCATGTCCTGGCCCTGAATTTGGCCGCGTCGCGAATTGAGGTCGCCGATGACCGAGCCGGTATAATCCTCCGGCGTCACCACCTCGACCTTCATGATCGGCTCAAGCAGAGCCGGACCACCCTTTTGCAGCGCCTCACGCATCGCCGCGCGGGCGCAAATCTCGAACGCCATCGCTGAGGAATTCGACGTCATGCGAGGCGCCATCGATGAGGCTCACCTTGATGTCGACCACCGGGAACCCGGCGAGCACGCCGGAACTCAACGAGCCTTCGAGGCCCTTCTCGACGGCCGGAAAAAACTCGCGCGGCACCGATCCGCCGACGATCTCGTTTTCGAACACGAAACCCGCACCGGGCTCGCTCGGCTCGGCAACGACCTTGATGCGTGCGAACTGGCCGTGACCACCGGTCTGCTTCTTGTGCGTATAGTCGACGGTAGCGGAGCGGGTGATCTTTTCGCGATAGGCGACCTGCGGGGCGCCGATATTGGCGTCGACCTTATAGGTGCGCTTGAGGATGTCGACTTTGATGTCGAGATGCAGCTCGCCCATGCCCTTGATGATGGTCTGGCCGGATTCCTGATCGGTATGAACGCGGAACGACGGATCCTCGGCCACGAGCTTGGCAAGCGCCACGCCGAGCTTCTCCTGGTCAGCTTTCGATTTCGGCTCGATTGCAATCTCGATGACCGGATCGGGGAATTCCATCTTTTCAAGAATCACAGGCTTCTGCGGATCGCACAAAGTGTCGCCGGTGCGGACCTCTTTGAGCCCGGCCAGCGCCACGATGTCGCCGGCGAAGGCCTCTTTGATGTCTTCGCGGTTGTTGGCATGCATCAGCAGCATGCGGCCGACGCGCTCTTTGCGATCCTTTGTCGAATTCATCACGCCGGTGGAGCTCTCGAGCGTGCCCGAATAGATGCGGCAGAACGTGATGGTGCCGACGAACGGGTCGTCCATGATCTTGAAGGCAAGCAGCGACATCGGCTCGGTATCCGAGGCGTGGCGCTCGACTTCGTTGCCCTTGAGATCGACGCCCTTGACCGCCGGCACGTCAACCGGCGACGGCAGATAATCGACCACGCCGTCAAGCAGCGGCTGCACGCCCTTGTTCTTGAATGCGGAGCCGCACAGCACCGGGAAAAACGCACTCGAGATGGTAGCCTTGCGGATCAGACGCTTAAGCGTCGCGACGTCGGGCTCGGTGCCTTCGAGGTAGGCGGTCATCGCATCGTCGTCGAGCTCGACCGCAGCCTCGACAAGCTTCTCGCGATATTCCTTGGCCTGATCGAGAAGCTCGGCGGGAATCTCAACGTCATGATATTTGGCGCCGAGCGTTTCCTCGTCCCACACCACGCCCACCATGCGGACGAGGTCGATGATGCCACGGAAATTGTTCTCAGACCCGATCGGAAGCTGGATCGCAACCGGCTTGGCGCCAAGGCGATCGACGATGTCTTTGAGGCACTGAAAATAGTCCGCGCCGATCTTGTCCATCTTGTTGCAGAACACGATGCGCGGGACGTTATACCGGTCGCCTTGCCGCCATACCGTCTCGGTTTGCGGCTCCACGCCCTGGTTGGAATCGAGCACGCATACGGCGCCGTCGAGCACGCGCAGGCTGCGCTCAACCTCAATGGTGAAATCGACGTGACCGGGGGTATCGATGATGTTCAGCCGCTTACCGTTCCAGATCGCGGTGGTCGCGGCCGAGGTGATCGTGATGCCGCGCTCCTGCTCCTGCTCCATGAAATCCATGGTCGCAGCGCCGTCGTGCACCTCGCCCATCTTGTGGCTCTTGCCGGTGTAATAGAGCACGCGCTCGGTCGTCGTCGTCTTGCCGGCATCGATGTGCGCCATGATGCCGAAATTGCGGTAGTCCTCGATCGGATGGCTGCGGGGCATTGGGGTAAATTCCTTCGCTGTCTCGGGCTTTACCAGCGATAGTGCGAGAACGCGCGGTTGGCTTCCGCCATCCGGTGCGTGTCTTCGCGCTTCTTTACGGCGTTCCCCCGGTTATTCGATGCATCGAGCAACTCCGCCGAGAGCCGCTCAGTCATCGTTTTTTCGTTTCGTTCGCGTGCCGCGGTAATGATCCAGCGGATGCCGAGCGCCTGGCGCCGCGACGTGCGGACTTCGACCGGCACCTGATAGGTGGCGCCGCCGACCCGCCGCGAGCGCACTTCGATCGACGGCATGACGTTGTCGAGCGCCTGCTGGAAGATGGTGACCGGCGACTGCCGCGTCTTGCCTTCGATCATGTCGAGCGCGCCATAGACGATGTTCTCGGCGACCGACTTCTTGCCGGCATGCATCACCGAGTTCATGAATTTCGTGACCACGACGTTCCCGAATTTCGGGTCCGGCAGGATCTCGCGCTTATCTGCCCTGTGGCGGCGGGACATCTGATTATTTCCTTCGTCTCACGTTCCTATGACGCAAAACGACCCATTACTTGGGTCGCTTGGCTCCGTATTTCGATCGCCGCTGCTTGCGGTTTTTCACGCCCTGCGTATCGAGCACGCCGCGCAGAATGTGATAGCGCACGCCGGGCAAATCCTTGACGCGGCCGCCGCGAATCATCACCACCGAATGCTCCTGCAGGTTATGTCCCTCGCCCGGGATATAACCGATGACTTCGAAGCCATTGGTCAGACGCACCTTGGCGACCTTGCGGAGCGCCGAGTTCGGCTTCTTCGGCGTCGTGGTATAGACGCGGGTGCAGACACCGCGCTTTTGCGGGCTCTGCTGCAAAGCCGGCACCTTCTTCTTCGCGTGCTGCGTGACCCGCGGCTTGCGAATGAGCTGGTTGATCGTCGGCATACGTTACGTCGCTCCTGGTCTCGGTCGTCGGTGTCTCGGTCGTCTGCGTTTCGGTCGTCTATATCTCAATCGTCCGCCACGGCTCGCCGCGGGACTCTTCCCGCAGACACGAACCGTCCGCGCAAAACCAAATCGCGCCATCCGCTTCCGGGCGCGGAAGGGCGCTTTGGCTTCGCAGAGGACCGCGTGCGAACGCGGTCTTGCACTGGTAGTCTGACTTTCCGAAGTCAGAGGCAGCGTTTGAGCTTCCTTCGTCGAGGCGTCACGCCGAATCCCGTATACCCACTGAAGGGAGCCAAGAAAGCAAACACTTTCAATAGCTTATACGGGGACCCGGCAGGGCCGTTCCGACTGGTGAAGCTCACCGCCTGCCGTAAAGTGCGCGGTATGTATCGGCGCTACCGTCCCAAGTCAAGCCGATATGGTCATGAAAGTGCGATGGCGCAAGCATATCTGCGACATTAACCGGGCAACCAATCATCCCGGCTCCATGCCTTTGGCGCGGACGAGGCGCTTGACCTCGTCGCTCCGCATAAAGGCAATGCAGTTTTCGGCCATGGCACTGTTTTGGGCAGTCGCCGAGATCCCAGCCGCATAGATAATGACATTCTGCAGCTCGCTCGGCAGCGGCCCGACCAGTTCGGCACCCTTGACCGGCAAAATGGCAACGATCTGTTGCATGCCGATTTCGGCTTCGCCTGCCGCAATAAGTTCGGCCACGGGGCGGCCCGTCAGCTTGGTCTTCGGCTTCATCGCCTCGGCGATGCCAAGCCGCTGCAACAGCGTCGCGATGTAGGTTCCGCTCGGGCCATCGCTGTAGGCGATCGAGCCGGCCGCAAGGAGCGCACCCTTGAGCGCGTCCACGGTCGAGATATCGGGCTTCCGGCCGCCGGTTTTGACCGCAAGCCCGACCGAGGACCGCGTGATATCGGCCACGGCGCCAGTCGCGATCTTGCCGGCCTGCACCAGTGCATCGAGCTCCTGCCGCGGCAGGAGCGCGATATCGAAGGCGACGCCGTCCTCGATTTCCTTCTGCAATACCGAGGTCAGGCGGAATTCGGTCGCAACCTTGACGCCGGCCGCACGCTCGAACAGCGGCGCAACATCGGTCATGAGCGGGCGCATCGCGCCACCGGATAGGATTTTGGTGAAGCCTGGCATGAGCAACTCCCGTCACCTCAGGATGACGGCCATAATAAAGAGGGCCGCCCGGTGGGCGGCCCTCGATTTTGTCGCGGCAAGCGTTACTCCGCCGCCGGTAGCGCCGCCGGTTCGGCGGCCGCCTCGGCCTTGATTGCAGCCGCTTCTTTTTCCTTTTCGCGCTCGGCCAGGATGAGCGCGTCGCGCTTGATGGCGACTTCGCGGATCTTGTTCATCATCGCGCCCGTCCCTGCCGGGATCAGGCGGCCGACGATGACGTTCTCCTTCAAGCCGTCGAGCGTGTCGGCCTTGCCATTAACCGCAGCCTCCGTCAGCACGCGCGTGGTCTCCTGGAACGACGCCGCCGAGATGAACGAGCGCGTCTGCAGCGAGGCCTTGGTAATGCCAAGCAGCACCGGATGCGCCGTCGCCGGCTTCTTGCCTTCCGCCGTCACCCGCGCATTGACCTCGTCGAACTCGATCTTGTCGACCTGCTCGCCCTGGATGAGGTCGGTTTCGCCGGAATCTTCGATCTCGACCTTCTGCAACATCTGCCGGACGATCACCTCGATGTGCTTGTCGTTGATGGCCACGCCCTGGAGCCGATAGACGTCCTGGATTTCATTGACCAGGTAGCCGGCCAGTTCCTCGACGCCCTTGATCGCCAGGATGTCATGCGGCGCCGGGTTGCCTTCGACGATGAAGTCGCCCTTTTCGATCACGTCGCCGTCCTGCAAGTGGATGTGCTTGCCCTTCGGAACGAGATACTCCCTGGGCTCACCATCCTTGTCGGCCGGCTCGATGGTGATACGCCGTTTGTTCTTGTAGTCGCGACCGAAGCGGACCGTGCCGGAGATTTCCGCGATAACCGCAAACTCCTTGGGCCGCCGGGCCTCGAACAGTTCGGCAACGCGCGGCAGACCGCCGGTGATGTCGCGCGTCTTGGCGCTCTCGGTCGGAATACGCGCGATCACGTCGCCGGCCCCGACCATTCCGCCTGGATCGACCGAGATAACGGCGTCCACCGCGAGCAGGTAGCGGGCCTCGCCACCACGGCTGAGTTTCAGGATTTTGCCGTCCTTGCCCTTGATCACGAGGGCCGGACGCAGATCCTGCTGGCCGCGAGCGGAGCCGGAACGCCAATCGATAACTACGCGCTTGGCGATGCCGGTGGATTCGTCGAGCGTTTCCGTCAACGATTGGCCTTCGACGAGATCTTCGAAGCCCACCGCACCCTCGACCTCGGTGAGGATCGGACGGGTATACGGATCCCACTCGGCGATGCGCTGGCCGCGCTTGATATGCTCGCCATCGGAGACCTTCAGCCGGGCGCCGTACTGGATACGGTGCACGGCGCGTTCGGTGCCGTCGGGATCAAGCACCGCAACGATCAGGTTGCGGTTCATCGCGATCACATCGCCATCCGAATTGCGGGCGATGTTCAGATTCTTGATCTTGACGGTGCCCTCGAAGTTGGACTCGACGAACGATTGCTCCGAGATCTGCGCCGCGCCGCCGATGTGGAATGTGCGCATCGTGAGCTGCGTACCCGGTTCACCGATCGACTGCGCGGCAATGACGCCCACCGCCTCGCCCATATTGACCGGAGTGCCGCGGGCCAGATCGCGCCCATAGCACGCGCCGCAACAGCCGCTCGTCGTCTCGCAGGTCAGAACCGAGCGGATCTTGATCTCCTGCACGCCGGCATTGACCAGCCGCTCGACATGCTGCTCTTCGAGCAGCGTGGCGTTCGGCACCAGCATTTCGTTGCTGTTCGGATCGCGCACATCCTCGGCCGTGGTGCGGCCAAGGATGCGGCTCGCCAGCGAAGCGACGACGGTGCCAGCATCGATAATGGCCCGCACCTTGATGCCCCGCGTCGTGCCGCAGTCGAACTCGGTGATGATGCAATCCTGCGCCACGTCAACGAGACGACGCGTCAGGTAGCCCGAGTTTGCCGTCTTCAACGCGGTGTCGGCGAGACCCTTGCGGGCGCCGTGCGTCGAGTTGAAGTATTCCAGCACCGAAAGCCCTTCCTTGAAGTTCGAGATGATTGGGCTCTCGATGATTTCGCCGGACGGCTTGGCCATCAGGCCGCGCATGCCGGCAAGCTGACGCATCTGCGCCGGCGAACCGCGCGCGCCGGAGTGCGCCATCATGTAGATCGAGTTGACCTGCGCTTCGGCGCCCTTCTCCGCCGCGGGCCTCGACGCCGAGATTTCCTTCATCATCTCTTCGGCGATGGTCTCAGTGCACTTCGACCAGGCATCGACGACTTTGTTGTATTTTTCGCCCTGGGTGATCAGGCCGTCGTTGTATTGCTGCTCGAATTCCTTGACCTGCTCGCGGGTGGTCTCGACGATCTTCGGCTTGGTATGCGGCACCACCATGTCGTCCTTGCCGAACGAGATGCCGGCCTTGAACGCATGATGGAAGCCCAGCGCCATGACGCGGTCGCAGAAGATCACCGTCTCCTTCTGACCGCAGTGGCGATAGACCGTGTCGATCATCGACGAGATCTCGCGCTTCGTCATGAGCTTGTTGACGAGGTCGAACGGAGTCTTGGCGAGCTTGGGCAGCACCGAGCCGAGAATGACGCGGCCCGGCGTCGTCTCGTACCAGCGCGATACCGGCTTGCCGTCTTCGCCGATCCCGTTCCAGCGGTATTTGATCTTGCTGTGCAGGCCGACAGCCTTTTGCTGCAACGCCTGCTCGACCTCGCTGATCTCGCGATAGAAGCCTTGCACCGCGTTCGACTTTTTCGGATCGCGCCGGAGGTCGTCCTCGGAGTGGAGTTCAAGCTTCCACTGGCCGGGGCCGTTTTCCGTCATGATCGAGAGATAGTAGAGGCCGAGCACGATATCCTGCGACGGCACGATGATCGGCGCGCCGTTGGCAGGGTGCAGGATGTTGTTGGTCGACATCATCAAGACGCGTGCTTCGAGCTGCGCCTCAAGCGACAGCGGCACGTGAACCGCCATCTGGTCGCCGTCAAAGTCGGCATTGAACGCCGCGCAAACCAGCGGATGGAGCTGGATCGCCTTGCCTTCGATCAGCACCGGCTCGAACGCCTGGATGCCGAGCCGATGCAGCGTCGGCGCGCGGTTGAGCAATATCGGATGTTCGCGAATGACCTCGTCAAGGATGTCCCAAACCTCGGGCTTCTCCTTTTCGACGAGCTTCTTCGCCTGCTTCACGGTGGTCGACAGGCCCTTGGCGTCAAGCCGCGAATAGATGAACGGCTTGAACAGTTCGAGCGCCATCTTCTTCGGCAGGCCGCATTGATGCAGCTTAAGTTCCGGACCGACCACGATGACCGAGCGGCCGGAATAATCGACGCGCTTGCCGAGCAGGTTCTGCCGGAAGCGGCCCTGCTTGCCCTTGAGCATGTCGGCGAGCGACTTCAGCGGCCGCTTGTTGGCGCCGGTGATGACGCGGCCGCGACGGCCGTTATCGAACAGCGCATCGACCGCCTCCTGCAGCATCCGCTTTTCGTTGCGGATGATGATGTCGGGCGCGCGCAGTTCGATAAGCCGCTTCAAGCGATTGTTGCGGTTGATGACACGGCGATAGAGATCATTGAGGTCCGACGTGGCGAAGCGCCCGCCATCGAGCGGGACCAACGGCCGCAAATCCGGCGGGATCACCGGCACGTGCGTCAGGATCATCCATTCCGGCTTGTTCTTGGACTGGGTGAAAGCCTCGATCAGCTTGAGTTGCTTGGCGAGCTTCTTCGGCTTGAGCTCGGACGTCGATTCGATGATCTCCTGGCGCAGATCGGCCGCCATCTTTTCAAGATCGAGGGCCTTCAGCATTTCACGGATCGCTTCCGCGCCGATCATGGCTGTGAAGCTGTCAGCGCCGTATTCATCCTGCGCCTTGACGTAGTCGTCCTCGCTCAGCAGCTGACGGTCCTTGAGCGGGGTGAGACCCGGCTCAAGCACGACGTAATACTCGAAATAGAGAATCCGCTCGAGGTCTTTGAGAGTCATATCGAGCAGAAGCCCGATTCGGCTCGGTAGCGACTTCAAGAACCAGATATGCGCCACCGGCGCGGCCAGCTCGATATGGCCCATGCGCTCACGCCGCACCCGCGACAGCGTCACTTCGACCGAGCACTTCTCGCAGATGATTCCTTTGTACTTCATGCGCTTGTACTTGCCGCACAAGCACTCGTAGTCCTTGATCGGTCCAAAGATGCGCGCGCAGAACAGGCCGTCGCGCTCCGGCTTGAAGGTCCGGTAATTGATGGTCTCGGGCTTTTTGATCTCGCCGTAGGACCACGACAGAATCTTATCCGGGCTCGCGATCGAAATCCGGATCTGGTCGAACACCTGAGCCGGCACCTGCGGGCTGAAAAGATTCATAATTTCTTGGTTCATCGTGCTCTCCGCTTGCCGACAATGTCGGCCGCTATCGCTATTTCTTTCTTCCGCCTGCCACGCCCCGCGGGGAGCCCCCGGTCAACGCCGCCGCTGCGGCCTACCCGGATCGCCCGCCACTGCAGGCGATGACAACCGGGAGAGCGGCTTCGTTGCCGCTCTCCCGTCACTATTACTCGGCCGCCTCGGACATGCCGCCGTCGCCGCCGCGCTGCTGCTTGGAATTGTGCAGGTCGACGTTAAGCCCGAGCGAGCGCATTTCCTTGACCAGCACGTTGAACGATTCCGGAATTCCGGACTCGAACGCGTCGTCGCCGCGCACGATCAATTCGTAGACCTTGGTGCGTCCGGCGACGTCGTCGGACTTCACCGTCAGCATTTCCTGCAACGTATAGGCGGCGCCGTAGGCTTCGAGCGCCCACACTTCCATTTCGCCGAAACGCTGACCGCCGAACTGCGCTTTGCCGCCGAGCGGTTGCTGGGTGACGAGGCTGTACGGGCCGATCGACCGGGCGTGGATCTTGTCGTCGACGAGATGGTGCAGCTTGAGCATGTAGATGTAGCCCACCGTCACCTTGCGATCGAACGTATCGCCGGTACGCCCGTCGTAGAGCGTGACCTGTCCGGAATGATCGAGGCCAGCGAGATCGAGCATGTGCTCGATATCGGACTCCTTGGCGCCGTCGAACACCGGCGTCGAGATCGGCACGCCGTGGCGCAGATTGGTGCCGAGTTCCATCAGACCTTTGTCGTCGAGCGACTTGATGGTCTCCTCTTCGCCGTAGATTTTACGCAACAGTTCCTTCAGCGGCTTGGGATCGCGCTTGCCGTGATAGGTATCGACGGCGTTGCCGATCTTGATGCCGAGGCCGGCGCAGGCCCAGCCGAGATGGGTCTCCAGGATCTGCCCGACATTCATGCGGCTCGGCACGCCGAGCGGATTGAGCACGATATCGACCTGAGTGCCATCGTCGAGGAACGGCATGTCTTCGACCGGCACGATCTTCGACACCACGCCCTTGTTGCCGTGACGTCCGGCCATCTTGTCGCCAGGCTGGATCTTCCGCTTCACGGCGACGAAGACCTTGACCATCTTCATAACGCCCGGCGGCAACTCGTCGCCACGCTGCAGCTTTTCGACCTTGTCGAGGAAGCGCTGTTCGAGCCGTTTCTTCGACTCGTCGTATTGCTTCCGGATGGCCTCGATCTCCGCCATGATCTTGTCGTTCGGCGAAGCAAACATCCACCATTGCGAGCGCGGGTATTCATCGAGCACCGCGCGGGTGATCTTGGTGTCCTTCTTGAAGCCCTTCGGCCCGGCAATGCCCTGGCGGCCTTCCAGCAATTCGGCAAGCCGGCCGTAGACGTTGCGGTCGAGGATCGCCTGCTCGTCGTCGCGGTCCTTGGCGAGCCGCTCGATCTCTTCACGCTCGATGGCGAGCGCGCGCTCGTCCTTCTCGACGCCGTGACGGTTGAAGACGCGGACTTCGACCACGGTGCCCTGCACGCCCGGCGGCACCCGCAATGAGGTGTCGCGCACGTCGGAGGCCTTTTCGCCGAAGATGGCGCGCAGGAGCTTTTCCTCCGGCGTCATCGGGCTTTCGCCCTTCGGCGTGATCTTGCCGACCAGAATGTCACCGGCGCGCACTTCGGCGCCGATATAGACGATGCCAGCCTCGTCGAGATTCTTCAGCGTCTCTTCCGAGACGTTGGGAATGTCGCGCGTGATTTCTTCCGGCCCAAGCTTGGTATCGCGCGCCATCACTTCGAATTCCTCGATGTGGATCGAGGTGAAGACGTCGTCTTTGACAATGCGCTCGGACAGCAGGATCGAGTCTTCGAAGTTGTAGCCGTTCCACGGCATGAACGCGACCAGCGCGTTACGGCCGAGCGCCAGTTCGCCGAGATCGGTCGATGGACCGTCGGCGATGATGTCGCCCTTCTTGACCTGATCGCCCACTTTCACCAGCGGCCGCTGGTTGATGCAGGTGTTCTGGTTGGAGCGCTGGAACTTCATCAGCCGATAAATGTCGACGCCGGGCTTGGTCGGATCCGCCTCGTCGGTAGCGCGAATAACGATACGGGTAGCGTCGACCTGATCGACCACGCCGGTGCGGCGCGCCGCGATCGCCGCGCCGGAATCCCGCGCGACAACGCCTTCCATGCCGGTGCCGACGAATGGCGCCTCGGCGCGCACCAGCGGCACGGCCTGACGTTGCATGTTGGAGCCCATCAGCGCCCGGTTGGCGTCATCGTTCTCGAGGAACGGAATGAGCGCGGCGGCGACCGAAACCAGCTGCTTCGGCGACACGTCCATGAAATCCACCTTATCCGGCGGAATGAGCTGGACGTCGCCTGCGTGGCGGACGACGACGAGGTCGTCGGTGAAGCGGCCCTTCGGATCGATGGCGGAGTTGGCTTGGGCGACCGTATAGCGCCCCTCCTCCATCGCCGAGAGATAGATCACCTCATCGGTGACGCGGCCGTCTTTCACTTTGCGGTACGGCGTCTCGACGAAGCCATATTTGTTCACCCGCGCATAGGTCGCGAGCGAATTGATCAGACCGATATTCGGTCCTTCCGGCGTCTCGATCGGACAGATGCGGCCGTAATGGGTCGGATGCACGTCACGCACCTCGAAGCCGGCGCGCTCGCGCGTCAGCCCGCCCGGGCCGAGCGCGGAAAGACGCCGCTTGTGGGTGATCTCCGACAGCGGATTGGTCTGATCCATGAACTGGGAGAGCTGGGAGGAACCGAAAAACTCGCGCACCGCGGCGGCAGCGGGCTTGGCGTTGATCAGATCCTGCGGCATCACCGTGTCGATATCGACCGACGACATGCGCTCTTTGATGGCGCGTTCCATGCGCAACAGCCCGATGCGGTACTGATTTTCCATCAACTCGCCGACCGAGCGCACCCGGCGATTGCCGAGATGGTCGATGTCGTCGATCTCGCCCTTGCCGTCGCGCAGATCGACCAGCGTGCGGATCACCGCGAGGATGTCGTCCTTGCGCAGAATGCGCACGGTGTCCTCGGCGGTGAGATCGAGCCGCATGTTCATCTTGACGCGGCCGACCGCGGAAAGGTCGTAACGCTCCGGATCGAAGAACAGCGATTGGAACATGTTCTGCGCGGTGTCGATGGTCGGCGGCTCGCCCGGGCGCATGACGCGGTAGATATCGAACAGCGCATCCTCGCGCGTCATGTTCTTGTCGATCGCCAGCGTATTGCGGATATAGGCGCCGACATTGACATGGTCGATGTTGAGCAGCGGCAGTTCCTTGTAGCCCGCCTCGTTGAGCACCTTCAGCGTCTTGTCGGTGATCTCCTCGCCGGCTTCGGCGTAAATCTCGCCGGTCTTCGGATTGACGAGGTCTTCGGCGATGTATTGGCCGATCAATTCCTCGTCGGACAGCCGCAGCGCCTTGAGCCCCTTCTCGGCGAGTTGCCGAGCCTGGCGCACGGTCAGCTTCTTGCCGGCTTCGAGCACGACTTTGCCAGTATCGGCATCGACGAGATCGTTGATCGCCTTGTAACCGCGCAGCCGATTGGCATCGAACGGCACGCGCCAGCCTTCCTTGGTGCGCTTGTAGTGCACCTGCTTGTAGAAGGTGTTGAGGATCTCTTCGCCGGTCATGCCAAGCGCGAACATCAGCGAGGTGACCGGAATCTTCCGCCGCCGGTCGACGCGCGCATAGACGATGTCCTTGGCGTCGAACTCGATGTCGAGCCAGGAACCGCGATAAGGAATAATGCGGGCGGCAAACAACAGCTTGCCCGAGGAATGCGTCTTGCCCTTGTCGTGATCGAAGAACACGCCAGGCGAGCGATGCATCTGCGAGACAATGACGCGCTCGGTGCCGTTGACGACGAAGGTGCCATTATTGGTCATGAGCGGAATGTCGCCCATGTAGACATCCTGCTCCTTGATATCCTTGACCGACCGCGCGCCGGTCTCTTCATCGATATCGAATACGATCAGGCGCAGCGTCACCTTAAGCGGCGCTGCATAGGTCATGCCGCGCTGGCGGCACTCGTCGACATCATATTTCGGCGGCTCGAACTCGTACTTCACGAATTCCAGCTGCGAGGTATTGGAGAAGTCGGAAATTGGAAATACCGACTTGAATACAGCCTGCAGGCCCTCGTTGGACCGGCCGCCTTGTGGCTCCTGCACCAGCAGGAATTGGTCGTAGGACGCCTTCTGAACCTCTATGAGGTTCGGCATCTCCGCGACTTCCTCGATTTTTCCGAAAAATTTCCTTACGCGCTTCCGACCGATAAACGTCTGCGCCATCATGTCCTCTCGTCAATCGAACCACCAAGGGCTCGCGAACCATCGGGCTCGAACCGCCGGCGCCTACGCCGACCGCTCTAACCATCACACCCCGGATCGGCGCCCATAAAGGCCCCGCTGTCCGAGGTACCGAGGCGATCAAGACAACTCTCCAGAGGGCCGCAATCCATCGCGACCGTCGGGACAGGCGTCATACGCCCTATTTGTCGCGCCCTATTTTCGGGTGATTCGGCCAAAGTTTCCGAACCACCACGCCGCACGCTGCACTTCGCTGGGCCCCCGGGCTTCGCTCCGAACGCCCGGGGATTTGCCTTAAGTAAGCACTACTTACTTAAGCTCAACCTTTGCGCCGACTTTTTCGAGGGTCGCCTTGATTTTGGCGGCCTCGTCCTTGTTGACGCCTTCCTTCACGCTCTTCGGCGCGCCCTCGACCAGATCCTTGGCTTCCTTGAGGCCGAGCCCGGTAATGGCGCGAACTTCCTTGATGACCTCGATCTTCTTTTCGCCGGCAGCGGCGAGAACGACCGTGAACTCAGTCTTCTCCTCGGCAGCCGGAGCGGCCGCACCGGCCGCAGGGCCGGCAGCAACCGCAACCGCAGCGGCAGCCGAAACGCCCCACTTTTCTTCGAGAAGCTTGGCGAGCTCAGCCGCCTCGAGCACGGTGAGGCCGGAGAGGTCGTCGACGATTTTCTGCAGATCAGCCATGAGTTTGTCCTTTGGTTCTAACCTTTGAAATGATGCCTTAGGCAGCCGCGCCTTCCGTCTTGCTGGCATAGGCCTGGATCACGCGGGCAACCTTGGCGCCAGGTGCGCTAATCACCTGTGCGATCTTGGTAGCCGGTGCTTGGATCAGGCCGACGATCTTCGCCCGCAGCTCGTCGAGCGAAGGCAAGGCGGCGAGCGCCTTGACCCCATTCGGGTCGAGTGAGGTCGTGCCCATCGCGCCGCCAAGAATGACGAACCGTTCGTGCGTCTTGGCGAAATCGACGGCGACCTTAGGTGCCGCCACCGGATCGCCAGAGAAGGCGATCAGGGCCGGGCCCTTGAGCAAAGGCGCGATCGAGGCAACGTCACTGCCTTCAAGAGCGATTTTGGCAAGGCGGTTCTTCGCGACTTTGACGGTCGCACCAGCCTGCTTCATCTGCCGGCGCAGAGTCTGCATCTGGCTGACAGTCAGGCCGGAATAATGGGCGACGACGACGACCTTGGTAGCTTTGAAAATCTCACCAAGCGCCGTAACTGCCTCACTTTTTGCCGCGCGATCCAAAAGCTCTCTCCGGTTGGCGGTCCGTCTTGCGCAAACCGCCGGGTTTTATGCCGGCCATCCCGCACGACCCATCGAGGCTATCGACGGACCCAGGCAGGACGACATTCACACCCTGCCCCCCGGACGAGCGTGCCGCTCTTCCGGGCCATCGAGGTCAGAACCAAAGAGCAACAGGCTTGGTAAGACGCCTGGCCCCCGTCCTTCACCCGTCTATGCTGGCTCTTGCG
Organism: uncultured Alphaproteobacteria bacterium; assembly: GCA_963765365.1. Classification (GTDB taxonomy): domain Bacteria; phylum Pseudomonadota; class Alphaproteobacteria; order Rhizobiales; family Xanthobacteraceae; genus BOG-931. Next base: position 166,916 of record CAVXWL010000010.1, on the reverse strand, counting down.
AATTAAGCCGTTGCCGGCGCCTGCAGTCTCGGACAGGAGCGCCCACCAAATTCACTAAGCCCCTCAACCCCTTAGAAAATCCAATTGGGATAGACCTTAAGAGGGAGAGATGCTTACCTGGTTTTGGAGAAGCGCACAAAGGCGCGCCGACAAACCGGGCCGGCACGCCCTTGATCCTCATTTAGCCTGCCGCGGCGGCTTTGCCAAGCGAATCTATTGACGCCCCGACAGAAATTTCCGCTCAATCGCGCGCTAGATAATGACAAACGCGAGGGAACGCCCGGAGGAGCCTGCGCAATGCCGCATAATAGCGATCGCATTCTGACCACCCATGTCGGCAGCCTGATCCGCCCGCCAAAGCTGATCGAGTTCTGGCGGGCAATCGAGGACGGCAAGCCTTACGACGAACCCGGCTTCGAGGCCTGCCTCACCGGATCCGTCGCCGAGGTCGTGCGCCAGCAGGCCGAAGCCGGCATCGATGTCGTCAGCGACGGCGAGTTCAGTAAAGGCGCCAACTGGGCGTTCTACGTGCATAAAAGGCTTTCCGGCATCACGGTGCGGCAAGCCACTCCCGAAGAGGCCAAGGACCCGATGGCGTCGATGGGCGGCGGCCGCGATCACCGCGCCTTCGCCGAATTTTACGCCGAATACGACGCGGCCTCCGGACTGGCGAAACGCCTTGGCAATCGCGTCGTCATCAGCGGCCCGATTGCCTATTCCGACACGCAAGTCCGCCGCGACATCGCCAACCTGAAAGCCGGCATCGCAGCGGCAAGGGAGCAGCACGCGGGGCTCGCTGGATTCCTGCCGGTGGTCGCGCCGGCAAGCGCCCTGCCCGGCGCCAAGAATGAGCACTACAAGAATGACGAGGACTTTCTGACCGCGCTGGCGGACGCGCTGCATCAGGAATACCAGGCGATCGTCGACGCCGGGCTTTATGTGCAGATCGACGACGCCTTCCTGCCCTATATGCACGAGCGCATGGTGCCGCCGATGTCGAATGCGGAGTATCTCCGCTGGGCGCAACTGCGCGTCGACGCGCTCAATCATGCGCTCCGCGACATCCCGCAAGAGCGATCCCGCTATCATATCTGCTGGGGCAGTTGGAACGGTCCGCATGCCTTCGACGTGCCGCTCAAGGACATCATCGATCTCGTGCTGCAGGTGCACGTTGGCCATTATTCCTTCGAGGCGGCCAATCCGCGCCATGCGCATGAGTGGCGGGTGTGGGAGACCGTAAAGCTTGCGCCGGGCAAAATTCTGATCCCGGGCGTGATCAGTCATGCCACTAATATTGTCGAGCATCCGGAACTGGTCGCGGAGCGGATCGTGCGGCTCGCCAAGATCGTCGGGCGCGAGAACGTCATCGGTGGCACCGACTGCGGCTTTGCACAAAGTCCGTTCGCGCGCCGCGTTCATCCCTCGATCATGTGGGCGAAGCTGAAATCGCTGGCGGAAGGCGCCGGATCGCAACGCAGACGCTGTGGGGCAAGCGCACCGCGCCGTAATTCTCTCGATCCGCCATTCCGGATTGCCGCAAAGCGCCAGTCCGGAATGCAAAATCAAAGATAAGCGAAAATGGTTTCCGGGGCGCGGGCAGACACCCGCGCCCCGGAGCAACTAATGCGTCTGTTCCGAAGCGGGGAACAGCGTTGCGGGCTCAACTTTCACGCCGGGCCCCATGGTCGAGGAGATAGCGACGCGGTTGATGAAGTGTCCTTTGGCGCCGGCCGGCCGCGACTTCTGCACCGCGTCCGCGAACGCCATGATGTTCTCGATCAGCTTTTCGGCGCTGAATGAAGCCTTGCCGACGCCGGCCTGGACGATGCCGGCCTTCTCGGCGCGAAACTCGACCGATCCACCCTTGGCGCCTTTGACTGCGTTGGTGACGTCCATAGTCACGGTACCGACCTTCGGGTTCGGCATCAGCCCGCGCGGCCCCAAAACCTTGCCGAGGCGCCCAACCAGCGGCATCAGATCGGGCGTGGCGACGACGCGATCGAAGTCGATCGCGCCGCCCTGAACCTTCTCAACCAAATCCTCGGCGCCAACGACGTCCGCGCCGGCAGCCTTGGCCTCATCGGCCTTGGCGCCGCGGGCGAAGACCGCGACCCGCACCGAGCGGCCGGAGCCGTTCGGCAGATTGACGACGCCGCGCACCGTCTGGTCGGCATGACGCGGATCGATGCCGAGATTCATCGCGACTTCGACGGTTTCGTCGAATTTGGCCTTGGCGCGCTCCTTGACCATCTTCACGGCATCCTGGAGCGGATAGAGCTTTTCGCGATCAACCCCTTCGCGCACCGTGCGCGTGCGTTTTCCAAGCGTGCTCATGCTTTCACCTCTAACCCCATCGAGCGGGCGGACCCTTCTATCATGCGCATCGCGGCGTCGATCGTATCGCAGTTGAGATCTTTCATCTTCTGCTCGGCGATTTCACGCACCTGCTCCTTGGTCACCGAACCGACGAAATCGCGGCCCGGGGTTTTCGAGCCGCTCTCGAGCTTCGCAGCCTTCTTGAGAAAGTGGGACACCGGCGGCGTCCGCAATTCGAAGGTGAACGAGCGATCCGCATAGACAGTGATGGTGACCGGGATCGGCGCGCCCTTCTCGAGCTTCTGGGTCTGCGCGTTGAACGCTTTGCAGAACTCCATGATGTTCAGCCCACGCTGACCCAATGCCGGCCCGATCGGCGGCGATGGATTGGCCGCCCCCGCCGGCACCTGAAGCTTTACATATCCAGTGATCTTCTTCGCCATTCTCTACTCCTGTTAGTGGTTCGGCTATCGGCGGCTGGCGACCGCCTTACCTCCCACGGCTTCACGCTTCATCTTTTCCCCGGATGCGGGGAAAAGTCAGTTTAAAGCTTCTCCACCTGACCGAACTCAAGCTCGACCGGCGTGGCGCGGCCGAAGATCGACACCGCGACCTTGAGCCGCGAGCGGCCTTCGTCGACTTCCTCGACGGTGCCATTGAACGAGGCAAACGGACCGTCCGACACACGAACCTGCTCGCCGACCTCGAACGACACCGACGGCTTTGGCCGCTCGATGCCTTCCTGCACCTGGTGAATGATCCGGTCCGCCTCGGCGTCGGATAACGGCATCGGCTTGTTGTCGGAGCCGAGGAAGCCGGTCACCTTCGGCGTGTTCTTGATCAGGTGATAGGCTTCGTCGGTCATCTCCATCTTCACGAGCACATAGCCCGGGAAGAACTTGCGTTCGGCGTCAACTTTGCGGCCGCGCCGCACTTCGACGACCTTTTCCTTCGGTACCAGGATTTCCTCGAACTGACCGGCGAGCCCGCGCTGCTTGGCCTGTTCGCGGATCGAATCGGCCACCTTGTTCTCGAAATTCGAGTAGGCGTGAACTGCGTACCAGCGGCTCGTCATGTTATGAATTCCGGATCATGAATTTGGGTCGCGATTGGTTGAATTGCAAAACTCAGGTGTTGATTCCAAGCAGAAAGCTCACCGCAATGCGCATGACCTGGTCCGCCAGCAGGAAGAAGATCGAGGCAACGAACACCATGACGAAAACCATGATGGTGGTTACCGTCGTCTCCTTACGCGTCGGCCAGGTGACCTTCTGTCCCTCGGCCCGCACTTCCTGCAGAAACTTGAACGGACTGACTTTCGCCATTGCGTAATCCAATAATCATTCCCCGCCCGACTTATAAGGACGAGACCGACACAGCGGTGCCTTTTTGGGGAATATGTTCGCCACGGAAGTCCGTCGCCGGGCCGCTGACGATGGCAGTTACCTACTGCCGGTTGGGCGGATCGTCAAGATCGAAGGGCTCGAGGGGCGGAATTCGGGGATCAGAAGCGACTTAGCGCCCGAATTCCTTCTGCCTGTCGCCTGGAACTGGCAGGAGTGGAGGGACTCGAACCCCCAACCCCCGGTTTTGGAGACCGGTGCTCTAGCCAGTTGAGCTACACTCCTAGACGGCTGTCTCATGCCCTCTGGCGCAATGCCGCGCAAGGGTCTCGCCCGCCTTCGCCGCGGCCTGGGCAGCAGGCAATCCTGGCGACGCCGGCTGGCCGTCAACGCAGCTATATGTGATGCCAAGTCGGCTATAGCCTGCTTGGATGGCGCAAAGGTTGGAGCGGGTGAAGGGAATCGAACCCTCGTCATAAGCTTGGAAGGCTTCTGCTCTACCATTGAGCTACACCCGCGCACCGCCGTCACTCACGGTACGCCGGCAAAATAACGCATCCCCACCGACCGGCAAGGGGCGTCCGGCCGCTGGCAAATCTATCCGATCACGGTTTGGGCCGTCGGAATCACTGCGTCAGCCGCGCCGCCGCGACCGCCTGCTGGAACAGCGTCTGCATGGCGGCGGTGATGTCGCCGTCGGTGGTCACCGAGAAAAACATCCCCGGCGAGGCGCAGCTTTCCATGTTGGACGAAATCTGGTTCTGAAACGGCGCTATCCAGCTATTGTACCAGGAATTCGTCGGCAGCGGCAGATACGCGGTGTACAGCACCGCGATCTGGATGCCGCGATTCTTCACTGTGGTGCACATAGCCGTATTGAACGGCTGCTGACAGCGGGTGCCGTCGAGCGTCTGCGAGCAGGACGCCGAGACTTCATCGTCGACACCGTCGGTAACGATGAACAGCACCTCTTGCGGGGTGCTGGCGGGCGTGCCGGTGCCCGGCAGCGGCATAAGGGTGTTGATCCCCGACATGGCGCTTTCGAAATTGGTATCGGTGTCGTTGTTCTGGCTGGTCTTGGTCAGCCAATTATTGGAATAGACCTCCTCAACGTTGATATTGGCCGCCGCTGTCTTGGCGTTGGAAAGATTGGACGTCAGCAACTGAATCGCGCCAAGGCCCGAATTATTGAACGTATAGATCCCCATTTGGTACTGCGAATTCGATCCCTCCATCGACGACGCCGCGCTCATCAGGGATTGGGTCGCGCTCGCAAGATTTTGCATGCGCGTCACCACCCCGAGATTTTTTGCCAGCGTGTAATTGTCGACACCGCCCGGGTTGCCGAGGTTGTCCGCCGCTGGATCGGACTCGTGACAGGCGAATGCACAGCCGCCCTGGGCTGACGTGTTGGCGACCATCGTCTGGATGCCGGCCGTCGTTGCGGCGATGTTCATCGACGGTGAGTTGTCGAGCAGCAGGTAGAAGTTGATATTCGTCGTCAGTCCGGCTTGCGCGGTCGACGATCCGCTAATGGTCGTCGTTGCATAGCCGAAGATTCCCATGAATATGTTGGTCTTGGTCGCGGTATAGTTGACCACCGCAGTGCGGCCGGTCGTCGAATCGGTCACAGTGGCGGACAAGTTGCTCACCGTCACATCCGGCAAATTCACCGCTTCAGCGTTAAAGGTGTTTTGCGCGACGGTCTGGGCCGCGGCCGGCGTACCCGTGATCGCCTGGTGATCGACGGCGGAGAGCGCCGCGGCGTCTGCCACAGAGTCAAGCTTCGCCTTTGCCATGTTGGCCGTGCCGTAGTCGATGCCGGCGCCAACGGCGAAAATCAACGGTACGGCCATCAGGCCCATCATCATCGCCATGGCGCCGCGTTCGTCGCGGCGGAAATGGCGCATTTTATCGGTCGCGCTGCGAATGAAGCGAATGACATTTGTCATCTGAAAAATCCTGATCTGTTACGGGAGTGCGCTTCCCAAACAGGAGCCAAAACCACCGGGCACAAAACGTGCTCGGCGCGCCCTTCACGCGCTGTTTTGCCGTTGAATTTCTAAAGATGGCGTGAAACCACTGAACGACGAATTGTTGCGCCATAGCGCCGCTTTTTTTGAAAGCGTGGCTCAAATTCTCGGGTGTTTGCTAACGCTCCGCTAAGCATCGGCTACGGTCTATTGCGGAGACCTTTCCCGGCTCGCTCAGCACAGGAATGCGGTGCACGCGCCGGCGATGACTTCGCGACAGGGCCAGGCGTAGGCTGCGGCGCGAAGCGAACCGCCTCCTCCAGCCGATCAAGCAAAACCGCATGGTCTGACTCAAACGACACTTCGACCCCACGACAGCGAGCGGCCTTTCGGGGGATGGAATTGGAGGGCGTAAAGAAGCCAGATGGCGCGGAGCAAAACGATATGAGACCGAAGCAAGAAATCAGCGGCGGTTTTATAGGGCCCGGTCCGCGTCAGGCGCCCGACTATTTCCAAATGCGAAAATATAGTCGCCAGTTTAAAAGCGATCTACGTCTTGAATCAGATTGGGCGGATGGCCTGAGCTCCGGTCTCGGCCTTGCCGAAGGCACGCGCCCGGCCTTCGATCGAGTGCTCCAAACCTCCCCCTGAGTTTTGAAAAATTCGCGAAATTTTTGCGGATTGAAATCAAGGAGCGTTCCACCCGATGCAAAGTGCTGGATGAAAGCCATACCGATCGCGTAAGTCGCGCCGGCCGATAAGGCGGGCATCACCACCGCGCTCACCGCCGTCCCGACGACCGGCACGCTCTTGGTTAAGCTGGCGGCTCCCATCCCGCTGCTCGCTGGGATCACAGAGCCCGCCAGGCTGGCGATGAGCGCCTTGCCGCGGTTTGCTGAAAATGGAACATCATAAATCCGTGAGATATTGCGAAGCATGAGCACCTGCACGCTGCCCACTGCCGCCAGATCGACAAACGGCACCGGAATAATTCCCGCAACTCCGGACCATAAAGCAAAGCGTTCGACCAGTTTTGTAGCATTGGTGCGCCGACGGTCCGACGGAGGTAGGATTACGTCGGGCAAAATCGCATTCGCGGACCTTGTGGGTGCGCCCTGCGCAAGCGCGGCAGAGCCAGTCATCGCCATTGCCGGCGTCGATTCCGACCCATCGTCCGGCTTTTCGCTTGAGGCAGGCACTTCCACTGGAAGCGCGGCAGAGGCGTCCACTGCACCCGCTCCGGCCGCGATAAGTCCCTCCAGCCGCGCAATGTTCTGCAGTAGGCGATCGCTGGCGAGACGAAGGAAGAAATACCCGAATTCCGGGTTATCGAAGTAGATCTCAAGCAACCTGTCATAGGAGATGGACAGAACCTCTCCATTTTCAATACATTCGACTGTCTGCGTTCTTATGTTATTGGGCGTGACAAAACCCAGTTCGCCCATCAGACGCCCGGGCGGCAGCTCGATGCCGATTTCACGCACCAAAAACGTTCCCGTCACCGTCAGAAACATCTCTTTGGCGACCTGCCCTTTCCGAAACAGTACGTCGCCGCGGCGATAGTTGCGGCGGTTCATGAACGGCTTGAGCCAGTCCATCGACAGATCGCCCTGCGCCGCAACCCGCGCCTTCTTGACCAAGTTGCGCATCTGAAACAGACGCCAACTGTTGATGGGCAGCAGGAGCAAATACATGAAAAAGGTCGACATCGCTCCGGCGAGCGCGCCATAGGCCACAAAGAATAAAGCGCTGATGATGCCGAATACACGTAGCGGCACCATCGTCCGCATCAGCAGAGTTGCCGCATAACAGCCCGCGCCGATCAGCGCGAAGGCGTTCGCAAAATTGAGGTGGGCCGCGGCGACCTCGATCAGCCGCGCAAATATCGCGTGCCACGTGACGTTACTTGGATCGAGGCCGACTTGAATAAGCAGTTTGGCAAATGTGAGATTTTGCGTCGCAAGGTCGAGCGCGTGATTCAATATCGTCGTCGGACTTTGGTCGTCGCTGCTCATTCCCCCTCCGACCGACCCGTACTGGCGATGACCTTGGCCCGCTGGCCGACACCATATCGCGAGACGGCCAGGGGCGATATCCCAGGTCTTTTCCCCCCGCAAGCAACATCGTGTCACCCGGACATTGACCTGTCTCCAAGCTGCAATTTCCCGGTCGCCGAGCGCCGTTCTTAATACCCTTGCCGCAGCGTTATTTCGCATATCCCATCGAAACCATATGCGCCGGGCGCCATATCTGCCTCGGATTTCAGACCGCTGGCGACACTATTCGTCACCTAGCCATTATACAATTCCTATACGACTGCTGTTCCTGCCCTCTCGAATTCCTATGGCGTTGGTGACACGTAATGGCGTGAACGCCGGCGTTCATTCGCGCCGGATTGATTCACGTAAAGATCGGGCACTTTCGCCCGGCATTCGATGTTGCTTTGGGAAATTCATATTCGGAGAACTCCGATGATGGACGCCGTCATGATGGCGATCGCAGCCGTCTTTTTCGCGCTGTCGATCGCCTATTGCTACGCCTGCGACTGGCTCTGAGGAACCCTGTCATGATCTTCGACTATTCAATCGCCGGCGTCGTGACTGCGGGAATTCTGGTCTACCTGATTTACGCGCTGCTCCGGCCGGAAGCGTTCTGAAAGGACAACGACCATGACCGTCATCGGCTGGCTCCAGATACTCCTCTATTGCGCGATCATTGTCGCGATCACGCCGGCACTTGGCGGCTACATGACGCGGGTGTTCAACGGCGAGCGCACGCTGCTGTCGCCGGTCCTGCGTCCCGTCGAAATCGCGATCTATAAGATTGCTGGTGTCGACGAGCGGCAGGAGCAGCATGCCGTTACCTACACCGTGACGATGCTGCTGTTCCATGTCGGCGGCTTTGTTGTTCTTTATGCGCTGATGCGCATGCAAGCGGCACTACCTTTCAATCCAGCCGGACAAACGGCTGTCTCCGAGGATTTGTCTTTCAATACGGCGATGAGCTTCATTACCAATACCAATTGGCAGAACTACGGCGGCGAAAGCACGATGTCATATCTCGTGCAGATGCTCGGCCTGACGCACCAGAACTACCTGTCGGCCGCCACCGGCATCGTGCTCGCCATCGCCTTGATCCGCGGTTTTGCGCGGCATTCGATGCGCACTGTCGGTAATTTCTGGCTCGATATCACCCGCTGCACGCTTTACATCCTCATTCCAATCTGCGTGCCATACGCTTTGTTCCTGGTATGGCAGGGCATTCCGCAGACGCTCGGCCCCTATGTGGATGCGACGACGCTCGAGGGCGCCAAGCAAACCATTGCCCTCGGCCCGGTCGCCTCGCAAGTCGCGATCAAGATGCTCGGCACCAATGGCGGCGGCTTTTTCAATGCCAACGCCGCGCATCCGTTCGAGAACCCGACGGCGCTGTCGAATTATGTGCAGATCATCTCGATCTTTGCGCTTGGCGCCGCGTTGACCAACGTATTTGGCCGCATGGTCGGCAACCAGCGCCAGGGGTGGGCGGTCCTTGCTGTGATGGGCGTGCTGTTTATCGCCGGCGTCGCCGCCTGTTACGCGGCGGAAGCGCACGGCAACGACGCCCTCAATGCGCTCGGCCTCATCGGCGGAAATATGGAGGGAAAGGAAGTCCGATTCGGCATCGTTGCCTCGTCGCTGTTCGCGGTGATCACCACCGATGCCTCTTGCGGCGCAGTCAACGCCATGCACGACAGCTTCACCGCTTTGGGCGGCATGATTCCGCTTATCAACATCGAGCTGGGCGAGATCATCGTCGGCGGCGTCGGTTCGGGCATGTACGGCATGCTGCTGTTCGTCATCGTTTCGATCTTCGTCGCCGGCCTGATGGTTGGCCGCACGCCCGAATATGTCGGCAAGAAGATTGAAGCCAAAGAGGTCAAGATGGCGATGCTGGCCATCCTCGTCCTGCCGCTGATGTATCTGGGCTGGACCGCGGTCGCCATGATGGTGCCGTCAGCGGTCGCCTCGATGAACAATCCGGGGCCGCATGGCTTCACCGAGGTGCTGTACGCGTATACGTCGCAGACCGGCAATAACGGCTCGGCATTCGCAGGGCTTAACGGCAACACGCTGTTCTACAATCTCACCGGCGCCATCGCGATGGGCGTCGGCCGGTTCTGGATGATCATCCCGACCATGGCCATCGCCGGCTCTCTTGCAGCCAAGAAAACTGTCCCGGAATCGGCGGGGACCTTTCCGACTACCGGCGGGCTTTTCGTCGGCCTCGTCGTTGGCGTGATCGTTATCGTTGGCGGCCTCACATTCTTTCCGGCGCTGGCACTTGGCCCGATCGTCGAACAGCTCGCGATCAACGCCGGCACCCTGTTTGCTTCAAATTAGGCTCGGAGTTGTTGCGATGGAAATGTCCACTCTACGCAAGCGCATGCCGGTATCGGCACTGTTCGATCCGAAGATCGTCGTGCCGGCCGTCGGCTCCGCCTTCGTCAAGCTCGACCCGCGCACGCTCATGAAGAACCCGGTCATGTTCGTGCTCGAAGTCGTGACCGCGCTGACAACGGCCATCCTGATTCACGATCTCGCGGTCGGCAGCGGCCACATCGCCTTCGAGTTCCAGATCATCTTGTGGCTGTGGTTTACCGTATTGTTTGCCAATTTCGCCGAGGCGGTAGCCGAGGGCCGCGGCAAGGCGCAAGCCGACACGCTGCGCCGTCAGCGCACTGAAACCCAGGCCAAGCTCCTTAACGGCGCGGGCAATTCGCAAGACTATCGGCTGGTACCCTCCGCCGACCTTAAAGTCGGCAATATCGTTCTCGTCGAACCGGGTGACATTATTCCGTCCGATGGCGAGGTGATTGAGGGCATGGCCTCGGTCAACGAGGCGGCGATCACCGGAGAATCGGCGCCGGTCATCCGCGAGTTGGGTGGCGACCGCTCCGCGGTCACCGGCGGCACACAGGTGCTGTCCGATTGGATCCGCGTCCGCATCACGGCTGCCCCAGGCTCTACTTTCCTCGACCGAATGATCAGGCTTGTGGAAGGCGCCGAACGGCAAAAGACGCCGAACGAAATCGCGCTCAACATCCTGTTGATCGGGCTCACCATCATTTTCGTGTTCGCGACCGCGACGATCCCAAGCTACGTCTATTATGCCGGCAGCACGATCTCGGTCGTCATTCTGGTTGCCCTGTTTGTGACGCTGATCCCGACGACGATCGGTGCTCTCTTGTCCGCCATCGGCATTGCCGGCATGGATCGTCTGGTGCGCTTTAACGTGCTGGCGATGTCCGGCCGCGCGGTCGAGGCGGCCGGCGACGTCGATACGCTACTCCTCGACAAGACCGGCACCATTACGCTCGGCAACCGTCAGGCAACCGAATTCAAACCGCTGCGCGGCGTGACCGAAGAGGAACTGGCCGACGCGGCACAGCTCGCGTCGCTCGCCGACGAGACTCCCGAGGGGCGTTCCATCGTCGTGCTGGCAAAGGAGCGATATGCCATCCGCGGCCGCGAGCTTGCAGAGCTCAAGGCCAACTTCATTCCTTTCACAGCGCAGACTCGGATGAGCGGCGTTGAAGTCGGCTCGTCGTGGGTACGCAAAGGCGCGGTCGACGCCGTGTTGAAATACCTCAACGGCGCGCCGGCCGCGGTCGCTGCAGGCAGCGCCACACCCGTGATGCGTTCAAGCGTAAGCGGCGACACCATGCACGAAATCACGGTGATCGCCGACGCCATCGCAAAGTCTGGCGGTACCCCGCTCGCGGTCGCCAAGGACGGGCGTCTCCTCGGCGTCGTTCATCTCAAAGACATCGTCAAGGGCGGCATTCGCGAACGTTTTGCCGAGTTGCGCCGCATGGGCATTCGCACCGTCATGATCACCGGCGACAATCCCATGACGGCGGCCGCGATCGCGGCGGAAGCGGGTGTTGACGACTTTCTCGCTCAGGCCACGCCTGAGGAAAAACTGCGCCTTATCCGCGACGAGCAGAGCAAGGGCAAGCTTGTGGCCATGTGCGGCGACGGCACCAACGACGCACCGGCGCTCGCCCAGGCTGACGTCGGCGTGGCGATGAATACCGGCACGCAGGCCGCGCGCGAGGCCGGCAACATGGTCGACCTCGATTCCAATCCGACCAAGCTGATCGAAATCGTCGAGATCGGCAAGCAGCTCCTGATGACCCGCGGTGCGCTGACCACCTTTTCAATCGCCAACGATGTGGCGAAGTATTTCGCCATTATCCCGGCAATGTTCGTCGCCTTCTATCCGCAATTGCAGGCGCTCAACATCATGCGGCTGGCGACGCCGGAAAGTGCGATTCTGTCGGCCATTATTTTCAATGCGCTGATCATCATTGCGCTCATTCCACTGTCGCTGAAGGGCGTGCGTTATCGTCCGATTGGCGCAGCCTCGCTGCTAGTGCGGAATCTTTGGATCTACGGCGTCGGCGGCGTGGTCATCCCGTTTGTCGGCATCAAGGCGATCGACGTCGCCGTCACCGCCTTACATCTGGTTTAAGGAGATAATGTCATGCTGCGCGAAATCCGTCCGGCGATCGTCGTGCTGGTCGCTCTCACGCTCATCAGCGGACTTGCTTACCCGCTGGCGATGACCGGCATTGCCCAACTGATTTTCCCGTATCAAGCAAACGGTAGTCTCATCGAGCGCGACGGCGCCGTCGTTGGTTCCGCGCTGATCGGCCAGGAATTCGACAGCGACAAATACTTCCACGGCCGGCCGTCGGCGACCACCGCGCCCGACCCGAAGGACCCGACCAAGATCGTCGCCGCGCCGTATAATGCCGCAAATTCGGGCGGATCAAATCTGGGTCCATCCAACAAGGCGCTGATCGACCGGGTGAAGGGCGACATGGCTAAATTGCAGAAAGAGAACCCATCGACGCCGGTGCCGGCCGACCTCGTCACCACTTCCGCAAGCGGGCTCGACCCGGATATCTCGCCGGAGGCCGCCCTTTTCCAGGTGCCCCGTATTGCCAACGCGCGCAAACTGCCGGAAGATCAGGTTCGCAAGCTCGTCGCGGACCACAGTGAGGGTCGTTGGCTCGGTCTTCTCGGCGAGCCCCGAGTGAACGTCCTGCTGCTCAATCTCGCGCTCGATCGGTTGACCGCTGGCTAACGAGGCGAGCGCCGGAAGCCTGAGATCGTATCGACGATGGCGGAGCAACGGCGCGAATCCGAACACCGACCTTCCCCGGAGGCGCTCCTCGAAGCAGCACGCCGCGAAGAGGGCCGCATCGGCAAACTTCGCATTTTCGTGGGTGCCGCGCCCGGCGTCGGCAAGACCTACGAAATGCTGCAGCAGGCCCATGCCCGGAAAAAAGACGGCTACGACGTTGTCGCCGGCATCGTCGAGACCCACGGCCGCCGCGAAACCGAAGCGCTGTTGGAAGGGATCGAAGCCGTTCCGCGCCAGCGGACTGAATACAAGGGTCAGTCGCTGGAGGAAATGGATCTTGACGCCATCATCGCGCGGCGGCCGCAGGTCGTACTCGTCGACGAACTCGCTCACACCAACGTTGAAGGCAGCCGCCACCCGAAACGATATCTCGACGTCGAAGAGCTCATGAATCTGGGCATTGACGTCTACACGACGGTCAACATCCAGCACATCGAAAGCCTCAATGACGTGGTCGCGCAGATAACGCATGTGCGCGTGCGCGAAACCGTGCCGGACGCCGTGTTCGATCGCGCCGACGCCGTCGAGCTAGTCGATCTGACGCCCGACGATCTCATCCAGCGGCTCAAGGAAGGCAAGGTCTACGTTCCCAAACAGGCCGAGCGCGCGCTCGAGCATTTTTTCTCGCCCGCCAACCTCACCGCGCTCCGCGAACTCGCATTGCGGCGCACTGCGGAGCGGGTGGACGAGCAATTGCTCTCGGAAATGCAGGCGCATGCGATCCAAGGCCCGTGGCCGGCCGGCGAACGCATCCTGGTTTGCATCAGCGAGGACCCGCGCGGCGCCGGGCTGGTCCGCTACGCCAAGCGGCTCGCCGACCGTCTGCACGGGCCGTGGGTGGCGCTCTATGTCGAAGGCCGGCGCAGTCTGCAACTCTCCGAGGAGGAACGCGACCGCATCGCCGACACGCTGCGGCTTGCCGAGGCGCTCGGCGGCGAAGCGATCACGCTGCCGTCCGGCGACCGTAGCATCGCCGAGGACGTGATCGGTTACTCGCTGGCCAACAACGTCACGCAGATCATCATCGGCAAGTCGGCGCGCACGCGCTGGTTCGAGATATTGCATGGCTCAGTGGTGCACGATCTGGTACGCCGCTCCGGTAATATCAGTGTCCATGTCATTGCGGGCGATGCAGTTACCGGCCAGCCGATTCCGAGGAAGTCGACTCGCCCTGCCGAGAAAGGCAACGCATTCGACCCGCGCCCCTACGGCGCCGCGTTGGTCGCTGTCGCCGTAGCACTCGCCGTCGCTGAATTGATCGGCGCGGCGATCGGTCCGACCAACAGCGATCTCGTCTTTCTTACCGCGGTCGTCGCCGTGGCGGTCCGCTTCGGCCTGTGGCCGTCGCTTCTCGCCTGCGTCGCCTCGGCGCTTGCCTATAATTTCTTTTTTCTGCCGCCGATTTACACCTTTACGATTGCCGATCCGCACAACGTCACGGCGTTCGGCTTTTTCACGCTCGTCGCTGTCATCGTTTCCAGCGTTGCCGCACGCGGCCGAACCCAGGCGCTCGCAACCATGGAGCGGGCGCGAACTACAGAATTGCTCTATGCCTTCAGCCGCAAGCTCGCCGGCGCCGGAACGCTGGACGACGTGCTGTGGGCGACGGCTTATCAAACCGCGCTGATGTTGAAGGTGCGGGTCGTGCTGCTTTTGCCCGAGCTCGGCTCGATCGCGGTGAAAGCCGGCTATCCGCCCGAGGACATTCTCGACGACGCCGATATCGCGGCAGCGAAATGGGCCTGGGAAAACAACCGCGTCGCCGGGCGGGGTTCGGATACGTTGCCGGGCGCCAAACGGTTATTCTTGCCGATGCATACCGGGCGCGGCGCCGTTGGCGTGATGGGAATTGACAGCGACCGACCGGGCCCGCTGGTCACGCCGGATCAACGGCGTTTGCTTGACGCCCTCGGCGATCAAGGCGCGTTGGCGATCGAACGCGTGCGGCTGGTCGAAGAAATGGACCGCGTCGAGCGCGTAGCCGAAACCGAACGCTTGCGCTCAGCGCTTCTCACCTCCATTTCACATGACTTGAAGACACCGCTCGCTGCGGTGCTCGGATCGGCGAGCACGCTGCGCGACCTCGCGGATAAACTCTCGGCAAGCGAGAAGACCGAACTACTTGGAACGATCATCGACGAATTTGAGCGGCTCAACCGTTTCATCGCCAATCTGTTGGACATGACCAAGCTAGAGGCCGGCGCCATTACCCCCAATGTCGCGTTCCATGACCTCGGCGAAATCGTCGGCAGTGCGTTGCGCCGCGCCAGCCGGATTCTGGTCCGGCACGAAGTCGAACTGGAACTGGCGCCGGATTTGCCGATGCTCGAACTCGACGCTGTGCTGTTCGAACAGGTGCTGTTCAACCTTCTCGATAATGCCGCCAAATACGCCCCGCCCGAAACGACGATCCGCATCCAAGCTTGGCGCAGCGGCGACGCGGTGTGCCTGCGTGTGCTCGATGAAGGCAGCGGCATCCCCGCAAGCGACCTCGAACATATCTTTGATAAGTTCTATCGCGCGCACAAGACGGACCAGGTTCGCGCCGGCACCGGGCTCGGGCTCGCGATTTCGCGCGGCTTTGTCGAAGCCATGCACGGCACCATTTTCGCCGCGAATTGCTCCGACCGCAGCGGCGCAATGTTCACTGTAAGCTTACCGATTCCGGACCGGCAGCGGCGCATGGATGTCGCCGCATGACCGCGGCCCCCCTCCGCGTACTGGTGGTCGACGATGAACCGCCCATTCGCAAGCTGTTGCGGATGGGACTGACTGCTCAGGGCTACCAGACCGTCGAAGCAACCAATGGCAAAACCGCGCTGGAGTTGCTTAGCCAATCGCCGGACTTGATTATTCTCGATCTCGGCCTGCCGGACATGGAAGGCCAGGAACTCTTGCGCATGATCCGCGCCCGCAACGACAGCGTACCCATCGTCGTTCTCTCCAGCCGCAGCGACGAGGCCGGCAAAGTCCAAGCACTGGATTTTGGCGCCGACGATTATGTGACCAAGCCATTCGGGATGGACGAACTATTGGCGCGGATGCGTGCAGCGTTACGCCATCAGTTGCAGACGCAAGGTGAACGGCCGATCTTCCGGGTCGGCGATCTTTCCGTCGACCTCGTTCGCCGTAACGTCAAGGTCGGCGATAAGGAGATCAAGCTATCGCCAAAGGAATACGAACTGTTGCGCGTTCTGGTGCAGCATGCGGGTAAGGTGCTGACACATAAATTACTGCTGGGCGAATTGTGGGATGGCCTGACCGATGCGCAATATCTCCGGGTCTATGTGCGGCAACTCCGGCAAAAGATTGAGGCCGATCCCGAACGGCCGCAGTATGTTCTTACCGAAACTGGTATAGGGTATCGGCTGCGCGCGCCCGATTGATCGCACTTGCGCGCGACGTCACGGTCATCCGCCCCATTTCGGACACCGGCGCGTAATCTTCTCGCAGAGGATAATCCAATGGCAGATGAACTGGTTCTCTACACTAATCCGATGTCGCGAGGGCGGATCGCGCGCTGGATGCTCGAGGAAACCAGCCAGCCCTACGAAGTCGAAATTCTCGACTATCCCTCGACGATGAAGGCGCCCGCCTATCTCGCGATCAATCCGATGGGCAAGGTCCCGGCATTGCGGCACGGCGATGTTGTAGTCACCGAGACGGCCGCGATCTGCGCTTATCTCGCCGATGCTTTTCCGGAAAGCCACCTGGCGCCGCTACCCGGACATAAATTGCGCGGGCCCTATTACCGCTGGCTGTTCTTCTCGGCCGGCCCGGTGGAGGCGGCCGTCAGCAACACGGCGCTGGGCTTTGTCGTGCCGCCCGATCGTGAAAGGATGATGGGCTACGGCAATCTTGCGACGGTCATGAGCACGCTCGAAGCGGCGGTATCGCGGAGCGATTACCTCGTCGGCGACAGCTTCACCGCGGCCGACCTTTATGTCGGTTCGCAGATCGGATTCGGCATGATGTTCGGCACGTTCGAGAAGCGGCCGGCCTTCGAGCGCTATTGGCAACGGATCAGCACCCGGCCGGCTTACCTGCGCGCCAAGGAGCTTGATGATGCGCAAGGAGCGGAGTTGAACAAGGCCGCGTCCTGATCAAGGCATGTGAAACAGCGGCTGTCCGACCCGAACTGTGGCGCCTTCGCGCACGTTGTCGCAAAGCGTGAACCCGTCCGGCGCGAAGACGATAATGGTCGATCCGTGCTCGAACCAGCCGAGTTCGTCGCCTTTGCGGCACGCGCTGTTGCAGGGCATGGCGGGGCGACTATGGTAATCGCGGTTGAAGACCGCATCGAGACAGTGCAGGCGAATGCTGGCGACCAGAATTGCGGCAACCGCGACCAGAGTCACGGTTTGGCCACCCGCTGCAAGCGTGATCGGCAAGACGGCCCGTTCGTTCTTGCAGAATAGCCGTTCGATCCGCTTCAGCGCGATCGGATTGACGTTCCAGGTATCACCCGAGACATAGATCACCCGATCGATGCGGCCGTCGTGTGGAGCGTGGAAACGATGGTACATGCTCGCCGTAAGCCGTAACGTTACATAGCGGCCGTCGCGATAGGTCCCGATCAGATCGGGATCGCACAACAAGTCCTGCAGGGTGTAGGGAAATCCCTTGGCCTGATAGAGCCTGTTTCCCTCGATTGCACCGCAGGCGCCGACGATAGCGTCGCACGGACTGACGAGAACGTCGGGCGCTGTGTCGATCAGGCGCGCGCCGGCCTTCAGTTCCCGGATAAAGCAATCGTGCAGGCTGCGAAATTCGGTCTTTTTAGCCTCGCTGAGATCGAGGTCGGAGAATAGCCGCCACAAGGCGATCGAAAGGTCCCGGATCAGCGGCTTCTCGATCTTGCTGAACCAGCCGATGAAGCGCGTCACGAGACGCCGCGGAATACGGTTGGTCAGCAGAAAATTGATGTCTTCCTGCTCGAAAATTCGAAGGATATGCGTCCGCACTGTCATGGAACTGTAAAAACTCCGGGTTAGACCGCTATTTGATGAAATGGGGCTCGATGAGTTTCGCCTTTTTTAGCATCGGCGCCGCCGCGGTCGCGACTTCTGTCGCGACCGTGAAAAAGCGGCTCGAGCTGTCGCAAGCCAAGCACAGATCGCTCGCCGGACATTCGCGGCTGGCGCGACGACTTGCCGGCTTTGTGCCGTTTTACGGGTATGGCGAGGATCGTTTTTTTCGCTCCGACGATGCGCCGGAAGAGATCGTCGCTCTCCGCCGCGCCGGCTTTGCCCGACTGTCGGCGCTTTATCGAGCCCGTTTTGCCGAAACCATCCGGCGCACCGCTCAAGCAAGCGAGTCGATTTCCGATTTGCAGTTCACCGACGCCTATCGGGTGCCGTTCCAGTATCGGCGCCTGGTACAGACGAATATGCCGGCCGCCGCCTTCGTCGAATCCTCGAGCGGTGTCACGATCACCGACCTCGACGGCAATTGCAGTTATGACCTGACTGGCTCTTACGGCGTCAACGTCTTCGGCTACGACTTTTACAAGGCTGCGATCGAGGGGGGTGCCGGGCGTGTGCGCGAACTCGGCCCGGTGCTCGGCGCCTATCACCCGGTGATCATCGAGAACACGAGAATCCTCAAGGAAATCTCGGGCCTCGATGAAGTATCCTTCCACATGTCGGGCACCGAGGCAGTGATGCAGGCGGTGCGCCTGGCGCGCTACCACACCAAACGATCGCATCTGGTGCGCTTCTGTGGCGCTTATCACGGCTGGTGGGGCGACGTGCAACCCGGCATCGGCAATCCCGTCCCGGCCCGCGAAACCTATACGCTCAACGACATGTCCGAGGACACGCTGCGCGTCCTGCGGACACGGCGCAATATCGCCTGCGTCCTCGTCAATCCTCTGCAAGCCCTGCACCCCAACGCATCGGCGCCCAGTGACTCGTCGCTCATCGACAGCGGGAGAGCGGCACATTTCGACAAAGCGCGCTATGCCGCCTGGCTCAAACGGCTGCGCGAGGTCTGCACCGAACGCAACATTGTTCTCATTTTCGACGAGGTGTTCGTCGGCTTCCGGCTCGCCAAAGGCGGCGCGCAGGACTATTTCGGCGTTCGCGCTGATCTCGTCACCTACGGCAAGACGCTCGGCGGCGGACTGCCGATCGGCGTGATTTGCGGACGCCGCGACCTGATGAAGCGTTACCGCGACGAGCGGCCCGCCGATATCTGCTTTGCCCGCGGCACGTTCAACTCGCACCCCTACGTCATGGCGGCGATGAACGAATTTCTGCGGCACCTGCAAACGCCGGAAGCCGATGCGCTCTACCGCGATCTCGACGGCGTATGGGACGAACGGGCGCGCGCGCTCAACCGCGGGCTTGCCGCACGGGAACTGCCGGTCGAGGTAGCGAACATGTCCTCGATCTGGACCGTCCGCTACACGCAGCCCAGCCGCTACAATTGGATGCTGCAATATTATCTGCGTGCCGAAGGCCTGGCGTTGAGCTGGATCGGCACCGGGCGCCTGATTTTCAGCCTCAATTATACCGACGCCGATTTCACAGCCGTCGCCGAACGTTTCGTGGCCGCAACGGAGGCGATGAAAGCCGACGGCTGGTGGTGGAACAATCCGGCGATTACCAACAAGACGATCAAGCGGACCGTCCTTAGGGAGATGGTGATGCAACGATTGTTTCCCTCGCGCGCGGGCTAGAGATACGGTTCAACACAGCGCATATTTTGGCGACGCGATCAGCCGGCCCGCGGCAGCTCTTCGGCCTCGTCTTCATCCCAGTGATGCATACCGATCTCGGGATCGATCAATTCGCCGCGCAGCAAGGCAAGCGGCGCCTTGTGATAGATTTTAATGTCGTGGAACGGATCGGTCAGGATTTTGGTGGCCCATACGAGACCGGTCTGCACGTCCCTGATGAAGAACAAGTGGACGGTGCGGAAGATGACGCCGCCAATGCCGAGCGCCAGCCAGATGATCGCAACATGGCGCACGAATTCGGTCTTGTCGATCGCCGGGGCAAACACGCCGAAAAAAGTCGGGCTGAAGTAGAGCACCAGCGGCGACAACGCCCATATCGTCAACAGGACAACCTTGCGACGCAGATTGTAGCCGACCTTGATCTCTTCTTTGTATTCGTGGGTCGCCTTATTGACGGCGTCGTAATCCTTGGGTTCGAAGAAGAAATGCCCGGTCTGCCGCGTCGTCATCGCCACCAGCCAGCCAGCAAGTGCCGAGATCGCGGGATCTTTAAATATCATCACGTAGGAGAATAGGAAACTCATCGCACTGACGAAATGCAGCGACTGGTTGATCCGACTGTGGTGATAGTAGCGATGATCGTCCCAGCGCTGGGTCCGCAAGGCTTCAAGAAAATGTTCCATTTGCTGATTTCCCCGTCGTGCAGGCGTCCGGTCTGGGTATGGCGATTCGGTGAATCCCTTGTGACAGCGAACCTGGATGCACCGTGACAACAGGCGTAAGTGTGACAGTCACGTGACTGCCGGCGTAAAGATTTCTAAAGGAGCATTCAGCCTGCGGCGCTGACCGGCGCTTGGTCGTAAGCGCGATCAGCCCCGCCGTCCTTGCCGAATCGGATCAGGTTAAAGTGCCCGAATGGCGGGACGGCGCGGCGTTCGACGAGTTGCATCCCGGAAGTGTGCTCGGCCCATCGCGAGTAGCGTTCGAACGAGAACTCGGTTCGCCAGCCGAGCTTGCGCGCCGCCGGCTGAAACCAGTGTTCCAGCGAACGCCGCAAACCGGCTTCGGCGCCGACGCGGCTGACCAGCACGATTTCTCCGCCGGGCTTAAGGACGCGCGCAAACTCGTCGAGCGTGGCTTCCGGATTCGGCACCGTCGTGATGACGTATTGGGCCACAACCACATCGAACGAATTATCGGGAAAAGACAGATTTGCGGCATCCATGACCCACAAACCCTCGACATTGCTCAACCCAAATTCGGCCACCCGCTCCTGCGCCTTGCGCAGCATCGGCGCGGAAAGATCGACACCGCACAACTGGACGTTCTTCGAATACGCCGGCAGCGAAATCCCGGTGCCGACGCCGACCTCGAGAACGCGTCCGCCAACGCGTTCGGCGGCCCCGATCGCGGCCTGCCGGCCGCGCTCGAAAACCGCGCCGAAGACAAGGTCGTAGACCGGCGCCCATCGCGCATAGGCCTTGGTGACCGTCTGGTTGTCTAAATCCGATTTACACAGAGTGTTCATGCGTGGCCCTTATGTTGCAGCCCGGCACCAGCGATTGCCCGGCCGGGTCGGGCGAAGTCTCTTCAGTGGGAATAGCGGCCTCGGCGTCGTGGGCGATACCCGTCGCGACTTTCCGGGCGTGGCCGATAAACTGACGGGCGCTGTTTTCCCAGGAATAGCGCAGCGCAAATTCACGGCATGATTCGCGGGAAATCCACAGCGCCTGCATGCAGGCCGTTCGAAGATCCTCGTTCAACACGCCGATCGGATTATCTCCAATGACGTCCTTCGGGCCGGTGACCGGAAATGCGGCAATCGGCACACCGCTCGCGAGAGCTTCGAGCTGCACGACGCCGAACGTGTCGGTGCGGCTTGGAAAAACGAAGACATCTGCCGCGGCGAGATGCGCTGCAAGAATGCCATTGTCCAGTTGGCCAAGGAATTTTGCTCCCGGAAACCGCCGTTTTAGTTCGCCTTCCTGCGGTCCAGCCCCGATAACGACTTTGCTGCCCGGCAGGTCGAGCGACAGAAATGCAGGGAGGTTTTTTTCGACGGCGACGCGGCCCACGGTCATGAAGATCGGCCGCGGAAAATCGAGGTCGATGGCGCGGTCCGGCCGAAATAGGTCGACGTCGACGCCGCGGGTCCACATGCCGAGATTGCCGAAGCCGCGCTCCGAAAGCTCGGCCATCAGCGACGGCGTCGCCACCATCGTGACCGCTGCGGCGGCGTGAAAGCGCCGCAGAATGTCGTAAATCCATTGCTGCGGAATGGGAGAACGCGCCGAAATGTATTCCGGAAAGCGGGTGGTGTAGCTCGTGGTAAACGGCCGGCCCTTTCTGATACAGTAGGCACGCGCAGCGTGCCCGATCGGGCCTTCCGTAGCGACATGGATGGCATCCGGCTTTGCGGCCTCGATCCGCTCGGCGATGCGCTTGCGACGCGGAAAGGCGAGCCGCAGCCCCGGATAAGTCGGCACCGGGAAGGTCCAAAACCCGTCCGGCGATAAAAATTCAATTTCAACGTCAAGCTTGGCGGCGGCGCGCGCCAGTGAGCCCAGGGTCCGCACCACGCCGTTGACTTGCGGACGCCACGCGTCCGTCGCGACCAGAACCTTCATTGCGGTGCTTTCGACCTGATTTGTGTGGCCGTCTGAGATACGAATCGCATGCAACGAGGATTGCGATTTCATATCTCAATCGTATGACGGTCACAGTCGAAGGGCGTCACTTTTGGTGTCGATCGTAACAATGCTGTTACAAACGAGTGAGAGTTTGCCGCTACGATTCGTCGGACGGAGTTGATTTCACCCTGGCAGCATCGTTTCCCATTACACAGACGATCGTCCGCGGCGTCGGCCGGAACAAGATCAGTCTTACGATCAGCTTCGTGATCGTCGTCATTGCCGCAGCCACGCTCTATCACTTGCTGCGCGGCATCGACGTCGGCAAAGTCGTCGTCGCCATCAAAGCGCAATCCGGACTGCATATACTGATCGCCGGGGCGCTCGTCGTCGCCGGCTACGCCAATCTCATTTGTTACGACCTGTTCGCGCTGCACACCATCGGCAAATCCAAGATCCCGCTGCGGGTTGTGGCATTCGCGAGTTTCACCAGCTACACGATCGGCCACTCACTCGGCGCGGCAACGCTGACCTGCGGTCTGGTGCGGTTCCGAGTCTACTCGTTCTGGAATTTGAATGTCGTCGACGTCGCCAAGATCGCTTTCGTAACCGGAATGACGTTCTGGCTCGGCAACATATTCGTGCTCGGCGGCGCCGTTGCCTACGCGCCGGCCGCCTTAAGCGTCGTCGACCAGTTGCCGCCGTGGATCAACCGGCTGATTGGATTGTCCGGCCTGTTCGCGATCGTTTGCTATTTGGTCTGGCTGATGCGGCAACCACGGACGGTCGGCCGCGCGAACTGGCAGATCACGTTGCCCGATCTGCGCCGTACGCTATTGCAAATCGCCATCGGCACGCTCGATCGCTGTCTGGCGTCCTTGTCCATCTTCATGCTACTGCCCGCCGATCCTGCCGTCGGTTTCGCGACGATCGTCGTGATCTTTGTCCTCGCCACGCTGCTTGGGGCCGTGAGTTATACGCCGGGCAGCCTCGGCGTCGTCGAAGCAGCGATCCTCATCGGCCTACCGCAATATCAGCGCGAATCTCTGCTGGCGACATTACTGACGTTCCGCGTGCTGGATTTTTTCTTGCCGCTCATGTTAGCCACCCTCATGTTCGGGCTGCGGGAACTGCGGATGCTGGCGCGGCGCGCACATAACCGGTGTGCAGAAACCGGCCCAAACCTTGTAAGCGGAACGCCCCCACGTTAAGGTCGCCGGCAGTCGGATTGGGGCTTTCGGTGACGAGTGGGGATTATGGCTCCAAGGACGCGGGGGAACTCGCTGCCGGGTCGCAATAAACGCGCGCTCGCATCGGTAATCCCGGTCGCCATCGCGCTACTCGCCGTCGCAACGCAGCAGGCCACCGCGGAGTTGATCGAGGCAGCGCTCGCTCGGGCTTACGAGAATAATCCACAGCTCAATGCGCAACGCGCGATTGTCCGGCAGAGCGATGAGGGCGTGCCGCAGGCGCTGTCCGGATATCGGCCGACGATCACCGCCAACGCCAGCGTTGGGCGGGAATTCACCAATCTCAGGCAAACGATCCCGCCCGCGCCACCGCTTTTGGCGGCCGGGGCGTCGTTCCAGGCGCGCGGCCTGACCACGCCATATTCAGTCGGCGCGACCGCCTCGCAGACATTCTTTAACGGCAACCGGACCGCCAACAACGTCCGGGCCGCCGAAAGCAAGGTCTCGGCGGCGCGCGAGACGCTGCGCGTCATGGAACAAACCGTACTGCTGGCCGCAGCGACCGTTTACATGGACGTGTCGCGCGATAGCGCAAATCTCGAAGTCCAACAGAATAATGTTCGCGTGCTGGAGCGCACGCTGCAGGACACCCGCAACAGGTTTGCGGCCGGCCAGGTGACCACGACCGATGTCGCGCAGTCGGAAGCGCAACTGGCGGCCGCTCAAGCCACCATGCATGCCGCGGAGTTGACGCTGATGACGACCCACGCCAACTACCGCCGGATCATCGGCGTTGAACCCGCAAACCTTACGGCCGCCTCGGCCGTCGACCGGCTGGCCCCTGCAACGCTGAAGGCCGCCGTCGCGGTCGGCATCGCGCAAAACCCGAATGTGCTGGCGTCATTGTATGGGGTCGACGTTGCTCAATTGCAGGTCAAGATCGCGGAAGGCGCGTTGTGGCCGACGCTGACCGGACAGTACAATGTTCAGGAGCAAATCTTCCCCACGGTTACGACGCCCAGGGAATTCGCAGACAACGTCATGCTGAATTTGACGGTGCCGCTCTATCAAGGCGGTGCGGAATATTCGTCGATCCGCCTGAACAAAGAAAATCTCGACCAGCAGCGGCTTAATGTCGACCAGGTGCGTGATCAGACCCGCGCGGACGTGGTTCAGGCGTGGGGCCAGCTACAGGCGGCAAAGGCGCAGATCGAAGCGGCCGAGCGCCAGAATGACGCCGCCGCCCGGGCCCTGACCGGAGTTCGCAACGAGGCGATCGCCGGCCAGCGCACGACGCAGGATGTGCTCAATGCCGAGCAGGCTCTCGTGAATGCCCGTCAAAATTTAATCGTTGCCCAGCACGACCGGGTGGTTGCGTCGTACAGTCTCCTCGCGGCTGTAGGACGGCTTTCGGCGCAGGAACTGTCGCTGCCGGTGAGGACGTATGATCCGATGGTGCACTACCAGCAGGTGCGCGATTCCTGGATCGGGGTGCGCACACCGAGCGGTCAGTAAGCTGCCGCACCCGACGACGCCCGCCCGAAAAATCAGTCGATCGTGTCGACGCCTTCGCGTCGTATTTCCCATCCTGTATTGACCCCGGAACCCAACCATGCAGAATTGCCGGCGACATACTGATCGGAGGGGGTATGGGGATCCGATCACTCCCGGCTGTTCTGTTGCTTGCTGGCGTTGCGGGCGCGTGCGCTATGGTCGATCCGGTCGACACGCGCTACGACACTATTAGCCGCAGTCTGGCGACGGCGCGTAACGAGGCGATTTTCCTCAATCTGGTCCGCGCCAGCCACGATTATCCACTCAGCTTCACAACCATCTCCCAAGTCACGCCATCAATGACGAATACGTCGAGCTTGGCGTTGCCGTCGTTCCTGGTCGGCCCCGGTACGGTCGGCCAAGTCACAGCGACCGCCGCGCTGTCGACCTTTCCATCGTCATCGCCTTATCGCGACACTATCTTCGGCAATACGACCGCCAGCAACTCGACCGCCGTCAGCAGCAACTTCAACGTGGCGACGCAGGAAACGAGCGCCTTCTACGAAGGATTCCTGCGACCGATCGATCTGCAGGTTCTGGATTACTTCATTCGCCAGGGTTATTCGCGCGAACTCTTGTACTGGTTGTTCGCGGATACCGTGGAGCTCAAAATCGGTCACTATACGGTCGGAATGCGATACGATCCGCCGAAAGATTACGGCTGCGATCGGAAAGATCCGCGTCACCTCTGCTTCCCGGACATTATTCTCATTGCGACCGCCGCCGGCTTGACCGTCGAGGAGCAAACATTGGAATCCTCTGGCGGCGGCGGCGCGAGCAAGGGCGGAGGAGGCAATAGCAGCAGCAGCGGCAAGGGTGCGACCACCATTTTCGCGCGGTTCTGCTTCGACGCCGTGCTGGCGCGGCGATCGCAAGGCGAAATGGGAGACAAATGGCGCACGATAAGCAAAGCGTTTGACGTGTCGCTGGCCAGTCCAAAATGCGGCAGCCATTGGGACCCGGTTAAGGATGCCAAGAAACCGCAACCCGACACGCTGAATTTTAGCGTGGGGCCCTACGAGTTCAAGGTCACGCCGCGTTCGGCATTCGGTGTCTTTGAATTCTTGGGAACGCTGATGAAAATACAGCGCAATCACGCCGAGCAGTCGACGGCAGCATACATCCCGCCCGGCCGGCTCGATGTCCTGCAGCCGCCCACGCTGGCCACCGCGGAGCAGGATCCCAACCTGATAACCATCGCACAGAGCGGTACGCCACAATGCTTCGTCCACACCTGGTTTTATGACGGCGAGTATTGCGTGCCCGAGGATGCCACAACGACAAAGCGCATTTTCAGTTTGCTGGCGCAGCTCATCGCAATCCAGACTGCGGCGAGCGACCTATCGATCACGCCGATAGTCCGTGTCGTTCAATAAATCGGGCGCCCCAGGCGCCGCGACAATCTCCTATTGCGGGCTTTCATTCGGGCTGGTTGCGGCTTCCGCACTGCGAACCAAGTTCACTATCGACGTGAGAACACAACTGTTGCGTCGCAAAATTGCCTTGGTGAGCTGTGCGTTGGGATCTTCGTCGGTTGCTGACACGGAGGTCTTTTTCGACGTCGCTTCCTCGGCGGCCGAACGCTGGTCGAGAGACGAATCTGATCTGGCCGAGCTCCCCGCGACAACGGCCGCCTGACGGTCTGAATTGGAAGGAGGCGCCGCCGGATCTGAACAGCCATCCGGATTACCGAGCATCCACTTCACGACCGCGAAAGTGGTGGCCGAAATCTTCCAGCCCAGCGCAAGTCCGTAAGTTTGATCCTGGATTTCCACGATTTGCAATTTTGCGCTTCCATCCGTCTTCCATGATTGATTGACGCAATACGCATTGGTCTCCATTGCGGATACGGTTCCTCTGCTCTCATTTTTGGCCGGTGAAGCGTAGATGTAGGTGCATGCGCGTGCGACGGCCTGATCGCCCAAATCGGACCTCACCTTCATGAGCGCATCCAGCGGAGCCACGGTGTCGCGAAATACCGTGCCGTTAATCGAGGCATCGTCGAGGTTGGGCGCAGGGTTGGTGCTGGTGAGCACAATCACGTGCAGGTCGACGCTGGGAATGCCTTTGATTGCCCGATAAATATCGATGGCCGTGCTGACGCCGGAATTGTCCGAATAGGCCCCGTCGACGAAATTCCATCGCTTGGTGTCAATTTGCTTCGAATTCGCTTTGTCCGGACTTTGCATGACGGCTGAAAGGGGCGGCATGATCAGCGGAAATCGCGCGCTCACCGACGCGGCGCCCATCAAATTGGCCTGGTGCTCGTCGGGCATGCCGGCATCGGAAAATGAGTAAAGCGACTCGTCGGTGGCATGCAGATCAAACGGCGCGAAGGCGACGCGAAAGCCAGTTTCCACCCAGGTCGAGTTGAGAACGAGGGCGGGCGCGTCACCTGAGGGTGACCAGCTGTCCCCGAACGGCGCGCAGAGGAGCTTACCGGCCTCGGCGTCTTGCGCCGACGTTGAATAGTCAAAGCTCGCCACCAGGGCCTTTGCGCGGCTGAGCGGAGCACCGAAGATTTCCGGAACGATTGAGCCGACCACCGGCGAGAAGTGGTCGCCGCGCATGATGTTGGCCACCTCATTTTGCAAAAGCGCGCCTTTTCCCGTCGCGGATTGCGAATGCGCCGGCGATCCGCTCTTTGGCACATATTGAGCGCAGGTCGTAGCGTCGTCGGCCTCCGATACGACATTTTCCGGTAACGGCGCCTGCGGGCTTGGCGCGGCGGCGGCGGCAATCATCCGATGATCCAGCGCCTGGAAAATCGCGGCGCCAAGAGATCCGCCCGAAACGCCGCTGATCGCGAAAACGTGTTTGGAAAATTCAGGCTCGGCATCCTGCAATTTCGCAAGCAGTGTCGATATGGCGCTCGCCGCGTAAATTCCGCCACCCTCCGCAGCGATGATAAAAACGGGATATTTGCCGGCGTGAGCCGCAAGCGGAGGCGGCGATCCGTATGCCGAACAGTCTGGCTGCGCTTGGCCCGGCATCGCCGGCGCAACACCTCGGAATTCCAGCCAGCATTGAAATCGCGTCGTGACTGCGCGCGAGTTGATATCCGCTAATGGCCGGTTTTGTGAGGTAATCGTTTCTGAACGCAATGGATTCCAGTTGATCAATACGACGACCGGCAACAAGAGCCCGACAATACCCACGGCATATTGGCGCGACAAAAAACCGGCGACGGCAAAGACCAAATAAACCAGGGCCAGTGCGATGGCCGTAAGCCCGGCGTAATTCGGGAACATCACGCTGACGACCATGGTCAGCACGGCCAGCGTCAGAGCCGGGAAGCCCGAGCGCTGCGACAACACCGCCAACACAGCGAATGTCGAAATCAGGAACAGCAGCTCCAGAAGCACCGTCCCAAGCGGGCCGACAAATCGGTATACGAAGACGGCGCGATCGACCCCGCCGAAGAACGACAGCAGTTCTACTGCAAGGGCAAGCGACGCAATGAGCGCGCAAATCGCCGGCCGGCGCCATTTATAGGTCGAGAGCCACCCCAAAGTGTGGCCGACCAGGAGCCCGAGCGCGATGGTGATGCAAATCGCCACCGGAAAAACCGCCCAGCGGCCGGGCGTCGGATAGGATGCCACCGGACATTGCGGCCAACTCGTCACCGGCTGCAGCGGTCCGGTAAGATACTGCGCGCAGACAAAATAAGCGGCCAGCGCAAGCCACGGCATAAACGCCCACATAGCAAGCCAGTGGCGCCGGCGTTTGCGCAAGCTTATGCCGGTTCCGGAATTCAGATTTGAAAATATGAATCCACTGCGCCGGCGATAAAGCCGCTGATAAATCAGGAAATAGAATACCGTAGCCGCAATAATCACAATGTCGGCGACGAGCGTCCATGGCGAGTCATGGCCAGGATTGAATAAATCCGTAAACAGAAAAAACACCAACGCCCCGAGCGGCAGGGCAAGGCAGGCGACGGCGCGTTGCGCCATCCGGTGCTGCTCGCCGACGCTGGCGAAATAAGCGACCGCGAGTCCGAGGAATATGACGGCGCCCGCGATCCGGTAGCCGCCGTATACCGGCAGATACTGCATACTCTCAAGGGCATTACCCGTGACTCCGGCGGAGTTGAGCAAATGACAGTATCTGTCGGCGACGAAATTTCGCGCTCCGAGCAAGCCGATGGACAACCCGATCCACGGCAGGAACGCAAGAACGAAAGCCGCCGCCCGTTGCAATCCGCGCATATTCGATCCGGCGGTCGGATCCGAATAGCTCGAATAGATGACATTGATTCGCATCGTGCTGAGCGCATTATGGGCCTCGTAAAGCACCGCGCTGATCAGCGTCAGCGCGGCGAAAGCCATCGCAACGCTGAATATCCAGGCATGGGTATGGCTTCGCGCGCCCTCGAGGGTGGCAATGTAAATTTCCCGAAATTGACCGTCGGTCGCCAGGAAGACGAACAGAATCACCACGGCCGCCAGAGGCAGCACGTGGAAAATATTCATCATATTGCGGAGCGGCCGCCAGAGCTGGCGGTGAAGATAAAGTCTAAGCTCGTCCCACCTGGAGGCCCATGCCTCCCGGTCTGTCATTTGCCTTCCCCCAGCGGCTCAAGTATTCCGTCCCTGCAGTATTTTGCAAAAATCTTGTCACAGGCATTTTTCTCACGCAGCCCGAAAGCCAGAAAATAGATTTCTTTGAGCGTGGGGTTGGGCGTGCTGCGGAGAAAATCGACAGCCGGCGGGATGATCTCTCCGGCGACGTCGTCGACACGCAAACCTCCCTCGCCTGCTCCCATCATCGGAAACAGAATCCCGTCGACGCGGTTATTCCAGAATTTTCGCCAAAATTTCCGATTCTCGCCTTCGACTCTGTCCAGGACGTTCTCGGCGCATGATCGCAGATCTTTCAACTCGGCTCGGACCCCCTCGCCCAGGCTGCCTTGCACGAGGGCGACGTGAAATATCGTTTTCACTTGATGCGAGCCGCGTAGCATGCCGGATTCTGTAGGCAGCACCGTGCCGATCTTCACGTGCGCGCGCTCCCCGATCATGCCGCGCAGACTGTCCTGGATGGTGTCTTCGAGGATGCTATCGCCGTCCCGGTTGGCGCCAAGCGACCGAATGCGCGCCGAAATACTCCGGCCAATGAACCGGTCCATGATCATGTCGGAATTTTCGGGGTTTACCCACGCGCTCACCCCTTTGACAGTTTTAAGGTCCCCGGTTTTATAGCCGACGATCAGTCCTGGCCTGCCCCTGATTGCGAAACTGCGCGTATCCGGAGCGAGTTTTTCAAAGCGCGGCATGTTGTCTTTGAGCCAGTAGGCCGCAATGGCAAGTTTAGGATCGTCGATCTCTCCCTTCGTCAACTGATCGAACAGGTCATTGACGCTCACTTCGAACACTTTGATGTCTTCGTCACCGAGGCCACCGGTGGCATCATCGTCGGAGGTGCCTTTCCAACCGGACCGCCTGGAATTGCTGACGCCGGCAAAATAAAGAAAGATTCGCTCCGATGTGCCGCCCGGCGAAGAGAGGAATTTGCAGATGAATTCCGGGGATTCGATCTCGTATCCGGTTTCCTCGTAAGTCTCGCGGATGGCGGCGTCTTCAGCGGTCTCGTCGGCGCCGATCATTCCCGCCATCGTTTCGGTCACCCAGCCGTCCTGAATGGCCGGGTCGTCGCGGCGCCGGCCGACCAAGGTCGGCAATTTGAATTGCCGAACAAGCACGACTGAGCGGGTGTCGACGTTGAGAAGGAGGACTGCGACCGCGTCACCACGCTCGAAATTCAAGCGCCGCTGATCGGCGCTCATCTCGCCGTCGTATTGTTCGTGGGATACGATGTATTCGTCGATTTTGAAGAAATCGTCCAGCAGACGCTTCTGGCTCTTAATCTCGACGCGACGGCGGCCTTGCATTGGATGCCCCTGTCACAACCCAATGGCGGAGGGAGTGGGATTGGAAACCGAAAACGCTCGCGCCGCGAGCGCGCCATATTCGCTCTTTGCCTCGGCAAAGACAAATGCGAGGAGCGGCATAAATCGCAGGTCCGAGCCAGCCGCTGCGCGCCGTAAAGAAGCCCAGACCGGGCCCGCAAAATAGTGAAACCGGGCTTCGATCGATCGAGGATGCGGATCACCCGCGACAGGTCACGGGGACCCTCTCGGATCGGGCTGCATGTCGCCGGGGGCGGCAGTACCGCCGCTCTAATGGACGCAGCTTGCGTATGTAGAGAGATTGCACACATAATGAAATGTCATGGCCGAGCCCGCTTTCTAGGGAGATGTCGGTGGTCCGCAACGCAAAAGCCGTGCGGCACGGTGGTGGACGCATCGGCGTTGACAATTTGGCGACCGATTCCGGCCTAGCCATCGTATCCCCCTGCCAGTTCAAGTCCCGCCTTGAGGATGGCAAAGGCATAAATCCCGATAATGTGATGGCGGCGCCTTACGTGCGCAATTTTGCGGCCCAAGACGACCGGCACAACAGACATCCGTGAGCAGCCAATGATCAACTTGCGCATCAACGACCGTCAGCAATCTGTCGACGCTGCCCCCGAGACTCCCTTGTTGTGGGTGCTTCGTGACATCCTCGGGATGACGGGAACCAAGTTTGGCTGCGGCATTGCGCAATGCGGCGCCTGCACGGTGCATATCGACGGCAACCCGGTACGATCTTGTCTGCTGTCGATCGGTTCGATTGGCGACAAAGCCATCACCACAATCGAAGGCGTCGGCGCTACAGATGCAGGCGCTAAAGTTCAGAAGGCATGGCTGGAGCTGGAAGTCATTCAATGCGGCTATTGCCAGTCCGGTCAAATCATGTCGGCGACGGCCCTGCTCGCGAATAACCCTCATCCCGACGATTCGGACATCGATGCTGCGATGGCGGGCAACATTTGCCGGTGTGGCACGTATGTGCGAATCCGCGAGGCGATCAAGCGCGCCGCAAGCGTAGCGTAGGAGGTCGGCATGCACTCTCGCGACGATTTCACCCTGACCGCATCACGACGCACTGCGCTCAAAGCTGGCTTGGGGAGTGTCCTTACCCTCGCCTTCCACCTTCCGGTACGCGCCGCAACGAATGAGCCCGCGCAAGCTCCCGACAATCCGGCCGGTCAATTCGTACCAAACGCATTTATCCGTATCGATCATGCCGGCAAGACCACACTGGTCATGCCGCAAGTGGAAATGGGACAGGGCGTTTACACTGCGGTGGCGATGATCCTGTCCGACGAGCTCGATGCCGATTATGCGCAGGTCGTGCTGGAGGCTGCGCCGCCCAACGACAAGCTCTACGGCAACCCGATCTTCGGAATACAGGTTACCGGCAACTCCAATTCCATTCGCGCGTTCTGGAAGCCGCTGCGCACCGCCGGGGCGGCCGCGCGCTCGATGCTGATCCAGGCGGCGGCGGCGCAATGGCAGGTCGATGCGGCGAGCTGCACGGCATCGAACGGTAAAGTGCTGCATGCGGCCAGCGGGCGGGCGGCACCCTATGGCGATCTTGTCGAGGCCGCGAGTGCCCTGCCCCTGCCGCAGAATCCTGCGCTTAAAGACCCAAAAGATTTCACACTGATTGGCAAGCCGCTGAAGCGTCTCGACACGCCGGACAAAAGCAACGGCAAGGTCATTTACAGCATTGATGTAACGTTGCCGGGAATGAAATTTGCCACCCTTGCACAATGCCCGGTATTCGGCGGCAAAGTCGCGCATGTCGACGACAGTGCGGCCAGGCAAATCCCCGGCGTTCGCCAGGTCGTTGTGCTGGACGATCTGGTCGCAGTGGTCGGCGATCACATGTTTGCCGCCAAGCAAGGCCTCGATGCGGTCGCCATAACGTGGGACGAAGGCCCAAACGCGCGGATAAACTCGAGCGACATTTGGGCCGACCTGCGCGCTGCCAGCCAACATGATGGCGTGATCGCCAAGTCCATCGGCGACATCGCCGGCGGGCTCAAGCAGGGTGACAGATACGACGCGGAGTACGAGCTGCCGTTCTTGGCTCATGCGACCATGGAGCCGCAAAATTGCACCGTGCGGCTCACACCCGGCGCTTGCGAAATCTGGACTGGCACGCAGGTCATCACGCGCGTGCAATCGACCGCGGCCGAAGCCGCCGGCGTTCCGCTTGACAAAGTGACGGTGCACAATCCGCTGATCGGCGGCGGATTCGGGCGCAGACTCGAGACCGACATGGTGGCAAGCGCGGTCCGCATCGCCCAGCACGTCGATAGCCCCCTCAAGGTGGTTTGGACTCGCGAGGAGGACATCCGGCACGATATCTATCGGCCGGTCTATCGTGACATCATTTCCGCGAGCCTGTCGAACGGTAAGATCCTCGCCTGGAAATATCGTGTGACCGGTTCGTCGATCATGGCGCGCTGGGCCCCGTCCATATTCTTGAACGGCATCGATATCGACGCGGTCGATAGCGCGGTCGACATGCCCTACGACATTCCCAACCGTGTGGTCGAATACGTGCGTGCCGAACCGCCCGCGGTGCCGACCGGGTTTTGGCGCGGTGTCGGTCCAAACAACAATGTCTTCGCTACCGAATGTTTTATGGACGAACTGGCGCGCAAGGCGAACATGGACCCGATCGCGTTCCGCCGCGGCATGCTCGGCAACAATCCGCGCCTCAAAGCCGCTCTCGATCTGGTTGCGGAAAAATCCGCTTGGGGTCAGCCGCTGCCGCCGCGCGTTGGGCGCGGGGTAAGCGTCCAACCATCGTTCGGCAGCTTTATCGCCACCGTGGTTGAAGCGGAAGTCGATGATCACGGCGGCATACGTCTGCGCCGGGTGACATCGGCGGTCGATACCGGCATCGCAGTCAACCCGAACACGATTATGGCCCAATTTCAGGGCGGGCTGATCTTCGGTCTGACCGCAGCGCTCTACGGCGAGATCAACATCGACAAAGGCCGCGTGCGGCAATCGAACTTCAACGACTACCGGATGCTGCGCATCGATCAGGTGCCGAATATCGAGGTGCATGTCATCAAGAGCGGCGAGGATCCGGGTGGCATCGGCGAAACCGGGTGCACCGCGGGTCCGCCCGCTTTGCGTAATGCAATCTATGCCGCGACCGGCGTCGCCCTGCGGCGGCTACCAATCGACCGCGCGGCGATTGCGGTAAAGGCATAAGCGCCATGCCAGGCCGCACACGTAGCATAGCTGTTGTCATAGCCATCATTGTCCTGATCGGACTGGGGATTTATGGATGGCGCACGCTCAATCCCGGTCCGATGGCATTCGCCGGCGGCACGACCGTTGCGCTTGCGGACTATCGCGCCGCCGATCCGACCGGCGTTCCCGGCGCCCTCGCCAATGCCAGCCAAATCAAGCGCGGCGAATACTTGGCGCATGTGGCCGATTGCCTGGTTTGCCATACCGCGCCCAATGGCACGAACTATGCCGGCGGCTTGGCGTTTCCGCTACCCTTTGGCACGCTCTACTCGCCCAATATCACGCCCGACAAGGAAACCGGGATTGGCGATTACAGCGACGCCGATTTTCTCAACGCGGTGCAGCGCGGCGTGCGCCGCGATGGCGCGCGGCTTTACCCGGCGATGCCATTCACTTCTTACACTTATATGACGGATGCGGATGCGCTGGCGATCAAAGCGTATTTGTTCAGCCTGCCGCCAACCCATGCCGAAAATCGCGCCAATACGCTGAGCTTTCCATACGATCAACGCTGGTCGATGATATTCTGGTCGTTGGCATTCAATGCCGACAGCCGCTTTACGCCCGATACCGCTCGAAGCCCGGAATGGAACAGAGGCGCCTATCTTGCCGAGGCATTGGCGCATTGCGGCGAATGCCACACGCCGCGGAATCTTGCTTTCGCGCTCGACAACCGAAAGAAATTTGCCGGCGCGTTGACCGCCGGTTGGAGTGCCTTCAACATTAGCTCCGACAAGGGCACCGGCATCGGTGCCTGGAGCGATGACGAAGTTGCGAATTATCTCGCGATCGGACACGCATCGGGCCACGGCACGGCCGCAGGGTCGATGGGCGAAGCCGTGGACCAAAGCTTCAGCGAAATGCCGCAAGCGGACATTCGCGCAATCGTCACTTACCTGCGCAGCGTGCCGCCCGTCGCCTCGCCCGATCTGCCGGCGGCATTGGCGCCTCCGGCGCCCGCTTCGCCCAAGGCCGGCGGTCAGACCGCTGACACTCTCGGCAAACGAGTGTTCGAACAGGCATGCGCCAGCTGCCATAGCTGGACCGGAGTAAGCATGCTGTCGCCCTTCGCGACCATTGCCGGCGCCCGCGCCGTCAATGATCCTGCGGCGACAAATGTCGCGCAGATCGTCATTTCCGGTACGAAAAGGAACACACCGGAAGGCGTGATCTCGATGCCCGCTTTTGGATCAACCTATTCCGACGTGGAAATCGCCGCCGTGGCGAATTACGTCACCACACGGTTCGGCAGCGAGCCGTCGAAGCTCACCGACAGGGATATCGCGCAGCTCCGCAGTCAGACAGTGCACTGATCACGGCGTATGGGCGTAAAGCCTTCCGGATTGATCCGTTCGAAACGCCGGCCGACTGCCAAATGAAATAGTTGCGCTCGCAGTCGCTGCGCTGTCATTGTGGTTTCAGCTGTTATTGCTCGGCGACGCTTGGCCATGGACATTAGCAGACACACGACATTCACTTGTTCATACTTGAAGCCCATTCCGCTCCGTACCGATTGGTGCCAAGCTCGACGCGATTAGGAACGCGCCGCAATGTGCAAGTCCCGCAAAATCCTGAGTTGAATGATGTTGTCGGTGTTCTGCAGTTGCTCTGCCGGGATGTTGTCCGCGTTAGCGCCACCTTGGGTGACGATATGATGATACTCCTGGCCGTCGCCGACTGGACCGAACCATTTGGCCGGTAGCTCCTGGGTCGATATGGCGGCCCAATTTCTGAGAGGATTTTTATCGCACAACCAATCTAATCCGGTTGTCAATTAACAAAGTGACGATAAGTCACCATCTAGGCGACAACGGAGGCCCGCACGTCGCGTGGAGGACGCGCGCCTCCAATTGGGAGTGTTGGCGGGTAACGGAGTGAAAACGCGCATGTTGGAGAGTATTTCTGCGTAGTGGCGGAGGGAGAGCAACTGGAAACTAACATTCTCTCGCAGGATTTCGCGCGACTTCGCGGCTATTCGACGGAACCGTCAACAATTGCTGTCCGCAGGGTGATCTACCGTTGCGCGGGCTTCTCGCTAAGATAATTGAACCGCGATTTCCTCTCAAGTTTCCAAGCGAGGAGCGCCCAATGCGCCCTGAAATCGGCGCTGCACCCTTCGTTCTTTTCGTCGATTTCACGAAGGAGCGGAACTACCTGCTCGGGCATTAAATCTATCAGGTAGGATCCTGCTAAAGCACGTATCCCAGCGTCGGGATGGTCGAGCAGCACGGCCAAAGCCACCCGGCCGGCACCGATCACATCCAAGGCTTTAACGATTGCGTCCGTGAGACGCACAACCTTGGTTTCTCCATCCGTGTCCAACAATTCGTCATGAAGCGTATCCGCAAGTCTGGCGCCAAGTTCAAAGCCGCGGATCAGTGATGCGGCTCTTTCGTCGTCGGTAACTGGATCGTGCCGATTGAGCAGCGCTGTAATTGCCGCCAATCCCTCCGCCTTGAGGCGATCAAGCTCTTTCGCTATCTCGAACCCCCGAAGCAGCGCCCCGCCCTGCGCGATACGGTCCTGCGACGCGAACGTCCCGCAATTCCCCTCAAACCATTGCTCCAGTTTCACCCCCAACTGGACAATTGATGCATCCAATTCCATGGCGATCTCCGACGATCCACATGCGCGGGACTTGTCTACTCCAGAATATGCAACCTTCGTAGGATCTTAAGTCCTTCATCGCGTTGGACCTCATAGGGTTTGGTCTGTAGCCATTGATACATGTTCAAATTTTCATCCGGTGAGGGGCTCAAATACTCGGCGTTGACTGCCTCATGCAGTATCGTCGGCAGGCGGATGATGTTGTCGGTGTTCTGCAGTTGATCTGGAGAAATGCTGTCCGCGTTAGCGCCGCCTTGCGTCACAATGTGATGATACTGTTGGCCATCACCGGCAGGACCGAACCGCTTCGCCAGCAATTCGGGACCCAACGCGACCTTATAGAACGCATCATAACTGGAAAATTCCTCGTATCCATTCGATGCGACTTGGAGGTCCTCCAAGGAGTGCGGCCCCTCCTTGACGAAATCAAGGGCCGCGGCGCCATCGATGGCAAGCTTCCTAAATTCGACAACCGTGCGGGCAATATCTGCCGCCATGAGCACGTCCGCGGCCACATCGACACCCGGGATCAGGTTGGCCAATCCTTCAAGACCAAAGCGCAGACCAGCGAGCAGGCCGGTCCGTAGTGCCCGGCGCGCAATCAAGCTCTTAACTTTTTGCGTCAGTTCAGAAGCGTCCTTCGGACGGAACTGTCCGCCCCGGCCACCTTCCGTGCCGGCCGGCCAGCCGGGGGTGCTTCGGATCATCGGGACTGGCCTTGTAAACTTTGTCAGCTGGGTCGAGGGGAAATGGTTTGTAACCGAAGGCAGCACCGTCGGGATCGGCTCGCACTGCACCGGACGTATACGCAGCAAAGACCCGATCGATCGATTTGATGAGAATATCCTCGGCTTCCAGGCGGTTTCGCGCGGCCTGATCGGGCAGTTCAGGAATCCGCAAATGCACCGCGGCGATCCGCGCAAGGCCGGGATCGTTCGCGTTCAAAGCGGTTGCGACGGTCGCGAGACCGGACATCAGCCGATCGACAGCCACGTCCGTTCCATAGGCCCGGCTCAAAAGGTGCTCGATCTCACTATGCTTACGCATAGCGAATCTTGCGCCCTGCCGCTCGATCAGCGGCGTTCGTCCGAGGAACAGACCGTCCTCGGTGCAGGCAAGGCCCAGATTGCCCTGACGGTATTCGCTTAGACGCCAGACTTGATGCATATGGCAGCCCAATCTTCAAAGGATTTTACTCCTACATCAGTGCAACCTCGCTGTCAATTAAAATGTGACGATTGGTCGCCGTATAGGAGACAGTCCTCCCAGACCCGCTCCGGGGGAACGCGCGCGCCTCCCAATTCGGGTATTGGCGGGTAGCCGAGCGAAAAGGAGGGTGTTGTAGAGTATTTCTGCGTGGTGGCGGAGGGAGAGCAACTGTAAACTAACATTCTCTCGCAGGATTTCGCGCGGCTTCGAAAATCTACCTGCCGCGAAGCCAAACCCTCATACTCTCATTTGGTGTCCGCTTTGCTCTCGCGCTCCCAAGCGATGATGGCCGAATGAGCATTGAATCCGGCGCTGCTTCCTCGCTCCGTATCCTCGATTTCACGAAGTATGGGCACCACGCGAGAAGGCATCAGTTTTATGAGATAAGCGCCCGCAGCAGCACGCACTCCGGGGTTCGGATCGTCGAGAAGTATCGCGAGGGCCACCCGGCCAGCACCGATGCCATCCAAAGTGCTCGCGATATCATTCATAAGGTGGACGACCTTGGTCTCCCCATCCGTATCCAGCAATTCATCATGAAGAGTGTCCGCCAGCTTAGTGGCGAATTCGAAGCCGCGAACAAGGGACTCGGCATATTCCGCCGGTGTGTTCGTATGCGCGGGATTAAGCAGCAGTCCAATGGCTGCCAATCCATCGCCTTTGAGATGATCAAGCTCTTTGACCAGAGTGAACCCGCTTAGCAACGCGTTGGCCTGCTCCTTCTTGTTCTCCGACACAAATGCCGAGCGATTTTCATCAAACCACTCATCCAGCTTTGCGCCAAGACGAGCAATCAATTCATCTATTTCCATAACGAGCTCCAGTCGCTCCCTGCATCATCGCTACTTGAGAATGTGCAAGTCCCGCAAAATCCTTAGTCCTTCGTCGCGTTGGACGTCATAAGGTTGCGTTTGCAGCCACTGATACTTTGTCATGTTTGTGCCCAGTTGTGGCTTCAAATACTCAGCATTGACTGCCTCGTGCAGCAGCGTTGGCAGACGAATGATGTTGTCAGTGTTTTGCAGTTGCTCGGGGGGGATGTTGTCTGCATTGGCGCCGCCCTGACTGACGATGTGATGATACTGCTGACCGTCGCCCGCAGCACCGAACCTCTTGGCCAGCGATTTGAGGCTTAGCCCGGCTTTGTAGAACTCGTTATAGCTCGAGAATTCCTCATAACCATTCGATGAAACCTGAAGGTCCTCCAAGCTGCGCGGTCCGTCTTTGACGAAATCAAGAGCAGCATCAGCATCCGCCTTGAGTTGCTTAAGATCAGAAATCAGCTTAGCCATGTCGGCCAACAGGGCTATTGTGGCCGCGACATCGACGCCAGGGACTGCTTCACCGGCGGCTTGCAGTGCGATGCGCAAGATCGCGAGTGCTCCAGTCCGCAACGCCTGCCGCGCAACCACACGCAGCACTTCCAGCGAGATATCAAATTCGGAATCGCCCTTTGGGCGAAACTTGCCGCCTCGCCCGCCTGGCGTGCCGGCTGGCCAGCCCGGATGCTTAGGATCATCGGGGCTTGCCTTGTGAATGCTCTCCGCCGTGTCGAGAAGGGATGATTCGTTCTCATCGCCAGCGCAGCGGGATTTTATCGGCGCCGCCTCAATCGCGTGCGCAGCAGTGTGCCGATAGTGTGATTTTATAAGAATATCTTCGGCTTCCAGGCGGTCTCGTGCCGCCAGATCGGGCAGGTCAGGAATGCGCAAATGGACCGCAGCGATCCGCGCAAGGCCGGGTTCGTTCGCGTTCAAGGCGGTTGCTACGGTCGTGAGACCGGACATCAGCCGATCGACAGACAAGTCTGTTCCATAGGCTCGGCTCAACAGGCGCTCGATCTCAGTACGCTCGCGCGCAGCGAACTTAGCCTCCTGTCGTTCGATCAGCGCCGTGCGGCCAAGGACCAACCCCTCCTCGGTGCAGGCCAGGCCGAGATTGCCCTCATGATATTCGTTAAGACGCCAGACTTGATGCATATGGCGGCCCAATCTTCAGAGGATTTTTATCCTACATCAGCGCAATCCCGTTGTCAATTAATATGTGACGAGTAGTCGCTGTATGAGAGACGCCTGCGCCCCTACAGGCCCCGCTTGCAGACGCGCGCCGCCCAATTCGGTATTGGCGTGTAGTTGAGCGCAAACGTGCGTGCCGTAGAGTATTTCTGCGTGGTGGCGGAGGGAGTGGGATTCGAACCCACGATACGGTTTCCCGTATACACGCTTTCCAAGCGAGCGCCTTCAGCCACTCGGCCACCCCTCCGGCGCAGGGAAACGGGCGCAATATAGCGGCCAGGTCTTGAGTTACAACCCATGTGGCAAATGCCTGCTGTTGCGGCCAAAACCGGGCCAAATGCACGATAACGGCGGCAGCCGGGCGGCGGAACCTTCGGCCTGCCTTGCAGTTGTTCACCCGGCCCTAAAGAGGCGAACAAGGAGGCAGTCATGGGACGCGGGCTATTGTTATGGCTCCTCGGCATTCCATTGCCGATCATTCTTTTGATTTGGGTGCTTGGCGGCCTTCACGGCTGATATTGCCAAGCGACGTTCAGGCGAAGCGGAGTGAGTGCGAAGGCCCGGCGTGAGCCGGGCCTTTTGCATCTGCTTCCACGGCCGCGTTCGTTCCCCTACATTAGGGGCATGGCCGCGCCCCATGACGATTATCGTCTTCGCCCCGATCCGCTTGATCCGCGGTTGACCGAGCGCGTTACCGGCGTCGACCAGACCGGCGCCGCGATCG
This sequence comes from uncultured Alphaproteobacteria bacterium, assembly GCA_963765365.1. Taxonomy (GTDB): domain Bacteria; phylum Pseudomonadota; class Alphaproteobacteria; order Rhizobiales; family Xanthobacteraceae; genus BOG-931. Next base: position 126,316 of record CAVXWL010000010.1, on the reverse strand, counting down.
AAACGGCAGTGGTGGTCGAGCGCGCGCTCACGATCTTCCTCAATTCCCAGGAGATCGTCACCGCGATGACGATCAATGACCATCCGGAGTACCTGGCGCTCGGCTATTTGCTCAACCAGAACATGCTCAAATCGGACGACGTCGTCACCGCCGTCGATTACGACGAGGAGTTATCGGTCGTCGTCGTACGCACCAAACGCAAGACCAATTACGAGAAAAAGCTCAAGAAGAAGATACAGACATCGGGCTGCGCGCAAGGCACGGTGTTCGGCGATCTGATGGAAGCGCTGGAGAATGTCACGCTACCGGCGGCGAAGCTGCGTACCTCATGGCTCTATACGCTGACGCACAAGATCAATACCACGCCGTCGCTCTATCTCGAGGCCGGCGCGATCCATGGCTGTGTCCTCGCGGTGAAGGACCGCCCGCTCGTTTATATGGAAGATGTCGGCCGCCATAATGCCGTCGACAAGATCGCCGGCTGGATGTTCAAGCACCGCGTCGGTTCGGCCGACAAGATTTTTTACACCACCGGCCGGCTCACATCCGAAATGGTGATCAAGACGGTGCGCATGGGCATCCCGATCCTGATTTCGCGCTCCGGGTTCACCGCCTGGGGCGTTGAACTGGCGCGCAAGGCCAATTTGACGCTGATCGGCCGCGCCCGCGGCAAGCGTTTCATCGCGCTCGCCGGAGCCGACCGCATCGTGTTCGATCAGGACCTCGCTTACGTCGAGGACGAAAGCGCCAAGCACCGCCGCAAGGCCGCGGTGCACGACGATTGAGTCAAAGCGCGCGTGAGCAGCCCCCCTACTCTTGGCCTTGTGCTCGCCGGCGGCTTGGCGCGCCGCATGGGTGGTGGCGATAAAGCACACATCCGCATCGGCGGTCTGACGATTCTTGAGCGCGTACTCGCACGCGTGGCGCCGCAATGTGATCGCGTCATCATCAATGCCAATGGCGACCCGCTGCGTTTTTCAGATACCGGTCTGCCGGTGGTCGCCGACAGTGTGCCGGATTTTGCCGGGCCGCTTGCCGGCATTCTGGCCGGCCTCGATTGGGCGGTGGCACAGGCGCCGCGTTGCGAGTGGCTGTTGAGCGTGCCGGGCGATTGCCCGTTCTTGCCAAAGAATCTGGCTATCCAACTCCACGAGGCGCGACGCGCCGCCGGCACACCGCTGGCATGCGCGCGCTCCGGCGAATGGCGCCACCCGGTCGTCGGACTTTGGCCGGTCGATCTGCGCGAAGATCTTCGTCACGCCCTCATCAATGAGGGCTTGCACAAAATCGAAATCTGGACGGCGCGGCACGGCGTCGCCATCGCCGATTGGCCGGCTGAGCCGGTCGATCCGTTCTTTAATGTCAACACACCGCAAGACGCGGCGCGCGCCGAAGCTCTCGCCGCGCGATTTGCGGATGCATAACGCGAGGCAAGCCATCGAGCCGGAGGCATGACCTCCGGCTCGAGCCCGCACGATTCAGGCGAGGACCAGATCGGGCACCAAAACCTTGCCCTTGGTCTCCGGCCCCCAGAAAGCCGCCGCAGCCCACGCCAGGCAGCCGAGCCAGGTGCCGATGATCATCATCACCGCCAGCCCGGTGCCGAAATGCGCGGAAAGCAAGGTCAGCACCAGTGGCACAAAACCGCCCCAGATCGCCGCTTGATGGTAGCAGAAGGCGCTCGCGGTCGCCCGCACCTCGGTCGGGAACCGCTCGTTCAGATAAGGCGTCATCTGTCCCTGCATGCCGCCGCCGGCGCACATTCCCTGCGCGATGAAGCCCACCGCAATCCAGAGAAAGTCGTTGGAGAGAAGGTAAAGCGGTGCGAGCGGCAGAGCGATCAGCGCCGGGATGATGATCGCCGAGCGCCGGCCGAAGCGGTCCGCCCACCAGCCCCATCCGCAGGACGAGAGGAAGAGGCCGAGATTGGCAAAGAAGATCGGCGTCGCAACGAGCCCGGGCGCAAGGTGCAGATCTTTTTGCAAGTGCGTCGCGAACAGCGCATTGACCGAGTAATAGGCGACAAAGCCGCCGGCCATCCACAGACAGGCGGTCAAGGTGTTGGCAAGAACGCGCGGTTTGAAGATAGCAACCAGCGGGGCCCGAACCTCGCGCCCTTCAATACGCTGGCGTCGCCGGTTCTCGAGCCAGATTTCGGGCTCTTTGACGAACCTGCGGACATAGAAAACGGAAAGCGCCGGCAGGACGCCGACCCACAGCATGCCGCGCCAGCCGATATAGGCATAAAACAAGCCGTATATGGCACTCGACAGCATGAATCCGACGCCCCATGAGCCTTGCAGGACGCCGCCCATTAAGCCGCGCGAACGTACCGGCCAGGTCTCCATCGCCAATGCGGCGCCGGCCGGCCATTCAGCGCCCATGCCGATCCCGAGCAGCGCGCGGAACAGGAACAGATAAGCGAAAGTCGGCGAGAAGCCGGCGGCAAAATTGGCGAGCGAATACCAAAGGATCGAGATCATCAGCGGAATCTTCCGCCCGACCCGATCGGCGAGCCAGCCCGAGCCGATGGCGCCCACCAGCCTGAGCCACAAGGTCACCGACAGCACGAACGCGACCTCGGTCAATGGCACATGAAATTCTTGCGAGATCGGCACCATGATGAGCAGAAACATGGTGAAGTCGAAGGCGTCGAGCGTCCAGCCGAGCCATGCCGCCCACCAAGCCATCCATTGATCCCTGGTCGGCTCTTTCCACCACGGTATCGGCTTCATTGTGTCTTGTGCTGCGGTCATTGCTGAATTCCTCCCATTTGTCCGCCGGAGCGGTTTGCAAGATGCAGGAATCTGCAGCGGGGAGGTTTCATCCTCCCACGCGTCGGGGTGCCCTCTGCATTGCGGAGGGCCCGCCAAACCAATGTTGATTTATTTTCTGAAGTGCTCGCCCGCCGAGGGCACAAGCGCTGCCTTTAATTTTACGGAAGCCGGCATGTTCCGCTGGCAGCTCGCCATCAACCTACACCAAATCGCGGCGCGCGAATAGAGAATTGATGTCGCAGCGCGGCGATATTCCTGTTTTTTTCAGCCGACCAGCGACGCATAAGATAGAAAGCCGACCGTCGTGCCGGGCGCGACATCGGTGACGTCCTCGCCGAGTTCGGCAACGCCGTCGGTTTGTGTGAGCGAGGTCAAAACACCGGCGCCATCCTGCTCATGCTTGACCGCCTCGACGATGCCGTCGGCGCCCGTGCGCAACGCCACCCGCACATATTCGCGCCGGCCCTTGCGCTTCTTGTAGAAAAACGTTGCCCGCGCCGGCATCGGGATGAGCGGCTCCGGTAACGCACCGGCAAGCCGCAACAACAACGGCCGCACGACACGCACGAAGGTGACGAACACCGCGACCGGATTTCCCGGCAATCCGACGAAAGCGGCGCCATCGCAGCGGCCGGCGCCCGGCAGAACGCCCATCGCCACCGGACGGCCGGGTTTGATCGCGACGCGCCAGAATACCAGCCGGCCGATAGCTTCGATTGCGCTGCGCACGTGATCGGCTTCGCCGGCGGAGACGCCGCCCGAAGTCAGCACGAGGTCGTGATCGGCAGCCGCCGCACCGAGCGCATGCCGCAGTTCGCCCGGATCGTCGGCGAGAATGCCGAGGTCGGTGATCTCGGCGCCGAAACGCGCGATTAAGCCGGACAACAGATAGCGGTTGGAATCGTAGAGCGCAGCTCCAGGCAGCGCCGCGCCGGGCTCGACGATCTCATCGCCGGTGGAGAACAGCGCCACCCGTACGCGCCGGCGCACGTCGAGTTTGGTGAGGCCGAGCGCGGCGGCAAGCGCGACGTGCTGCACGGCGAGCCGCCGTCCCGCCGGCAGCGCCACGGCGCCGGCCTGCATATCCTCGCCGGCCAGCCGCCGATTGGCGCCGCGTTTCAATCCCGGCGGCACCACGACGCAATTGCCGTCGACACGACAATCTTCCTGCATGAAGACGGTGTCCGCACCCGCCGGCATCGGCGCTCCGGTGAAGATGCGGATCGCTTCGCCGGCCTCGACCGTGTGGCTCGCGGTGTGACCGGCAGCGACCCGATCGACGATGGCAAGACGCCTCTCGCCACGAGCGTCAAGCTCGTCGCCGCGCACGGCAAAACCGTCGACCGCGGAATTATCAAACGGCGGAACATTGACGGGCGCGACGACATCACCGGCGAGCACGCGGCCCAAAGCCTCGCGCAACGTCACGGCCTCATGGCCCTCGACCGGCGCGACGCGCTCGCCGATCAGCCGCTCGGCCTCGGTCACTGGAAGGAGCGGGCCGTTGAAGGCGAAGCAGTCGTCGCTGAGCTGCGCCATCACGCTCTATCCCGTGACAATCCGATTTGCTCGCGCGGCAGCGCCTCGGCCTGCAAAATGTTGGCGATCGTCTCGATATCGTCGAGCATCACGACCGGCAGCTCTACCTGCGGCAGCGCCGCATCGCTGGCGATGGCGACGATGCAATCGTCGTCGGGATGCAACAGCGGCTTGCCAATGACGGCACGATAAATTTCGAGCTTGGGATGTGCGTGCCGCTTGAAGCCCTCGACGATGACGAGATCGACCGCGCTCAGTTTTGCCAGCATGTCGGCAAGCGGCGGCTCGGGTTCTTGCTGCGGCCCCTCGCCCAATTCGTGAACGATGGCCCAGCGCCGGCTCGAGACGATCGCCACTTCGCCGGCACCGGCCCGGCGGTGCAGCCAGGAATCCTTGCCAGGCTGATCGGTATCGAATTCGTGATGCGCGTGCTTGACGGTCGCAACCTTGAGCCCGCGTCCAACCAGCACCGGAATCACTTTCGTGACCAGTGTCGTTTTTCCGGAGCCGCTCCATCCGGCGAGGCCAACAATACGCATGCTCGTCATTCCGGGGCCCGAGCGAAGCGAGGGAGCCCGGAATCCATAGCCACAATCCTATTGGGCAATTGACTCATAGAGGTCCGCCCATTCCGGATTCGATCGTTCTATCAAATTTACCTTCCATTCGCGACGCCACTTCTTCAATTCCTTCTCGCGCGCAATCGCGCTTAGGGGATCGTCATGAGTTTCAAACCAAACAAGACGATTAACACCATAGCGCGAGGTGGTTGGTAAACGCGTCGCACAAGATCATTCGTTACCCCGACATATAATGTGCCATGCCTGCCGCTTGCCAGAAGATACACGTACACAATGGCACCAATCGTGATTATGGATTCCGGGCTCGCCGCTACGCGGCGCCCCGGAATGACTAGGCCGGTTCCATGCCTAGGGCACGAATACGCTCGCGTGTTGGCTGGTCGCGCAGCACATCGAGAAACGCCCGCACCGCAGGCCGGTCGCGGCGGGCCTCGATCAGAAGGAAATCGTAGTGTTCCGGCGCGATGGGCAGGAACGACAGCCCGTACATGCGGGCGACGGGCTCGATCGCCACGCCCCAATCGGCGCGGTTTTGCGCGATGGCTGCGGCGACCGCGTTGTGCGAGCGCGGCTGATTGGCATAGCCCGGCGGCCGCGCGCCGCGTAACAGCCCATCGACAAGGACGCGTGTCCCGGAACCGGCATTGCGGTTGACCATCAGGATCGCGGGATCCGCCAGTGCCGCTTTGAACGCTGCGTCGGCGCTGCCGCCCTCGAAGCGCGCGTCGCCGGGGCGGAACACGAAACCCTGCATCCGCCGCCAGCCAGGAATGAGCACGAGACCGGGCGTCAGCAGATGTTTGTTGTAGATGCCGGTTGCCGGATCGACCAGATGAACCGGCGCCAGATCGCATTCGCCGCGGCTCACCGCGTTGACGCCACCTAGACTGCCGACGGCAATGGTCCGCGCGCCAAAGCCGCGCTCACCCAGCGCCCCGACCACGACGTCGAGCGCGACATCGTGGCTGCCCATGATGACGAGGTCGGGTGCGCGCTGGTTGTCGCCGATCAGCGTGACCTCGGCGAGCGAACCGGCATCGAGCGCGGAGGCGAGCGCTTCGATCGCCAGAAATCCGTCGGCCTGCGAAAACGCGGTGACCGCGCCGGAGCCTTTGCCGGTCGGAAATGCGATCAGGCCGTCGCCACCGGAGACAAGCGACACCAGGACAAATTCCTCGCGGCCGAGTTCGGACGCGATCCGCACCGGCACGCGCGCACGCACGGTGCGCGCCGCCTCGGCCGCGAGACCAGCGCGGGCGCGGATGAGCGGCGCCACGAAAGCGTGAAAGGTGAAAATCGCCGAGGTGGGAAATCCCGGCAGCACGATCAGCGGCTTGTCGCCGATCGCCGCGAGGCAGAGCGGCTTGCCGGGCTTGAGCGCCACGCCATGCACGAGGATCCCCGGCCTGCCGAGCCGCGACACGATCCGGTGCGACAGGTCGCCGGCACCCTTCGACGTGCCGCCGGAGAGGATGACGATGTCGCAAGAATCAAGCGCGTTGCGCATGGCGAGTTCGAGCGCGATCTCTTCGTCCGGAAACGCGCCGAACGGCACCGGCTCGCCGCCGGCTTCGACGATCGCTGCGGCAATGATGGCGCCGTTGCTGTCATAGACGCCGCCGGGACGAAGCGGCTGGCCGGGCTCGACCAGTTCGTCGCCGGTCGACAGCACGGCGACGCGCGGGCGGCGCACCACCTCGACCGCTGCAAGCCCGCACGCGGCAAGCATGCCGATCTCCCGCGAGCCGATCGGCGTGCCCCGGCGCAGCAGCGTTTCGCCGCGCGCGATATCCGAGCCGGCATAAGAAACAAACTGTCCACTCGCCGCCGCGCGGCGCAGCACGATGGCGGGCGCCGCGCCGTCGTCGATCAATTCGGTATGCTCGATCATCACCACGGCATCGGCGCCGCGCGGAATGACGCCGCCGGTGGCAATTGCCGTTGCGGTGCCGGCTGCGACTTCGACCGCGGGCTCGACACCGCAGGCAATCACCTCGGCATTGAGCGTCAGCCGCTTCGGCGCGCCGTCGCTGGCGCCGAGCGTGTCGGCGGCGCGGACTGCAAAGCCGTCGACATTAGAGCGATCGAACGGCGGCGCGTCGACCGGTGCGATCACGTCGGCGGCAAGCGCGCGCCCAAGCGAACCGGCGAGCGGCAAAGTCTCGGCAGCGAGCGGCGAGTGATCGATGCAGGCTGCAAAGCGACGGCGCGCTTCGTCGGCCGACACCACTTCGAGGAATTGCTCCTGCCGCGCCGCCCGCCGCACCGCATGGAGGATCGCGGCGCCGCGTTCATTTGGTTTGGGACTTATGGCCATGGCGTAACGGCGACCGGCGTATCCGCAGCGAAACCCTCGCTGTCGGCGGGGACGACTATAAAGCCGTCACTGCGTGTCAGAACGGCAAATGACAGATAGCCGGAGGCGAGCGGTTCCGCCATGCCATCTGCGCATCGCACCGGCACCAATTCGGTCAGCCCGATGGTCGAGGCGACTTTGCGCTTGAGCGTCATGATGGCGGGCATCGCCTCGACGTCACCAGACGCAAGCTGAGCGACCAGTTGGCGCCCGACCAGGAGCCACACCGCCAAAACCGCGTCGAGGCGTCCCGGCATCAGCAGCACCGGCCGCGCGCCAACGAATCCGAATGCCGCCGTCTCGCCCGGTGAGATTGCGATGCCGTGCGCCGCGACCCGGCCGAGCCGCGCCAGCGTCTTTACGCTGATATCGGCTCGCCCACTGCCGGTACCGCCGATCGCGATGACCGCATCGGCTTGATCGTCGGTCAGTGCCTCTTCAAGCGGGATTGCTGCACCAAGCACAGTGCCGCCGGCGTTCACAAGGAAGCGCGCGAGCATCCCGAGCGCTGCATCGATCAATGACGTCTTCGCCGCGCTGGCGTATGCGATCCGCAGCCGCGGCGACCGGATCGCGACGTCCGTGACGCCCGCCGCCGCCATCACCGCGATATCGAGTGCGCGCAAGCGCTCCCCGGCACGGCGCAACGGCGTCCGAGCCGCGGCATCGCCGCCCGCCGGCAACACGCTTTCCCCCGGCGTGACAGCGGCGATGGCTTCCGCGCGATCTTTGCGAAACGCAATCGCATCGAGCGGCGCCACAGCATCGGTTCCGACCGGCAAAGCCTCGCCGGCGTCAACGCGGCGCGGCGGCGATTCAAATGGCATCGGTGCATAAGGCCCGACATCGGCAAGCGCGGCCGCCGCGACGGCAAACCCGTCGCGCAGCGCCATCGGATGCGGCGGCTGCTCGGACACCACAATGTCCGCGGCGAGCGCGAGATTTATCGCCTGCGCCAGTGCGCATTGCCGCGGTTTCGTTGCGCCGACTTCCGACCCGATCAGCGCGAGAATGGCGCCGCGCGGCGTAAGGCGTGATATGCGCTGGAAACTGGAATCCGGGTTGCTGAAATCTTGTGCCATCGCTCTTATGATAGGATCGATTGATCGCTTCTGCGACTCGCATGGCATGACCGAAAAAACCCTCAATCTGCGCGGCCTCAAATGCCCGCTGCCGGCGCTGCGCACCAAAAAGGCGCTCGGCCAGGCGCAGCCGGGCGACATCTTGATCGTCGAATGTACCGATCCGCTGGCCGGCATCGATATTCCCAATCTGCTCAATCAGACCGGCGACGCACTGGAAGACACGCGAAAGGATAAGAGACTCCTGATCTTTCGCGTCCGCAAAAAATAGCGCGCCGGTGACACTTCATTGGCCTCGTGATGCTTTGCCCTCCTTCTCCCCGCGCGCGGGGAGAGGTGAAGACAAGCAATCCCGTTCTCGCGATGCATTTGCATCCGAGTTTTCCGTCACGCTTTAGGAAAGCCCTTCCAAGGCCTCCCCTCAAAAAGGGAGGCGGAGCGCCGACAGGCGCATCCACTTCGATCAACCGTGCCCTTTGCTCCTTGTCCCCTTGCGGGGTCGGGAGTGGCTCGGTCGCGCGCCACACGGGATGAATGTCACCATTCGCCCCGCGCTTTCGGCGCGCTCGCCTCTCGGCGCTCCACCACGGTGGCTCGGCTCCGGGCCGCGCTTCCTGGGATCACCGGATGCAAACGGGAGGACCCTCTCCGGCACCAGTGCAGCCAGCACCTGGCAGTCCGGTCACGCGCCGGACGGTCGATGCCCAAAACCGCCCGGGACGGGATTACAAGCCCCGCCCGCGGGAACCGCACTCGCCCCATCAACGGCTGTCACCGGTGACGTCCCTGACGGGCGAGATTCGGTGTCTGTAACCGTAACGGAGACGAATGTCAAGTCTTGTCCCATAATAAGAGACGTCACCTGAGCTGCCTCTTGAGGTGCCGCAATCGCGAACCAACGGCTCGCGCGAAATCACACGGCCCGATGAAAAGGCGCCGCGGGCCATTTATGACGGCTGGTTTGACCAGCTAACCCGGCGCAATACACTGCCAAAATGCACGGCAGAAAAAAGAAAGTGCGCTAATGCCCCTCTTCATCTGCACCGCCTGCGGCATGCAGTATGCCGAGAGCGCCACCCCGCCGGCGCAATGCCTTGTCTGCACCGAGGAGCGTCAATACGTTCCGCCGCGCGGCCAGAGCTGGACGACCCGCCAAGCGCTCGCGCAGAGCCATTTCAATTCTTACCGCGACTACGAACCTGGCGTGATGGGCATTGGCGCGCAACCGAGTTTTGCCATCGGCCAGCGCGCTTTATTGGTGCAAACAAACAGCGGCAATGTGTTGTGGGACTGCGTCGCCACGCTTGATGGCGCGACCGTCAACCTCATCGAGGGTCTCGGCGGCATCGATGCCATCGCGATCTCGCACCCGCATTTCTACACCACGATGGTGGAGTGGGCGCAGGCTTTCGATGCACCGATCCATCTTCATGCTGCCGACCGCGACTGGATCATGCGGCCGGACCCGGCAATCCGGCTGTGGGACGGTGACACGCTCAAGCTCTGGGACGGCGTCACGCTGGTGCGCTGCGGCGGTCATTTCGAGGGCGGCACCGTGATGCATTGGGCGGCAGGTGCTGGCGGCCGCGGCATTATCTGCGCCGGCGATATTCTCTCCGTCACCACCGACCGCAAATGGTTGTCCTTCATGCGCAGCTATCCGAATTTCATTCCGCTGTCGCGGAGCGAAGTGGAGCATATCGGCCAGGCGCTGGCGCCATTTTCATTCGAGGCGATCTACGGCCACTATTTCGATCGGGTGATTGCGGATGATGCCAAAGCGGTGCTGGAACAATCGATCGCGCGCTATATCGCGGCGATCGAAGGGCGGATCAGGCCCAGCGCGTAAGACGAATTAAAGGCCGATCGGACTTCGTAGATCCGCGCCATCCGACGCGCCACCGGGTTATCGTTTCTTCTTCGTCTTCTTCGCGAATATCACGTTCCAGTTGTCCCTATAGGCTTGGGAAACCGGCTTCTGGCCCTCGCCCCTGCTGTAATTCGCGGGCGCCGCCGCGCTTGGCGTATCGCTTTTCTCGGCCTTGGCTGAAGCGACATCGGAAGCGCCCTTCTCGGCCTTGGCCGGGGCGACCTCGGAAGCGGCCTTCTCGACCTTGGCTGGGGCGACATCAGAGGCGCTCTTCTCCTTTGGCGCCGGTTCGCTTTTCGGAGTGGAATGAGTTTGGATTTTCTTTTCGCTCGCCATCATCTTTCCGCCAGCAGCTCCCCGAAAGTCCGCTTTCGCGGGTGAAGCGGACGCACGAGGAAATCAGTCCCTTGGTGCAGTGTAGCGATTGACCCAAGACGGACATTTCGGGTGGTAGCCCCCGCCTTAATCTTGCTTCGTGTTTGCATCCGCCAACCTATCATGACCTCTCCCCCGCCCAAAAGGCCATTACCAAATGTACAATTTATGGTAGAGTCACCATGTCGAGACAAGGCATTTCAACCCAGGAAATCGCCGATGCTCTTCCTCAAGCCGTTACCGCAGCGCAGAAAAATATTTGGCGAGGCGCCGCCTTGCGCAAGACGCGTTGCCTGCTCAAGCGGGCTCCGGTCGGGAGGACCTCCTCGGTTTCACGGAGAGAACCGATGAAGGCGCATATCGTCGGTGGCGGATTTGGCGGACTGGCGGCTGCCGCGTATCTCATCCGCAACGCGGCAGTACCCGGTCGCGACATCACGGTCTACGACGCGGATGAGCGGATGGGTGGCTCGTTCTCGTTGGGCGGGAGCGCACAGAGCGGCTACATCCTGCCATGTGGCGCCGTCTTTGATTCGGAGTTCCGCTGTACGTTCGAGTTGCTTGCGGCGATCCCCTCCACAAGCAATCCGGCGATCTCAGTCAAAGACGAATTCTTCACCTTCAATAAGTGCAATCCGTTCCTCGACCGGGTGCACATCGTCGGTCGCGACGGCCCCGTCTTGCACGGCCCGCATTTCGGCCTGAGCCTGCGCGACGGTTTCGATCTGGCGCGGCTCTCGCTCACGCCTGAAGCGATGCTCGATGGGCGGCAAGTCAAGGATTGCTTTGCCGCCAATTTCTTCTCGACCGAGTTTTGGTTGCTCTGGTCGACCATCATGGGGACGCTGCCGCAGCACAGCGCGACGGAGTTCCGGCGCTACATCAACCGCGCCCTGCTCTTGTTCCCGGACCTGTCGGACATGTCGGACATCCTGCGCACGCAACTCGACCAATACGAGGCGTTCATAGTACCGTTGGTCGCTTGGCTGCGCTCCCGCGGCGTGACCTTGCTCGACCGCGCCTTCGTCCGCGACATCGGCCTTGCGCCGTCGCCCGGCCTAACCGTCAACCGGCTCGACTACGAACGCAATGGCGAGGCGACCTCGGTTGCGATCGGGCCGGACGATATCGTGCTGGTGACCACCGGATCGCAGGCCGCCGATCTCTCGATCGGATCGATGACCGAGGCGCCACGACCGCAGGGCAGCGGAAAATCCTGGGAATTGTGGAAGCGCCTGGCGCAAGGGCGCACGAATCTCGGCAATCCCGACGTGTTCTTCGGCGCGGCGAGAGTACCTGAACTCGCGCTGGCTGAGCTTCACGCTCACCACAAATGGCACTGAATTCATCGACCAGTTGTGCGCGCTGACGGAATGCGACCCAGGAAGCGGCGGGCTCGTGACCTTGAAAAACTCGCCCTGGGTCGTGTCGCTGTCGATCCTCCACTACCCGGAAGTCATCGGCCAACCGCCCGGCACCAATCTGTGTTGGGGCTACGGCCTGTATCCGGAACAGAAGGGCTATTTTGTGCAGAAGCGCATGTATGAATGCACGGGCGCGGAGATCCTGGAGGAGGTGCTCAAGCAACTGCACTTCGACAACCAGTTGGACGCGATCATGGCGTCATCGATCTGCATCCCTTGCGACTTGCCCTACGTGAACAACATCTGGATGCCGCGCAACCGCACTGACAGGCCCCGCCCGGTTCCCGAGGGGGCGACCAATCTCGGCCTCATCGGTCAGTACGTGGAGGTTCCGCGGGACGTGGCGTTCACCATCGAATACTCCGCCCGCACGGCATGGGAAGCGATTCACACCCTGCTCAAGCGCGGCCCCGAACCGCCGGCAGTTTTTCAAGGTCAGTACAATCCGAAGGCGCTGTTCAACGCGCTCAAGGTTTTTCTCTGTCAGTGATCCGCGCCACTCCGGCGTCGTAGGAGGAAACCGCCATGAGGCTCGTTCGCCTTCTGCTTTACGTGCTCGCTGCCCTCGCCGGCCTCTACGTGCTCGCTGCCGCCCTTTACGCCATTCCGGTGCTCAGCGGCGTGCTCGACAACACAATGGAGGTTAAATTCGACCGACCCGATCCGTCGCTTGTCGTGGATTACAATAACGGGCTGACACCGGGACAGAGGGAAGATTTCTATCACCTCTCGCAGGGCGCGGAGATCCTGCCCTGGTTCCTGCTGACCGTGGTCGACGTCGCCGATCCCGACTCCACCAAGCCATTCGTCGAGAACCTTGAGCGGTACGGCCTGTTGCCCGACCCGGCGCGCAACGACGGGGTGCCGGTGGGCCTGGCAGTATCGTCCAATCCCTTCACCTTCGGCATGGACTTCGTCGGGATCACCTGCGCGGCATGCCATGTCGGCGAACTGCGCCACGGCGGCAAAGCCGTACGGGTCGACGGCGCTCCCAACATGTTCAATCTGCAGCTATTCTTCTCGGATGCCATCGATGCGGTCACGGCAGCGACCAGCGATCGAGGCAAGCTGTGGCGAGCGCTCAAGCGCCTGGGACGGCAAGATTACGGACGCTACGGGGTTGCCGCGCCGATCGTCCGCCCAGCCACTCTCATCTATTACGGCGCGAACTTGCTGCTTCACCGCGACAGGCTCGATGCGCGCCTCGAACTGGTCACCGTCATCACTGTCGCCAAGGAGCAGCGGGATGCCGCGCACCCAACCTCCGGCTTCGGCCGGCTCGACGCATTCGACGGCACCCGCAACTTCATATTCACGCGCCTGCGCAAGGCCGACGCCGGCGGAAAATTCGCTGTCAACAGCGCGAACATGGTCAAGCTTGATGCGGCGGTGAAGTTTCCGTGGTTGTGGTCGCGCAAAGCCCGGACGCCGCAGCCGGTCGCGGCCTACCGCGAGCAGCCGCAGCAATTTCCTCCGGTCTGGGGCTTTAAGGATTACGACTGGGTCGAATGGACGATCGACACCAACACGGTGATGGAGCGCAATGTCACCGAGACCCTCGGCGCCGGGGCGACAGTCGTACTCGATCCCAAGGCAACCTCTATTTTCGAGAGCTCCATCCCGATCGAGAACATGCACGACCTCGAATGGCTGGCCTACTACATCGATCCACCGAAATGGCCCGCGGCGATCTTCGGCGCGATCAAGCCCGACATGGCGGCAGCGGGCAAAGTCACATTCCAGAGCCGGTGCGCCGGCTGCCACGAATATGGTGATGATCAACGCACCCCAACCGGCCTGATCAAGCTGCGTGGAATGCGTCCGGAGGGCGTGGGGACAGATGCTACGGCGGCTCTAAGGATTTCCTGTCCGATTCCCGACACCGGCCCGCTCGTGATTCCGCCTCGGTCTTACACCGCCGAGGACTCGCAACTCCTGAAGGCGTGCGCCGGCGTCAAGGCCGGCACGGCTTTTACCGGCAATTCTTTTGCCAGGACCGTTCAAGCCGCGGTCGACGGCATCAAGCAAAAGGCCTACGCGGCGGCCGCAATCGGCGCGGCGCAGCAGCGTGTGATGGAGGATCTCGACCAACGCGGCGCTGTCGCCTGGCGCGACACGCTGCTCGACACGCAGCCGCCCTACGGGCCCTATGCCGCGAGGCCGCTCTATGGGATCTGGGCCGCGGCGCCCTACCTGCACAACGGATCGGTGCCGACATTGTACGACCTGCTGCTTCCCCCGGCGCAGCGGCCCAAAATATTTGCGCTTGGCGGGCGCGACTATGACCCGGTGAAGCTCGGTTTTGTCGTCGAGACCGCATGCAGCCAACAGGACTGTCTCGTCGACACCACGCGCACCGGCGACGGCAATGGTGGCCACCTCTGGGGTACGGACCTGACCGACACCGATCGCATGGCCCTTCTGGAATACCTCAAGACCTACTGACGCGGGGATACGGGCGCGACACTTGCCGGCCGACATCGCGCGCAGGCCGCTGCCGCAACAGGCGGCCTGTGGCATTGTCCGTGTCTATGCGTCCTAGAAAACCTTGTCAGTCGGCGGGTGTCGTGGATCCAGCGGCTGCATGCGAACGCGGTAGATCCGCTGAGCCGTCGACTGCATTTCGAATTGACCGTTTTCGATTTTCACCGAAACAATGCCCGCGGAACCCAGATATCCCAGCTTTTGCGCCTGCTGCAACGTCTGTCCCAGGCACGGAGAAAGCTGGCCGGCGCGACGATTTGCGAAATCCATCTCGCGGAATACGCTAAGAGCCAAATTGATGTTTTGTTTGGTCAAGAGCGTCGTTGTATTTGCCGTTGGACTGGGCTTGTTCGAGTCAACGACGCAAATGGGACTGTTGTCGACTTTGTGGGTCGTCTGATCCGTGTACTCGCAACTGCCATTGTGCTTTGCCCACATCTTGTGAATGTAGTGCAGGACGTGGTTTTCGTACTTGATGAAAGCGAGTTCCAGGCAGGCCATGTGGACGCCGCGTTCATCCGTCATCTCGCCGTAGTAAACCGGATCGGCATCGCCTTGAGTCCAAAGCTTCAACTGCTGAACAATGAGATCCGGATCCGTGATGGTTTGCGCCTGGGCCGCCGAGCAGATCGCCAGACCGACGAGCAAAGCTGACAGTTTACGCATTTTCTTCCCTTTCCTGCGGCGCGAGCGGGCCGCAATTTTGTCATCGAGACAGATGGCGGGCCGGCGCGTCAGACGTCGGCCGCAACGTTGAGCGTCTCGGGGAAAGTCCCGTCGTATTGCGGAGCGCCCGCCGGACGCAGCCGGTTGAGCTTCAGCAACGGCTTGAGAATCTGCGGAATTTGAATCCGGCTGATGTATCGACCGAAACAGGCATGCAGCCCGGTGGCGAAGTGGAGGTCATCGTAGTCGGGCCGATCGGCGCGGAATTCCTCCGGCGCGTCCATCACGCGTGGGTCGAACATGGCCGACCAGGTCAGCGCAAAGACGGTGGTGCCTTTGCCTATCAGGGTCTCATGCGGCCCGCCGACGCCAAGGCGATAGTCTTCGTTAGCCACGCGGACCACCATCGGATTGATCGGGCGGAAACGGAGCGCCTCGAAGATCAACTCGGCGAGCGCATCGTCGTCGTCGGCTTTGGCTGCGGCGGCGGCGCGAGCCAGCGCATCGGGCATCGAGAACAGCACCAACAGCGCCTGGATCGCCGCCTGGGAAGTTGTCTCGACCATGCCGATGACGAGCCCCATCAAGGTCCGGCGGACGCCGTCGTTATCGAGGCCCGCGACTTCGCCCGCGCGCTGCAGGCGCAATAAGCGGCCCATGACATCGTCCCTGCCGTCGCCGACGCGGCGCTCTGCCAGGAGCACGTCGAGACGCTCGCGCATCTCGTCGCCGGCGGTGACGGCAGGCGCGCGCATTTCCGGATCGTTCAGGAGGTTGATGAAGAACTCTCGAAAGCAGAATCTGGCCCAGGCCATCATCTGCTCGTCACGCAGGGCAGAAAATCCGAAGTACTCCTCCGCCAACTGTACCGGGACCTTCCGGGTCAGCGTCTGGACAATCTCCACCGGCTGACTTCCGTGGAACAGATCGCTGACGATCGCGGCTGCGCGACGCGAGACGATGTCCTTGACCCGCGGCAGATCCTCCCGCCGCACCACAAGGCGCATGACGGAGATATCGTGATCATATCTCGGCGTGATGTCCTGGCTTAGAACGAATGGGCCAATCACGCCCATCATCCGCGGCAGGTAAGGGCTCACCGAAAAGATTTCCTCGCGGTGGAGGATTTCCTCCACATCCCGGAATTGAGCTACCAGCGTCGCCATTGGGCTTTGGAGGATTGGCCGGTCATCGCGCAGCTCCTTGAAGAAAGGAAGCGCATTGCCTTGAATCTGACCCATGATGAACTGGAGCTGCGCGCCGGCAATGGCCTTTGGGTCGCCCCCTTTGGCCGCGATCGCGTCGAACGCGCCCAGGATTGGACCGATGGGGTTCCCTGAATTGAGGGTGCTGGGATTCGGCGAATTGTCGGTTGTGGCCATGGCACCACCTTCGATTGTCCGCACGCCACTATACACCATCGCGTGCCGCGGACGAACTCGAAAATGTCAGGCAGTGCGGCTTGCGCATGGCCAAGGTCGCCATGCTCAGGGATGCAGGAAAGTTACCGAATAAAGGTCTGCCCGGAGCCGTCCGTCGGCGGCGGCGACGGTTTCGCTTCGTTCTGGAACGGCAGGGTTGCTGCGGTGCCGCGATATGACGGGACAGGCCGGTTGAGCGAAGCAAAATCCGTCAGCGGGACACCGAGGACGCGCGACGGATTTGGCGACGGCTCAGGCCACGGCTTTATTCCGCCGCGACCCGGTGCGCCGAGACGCCTCGCGCCTTCACCACCACCTTGATCGCATCGTCGACGCGGTCCTTGGCGTAGCGGATCGCGGTCGGCAGATCGTCAAGCGCGAAAGTGTGGGTGTGGATTTTCGTCGCGTCGAAGCGCTTCTGCGACATGAAGGCCTCGGCGCGGTGCGTCGCGCTCTTGCCCTCGCCGCGGATGCCGTAGAGGTAAATGTTGTTGCGCACGATATGGGCGACGTCGACCGGCGTCTCGGCATGGGGAAACGCGGCGAGACACACTTTGCCGCCGCGGTTGACCATGCGGATCGCCTCGTTCACGGCGTTCGGCGCGCCGGAGCATTCAACGACATAATCGACGCCCTTGCCGCCGTTGAGCCGCTTCACCGCCTCGACCGCGTTTTCGTTCTTCACATTGATGACGTGATCGGCGCCGAGCTCGCGGCCGATCTTGAGCCGGTTGTCGCGGGTGCCGGTGAGGATCACGGGCTGGGCGCCCAGCGCCTTGGCCACTGCAACGCCAAGAAGCCCGATCGGTCCCGGCCCGGTGATAACAACGCTTTCGCCGGCGACAAGTCCGCCAAGCTCGGTGAGGCCGTACATCGCGGTCCCGGCCGTCACAACCAACGTCGCCTCTTCATCCGACATGGCATCGGGAATGGCGACCAGCGTGTTGATGTTGTTGATCTGATATTCGCAGAACCCGCCGTCGGTGGTGAAGCCGTTGGCGCGGTGGCCCTTGTCGACGTCGCCGTAATTGAGGCCGTAGTTGTGGCATGCCGTGTACATGCCCTCGCGGCAGCGCTTGCACTGGCCGCAGCCGGCATGGATCTCGACAGTGACGCGCTGGCCTATTCTGTATTCGTCGACGCCGGGGCCGAGCGCTGCAACCGTGCCCATATATTCGTGGCCGGGCGTGAAATTCTTGTTGAACGGCATGCCGCCGAGGATCGAGGCCGGCGGGCCGTGATCGATGATTTCGAGGTCGGTGGCGCAGATCGCGACCGCGTCGATGCGGACCAGCACCTCGGCACGCTTCGGCACCGGAACCGGCTTTTCGGCAAGCGTCAGTCCGCCGGGATTGCCCAGTACCCAGGCCTTCATCTTGTCCGGGATCGGGAAGTCCGGGCTCGTTTTCACTCCGGGGCCTTGGTACATCGGTGTTTCCTCATGGTCGCTTGGGCCGCTGGGCCGGCCTTACCGGGGCTTATAGAGAAATCGGCGCCGGCGCGAAACCGCCTCTCAGGCCGGCTCGCCGGCCGCGTCGCGGTCGAGATCGACATAAATATCGTCGCCCTGCAGCACCACCTGATAGGTGCGCAGCGGCACCACGCAGGGCGGCGCCTTGACCGCCCCGGTCGGCACATGGAAAGCGCCGAAATGCACGCAGCATTCGATGACGTCGCCTTCCAGCATGCCGTCGGCGAGGCTTGCCGAGGCGTGCGTGCATTCGTCGTCGGTCACGTAGAACTTGCCGTCGATATTGTAGACCGCAAGCCGGTTGTCGCCGACCTCGAACGCCTGCACCGTCTCCGGCGCGATATCGGCCTGCGCGCAAACCCGCACCACATTGTCCGCCATGGTCCTCCCCTTTCGGCGCTTGTTATATAGTCATTTCGCGAAACCCAAAACACGAGGGCGGAAACGCAATGCAGGTTCTGGTGATCGGCGCGGGCGTCGTCGGGCTCGCGATCGCACGCACCGCGGCGTTGGCCGGCCATGACGTGACCGTGGCTGAGGCGACCGGCGGCATCGCCAACGGCGTATCCTCGCGCAATAGCGAAGTGATCCATGGCGGGCTCTATTACCCGACCGGCACGTTGCGCGCGGTCCACTGCGTGCGCGGCCGGCGCATGCTCTACGAATTCTGTGCCTCGCACGGCGTTGCGCACCGCAAATGCGGCAAGCTGGTCGTCGCCACCAACGATGCCGAGCTTGCCAAGGTCGAGACGATTTTGGCGCAAGCGCAGACGAACGGCGTCGAAAGCACCGAGATGATCGGCGGCAACGCGGCGCGCGCGATGGAGGCGGAACTCTTCTGCGTCGGCGCGCTGTGGTCGCCGGAAACCGGCATCATCGACTCTCACGGCTATATGCGCGCCTTGTGGGGCGAGCTGGAAGACCACGGCGGCATGATCGCATTTGGAACGCCGGTCGAACGGATCAGCTACCAGGCGCCGCATTGGCGCGTGCAGTTCGGCGGCCGCGATCCCGGCACGATCGATTTCGATGCCGTCGTCAACGCCGCCGGTCTCGGCGCGCAGGCGCTGGCGCGGCGCATCGCAGGCTATCCGGCCGAGCAGGTGCCGCGCCTTGTCCTCGGCAAAGGCAACTATTTCGGCTTTGCCGGACGGCCGGTGTTTTCGCGACTGATCTATCCGACGCCGATCGACGGCGGGCTTGGCGTGCATGTCACGCTCGATCTGGCCGGCCGCATGCGGTTCGGCCCCGACGTCGAGTGGATTGAACGGGAGAATTACGCGGTCGATCCGCGGCGCGCGGAAAGTTTTTACGCCCGCGTCCGCACCTATTGGCCGGGACTGCCGGACGATTCGCTGGTGCCGGACTACGCGGGCATCAGGCCAAAACTGCGTGGGCCCGGCGAGGGCCAGGCCGATTTCATGGTTGCCGGGCCGGCGGAGCATCTCATGCCGCGTCTGGTCAACCTGTTCGGCATCGAATCGCCGGGGCTGACGTCATCGCTGTCGCTCGCCGAAGATGTGGTGGCAATGCTGCGCTGAGCGCGGGCCGGGTTATCTGCCGAGCGGACCGCGCAGATTGGCGTCGAGATTGATGGGGGCTGACGGGCGCGGCGGAGCAATCCCGGCATCCTCCTCGGCCAGCGATTCCTCGCCCGGCCGGCGCGCCGCGACATGCGTGGTGGCGCGCGCGCTGACATGCGGGGCGACATGCGTCGTGACCGAATTCAGCTCATCGGCGACACTGTCGGGATCGACCGGAGTGAAGGCATCGGCTGTGCCGCTTTTGCCGGTGTAGAACTCAAGCCCATCCTTGGTCGCGACAATGTCGCCGGGGCGGAGCGTCGGATCGCTCGACAAGTCGAATGGCGCGAGGCCGAAGGCATTCCGCCCGTTGCAGGTGCACCCGGCGACCAACTGCTTGCGATAGACGAAGGCGGTGTCGAGGTCGGCATAGTGCGCGCCGTCCTTGGCCGTGGCGCTGCCAATCTCGCTGCCGAAGAAAACCTTGGTCTTGCTCGCCGGGCACATCGCCCGACAGGTCTCGACCGGCGTCGCATTGGCCATATGTTCGAGCGGAAAATGTTCGCCGTCGCACAGCCGCACGCAGTAAGCGACCACGTGGCCGGTGCTGCCGTCGCCCTGGCGCACGCTTTCGGGTGACAGCGGCGCCTGCGCCACGCGGCCGAGCCCCGGCGGCGGCGGCTCGGCATAGGATTGCGGCGGCGGCGCCTGATCCTGGGAATTGCCGAACAGAAAGTCGAAGAAGCCGGCGCGGGCCGGCGCCGAGGCAAGCGCGGCAACCGCCAACGCACCGGCGAAGACCGCCGCGTGCCGGATCGAGCGCTCGCTGCAACGCCGCTGCATCACGGCAACACCTCTAGGCCGCCTCGTCGGGATACCCGACCGTCACCAACCAAGCTCAACAACTGCGGAGCGAGCGTGCCGGTTCCCCGCATTTTCCATCCGCGAGCATGATGGAAAAAGATCACCGTCCTATGGTGGAACGCGAAGGCAGCGGCCAATTTGCCGGTATGGCAAAGAAATTATAAATGCCGCGAAATGCGAGGTATCCGGCCGCTAAAAATACCGCAGCCACACATAGACCTGACAGATCAGGATCGAAACGATCATCATCGGCAGCGCGTAGAGCGTGTATTTGACGAAGCCGAAGGCGACGCCGTTACGCTCGGCAACGCCGGCGACGGTGAGGTTCGCCATCGCGCCGATAAGCGTGCCATTGCCGCCGAGGCAGGCGCCGAGCGACAGGCACCACCACAGCGGCGCGATATGCTGCGGTCCGCCATAGGCCGGCGCCATGCTCTTGATCACCGGGATCATCACGGCGACGAAGGGGATGTTGTCGATAATGGCGGCAAGAAAGGCCGACATCCACAGAATGATGGTGCCGGCGAGCGCCAGGTTGCTGCCGGTCACGGCGACGAGTTTGGCGGCGAGCAGCTGCAGCAAGCCGCTGACCTCGACAGCATGCACCACGATGAACAGGCCGACAAAGAAGAAAATCGTGATCCACTCGACCTCGGTCAGCGTGCGGGTCACGTTGTCGGTCTGCTTCTCGCGGCGGTGCTCCCAATTGTCGAGCAGCATCAGTAAAGCCGCGCCGCCCATCGAGATCGTCGCCGGCTCGAGGTGCAGCTCGTTCTCGAATATCAGGCCGGCGATTACCGCGAACAGGACGGCAAGCGCCTGAACGAGCCGCGGCAGGTCGACGATGGCGGCGCGCGCATCCATGGTCATGACCCGCAGCCGGTTCTCGACCGTCGCATGCGTCGCGCGTCCCCACAGCAGATGCAGCATCAGTATCTGCACGGCTTCGATCACCAAGACGACCGGCGCGAGCTCAACGAGAAAACTGTTGAAACTCAGCCCGGCCTGCGAGCCGATCATGATATTCGGCGGATCGCCGATCAGCGTTGCCGTGCCGCCGATATTGGAGGCGAACACTTCGGCGAACAGAAAGGGAAACGGCGCGATTTGCAGTTCGCGGGTGATGGCGAGCGTCACCGGCGCGACCAGCAGCATGGTACTGACATTGTTGAGGACGGCGGAAACAAAGAACGTCACCAGTTGGACGAGTATGAGGAGCGCGGCCGGATGCGCGCGCGCCACCTGCGCTGAGCGGATAGCGGCATATTGAAACACCCCCGAACGCTGGGCGATCGCCGTGATGATCATCAGGCCGGCAAGGGTGCCGATGGTGTTCCAGTCGATGCCTTTGAGCGCTTCGGCCTGATCGAGCGCGCCCGACAAGATCACGATGCCCGCCGCCACCAGCGCGATGATGGCGCGGTTGACCCGGTCCCAGACGATCGCGGCGTAGGTGACGCATAACACGACGGCCGCGAACCACATCGGGTCGAAGCCAAACAGGATATGCGGGATGAATTGTCCGGTCACAGCGGGGTCCGAGCGTCACTCTTCGCGTAATCGGTGAGCGGCGCGAAGGCAACATGAATCGGCAAGGGCGTTTTTTGTGTGTTGCGAAGCGGAAAGCGAAACCGCCTACCGCGCGACGAACAACCATGTCGCCGCGGCCAAGACCGGCCCCAGCACCAGAATCGACCACGTCATGTAACCGAAGAAGCTCGGCATCTTCACGCCGCGCTCGGTGGCGATGGCATAGATCATGAAATTCGGCGCGTTGCCGACGTAAGTGAGCGCGCCCATGTAAACCGCGCCCATCGAGATCGCGGCCAAAGCCGGCGCCAGCGTCGTCATCAAATCGGCGGCGTTGCCGCCGGCGAGCTTGAAGAAGACCAGATAGGTCGGCGCATTATCGAGGATCCCCGAAAGAATGCCGGTGAGCCAGAAGTAGGCGATCTGATGCGGGCTGCCGTCGTGGCGCGTCACCGCCGCAATTAGCCAGGCGAACGAACCGTCGTGTCCGGCATCGAGCATCGCCTGCACCGGGACGGCGCAAACAAATATGCCGGCAAACAACAGCGCAACTTCGAGGATCGGCTCGAAGGAAAAGCCGTTGGCGGCGCGCGCTTTGCCGGGGGTCAGCCAGAGCGACGCGAGCGCAGTGACGACGAGAAGCCCGTCGCGGGCGATATCCTGGAGCGGCACCACTGTGCCGGAAACGGTGAAATTTATGCCCGGCCGCCACAAGGCGGAATTGATGACCGCGGCGATGATCAGCGCAAGCAAAAGGAAATTGACCGTGCCCTCTACGCGCAGCGGCGTGCGCTCCTCGGCTTCGCCGACCGGCGCCGCGCGGCGATCCTTAAGGTAGAACCAGATATCGACGACGACGAAGGCCGCGAGCACGCAACCGGCGACGAAGACGGTGGGCAGCCACAAATGTTGCGCCGGCCAGAAGAAGTCGACGCCATTGAGGAAACCGATGAAGAGCGGCGGATCGCCGAGCGGCGACAGCGCGCCGCCGATATTGCCGACCAGGAAGATGAAAAATACCACGACGTGCACATTGTGCAGCCGCGCCGCGTTGGCGCGCAACAGCGGCCGGATCAAAATCATCGCTGCGCCGGTAGTGCCGACCACGCTTGCGATCAGCGTGCCGAACGCAATCACGAGCGTGTTGATGAGCGGCGTGCCGCGCAGCGTACCGGTGATCATAATGCCGCCGGCAACGACATAGAGCGCGAACAAAAGCGCGACGAAGCCGACGTAATCGCCGAGGATGGCGTGCGCCAGCGCGCCGCGCGCCACATCGTTGCCGTAGAGCGCCGCCATCGGCGCAAGCGTCAGCACCGCCCAGAAGAAGGCAAATTTGCCGTAGTGGCGATGCCACAGCCGGGCGAACAATAGCGGTCCAAGTGCGATCGTGAGCAGAATGCCGGCAAACGGCAACACCCACGGCCACGACAGAGTGGCGCCGTCGAGCGCGGCGCCGTCCGGCGCTGCAGCGTAGGCCGCGCCGGGCAGCAATGCGGCAACTGCAGCGAGAGCAAAGGATCGCGTGGCCATGATACTCATCACTCTGCCATGACGCGCGTCAGTTTGGGTACTAGAATTGCTCGCCTATTCGAGTAGCACACCCAGCGCCGACGCCGCCGCAGAGGAGACCATCTTGGCCAGCCATCGTTTTCAAAATCCCTCGACCATGCCGCCGACACGCGGCTATACGCACGTGGTCGAGACGCGAAGCCCGAGCCGCACGATTTACATCGCCGGCCAACTCGGCATGACGCCGGACGGCAAATTTGCCGGAACGGCGGGCGACTTCCGCGCCCAAGCGGTGCAGTGCTTCGAAAATCTGAAGCTTGCGCTGGCAGCGGCCAATGCCAGATTCGAGCATGTGGTCAAGGTCACTGCCTTCTTCATCGACATCGCCAACATCCAGACTTATCTCGAAGTGCGCAACAGTTTCGTCAACACCAAGGCGCCGCCGGCGTCGACCGCGATTCAAATCTCCAAGCTCGCGCATGATGGCGCGCTGTTCGAGATCGAAGCCATTGCGGTGGTGCCGGAAGAATAATCGTCGCGGCGCGCGGGAAGCGCAGTGCGCCTTACAAATCGGCGGCGCGACCGATTGCGTCAGACCGGAACGGCAATTTCGCAGACCAGGCCCTGCGAACGCCAGTCGAAGCCTATCTCGCCGCCGTTCTGGCGGATCATGCCGGCGATGACACGCGTGCCGAAACCCTGATGCGTCGGCACCCGGACCGGAGGCCCGCCGGTTTCGCTCCAGCGCAGGACAAGGTTGCCCCCCGCAATCGACCACGCGACGTGGACGCGACCGTCGGCCGCTGACAGGGCGCCGTATTTGGCGGCGTTTGTCGCCAATTCGTGAATCGTAACCGCGATGGTCTGGGCCTTGTTCGGCTCGAGCATCTGATCCTCGCCGTCGATACGAACGCGCTCGCCGTCGCGCTGGCGGTAAGGCGCGAGCTCTTGGGTGACGAGACCACGGAGCTCGGCGCCGGCCCAACGCGACTCGACAAACAAGGTATGAACATTGGCAAGCACGTGAATGCGCCCTTCGATGGCCGCCTTCAGGCCCGCGGTCGTTTCGGCCTGGGTGAGATGCACCGTCGCCTGCACGGTCGCCAGCACATTCTTGGTACGGTGCTCGGCTTCGCGCGCGAGAATGCTGATCTGCGCTTCGGTCCGCTTCCGCTCGGTGATGTCGCGCGCGATTTTGGAGGCGCCGATGATTTTTCCCCCAACATCCTTGATCGGAGAAACCGTCAGGGAAATATTGATCGCCCGGCCGTCTTTACGGATACGCACGGTTTCGTAGTGGTCGATGCGCTCGCCGAGACGGATGCGGTCGAGGATGGTCGGCTCCTCGTCAGGATATTCGACGGGAATGAGCATGCTGATCGGCTTGCCGACGGCTTCCGCCGCCGAATAGCCGAAAATCTGTTCGGCCCCGCCGTTCCAACTGGTAATCGTACCGTTGAGGTCTTTGGTAACGATGGCGTCGTCCGAAAACTCGACCACGGACGTTATTTTCCGCATCGCCTCCAGCGCGCTCAGCGTCTGGTAGGCCGAGGCCGCAAAGGACCCCAGATTTGTCATCAATCGGAGGTCTTCGGTCTCGAAGCGGCGGCTGCTGTCGTGAGTAACCACCCAAATGGTGCCGACCGCCTTGCCGTCGATATAGAAAGGCATCAGCAAGGCCTCTTCGACCTGCGGGGTGATCGGCTGGAGGTAGTCGAAATCCCGCTCCGGATGCGAAAACAACAGCGGCGCGTCGCGATCCAAAACCGTTCCGCAAGGTCCATAGCCGCGCGGCGTGCCGCCGCCGA
This sequence comes from uncultured Alphaproteobacteria bacterium, assembly GCA_963765365.1. Lineage (GTDB taxonomy): Bacteria > Pseudomonadota > Alphaproteobacteria > Rhizobiales > Xanthobacteraceae > BOG-931. The sequence continues at coordinate 101,033 of CAVXWL010000010.1, read as the reverse complement.
CGTGCTCGGCCCATTGTCCGGCAATGGCGGGCCAATAGAACTCCTGGCCGCCGACATCCAGCAAGCTGACGCCGGCGGTCTGCGCGCCGCACAGCCTCAAAGCGGTATCGGCCAGCGTTTGCAGGATACCGGCTGGTGAGGTCGCCAACTGCGCCGCCAAAGCGATCAAAGCGCGGTTTTCCGCAGCATAATCGGGAGGGCGCGACGGGCGCCGGCTCAACTCGGCGACGGAGACGGCGGAATGCAGGGACGGCGCCGCGACTTCCGCACCCGCGCTCACGCCGTTTAGGCCGCGCTGACCGGATTGATGCCCCACTGACTCCACAATCGACACGAAAAGTTCCCCTTTTCTCGGCCGACCTATCGGCCAGGCAGCAATGCTCGCAACTGGGCAACCGTCGGGGTGCAAATATTACACCACGCCTGACAGACGATCAGCAAAGAAATTTCGTACGGTTTCGTACGCCAAGCCCCTGGTGAGGCGGATTTAAAGTTCCCAGCCGATAGCGGCATGCCGGTAAGGAACTTCACATCCGGATTGGCCCCCAGTACGGGTTCCGGCCGCATGGTCAATGCGCCGCATCCCAATTGCCGGCAGCCTTCGCCTCGACATGCAGCGGCACGGTCAGCGACACCGCCGGCATCGGCGCCTCGACCATCACCGCGGCGACCACCGGCAGAGTTTTCTCGACCTCGGCATCGGGCACTTCGAACACCAATTCGTCATGCACCTGAAGCAGCATTTGCGCGGTGAGCTTGTTCTTCGCCAAAGTCGCGTCCATGCGGATCATGGCGCGCCGGATGATGTCGGCGGCGGTGCCCTGCAGCCGCGCATTGACAGCGGCGCGTTCGTTGAATGCGCGAATGGAGGCGTTGGAAGCGCCGATATCGGGATAGTGGCATTTGCGGCCGAACAGAGTTTCCACATAGCCGTGCCTTTTCGCAAACGCCTTGGTTTCTTCGATGTAATCGCGGATGCCCGGAAAGCGCTCGAAATATTTTCTGATATAGGCGCCGGCTTCCTCGCGCTCGATGCCGAGTTGGTTGGCGAGACCGAACGCCGATATGCCGTAGATGATGCCGAAATTGATCGCCTTCGCCCGCCGGCGCACCTCGGCCGGCATATCCTTCACCGGGACGCCAAACATTTCGGACGCGGTCATGGCATGAATGTCGAGGCCGTCGCGGAACGCCTTGCGCAACTGCTCGATGCCGGCGATCTCGGCGAGTAGCCGCAGCTCGATCTGCGAGTAATCGGCGGAGACGAGCTTGTGGCCGGCGTCGGCGATAAAGGCGCGGCGGATTTTGCGACCGTCCTCGGTGCGGACCGGAATGTTCTGCAAGTTCGGCTCGGACGACGACAGCCGCCCCGTCGTCGTCGAAGCCAGCGCGTAACTCGTATGCACGCGATGCGTCGTTGGATTGACGAAGCCCGGCAGCGCGTCGGTATAGGTCGATTTCAGTTTCGAGACCTGGCGCCAGTCGAGAATCTTTTGCGGCAGCTTGTGACCCTGCTCGGCAAGCTCTTCGAGCAACCGCGCGCCGGTCGCCCATTGGCCGGTCTTGGTCTTGGTGCCGCCGGAGAGCCCAAGCTTGCCGAACAGAATATCGCCGATCTGCTTTGGCGAGCCGACATTGACCGGCTCGCCGGCGAGCTTGTTGATCTCGGCTTCGAGGCCGGCGGCCTCTTGCGCGAATTCGCCGGACAGCCGCGACAGCACCTGCCGGTCGATCGAAATGCCGCGCCGCTCCATATCGGCAAGCACGCGCAGCAGCGGCCGCTCCAGCAATTCATAGACATTGAGCACGTGCTCGGCGGCGAGCCGGGGTTTGAGCACCTGCCAGAGCCGCAGCGTCACGTCGGCGTCTTCGGCAGCATATTCGGTCGCCTTGTTGATCTCGACGCAGTCGAACGTGACTTGGGTCTTGCCGGCTTTGGTCACTTCGTTGAAATCGATCGTCTGGTGATCGAAGTAGCGCCGCGCCAGCGGATCAAGCCCATGATCGGAACGGCCGGCATCGACGACATAGGACATCAGCATGGTGTCGTCGTAGGATTTTATCTCGACGCCGCGCACGGCGAAAATCTGCCAGTCGAATTTCAGGTTCTGGCCGATCTTGAGCACGCCGGCATCTTCCAGCAGCGGCTTCATGGCGGCCAATGCAGCCTTCTCGGTCATCTGATCGGGCGCGATTTCGCCGTGGAACAGTCCGCCACCGCCGTCGCCGCCCTGGCGATGCGAGAGCGGCACATAGCAGGCCTGGTTCGGCTCAAGCGCCAGCGAGAAGCCGCAGAGCGCTGCCTGCATCGGATCGAGACTGTTGGTCTCGGTGTCGACGGCGACATAGCCGAGCTCGCGCGCGCGCTCGATCCAGGCGTTGAGCCGGTCGAGCGTGCGCACCGTTTCGTATTTTGACCGATCGAATTTCTGGCTGCGTGCGATCTCGCGCCGCGCCTCGGCGAGCTTTTGCGGGGTGAGCGCGCCGTTCGCACCGCCTCTCCCCGGTGGGGCGAGGTCGGATTGCGAAACCGGCCGGCCGGCGGGGGGCAACGGCTTGGCCTTTGCTTCCTCGCCCGGCTCGACGCCGCGGGCCTCGGCAGGCTCTCTTTCCTTGGGAGATGCGATCGCACCGCCAACCGCCAGCTTCGCATCCGGGTCGATCTCGCTGGCGTCGATATCCGCGAATTCGGCGACCCGCCGCGTCAGCGACGAGAACTCCATCGCCCGCAGGAAAGCGACCAGCCGCTTGTAATCCGGCTCATGCACGGCGAGATCGCCGATCGGCACGTCGAGCTTCACGTTGTCGTCGAGGGTCACGAGCTTCTTCGACAGCCGCGCCAGTTCGGCATTGTCGATCAGCGACTGCCGCCGCTTCTCCTGCTTGATTTCGGGCGCGCGCTTGAGCAGCGTTTCGAGATCGCCATATTCGCCGATGAGCTGAGCGGCCGTTTTCACGCCAATGCCGGGCACGCCCGGCACATTGTCGGTCGAATCGCCGATCAACGCCTGCACCTCGATGACTTTTTCCGGCGGCACGCCGAATTTCTCGATCACCTCGGCACGGCCGATCTTCTTGTCCTTCATGGTGTCGAACATGACGACGCCGTCATTGACGAGCTGCATCAGATCCTTGTCAGAGGACACAATCGTCGCCGTGGCGCCGGCCTCGCAGGCCTGCCGCACGTAAGTCGCGATCAGGTCGTCGGCCTCAAAGCCTCTTTGCTCCAGGCACGGCAGGTCGAAGGCGTTGACCGCCTCGCGGATCAGCGGAAATTGCGGGCGCAAATCGTCGGGCGGGTCCGGGCGGTGCGCCTTATAATCGGGATACATCTCGGTGCGGAACGTCCGCTCGGACAGATCGAACACCACCGCGAGATGGGTCGGCTTCTCTTCCGGCTTCATATCGCGCAAAAGCTTCCACAGCATGTTGCAGAAGCCGAACACGGCATTGAGCTGCAGCCCGTCGGACTTGCGGCTGATCGGCGGCAGCGCGTGATAGGCGCGGAAAATATAGCCGGAGCCGTCGACCAGAAAGACGTGGTCGCCTTTCTTCAAGGGCTTGGCGGAAACCGGCGGCTTTGCTGCTTTCGGCGGGGCTTTTTGTGCTGCGGGCATGATGGCCAATATATAGGAGCTTCGCTCGGCTTAGCACCGCTTGAGCGGTGGCCGCCAGCCATTGGATGAGACTGTGGATTTAGCCCCGCTCCCGATCGACGCCGCATTGCCGGAGCTCACAGCCGCTTTGCGCGGGCACAACGCGGCGGTCCTGGTCGCGCCGCCCGGCGCCGGCAAGACGACGCGGGTACCGCTGGTTCTCGCCCGCGAGCCCTGGCCCAAGGACCGCCGCATCCTCGTCCTCGAACCGCGCCGGCTGGCCGCGCGCGCCGCCGCCGAGCGCATGGCGGCGACGCTTGGCGAACGTGTCGGCGAGACCGTGGGCTTGCGGGTGCGCTTCGGCTCGAAAGTCTCGCGCAAAACCCGCATCGAAATCGTCACCGAGGGGATTTTTACCCGCCTCGTTCTCGACGATCCGATGCTCGACGGCATCGCCGCGGTGCTGTTCGACGAATTCCATGAACGCTCGCTTGACGCCGATCTCGGCCTGGCGCTCGCCCGCGACGTGCAACAGGGTTTGCGCGAGGATTTAAAACTACTCGTCATGTCGGCGACGATCGACGGGGCGCGCATTGCCGCTCTCCTCGGTGACGCGCCGGTGATCGAAAGCGCCGGCCGCGCCTTCCCGGTTGAAACCCGTTATGCCGGCCGCGATGCGCGCGCGATCGAGCCGCAGATGGCCGACGCGATCATGCGAGCGGTCCACGCCGATCGCGGCTCGGTGCTGGCGTTTTTGCCTGGAGCGGCCGAGATCCGCCGCACCCAGAGGCTGCTCGAAGGCCGCACCGATGCATCGGTCGACGTGGTGGCGCTTTATGGCGCGCTCGCCGGCGAGGAGCAGGACCGCGCCATTCTGCCTGCGCCGGCCGGCCGCCGCAAAATCGTGCTGGCAACCTCGATTGCCGAAACATCGATCACCATCGAGGGCGTGCGCATCGTCGTCGATTCCGGGCTGGCGCGAGTGCCGCGCTATGAACCCGACGTCGGCGTGACCCGGCTCGAAACCGTCCGCGTCTCGCACGCCGGCGCCGATCAGCGCCGCGGCCGCGCCGGACGCACCGAACCGGGCATCTGCTACCGGCTGTGGGACGAGCCGCAGACCGCGGCGCTCGAACCGTTCGCGCGGCCGGAAATCCTTGCCGCCGATCTCTCGTCCTTCGCGCTCGATCTCGCGGCCTGGGGCAGCGCGCCGGACAAGCTTGCCTTCCTCGACCCGCCGCCGCGGCCGGCGCTGAGCGAAGCGAAGGCGCTGCTTGCCGCGATCGGCGCTATCGACGGCGACGGCCGCATCACCGACGAAGGCCGGCACTTGCGGCGCCTGCCCTTGCCGCCGCGTCTGGCGCGCATGGTGGTTGACGCCGCTGCAAAGGGTGAGGCTTTGCTTGCCGCGGAGGTCGCCACGCTGATCGGCGAGCGCGGCCTTGGCGGCGACGATGTCGATCTGCGCGAACGTCTTGCCGCGCTGCACCGCGATCGCGCCGGGCGCAGCCGCGACGCCAGCTCCATGGCAGAGCGCTGGGCCGAGATCGCCAGATCAGACATGCCATCAGCCGAGCGCGAAAAGCTGAGCCTCGGCGCACTCATCGCCCTCGCCTTTCCTGAACGCATCGCCAAAAATCGCGGCGCAACCGGCGCGTTTTTGCTGGCGAACGGCCGCGGCGCCACCCTCGATCCCGCCTCACCGCTTTCGCGCGAGCCGTATCTGGCGGTGGCCGAGCTTGCAGGCAGCGCCGCCGCCGGCCGCATCCTTGCCGCGGCGCCGATCGCTCCCGGCGAAATCGAGGCGCACTTCGCCGACCGTATTGTTGCCCGCGAAGAGACCGTGTTCGACGCCGCGAGCATGAGTTTGCGGGGCAGAAAAAGCCGTCGACTCGGCGCATTCGCGCTTGCCGACACGCCGGCACCGGTTGAGCCGAACGACGAAACCGCAAAACTCCTTGCGGGCTCTATCGCCAGAACGGGTCTCGAACGGCTGCCGTGGAGCAAAGCCCTGCGGCAATGGCGCGACCGCGTCATGTTCTTGCGCGCCAGCGAGGGCGACGAATGGCCGGATTTGTCCGACGCCGCGCTCGCCGCGAGCGTCGATGAATGGCTCGCACCCGCGCTGTCGGAAAAAACCGCGCTCGCCGACATCACCGCGACCGATCTCGAAACCGCGCTGCAGGAGCTGTTGCCGTGGGCGCTCCGCCGCCGGCTCGACGCCGAGGCGCCGACCCATTTCGAAGCGCCGACCGGATCGCAAGTGCCGATCGACTACGACGCCGAGGGCGGACCGAAAATCGCCATCCGGGTGCAGGAACTATTCGGGCTTGCGCGCCATCCCGCAATCGCCGGCGGCAAAATTCCGCTTGTGATCGAACTTCTGTCGCCGGCGCATCGTCCGGTGCAGACGACGCGCGACCTGCCCGGTTTTTGGCGCGGCAGCTATTCCGCCGTGCGCGCCGATATGCGCGGCCGCTATCCGAAACATCCGTGGCCCGACGATCCGGTCGCCGCGACCGCGACACGGCGCGCCAAGCCGCGCAAGAGTTAGCTTCAATTCTCCTGAAAGATTTAGCACTTCGCTTACCGTCAAGCGGCAAATCCGGCGCATTCTCGCTTCCGATTAGCTTCCCGTTCGCCGCGACATGGTCAGATACCGCCGAATAGCGGACCAAATCCCATGCGCTCGGTCGTCACGTTCGCCGTGTTTGCGCTTGCCGCCGGCGTCATCGTCCCGAAATATGCCGCGCAGATGCACCCCGGCGCAGCGGCGCCGACGGTGATGGCGGCGCGCCCGCAGCCTGCTGCCGCATCGAACGCGTCCGATTCGCGCTCGGTCGTGATCTCACCCCAGAGCAACGGGCATTTCGAGGTCGAAGGCCGCGTCGACGGGCGCGCCATGAATTTCATGGTCGATACCGGCGCCTCGGTGATTGCGCTGACATCGCGGGACGCGGCGATGCTCGGTGTCCATCCGGCGCAGAGCGACTATACCGCCATGGTGCGGACGGCGAACGGCACGGTACGCGCCGCGCCGGTCACGCTGGACATGGTCGAGATCGACGATATCGCCGTCCATAACGTCGCCGCCATGGTGATGCCGGACGGCGCGCTCGCCGACAACCTGCTCGGGCTGACCTTCCTGTCGCGGCTGCACCGGTTCGAATATTCGGACGGCAAGCTCGTTCTTGAGCAATAGCGCGCGGCGAATTCCCGGCTGACGAGCTGGGAAACAAGCAAATTCCCATTCGCTGATCGTCCGCTCGCCATTCGCCCGTGCGACGCAACCATTTCAGTTCCGCGTCGTTTAGGATATTGCTGCGCGGCCGATTTGGACGAATTTTTCGATGTTTCCCAAGCCAAAGCCTTCGCTCAAGCCGAATACCTACGCCTATGAATCCGAGCCGATGGTGAAAGCCACCGGCTTTCGCGAATACGACGCGCGTTGGCTGTTCGGCAGCGAAATCAACCTGATGGGTATCGAGGCGCTGGGTCTCGGGCTCGGCACGCTCATCGCCGAGCTTGGCGTCAAGCCGGATATCGTCACCGGCCACGATTTCCGGTCCTACTCGGCGTCGATCAAAATGGCGCTGACCAACGGGCTGATCGCCGCCGGCTGCCGCGTCCACGACATCGGGCTTGCGATCACGCCGATGGCCTATTTCGCGCAGTTCGACCTCGACGTGCCCTGCGTCGCCATGGTCACGGCGTCGCATAACGACAATGGCTGGACCGGCGTGAAGATGGGCGCCAACCGGCCGCTCACGTTCGGCCCCGATGAGATGACGCGGCTCAAAGACATCGTGCTCAACGGCCGTTTCAAAATGACAGCCGGCGGCGCCTACGAATTTGTCGAGCACTTTCCGGCGCGCTATATCGCCGACCTCACCAAGCGGCCGAAGCTCAAGCGGCACCTGAAGGTCGTCTGCGCCTGCGGCAACGGCACCGCCGGCGCCTTCGCCCCGCAAGTCCTGGAGAAGATCGGCTGCGAGGTGGTGCCGCTCGATTGCGAGCTCGATCATACCTTTCCAAATTACAATCCGAATACCGAAGACATGAAGATGCTGCACGCCATGCGCGATGCAGTGCTCAAGCACAAGGCCGACGTCGGCCTGGGCTTCGACGGCGACGGCGACCGCTGCGGCGTTGTCGACAACACCGGCGAGGAGATTTTCGCCGACAAGGTCGGCGTGATGCTGGCGCGCGATATCTCGGCGCAACACAAAAATGCGCTGTTCGTCGCTGACGTCAAATCGACCGGCCTGTTCATGACTGATCCGCTCCTGATCAAGAACGGCGCTCGGACCGATTACTGGAAGACCGGGCATTCCTACATGAAGCGCCGGGTCAACGAGATTGGCGCCATTGCCGGCTTCGAGAAATCCGGGCACTTCTTTTTCAACAAGCCGTTCGGCCGCGGCTATGACGACGGGCTGATCTTCGCTTTCGCGGTCTGCGACATGCTCGATCGCAATCCCGGGCGCAGCATGGCGGATCTCAAGAACGCGCTGCCGAAAACCTGGTCGTCGCCGACCATGTCGCCGCACTGCGCCGACGAAGAGAAGTACGGCGTGGTCGACGCCGTGGTGAAGCATTTCGAAGCCGAAGCAAAAAGCGGCGGCAAGGTCGCCGGCCAGCCGATCCGCGATCTCGTCACGGTCAATGGCGTGCGCGTCACGGTCGCGGACGGTACCTGGGGCCTGGTGCGCGCTTCGTCGAACAAGCCGGAACTGGTCGTAGTCGTCGAAAGCCCGGTTTCGGAACAGCGCATGCGCGACATGTTTGCCGCTGTCGACGCCGTGTTGCGCACTCACAAGGAAGTCGGCGAATACAATCAGACGATCTGATCTCGCCGCCGGCCGGCTGCGCCAGCCGCAAAACCGGTTCACACTTCCTGATAGACGTCGACTTCGAGCGCGCCGGGAAACATCGTGCGCCAAGTCTGCAGATAAACCTGCATGCGCTGGTCGCTGGCGATGCGCTGGCGATTGAGTTCCCAGCCCTCGTCCGCCTCATATTCAATCTGCTGGACGAACTTGGCCGGATCGTCGACGTTCTGCAACAGGCGGACCTCGGCATTGCCGAACATCTGATAGAACGGGGTTGCCGCCTTGATCATGGCAACGAGCTGCGCGGAGTCCGCTGTCGGCATGGTGAAACGCAATTGCAGCGTACGCCGTACTTTTGGATCACCGTTGCTCATCGCCTGCTTCCCTTTTTTAGTTGAGCGCGATCATCTCCGAAAATCGTCCGGTCGGGTGGAATCCGTGCGCGGTAGTTCTTGAGATCATGCGCTATCTAAATTTTTCGCGAAACCGGTGTGCCGGATAAACGCCCAGAATTCTCAGCGACTTCGGCACCGAAACGAAATCCAGCTCCTCAAGCGCGAGTTCCAGCGCGCGCTGCTTGGGATGACTGTCGACGTCAGCGTAAAACTGCGTCGCGGTGAAGCTGCCATCGACCATATAGCTTTCCAGCTTGGTCATGTTGACGCCGTTGGTGGCGAAACCGCCGAGCGCCTTGTAAAGCGCGGCCGGGATGTTGCGGACCTGAAACACGAACGTCGTGATGACGCGCTTGTCCTTGCGGTTCGCCCATTTCGGCTCGCGGGCAAGAATGACGAAACGCGTGGTGTTGTGCTTGGAATCGGCGACGTCTTTTTTCAGGATGCGCAACCCGTAGATTTTGGCCGCGAGCTTGGTGGCGAGGACCGCGCGGGTCACATCGCCCGATTCCGCGACCTCGCGGGCAGCGCCCGCGGTGTCGGCGGCCACCACGGCCTTGAGCCGCAGCGCCCGGGTAATATTGCGGCACTGGCCCAGCGCGTGGACATGGCTCTCCACCGTCTTGATGGTTTTCAGCGTCGCCCCTTTCGGCGCCATGAGCTGATGCTGCACGGGGAGAAACCATTCCGCCACGATGTGCAGCCGCGACGCCGGCATCAAGTGATGAATATCCGCCACCCGCCCGGCTACCGAATTGTCGATCGGGATCATGGCCAGTGCGGCGCGGCCGGTGCGCACCGCGGCGAAGGCATCCTCGAAAGTCGGACAGGGCAGCGGCTCCATATCGCGGTAGGCCTCGCGGCAGGCGATATGCGAGTTGGCTCCGGGCTCGCCCTGATAGGCGATCTTTCGCCGCTTGCTCTTTTTGCGCTCGGTCATTCAAGGCCCCGCAACCTTTGGTCCGGCAACGTTTGGTGCTGCGGCCTTTGGTCCTGAATGTCCCGTTAGCATGGCGCGCGCTTTTTCCAAATCCTCCGGCGTGTCGACGCCGAGCGGCACGGTATCGACGATCGCCACGTCGATGCGCATGCCGGCCTCGAGCGCGCGCAATTGTTCGAGCCTTTCGCGCTGCTCCAGTGGCGACGGCGGCAGCGCGACGAAGCGTTCCAAGGCGGCGCGGCGGTAGGCGTAAAGCCCGATGTGGTGATAGAGTGGCCCGTCGCCGGCGGGCGCGGTGGCGCGGGTAAAATAGAGCGCGCGCAGCCGCCCCGGCGCGACCGGGGTGCCCACCACCTTGACCACACTGGGATTGGTCCGCTCCGCGGCTACTTTGATCTCGGCCGCGAGCGTCGCGATATCGACGGCATTGTCGGCGAGCGGCGCCAGCGCCGCGGCGATGGCGGCGGGTTCGATGGTCGGCAAATCGCCTTGCAGATTGACGATGATTTCCGCGCGGTGGTGCAAATCGACTTTGCCGAGCGCTTCGAAGATGCGGTCGGAGCCGGAGGCGTGATCGGGCCGCGTCATCACCGCAATGCCGCCAGCCTTATCCACAGCTGCGGCAATTTCCGCCGAGTCGGTGGCGACCGCGACGGCTCCCAGATCGGCAGCCCGGGCGCGGCGCAGGACATGCGCGATCATCGGCTCACCGCCGATATCGGCGAGCGGTTTGCCCGGGAGCCTGGTGGCGGCCACGCGGGCGGGAATGAGGATCAGGACATGCGCCATCGCGATGGTTCGTGCTTATACGGGTTGCAAGAGACGCGGCAAACCGGCTAATTGTGCACCGCCCACACCTCTCTCGCTGCGGAGCTTTGCCGCGATGGATTCGTTCGAAATCAATAAGGTTCTCGGCGCCCTGCTGGGGACCTGTCTGGTCCTTGTCGCCGTGCATATCGCTTCCGAGGCGATCTTCACCCGGGAGGCGCCGGCGAAGCCCGGTTACGAGATTGCAGTGAAGGAAGAGGCCTCGGGCGGCGCCGCCACGCCGGCGGCCCCGGTGGAGCAGCCCATCGAGGCGCTCCTGGCGAGCGCATCCCCCGAGCGCGGCGCCAATGTCGCCAAGCAATGCCAAGCCTGCCACAATTTCCAGGAAGGCCAGGGCGCCAAGGTAGGCCCCGATCTCTACGGCGTTGTCGGCCGCCCCGTCGCGTCGGCACCGGGTTTCAACTACACGGCTGCGATCAAAAAGCTGGGCGGCACCTGGAGCTTCGACGCCCTCAACAAATGGCTGACCAAGCCCAGCGCGGACGCGCCGGGCACCGCCATGACGTTCGCCGGCATCTCGAACGAGAAACAGCGCGCCGACGTGATCGCCTATCTCAATACGCTTTCCCCGCATCCCATGCCGCTGCCGACGGCCCAGGGCGCGGCGACCCCGGCTGCAAAACCGGCGGCGGCCGCCGCTGCGAGCCCGCCGGCCGCGGCTCCAGCCGCACCGCCGGCAGCAGCCGCCCCGGCCGCTCCGTCCGGCGGCGCTACCCCGGCACCGCACTAATCGCGGATCGGAGCTCCCGCGCCGGTGTGCCGATTCCAGCGCTGTCGTCGGCATGTCGCACTGCAATGTGCAGTCTATTTCGTCGCGGCACACACCGGCCCGCTAGCGCCGCCCCCGAAAATAGTCGGATAATGGGCGGGACCTGCTCACAAACTATTGGGAGGATCAGGTGAATCGCCGATCCCTGCTGACATCCGCATTGCTTGTGACTGCCGCCCGGGGGCTTCCGCTACCCGACTGGATCAGCGCCGCACAGGCGCAATCGCAGCCGGCGCAGACTAAAACCTGGCGTCACGGCACATCGCTATTCGGCGATCTCAAATATCCGCCCGACTTCAAGCAATTCGATTACGTCAACGCCAAAGCCGTGAAGGGCGGCACGGCGCGTCAAGTCGCCTACGGGACCTTCGACAATTTCAACACCGTGGTCGCCGGCGTCAAAGGCGCTCTCGCCGCCGGCATCAACCTGATCTACGACACGCTCGCGGTGTCGTCGCTCGACGAAGTGTCGAGCGAATATGGACTGCTTGCCGAGGCGCTGAGCTTTCCGGAGGATTTCTCCTCGGTCACCTATCGGCTGCGGCCGCAGGCGAAATGGCACGACGGGACGGCAGTGACGCCTGACGACGTCATCTTTTCTTTTGAGTCCTACAAGAAGCACAGTCCGCAGTCCGCCGCCTATTACCGGCACGTCGCCAAGGCAGAGCAGACCGGCGACCGCGAAATCACCTTCACCTTCGACAGTCCCGGCAATCACGAATTGCCGCAGATCGTCGGCGAACTCACCGTCCTGCCAAAGCATTGGTGGGAGGGCACCGACGGTAACGGCAAGCAGCGCAGCATCGCCGATACCACGCTCGAGGCGCCGCTCGGCTCCGGCCCCTACCGCATCAAGGAATTTTCCGCCGGCCGCAACATCGTTTACGAACGGGTCAAGGACAACTGGGGCAGCGCGCTCAACGTCAATATCGGCCGCGACAATTTCGACGAACTGCGTTTCGAATATTTCCGCGACACCACCGTCGCGCTTGAAGCCTTCAAGGCCGACACGGTCGATTGGCGGGTCGAGAACCTCGCCAAGAACTGGGCCACCGCCTACGACTTTCCCGCGGTGACCGATAAACGCGTCCTGCTCGAGGAATTTCCCATCCGCAATCTCGGCGTGATGCAGGCCTTCGCCTTCAACATTCGCCGCCCGAAGTTCCAGGATCCGCGCGTACGGCTCGCCTTCAACTACGCCTTCGATTTCGAGGAAATGAACAAGGAGATCTTCTTCGGGCAGTACAAGCGCATCGACAGTTATTTCGATGGCACCGAGCTCGCCGCCACCGGGCTGCCGACCGGCCGCGAACTCGAACTGCTGGAAACCGTGCGCGACAAAGTTCCTCCCGAGGTTTTCAAGAAGCCTTACAGCAATCCGGTCAACGGCAACCCCGGTGCGGTGCGCAACAACCTGCGCGAAGCGCTGCGGCTTCTCAAAGAGGCGGGTTACGAGGTCAAGGACCAGCAGCTCGTCAACACCAAGACCAACGAACCCTTCACAGTCGAGTTCCTCGGCGCCGGCCCGAGCTTCGAGCGCGTCTTCCTGTTCTACAAGCCGTCGCTCGAACGCCTGGGCATGACGGTGTCGGTGCGCACGGTCGATGAGGCGCAATTCGAGAACCGGCTGCGCGGCTGGGATTTCGACATCACCACCAATGCGTGGCCCGAGTCGCTCTCGCCGGGCAACGAGCAACGCGGTTACTGGGGTTCGCAGGCGGCGGATCAGCCGGGTTCGGATAACCTGATCGGCATCAAAAATCCGGCGGTCGATGCGATGATCGACAAGGTCATTTTCGCCAAGAACCGCGCCGAACTCGAGGCTGCCACAAAAGCACTCGACCGCGTGCTGCTGTGGAACCACTATGTCGTGCCGCAATGGGCCTATTTCAAAGTCCGCACGGCGCGCTGGGACCGCTTCAGCCATCCCGAGCCGATGCCGAAATACGGGCTGTCCGCATTCCCGACCGTATGGTGGTGGGACGCCGCGAAAGCCGCAAAGACGGCAGGCTGATGCATGGCCCCGCCTCGTCCGCGCTTGCGCACCGAAGCGCGCAAGCGCGGCTGAGCCTATCGGAGGGATCGGATCGCGAGCTCGCTTGGCGGCAGCGCGCATGATCACCACACGCCGCCGCCTTCTCAAGCTTACCGCCGGCGTCTTGCCGGGCATAAGCGCGGGCGGCGCCGGATTCTCGCGGGCCGACGCCGGCGATACCATCGAAACCCACGGACTCTCGGCGTTCGGCGATCTCGCTTACCCGCCGGACTTCCAGCGTTTCAGCTATGTCGATCCGAACGCCGCGAAGGGCGGCATCTTCTCGCAGATCGGACCTGACCAGATCTACAACCAGAATTTCCTGACCTTTAATTCGCTCAACACCTTCATTCTCAAGGGCGACGCCGCCCAGGGCATGGAACTGACCTTCGTCACGCTCATGGTCCGCTCCGGCGACGAGCCGGACGCCATGTATGGGCTCGCCGCGGCAAAAGTCCGCCGCTCGACGGATGGCCTCACCTATCAGTTCTTCGTGCGGCCGCAGGCGAAGTTTCACGACGGCACGCCGCTCACCGCGCAGGACGTCGCCTTCTCGCTGAATATTCTCAAGGACAAGGGTCACCCGCTGATCAGCCAATCGCTGCGCGACTTTCTCGGTGCGAGCGCCGACGCCAACGAGAGCGTCACGGTTCGCTTCGCCCCCAAGCGCGCTCGCGACGTGCCGCTCTTCGTCGCCGGCCTGCCGATCTTCTCGCGGGCTTATTACGCCACCCGGCCGTTCGACCAATCCACACTCGATATCCCGCTCGGCTCGGGCGCCTATCGGGTCGGCCGCTTCGATGCGGGCCGGTTCATCGAATACAACCGCGTCAAGGACTGGTGGGGCGCCGATCTGCCGGTCGCCCGCGGCCAGAACAATTTCGATATCGTGCGTTATGAGTATTATCGCGACCGCGACGTCGGATTCGAAGGCTTCTCGGCGGGCACCTATCTGTTCCGCGAGGAGTTCACGTCGCGTTTCTGGGCGACTCGCTATGACTTTCCGGCGGTGAGGGACGGCCGCGTCAAACGCGACGAAATTCCCGACGACACGCCGTCCGGCGCGCAAGGCTGGTTCATCAATACGCGGCGGCCGCAGTTCGCCGACGTGCGGCTGCGCGACGCGCTCAACGACGCCTTCGATTTCGAATGGACCAACAAGACCATCATGTACAACGCCTATAAGCGAACCGTCTCGGTGTTTCAGAACTCCGAAATGATGGCGCAAGGCGAGCCGAGTACCGCGGAGCTGGCGCTGCTCGAACCGTTCCGCACCCGGCTGCCGGCCGAAGTCTTCGGCGAGGTCTATACGCCCCCGGTCTCGGACGGCTCCGGCGAAGACCGCCCGCAGTTACGCAAGGCGGCGCAGGTTCTGCAGGACGCCGGTTGCGTGCTGCGCAACGGCAAGCGCGTCCTGCCCGGCGGCGCGCCGATCACGCTCGAGTTCTTGATCGACGAGCCGTCGTTCGAGCCGCATCATATGCCGTTCATCAAGAACCTCGGCATTCTCGGCATCGACGCCACGCTGCGCATCGTCGACCCGGTGCAATACCGGGCGCGGCTCGACAATTTCGACTTCGACATCACCATCGACCGGTTCAGTTTCTCGGCGACGCCCGGCAACTCGCTGCGTTCGTATTTCTCCTCACAGGCGGCGGCGCTGCCCGGTTCGAACAACCTCGCCGGTATCGCCGATCCGGTGGTTGATGCCCTGATCGACACCATTATCGCCGCCGATTCGCGGCCCGCTCTGGTCACCGCATGCCGCGCGCTCGACCGGGTGATCCGCGCCGGCCGGTACTGGATTCCGAACTGGTATAAAGCCTCGCACTGGATCGCCTATTGGGACGTTTTCGGCAGGCCGCCGGCCCAACCGCGTTATTTTCGCGGCATTCCCGATACTTGGTGGTATGACCCGGCGAAAGCGGCGAAAGTCCATAATGGAGGCTAGTGCATCAGGTTTGAAGTTCCTTCAATTCCGAGGCAAACTCGCGGCGGGTAAGAATGTCGCATGCTATTGATAGGCTACCGGCGATATTCGTCGTGTTTTCGTCATTCTGAGGTGCGACTCCGCGGTTCGACCGGGACGGCTAAGCATGATGGCACGCCGCGGCAATCGCCCTAAGATGACGACCAAAATGAGAATAATCGCCGGGATGCAATGACTGCCTACATCATTCGCCGCATTCTGTTCATGATCCCCACGATCTTCGGCATCATGCTGGTGTCGTTTGTCGTGGTGCAGTTCGCGCCGGGCGGACCGGTCGAGCGCGTCATCGCCCAGCTTCAGGGCACCGACACTGGCGCCACCTCGCGCATCTCCGGCTCGGCCGGCGGCGACTTTGCCCGCGGCGGCACGCAGAGCGGCTCGCAATACGACGTCAATTCCAAATACCGCGGCGCCCAGGGGCTCGATCCGGCGTTTATCAAGAGCCTGGAAAAACAGTATGGCTTCGACAAGCCGGCCTACGAGCGCTTCTTCCTGATGATGTGGAATTATCTGCATTTCAACTTCGGCAAGAGCTATTTCCGCGACGTCACCGTCATTCAACTGATCAAGGAGAAACTCCCGGTGTCGATCTCGCTCGGCATCTGGATGACGTTGCTGAGCTATCTGATCTCGATTCCGCTCGGCATCCGCAAAGCGGTGCGCGACGGTTCGCAGTTCGACGTATGGACGTCCGGGGTGATCATCGTCGGTTATGCCATTCCCGGTTTCCTGTTCGCGATTCTTCTTATTGTGCTGTTCGCCGGCGGTTCATTCTGGCAAATCTTCCCGTTGCGCGGGCTGACCTCGGAAGGCTGGTCGCATTTTCCCTTATGGGAGAAGATTCTCGATTACTTCTGGCACCTCACGCTGCCCATCGTCTCGATGGGGCTGGCTGCCTTCGCGACCATGACGTTGCTAACCAAGAATTCCTTCCTCGAGGAATTGCGCAAGCAATACGTTCTCACCGCGCGCGCCAAAGGCTGCTCCGAGCGCCAAGTGCTGTACGGTCACATCTTCCGCAACGCCATGCTGCTGGTTATCGCCGGTTTCCCGGCAGCCTTCGTGTCTGCGTTTTTTGCCGGATCGCTGTTGATCGAGACGATCTTCTCGCTCGACGGACTCGGGCTCCTCAGCTTCGAGAGCGTGCTCAACCGCGATTATCCGGTAGTGTTCGCCAATCTTTACATTTTCGCGCTGGTCGGGCTCGTCGTTAACCTGATATCCGACCTCACTTATACCTGGATCGATCCCCGCATCGATTTTGAGACGCGGGAGGTGTGAGGTGGACACCGAAACGCTGACCAAAAGCGTTGCCGGCGACATCGAGCCCGGAATTCCGGAGGAACTGAAACCGGATGCCGAGCCGTCCGGCCCGCTCGGGCTTTCCGGCTTGCCGCGCGGCTTCGAATTTTCGCCGCTCAACGCCCGGCGCTGGCGCAATTTCAAGGCGAACCGCCGCGGCTATTGGTCGTTATGGCTCTTTCTCGTGCTGTTCGTGGTCACGCTGTTCGCCGAATTTATCGCCAACGACAAGCCGCTCTTTATTCATTTCGACGGCAAGAGCTTCTTTCCGGTTTTCGTGACCTATCCGGACACCGACTTCGGCGACGATCTCGGCACCGCCGCCGATTATCGCGACCCGCATCTGCAAAAGTTCCTCGACGAGCACAATGCCGTCGAGATCTGGGCGCCGATCCGTTTCTCCTACAATACCATCAACGACAATCCGCCGTCCGCCTTTCCCTCCAAGCCGACCTGGATGCTGACCCAGCAGGATTGCGATTTCGCGGCCAAGAACGGCTACGCCAAGTGCGGCACGCTCGAATATAACTGGCTCGGCACCGACGATCAGGGCCGCGATGTGCTGGCGCGGACGATCTACGGCTTCCGCATCTCGGTGCTGTTTGGGCTTATCCTGACCATCGTATCGTCGGTCATCGGCATCGCCGCCGGCGCCGTGCAGGGCTATTTCGGCGGCTGGACCGACTTGCTGTTCCAGCGCTTCATCGAAATCTGGACGTCGGTGCCGGAGCTTTATCTGCTCCTGATCATTTCCTCGGTGCTGGTGCCCGGCTTCTTCGTGCTGCTCGGCATCCTGCTGCTATTTTCCTGGGTGCGGCTTGTCGGCCTGGTGCGCGCCGAATTCTTGCGCGGCCGCAATTTCGAATATATCCAGGCCGCGCGCGCACTCGGCGTTTCCAACCGGGTCATCATGTTCCGGCATCTGTTGCCGAACGCCATGGTGGCGACCATGACGTTTCTGCCGTTCGTGATGTCGTCGTCGGTGATGACGCTCACCGCGCTCGATTTTCTCGGCTTCGGCTTGCCGCCGGGCTCGCCGTCGCTCGGCGAATTGCTGTCGCAGGCCAAAGCCAATGTGCAGGCGCCCTGGCTCGGTCTCGCCGGCTTTTTCACCGTCGCGCTGATGCTGTCGCTCCTGATTTTCATCGGCGAGGCCGTGCGCGACGCCTTTGATCCGCGGAAGACATTTGCATGAGCGAGGATCTTTGCCTATGCGTCCGCGATCTCTCCATCGCTTTCCGCTCCGGGGGCCGCGAGACGCTGGCGGTCGACCGCGTTTCCTTCGACATCGTCAAGGGCGAATGCCTGGCGCTGGTCGGGGAATCCGGCTCCGGCAAATCGGTCACCGCGCTTTCGATCCTAAAACTCCTGCCCTATCCGGCGGCGCAGCATCCGTCGGGGTCCATCCAGTTCCACGGCCGCGATCTGCTGCAACTGCCCGAGCGTGAGATCCGAAAAGTTCGCGGCGACGATATCACCATCGTGTTCCAGGAGCCGATGACCTCGCTCAATCCGCTGCACACGATCGAAAAGCAGATCGGCGAGATCCTCTTACTGCACCGCGGTTTGACCGGAGAGCCGGCCCGCGCGCGCACGCTGGAAGTCCTCAGCCAGGTCGGCATTCCCGATCCGGAGACCCGGCTCAAGAGCTATCCGCATCAGCTTTCCGGCGGCCAGCGCCAGCGCGTCATGATCGCAATGGCGCTCGCCAATGAGCCTGATTTGCTCATCGCCGACGAGCCGACGACCGCGCTCGATGTCACGGTGCAGGCGCAGATCATCGCGCTCCTCAAGGACATCCAGGCGCGGCTTGGCATGTCGCTTTTGTTCATCACCCACGATCTCGGCATCGTGCGAAAGGTCGCGCAACGCGTTTGCGTCATGAAAGACGGCAAGATCGTCGAACACGGCACGGTCGAGCGCGTGTTTGCCGCGCCCCAGCATCCCTATACGCGCGCGCTCCTTGCCGCCGAGCCGCGGCCCGATCCGGCGCCGCCGCAACCCAACGCGCCGGTGCTGCTGCAGACCGGTGAACTCAAGGTCTGGTTCCCGATCACCCGCGGGCTGATGCGCAAAACCATCGGACACGTCAAAGCCTGCGACGGCCTGACCATCGAGCTGCGCAAAGGCGAGACGCTCGGTGTCGTCGGCGAATCCGGTTCGGGCAAGTCGACGCTCGGGCGCGCGATCTTGCGGCTGATATCCTCGGACGGCCTTATCGCCTATATGGGCCAGAATCTGCAGGGCCTGCGCTTTAAGGAAATGCGGCCGTTTCGCCGCGACATGCAGATCGTGTTCCAGGATCCCTACGGATCGCTCTCGCCGCGCATGTCGGTCGCCGAAATCATCAAAGAGGGGCTCAAGGTTCATCAGCCGCAGATGACGGATAGCCAGCGCGATGAGCGCGTGGTCCAGGCGCTGCGCGACGTCGGGCTCAATCCCGACTTGCGCTTCCGCTTTCCGCATGAATTCTCCGGCGGTCAGCGCCAGCGCATCGCCGTGGCGCGCGCGCTGGTGCTGGAGCCAAGCTTCATTGTGCTCGACGAGCCGACCAGCGCGCTCGATATGGTGATCCAGGCGCAAATGGTCGATCTGCTGCGCGACCTGCAGAAGCGGCACAACCTCACTTACCTGTTCATTTCGCACGACCTGCGGGTGGTCGCGGCGCTGGCGAGCCGGCTGGTGGTGATGCGGCACGGCCTGGTCGTCGAGGCCGGCGACGCCGCCGAGCTGTTTCGTAATCCCAAGACCGACTATACGCGTGCGCTGTTTGCCGCGGCGTTCAACCTCGAAACGGCGCCCGAGGGCGTGGTCGCGCAATGACGATGCCCACCATCCACATGCGCAAGCCGCCCGGGCGCAGAGGCCTTGTCCATCTGCTGCCTTGCACGCTGGCGCTTGTTCTGGCGTGGGGCGGATGCGTCGGCGCGCAGGGCCGCGACCGTTCGATGCAACTGATCTCGGAATTTCCGCTCGTCAACGACGACGGCCAACGCCTGCCCAATCACGGCGTTACGCTGGCCGCACCGATCGACCGGTTGCCCGGCGTTGTCGTTGCCGCCAATCCGGGCGGCAACACTACACTCGTCGAGTTTTACGATCTCAACTGTCCGTACTGCCGCATTGCCTCGGGCGATATCGACGACATGGTTGAGGTCGATCCGGAGCTTCGGCTCGTGCTGGTTCCGTTTCCGGTGCTCGGTGTTGCCTCGATCGCGGCGAGCCGGGTCGAGCTTGCGGTGGCAAAGCTCGCCACGCCGGCGCAATTCTACGACTTCCACCGCAAGATTTATTCGCAGCGTGGCGTAACCGACGGCATGCGGGCGCTCGAAGTGGCGCGCGGGCTGGGCCTCGACGAGCGGGCCTTGACCAAACTCGGCGACAGCGAAGAGATTACCCAAATCATGAAGGCGCATCTGGCGCTGGGCAATTCGCTCGGTCTTGCGGCAACGCCCTCCTTTATTATCGACGGCGTCGCCATTCTCGGCTTTCCAGGCCGCGACGGCCTGCAGAAAATCGTCGATGCATCGCGCGCCTGCGGCAAGGTTTTGTGCGCTGAACGCTGAACGGTCGATTGCGGGGGGATACACATGCAGCGGGTTCGGGGCTGGTGTTTCAGCTTGTGCTGCGCCGCGTCGTTGCTTTTTGCGACGCCAGGGCTCGCCGCAACGGTCAAGATCGTCGTGCCGTTCGCGGCAGGCGGCCCGGTCGATCAATTGGCGCGCATCCTCGCCAACGAATTGGGCCCGAAGCTCAACGCCAATGTCATCGTTGACGATCGCGGCGGCGCCGGCGGCGCGATCGCTTCGGAATACGTGGCGCACGCCGCGCCTGACGGCAATACGGTCCTGCTCGCCAGCCTCGGATCGCAGGTGCTCAGCCCGATCCTCAAGCCGCCCGTGGCCTATGATCCGGTAAAATCTTTCGAGCCGGTGATGCTCGTCGGCGTGGTGCCGTCGCTCCTCATCGTCAACAAGGATTTGGGCATCGCGTCTCTGCCGCAGCTCATCAACAAAGCAAAGACGCAGAAGTTCACCTATGGCTCGGCGGGGCCGGGCACGACCATGAATATCGCGATGGAAATGTTCAATGCCGCGGCGGGCGTTAAAATCACCCACGTGCCCTACCGCGGCGCGGCGCCCGCAATCAATGATCTCCTTGGCGGCCACGTTGACATGCTCAATGCGGATTTGCCGGTCCTGCTGCCGCTGGTGCGAGCCGGTTCAGTCAAAGCCCTGGCTTTGTTTGCCGCCGAACGCTCGCCGCTGCTGCCCGATGTGCCGACCACCACCGAGCTCGACCTGCCGAGCGTGATCATGGAAAATTGGTACGGCGTCTTTCTTCCCGCCGGTACGCCGCAGCAAGTGCGCGACAATCTTGAGCGCGCGTTGTTTGCCGTCATCGCCATACCGACGATCAAGGAGCGCCTGGCCGGCAACGGCATGCATGGCATGCTCGGCCACGAGGCGTTCGCGGCACGCCTGACCAGGGAATTCGCCGCCTGGACGGTTACGATCAAGACGCTCGGCATTACCGGGGAGTAGCTCCGCCGGCCGCGGCTGCACAGCGGCGGAGCGCGATGCCAGCGGTTATTTCGCCTTGGCGATGAGTTCGGCGATCGGGGTGCCGGACGCGATCTTCTCTTCGCGCAGCTTTTCCGCCGCGGCGTTGCGTTGCGCGCGCGCCAGCACATCGGCTGCGCGCTCGCGCGGAATGAAGCAAATGCCGGTTTCGTCCGCCAGCACGACATCGCCGGGATTGACCGTCACGCCGCAGACCGTCACCGGCTTGTTCACGGCGACGGTTTCGACGCGCCATTTCCCGGTGATCGGGCTGACGCTGCGCGACCACACCGGAAGCCCGATGGCGCGGGAGTGATCGACGTCGCGCGCCCCGCCATCGACGATGGCGCCGATTTCGCCCTGCCGGTGGCCGATGGTGGCGGACATGCCGCCAAGATTGGAAACCTGATCGACGCCCTGCACCACCAGAACGTCGCCCGGCTCGGCGAGATTATGCGCTTCGATCTCGCCGAGA
The DNA here is from genome assembly GCA_963765365.1 of uncultured Alphaproteobacteria bacterium. Taxonomy (GTDB): domain Bacteria; phylum Pseudomonadota; class Alphaproteobacteria; order Rhizobiales; family Xanthobacteraceae; genus BOG-931. The sequence continues at coordinate 79,309 of CAVXWL010000010.1, read as the reverse complement.
CCGGAGACCCCGGCTTTGACCTTGTCCGGCACCGGCGCGCTGGCGGCAACGTTGCGCACCGTCAGCGCCCGGCCGACCACACGCGCGGTCGGATCGCTCGGCCGCAGCAAGGCCGCCGGCACGGCGCCGACGAGCCCAAGCTCGTCCATCGCATCCGACGCAATGCCGGTCAGATCGGGCAAGCCGCGAAAGCCGTCGAGAATTTCGCGCGGCAGCGTCGGCAGTTCGAGCATGCCGAAAGCATCGCGCGGAAGCTTGCCGAGAGTTTGCTTCGTCATGACGCCCGCTCAAAACCCGAAGAGTTTCGTCGGATTGTCGACCAGCATGAGTTGCCGGGTGCGCGCGTCCGGCGCGATCGCGGCGATGAGATCGACCAATTCGCCGTCATTGGGAACGGCATCGTGGTTCGGATGCGGCCAGTCGGTGCCCCAGACCACGCGCTCAGGCGCGTGCGTGGCAAGCTCGCGCGCGAACGGCACCGCGTCGGCGTAAGGATATTTCTGTTTGCTGATGCGGTCGGTACCGGACAGCTTGACCCAGACATTGCCGGTGTCGAGCAGACGGCACAGCACCGAAAAGGCCTGGCCGCGCAATCCCTGATCGACGTCGACGCGGCCGATATGGTCGATGACGACGGTCGCATCGATCGCGCGGATAAATTCATAGAGTTCAATCAGACCGTCGCCGCCGGTATGAATGGCAATGTGCCAGCCGTTCGGCTCAACCAGTTCGATGACTCTGCGCATATCCTCACGCGACATCGGCGCGCCAAGACGGGGGAAAAAATGCAGACGCACGCCGCGCACGCCGGCGTCGTCCAGCCGATCCACCTCAGCCTGCCGCATCGCGGGCGTCACCAGCGCGACGCCGCGATACCGGCCCTCGCCGGCGGTGAGAAGATCGACCAGTGCTGCATGATCGCTGCCGTGGCAGGTCGATTGCACGAAAACGCCACGCTCGAAGCCAAGAAATGCATGCAGGCGAAACAGACCCTCTTTGGGCGCGTCGGCCGGCGTGAACGGCCGGTTTGGCGCATAGGGAAATTTATTGTGCGGTCCGAAAACGTGAAAATGCGAATCGCAGGCCAGCGGCGGCAGTTTCAGGCTCGGCTTCTTCGGATGCGGATCGGGCGGCGAGATGGTTGGCGTGAGATCGTCGGCGCGGATGGTCATGGGACAGTCCAATCTTGCAAAGGTCAATCGCAGCGCGCGGTCATTCCGCCGTCGACGATAATTTCGGTGCCGGTGATAAAGCGCGCTTCGTCGGAAGCCAGAAACAGGACGGCATTGGCCGTGTCGCGGCCGTCGCCCATAAATCCAAGCGGGATTCGCGCGACGCGGGATTTAAGCAGCGTATCGATGTCGCCGCCAGTGCGTTGCTTGGCAAGCCGCACTTCGACCATCGGCGTGTGCATCTGTCCGGGGACCACGGTGTTCACGCGAATGCCGTGGCCGGCATATTGCACGGCGGTCACCCGCGAGAACTGGATGACGGCGGCCTTCGCCGAGGCGTAGCCGATCTGCGGCGAACCGGTAAAACGAATCCCTGAACTCGACGAGGTGTTGACGATGGCGCCGCCGCCCTGCTCGATCATGACCGGGATGACGTGCCGGCAGGCGAGAAATACACTCTTGAGATTGTAGCCGATCTGGTTGTCGAAATTCTCTTCCGACATCTCAGCGGCGCCGCCGGCGGCCGAGCCGCCGACATTGTTGACCAGGATATCGATGCGGCCGAATTTTTTGCGGCAGGCTTCGGTCATGGCGCCGACCTGCGCATCGTCGAGCATGTCGCAGACATGGGTCGCGATTTCGCCGTCATTGCCGACGCGCGCGACCGTCTCTGTCATCGCCTCGGCATTCTTGTCCACGGCAAAGACTTTGGCGCCCTCGCGCGCGAATAACACCGCGGCGGCACGGCCGTTGCCCCAGCCCGGTCCGACGCATCCGGCCCCGGCGATCAGCGCGATTTTCCCCTCGACCCGTCCCGGCACAATCCGCTTCCGTCTTTCGACCGCGGCGGATGTTAGTGGACCGCCGCGCGTCGCGCCAGCGTGGCGGGATGCCGCCTTGAACCTCCACGGCATAAGCTCCGACAAATGCTTTCGAGCGCCGCAACCGGGACGAGCCGGTATGAAGCTGCTTTTCGCGATCTTTATCCTGGTCGTCGCCGCCATAGCCGCGGCGATTTATTTCCATTTCAATGCGGTCATCCTCCTTTTCATGATTATCGGCTTCGGCGTTTACATGGTCGGCCGCAATGGCGGTCCGGCGTTGCCGAAGGGTTCTTACATTCCGTGGCGGACCGGCGGCATCGACGTGCATGGGCGCGATTATGTGAAGGACGACGACGCCCAAAGCGGCGAGGACGAGCGCGAGGGCGACGGCTTCCGCTAGCGCTCGTCGCGGCAACTTCTGCTAATCTATCCGGAAAACCGGGGGAGGATGTCATGCGAAGGCTCATCGCCGTCGCGGCTTTGGCTGTCGCCACAATTGCCGCGGCCTTGCAATTCACCGCAACCGCGCGGGCGCTGCAGGCCTATCCGACCCGGACGGTGCGGCTCATTCTGCCGTTCGGTCCTGCCAGCGCGACCGACATCACCGCGCGGCTGTTGGCGGACCGTTTGAGCGCGCGGTGGGGCAAGTCCGTGGTGGTCGAGAACCGGCCCGGCGGCGACGGCCTGGTTTCGATCAAGGCCTTTATCGACGCCCATGACGATCACACGCTGTATTTCGGACCGGCCGGCGCATTTCTGGTTCATCTCTACGACCAGGACCAGGCCGCGGCGCCTTACGATTTAACCGACATCGTCCCGATTGCTCAGGTTTACGTCACCGTGCTGGCGGTTTCGGTCCCGGCATCGCTGCACATCGACACCATGGACCAACTGGTTGCGTTGGCGCGCGCGGAGCCGGGCAAGCTCAATGTCGCGGCCGCCACTGGCAATTCGGACTTTCTGATCTACGGCTTCTTCAAGGGAATGGGGTTGCAGATCGTCAAAGTACCGTATCGCGACATCATGCAGGCGCCGAACGATCTTGCCGAGGACCGCATTCAGGTGCTCTCGTCTTCGCTCGCCGTCACGCAGCCCTTGATGCAGGCCGGCCGCATCAAGGTCTTGCTGGTGACCAGCAAGCAACGCGCGCTCGGCGCGCCACAAATCCCGACCGCGGCCGAGGCCGGCTTTCCGGCGCTGACCATGGAGACCGCGGGCGGCGTCTACGCACCGAAAGGAATGCCGGCCGCATTGCGCGAACGCATCGCCGCCGATTTCCTCGACGTCGCCGCGCATGATCCGGTCATTGCCAAGCGGCTCGCCGACACCGGCCAGATTATGACGCTGCGCGGCCCGGCGGACTTTGCCAAGAATATCGCAGAGCAGAACGAGCAACTCGCCGGCATTGCCAATATCCTGGGCCTCAAAACCGCGCAGTGAGCGCCGGCGCGCGATTTCGTGGCTCGCCCGCCGATCAGGTCAAAACGTGAAAAGCACGGCCGTGTACCAATTGTACCGATCGGTCGCTTGTGCGTTTTCAATGCCTCGCCCCAGATAGCCCAAAAGATGGAAATTCTGGTTCAGGTCGTAGGTGACGCCGGCGCCGACGGACGTCGTCGGCAGGCCGCCTTGCGTGTCCGGCGTCTGGTGAAATAGTTCCAGTCCGACCTGCAAGTTGGGAACGATGCGACGGGCAAGCACGGCGCCCATGAGGCAGAAGTTCTGTGAGTTCCCTCCCCGATTGATCTCGCACCCACCGCCACCGAAAGCGGACCACTGTTGCCAGTCCTTCTCCAGCCAAAGAGGAAGCAGGTACGAAGCGTGCTGATCGCCGATATTGGGCGATGCGCTCGACAAGATCGCCCGCGGAAATATCGCCACATCGAGCCCGAAATTGTCCTGAGTCAGAAAGCGGTATTTTGCCGCAAGTTCGACGTTGCCGGGGCCCGCCGCCGATGATCCGGCAGACGGAAAGTTGTAAGCGGCCGGCAGCGTCGCGGTGAGCTGAAGATTGGGCGCGCCGCCGTAATTGAAATCGATGCCGCCTTCACCGCTGACGCCGTCCTGCATCGCCATTCCTTGCGAGAATGCATAAATCTCGAAGTGCTGGTAATCCGTCGGCTCGGGGTCGTCGGTTAGATAAGGCGGGCCTGCCATCGCCGGGGAGACAAATCGCCACAGCAACGCGCAGCAGATCGAAAGCTGAATTGCCGATCGAAACACGATTCCCCTCGCCGGGAGATTATCAATTTGCCGCGCGCAGCACTACATTGGCCCCGCCCGCTGGAATACCGCGGCTGATATTCCGTTTGCGACCGAAGTAAGTGGAGGCCCTATGGCAAGCGCCGTCGATCGAACCGCCAGCAAGGTGCCCGAAGTCACGCTGGTCTTCTGGATCATCAAGATCGCCGCAACGACGCTCGGCGAGACTGGCGGCGACACCGTCACCATGACGCTGAACTGGGGCTACCTCATCGGCACGGCGCTATTCCTGTCGCTCCTGGTCGTCTTTGTCATCCTTCAGATCGCGGCGAAAAAATTCCATCCGTATCTGTATTGGGCCACCATCGTCGCCTCGACCACGGCGGGCACCACCATGGCCGACTTTGCCGACCGCTCGCTCGGCATCGGCTATGCCGGCGGCTCGTCGCTGTTATTCGTATGCCTCATCGCGACGCTCGGCGCCTGGTACTGGTCGCTCGGCTCGATCTCGGTCGCAACCGTCAACACCCCGAAGGTGGAAGTGTTCTACTGGGTTGCGATCACATTTTCGCAAACGCTCGGGACGGCGCTGGGCGACTGGACGGCGGACGATACCGGCCTCGGTTATGACGGCGGCGCACTGTTGTTCGCCGCCGGATTGGCGATCCTTGCCGCGATCTATTTCTGGACCAGCACGTCGCGGGTCTTCCTGTTCTGGGCGGCCTTCATCCTGACGCGGCCGCTCGGCGCCACAGTGGGCGATTTTCTCGACAAGCCGACGAGCAACGGCGGCCTGGCATTGAGCCGGCCGATCGCCTCGGCAGTGATCGGCGTCTTCATCATCGTCTGCCTTGTTGTGCTGCCGCAGCGCGCCGGACAACATCCGGGACAAGCCGATGCGGCGACGTAAGGCAGCGCGATCCGGCCGCTCAGGCGCGGGCGCGGCTTTCGCGAAAGCGCCACCAGAAGACGGCAGCGATGGCGACGATCACGGCGGCCACCAGCACCACCAGCAAAGCGGAATTCTCGATCCAGGCGATCGCCGGAATGCCGAGCGCCATGACCAGCCCGAGCAGACAGACCTGCCAGGACAGGACGTGCACTCCGGCGGTGAAAGTGCCGAGCGCCAGCAAGGTGAAAATCGCAAGACCTGCCGCGCCGGCATTGAAATCGCGCTGCACGCTCGTCAGCAGCAGCATGTTCATCACCACGATGAAGGCAATCCAATGCAGCGCCTGGGTCGCGATCAACCGGAAACGTTTTGAATTGTCGTCGGCGTTGTCCCATCCGGCGCCGACACACACCAATGCGATCAGCGGCGCGAGAATTTCCCAGTAGCCGGTGATCGGCTTCTTCGAGAAACTCATATAGGCGACGCCGATCGTGGTCAGGATCAGGACCAGGCTGAACGGCAGCTCCCTGATCCAGAAATTCAAATGCAACAGATGCCGATACCGGGTGGCGTTCGAGCTGACTGAGGGCACGGTCGGATGTGGCTCTGTGTCACTCATCGCTTCGCTCCAGCTTTTAGTGTCCGCTCTCGTTGAGATAGGATTCGTCGACGAACTTTGCACGATCGTAATTTGCCTCGGGCCCGACCAGGCCGGCGGCTTTTACATTATCGAACACCCGGCGCAGGCTCGCATCGGTCAGCGACAGATCCTTCGGCATGATATCCATGCGCGCGGTGTCGTCGATCGCGCGGCGCGCGAAAGCTGCGCTGGTGTGCAATTCCGCGGCACCGATCGCTGCGGCGTCGTCCAGATGCGCGAACATGTAAGCGGTGCCCTCGCGCAGCGCGCGAAGATAAGCGGCGACGACCGGCCGGTTGGCGTGCGCCCAGTCTTCGTCGACGATCACGGCGCTGAATTGATAGTCCGGCACGATGTCCGCGACCGGACCGAGATTGCTAAATCCCTGGGCGTCCGCCTCATAGCTCAGCGCATAGGGCTGCATGCCGGCATCGATCTTGCGCTCCTTGAGAAGCCGCATGCGGGTCGGCGAGCCGCCGACCGCTTCGATCCTGATCGCGCCGGCGTCGAGGCCGGCCTTTTTCGCGATGTCGGGGACAAAGAACGTCGTGCCTTCATGCATCGATACCACGCCCATCAATTTGCCTTTCAGATCGGCCAGCGTCTTGATCTCGGGCTGTGCGATGATGAAATGCGGCGGCCGCTGCGAATTGCCGGCGATGATGCGAAACACCCCGCCTTTGTAGGCGTCGGCGATCATGCTTTCGATGGAGGCGACTGCGATCTGCTGGGTGTTGGCGCGCAAGTCCTGAAAAATCTGGTCGGAGCCGTCATAGACTTTCATGTTGACGTCGAGACCGGCGGCTTTGAAAAAGCCCTGCTTCTGGGCAACCCAGGCCGGCAGGTAAAAGACGGTCCGCGATACGACCGCCATATTGAGCGTCGTCTGCGCGGACGCGGTTGCCGGCATCGCCGCTACGGCAATCGCGGCTGCGGCAAGAATCGCAAAGGGCGAAGCGGTCAACGGGTGTTCCTCCATTCGCGTCTGATGCGCGCCGCACAGTGTCGGCGAATAATGGCTATCGCGCAATGCGCCGCACGCTGGTCACGGCGCTGCCCGTGGCACCGATGCGGGAGATCGCTTCCGTAATCGGCTCGATCGCGACCGCCATGTGAAAGGCATTGGCGTGGAGAAGATATTCACTGTCGGCGACGATAGCGACATGGCCTTTCCAGAAGACAAGGTCGCCGCGTCTGAGAGCGGAATACTCGGCCGGTACCGCGACCGGCTGTCCGAGCGCCTGTTCCTGCATGTCGGCATCGCGCGGGCACGCGATGTCGCAAGCGGCGAGCGCGGTCTGCACCAGGCCCGAACAGTCGAGGCCGAGCGCGGTCTTGCCGCCCCACAGATAGGGCACGCCGAGGAAGCGCTTGGCCACCGCAACGAAGTCGGTTTCGCTTTCGCCGAACGGCTTGAGATGCACCAGCGGCACATGCCAGCCAGCCGGCGTCACTGCCATACCGCCATCGATACGCGTAACAGCGATTTTTGCGCCGAGCGGCAAGGCTTCGAGCGGCGGCAATTTGATCGAGGGTCCGGGAAACGCGAAAGTCCGCAATGCCGCGACCCGGTGCGTCGCGGCGGCGCCCGGCGGTGCGAGCGCCGCGGACGGCAGCCAGCCGACATAATTGTCGCTCGCGAGCTGGCCCCAGGACCAGCCTTCTTCGTTCGTGTCATAAACCGTGACACGCTCGCCGATCAGCGCTTCGGTATCGAGCGGCGCGTCGGGGCGCGGCGCGTGCCGCAGCGGCGCCTGCGCCGCGATGACGTCATATTCGCGGCCTTCGACATAGCGCTGCGCCGTCACCCGGCCTTGCAGATGTTTGGCCGCCAGATCGGCGCGGGCCGGCGTGACGCGAGGATCGAAATCGCGCATTTTTATGTTGGCTCAGCCGTAGCGTGCCGCGAGCATGGCGTAGAGCGCGCGCGCCGCCTGCAATTCGCCGCCCTCGGGCCGGCCGGCTTTGGCCGCCGCCGTCCAGGCGAACAGATCGAGATGCAGCCACGATTTCGCGGTCACGAAGCGCCGCATGAACAAGGCGGCGGTGATGGCGCCGCCCTGGCTGCCGCCGACATTGTTGATGTCGGCGACTTTCGATTCCAGCATCGCTTCATAGGGCCGCCACAACGGCAGCCGCCACAGCGGATCGTTCTCGGCGCCGCCATGGCGCATCAGCTCGGAGGCGAGCGCATCGTCGTCGGTGAAGAAGGCCGGCAGATCAGGGCCGAGCGCGACCCGCGCGGCGCCGGTGAGCGTGGCGAAATCGGCGATCAGTTCCGGCCTGTCTTCGTCGGCGAGCGCCAGCGCATCGGCAAGCACCAGCCTGCCCTCGGCATCGGTGTTGCCGATCTCGACGGTGATGCCCTTGCGCGACGTATAGATATCGCGCGGCCGGAAGCTTGAACCGGCGATCGAATTCTCCACCGCCGGAATGAGCACGCGCAGCCGCACCTTCAAGCCGCGCGCCATGATCATGGACGCCAGCGCCAGCGCGGTTGCCGCGCCGCCCATGTCCTTCTTCATGTTGAGCATGCCGGTGTCCGGCTTGATGTCGAGGCCGCCGGTGTCGAAGCAGACGCCCTTGCCGACCAGCGTCACCTTGGGATGGCCGGCTTCACCCCAAGACATGTCGATCAGCCGCGGCGCGCCTGTAGCGGCGCGGCCGACAGCGTGGATCAGCGGAAAGTTCTTCTCCAGCAATTCGTCGCCGACCACGGCGCCGATGGTGGCGGAATGGCGTGCGGCAAGCTTGCGGGCGGCCTGCTCGAGCTGCGCCGGTCCCATGTCGTTGGCCGGCGTGTTGATCAGATCGCGCGCCAGCGTCACCGCTTCGACAATGCGCGCCAGATCGTCACGATCGAGGCTTTGCGGCAGATCAAGCTTGATCGCGCGCGTCTCCGCCTTGCGATAGCGCGTGAAGCGATAGAGCCCGAGCGCAATCGCAAGCGCGGCAAGCCGCGCATCGTGCGGCTCGTTGGCGAAGCGGTAGACGCCCTCCGGCAGCAGCTGGGCCAGGCGGCCGGGCAGGAATGGGTCCGGCGTTTCCTCGGCGCCTTCCAGCCCGAACAGCACGCCGCCAAGCGCGTCCTTGCCGCCAGCCTTTCCGGGCAGGATCAGAGTACGGCCCGCTTTCGGCTCGAAACCCGCGGCGGCGGCGAAGGCCGTAAGCTCCGCGCCCAAAACCTTGCGCATATCGGCATAATTGCCCGCCGTGACGAACCAGATCGGGATCGCGTCCGCCGCGCTACGGGTCACGAAGATGGGATCCATCGTATCCATGCGTTTCTCTTGTCCGCGTTAGACAACCCCGCTCCTGCTAGCACAATTTGCCGTCACCCGCTTGAGGCGAGAGGCAAAGCAATCCCCTCATCGCTGCGCGTTTTCGCGCGCGAGCTCAAACAGCGAACTCACTCTCCTCCTCACCACCGGGCTTGACCCGGTGGTCCATGTTGAATTGCGGTTCACGCAGTCGCCGTAGCCCGGATGGAGCGGAGCGTAATCCGGGACCGATCGACGAGCTTTTATGCCGCTCCCGGATTTCACTTCGTTTCATCCGGGCTACGAAGAAGAAAGAAGGGAAGCGGAACGCCGGCAGACGCAGTGTTTCATGTCCCGCACGCAAGCGGCGTGCGGGTCGCGCCACGGAGAAGACGGCTTGCGCCGCCCTCACCGCTGTCGGGCGCGCTCGCCTGCCGGCGTTCCACCGCGGCTCTCACCAAGGGGAGTATTCCATCCCCAAGGGGCAACCCGGGCCAGGCTTCGTGGATACGGCGCCAAACACGACGGACATAGCCGCCAACGCCGCACCCAGTTGCAGCGAAGCACCTCGCACGCCGGTCATAGTGCCGGCAGGCATGATGCCCGGGCAGCCCGGGAGCGGCGCTGATGAGGCCCCGCCCGCAGGCACCGCACTCGCCCCTTTCCGCCCGGCATCACCCGGACGGCGTCCCTTTAGGGCGAGTTTGATTCGCACCGGTTATGTAACTGAAACGGGGACTCATGTCAAGGACACCGTCTCCGTTATAGAGACGATGTCTCCGGGAACGCTTGGCCTTACCATTCCCGGATGAAATGCCCGCCATAGCCAACGAGGTGATCGAATGAAACTCGGCTGGCTTGGCGGTCCTTTCCTTCGCCAAGGCGCGCTCTAGTCTCTGGCCCTCGTTACGTCATCAATCAGGCCGAGAAGACATTGAATGTCGCCGTTCTCATCCTTGATCGGCAACCGCCGTTCGCTCACGGTCCGTTGCAGACCGTCCTGTGCCTCAACCGAATACTGCCGAGCCAACGATCCCATTCCGGACGATATCACTTGCCGATCCGCACTGACGATCAAATCGGCGAAATGCTGAGGAAACAGGTCGTGCGCCAGGTATCCGATCATTTTCGATCGGGAGAGCCCGAACAGTGCTTCACCGGCCTTGTTCACGAACAGGTACCTGAGGCTGCGCGCATCCTTCATCGTAATGACCGTGGGAACATTCTCGATCACGGACAGGAGCAGCCGTTCCGTGCGCCGAAGCTCCCGCTCGGCGCGCCGGCGCTCGGAGATGTCTTCGTGCATCGCCACCCATCCACCGCCCCGCAGTGGCGTCGTGACGACGTCGATTGACCGCCCGTCGGCAAGCTCTGAGACAGTACGCCAGGGCTTGCCGGCGCGTACAGTTGCCTCGACCATGTTTGCGAGTTGACTGGCGTCGGCATTAAGCCCGCCCGTTCGAATCCGATAGGCGATGATCGACTTGAGTCGCTGCCCGGAGGCCGCGACCTCGGGAGTTAGCCCGTACATGTCGATATAGCGCTTGTTGCAAACGACAAGTCGCGTCGCGTCGTCGAACATGACGAGGCCATGGCCTATGTTGTCGACCGCCGCGTCTAGCTGCTGCTTCTCTCTATTGAGCTTTTGTTCGAGTTCGCGCCGCCTTGTTATTTCCTCGGTAAGCTCCCGACGGCGGCGGCTCACATAAACAAGCAGCGCCACAGAGAGTACAACGACGCCGAACACCACATCGGCGATTTTCCATTGCGCATTGTCAACGGCGAATTGGAACAATCCCGCCGGCAGGCCAAGGCTATCAGATGCCAAACAGACAACGGCCGAAACCGTTGCGATGGCAATGGCGTCCTGGACGTCGCGGCGGCACCAATCGACGCGCTCAATCGCAACACGCCAGCCGGGAAATGGCGAAGAAACGGATTTCGTGGTGTTCATGAATTTCCCCCGACAGCCCCGCGCCATGCCGTTTCAGACGACGGCGCGAAGTTCTCGCGTGATCTGCAATTCCAAATGGCGCGGATCGAACGTCGCGAGAATGAAGAGGAGGTCTTCGGTGTTGGCGCGACGCCAATCAATCTGGATGGTCGCCATAGAGGACGATGCGCAGCCCTGCTGGCATTTTGCTCCGCAGGATGCGGCGTCTGGGTTGAAAAACCGTGACGAGTAACCATCAGGGGAAGCGCATAGTCTTCCGTGCACCCAATGCAGAAATCAATCGTCGGTCAACAAGACGATACGATGTACCCCGTACAGACAGAATCAGCCTGCTTCACTAAAGTGCGGGGCTAACGGCGGGACTCAAACATGTCCAGCGCCATCAGCTCCGATCAAATTGTTCGCCTGGCTGTAGAAGCCTGCCCCAGCGGCATGATCATGACCGACGCCGGCGGCATGATCGTGCTCGTCAACGTCGAGGCGGAGTGCCTGTTCGGCTACACGCGCGAGGAACTGATCGGCAAATCAATCGATATGCTCGTTCCGATTGCCGAGCGTACCGGTCACGTCAAGCATCGCGACAGTTTTATTGCGGGACCGCACGCGCGGCGTATGGGCGTCGGACGCGATCTCTACGGCCTGCGCAAGGATGGAACACAAATTCCGGTGGAGATCGGCCTAAATCCGATCGGCACCAATGATGGCTTGATGATACTTAGCGCCATCACCGACATATCCGAACGCAAAATGGCCGAGGAGCGATTCCGGCTTGTCGTCGAAGGCAGCCCTATCGGCAAAGTCATGACCGACAACAGCGGCCGGATCGTTCTGGTCAACGCCGAAGCAGAGCGCCTATTCGGCTACCGGCGTGAGGAACTTGTCGGCAAACCGATCGAAATGCTGGTGCCGCCGCGCATACGGCAGAACCATGCCCAATTTCGCGACGCGTTTCACGCGCGCCCCGAAGCGCGCTCAATGGGCGCGGGCAGAGACCTCTATATCGTGCGCAAGGACGGCACGGAGTTGCCCGTTGAAATCGGACTCAATCCGATACAAACGCCGGACGGAATGATGGTCCTAAGCGCCGTCGTCGACATCAGCGAACGCAAGCGCGCTATCGAGGCCCTCGCGGCGCGGAGCGAAGAATTGCAAAGCTCAAATGCAGATCTGGAACAATTCGCCCACGTCGCCTCGCATGACCTGCAAGAACCGTTACGCATGGTGGCGAGCTATACCGAGCTTCTTGCCGAGCATTACAAAGACAGGCTCGATGAAAAAGCGGAAAAATACATTCACTACGTGATCGACGGCGCAAAACGCATGCAGGAACTCGTCAAGGATTTGCTCGGTCAGGCACGTCCTTGACAACCTCAAGCTGGCAATCGAGGACAGCCACGCGGAAATCGTTTGTGAGCACTTGCCGGACGCAGCCGCGGACAGCGTGCAACTCGCGCAGGTATTTCAAAATCTTATCGGGAATGCACTGAAATTCCGCGGCGAGAGTCCGCCTCACATCCAAATCCACGGGGAGCGACAGGACAACAAATTGCTTTTCCGCGTCGAAGATAACGGCATCGGAATAGACAAACAGTATTGCGACCGCGTGTTCCAAATGTTCCAACGGCTGCATGAGCGGGGCCGCTACGAGGGCAGCGGCGTCGGACTGGCCATCGCGAAAAAGATCGTTGAACGTCACGGCGGTCGCATCTGGTTCGACTCTGAGCCAGAAAGGGGCACCACATTCTTTTTCACCATGCCGAGTGCATAAGGATTGAAGCCATGTCGCAAAGGATTCATGTTCTGCTAGTCGAAGATAATCCAGCCGATGCCGATCTCACCTCGGAAACGCTCAGACAGAACGTTGAAATCGAAGTTTCGGTGGCCAAGGACGGAGTTGAAGCGCTGGAAATCCTGCAGAGCGACGGTAATTGGTCAGAGCACGGACGTCCGACACTGATCCTCCTCGACCTCAATCTACCACGTAAGGACGGACGCCAAGTTCTAGCGGTGCTAAAAGCACATGACCTGTTGCGCCGGATACCCGTCGTCATTCTCTCATCATCGGAATCCGACAAAGATATCACGAGCTGTTACGAGCTTGGCGCTAACTGCTACATCCCCAAGCCGATGAGCCTTCAAGCGTTCCGTAACACCGTCCGCTCAGTGGAGGATTTCTGGCTGCGGGAGACGGTCAGACTACCGCGGCGCACCGGGCACTCGAGCGCAACCCGCATTGCCGGCGGTCTATAGCAGGAATCCGGGCTTCGCGATTCGCGAGCGTCCCAATGCCTGGGTCTGGCAGGTCGCCAGCGTGCAGAGATTTCCGCTAATCGGTCGCCATCTGGGGTAAAGGCGACAAGACGCGGACATCGGGTTCCGCCGCCGAATGGACCCATGACGGACATCGGCCGATGAGAAAACGCGACGGCCCCGAAATTCCCGGGGCCGCTTCGTCGATGGCGAGCGTCACCAGAAAAGAAAGCCCGGAGCGAATTTGTAGCTGAGGCCTATCTTCACCTCGGAAATATATTGCCGAAAGTCGGGATTGAACGTCGCGGCCAGACCTATGCCGGCGGGCGCAGCCGTGAATGCGCCACTTATGCTGTGGGTCTGAGAATCGAAGTCGAGGAAATCGTACTCGACATTCACAATCCAATTATCCGAGAAAGCGTATTTTACACCCGTACCGACGGTCCAGCCCGTCGCCGTGTCTGTTGCCGTGGAAGAGAAGGCAAAGGGCCCGGGACCAAAGCCACCGACGCCGGAAATCGAAAGACCGTATTTCTCATTCGCAGCGGCGACGCCGGCTTTGCTGTAGAGCATCCAACGATCTCTTGTCAGTCCCACGGTCGCTGTCGCTGTGGTCGTCCAGTTAGCACGGACGCTGTAGCTTTCCGATGAGCCTCCTGGAACGGTGGAGACACCGGTTCCTTTCAGATCGGTGCCTGACCAATCCACGTCGGCTCCCACGACGAGCCTTCCAATCTGGTACATCCAACCCGCCTGGACGCCACCGAGGAATCCACTGCCGGTCGAGTTCTGAAATACCGGTCGGGTTGCCAACGACACCGAGCAAGACGCAGCAATTGATCAGGTTCGAAAACAGGTCGGGATCGGTAATCGCCGTCGTCTGCCGACCGCCGCCGGCGTGGCCACCGACATAGACACCCGACCAATCATAGGTCGTGGGCGCCGGAGACGCCTTCGGATACAAATCCGCCGACAACGCCGGACCGGCGAGAACCAGCACGCTCGCTACAATTGCTCCCCCACCTTTTATTTTCACGGCCAGCCTCCAGTTGAATGGAAGCCGAACATTGAGGGAAGAACGGGGAATTTGCTGCAACTAAGTTGCCACACTTTTTAAAATTGGCGATAGCCGTGGGATAACTGCTTCTCATATGTACGTCTTTATACTTATCAGGTCCGCGCACGCCCCCCGGGCGAACGTCAAATGTGATCCCGCTCTCCAGGATAAATTCGGATGCATTGCAGCAACCCCCGGCGGCTAGATCGTGGTACCGCATTCGTTGGCAATCGTCAGCCGCGGCTCGATTCTTGAACTTGCGCTGAGATCAACTCCGCTGCTCTTCCTGCTGTTAGGGCCATATTGCCACAAGCGCGGATCTGATTTCCGCGAGGGACACTTAACGAACTCTTTTGTGCACGATAAAACTACGCCGGATTGCATTAACGGGCCGCCCAATTGCCTGGTGTAAGCCAATAGCATTATTTTGGCTCTCGCCTGACCCGGATGGCATTGCGTGGATTCCGCCGCGCTGATCGAAGAGTTGAATGATGCGGTCGCCCGCGGCACCGTCGGCGACCGCGCTCGAATTCTCGACCGCATTACCGAACTTTTTGTCGCCACGTCGGCCGAGTGCTCCGATGATCTGATCGGACTGTTCGACGATGCCCTGGTCGGCGTCGCGGCGGCCGTTGAACTGTCGGCGCGGACCGCGCTCGCCAGACGGCTCGCAAATCAGCCGCGCTCGCCGGCGAAAATAAGCCAATTCCTCGCCCGCGACGATGCGATCGACGTCGCCGGACCGCTGCTCGAGAAATCGCGACAGCTCGACAGCGACACGCTCATCGAAACCGCCCGCAACAAAAGTCAGCAGCATTTGCTCGCCATTTCGCGACGCAGCGTTCTCGATGAAGCACTGACCGATGTCCTGGTCGAACGCGGCGACAAGTCCGTGGTGCTGAGCGCGGCCGGTAATCCGGGCGCCCGATTTTCCGACCGCAGCTACACGACGCTGACAATACGATCGGAGGGCGACGACGAACTCGCCGCTTGCGTCGGCTTGCGGCGCGACATTCCGCGCCATCATTTGCAGCGGCTTTTGGTCAGGGCTTCGCACACCGTGCGCCAGAAGCTCGAGGCGGCAAATCCATCGTTGGCGTCGTTGATCCGCGAAGCCGTTTCCGAAGCCGCGAACGCGGTGCTCAACGAGGCCGGCGGCGCCGCGCGGGATTATACCGCGGCGCGCAGCCATATCGGGCAGCTGCAAGCGGCTGGCCGCCTCGGCGAAAATGACGTGGCGGGGTTCGCAACGGCTAACAAGTTCGAGGAGACGACGGCCGCGCTGGCAGCTCTCGCCGAACTCCCTATCGAAACGGTCGATCAGGCCATGGCGCAGGACCGGCCAGACGCCGTGCTGATCATGGCCAAGGCGATCGGACTGTCGTCCGATACCGTGAAGGCCATTCTGCGCATGCGCGCGGGCAAGCGCGGCATTTCGCCTGGCGAACTCGAGCAATGCCTCGAAACCGTCTCGCGGCTGAAGCCGACGGTCGCGCAGCAAATCATCAAATTCCGGGACAGACGCCCCCTCGGCGCACGGTTTAGCCGCGCACTGACGCTCAACGGCTAGACCCTATGATTGCTGGGCCTAAAGGAGGCCCGTCATCCGATATGCAACGGTACGAGGATTAAGCCGGCTGGCCGGCATAGAGCCTCATGCATAGGAGACGGGCCTAATGGAACATACCCGATTTGTTGGCTTGGATATTCACAAGGAACGGATCTCAATCGCGGTGGCGGAGAGCGGGCGCTTTGGCGCGGTGGAATACCTCGGTGAGATTTCCAACGATCCCGTTGCGATCGGCAAGCTGTGCGACCGCCTCAGGCGTCCGGGCAAGACGCTGGCATTTTGCTACGAGGCTGGCCCGTGCGGCTATGGTGTTCATCGTCAACTCACCGGCCTCGGCCATCGCTGCGATGTAGTGGCACCGTCATTGATTCCGACCAGGCCGGGCGATCGGGTGAAGACGAATTGTCGTGACGCCACGATGCTTGCGCGTCTTCACCGAGCCGGCGAGTTGACGCCGGTCTGGGTGCCTGACGCCGATCACGAAGCCATGCGCGATTTGATCCGTCTGCGCAGTGTCGTCCGACAAATCGTGAGCCGAGCGCGTCAGCATCTTCAAGGTTTTCTGCTGCGGCACGGCCGCAAGCACGGGCGTGGGACAGCATGGCGAATGGCTTACCGACGATGGCTATCGACTTTGGCCTTCGAACATCCCGCGCAGCAAGTTGCATTTCAAGACTATGTCGATGCCGTCATGGATGCGGAGCGGCGTCTTCAGAGAGTCGAGGAGCAGATATCCGGTCTCCTTCCCGAGTGGAATCTGCGCCTAGTTGTTGACGCCCTGCAGGCGATGCGGGGTATCGCTTTGATCACAGCCGTGGTGCTGGTCGCTGAAGTTGGCGACTTCACACGCTTTGCAAATCCGCGCCAGCTCATGGCCTATTTCGGCCTGGTCCCGGGCGAACAATCGAGCGGCGAGACCATCCGACGCGGCGGCATTACCAAGACCGGCAACGCCCGTGCACGACGCGCGCTGGTCGAAGGCGCCTGGGCTTACCGAATGAAGGCGCGCATTGGTCGTCACAAGGTCGATCGGATCGAGGCGCTGCCAAAAGTCGTTCGCGACATCGGGTGGAAAGCGCAAGTTCGACTCTGCACTCGATATCGTCGGCTGAGCGCGCGCGGCAAGACCGCCAACGTCGTCAATGTCGCCATCGCACGCGAGATGGTGGGATTCATCTGGTCGATCGCCTGCACGATTCAATCCGCGCCAAAGACGGTATGACCCTTACTTAACGGACAGCCAGAAGAGGAGATAACAACACAAGATCAGCCTCGGCGCGGTATGCGGCGCTGGGGGTGGGACAATGCCGGGGAGCCCTCGTTTCCACTATGAGCCTTTGACGCTCGCCACCTAGACCGAGGCAGCCCCAAACGAAGCAAGGTCATGCGGATCGACCCGCGGATGAGAGATTGTTGACCGACGTTTAAGTCCCGCCTCCTGCTCCGCATATCCGTCGTACAAATGCCTCTGCCGTCGATCGAAAACGGCGGGCCAAATCCTATGTCAAAGGCCCTTGTCGGCAATCATGAGAGTGGACAGAACGTGGGGCAGTCGGAACGCGGCGGACTGCGCACCGCGCGGGCAAAGTGGCGGAACTGACCACTATTTGGCTCAGATTATCTGGCCTCCCGAAAGCAAACGCGACAAGCGTGCGCGTCAGTCCGCGTTGCAATTGAATTGCAAACCGTCACAGCCGGGCTGCCGCCTGAAATTCTCCTCGGCAAAACGGTTGAAGGTTTCCTTGATCGCGAGCCCGCCATTGGTGTGGTTCATGTCGTGGTAGACGACCAAATAATGCAGCTGCTGCGGCGTCAGCGGTATTTTCACGACTTTGCACAGCGGCATGAACAGCGGCACCGGCCCGCTCACGCAGACATCGCCGGTGTCCTGCGGCGTAAACGCGATCGGGCATGTCTTGTTCGGCATCGTCATTGTGTTTGGGATCGGCGCACCGACCGGGCCGGCGATGCAAAGCTCGCCCGTAGGCGGCATCAGTCCATTGGGACCGACAAAGATGCTGGTCGCCCCGATATCGGCGGCAATCTCGATGGGCTCGTCGAGAAAGACCGGGTTATCGGTGTCGATGTCGCCCTGCAGAATCAAGATCGGCATCGTCCTGAATTTCTGGATGCTCAAATCGCCGCGCGATGCGAAGTAATGGGCCGAGCGCCAGTTGTAGCCCATCACGTGCGCCACGTCGGGCTGATAGACCGAAGACGCCACGCCCGGCTGGTAGGCGCCCGCCGCGATGGCGGCATTCTGCTGGCTCTGATTGTTGCTCGTCCAGTTCAAATAGTTCAGCGGAAAGTCGGTAAATCCTTCGATCACCGAGAACGCCGTGACCGGCGCACCTTGCTCGACGGCGCGGTGGGTCATGCAGCCGCCGTGCGAGTAGCCGTACATGAAGACTTCGCCGTTCGGACGGATCAGGACCTTCTCGCTGGTGTTACCGAGCAGGATGGAGCTTGAGTGATTGACGAGCAGATCGGTGAGCGCCATCACGTCGGTCACTTCGCCCATGCAGAATTCTACTTTGCCGTCGGACATCCACGGCGTTGCCGGAGCCGAAAACTGCGGACTCGACGAGGTGATCGTGACGCCCTCGCCGCGGTAGCTCGATGTGGCGAAAATCCAGCCGCGCTTGGCCCAATCGAGGCACTGGCCAAGGCTGTCCGGAGTAGGAATGGGCAATCCATTGGGCCCGAGAACGGGCTGGCCGTTGGCGCCAAGCAGGATGGGCTGGACCGTCCATCCCGCCGCGGTGACGACGCCATTGAGGTTGCCGCCGTCGCCGCTGCCGGTGCCGCCGTGGTTGAAGATGACAACGGGATACGGGCCGCCGGTCGGCGGCGCGCAAACCAGCGCGTAGATCTTCTTCCCATTCTCGACGGTATAGGTGCCGACGCTCCAGGCGACCGGCGCGTAATAGGGCGAGTGGGAATCCGAGATCATCCCAGCCACGGTCACCCATGGCGTCTCGGGGCCGCTGCCGACGCCGTTCGGATCGAACAGCACGGTCGACTTGCCGTCCGCGAAATGCGTGGCGGCGGTCTGCGGGTCTTCACCGGACGCCTGCGCGGAGGCGAGCGCAGCGGCGCTGAAGGTGACGAGCTTCTCGCCGCCGGCCGAGGCGAACAGTTCGAGGTGCCCCTGGCTCGTTGCGACGTCGGCGACCACCGTCTGCGGCGCCCAGTAGTTGAGCGCCAGCACGCTGGTATCGAAGGACCACGGATAGGTGGTGTAATGCGTGCCGGACGGCGTCGTGTGCGGCGTGCCGGACGTTGCCGCCGTGGCGGTGCCGAGCTTGACGAGCGTCCCGGTGTTCTGGTCGACCGCATCGACGGTGACAGTCTGCCCGGGCGTCTCGACATATCCTTTCAATGTCACCGCATGCGACGGATTCCCGGCGGTGCGGCTCGCCGGGCTTGTGACGGCGGCCGCCTGCAGCGGCAGGCGGCTCGCGAGCATGAAAATGCAGAGACAGAGGACGAGCATGGATAAACGTCGCGCCTGGCGCATGGCGATTGCCTTTCCCACGGCGTTTTGGGCGGGGCGCTCGCGCGCAATCGCTTCAAATCGAACGATTGCCGCTCGGTATCGCGATGAAGATTATTCTCGTTTTTGAAAAAGCCGCGCCCGCCTTTACTCCCGGCCGTTGCGATCTTGCGATTTATCGCGCGGGATTACGGCGGGTCAGTGACTTTGGTCACCCGGCACCGGGCGGAAAGCAGGAATGAATGTGTCGCCACGGGGTGCGAACGTCACAGCCCCAGATAGGCTCGCCTGATCTCCGGCTTGGCGGTGAGATCTTTCGGCAGGCCCTCGGTGAAGATGCGGCCCTCGGCGACGACATAGGCGTAGTCGGACAGCGCCAGCGCGAGATGCACATTCTGCTCGACGAGAAGAATGGTCAGCCCGGCCTTCTTCAACTGCTTGAGCGTCGCCAGGAGCTGATAGACGACGACCGGCGCCAGCCCGAGCGATAATTCGTCGATGATGAGAATGTCGGGATCCGACATCAGGCCGCGGGCGATCGCCACCATCTGCTGCTCGCCGCCCGACAATGTGCCGGCGAGCTGGCGCTGGCGCTCCTTGAGCCGCGGGAACAGCCGGAACACCTGGTCGAGGCGCTCGGCGTAAGGCCGCGCCGCGCGCTTGGAGAACGCGCCAAGCTCCAAATTCTCGCCGACGCTCATCGACGAGAACAATTGCCGGCCTTCGGGCACCAGCGCGAAGCCGCGCTCGGCCTTCTCGTGGGTCGGCAGGCGCGTCACGTCCTCGTTCTCGAACATGACTTTGCCGCGCCACGGCGCGATGGTGCCGGCGACCGCGCGCAATGTCGTCGTCTTGCCGGCGCCATTGGCGCCGACGATCGCGGTGAGTTCGCCGCGCCGCGCCTTGAGCGACAGGCCCCACAGCACCTGCACCTCGCCGTAGCCGGCCTCGAGCCCCTCGATTTCGAGAATGACGTCCGCCATCACGCGCTCTCTTCCAGTTCGGCGGCAAGTTTCGGATCGCCGAGATAGGCCTCGATCACCAGCGGATCGCGTGCGACATCCGCCGGCAGGCCCTCGGCGAGCTTCTCGCCGTAATTGAGCACGACGATGCGGTTCGACAGGCTCATGATCGCCTGCATGAGATGCTCGATGATCAAGATGGTGATGCCGCCGTCGCGGATGCGGCGAATGACGCCGATCATGTGCTCGACTTCGGTCGGGTTGAGGCCGGCCAGCACCTCGTCGAGCAGAAGAAGCTTCGGCTGTGCGGCAAGCGCACGGGCAAGTTCGAGCCGCTTCTTGCCGGCAATGGTCAGTTGCAAAGCGAGCATGTCGGTGCGGTCGTCGAGGCCGGTCACCGCGATCGCCTCGCGCGCCACCTCGCGGGCGCGCGCCAGCGGCAGGTTCTCGCGGCCGAAGCAGGCGCCGACCGTGCAGTTTTCCAGCACCGTCATATTGGTCAGCGGCTGCACGATCTGATGCGTGCGCGCCAAGCCGTGGCGGGCGACATTGAAGGGCTTTTCGCCGGTGATATCGATGCCGTCGAACACCACCGTTCCGGTATTCGGCGCGAACACGCCGTTGATCAGATTGAACAGCGTCGACTTGCCGGCGCCGTTCGGGCCGATCAGGCCGAGGATCTCGCCCGGCTGGATGGAAAAGCTCAGATTGTTCACCGCCTGCAGCCCGCCGAAGCGCTTGCTGACGCGATCGAGCGCTAAAATAGGCGTCGCGTTCGCCGTCATTCCAGCACCTTCTGGCTGCGCGGGAAGCGGCTATAGATGAAGCCCATCAGGCCTGACGGGAAGAACAGCACGATAAGGAGCAACAAGACGCCGGCGATCACCAGCTGGAAATTCGAGAAGGTCGACGACGTCAACAGATAGCCGCGCAATTCCTCGTAGAGATAGGCGCCGAGCGCGACGCCGGTCACGGTGCCCTGCCCGCCCAGCATGCAGATGACGATGGCTTCGGTCGAGAGCGTCAGATCGAATGCGTCGGACGGCTGGATGAAGGCGCTCTTGAAAAAATAAAGCCCGCCGGCGATGGCGGGCAGGAATGCAGACGCGCTGTAGGCCAATGCTTTGTAGCGCGGCGTCGGCACGCCGAGGATCGCGGCCGCATCCTCGTTCTGGCCGATGGCGAGAAGGCCGAGGCCGAATTTCGACGTCTTGATCGCGTAGCTGAGATAGAGCGAAGCCCCCATCACCGCAACGAACAGGAAATAGATCACCCAGAGCGCGCGCGCCGGACCGCCCAGCGGCTGGAACACCTGCGGCGAGATATAGATGCCCGACGAGCCGCCCCACGGCCCGAAATTCTCGGCGAAAGCCTGCACGCCTTCGACGATGCCGATGGTGGAGAGCGCGAAGAACGGGCCGCGCAGCCGCAATATGCCGAAACCAAAGACCAGCGACAGCGCGGAGACGCCGACGCCCGCGGCAATCAGGCTTAAGGCCAGCGACCAGCTATGCGCATAGACCAGCCAGACGCAGATATAGCCGCCCAGCCCGAAGAAGACGATGCTGCCGAAATTGATATAGCCGGCATAGCCCAGCATGATGTTGAGATTGGAGGCGAGCGTGATGTAGACGGCGGCGAGCGCCAGGCTCTCGCGCATCTCGACGTCGTTGCCGATCGAGGGCGCCACCACGAAAACGGCGATGACGAGCGCGATGATCCAGAAGAACGGCCGCCGCAGCATCTAGAGCGCTCCGCGCCGCGACGCGAATATGCCGCCGGGGAATGCGATCAGCACCAGGACGAACAGCGCGAACTCGATGACCAGCGTCCAGCTCACCGGCACGAACGGCGTGACGGCGCCCTCGAGGAGCCCGAGCGCGACGCCGCCAAGCAGCGCGCCGACCGGATTGCCGAAGCCGCCGAGCACGGTGACGATAAAACCCTTGAGCTGATAGCTGTCGCCCGAAAGCACGGTGAACGGAAACAGCGTGCCGATCAGCATGCCCGACACGCCGGCGAGCGCAACGCCGATGCCGACGGAAATGGCGAGGAGCCGCGTCGTCGGAATGCCGACGAGTTCGGCCGCCTCGCGATTATTGGCGACCGCGCGCAACGCCTTGCCGAGCCGGGTGTAGTGCAGAAAGACATAGAGCAGGCCGGCGATCACCGCCGCCAGGACGGCGGCGAGAATATGTGCGCCGGGGAATGTGTAGCGGCCGATGCTCAGCCCCGGCAGCGACACCTCGACATTAAACAGCGCGGTGCCCCACACTGCGGTGCCGACGCCGATCAAGATGAGATTGACCGCAAAGGTCGACAGCAGGCTCATCAGCGGCGGCCGCCCGACCATGCGATGGATGGCGACCCAGTACAGCGCCACGCCGACGAAAAAGCCGCCGACCAGGACCGGCGGCAAAGTGAGATAGGGCGACACGCCGAGCGCGCTGACCAGGAGATAAAGCGCCATCATGCCGGCGACGACCATCGCGCCGTGCGTCAGGTTGATGACGTCCATGACGCCCCAAATCAGCGTCAGGCCCATGGCGGCAAGTCCGTAGACCAGCCCCACCAGCACGCCGTCGATCAGCGAAGCGAGGATGCCGAGCATGTGGATTAAGCGGTCGGGGCCGGCGTCACGCCGCCGGCCCCGGATCTCTTACTGAGTGGCCGAGATGGGATAGAGGATATCGGCGGACTTCGCTTCCAGCGGCCAGATCACCTGGCGGCCGAGCTTGCCGTCGACGTTCTGCCATTGCGCCAGCACCATCTTGTGGGCTTCCTGCAGCCCGTGATGGCCCGGATCGGTCATGAACTTGACGTGGCCAAAGAAGGTGGTGATGTCCGTGGCGTTGAGTGCCGCCGCCACCTTGTCCGGATCGATGGAATTGGCCTGTTCGATCGCGTGCTGGAGCACCACGCCGCAGGTATAGCCGGACGCCGCGTGATAATCCGCCTTGGCGTGGAATTTATCCTGGAACGCCTTGGCGAATTCCGCCGTGGTCGGCCCGAATTGCGGCTTGTAGTTGACCTGCAGTTCCCATTGCGACGGCACGGTCACGCCCAAAGCCGATGGACCGAGCTCGCCGAATTTATCGTCGGCCGGCGCCACCAGGATCGAGATCCACTTCATGTTGGCTTTCTGGTCGTGCATCTGCCGCGCCAGCGTCGCGCCGTCGGAATAATGGCCGCCGCCCATGAACGCATCGGCATTCGACGAAATGATCTTGTTGACGATCGGACCGAAGTCGGTCGTCGAGGGCGCGTAGGACTCATCCATCACGACGTCGAGGCCGGCCGCCAGCGCCTGCTGCTTGGCCGCCGTCAACACCGCCTTGGAGAACGGATCGTCGGAATAGACCATCGCGATCTTGGCGTGCGGATCCTTCGACTTCAGCGCCTCGACCGCGCCGGACAGGTAATGGCCGGCGGACGTGATCACCATGAACAGATCTTTGTTGCCGAGCTCGAACGGCTTTTCCTCGGCGCCGCCGGAATCGAGCATGATCTTGCCGTACTGCTCGGAAATCACCGCCGCCGGGGCGGTGAGGCCCGACGAATAGGGGCTGAACAGGAAGTTCGCCTTGTCCTGGTTGATCAGCCGCGTATAGAGCTGCTGCACCCGGCCGCCGACCGACTGGTCGTCATAGGTGACGAACTTCACCTGGTAGGTTTTGCCGCCGGCCTTGATGCCGCCCGCGGCATTGACCTCGTCGCGCCAGAATTCATAGCCGCGCTGCTGGCCCAGTGAATCGACGTTGAGCGGGCCGGTCTGGGAATCGGTGAAGCCGATGGTGATGGTGTCCTGGGCGAAGGCCGGCGCGGCAAACAGCGTCACGGCGGCGGCCAACAAGCAAAGCCGTTTCATTTATTCCTCCCTGTTCGTCCCTGAAAAGGAACACGATTTTTCGTGAATTGCCAACTCTTGGAAGCCAACCGCAAAGCAGCCGGCCAAGCCTCCACTTCCCCCACATTAGCAAGAACCATCGCATAATCCGGGGGCAAAGGCCATCCGCGACAAAATCGCGCGCGTCGCGCCGTGCCGGATCAGGACGCGAGCGGAAATGCATGCGACGATGGACCGATTGCGGGCATCGCCGGGTGCTTTCCGCACCGTTCTTGTTGCTGTGATAAGCTCGCGCAAGCCGCTTTCAGGAAATGGCGGCGAGGGAGGAGTTTCTATGGGTATGTTCAGGCTTGCAGGCGCTTCCGCCGCGACCATCGCGGTGGCCGGCGCTTTAACCTTAATGTCGGCGATCAACGCCGACGCGCAGACCAAGTTCACGATGGGCAAGGTGATCGGCGGCGACGGCTTCCATGTCCCGACCTATGTCGCCATGGACGAAGGCTTCTTCAAAGACGAAGGCCTCGATGCCTCGCTGGTCGAATTGCAGCCCAGCGCCCAGGTCACCGCGGTCCTCTCCGGCAATCTCGACTGCGCGCCGATCCCTTCGGGCGGAGCGCAAGCGGCGCTGAGCGGCGCCAAGATCATGTATATCGTCGGCGAGTCGCTCAAATCGCAATGGACGATCACGACACGCCAGGACATCGCCAAGCCGCAAGACCTCGAAGGCAAGACCATCGGGCTCGGCCGCCCCGGCGGCGCCGACTATGACGAAGCGCAGGCGGTGCTGCACCGCTTCTTCCACATGGATGCCGGCAAGGACTACAAGGTCATTTCGTTCCAGGGCGAGGCAGAGCGCATCGCCGCCATGGTCAACAACGATATCCAGGGCGCCTCGCTCTCCATCCCGCACGCTGCGATCGCCCAGGGGGCCGGGCTGAAGGTGCTGCTGCGCACCGGCGATTACATCCCGCGCGCCGGCGGCACCATCTGGTGCATGCAGAGTTTTGTAGAGCAGCATCCCGACACGGCGAAGAAAGTGATCCGCGCCATCGCCAAGGCGGTGATGTATTTCCGCACCAACAAGGAAGGCTCGATCAAGGTGCTCGAACACCACATCGGCGGTATCAAGACCGACGCCCAGGCCGGCCTGATCTGGGATCAGTTGCATGAATCCTACGGCGCCGAAGTGCCGCCCGAACTGTTCCGGGAAATTCTGGAATCGCGGCGGCTGACCATGATCGCCGCCCGGCAATGGCCGGCCGACAAACCGCTGCCCGACCCGGAATCATTCCTGGCGCGCAATCTGCTCGACTCGACGCTCAAAGAGATGAATTACGTTCCGGCCAATCTCGCCGCACCGGCGAAAGGCAATTGACGCGCACAACCCTCCTCCCCCGCTTCGCGGGGGAGGAAATTTTTAATCCGCGTTGACGTGCTGCGGGCGCCAGCGGGTCATGCGGTCCTCAAGAAGCTTGACCAGCCCGGTCATGACGAGCGACAGCGCGGCGAATACGATCAGGCCGGCGAACACCACATTGACCTTGAACTCGCTCGCCGCGCGCACCATGACCACGCCGAGCCCATCCTGCGCGCCGAAGAATTCCGCCACCACGACGCCGAGCACGGCGCGGCCGATTGCGAGCCGCAAGCCGACGACGATGAACGGCAACGCGTTCGGCACCACGACAAGCCGGGCGATATCCCATTCGCTGGCGCCGAACGAGCGCACCACATTGATCAGGAGCCGGTCGGCGTGACGCACGCCTTCATGGGTATTGATGAGGAGCGGAAACACGGCGCCGAGAAAAACCACGGCGACTTTGGACCATAGCCCGAGCCCGAACCACAGCATCAAAAGCGGCAGGAACACCAGCCGCGGCGTGGCGTTGAACGCGGTGACGAACGGATCGAACATGGCGTTGAGCGTCGCCGAGCGGCCGAGCAGGATGCCGAGCGGCAGGCCGACGATAATCGCCAGCCCAAGTCCGACCGCAAATGCGCCGGCGCTCACGCCAAGCGGCGCCCAGATCGAGCCGGTCGAAAACATCTGCCACAGCGTCGCCGCGACATCGCTCGGCACCGTGAAGAACAGTTTCGTTCCGGCCTTCATCGGCACGAAATCCGGCAGGAACTGCCAGACCAGGAGAAGCACCACGATACTGCCGGTGCCGAGCGCGGTCGGCTCGATGCGCTGCCATAGGCTTTTGCCCGGCGCGGCCGGCTGATCGTTCCGGCCCGCCGCGGCGCCGTGGAGATCGACAGCTTGGATTTCGGCCATGGTTCTGGTCCGCTCTATAATCCGGCGCGCCAGGGGAACGCGGTGCGCTCCGCAAAGCGGATGCCTTCGGTGAGCACCACCGCAATCACCATCACCGTGAGAATGCAGCCGAACATGCGGTCGATGGCGAAAAGATCGCCGAAGCGGGAAATGGCAAAGCCGATGCCTTCGGAGGCGGCGAAGAATTCCCCGACCAGGACGCCGATCAGCGCGCGGCCGACCGCGATCCGCGCGGCGGCGACGACAAAGGGCAGCACGCTCGGGAAGATGACCTTGCGGTACAAATCCCATTCGCCGCCGCCGAGCGAGCGCACCACATTGATCAGGAGCCGATCGACCGCGCGCACGCCGGCATAGGCATTGAAGATGAATGGAAAGACCGCGAGCGTAAAGACGATGATCGTCTTGCCCGGCACGCCGACGCCGAAAAAGATCACCAGGACCGGCGCCAGCGCCACCAAAGGGCTGGCATAGAAAATCGTCATCAGCGGATCGAGCGCATAGCCGACCCGCACGCGCCAGCCCATGACGATGCCGAGCGGCACGCCGATGACGACGGCCAGCCCAAGGCCGAGAAAAAACGGCACCGCGCTGACGGCGAGATCGTTGAACAGATCCCCGCTCTCGACGAGGTCCACGAACCCGGCGGCAATCAGGCTCGGCTTGCTCATGAACAAGGGATTGAACGGCACGACGAGGAAGATCGCCTGCCAGGCGGCAAAGAACAGGACAACGGCAAGGCTGCCGAGCAGAAAATTGCGGTATCGCTCGAAGAAACCCGGTTGAACGGCGTCGTCCTGCGCCATGTTGCCCTACACCACGATCTCGTCTTTGAGCGTGTTCCAGATTTCGAGCTTGAGCTCGTTGAACTCCGGCGTCACCCGCATCTCGTATTCGCGCGGGCGCGGCAGTTCGATGGCAAAAATCTTCTTCGACCGGCCCGGTCGCTTGCTCATCACCATGACGCGGTCGGACAGATAGATCGCTTCGTCGATCTGGTGGGTGACGAACAGCACGGTCTTTCGCGCCTCGCGCCAGATGCGAAGGAGCTCGACCTGCATCAGATCGCGGGTTTGCGCATCGAGCGCGGCGAACGGCTCGTCCATCAACAGCACATCGGGATCGGTCGCCAGCGCCCGCGCCAGCCCGACGCGCTGCTTCATGCCGCCGGATAATTCGTGCGGATAGTGGCTCTCGAAGCCGGAGAGCCCGACCAACGTCACCAGCCGCCCGGCGATGGCGTGGCGCTTTGCCGCCGGCACTTTCTTCAATTCCAGCCCGAGCTCGATATTGTGCAGAACCGTGCGCCACGGCAAAAGCCCGAATTCCTGAAACACCATGGCGCGGTCACTGCCCGGTCCGCTGATCGACTTGCCCGCCATCGTCAAATCGCCGGAATCCGGCTTGACGAGGCCAAGGAGGATATTGAGGAAGGTGCTTTTGCCGCAGCCCGACGGCCCGACGATGGAGAGGAACTCGCCCTCCTCGACCTCGATATCGAAATTGCCGAGCGCGCGCACCGGCGCCCGGTTCGGCGGGCGAAATGTCAGATTGACGTTGCGGCCTTGAATATACGCGCCCATGCGGCCCGGTCCGCCACTCGCCGCGTCCCCCGCGGCCGCCGTCACTCAAGCATACCGCGCGCGAATGTCCAGAGCGTGCCGTCTCCGCGTCGCTGCAACCGCTGGCCAATTGAAGGTGTCGCTGACACGCGACACTACCGTGCTGGGCGTCCGGGATTTAGCGAGACCTGACGCGAACCGGCATCAGCATCGGCTGTGAAGTCTCAATCGGCTGCACGAAAAGCCACTCGAAATAGGTCGCGGCGTTCCGTTGCTGTTGCGGGCGTTTCGGCTGTTCGGCCACAAAGGTGTCGCGGCACTGCCTTGAACAATAACGCGCCTTGCCGAAGAGACCGCGCCGGTAAGAAACGAGGCCGATACCGTGGTTGCAATGGGGATTTGAGCATTTCATGACACTTTCTCCGCTCGGGGTCAGCCAGGAGGGCGTCCATCTAACAGTGGGACAAGGACGCCGGAGAAAGGTTCAAGCGCAGCCGGAGCCGGGATTCCTCTTATGGGAGATGCTGCTATCCGCGGATGCCTGGGCTAAGCGGCATTATAAACGGGGCTCAGGCGCCTTGAGCAGCGACGTCGATCTGCAAAGAGCAAGTTACCCGCACTATGTACTTAGGCAACGTACGTGGCATGCCCTTGGCGGCGCATGACATAAATCGGCCGTTCCAAGCTCCTTCATCCTCGGGTATTGTACCTACGGGGATACAGCTTTGAGTAAGGTCAAAAGAGCGTCGCGCCACCCAATCTTATTGGCGGCACCAACTGAAAATGCACTGCATCATTGTAATGCCCTTCACAGGTGATCCTCAGCAAGCCACTCTCCGACGATCCGTAGGTACGTCAGACAGACGACTGACAGTTCCCGCGACGCCGACGCCCGCCCATTTTGAGGCTGTCCGATGAAGATACTTTCATTCGAGGTGGTCGATCTTCTCGGCATTCAGCGGGTTTTTAGGACCACTTTCAACGCTGACTTGAATATTTTCACTGGCAGAAATGGCTCTGGAAAAACCAGCGTCCTAAAATTGATGTGGTACATTATGAGCGGGAATATCTTGCTCGCTTTGAATGAAATACCATTTCAACGAGCAACATTGACTACCGACGCATACGAATGCGTTTTGATCAAACTTAGCCGCAACACGTGCAAAGTTGAATTCACAGTTGTTGGCGGCACTAAGCAAATCTTCGAAGACCAGTCGGATGAAGATGCATTTGCAAATGCCGAGGACGAGGCAAATCCTCGGCTAACTGAACAAGGCAGTTCCGTTTTTTTTCCAACGTTTCGCCGAATAGAGGGCGGCTTCTCACTTGAGACCACCAGGCCCGGCAACCCTACGCTAAGACAGACCGCACCGTTTGGGCGTCCTGCCAGGAACGATGTGGAAGACGCGCTTGTCGCGCTCTCCCGCAAACTCACCAATGGCAATCACATATTTGTCACGGCGATTTCGACTGTGGATATTGTCGGTCTTCTACTGCGCCAGTTCACCGATCTATCTGAGGTATCCAACCGTCTTCAGCAAAGCACCTCTCAGGATATCATCCAAAGGATCAAGAGCTTCAAACAGGACGAAGTAGCAACTCCGAACCCCGATCAGTCCGGAACACGGCGATTGCTCATCGATGCGGTATCTGTCCTCGACGAAATAAGCGCAAGCATTGTCGCAATGGAAGACCAGCGCGAAGCTACTATGTCGCCAATTACCGCAGTTCAATCGTTAGTTCAGAAGCTAATCCGTCACTCCGGAATTAGATTTGATGCCCGCTTAAATTTCGGAGATGCCGCGAACGCAGTTAACTCTGGCGTCTTATCTGCTGGTGAAAAGCAGATGCTGAGTTTCATTTGCTACAATGCTTTCTACAAAAATACCGTATTTTTTGTGGACGAGCCCGAACTCAGCTTGCACGTTGATTGGCAACGTCAGCTATTCTCAGTTCTTCAAAACCAAAAATCGTCAAACCAATTTGTCGTAGCAACGCATTCTCCATTTATTTATAGCAAGTACCCCGAAAAGGAGATTTTGTTGAGCACTGACCGCGGAGATGAGGACGAGCCTTTAGATGCCACAGCGCCAAAAATCTCCGATAACCCCCGATGAACTAATCGCTTCCCTTTCGCGATCATCCCTTCCAACCATCGTGGTAGAAGGAGGTGATGACATGATGATTTTCCGCAAACTGGAGGAAACGCTTCAGCGCTTCGGTGTAGATGTATTGTCAGCTGAAGGGCGCGGCACGCTACTGGAGGTTTTTAGTCGACGCGGTGAGATCAATAACGGCCAGAAACTCGCATTCATTGCGGACAGAGACTGGTGGGTATGCGCCGCAATCCCGGAAAAGTTCGTCTCACCTGCCCTCATATTTACTGATGGCTATTCGATTGAAAATGACGTTTATCGAGACGGAAATTTATTTGGGTACATGACACTTGCCGAGCGCACGCGTTTTTCCCAAGAAGTAGATCAAGTAATTAATTGTTATGCGCTGGGTCTTTCTCGAATTTTGAACGGTCGTTCGGGGCGGATTTCGTGGCATCCCAACGAGGTATTGGATGACGCCGGTCGCCGCGCGGGGTTTATGCAGTTAGAAGGGGGAGAAGTCTATCCGGATCAGTTAAGAATTCAGGTAGCAGCGAATTTCGAAAAACTGCTTAGGGGTAAAACCCTTATGGGCGTGTTAATGCGTCAACTCAGCTATGCCGGCCGCGCCGCGCGACATAACGCTCAATCTCTAATGGAGGTCGTGAGCAACAATCGAGGTCCCTTGCTGAACAGGTTGTTTAGCGAGGCTGAGCAAATCTTCGCTCAATGATGATAACCGCGTTAATTTCCGAGGATGCCCACCAAAGTTAGTGTTCTTGAGGCGGTATCTCGCAAGGGTTGAACGTCAGGTGCGCCAGAAATCCTTGAACCGCGTCGGCGATAGCTCGCTGTATCGCACCGTATGTTGAATATTGCGGTGGCCGAGGTAAGCCTGGAGCGCGCGGGTGTCGTGACCGTCATTCGCCAGCTTGTAGCCGCAGGCGTGCCGCAGCATGTGCGGATGGGCCTTGAAGCCCAATCCTGCCTCGCCCCCTGCCCGCTCGACCATGCGGGCGAAGCCGGCCGTCGTGGACGGCGCGCCGCGTTCCGAGATGAACACGAAGGGTGACTTCGGCTCCTGTTCGCGCTGGAGGCGCCGCAGGGCGCGAAGCTCATCCCCGAGGATTGGATGGGTGCTTGGTGTCCCCTGTTTGACCCTAGGGACCTGCAGCGTCGCCGTGCCCAAGTCCACCTGATATCAGCGCGCCATGAGAGCAAAGTTGGTCGGAGTGGCAGGATTTGAACCTACGACCCCCTCGTCCCGAACGAGGTGCTCTACCAGGCTGAGCCACACTCCGACACCGGCCGAAGCAAGGCCGCGGGCGGCTTATACAGACGGCCTTCCGGCCCGGCAAGCCGCCGCGCTTATGCGCCTTGCGCGGCATGCTATTTAGGCACTGAGTTCCGCGATGACAGCCCCAATCGTCGACACGCGTCGCCGGCGCCGACGACGCCGCGATCGCGGATGCGGTGCGCGTGTCTCGCGGCCGGCGGGCTTGTCGCCTTCCCCACCGAGACCGTTTACGGGCTCGGCGCCGACGCCACCAATGGCGCGGCGGTGGCGCGGCTCTACGCGGCCAAGGGCCGGCCGGCGTTCAATCCGCTGATCGCGCATGTGGTCGATCTCGCGGCGGCGCGCGAGCTGGCGCGCTTCGATGCCGATGCGGCGCGGCTCGCCGCCAGCGTTCTGGCCGGGACCGCTGACGCTGGTGCTGCCCAAAGCCGCCGGCTGCACCGTGGCGGAACTCGCGACCGCCGGCCTCGACAGCATCGCCGTGCGCGTGCCGGCGCATGCGGTGGCGCAGAAAATCCTTGCATCGCTTCGGCCGGCCGGTGGTGGCGCCGTCGGCAAACCGCTCCGGCCATGTCTCGCCGACCACTCGCGCAGCATGTGCTCGCCGACATGCGCAGCCGCATCGATCTGATCGTCGACGGCGGCGCCGACGCCGGTCGGCGTCGAATCCACCATCGTCGCCTGCCTCGGCGCGCCGATGCTGCTACGGCCCGGGCGGCGTTGCGCGCACCGCGATCGAGGCCGCGCTCGGGCGCCCGCTCGCGGATGCACCGGCAGGGGCCGCAATCCGACGACGCGCCGCTCGCGCCGGGCATGCTGGCATCGCATTACGCGCCGCGCACGCCGCTGCGGCTCGACGCCGAGAGCGTTGCAGCCGGCGAAGTTTTGCTGGCATTCGGGCCGCGGCCGGTGAACGGCGCGTCAATGGCGGTGCGGACGCTGAACCTTTCGCCGCGCGGCGATGTCATCGAGGCCGCCGCCAATCTGTTTTCTTATCTGCGCGCGCTCGATGGCGCCGGCGCGACCTGCATCGCGGTGATGCCGGTGCCGCACGACGGCCTCGGCGAGGCGATCAACGACCGGCTGCGCCGCGCCGCCGCGCCGCGCTAGCTTTGAGGCGCCGGACGATCTGGCGATCAGCATTGTAACCCTGTCGGAACTTGCCGATGGCGTGACTACCAACCCGGATGAATTGCGTCGTCGTGCGCTTACGGTTTGGTTAGAGGCCGAGGTCTCCGACCGGTTTCGAGA
This sequence comes from uncultured Alphaproteobacteria bacterium, assembly GCA_963765365.1. Classification (GTDB taxonomy): domain Bacteria; phylum Pseudomonadota; class Alphaproteobacteria; order Rhizobiales; family Xanthobacteraceae; genus BOG-931. The sequence continues at coordinate 46,699 of CAVXWL010000010.1, read as the reverse complement.
CCGGACCTTGCCGTTGACTTCGACTATTTTTGTGGATTGGCTACGGCTCGGACGGCAACTGCGCGCATCTGGCCGATCGCGAGACGCCGCTGACCTGCTGATTGCGGCAACGGCGCGGGTTCATAAGCTGACACTGGTAACCCGCAATATACGGAACTTCGCGCACACCGGGATCATTTGTGTACGATCCCCGGACCGGCAAGACCCACAAATCGGATACGCCCGATGCTCGATAAACCGCCAAAAAATCCGCCCGCCAAGACCGATCCCGCTTTGCTTGCGCGCTTTGCCGCGATCGTCGGCGACAAATACGCCATCACCGATCCGGCGGCGCAGGCGCCCTACCTTGTCGAGATGCGCGGCCTGTTTTCCGGCCACACGCCGCTGGTGCTCCGCCCCGGCGCGGTCGCCGAAGTGTCGGCGATCCTCAAGCTCGCCAACGAGACCCGGACCGCCGATCGTGCCGCAGGGCGGCAATACCGGCCTCGTCGGCGGCCAGATTCCGCACCACAACGAAATCGTGCTCTCGCTCAACCGGCTCGACCGCATCCGCGAGGTCGATGCCGACCTCGAACACCATCACCTGCGAGGCCGGCGTCACCTTGCAGCGCGCGCGCGAAGCCGCAGCCGCAGGCCGACCGGCTTTATCCGCAGCTTCTGCCGTCCGAAGGCACCTGCACCATCGGCGGCAATCTCTCCACCAATGCCGGCGGCACCGCCGCTCTTGCCTACGGCATCGCGCGCTCGCATGCGCTCGGCCTCGAAGTGGTGCTGGCCGACGGCCGCGTCCTCAACAATCTCAACAAGCTGAAAAAGGACAATACCGGCTACGACCTGAAGAACCTGTTCATCGGCGCCGAAGGCACGCTCGGCATCATCACCGCGGCGGTGCTGCGGCTGGTGCCGCGGCCGCGTTCGGTCGAGACCGCATTTGCCGGCATCACTTCGGCGGAAGCGGCGCTCGAACTCCTTGGCATCGCCCAGGAGCGCAGCGGCGGCGACGTCACGAGCTTCGAGCTCATGACGCGGGCGGGCATCGAACTCGTCCTGCGACAATGCTTCGGGCGTGCCGCGATCCGCTCGCCGCGCCGCATCCCTGGTATGTGCTGATCGAACTCTCCTCGCAGCAGCGCGACGGCCTGCGCGCGGTGCTGGAAGAGCATCCTCGAGGCCGGCGTGGAGCGCGGCGCTCGTCACCGACGCCACCATCGCCGACAGTCTCGAACAGGCCAAGGCGTTCTGGCGCATCCGCGAAATGTTCGGCGAGGTGCAGCGTTATCGCCGGCGGCTCGATCAAGCACGACGTCTCGGTGCCGGTCGCCGCCGTGCCGGCCTTCATCCGGGAGGCCAACGCCGCCGTCACCGCGCTCATTCCGGGCGCGCGGCCGCTGCCGTTCGGCCACCTCGGCGACGGCAATATCCATTACAACGTCACCCAGCCCATCGGCGCCGACAAGGACGCCTATTTGCAGCGCTGGGACGAGGTGAACGCCGTGTGTTCGCGGTGGTGAAGAAATACGGCGGCTCGATTTCGGCCGAGCACGGCGTCGGCGTGATGAAGCGCGATCTGCTGCCGTCGGTGAAGGACCCGGTCGCGCTTCGCTGATGCGCAGCATCAAGCGCATGCTCGATCCCAACGGCATCCTCAATCCGGGCAAGGTGCTGTAGCGCGGTGCGCGCAAGCTAGCGCGCCGCGGAATTCACGCCATCGACCAGAATAAGATGGCGGCCGAGCGCAGCGTCGCGGACCGAGAGCGCCGCGGCATATTCGGCGGACCGGTACCAGATCCGCGCCCGCTCGATATCGGGAAACTCGATGACGATGACGAGTTGCGGCGACCAGCTTCCCTCCAGCCGCTCGACCGTCTCCGCGCGGACGAGGTAGTGGCCGCCATATTGCGTGACTGACGGCGCCGCCCGCGCGCGGAATTTTTCCAGCGCGTCGCGATTTTTCACAAACCCGTCGGCAATGAAATAAGCAGCCATGGTGATCGCCCCGCCGTCCGGCATATTAGCGGATCGCGGCATTGCGCCTGTGACCCGGGTCACAGTGAATGTTCCAGCGGTCTAGGCGGGCGGAAACGGGATCCAGTTGTAAAGCGCCAGTCCGCCGTCCACCGCGACGGTGGTCCCCGTGACATAGCGGGAGAAGCGGTCGCACAGCAGCGCCACCGCCATGTCGGCGATATCTTGCCGGCGTTCCGGTACGGCCGAGCGGAATCATCTTCTCCAGCGCTGCGGTATCCGCCTCGAATCCGCCACCCGGAATGGCGCCGGGGGCAATGGCATTGACGCGGATGCCGGCGGCTCCAAGCGCGCGTGCAAGTTCCTTCACCAGCATCGTCTGGCCGGCTTTGGTGGCGCTGTAATGCGGAAGGTTGCGCGGCGTATAGGCATGCAGCGAAGTGACGAAGAGCATGCGCCCCCTGATTTTGCTCGCCGTCATATGCGCGCCTGCGGCCTGACCGAGCACGAAGCCCGAGCGCAGACCGACATTCACCATCGCGTCCCATTCGCTCTCGGTCACCGCTAAACCGTCTCGCTCTCGCGCCGCTTCGGCGCGGCGCTGTGCACGAAGATCGAGATCGAGCCCAGCGCTTTCTCGGCGGCGTCGAACAGCTTGCGCGCCGCCGACGGATCGGCAAGGTCGGCTGTCACGAATGCCGCATTGAGCTCGCGCGCCAGTGCTTGCGCCGGCTTCCTCGGCGATATCGCTGAGCACCAGCCGAGCGCCTTCGGCGGCAAGCGCCCTTGCGATGCCTCGCCCGATGCCGGACGCCGCGCCTGTTACCAGCGCCGTGTCGCCTTCAAGCAATCCCATCTTCTTCCTCCATAACCGGACCCGGCGATTTATAGGGCTTCTATCGCGCTTACGCTCAATCCCGGGCTACACTTGATGCCAAACGACACCTTGGGAAATGCTCGGGAAGAAAATGGACAAAGCTGATCATCACCGTCGCCTGCGACTTCGCGGACCTCCTATCCGATCAATCATTATTGCCCGCCGCAGGAGGACATCGCCGGCGTGGCGCAGCAATATATCGACGGCATCAAGGCCGGCGCGGCGATCGCCCACATCCACGGCATTCGCACGCTCGAGGAATTCGATGCAGGCCGACGGCAAACAGGTGTCGCGCATCGACCATGACGGCTGGAAGCGGCTGCAGGAAGCCATCCTCGCCAAGACCGATCCGGTCATGCAGTTCGGCGTCGCCAGTGCGCGGCTTGAGGAGAAGGTCAAGCTGATGACGCTGTCGCCCGACATGATGGCGGTGGCGTTCAACGCCCATGACGAATATTTCAATCCCGACCCGCAATTTCCGCCCAAGCGCATGATGGCGATCCATCCGGTCGAGGAATTGCTCGCTTACGCCAAGGCCGCCGAACAAGACAAGGTGAAGCTCGAAGTCGAATGCTTCCATACCGGCGCATTCTGGAATCTCGAATTCATCCGCAAGCAGGGCTATCTGAAGGACAAGACCTACACCACGCTGTTTCTCGGCTGGCCCGGCGGCACCTGGACGCCGCCGACCGAGAAGGCGCTCATCTACATCGTCGACCATCTGCCGAAGAACTGCATCTGGAACGTCAGCGTGATGAACCCGCAGAAGCAATGGGATTTGCTGTCGCTTGCGGTCTCGCTCGGCGGTCACGTGCGTGTCGGCTATGAAGACAACCCCTATATCGCGCCCGGCGAGCTTGCCAGGAACAACGCGGTTCTCGTCGAACGCATGATGAAAATCGCGCAGGGGCTCGGCCGCGACGTGGCGACGCCGCAGGAAGCGCGGCAGATCCTCGCGCTGGCAAATTTAAATTGACCGCAATGGCCCGGTGGATTTTCCGGAACGCGACGCGCCTGGATCAGGCGGCATTTTCGATGGCGTAGCCGCCATAGACGGCGTCAAAATCGATCTCAGAAGCAGGGCCCGGGCGCTTGAACAGGTAACCCTGTAGCGACGTCACGCCGGCCAATCGCAATAGCCGGTACTGATCGATGGTCTCGACGCCCTCGGCGGTCGTCGCAATGTCGAGGTTTTGCGCCAAGGTCAGCGTCGCCGAGACGATCGCCGCGCATTCGCTGCGCTTGGTCAGGTTTTGCGTGAACGATTTGTCGATCTTGATCTTGTCGAACGGGAACATCGCCAGCTGGCTGAGCGACGAATAGCCGGTGCCGAAATCGTCGAGTGCAACGGTAATGCCGAGACTCTTGAACTGCCGCAGCGCGGGCAGGCATTCCGCCGCCGATTCGATCAGCGCCGTCTCGGTGATTTCCAGCTCCAGCCGCTCCGGGCGCAGCCCGGAATCGACCAGTGCGCGCATCACCACGTCGGGCAGATTGGATTTGCGGAACTGCACCAGCGACAGGTTGACGGCGACCTTGATCTCGCCGGGCCAGGTTGCGGCTTCGGTGCAGGCGGCGCGCAGCACCCAGTCGCCGATCTGGGTGATCATGCCGGTTTCCTCGGCCAGCGGGATAAACAGATCCGGATAGAGCAGTCCCTTGGTCGGGTGCCGCCAGCGCACCAGCGCCTCCGCGCTGCAGATCTTGCGCGTCTTGGAATCGACGATCGGCTGATAATGCAGTTCGAATTCGTTTTGCTGGATCGCCCGGCGCAGGTCGCTTTCGATCTCCTGGCGCGCGCTCGCAACCTCGCTCATCTCCGGATCGAAGAAGCAGTAGCCGTTGCGGCCGGCCGACTTCGCCCGGTACAGGGCCAGATCGGCCATCTTCAAGAGGTCGTCGGAGCCGCCTTCGTGCTCCGGCGCCAGGGCGATGCCGATGCTAGTGCCGATGCTGATATTGCCGCCTTCGATGGCGTAGGGCTTGCCGAGCAGATCGATGATGCGTTCCGCCAGCGACTTCGCGGCATCGCGCTGGCTGGCCTCGCCGGATTGAATGACGGCGAATTCGTCGCCGCCTAATCTCGCCAATATATCGGTCTCGCGCAGCAGCGACTTCAGCCGTGTCGCCACCTCGATCAGAAGCGTGTCGCCGGCCGGATGACCGAGCGTATCGTTGACCTGCTTGAAACGATCGAGATCGAGCAGCAAAACGCTGAACGGCTCCTTGCGGCGGCGCTGACGCGCCGCAGCCTCGTCGATCTTCTGCGTCAGCGCGGCGCGGTTGGCGAGCCCGGTCAGCGCGTCATGATGCGCCAGGAACGCGATCCGCTGCTCCGCTTTCTTGCGTTCGGTGACGTCGTCGATGACGGCAATGATGAACTTCGATTCGCCGCGGCTGCTTTTGATGACGATGCGGCTGGTCGCCTGCATGCGCGGGCCGCGCATCGGCGTATTGACCTCGATTTCCTTGTAGTTGACCTGGTCGCTGTCGCCGAGCGCCTCGGTGTCGGCATCGTCGATATTCTGCGCGTCCTTGGGCCGGTGAATGTCGAACGAGGTGCGGTTGAGCATGACGCTGCGCGGCAGACCGAGCATGTCCTCGAAGGCGCGGTTGACGAGCAGATATTTGCGCGTCTTGGCGTCCTTGACGACGACGGAAACCGGAATGTTCTCGATGATCGAATCGAGAAATTTCCTGGTCTCGTCCAGTTCCTGCTCGGCGCGGCGCTGCTCCGAAATATCGATGTGGGTCGCGACCCAGCCGCCGTCGGGCATCGGCCGGTGGCTGACGGCATAGACGTGACCGTCGGTGAGCTCGTTTTCCACGTAATAGGGCTTGTGCTCGGCGATCTCTGTGAGGCGTCTATGGATATAACCTTCGGCATCGCGCGGCGACTTGCCGGTGCGCACGCGCGCTTCGAGGATCGAGCGCAAGGTGGTACCGGGCTGGGTCTGCTCCGGCGCGAGGCCGTACATGGCGCCGTAGCGCTCGTTGCAGACGACAAGACGCTGCTCGCGGTCGAACATGCACAGACCATCCGCCATGTTCGTAAGCGCGGTCTGCAGCAAAAGATTTGATTGCTCGAAAGATTGTTTTGATCGCCGCAGCTCCGCCGCGGTGGACAGGATGCGCGCTTCCCGCGTGGCGCCCAAAATCATGACGATGAGCACGATGATCGTCAGGATCGTTCCGGCGATCACGTATTTCCGCAGCGTGGCGTTGGCTTGCTGAAAGATATCCTGCCCGGCCAGGCCGACCAGAGCGACCAGCGGAATTCCCGAAACCACCCGATACGATATCAGCCTGACGACGCCATCGAATCTCGCCCTGCTGGCCGCGTTGTTCCAATAAGTGTCGGCCGGAGTTTCGTGCAGATGCCGAAACAGCGGCGAATTGATCGTCGATATCCCCGCGAAGCCGCGATTCTCCTGCTCGAGACCGCCGCGTGCGAGCACGATACCGTCACTGCCGACCAGGGAAACGATTCCCCCCGGACCAAGATCGAGCGAGCTGAAGAACTTCTCCAGTTCGCTGATATTGAGCGAACTGACCACGACGCCGCCAAACGAACCGTCGGGCTTGTCGATGCGCCGGGTGAAGTTGATCGTCAGCTTGCCGGTGACGTGGCCTATCATCGGGTCGCTGATATACAGCCTGTCGGTTTTTTCATCGCGCGGCTGTATGAACGGCGCCCGGTTGCCGACATAGACGCGCTTCGAAATCGGTCCGAGGCTCGACAGCTTGACGAAACCGTCGGCATCGACGACGCCAAATTGCACCGTCAGATTGCTGGACGACTGGGTGCGCGTCGCCCAGGCGGCGATATCGAAGTTTTTCGGATCCTTCTGGTAGTCTCGCCGCAGCTCCAGCAACGCGCTGTCGGATTCCTGCACCACGCGCCTGATATATTCCTCCAGAACGCGCGACAGGTTGCTGCCTTGACGCACCGCGTCCCGGTAGGCGCTCTCATGCTCCTGATTGGCGAGCAGACAAATGCCGCTCCAAATGATGGCGATGACCACGACACCCAGATAGGTCGTGGTCTGTCGCATTGGCTGCAGCCATTTGGCCATGACGGAACGTCTCGAAACTCTGCCCGGTCAACATCGAGAGCTCCTTCTATGCCAGATATTTGTTACTGCGCGGTTTTGCCTATGGACGTGAAAAGAAGGAGTTCGATAACCTTTATTTGGTCTTACCGCGCAGCGCCGGGGGATTTAGCGCACTTTGGGGCGCGCGACCTGTAGCAAATCGGGTGGCCGCCGGGGGGCCGCCGGGCGCGCGCTGTCGGGCCGCACGCTATTGGGCCGAACGAGCGGGCCGCTCAGTAATCGGGTGGCGCGAGAGCGTGACCGAGGAAATGTTGCTCCAGATCATCCCCGCGGAGTCCAACATGTCCGGTTCCGCAGACCGTGAATCGGCCGCCACCGTTGCGGCCCGCCGTTCGCTCCTGTCGCACTCGATTTTCCAACGCGCGATCAGCCTCGCGCGCATCTGGCGCGATCGAGAGCGGCAACGCCGCCAGCTTCTTGACTACATCGCGAGCGACCATCGCGCCGCAGCCGATCTCGGCGTCAGCGGTTATGAGGCGCGGCGTTGGGCGGGGCGGCCGTTCTGGCGGCCTTAAAAAAGCGACGCTTGGCCGTCCGCCGATTTTGACTTTTTCGGCTTTGCCGGTTTGGCCGGAGCCTCGACCGCCGCCGGCGGCGCGGCGGAGACCGGCGCGATCAGGCCCTCGGCATCATTGGCGACGCGATTGACCGCGGTTGAGATTTCGTAGGCCTCAAGCAACGCATCATCCGCCGGCCGGATCAGGGCTGCGGCGACCTCGGCCTCGACATTGGCGCAGTCGAGCCAAAGATCGAATGCTTCCTTCGGCACGAACACCGGCATGCGGTCGTGGATCGCCGCGAGCGTACGATTGGCGCTGGTGGTGACGATGGCGGCGGTGTCGAGCTCTTCGCCATTCGGGCCGGTCCAGGTCTCGTAGAGACCGGCAAAAGCCAGCGGCCGAGCACTAGCGTCCGCACCTGGCTTTGCGCGCACGAAATAGGGGCGCTTCGGCCCGCCGGCCGCGCCGGGCGGCCGCCATTCATAAAAGCCGTCGGTCGGGATCAGGCAGCGCCGCCGCCGCATCGCGTTGCGGAACGCCGGCTTCTCCAAAACGGATTCGCCGCGCGCATTGATGAGGAGCGGAAACGTCTTCGGATCCTTCACCCACGACGGCAAGAGGCCCCAGCGCATCAGCCCGAAGGAACGCTTGCCTTCGGCGAGGCGCACGACCGGGATCGGCTGCGTCGGCGCCACATTGTAGCGGGGCGGAAAATTCGGCTGCTCGCCGTAGCCGAACAGCGCCCGGATCGCTTCCGGCGTCGAGATGATGACATAGCGGCCGCACATCGCTAACAACCTCGCTTGGCCCAGGCAGCTCTGGGCGCGAACCAATATAAGCCGACCGGGGCCCGACTTTAATGAGCGAGCGCGACAGCGCACGGACTTATCCGACCCGCCCCTATCTGGCGGTGAGCGCGGCGATCTTCCGTGACGGCAAGGTGCTGATCGTGCGCCGGGCGCGGCCGCCTGCGCATGGCCTCTACACGCTGCCCGGCGGCGGCGTCGAGCTTGGCGAAACTCTCGAAGAAGCCGTCGTCCGCGAGGTCCGCGAGGAAACCGCGCTTGCGGTCGAGCCGGTCGAACTGGCCGGCTTCCGGCAGGTTATCGCACACGACGCGGCGGGGCGGGTCGAGCGCCATTTCGTCATCCTGCCCTTCGCGGCCCGCTGGATTTCCGGCGACGTAACGCTCAACGAAGAATTGGCCGAAGCGCATTGGCTTCTGCCTGGGGAGATTTCCGGGTTGAAGACGACGGAAGGTCTTGCGCAGATCGTTGCCGCCGCCGAGCGGATCACCCGGTCGGGCCGATAAGGTCTGCCTCAACCATGCCCCGTTCGTGTGTCCCGGTTCAAACACATCACGCGGGTGCTTGCCGCGATGTCCGCCCGACCCCTATGTATGCAAACATGCCGATGCTTCGCTATTTGCTTGCAATCGTGCTGGCGCTCGGCGTTGCCGCGCCGGCCCGCGCCCAGTTCTGGGGCGCACCACTGACGCCGCCTGCCGCGCCGGCGCCGCGGCCCGTTCCGGCCAAGCCTCCCCTGGATGCCGCGGTGCCGGTCCAGCCGAGCGGTCCGCCGGCGCCCGCGCCGCAGGACATACCCGCGCCCTACGACCCCGACCTCGAACGGCTTTCTGAAATCCTCGGCGCGCTGCATTTCCTCGGCGGCATTTGCAACATCAACGAGGGCCAGAAATGGCGCAACGAAGCGCAAGCCCTGATCGAGGCCGAAGCCCCCACCGGCAACCGCCACAATGAGATGGTTGCGGGCTTTAACCGCGGCTATCGCGGCTTCCAGCAAAGCTACCGGTCCTGCACGCCGGCTGCCGACGTGGTCATCCGGCGCTATCTTGAGGAAGGCGCCCAGATCGCCCGCGACATCACCGCCCGCTACGCCAATTAGCCGGCATATTCGGGCTCATTTCCGCCCCCGCGCGAACGCGCCGAACGCCTCCTCCAGCATTAACCCTGCCCCGAATTTCGCACTCAAAAGCCCGTGGATGCCGTGCTAACGTCAACTCTGGTGAGGGGCGCCGCCGGGCTGCGGCGATAACGTGATAGCAATGACAATAGCGACGCAAAATCCAGCGCCCCGCGAGGCGTTGGCCGATCATGAGCAAAAGCGGCTGGCGCTTGGTTATTTTCAGAACGCCTGGACCGAAGCGTCGCATGACGGCATCGATGGCGATTGCCTCGCGCAAACGGCCTTGTTCCTGGCGCTGGCCGAATTGATCTCGACCTATGGCGAGGAACCCGCCGCCCGCTACGCCGAGAACCTCGGCTCGCGCATTCGCAACGGCGAATTTTCCGTCAAACTGTCCCGCCAGTAATACCCCTTCACTTGCGGTCGGATCGCGCCGGGCTTAGGCATTGGTGCGATGAAAGCCGCCCTCCTCCCAGACCGTGGCGTCGTTAAGGTAATCGGCGACGGCGCGCGCAATTTTCTCCACGGCCTCGTCACGGCCGACATCCTCAAGCTCGCGCCCGGCGAGGCGCGTTTCTGCGCGCTGTTGACGCCGCAGGGCAAAATCATCGCCGATTTCATTGTCGTGGAAGCGCCGGCGGCAAACGGCGGCGGTTTTTTTCTCGATATCCCGCGTGCGCTCGCCGCAACGCTGGTCGAAAGGCTCAACCTCTACAAATTGCGCGCCAAGGTATTGATCGAGGATTTGTCCGAAGTGCTCGGCGTGCTCGCGGCCTGGGATGGTCGCGGAGCGACGACAAACGGACTGAGCTACACCGACCCGCGCCTGCCCGCGCTCGGCCTTCGCACGATGATACCGCCGCACCTCGCCGCCGGTACCGCGGCCGAGTTGAGCGCCACTCTGGTTACGGCCGAGGACTATGACGCGCATCGCATCGCGCTTGGCGTGCCCAAAGGCGGCGTCGATTTCAAATACGGCGACGCCTTCCCGCACGAGACTGACATGGACCAGCTCGGCGGCGTCGATTTCACCAAAGGCTGCTATGTCGGCCAGGAGGTGGTGTCGCGGATCGAGCATCGCGGCACCGCGCGCACCCGCGCTGTGCCGATCCGCTACGACGGCGCCACACCGCCGGCCGACAGTCCGATCATGGCCGGCGAGCGTCAGGTCGGCACCATGGGTTCCGCCATCGCCGGGCACGGTCTGGCGCTGCTGCGTCTCGACCGGGTCGCCGAGGCGATGTCGCACGGCGAAGCCCTGCATTGCGGCGACACGACGATTCATCTCGTCAAGCCGGATTGGGCGCGGTTTGCCTTTCCCAACGCTTCAAAGGCCGCAGAATGACTGCTCACGCTTACGATCCGGCCCTCAAACGTTGTCCGTGGCCGAAAGACGATCCGCTCTACATCGCCTACCACGACGACGAATGGGGCGTTCCGGAATACGACGACCGCGCGCTCTACGAAAAGCTCGTGCTCGACGGTTTTCAGGCCGGCCTGTCCTGGATCACCATCCTGCGCAAGCGCGAAAATTTCCGCCGCGCCTTCGACGGCTTTGTGCCGGAAAAGATCGCGCGGTATCGGCCGAACAAAATCGAGCGGCTGATGGGCGATGCCGGCATCGTGCGCAATCGCGCCAAGATCGAGGGCGCGGTGCTCTCGGCCCGCGGCTGGCTCGACGCGATGGAAAAGGGTCAAGGCTTTTCCAAGCTGCTGTGGGATTTCGTCGACGGCCGGCCGAAAGTGAATCATTACCGCACCACGGGCCAGGTGCCCGCCGAAACCGCAATCTCGCGCGCCATGTCCAAGGAACTCGCCAGCCGCGGTTTTAAATTTTGCGGTCCGACCATCGTCTACGCCTTCATGCAGGCGGTCGGGATGGTCAACGATCATCTGGTGACGTGTTACCGCCACGAGGCGGTGGCAACACTTGGGCACAAGGGCCGTGGCTAAGCGGCCACAACGCGCCAAGCCGTCCGCCTCGTCTGCGTCGCGCGCGTGGCAGCGGATGCTCTCAGGGCGGCGGCTCGATCTGCTCGACCCCTCGCCGCTCGATATCGAGATGGAGGATATCGCGCATGGGCTGGCGCGGGTGGCGCGCTGGAACGGACAGACCGTGGGCGCACATATTTATTCGGTGGCGCAGCATTGTCTTTTGGTCGAAGCATTGGCGCGCGCGCGGGTGCCGCGGCTCGACCGCGGCCGCCGTCTCGCGGTGCTGCTTCATGACGCGCCGGAATATGTGATCGGCGACATGATCTCGCCGTTCAAGGCCGTCATCGGCGACGCCTACAAGGCGGTCGAACGGCGGCTCCTCACCGCGATCCATTTGCGCTTCGGACTTCCGGCGCAAGCGGCGCCGGAACTGCAGGCCTTGATCAAGGCCGCCGACCGCCAGGCCGCCTATCTCGAAGCCACCCGCCTCGCCGGCTTCGATGCCGCCGAAGCGCAGCGGTTTTTCGGCCGGCCGCCGGTCTTTTCGGCAACGCTGGAGCGCGATTACATGAAACCCTGGCCGGCAGAGACGGCGCAATCGCGCTATTATGAGCGGTTCAAGATTCTCGCCGCCGGTTAAGCAAGAAAGAATGTCACATTTGCGCCGTGCGGATCGCTATATGAACAGAAATAACAGCCAGCTTTTGATTCCATGATTTACGTCTGCTCGCTATCGCGCCTGCACGAGACCGTCGAGGATACCGGCGCGCGTCATGTCGTGTCGCTGCTCGGCGACGAGGCCCGGGTCGAGCGCCCGGATCGATCGCGCCGGAGAACCATCTTTGGCTGCGCGTGCACGACATCTCCGCCCCGCTCGACGGCTATATCGTCCCGGACGAGCAACACGTCGCCGATCTTATCGGCTTCGTGCGCGGCTGGGACCGCCGGACGCCGCTCGTGGTGCACTGCTTTGCCGGAATTAGCCGCTCGACCGCGAGCGCGTTCACTGCGGTCTGTGCGCTCAATCCGGGGCGCGACGAGGCCAGTATCGCGCAGGCGCTGCGCCGCGCCTCGCCGACGGCGACACCGAATATCCGCATCGTTACGCTGGCGGACCGGCTGCTCGACCGCGACGGCCGCATGATCGCCGCGATCGAGACCATTGGGCGCGGCGCCCTTGCCGCGGAAGCGACGCCGTTTCAGCTCGAGCTCGAGTAAGACCTAAGGCGGCTGCTATTCGTCGAGCGACGGCCGCAGCACCGGCCGCGTATTAGCGATCGGCGTGGACGCCGGCCGTGAGCTGGCAATCGGTGTCGACGCCGGCCGCGCGGTCTCGACCGGCGTCGCCGTCGCATGCGGCTCGGCCCGCTTGCTCAAAAGCTCGGTGCGCGGATTGCGCTGATAGAAGTCGCAATAGGCAAAACCCAGGCCGGAGACCGAGCCGCGGAAGCTGTGGTAATTGAGCTTCTCGACCCGGAAGCAAGGCGTGATCGGCAGCCCGGAAAGATGCGCGCACATCGAGCCGCCGTCGACCCTGATCGTGCCGGCCGGCAAGGTGGCGAAACGGGTCTCGCCCTGCCCGCGAAATTTGATGGTGCCGACAACGGAGCCGTCGGCAAAAATCCGCCCCATCCCGGCGGTGCCCTCGAAGCAGTTATAGGAGAACAGCTTTCCCACGACGAAGGCGCGGGCCTGGTCGGGTCCAAGATCTTCGGCGAGCGCCAGACTTGTTCCCAGGATTCCAGTACCCAAAACGCACGCACCAACAACAGCTACGCGCCGCAACATTGACGACCCCACTCTGAACTTAAGGGCGATGTTAACAAGACTTCTTAACTGTCTCCTTACCATAGCGCCCTCGCAAGATGGCCGAAAGTGGTAGCGAAATTTTTGTCGACTTTACCCGATTTTTACCACAATGCGCCCGCGCACTTGTCCCTCGACGATACGCCGGCCCGCCGCAATGACCTCGGCAAGGCCGATTTCGTTCGTCATCGCCGCAATCTTGGACCGCTCAAGCTCGGTCGCGAGGCGGCGCCAGGCTTCCTGCCGCATCGGCAGCGGGCACATCACGGAGTCGATGCCGAGAAGCCAGACGCCACGTAGGATGAACGGGGCGACCGAACCCGGCAAGTCCATACCGCCAGCCAGTCCACAGGCAGCAACCGCGCCGCCGTAGCGCGTCATCGACAGCACATTGGCGAGGGTGGTCGAGCCGACGGAATCGATGCCGCCGGCCCAGCGCTCCTTGGCGAGCGGCCGCGCCGGCCCGGCCAGTTCCTTGCGCTCGATCACTTCGGATGCGCCGAGACCTTTGAGATAGCTCGCCTCGTCCGGACGGCCGGTCGAGGCAATGACGGCGTAGCCGCGCCCGGCAAGAAGCGCGATGGCGACCGAGCCCACCCCGCCCGCGGCCCCGGTCACGACGACCGGCCCGCGTGCCGGCGCAAGCCCGGCCCGTTCCAGCGCCATCAGCGCCAGCATGGCGGTATAGCCGGCGGTGCCGATCGCCATGGCGTCGCGCGCCGTCATGTCCGGCGGCAGCCGCACCAGCCAGTCGCCCTTGACGCGCGCTTTTTCGGCATAGGCGCCGAGATGGGTCTCGCCGAGGCCCCAGCCGTTGAGGATGACTTTGTCGCCCGCCCGCCATGCCGGATGGGTGGAGGATTCCACCGTGCCGGCGAAGTCGACGCCGGCGATCATCGGAAAGTGGCGCACCACCGGGGCCTTGCCGGTGACCGCCAGGCCGTCCTTGTAATTGAGCGTGGAGTATTCGATGCGAACGGTGACGTCCCCGTCCATCAAATCCTTTTCATCGAAATCGCCGAGCCCAACCGTCTGGCCGGTCTCCGCTTTGTCGATGACGATCGCCTTGAACGTAGCCATGCCAATTCTCCCGGCCGGAATTTGGCACAGCCGGGCGTCGCCATTCAAGGAACGGCTTTAACCGGGCGGCCGACGCGTGACGGAATCTATTCGGCCGGCACGATGGCCATGCGCGGCACCGGCTGCTCGACGATCGGCATGTTGATCAGGGCCGACAACACGCCGAACAGGATCGCCAGGTACCACACCGCATTATAGGAACCGGTGCGGTCGAAGACGATGCCGCCGAGCCAGACGCCGAGGAAGCCGCCGACCTGATGGCTGAAGAAGGCAAAACCGGCGAGCGTCGCCAGCCAGCGCGTGCCAAACATCACGGCGATGATGCCGTTGGTCGGCGGCACGGTGGACAGCCACATGAAGCCCATCACTGCGCCGAACGCGATGCAGGTCACCGCGGTGACCGGGAACGAGATGAAAGCGAAAATGGCGGCGGCGCGGACGAAATAGATGATGGACAGCACATAGCGCTTGGGCATGCGGTCGCCCAGCCAGCCGGCGAACACCGAGCCGACAATGTTGAACAGGCCGATCGTCGCAATGGTCCAGCCGCCGACTTCCGCGGACAAGCCGCGATCCACCAGATAGGCCGGCATATGCACGGTGATAAATTGCAGCTGAAAGCCGCAGGTGAAGAAGCCGAGCACGAGCAGCACATAGGAGCGGTGCGCGAACGCTTCGGAAAGCGCGTGCCGCAGCGACTGCGATTGTCCTTCATGCGTCGCGTGCAAATGCGGCGTCGCCAAAGCCAGCGACAGCGGCAGCACCGTGAGCATGCTCACCGCGAAGATCACCAGCGTCTGCTGCCAGCCGAAATTATCCATCAGCGCCACGGCAACCGGCGAATAGAGGAATTGGCCGAACGAGCCGGCCGCGGTGCCGAAGCCGAAGGCGCGCGAGCGCCATTCCGGCGGCACTATCTTGCCTAACGCCGCCAGCACGACCGGGAACGAACAGCCGGCAAGGCCGAAGCCGACCAGGACGCCGGCCGAAGCGTCGAGCAGCGGGGCGCTGGTGGCATGCGCCATCAGCGCCAGGCCGAGCGCATAAAGAAGCGCGCCGGTGCACAGCACGCGGATGGTGCCGAAGCGATCGGCGATGATGCCGCCGAGCGGCTGGCCGACACCCCACAGCAAATTCTGCAATGCCAGCGCGAAGGCGAATACGTCGCGGCCCCAGTGCTGCTCGGTCGACATCGGGGTGAGAAAGAACCCGAGCGTCGAGCGCGGGCCGAAGGCAACGATTGCGATCAGGCAACCGCAGCCGATGACCAAAGATGGCGTGCGCCATCCGCCAATGTGATGTGAAAACGTCTTCATGCCGCCCCGGCAAGGCAAAGATTCGAAAAGCCGTGCAGCATAGAGCTTCGTCCCGGATCGCCCAAACGAATATTCCGGCCGATGGACCGTCCAACGCATGGCTGGTCCGCGGCGTGGCCGATGGAATAAAACGCCGTTTGCCATAGGCCCCGGCAATGATTATGGATTTTGCCTCAGTTTGGCGCAGCCTGGTCGATGTCGAGTGTCAATGTCGCTTCTCCGTGCCGATGCTTTTCTCTCGCCGCTTGAGATCGAAAATGCGGTGCTGCACGCGCTTGAGGAGGACCTCGGGCGGGCCGGCGATATCACCTCGACCGCAACCGTGCCGGAGGACGCGCCGGGCCGCGCTCTGCTCAACGCCCGCCAGGCCGGCGTCATCGCCGGCCTGCCGCTGGTCGCCGCGGCATTCCGCCGGCTCGCGCCGCAGATCGAGATTGCTGCGCATGCGCGCGACGGCATGGCGATTGCGGCCGGAACCAAGCTGATGACGATCGCCGGCAATGCGCGCGCCATTCTCGGCGCCGAGCGGGTCGCGCTCAATTACCTCGGCCATCTCTCCGGCATCGCCACCGTGACCGCGGCCTTTGTCGCGCGCATCGCCCATACCAAAGCGCGCGTCATCTGCACCCGCAAGACCACGCCGGGACTGCGCGCGCTGGAGAAATATGCGGTGCGCTGCGGCGGCGGCTACAATCACCGCTTCGGGCTCGATGACGCCATGCTGATCAAAGACAACCATATCGCGGTGGCCGGCGGCATCACCGCCGTGCTCGAACGCGCCAAGGCGGCTGCCGGGCATCTGGTCAAGATCGAGATCGAAGTCGATTCGCTCGAACAGTTGCGCGAAGTGCTCGATGTCGGCCTCGCCGACGTGGTTTTGATCGACAATTTCGATCTTGAAGCGATGCGCATAGCCGTCGCCATGGTCGACGGCCGCCTCATCATCGAAGCATCGGGCGGCATCAATCTCGATAGCGCCGCGGCAATCGCCGCAACCGGTATCGATTACCTGTCGTCGGGCGCGCTCACCCATTCGGTGACCAACCTCGACGTCGGCCTCGATATCGAAATGTAGGTCAGCGGTTAAAGCTTCGCCGTCTCCACACTCTTCGCGTCGGCCGGCATGGGCGAGGCCGCGGCTTGCGAACCCTTGGCCGCGACGGGGACCGGCGTCGCGTCAGCCGGAGCTTGCGGGCGCGGCGTGACGGCAGGCGCTTCGGCTTTCACTGCCGTGGCTTGCGGCGTGGCGGCCGCATCAGTTTGCGGTTTGGTCGCGGCCGCAGCCTGCGGATTGGCCGCCGGCGTATCAGCGCTACTTGTCTCCGCAGCCGGACTCCAGGTCGGCTCGTCGTCGCCCCATGCGCGAGGCCGGTAGAAGGTGTGAACGCCGAGCCGGTAGAGCCTCACCATCTCATGCACCCAGCTCGGATGCACCCAATAGGCATGGTAGTGCGTGGCGTGACCGATATCGGCGAGCCAGATTTTCCCGTCGAGCATTTTCCTGGCAATCTGCTTCGCCTGCTCCCACATGTCGGGCTCGTCGATCTGGCTCAAATCCTTGCCCTCGCAGGCGAAGGTGAACTGGCAGGCGAAACGGTGACTCGCATTCTGAAAGACGACGCCGCAGACGTCATGCGGATAGTAGCCCGAGAACACGCGGTTCATCACGACCTGGGCGACGGCTTCCTGGCCGGTAAAGGGCTCGCCGCGCGCTTCGAAATAAATCGCTTCGCTGAGGCATTTCTCGGCGTGAGCGCGCGATGCGCCGTCGAGGCCGAGGCGCTGGGCCGGGCTTTCCATCCGGCTGGCGTCGTCTTTGCCGGCAACCGATTCACCGCCTTCGTCGGCGCCGTCCGCGCCATAGTCGGCGCCTTCGAGCGCGGACAGTTTTATGCCGGAGTCGTCTGACGGCGGCACCAGGATCGGCGCCGCGCCGGGCGCCCAGTTCTCCAGGCCTTCCCGCGAACCCATGTCGCCGGATCCGAAATAGACCGCAGCGCTGCGGTCGCCGGTATCGTCGTCGAGAAACGACGTCTCATCGAGTGGCGACAGCGCATCCTTGCCGTTGCCGGGTGACGCCGCATCGAAGGCGTCGCCCACCACCAGATCGTCGCCGGGCGCAGCAGGCGCCGGCGCCATGGCCGTCGAGACATCGTGATGCACGTCCATTTGCACGACGAGCGGCGCGGCGTCGTTTGATTGCGCGTGCTGCTCGCTCTTGAGCGACGGCGCCACCGGCGCCGGCGCCGCGGGCTGCAACGCCGGCGCGGCCGGCGACATTGCCGGTGCGCTGACCGGCTGCAGTTGCGGCAAGCTCGCCGGGCTGGCTTGCGCCGGCGCGGCACTCGTCGCCGGCAGGCGGTCGCCCTTGTGCTCGCGATTGACCGTCGGGTATTCGAACTGCCGCGCGCGCGGCGCGTTCAGCGGTTCGTCGATCTTCCATGAATAAGCATCGAGCGCGCGCGTATCAAAACTCACATCCTGAAAGCCGAGCGGCGGCCCGGGAATCGTCGTGCCGATTGGCCGCGTGTGGCTGAATGTTGCAGCTTCGATGGTGCCGAGCGGCGACGCGATCAAATGCCAGCTTGTGGTGGCGCCGCGCTCGCGCGCAATGAGCGAAGCGAGATCCTGATAACCGATCGATGTCGGCATCAGGGCGATACAAAAAGCGCTGAACCAGAAGCGCGCCGTAAAAGACGCACCGATGACCCCGATACGCGACGCCACAAACACCCCTTACGCCCACACACGCACGCAACGCGCACTTGATTACGCAAGCGCCACCGCAGTGGCTCGAATGCGACTGTTTCTTTTATTGTCGGGTTAACGTTGCGAAGCCGTTAACCGCGCGTGCGCGTGCGAAATTCGCGGCGTGTTGTCGCGCGTATGCTTACGGGAAATGATTGCAGGTTCCGTGCGCGCGCCAATTACGCGCCGCGCATTGCGATTTTGTTAACCACGATCGAAGGCGCGTGGAACTTCGCGCGCGCGATTTATCGCTGTGCGCGGGAACTACTTATCGCTCGTTGCCGTCGAGGAACACGACAAGCGGCGCGGCGGCAAAGCCGAAATCGCGGCGTGCCATTTCAAAAAAACGGCCGCAGCTTGCGCCGCGGCCAGCCGTGCGATCGGAAGAATTATTTTCCCGGCAGCGCTCGTAGCCCGGTTCTGTAAACGGTCACCCGGCAACTGGCACTTCAGCCTTCGGAAGCCGCACCTTTGCCGAGCGCCGCTTGCGCCGCGGCAAGCCGTGCGATCGGCACGCGGAACGGCGAGCACGATACGTAATCGAGCTTGATCTCGTGGCAGAACGCGACCGAGGCGGGATCGCCGCCATGCTCGCCGCAAATGCCGAGCTTCAGATTGGCCGCACCTTGCGGCCGCGTTCGGTGGCAATGCGGACCAGTTCGCCGACGCCGTCGCGGTCGATCGACACGAACGGATCGGCCGGCAGAATGCCCTTCGCCGTATAGATGCCGAGGAAGCTTGCGGCGTCGTCGCGGCTGATGCCGAATGCGGTTTGCGTCAGATCGTTGGTGCCGAACGAAAAGAACTCGGCGGTCGCGGCGATCTCGCCGGCCTTGAGCGCCGCGCGCGGCAGTTCGATCATGGTGCCGACCTGATATGTCAGCTTGCTCCTGGTTTCCACGGCGACCGCTTGCGCCATGGCGTCGATGCGTTCCTTAACCAGATCGAACTCGATCTTCGAGGCGATCAGCGGCACCATGATTTCCGGCGCGACCTGTTTGCCGGTTTCGCGGGCGACTTCGACTGCGGCTTCGAAAATGGCCCGCGACTGCATTTCGGCGATTTCCGGATAGGCGATGGCGAGCCGGCAGCCGCGGAAGCCGAGCATCGGATTAAACTCGTGCAGCTCCCTCGCCCGGTCCGCAAGCTTCTGCGGATCGGCGCCCATCGCGGCCGCCACATCGGCGATTTCGGCCTCGGTGTGCGGTAGAAATTCATGCAGCGGCGGGTCGAGCAGCCGGATGGTCACCGGCAGATCGCCCATGATCTTGAACAGATCGACGAAATCGGCGCGCTGCATCGGCAGAAGCTTTGCCAGCGCCGCGCGGCGCGCTTTCTCGTCGCCGGCCAAAATCATCTCGCGCACGGCGCGGATGCGGTCCTCGTCGAAAAACATGTGCTCGGTGCGGCAGAGCCCGATGCCTTCGGCGCCGAATTTGACCGCGGCGCGGGCGTCAGCCGGCGTATCGGCATTGGCGCGCACTTTGAGTTTGCGCACTTTGTCGGCCCATCCCATCACGGTGGCGAATTCGCCGGCGAGCACCGGCTCGAGCATCGGCACTTTGCCGGCAAGCACCTGGCCGGTCGAACCGTCGATGGTGAGCGTGTCGCCCTTTTTCAGCGTGGTGTTGCCCGCCGTCATGGTCTGGGCGCGGTAGTCGACGCGGAGCGACCCGGCGCCGGAGACGCAGGGCTTGCCCATGCCGCGGGCGACCACCGCGGCGTGGGACGTCATGCCGCCGCGGGTCGTCAAAATGCCCTCGGCGGCGTGCATGCCGTGGATGTCCTCGGGCGAGGTTTCCACCCGCACCAGGATCACCTTGCGGTTCTGGCTTTTGAGAAGCTCGGCTTCCTCCGAGGAAAACACGATCTCGCCGCTGGCGGCACCCGGCGAGGCCGGCAGGCCGGTGGCGATCACTTTGCGCTCGGCCTTGGGATCGATGGTCGGATGCAGCAATTGATCGAGCGCGGCGGGATCGACCCGCGCCACCGCCTCTTCTTTGCTGATCAATTTCTCCTGCGCCAATTCGACCGCGATGCGAAGCGCTGCCTGCGCGGTGCGCTTGCCGCTCCGCGTCTGCAGCATCCACAGCTTGCCCTGCTCGACCGTGAATTCGAGGTCCTGCATGTCGCGGTAATGCTTTTCGAGCCGAGCGTGGATGCGCAACAGTTCGGCGAAGGCGTCGGGCAGCGCCGCCTCCATCGACGGCTTGTCGGAGTGCGCCTCCTTGCGCGCGGCTTCGGTGATCTCCTGCGGGGTGCGGATGCCGGCGACGACGTCTTCGCCCTGCGCGTTGATCAAATATTCGCCGTAGAGCTTTTTCTCGCCGGTCGAGGGATTGCGGGTGAAGGCGACGCCGGTGGCCGAAGTCTCGCCCATATTGCCGAACACCATGGCCTGGACGTTGACCGCGGTGCCCCAGCTTTCCGGAATGGCGTGCAGGCGGCGATAGGTGATGGCGCGCTGGTTCATCCACGAGCCGAATACCGCGCCGATCGCGCCCCATAATTGCGCGTGCGGATCCTGCGGAAACGGCTGGCCGGTCTCCTCTTCGACCCGCTCCTTGTAATGCACGATGATCTCCGACCAATCGGAGGCATTGAGCTCGGTGTCGAGCGTGTAGCCGTTCCTGTCCTTATGGTCGTCGAGAATCTCTTCGAAGTGATGGTGACCGATGCCGAGCACCACGTCGGAATACATGGTGATGAAGCGGCGATAGCTGTCCTGGGCAAAACGGCGGTCGCCGGATTTTTCGGCAAGCGCATTCACCGTTACGTCGTTGAGCCCGAGATTGAGCACGGTGTCCATCATGCCGGGCATCGAGGCGCGCGCGCCGGAGCGCACCGAGACCAGCAGCGGATTTTCGGGATCGCCGAATTTCTTGCCGGTGATGCGGCCGACCGCGGCGAGTGCGGCTTCGACCTGGACCTTGAGGCTCTTCGGATAGGTTTTGCCGTGCTGATAGAAATAAGTGCAGACCTCGGTGGTGATAGTGAAGCCGGGCGGCACCGGCAGGCCGAGATCAGCCATTTCGGCGAGCCCCGCGCCTTTGCCGCCGAGGAGGTTGCGCATGCCGGCGCGCGCTTCCGCCTTGCCGCCGCCGAAGGCATAGACCCACTTGTCCTTGGCGCCTTTTTGGACCCGCTTTTGAACCGGTTTGCCAGCGGCGGCCTTTGCCGCGGTTCTGCGCGGACGTTGGGCCGCTTTGCGGGCGGGCGATTTTTTTACCGGCTGCCGGGAGATTTTCGAGCGCGATTTGACCATGACATCATGCGATTAGTGGGGTCCGGTTACGTGTGATTGCAAGTCCCGGCGGGCGATGCAAGCCGCACCGCCTGCGTTAGTGGATGAAGTGATGGATGGCGTTGAGCCCGAGCAGGCCGACCACGATGAGGTAGATCGCGACAATGAAATTGAGGAGCCGCGGCACGAGCAGGATGAGGATGCCGGCGATCAGGGCGACCAGCGGCGACAGTTCAGTGGCAGTGATGACCATGGATTGCCTCGGTTCTGGAATGGATTGCTGGGAGAAGCGACTGGGCCGAATAATGCACAGAACTTAAACGCACAAGCCGCCGTTCGGTTTCTACCGTCATTCCGGGGCGCCGCAAAGCGGCGAGTCCGGAATCCATATCCACAGGCGCCGGGATTATGGATTCCGGGCTCCGAGCTTCGCTCGGCCCCGGAATGACATCACCCCTCGATCTTGGAGAAATCCGCCACCGCGCGGGTGGCGGCGCGGATTTCGTTGAGCAGTTTCAGGCGGTTCTCGCGGAGCGCCTGATCCTCCACATTCACTGTAACTTTGTCGAAGAAGGCATCGACATGGGGGCGGAGCTTCGCCATGGCGCGCATGGCGGCCTCAAAGTCTTCCTTCTCGACGGCGCGGGTCGCCTCGGCCTTTACGGCGTCAATCGCCTGCGCCAGGGCTTTCTCTTCATCCAGCTTGTAAAGCTTCGGGTCGGGCGCACCGGTATAGTCGCGCGAATCCTTCTTCTCCTCGATGCGGATGATGTTGGTGGCGCGCTTATAGCCGGCGAGCAGGTTCTTGCCGTCCTCGGTATCGAGGAATTTTCCCAAAGCTTCGACGCGGCGGACGATAAGAAGAAGATCGTCCTGACCTTCGAGCGCAAAGACCGCATCGACGAGATCGTGGCGCGCGCCCTGCTCGCGGAGCAGAATCTTTAGACGGTCGGCAAAGAAAGCAAGAAGGTCCGGAATACCGGCAAATCTGCGGACAGCTACACCGCTTTCGATCGTGGGAGTAAAATACGTTTGTCCATCCGGCGACTCTTGCTCCACCAGCTGCGTTACAAAAATATCGACCGAAATATCCCTTAGGCGGCGCTTATTCGATGCGGCGTCCGAACTAGAATTGACAGCATCGATTAAATCATTCGACAGGACATTAAAACCCCCATCCATGAAGTTATCTCGCACAAAGCTGACCGAAGCTTTTCCTCCAAAATTGGCCACGTCGCGATTGATCGACTGCAGACGAATGACCCAAGCGGCTTCGTCGAACATCGTGTGAAGTTTGATTCGAATTTTATTATCGACAATCGCTCTAATGACCCCCAAAGCCGCCCTGCGCAACGCATAGGGGTCCTTGCTCCCCGTTGGCTTTTCGTTGACGCTCCAAAAACCGACCATCGTGTCGATCTTGTCAGCGAGTGCCACCGCGACCGACACCGGATCGCTCGGCACCAGATCATCCGGCCCTTTCGGCCGGTAATGATCCTCGCAGGCATGGGCGACGGCTTCATCTTCACCCTGCGCTTCAGCGTAATATTTCCCCATAATGCCTTGCAGCTCAGGAAATTCGCCGACCATTTCCGTGAGCAGATCGGCCTTGCAAAGCAGCGCCGCACGTTTTGCTTTAACCGGGTCGGCACCGACCAATGGCGCGAGTTCTGCGGCCAATCGCTCAATCCTTTCAATGCGCTCGGCTTGCGTGCCCAACTTCTCGTGAAACACGATGTCCTTGAACTTTGGCAGCCGATCTTCGAGCCTGGTCTTTAAATCGGTCTCGTAGAAAAACTTGGCATCCGACAATCGCGCGTGGATGACGCGCTCGTTGCCGGCGACGATGGCCTTGCCGCCATCGGCGGCTTCGAGATTGGAGACGAGGAGGAACTTGTCGACGAGTTTTGCATGCGCGGCATCGCGCAGCACGAAGCATTTCTGGTTGTTGCGGATGGTGGTGCGGATGACTTCTTCCGGGATGCGCAGGAACGCCTCGTCGAACGAACCCATCAGCACCACCGGCCATTCGACGAGACCGGTGACTTCATTGAGCAACGTCTCGTCCTCGACCAGTTCCAGCCCTTGGGCGAAGGCAAGCTGCTTTGCCTCGGTAAGAATGATCTGCTTGCGCCGCGCGGCGTCGAGCACGACATTGGCCTTATCGAGCTTTGCCGTGTAATCGTCGAGCCGGCGCACCGTGAACAGCTCGGGGCTAAGGAAGCGGTGACCGCGCGTCTGGTTGCCGGCTTTGATGCCGTCGACCTGGAACAGCACGACGTCGGGTTCCTCGGTCTCCGGCCCAAATGTGGCGACGATGGAATGCAGCGGCCGCACCCAGGTCAGCGCGCCGGGCTCGCTCGACGCCGCGCCCCAGCGCATCGATTTCGGCCACGGGAAACTTTTGATGACCGCGGGCAGGATTTCGCCGATCACATCGAGCGCGGCGCGGCCCGGTCGCTCGATCACCGCAACGTAGAAGTCGCCCTTCTTGTCGGGCTGCACTTTGGCGTCGGCGATCGATTTCAGGCCGGCGGCTTTGAGAAAGCCGGCAAGGGCCTGCTCCGGCGCGCCGACGCGCGGGCCTTTCTTCTCCTCGCGCAAATCGGGCTGGCGCACCGGCACGCCATGCACGGCAAGCGTCAGCCGCCGCGGCGTGACGAACGCCCTGGCACCCTCATAGGGGAGCCCGGCCTCCACCAGCCGGTCGGTCACCAATTTCCGCAAATCCTCCGCCGCCCGCGCCTGCATGCGCGCGGGGATTTCTTCGGAGAACAGTTCGAGCAGGAGATCGGGCATCGGCCTTTCTCACCCTCCCCTGCAGGGGGAGGGTCGGCGCGCTCCGCGCGCCGGGGTGGGGAGGTGCGAGGGTCGATCGCGCCTTCGTCGCCGATGCCGCAGCGCCATCGGCTGCGCGGATGGTGATCCATAGAGCGCTGCATAGATTGCTTCCATGACGCCATCCATATTGCTGATAATGTCGTTATTCCAAAACCGGAGCACCCGATTTCCTTCTTTCTCCAGCCAGCGCGTGCGAACTTCGTCGTGCGATTTATTCCACTCCTCGCTGTGCTGCGAGCCGTCGACTTCGATCAACAGCCGCACCGCCATGCAGCCAAAATCGGCGATGTAGGGACCAATCGGCACTTGTCGGCGGAAATGAGACCCATCGAGATCGAGCTTCCGCAGGCGATGCCACAAGCGCTTTTCGGCATCTGTAGCGTTATGACGAAGACGCCGCGCTCTTAGGCGGGCAATATCTGAGAGTTTGTCGTTCGGCATGGCCTGCCCCACCCGCCGTCTCCGGCGGCCACCCTCCCCCTTCAGGCCCTTCAGGGGAGGGTTTTGTGGCTCCCGTCGCAGAGCGGCTCGTGGGATGAGCGCTTGCAGGCGCAGAACCACACTTCCTCGCTCGTCTCCGCTTTCCATTCCTGCGGCACGAATTCGGTGCCCTTGTGCGAGCCGTCGCAGAACGGCTGCGACTTCGAGCGGCCGCAGGCGCACCACCAGTAACTCTTGCCGGCCTCGACATTGATCGGGATCGGGCGCCGCCCGCCGATTGCACGTTCGCTCATTCACTGTCTCCGTTGCTCATGCCCGGTCGCCGCATCTACTCGTTAAATTCCGCCGCCGCCCGCGGTGGCGAGCCAGGCCGCGCCGCACGCTTTGGCGAGTTCGCGCACGCGCAAAATGTAGCTCTGCCGCTCGGTGACCGAAATCACGCCGCGCGCGTCGAGCAGGTTGAATACGTGGCTCGCCTTGATGCACTGATCGTAAGCCGGCAGCGCCATCAGATGACGGCGATTGCCCGGCGGGGAATTGGCATCGTCGCCATCGCGCTCCCAGCCGAGGTCGAGATATTTCATGCAGGCGGCTTCCGCCATGCGGAACTGCTCGAACAGCATGTCGGTGTCGGCATATTCGAAATTATGCCGGGAATATTCCTGCTCGGCCTGCAGGAACACGTCGCCGTATTTCACGCGCTTCTCGCCGTCGCGGCCGTTGAAATTGAGCTCGAAGACATTGTCGACGCCCTGCACATACATGGCCAGGCGCTCGAGCCCGTAAGTCAGCTCACCCGCGACCGGCGCGCATTCGAAGCCGGCGACCTGCTGAAAATAGGTGAACTGCGATACCTCCATGCCGTCGCACCAGCATTCCCAGCCGAGTCCCCAGGCGCCGAGCGTCGGGCTCTCCCAATCATCTTCGACGAAGCGGATGTCATGGATTTTTGGATCGATGCCGATCGCGAAGAGCGATTTGAGATAAAGCTCCTGCAAATCGTCCGGCGACGGTTTTAAGATCACCTGCAGCTGATAGTAATGCTGCAGGCGGTTGGGGTTCTCGCCGTAGCGGCCGTCTTTGGGCCGGCGCGACGGCTGCACATAGGCGGCATTCCACGGCTTCGGTCCGAGCGCGCGCAATGTCGTCGCCGGATGGAAAGTGCCGGCGCCGACCTCCATGTCGTACGGCTGCAAAATGACGCAGCCCCAATCCGCCCAGTAGCGCTGCAAAGCGAGAATAAGCCCCTGAAACGAGCGCTCAGGGCGCATATACGGCGGCAAATCCTCGTGCGATTTTGCGGTCGGGTTTGGCATCACGGGCCGTAGGTGATGGAAGCTTCGGGCGAGGTCAAGCCTCGATCGGGGTCTTGCCTACTGATACCCAATTCCTGCTATCTGATAGCCAAACCAGGGAGGAAATCATGCGCATAATCCGAGGCCTGCTCGTCGTTGCCGCCGCACTGTCGGCGTTTCTCGCACCCCAATTGGCGCAGGCGCAGGATTTCCCGACCCGGCCGGTTCGCATCGTTGTCGCCTTTCCGCCCGGCGGTCCGACCGATTTCGTCGGCCGCCTGGTCGCCGACAAGATGACCAAGCTGCTTGGCCAGCGGGTCTATATCGACAACAAGCCGGGCGCCAACGGCACTTTGGGCGGCGGCGATGTCGCCAAATCCGATCCCGACGGCTACTCGCTTTTCCTCACCACCTCGGGCGCCGTGACCGTGTCGCCGCATATCATGGCGAAAATGCCGTTCGATACATTTCGCGATTTCGCGCCGGTGGCGCTTGTCACCAAGGTGACCGAGGTGATGGTGGTTTCGCCGAAACTCGGCATCAAGACCGTCAAGGAACTCGTCGCGCTAGCCAAGGAAAAACCGGGCACCATTCCCTTCGCATCGACCGGCATCGGCTCACCGCCGCATCTCGCACAGATGCTGCTCGACGCGTCGGCCGGCGTGAAATTCCTCCATGTGCCCTATCGCGGCGCAGCGCCTGCGCTGACCGATCTTTTGGCCGGCCAGGTGCAGGTGGTCGCGCTCGATATTCCGGTGGTGATTTCGCAAATCCAGGCCGGTACCGTGATCCCGATCGGCGTGGTCGCAGACAAGCGCGACGCCGTACTGCCCGACGTGCCGACTTTGGCCGAACAGGGCTATCCAAATACCGACGCTTCGAATTGGTATGCGCTGCTTGCGCCGGCCAAGACGCCGCCCGCGGTGATCGCCAAGCTGAACAAGGCGGTCGATGACGCGCTTGCCGATCCCGAAGTGCATGACAAGCTCGTCAAAGTAGGTGCGACGCCGGTCGGCGGCACGCCGCAAGAGCTCGGCACATTCATGAAAGCCGAATACGAAAAATGGGGCCGCGTCGTCGCGGCGAACGGCATCAAGGAAGAGTGAGCCGCGCGGGCGCCACAGGGTGACGGTGTTACTGCCGTGTGAGAGCTAACCCGGCCGGTATTCGCCGGTTTTCGGATCCGGCTTTAGCTTCGGCAAAGCGTTGCGATCGAGCGGCTCGACGGTCGCTCGCGCACGCACATCGTCGAGATCGGCGTTGACGCGCCGGACCTCGCGGGCGCACCAGCGCACCACCACGGCCGCACCCATGACTCCAAGCGCGAACACGATGAGCGGCGGCATCTCTTTTCTCCTATGGAGCCTTGCTAGAGCCCATAACGCGCCCAAATGGCGCGTGCTTCAAGGGCCGAGATCAAATCCTCGGCCAGACCGGCCTGATTGCCGAGGCCAAATCCGGCCAGATCACCGCGGCCGACCCCGAAAAGCCGGCGGCCCAAGAAGCCGCGTTCGGCGCTGATCAGGGGTGTAACGACTTTCTCTCCGAATTGTTCGCGCAAGATCGTGCGCAAATCGCCGATGCCATCGACAAGGCCGAGTTCCAATCCCCGCCGTCCGGTCCAATATGCGCCGGAGAATAAGTCATTTTCCGGACCGGTCAGCTTGGTGCCGCGCCGCGATTTGACCAGCGCGATGAAATCCTCGTGGATGTCATGCTGCAATTTCTTCAGACGCTCGACGTCGTCGGGGTTTTCCGGCAGGAACGGATCGAGCATGGCCTTGTGCTCGCCCGACGTATAGAGGCGGCGCTCGATGCCGATTTTCGCAATCAGCTTGTCGAAGCCGAACGATCCGCCGACGACACCGATCGAGCCGACAATCGAGTGCGGATCGGCGATGATCTCGTCGCCGGCGCAGGCGATCATATAGCCGCCGGAAGCGCCGGCATCCTCGACGAAAGCGATCACCTGACGCTTGTGCTCGGCCGCCAGCGCGCGAATGCGGCTGAAGATCAAATGCGATTGCACCGGCGATCCGCCGGGCGAATTGATGGCAAGCGCCACCGCGGCGGCGCCGCGCGTGGCGAAGGCGCGATCGAGCGTGCGGGCGATGCCGGCAAGAGACAAACCGGGCCGCAACGGCGTCGAGAATCCGATGATGCCGGTCAGTCGCACCACCGGCACCACGGGCCGGTCGCGGCGAAAGCGCCGGGGAATGATCGGCTGCACTGCGCCAACAGCGCGGGCGCAGAAATCCCGGATACGCCCGCCAGTCCACGGCTCTGTCATGGCTATTCAGATATGACCGGTCGCATTAAGCCTCAAGTAACCCATTCTTAATCGCTGGAATGCTTTTTGCTTTGACTCTGGGAGCCGTATTTAGCGGCGGAGGCGAAGACGCGATGAAGATCTACTTCCTATTGAGCATTATGAGCGTATTTGTTGGCCTTTCCTATGTTCCTCGACGCAGCGAAGCGAAGAAAGCAGTGCCGCAACGCCCGATTCGCTACCAGCCCGATGCCTAACGGCTGAGCAGCGATCGCGGATAACTAACGGTATTGGTTCCAGTAATTGGATTTCGGCAACTGTAGAGAATTCAGCTTCCCGTCAGGGCCAGCGCGGCGCCGTCGCGCAGCACGGCTTCCGCTTCGGCGCTCGGCGTGCCGTGGACATCGGCCAGCACGAATCCCGGCAGCAGCGACAGCGCGCCGCCGCGGTCCTTGATTGCGCGCGCCAGCACCCGGATGGCCGGCGCAGCTGGTTTCGGGTGGACCGGCAATATCGTGATCGCGCCGAAGTCGGGCGCAAGTCCGGCAAGCACGTCGCGCAATCCGTCCGCACGCCAGATCAGCGTGACCGCGCCGCCGCGCCGAAGCAGTCGCGCCGCCGTTCGCAGCCACACTGCAAGTGTCTCCTGCGATGCCGTGTGCGCCAGCCGGCGGCCGGCTTCGGGCGAAGGGTTTTGCGCCGCATTGAACGGCGGGTTCATCAGCACATGATCGACCGACCCCGCCGCGAGGCCTGCGACGGCAAATGCGGCTGGCGGCGCCGCGACATCGAGACAAACCGCGCGCACCCGATCGCCGAGCTCGTTGGCGGCCGCATTATCCTGCGCCAGCGCCGCGAGCACCGGGTCGATCTCTACCAGCGTTACGGCGAGGCCGCTAACGCGGCGCGCCAGCGCCAATCCTGCCGCGCCGACGCCAGAGCCGAGCTCGACGGCGCGTTCGCCGGCCTGCGCCCCGGTCGCCGCGGCGAGCAGAATTGCATCGTGCCCGAAGCGGTGACCGCGCAGCGGCTGGCGCAGCACGAGCCTGCCGCCGAGGACGGCGTCGGCACTCACTTCACCGCGGTCACCCGACATTGCAATCGGCGCTTCAATCTGCATTTCACTCCTGATGGGGGCGCAGTTCGTTGCCGAAGCCGGCTTCTTCCATAAGCCGCCGCGCGGCATGGATCTGATCCTCGCCGACCAGGATGCGGCGGGGAAATATGCCGATCGAACCCTCCATCACGCTCATATTTTGATCGACCACCATATGCGCAATATGCGCGCCGTTCAGCAGCGCCTCGATGGCGGAGATCAGCACGGCGTCATTGGTACGAACAAGCTCGCGCAAATTTCAACTCCGCCGCCGTTCCTCGCCGGGGGCCCACAAGGCAAGATAGGCGATCAGCTTGGCTTCACGCCGGCCCCGCGTGACGGTATCGAGAATGAGCCCGCAGGCGATCGAGAGGAAGGCCACGACCACCAATCCAGTCGATAGTACCGCAGTCGGCAGCCGCGGCACGATGCCTTCCTGCACGTAAGTTATGACGAGCGGTATGGCGAGCCCGATCGCCATGATGATGAGCGCAACGCCGAAGGCGCCGAACAGCGACAGCGGCCGCTCCGAGCGATAGATTTTCAACACCGTCCACAGAATGCGAAATCCGTCCTGCCAGGTCGACAGCTTCGACGCCGAGCCGGCCGGCCGCGAATAATACGGCGTCGCCACTTCGCCGACCGGCAATTCGAGCTCGAGCGCATGCACGGTCAGCTCCGTCTCGATTTCAAAACCGCCCGACAGGATCGGGAACGATTTCACGAAACGGCGCGAGAAGGCGCGGTAGCCCGACAGGATGTCGGTGAAGGCGTGGCCGAAAATATGCGCGACAATGCCGGTCAGCAGCCGGTTGCCGGCGCGGTGGCCGGGGCGATAGGCCGCCTCCTCGCGATCGACGCGGGTCGCCACCACCATATCGAGACGATCCGCGATGAGCCGGTCGATCATCGCTGGCGCGCTTGGCGCGTCGTAGGTCGCGTCACCATCGACCAGCAGATAGATATCGGCTTCGATGTCGTTGAACATCCGCCGCACCACATAGCCCTTGCCCTGATGGGTCTCGCGGCGCACCACGCCGCCGGCACGCCTGGCCGCATCGACGGTGCCGTCGGTGGAATTGTTGTCGTAGACATAGACCGTCGCGTCCGGCAGCGCGGCGCGGAAATCGGCGACGACTTTGGCGATCGCCTGCTCTTCATTGTAACAGGGCACCAGGACAGCTATCTCCAATCGGGCGGTGGCATCCCGGCTTGTAGTTATGCGTTCCGCGGAGAGCTCGTTGCTTGACATTGCCTCCCCCCGCCTCCACCCCGTGCGCCATAGATAGTGCTGGCGGCCGACCGCCGGCGAATTTATACGTTCCGCCGCGATATTGGCCGTGTACTTGCCGCATCACCATAGCGTTTCTATGCTGCCCCGTCCCGTCCGGAGACCGTTCTAGTGGCCGTTGTCGTCCCATTCGAAAGTCCGCGTGAGCCGTCCATCGACCCGCTGGTCGATCTCGTGACGGCCGACATGGAGCGCGTCAACGCGACCATCATCGGACGCACCGGGTCCGAAGTGACGATGATCCCCGAAGTGGCCAATCACCTCATCAACTCCGGCGGCAAGCGGTTGCGCCCGATGCTGACCTTGGCGCTGGCGCGGCTCGTCGGTTATTCAGGCGACGGCCACATCAAGCTCGCCGCGGCGGTCGAGTTCATGCATACGGCAACGCTGCTGCACGACGACGTGGTCGATGAGAGCGAATTGCGGCGCGGCAGGCTGGCGGCGCGCATGCTCTGGGGCAATGAGGCAAGCGTGCTGGTCGGCGATTTCCTGCTCGGCCAGGCGTTCAAGATGATGGTCGAGGTCGGCAGCCTCAAAGCGCTCGAAATTCTCGCCGCTGCCGCCGCCGTGATCGCCGAAGGCGAAGTCATGCAGCTCGCCGCCGCCAAGAACACCGCGACCACGGAAGACGAATATATCGCGGTGATCCGCGCCAAGACCGCCGAATTGTTTGCGGCGGCTTGCGAAGTCGGCCCGGCGCTCTCGGCGCGGCAGAAGGCCGAGCAGGCGGCGAGCCGCTCGTTCGGCATGAATCTCGGCATCACCTTCCAGCTCGTCGACGACGTGCTCGATTATGGCGGCGCCGCGTCGCGGCTCGGCAAGAATATCGGCGACGACTTCCGCGAAGGAAAGATCACGCTCCCGGTCGTGCTGGCGTTCCGGCGCGGCAGCGACGACGAACGCGAATTCTTGCGGCGCACGCTGGAGCGCGGCGAGACCAAGGACGCCGATCTCGATCACGCCATCGGGCTGATGGTCAAGCACCGCGCGCTGGAAGACACCATCGGCCGCGCCCATCATTACGGCGCGATCGCGCGCGATGCGCTGGCGCTGTTCCCCAACTCGAAGATGAAAGCCGCGCTGATCGACACGGTCAATTTCTGCATCGCGCGGACCCATTAGCGAACAAAGGCGGCAACAACTCGCAGGCGGCAGCGGGGCCGCCGGACGCCGCGATGTTCAGAATGCTCGGGTTTTTTCGCTTTTGAATTTTGCCGGCGTCAAATCGCTGCGCCCAGTACGCCGGCGCGCATCCACCACTGCGGATATTTGTGACCCAGCGTTTCCGCTGCGCCTTGCGCCGTTGTGGCCAGATCGAACAGACCAAAGCATGTCGAGCCTGAGCCCGACATGCGGGCGAGGCGACAGCCGGGCAGTGCGCGCAATGCAGCGAGCACGCCGGCGATCGCCGGCGCAAGCTTGATCGCCGGCGCTTCAAGATCGTTTGGCTGTTGAGTGAGCGTCTGCAAAAGCCGCGCATGGTCCGCGCTCGCAATCACCGCCAAGTCAAGCGGAGGGCCCGGTTCGGCGGCGGGCCTCCAGCCGGCAAACACATCCTTTGTCGCCAGCGCGACGCCGGGATTGACCAATACGGCGTGCAGCGGCGGCAGCTCCAAGGCTGGCGAAAGTATTTCGCCGATGCCGCGCATCAGCCGGGTGCGCGAATGCAGGCAGATCGGAACATCGGCGCCGGTAGCCGCCGCCGCCGCCGCAAGCCGCGGATCGTCGCTGGCAATGCCGTTCGCCCGCACCAGAAGCCGCAACGCGGCGGCCGCGTCCGCCGAGCCGCCGCCGATACCGGCTGCGACCGGTAAATGCTTTTCCAGATCGAACGCGCCCGGAACAATGCCGGGAATCCGTTCCGCCAGCGCCCGCGTCGCCTTGAGCACGAGATTTTCGCCGGTCGCGCCGGCCTGGGCCGCACTTGGGCCGCGCACGGCAAGCGTCAACGCCCGCCCTGGCGTAAAGCTGAGCCGGTCGCCGAAATCGGCGAACGCGACCAGGCTTTCGATCTCATGATAGCCGTCGGCGCGGCGGCCAAGCACCCGCAGCGTCAGGTTGACCTTCGCCGGCGCATTCTCAACAAGCGGATCGGGCAAGGAACCGACTCAGCCACCGTTGCCGGTCTTCTTTGCCTTGTCGGCATCCGCAGCCGAATTCGCCTTGTCGGCGTCCGCCGGCGAACTCGGCTTGCTGTTATCGGCCGCCGAAGACGTATCGGACGGCAGGCCATTTTTGATCTTGGCCTCGATCGCCGGCAGGTCTTCCGGATCCGGCTTGAGGTCCTTGGCCTGCGACCACTGGAAGTGCGCTTCCAATGTGCGCCCGACGCGCCAATAAGCGTCGCCGAGATGATCGTTGATCGTCGGATCCTCGGGCTTGAGCTCGACGGCGCGTTCGAGGTTCTTGACCGCCTCGTCGTAATTGCCGGTGTGGAAATAGGCCCAGCCCAGCGAATCCACGATATAGCCGTCGTCCGGGCGCTGCTCGACGGCCTTGCGGATCATGTCCATGCCCTGTTCGAGATGGACACCTTTGTCGACCCAGGAATAGCCGAGATAATTGAGCACCAGCGGCTGATCGGGATAAAGCTCCAGCGCCTTCTTCATGTCGGCCTCGGCGAGCGGCCACTTATGCGAACGCTCGTAACAGATGCCGCGGAAGTAGAACATCACCCAGTTCGACTTCTCGGGATTCGGCACCGTGTCGATGGCCTTGGTGTAAGTGTTCGCGCAATCGGCAAAGTCCTTGCGCCCGCGCTGAACGTTGCCAAGCTCGATGATCGCCTCGGTATCCTTGGGATGCTCGGCGATGACATGATCGAGCAGCTTCTTGGCGTCATCGGTGCGATCGACCTGATCGAGATCGACGGCCATCTGAATTTGCGCGTTGCGCGCCAGCGGCGAACCGGCGGGCACCCGCTGGTAGGCCTTGATCGCGAGTTCCGGTTTTTTGAGATCCTCGTAGAGGTCGCCGAGCGAAAGCAGCGCCATCGGGTGCGTCGGATCGAGGTAGAGCGCAAGCTGCAGATAGATCAAAGCGAGGTCTTCGCCGCCGCGGCGTCCGATCGACGCGCCGATACCGTAGAGCGCCTCGGCGGCGCCGGCCTGCGGCGAATTGACGAACGACGGCAGTTTCTCGCCGGCAGAAATCTGCCGCATCTCTTCGTTGATCACCGGATGATCCGGCAGTTCCTTGGCGAAATCCTGGTACACTTTAAGCGCGTCATCCTTGCCGGCAGTGCGCGACAAAAAGCGGCCATAGGCTTCCACCGTGCGCAGAGCCGTCGGATCGGCCTTGTAGGCGCTGGCGTAACGCTTGCCCGCCTCCTTCTTGTTTTTCGCCAGATCGAGGATAAGCCCGGCATGCAGATCCTTGAAGATGCCGTACCAGTCCGGCCCCGACAGCTTGTCGAGCGTGTCGACCGCGGCGTGCGTGTCGCCCTCCCCTTCGAGCGCCCAGGCCGACAGCAGTGTCGCCGTCAGGTCGGTCACCGGTCCGCGCACCGACTGGGAGAAATCCTCGCGCGCCTGCGCGTAATGTTTCTGCTTCAGCTCGCGGATGCCGACGACCAGGCGCGAAATGCGATCGGTGTGATCGATCGCAAGCAGCTTGTCGGCAAGCTTGCTCGCGCCGTCGATGTTGCCGTCAGTGAGTTCGGAGAGGAACGCGCGGCTGAGCAGATCTGGATTGTGCGGATCGAGCTTGAGCACATCGAGGTAAAACGCCGCAGCGGCACCCTCGTCGCGGTCGGCCGACGCATGCCGGGCAGCCAGGTAGCTGCCGGCGGCGTTCTCGGGTGACAGTTGCTCTTGCGCCGGCGTTTCGGCAGCGAATGCTGAGGAAAGGCTAAAAGTCAGGGCGATGCCAACCATGGCGGCACGCCGGGGCAGCGAATAAGTCACGAGATCTCCATTGGCGAACTGGTTCGGCGACGAACGTTTTGGCGAAGCGGGAATTGAGCGCCCGATGCCTTTTCCAAGTCTGACCGAGAATGACCCTTTTGCCGTACGCCCGCAAGGACACAACTAAAGCGCCGCAGACCTGCGCTCCCGCGTCAACCGGGCGTTTAAGCTCCAACGGCGGCGAAATCGCGGCAGGCGGGAGCGGGCAAAACGGCTGCGGTCATCAATCACATATTCGGATAATTCGGCCCGCCGCCGCCTTCGGGTGGCACCCAGGTAATGTTCTGGTTCGGATCCTTGATGTCGCAGGTCTTGCAGTGAACGCAGTTCTGCGCGTTGATCACAAACTGCGCCTTGCCGGCTTCCTCGACCCATTCATAAACGCCCGCAGGGCAATAGCGCGCCGACGGCCCGGCATAGACGTCGTGCTCGGACGATATTTGCAAAGCGGGATCGCGCACCAGAAGATGTGCCGGCTGGTCATCCTCGTGATTGGTGTTGGACAAATAGACCGACGACAGCCGATCGAAGGTCAGCTTGCCGTCGGGTTTGGCATAGCCGATGGGCCGGCAATCCGCTGCAGGTTTCAGCGTCGCATAATCAGGCTTGCCGTGGCTGAGCGTGCCGAACAGCGAAAAGCCGAGCGTCGAGGTCCACATATCGAGACCGCCGAGCACGACGCCGGCAAAGGTTCCAAGCTTCGACCATAGCGGCTTGGCATTGCGTACCCGCCACAGATCGCGCCCGACCGGCGAAGCGCGCCACGCATTTTCATAACCACCGAGCTCGTCATGGGCGCGGCCCGCCGCGAGCGCCGCTGCAACTTCCTCGGCCGCGAGCATGCCGGACAGGACGGCGTTGTGACTGCCCTTGATGCGCGGCACGTTGACGAAGCCCGCGGCGCAGCCGATCAGCGCGCCGCCGGGAAACACCAGCTTCGGCACCGATTGCCAGCCGCCCTCGGTGATGGCGCGCGCGCCGTAGCACAGGCGCTTGCCGCCGGTGAACGTGTCGCGGACCAGCGGATGCGTCTTGAAGCGCTGAAATTCCTCGAACGGCGACAGATAGGGATTGCTGTAGTTGAGGTGAACGACGAAACCTACGGAGACCAGGTTGTCGTCATAGTGATAGATGAATGAGCCGCCGCCGGTGCGATTGTCGAGCGGCCAGCCGAGCGTATGCTGGACCAGCCCCTTGCGGTGCTGTGCCGGGGCTACTTGCCAAAGCTCTTTGAGGCCGATGCCGAATTTTTGCGGGTTGTGTGCCTGCGCCAAAGCGAAACGCTCGATCAGCACCTTGGACAGGCTGCCGCGCGCACCTTCGGCGAACAGCGTATATTTG
This sequence comes from uncultured Alphaproteobacteria bacterium, assembly GCA_963765365.1. Taxonomy (GTDB): domain Bacteria; phylum Pseudomonadota; class Alphaproteobacteria; order Rhizobiales; family Xanthobacteraceae; genus BOG-931. Next base: position 10,708 of record CAVXWL010000010.1, on the reverse strand, counting down.
CCGCGTAGCTCCATGCCGCGGGCAAAGCCGGCCTTGTGATGCTTATCCTTGGCGATGCCCATATCGCCGGTAGCAACCCCGGCAACCGCATCGTTCTCGAACAGCACTTCGGCGGCGGCAAACCCCGGATAAATCTCCACGCCCACCGCTTCGGCCTTGCGCGCCAGATAGCGGCAGACGTCGCCGAGCGAGACGATGAAATTGCCGTGATTGCTCATCAAGGGCGGCATCAAGGCGACCGGCAACCGCAGGCCGCGCGATGGGCCGAGCGCGTAGAAGCGATCGTCGGTGACCGCGGTCTTGATCGGGGTCTCTTCGCCGCGCCATTCCGGAATGAGCCGATCGAGGCCGATCGGATCGATCACGGCGCCGGAGAGAATATGCGCGCCGACTTCGGAACCCTTCTCCACCACGACGACGGATTTGTCCCGGGCGAGCTGTTTGAGCCGGATCGCGGCGGCAAGGCCCGCAGGCCCCGCGCCGACGATGACGACATCGAATTCCATCGCCTCCCGGGCTGGAAGCTCCGATGAGTTCATAGTGTGCTCCCTGTCCCGGACGACAAACGACGATTGTTCACGAATCCGGCGCGGTGACAATCGCCGGCTTGCAGGAGCGCGCCGGTTCGCCCATGAATATGCCGCTCATGGATAGCGGACGCACCGAAGCGCGCGACTTGCTCGCCTTTTATCTCGACGCCGGCGCTGACGCGCTGATCGGCGAGGAGCTGATCGACCGCATGGCGGAGGAGCGTCCTCCACCTGCCGCGGCGGCGACCGCCCCCGCCGCGCCCTCGGCCCGCAAAGCGGCTGACTCCGGCGGCAAAAAGGTGGAGCAAAGGGTCCTCTATCAAACTGCCGTGCCGGCTTCGCCTGAGGCTGCGGCCATGGCCGCGCGCGAGGCGGCGCGGACTGCCGCAACGCTCGACGAGCTGCGCGCATTGCTCGACGCCTTTGAAGGTTGCGCGCTGCGGGCGACCGCGACACAACTCGTCTTCGCCGACGGCAATCCGCAAAGCCGCGTGATGTTCGTCGGCGAAGCGCCCGGCTATGACGAAGATATCGCCGGTAAACCCTTTGTTGGCCGTTCCGGCAAATTGCTCGATCTCATGATGGCGGCGATCGGGCTTGATCGAACCTCAGTCTACATCGCCAATGTCGTGCCCTGGCGTCCGCCCGGCAACCGTACACCGACGCCGCAGGAAACCGCGATCTGCCTGCCCTTCATCCGCCGCCAGATCGAGCTTGCAAATCCCGATATCCTGGTCTGCCTCGGCGGTCCGGCGATGCAAACGCTGCTCTCGATCAAGGACGGCATTACCAGAACGCGCGGACGATGGTTTCCCTACGATACCGGCAGCCGCGAAATCCGGGCGCTGCCGACATTCCATCCCGCCTTCCTGCTGCGCAGCCCGCTGCAAAAGCGCTTCGCGTGGCGGGATTTTCTGGCGCTTAAAAAAGCGCTCGCAAGCTAGCGATACAATTCCGACGCTCGTCAATTCATTGCGACTTTCCGCATGCCTTCGTTTTCGTCGTCCGTGGCCTTTCCCCAAGCCCGGTTGAGCGTATAATGGTATCGAGTTCAGCAGCAGGTGACGGAGTTCCGTCATGCACTTCGATCCGGTCTTTCTGGCGCGCCTGCAATTTGCCTTCACCATTTCGTTCCACATCATCTTCCCGACCTTCACGATCGCAATCGCGGCCTATCTCGCCACGCTCGAAGTGTTGTGGGGCTGGACCGGCGAGGATCGTTACAAGCGGCTCGCCGCGTTCTGGACCAAGATTTTCGCCGTGTCGTTCGCGATGGGCGTCGTTTCCGGCATCGTGCTGTCCTATCAGTTCGGCACCAATTGGAGCCACTTCTCGGCGGTCGTCGGCAATGTCATCGGCCCATTGCTCGGTTACGAAGTCTTGATGGCGTTTTTTCTCGAGGCGTCGTTCCTCGGAATATTGTTGTTCGGCGGCGAGCGCGTGCCGCGCTGGCTGCACGTGTTTTCGGCGGTCATGGTCGCCTTCGGCACGTCGCTTTCCGCCTTCTGGATTCTCTCGGCCAACAGCTGGATGCAGACGCCGGCCGGCTACACGATGCGGGACGGCATCGCCTATCCGGCCGACTGGTTTGCGATCATCTTCAATCCGAGCTTTCCCTACCGGCTCGCCCACATGCTCAATGCCTCGTTTCTCACCGGCGCCTTCGTCGTGCTTGCGGTCGGCGCGCGTTATGTGTTGGCGGATCGCCATAGCGAGGAAGCGCGCACCATGCTGCGCATGGCGATCGGGCTGACGGCAGTGCTGGCGCCCTTGCAACTCATCATCGGCGACATGCATGCCGAAAACACGCTGAAATATCAGCCGACCAAGATTGCCGCCATGGAGGGGCATTGGGATGGCAGCAAGCCGGCGCCGTTCGAACTGTTCGCCTGGCCCGACGAGAAGACGCAGAGCAATCTCTACGCGATCTCGCTGCCGCACATCGGCTCGCTCCTGGTAACGCGGCAATGGGACGGGCTGTTTCCCGGATTAAATGACGTCCCGCCACAGGATCGGCCGCCGGTGCCGAATGTATTTTTCGGCTTTCGCATCATGGTGGGGGTCGGCCTTTACATGATTGCCGCGGCCTGGTTCGGAGCATGGCTGCTTTGGCGCCGGCAATTGTTCGAGACGCGCTGGTACCTCCATATTGTCGCGCAGACCTGGTGGGTCGGCTTTATCGCCGTGATCGCCGGCTGGGTGGTGACCGAGACCGGCCGGCAGCCATGGATCGTTTCCGGCATATTGCGCACCGCGGACGCGATTTCACCGGTCCCCGGCGCAAGCGTGGCGACGACGCTTATTCTTTTTGTCGTCGTCTATCTCACTGTCTTTTCGTTCGGCATCTACTTCATCAACCGGCTGATCGCAGGCGGCATCAAAGAGACAGCACTGCCTGAGCGCTTACCGCATCTTGCGGCCGGCCACGCGACCATCGAGCAAGCGCCATGACCGGGCCCCTGAGCGGAAACGTGGATGTAGCCATGATCATGGCCCTGATCTGGGCCGCGCTGATCGGCACCGCGGTGGCGTTCTACGTCATCCTCGATGGCTTTGACCTCGGCATCGGTATTTTGTTTCCGTTCGCCAGAAACGAGGCCGACCGCGACCGCATGCTGGCGTCGATTGCGCCGTTCTGGGATGGCAATGAAACCTGGCTCGTTCTCGGCGGCGCCGGCCTTTTGGTTGCGTTTCCGCGGGCTTATTCGATCGTCATGCCGGCGTTTTATCTGCCGCTGATCGTGATGCTCTTGGCGCTGGTGTTTCGCGGCGTCACCTTCGAATTTCGCGGCATGGCCCGGCACAAGTGGTTCTGGAACACGGTATTCGCCGGCGGCTCGACGCTGGCGGCGCTGTGCCAGGGCATCGTGCTGGGCGGGCTGGTGCACGGGGTCAAGGTCGAGAACGGCGTCTACGCCGGCGGGCCGTTCGATTGGCTCACGCCGTTTTGCCTGATGTGCGGCTGCGGCGTCGTCGCGGGCTACGGACTTCTTGGCGCCACCTGGCTGATGCTGAAGACCGACGGCGACATGGCGCGTCGCGCCGAGGCCCATGCCAAGGAGTTCCTCGTCGCCGTGATCTTGTTCATGGCGGCCGTGAGCCTGTACACGGCGATGACCTCGCCACGCATCGCGCACCGCTGGTTTGTGCTGCCGAACATCTTCTATCTGGCGCCGGTTCCGGTTCTCACCGGTTTGATCGCGCTCGCGGAATGGCGCTGGATCAGCGCGCGTCGCGAGCTCGCGCCGTTCCTCGCCAGTATCGCAATCTTCCTGCTCGGCTATCTCGGCCTGGTGATATCGATCTTTCCCTATATGGTGCCGCCGACGCTGACGATTTGGCAGGCCGCTGCCGCGCCATCGAGCCAATTGTTCATGCTCGCCGGCACGCTGCTCTTGTTGCCGCTCATCCTCTGCTACACCGCGCTGACCTATTGGCTGTTCCGCGGCAAGGTCCGCGAAGGCGCGGCCTATCACTGAGCGTAATCCGAAAGCGTGCCCTCGAATTTGGTCCGTGCGCGGTCGCTGATCAGCCGGCACGATCGTTGCGCGCACACGAACCGCGATGATTCACTTCGCCGCCGCCACGCTGCCCGGCCTGATCACCCCCCAGCCGATCCATAATGTCGGCAGCCGGCCTTGCACCGGACGATCGAAGGCGCGCGGCAGTTCGGGGACGAGATCGGGAAAGTAGGCCTTGATGTCAGGCGGTGGCGTCGGCGTCGTGTCTGCCGACTGCCAGACCACGACCGCGCCCTTTTTGCGGATGTCGTCGGCCGTCACCCAGGGCGAATGCGCCGGATCGCCGTCGAAAAACACGCTTGGACGGCTCGGCGCACCGAGTGCGACAAGCGCGGCAAGGCGCGGGTCGCCGGTGACCACGGTAAGCGGTTGCCCGGTCCGCCGTTCGAAACTGTCGGCAAAAAACCGCCCCATGGCGACTGCCGGCTGCGCGACTTTCAGATCCGTTTGCGCCGTCCACGGCAGCAACACGATCAGGATCGGCACAAAGACTGCCGGCACGGCGAGAAGCCCGGCCCAGGCAAAACCGAGAATGCGCTGGTGATGAAGCGTCACGCTGTCGCCCGCGGCAATGACGAGAGCAAGCCCGGAGAGGATGACAAGCGGGGCCGAGCCGCCAATCGGCAGCGAGCGCCCGAGCAAGACGGCAATGATTGTCGCCAACAATCCCGGCAGCAGCGCGAAGATTTTGACGTAAGTGGCCGAAAATGCGTCGACCGGCGCGCGCGCCAGCGGCGGCGTCGGAGTGGCCCGCGTTCGCAGCCATCCGCCCGCCAGCACCAAGAGTATCGCAAGCCCGGCATGGGCCAGGATCAGTGCCGCCAAAAGCCGCAGCCATGTCACGGTGTTGGCGCTGGCCAGCGCGGCATCGCGCAATCGCCCAAGCGCCGGCAGAAGCGCGCCATTCGGATCTTGCAGCGCCATGCCGTCGAGCCAGACAAGATGCAGGAACAGAAAAACGGTAAGCGCCAGCGCCACGATCCAGGCTTCCACCACATGGAGCGCGGCGCGGCCGCGCGCAGTCGCCGCCGTGAAGGCAACAAGCGCATCCAGGAACATGAGCGCTGCGTCGCTTGCGAGCAGCAGAAGCGCCGCGGCAACGCCGAGCGCGTACCAGGAGCGCCGCTCGCCGCCGATCGCCGCGCGCCAATAATACAGCAGCACCAGCGCCCACAACGCCATGGTCAGGATCGGCGGCCCGAAATCCGGCGACGGCACGGTGAACAGCGAAATGCCGGCCATCAGCAGCACCGCCGCGACCGCATGCGTCGGACCGACGATGGCGCGGCCAAGCGCGAACACGCAGTAGTAGGTCGTGACGATGCAAATCTGCGCCAGCACGTAGACGCCGAACATGCCGGCAAGGCGGAACGCAATTTCGGCGAGCCAATAAGCGAGCGGCGGCCCGACGCCGGCGTCGAAGCGCAGCTCGTGTCCGATGGCGAGCAGCCGCGCCAGGCCCTCCGGCGGCGCCGAATAAAACAGCGTCGGTACCGCGATCCAGATCGCGGCCTGCGCCAACGCCGCCGGCCAGAACACCAGCCAAGGCCGCGAGCGGAGCATCTCGACGTAAAGGGGGACGTAAAACATCGGCAAAAATCTTGGATAAGATCTGGTCGGCAACGCCTGCAGCATTGCCGAGCGATGGTCTGGCGGTGCCTATACGGCGGCGGGGCTAGCGAGGCAAGCTAGAGCAATGCGCCCGTGATCGCCGCCTCGGGGCCGTCGTCCGTAAGTCCGAGCACACCGGCCACCGGCGCGAATGAGCGGCGATGGTGGATCGTCGCGCCAAGGCGATCGAGTGCCTCGAAATGCTCGGGCACGCTGTAGCCCATGTGGCGCTCAAAGCCGTAGCCGGGATGGGCGGCTCCGAGGCAGGCCATCAGGCGGTCGCGGGTCACCTTGGCGACGATCGATGCGGCAGCGATCGAGGCGACCAAACCGTCGCCGCCGATCACGGCCTGGCAATCGCAACCGGCATCGATGCGGTCGCGACCGTCGACAAAAACAAGTCGCGGCCTGGCCGGCAGCGCGGCGACGGCCCGCGCCAGCGCCCATAGTGAAGCGCGCAGGATGTTGTCGCGATCGATCCGCGCCGGCGGCGCCAGCGCCACCGCGACCTGCGCCCGGGCGCAGATACGCTCGTAGAGGACTTCCCGCCGCTCCGCCGTAAGCCGTTTCGAATCGTCGAGCCCGCGCGGCACATCATCCGGATCGAGAATGACCGCAGCGGCGACGACGGGTCCGGCAAGCGGCCCGCGGCCAGCCTCGTCACAGCCGGCTACCGGCCAGATGCCGCGCTTGATGGCCAGGCGCTCGCGCCGGAACGTCGGTCGCATGACCGTTTCTTCGCCGAGCGGCAGCCGGGCGGATGCGATATCCCTGCGCGGGGCTTCATGGCGAGTGGGGGTCCTGCGACTCATGCCGCCATGATGCACGCGGCGGTGCGAACCGCAACGCGCCTGGCGTATCGGCCTGTCGTGGAACGTCACCACCGTGGCAACCGATGTGAAGCGCTGCCGGCGCTCAAAACAAATCGAGCTGCTCCGAAGCCGGTCGCGGCCGGCGGAAATGCTCGATCGTTGTCTTCATGCTCGTTAGATTGAAGCCCAGCCGCTCGCAGGCGACTTCGAAGCGCCGGCCGATCATCCACGCGATCGGGCCGGAACCGGTCATGCGCTTGCCGAATGTCGAGTCATCGTCTTTGCCGCCGCGCGTCTCGCGAACGAGCTTGAACACATGCTGGGCACGGTCGGGAAAGTTTTCGTCGAGCCACTCCTTGAACAGATCGCGTATTTCGAGCGGCAGCCGCAGCAAAACATAGCCGGCATTGCGCACCCCGGTAGCCGCAACCGCATCGAGGATACGCTCGATTTCAGCATCATTGATCGCCGGGATCACCGGCGCGACCAGAGTAGAGGCTGGAACGCCAGCCGCCACCAATTGCCGCAAGGCATCGAGCCGCCGTTGCGGCGTCGCGGCGCGCGGCTCCATGACCCGCGCCAATTTCGGATCGAGCGAGGTCACTGAGACCGCCACCTTGACCAGGTTGCGCTTGGCCATCCGCGTCAGAATGTCGAGATCGCGCAACACCAGCGCCGATTTGGTCACGATCCCGACCGGATTGCCGGCGCGCTCCAACACTTCGAGAATGCGTCGCGTGATCTGATAGCGCCGTTCGATCGGCTGATAGGGATCCGTGTTGGAGCCGAGCGCGATGATCTTGGGGACGTAGCCCGGCGCCGACAATTCGCGTTCGAGCAATTCCGGTGCGTTCGGCTTCATCAATAGTCTGGTTTCGAAATCGAGACCCGGCGACAGCCCGAGATAGGCATGGCTCGGCCGCGCATAGCAGTAGACGCAGCCGTGCTCGCAGCCGCGATACGGATTGATCGACTGATCGAAGGAAATATCCGGCGAGTCGTTGCGGGCGATGATCTTGCGGGTCGAATCGATCGTCACGGTGGTCTTGAACGCCGGCAGGTCGTCAATGCCCTGCCAGCCGTCGTCGAAAGCAACCCGGGCAAGCGGCTCGAAGCGCCCGGAGGCATTCGACACGGTACCGCGGCCGCGGCGCCGTTCGCGGTCGATGGCAAGACCCAAATCGCCCGCCGGCGTGGAGGGCAGCGGTGCCGGCGGGCGTCGCAAAGCGGATGAGTGACTCATAACCAACTCCTGCAACGACCTTAGCGGAGGCGTAAGAACAAAACAAGAACAAATATTCGTGATAGCTGCCTAGAAACAAGCCTTGGACGGGGTCGCGCCAGGGCCTAGAGCATTGCGACAGAGCGTGATCTTTTCCGAAAATAGCTATCCACGTTTCGGGGTCATGCCGTTATGAGCGGCCATGCTGAGCGTCATCATCCCGACGCGGAATTCGGAGCGAACGCTGGTACCGACGCTGGCCGCACTGGTGCCGGGCGCGACGGCCGGACTCATCACAGAAGTGTTGGTCGCGGATGCCGGCTCAAACGACGACACCGCGGCGGTCGCCGATGTTGCGGGCTGCAATTTCCTGACGCTCGCCGGCTCGCCGGCGGGCCGCTTCAAGGCGGCGGCAACGGCGGCTCGGGCGCCGTGGCTGATGTTTCTGCGTCCCGGCACCGTGCTCGACACCCCGTGGACCGGCGAGGTCGGACGCTTCGTGCAGCATGGCGCGCGGCAGGCACAAGCGGCCGCCTTTCGCCGCGGCGGACCACGACCGGCGCTGCGGGAATTCCTGGTTTTTCTTACATCGGCGCTTGGCGCCCCGCCGCGTCCGGAGCAAGGCTTGCTGATCGCCAGACCATTTTATGATGCGCTCGGCGGTCACTCCGAAACGGCCGGCGATCCGGAACACGATTTATTGCGCCGTATCGGCCGGCGGCACATCGTCAAGCTGGTCACGCAGGCGTTCGAGCCAGATACTTGACTTAGTCAAGTATCTGGCCGAAGCTCTGCGTTATGCCCCGCGAAGAAGATCGCATTGCCGATGTGCGCCGCTTCAACCGCTTTTACACGCGGCAGATCGGCGTCTTGCGCAAGAAATTCCTCGACAGCCCCTACTCGCTCGGCGAGGCGCGCGTGCTCTACGAGATTGCGCGCGGCAGCGCGCCGACTGCAACCGAGGTCGGCCGCGCGCTCGATCTCGACGCCGGCTATTTGAGCCGCGTGCTGCGCAACTTTGAAAAGCGCGGATTGATCGAGCGTAAAACCTCGGCGACCGACGCCCGGCAGAGTCATCTCGCGCTCTCCGCCCGCGGCAAGAAGGCATACGCACCGCTCGAGGCGCGCTCGCAGCGCGACACCGGAGCGATGCTGGGCAAGCTCGACGACGTCGACCAGACGCGGCTGATCGCGGCGATGAACGCGATCCAGACGCTGCTCGACGGCAGCCCCGAAAAAGCGGCGGCGGATGCTGCATCGGCACCATGCCCTATTTTGCGCGGCCCGCGGCCCGGCGATTTCGGTTGGATCGTCAAGCGCCATGCCGAGCTCTACGCGCAGGAATATAACTGGACCGAACCGTTCGAAGGCGTATGCGCGCAAATCGTCGCCGATTTCGCCAACAAGAACGATCCGAAGCGTGAGCGCGCCTGGATTGCCGAGATGAGTGGCGAGAATGCCGGCTGCGTCATGCTGGTCGCCGATTTAGACACGGTGGCGCGCATCCGGCTGCTGCTGGTCGATCCAAAGGCGCGCGGCATCGGACTTGGCGAGCGGCTCGCCGACGAAGCGATCCGTTTTGCCCGCGGCGCCGGGTATCAGAAGATCACTTTATGGACGCACAGCGTGCTCACCGCGGCGCGCCACATCTATCAGAAAACCGGGTTCACTCTCACCCGCAGCGAAGAGCGCGTGAGCTGGAGCCAACCGGTCGTCAGCGAGCACTGGGATTTGCAATTGTAAGGCCGTCACTGCGAGCAAGTGACGAAAGCCGCGCGATCAGACCGACGCGCCTTTTGCCTTTGGCCGCCGCAGGTGCTCGTCGAGCCGCGGCATGATCTCGACGAAATTGCACGGCCCGTAGCGATAATCGAGCTGGTGCACCAAAATTTCGTCCCAGGCGTCCTTGCAGGCGCCGGGCGAGCCGGGCAAGCAGAAAATATAGGTCGAGCCGGCGACGCCGGCGGTGGCGCGCGATTGGATCGCCGAAGTGCCGATCTTGGGAAAGCTCACCACCAGAAACAGCGCCGAGAAGCCATCCATCTTCTTTTCGAACAAGGGTTCGATCGCTTCGGGTGTCACGTCGCGGCCGGTGAAGCCGGTGCCGCCCGTGGTGACGATGACGTCGATCATCGGATCGGCGATCCACGCCTTGACCCGGGCGCGAATGGCGTCGACGTCGTCATGGACGATGCTCCGCTCGGCGACATAATGACCGGCGGCGACGATGCGCTGCACCAGGACCGCGCCTGATTTGTCGTCCTTGATGTCGCGTGTATCGGATATCGTCAGCACCGCAATCTTGAGCGGCACAAATTGTTTGTTTTCGTCGATCCCAGGCATGGGTAAGCCTTTACGCAACAATACTGGCCGCCCGTCGCCGCACGAGCCCATCGCGGCACCGGGCAAAAATACTTCATCCTCGAGTAGCTTAGAGGGGTCTGGTCGCTCTGCCAAGCGCTGCTAGAGCGTTGCGGCCGACATCGTATCGCAGGCCGAGAGCTGGCCGGAGTTAAAGCCGTTGAGGAACCAGCGCTTGCGCTGTTCCGATGTACCATGGGTAAAGCTGTCCGGCACGACATAGCCCTGCGCCTGCTTCTGCAGGCGGTCGTCGCCGATGGCGGACGCGGTCTGCAAGGCCTGGTCGACGTCGCCCGCATCGAGGAAGCTGTGTTTCTGCTGCGCATGGTTCGCCCAGATGCCGGCATAGCAATCCGCCTGCAGCTCGACGCGCACCTGCATTGCATTGACCTGGGTCCGGCTGGAGGCCGCCTGCTGCGCCGCCATCACCCGCGGCAGCGTGCCAAGCTCATCCTGGACGTGATGGCCGACCTCATGCGCGATCACATAGGCTTCTGAAAAACGGCAGGCCTTGTCGCTCGAACAGGCGTTGAACTTGTCCTGCATGTCCTTGAAAAACGACAGGTCGAGATAGATGTCCTTGTCCTGCGGACAATAGAACGGTCCCATGGCCGACTGCGCCATGCCGCAGCCGCCGTCGATCGCGCCGGA
>CAVXWL010000009.1:0-33662 GCA_963765365.1 uncultured Alphaproteobacteria bacterium | reverse complement strand
CCGGACCGCATCTGCGCGGTATCGTGCTGCCGGGTGGCGCCGACTGGCAGATTGTCCGCAACGACGGCGTGGCCGAACTCGAGGCGCGCTACACGTTGCGCACCGACGATGGGGCATCGATCTATGTGCACAATCATGCGCTGCGCCACGGTCCAGCCGCGGTGATGGAGGCGCTCGCCGCCGGCCGCGAGGTCGAACCCGGCAGCTATTATTTCCGCGGCGCGACGTTCTTCGAGACCAGCGCGGAACGCTATGCGTGGTTGAATAAGCACATCATCGTCTGCAGCGGCCGCCGCCAGCCCTTGACGGTGAGCCTTCAATTTTATCAGGTGCAGTAAAAGCTAATCCGCTTCAGGCAGAATGACGATCTGCGTCTGAATCACCAGCGCGCAGAGCCTGCCGTCATTGCGGGTGATGCGGGTCTGCCACACCATCGTCGAGCGGCCGCGATGCAGCGGCGTGCATTCGGCGCGCGCGGTGTCGCCGATGGGGATGGCGGCGAAAAAGTTGGTCTTGCTCTCGATCGTTGCGGTGCGGCCGCCGGGCGGCAGGTTCGCCATCGTGGCGGTGCCGCCGAGATTATCGGCGAGCGCCATCACCGCTCCGCCATGCATGGTGCCGTTGCGATTGTTGAGCTCGTTGCGGACGGGCAGTTCCGCCGTCACCTTGTCCTTCGAGACATGTGTGATCTTCATGCCCATGAATTCGGCAAACGGCGGCTGCGTTGCGGCATCGGGATTCATTGCGTGGCTCATGATGTTCTATTGTTATTCCCGGCCGGCGGCGTAAAGCGGCTGTAGCGGCAGGAAATCGGTTACACGCGACCCGGGATAATAAGTCGCCTGGAACGCCGGTCGCGCCTGAAGCGGTTCGTACCATTCCCCGACACGGGGATATTTGCCTTGCCAAATGTACGACAGGCCGAGATCCGCCATGCGGTCGATGCTTGGCATCACCAGCACGTCGGCAAGGGTGAATTGCTCGCCCATCAGCCAGGGGCCTTTTTGGGCGATCGCCTCGTCCATGCGCCGGCAGGTTTCCGACAACTCGCCGAGCGCTTTGTCGATTTCTTCCCGTGAAAAGCCCTTGGGCGATCCCATGCGCTGAAACAATTCCTTGCGCACCGGCCGCGGCTCGATCTCGCGGGCCTGGAATTCTTTTTGGTCTTGGTCTTTGAAGCGGTAGAGGAAGGCGCGATTGAACGACGGCACGCGAATGGCGCCGACAGCGACTTCCTCGATGTAATGGGTCCAGGCGCGCATGCGTGCACGTTCGAGAATGCCGGCCGGCACGAGCGGGTTGTGCGGGTATTTTTCGTCCAGATATTCGCAAATGACGCTCGATTCGATGATCGGCATGCCATCGTCGACCAGCGTCGGCACCACGCCGTTCGGATTAAGCGCGAGATAATCCGGCTTGAGCTGCTCCTTCTTGGCGAGGTCGATACGGACTTCGTCGAATTTGACCGCCTTCTCGTGCAGCACCAGCCGAACCTTCTGGCTGCATGTCGAGTGCGAGGTATGATAGAGCACCAGCATCGAAGTCACTCCCGGACGTTAAAAGGGCGCGGCCGATTTTCCAGCCGCGCCCTGACGATCAAAGCAGAGACTTCGATGCGTTGCTACCGCGGTTGCGGCACGACGCGCATATACGGCTTCGGGGTCTTCCAACCGCCCGGGTAAAGCTTCTTGGCCTCTTCGTCGCTGACCGCGCCGGTGAGGATGACGTCCTCGCCCTGTTTCCAGTTCGCCGGTGTCGCGACGCGATGCTTGGCGTTGAGCTGAAGCGAGTTGACGACGCGCAGCACCTCGTCGAAATTACGGCCTGTGGTCATCGGGTAGACCAGGATCAGCTTGATCTTCTTGTCCGGCCCGATGATGAAGACATTGCGCACCGTCTGATTGTCGGCGGGCGTGCGTCCATCCGACGTGCCGGTCGTCGACGCCGGGAGCATGCCGTAAGCCTTGGAAATCTTCAGGTCGGTGTCGCCGATCATCGGATAGTTCGGGGCGAAGCCGACGACGTCCTTGATGTCAGCCGCCCACTTGGTGTGGTTGTCGACCGGGTCGACCGAAAGGCCGATGATTTTGACCCCTCTTTTGTCGAATTCGGGCTTCAGCCGCGCCATAGTGCCGAGCTCGGTCGTGCAAACCGGGGTAAAATCCTTGGGGTGCGAAAACAGCACCACCCAGTTGTTGCCGATCCAGTCGTGGAAGTGGATTTTGCCTTCCGTGGTCTCGGCTTCGAAATCCGGGGCAGTGTCGCCAATTTGAAGAGCCATGCAATTTCCTCCGTCGCTTGAGTTGACCGACTACCGAACAAAGTATTTCGCCGCCTTATGTACGGCGCAAAGCGAGCCAATGCCAGCCTTCTGACGGGTAATATTCCCTTGAACTAAAAGTATTATTCGTTCGCGGCCGCGATCAAATCGCGAAAATTCGTCTGACGGCGGGCGCAATGCGGAAAGTTACTTTCACTGCCGTTTTGGCGCTTATTTGCGGTTCTGCATCGGGCCGGGCGCCGCCGCGCTGAGCGGCGGTTGCCAAAACATTGCGCAGGAGTGCCGCAGGTTCGCCGCACTGCCGCCCTTCGGGGGACACCCTGCCAATGGAATTTTGAACCCGTGGCGTAATCCCCGCGACCAACGGAACAAGCGTGGATGGCGCGCGTTTTCACCCCGATGGTTTTGACCGCGGTGGTCGGCTGGAAGCGGCACTGGCGATGTTACAGGACGAGCAGCATATCGATCTTCTTTGGACGCTGGCGGCCATGATCGTGCGCTCGCAAATTGTCGTCGCGCGGCCGCTTGTGCGCCGAAGCCTGCCCGCCGGCTTTGACGAGGTCGATGTCGCCATCCTCGACTGGATCGCCGCCGAAGGCCGGCGTGCCGGCCGCAGCTTGGTCCGGCATCTAGCTGACCATTCGGTGCGGCGCGAAACACGCCGGACTATTTTTCCCCGTAGCCATCGACCAGCGTGCTGAGAAACGCGATGATGTCCTTCTCGTCCTGTGGCGGTCATCGCCGGCATATCGCCGGACTTGCGGTTGAAGCGGCGGATCGGTGACGTCGACATTGGCGCGATAGACAAAGCGGCAGATCGTTGATATTTTTGCACGGCCCCGTCGGCGCCGCGCGGATAGATTTTCTGCGCTTGGGTGTCGCGGAAATCGTAGAAATCCAGCACTTGCTTGAGGGTTGAATACACGCCGTTGTGAAAAAATGCGTGCCGGGTCGCCGCGTTGCGCAACGTCGGCGTCATGAACAGTCCGCAATATTGCGTGTCGCCGGACATGTCTTTGCGATACGGACCGCAAATGCCGAGATCGAAGAAAGCCGGATCGCCGTTGACGGCGAGCGCGGCATTGCGCGGCGCGCCCAAAGCCTCGAACTGGTGATCGGTGAACAGCGGCGGCAGGCCGTCGCGGCTTGGCTGATCGACGTGGCAGCCGGCGCAATTGGCTTTGGCCGGATCGTTGAACAGCGCATAGCCGCGCTGTTCGCTGGCGGCGAAGCCGCGCTTTTCCTTCCAGCCAATAATCGAACTTGCTCGAATAGGGGTGAAAGCTCGGGTCTTCGATTTGATAGCGCGCGACGGCAAATAGCGCCTCGCTGACCGCAAGGCGCGGGTATCCGACCATACCGCGCTTCCGAACAGTTCGACGAAACGCGCGCGCATAAGGAGCGCGCTGCAATTTGCCGGCGACGAGTTCGATCTGCCGCCGTCCATTTCGCGCGGGTCCAGTAACGGCGAAAGCGCCTGGTCCTGCAGCGTGTCGGCGCGGCCGTCCCAGAACAGACCGCCTTGCGGCACCAGATTGGCCGCGGCCTGATCGGTCGCCGCGGCGATCTTTCTGCACGCGCACCGTCTTCTCGCTTAACGCGATGAGCTGCGCGAGGCTGACGTTTTCATTTTCTTCGTTGTCGGGACCGATCGCGAAACTTGGCTGACGTTCCAGATAATTGAGCGATGGCACGGCGCGAACGCCGGGGCGCGACAATTGCGGACCGCCGCGCATCACCGGCAGATCGCCCGGCGGTCCATAGGCATGCTGCGGACTATGGCATGCGGCGCACGACAACCGGCCGGACGATGACAGGCTCGCATCGAAAAAAATCTGCCAGCCAATTGCGCCATCGCCGACAACGGTCCGGCGGGAGGACGCACGAGCGTGACCGGATGCGGATTCCCGCCGGCCGAGACGCCTGACGCTGACGACAATGCCGGGGAAGCTCTCAACGCCGCGCCGCAAATCATAACGCCGCACACAACGCCGATGGCGCCGGCCACGCTAAGCAGGCCGGCACCGATAAGACGACGTGGATTGCGGCGGCATCTAGCCCTTCAGTGAGCGCCGCCGGCGGCCGGCGGAGCATGGAGACCGGCATGCCGGTCGCCGGATCGAGATACAGCGCGGCATTGTTGCCGCCGCCCGTGAAGTCGAACAGACCATTGATCGATCCGGCTTTCGGCGTCGAACGAACCGTCGCCGATCCGCTGCGCCGTGCAACCAATTGTCCTCGATGAAGCGCACCACGGAACTGAGCGAAATCTGGCTATGATCGACAAATTTGCTTCGCCCATGGCGAAATCACCATGAAATGGGATCCGCGTGCCGGGACCGCAGCGGCCGTTCACTGGTTTGCCGCCGACGCCAGGCAGCGCCGCGCCGGCGCCGCACTTGCCCGGACCATCGAGTTGGTCTGCTTCGGCGTCGAATGACGGGCTCGTCACTTTGGTGAAGACGTGATCGTACCAGCCATCGGAATCGTCCCAGGTGATCAGCACGGCAGTGTTCTTCCAATCCGGCTGCTGTTGGAGAAAATTCATCAGCGTCACCGCGCCGTCCTGCTCGTCGAGCGGATCCGAATAAGCCGGCATGACCGTCCTGATAGGCCGGCATTTTAATGTAGGAGACCGCCGGAAAATTTCCCGCCTTCACCGCGTCGTAGAAATCCGTCAGGTCGTAATCGTGGTTGGCGGGATCGTGCGTCGTGCCGTCGTGCTCGAGACTATAGCCGATCGCGGCAAGCGAGCTTGGCCGCTCGTGTTTCGGATTGGCGGTCGAAGCGTAATACTGAAACCAGGCGTGATGCGGAATGTAGTCGATGACGTCGGCGCCGACCACGGTCGAATGCGTCGATGCGCTTGCAGCCGGTCGAGCCGTTGGCGTCGGCCGCATCGAGGCGGAAGCCGCCCATGAACGATCCCCAGGTGACGCCCGAGCCGTTGAGCAGATCGCCGATCGTTTTGCCCGACAGCATCGCCTGATCTTTCGGGTTCGAGCAGACGTCATAGCCGGGATCGACGTCGTTGATCATGGTGAGGCCGCCCTGGCCGTCGTTGATGTAATAAGAGACGGCGGTGAGCGTGGACGGCTTCTTGGTGGTGGCGACGATCGTCATGCCGTTGGTCTGGCCCGAAGAGATATTGAGCATTCCCGGCGTCGACGGCCCATAGGTGTCGCCGAAGGCGTTGTCGCTCATGGCGAAATGCTGCGCGTAATTCCACATCGCGGCGACCGTGTTGCCGTCGTAATAGCCCATGACTTGGCCTTTGGTGCCGAAGGCTCCAGCGCCGCCACTGGTGGCCTTGCCGGTATATTTTGGAAACAAGTCGGCTTTGCCGCCGTTATAGGCCTGCTGTTCGGCGGTATAAGCGTGATTCTGGTCAGCGGTAAAAGCTTGGCTGCGATCGAGCCGGAATGGTTCGGCGGCATCGCTGCCATTGGCCTTGTTGGTAAAATTCGGATTGTTTGTGAGAAGGTGCGCAGTGGCGAGATTGTTGACCTTCGGCGTGCCGGGCTTGGCGGCGAAGCTGGGCTCGCCTGACGGGTTTGCCGCTTTGGGATAGGTCGCGAAGTAATGGTCGAACGAGACGTTTTCATTGAAAATGATCACGAGGTGCTTGATCGGCGTCGCCGTTTGCGCGCTGTCTTGTGGCCCCGGGCCGGACGTGCTCCCGGGCGCAGTCGAGTCCGCGGCGGCGGCGCCGCAGACGGCCGCGATGGCAATGGCAGAAGCTGCGACGGTTGAGAGCAGGTTGTTGCCCATAGGTTCGATCCCTCAAAATTGTGCTTTCGATCGGGGAAGCTATGCCTCGTTATATGACCTGCACGTGACAGGGCAGCGCTTCCTCGATATGAATCCGGCTTATAAGCCGGCCTCGGCGAATCGTTGGGCCGCCGTTCTCGCCTCGGCATCTTGCTGCCCCTGGTGCGCGATTCTAAAACCTTCCGCACCAGCCGTCGCCGGCCATTATCGGGGAACGATGTGTCCGACCGCCCGAAGGCGTCATACGGTCCAGTCACACCGGTAATCGTTGCCCTGCTTGGGGCGGTCGTTTGCTGCCAGACCGCATTCGCCGCCAGCCATGAGCAGATCATCGACCGGTGCAAGCAGGCGCTGATGCCCCAATTGCACGCTTGCGTGGTCGGTAAAATCGGCAGCCCGCGGGCGGCCCCGGCCGACCTGCTGCAGAAGGCGCGGCAAAGCTGCGGCGAGGCGATCGTGCGCCCCTGCGTCATGCGGGAGGAGCAGAAACAGGCGGCGGGCGTGGCGGCGCCTGCGGCGCCAAATAACGATGCGCCGGTCGAGCCGCAACAGGCGCTGCAAATCCAGCCGGCCTATGTCGCGCCGCCGCGGACGATTGCCGATATCACCGCGATCCTCGATAGCGAGAAACCGGACGACGCGCAGATCGCCAAGCGCAAGACGGACGCCGATGCAACTCCGCCGGCAAACGCTTCGGCCGAGACGCTTACGGAATTTTACTATCATCGCGCCGGCGCGCGGGCATTGCTTGCCCGGGACCAGGACGCGCTCGGCGACGGACTGCAAGGATTGACCATCGGCAAGCACGGCGTGGAAATGCGTACGCTGGCGCGCTTGCGCAACCTGACCGCGCTGCAATATCGAATCCTCGGCGATCCCAAAAACGCAGTGGCGCTGCTTGATGCGCAGATCCGTGAGGGTCTCGCACCCGGTCAGCAGGGCAGCGTCATCAACGCCATGAGCTTGATGGTGGATACGCTGGTGGCGATGGGCGACGTCAGCCAGGCCGCGACCTATGCGGGCCGTGCCGAAGCCATGGTGCAGGAGGCGCGCGGCAGTCCGAGTCCAAATTGGCGCACGGCCTATTCCAAATACGGCAAGGTATGGGAGTCCTCTGCCGATACGGTGCGTGCGGAAATTTTCGAAGCACGCGGTCAATACGCCGAAGCTGAGGCTGCTTACCGGCGCGCCGAGGCGTTCGAGCGTGCGGCGATAAATGACATTCCGCAATTTGATCCTCCGCAGCCCGCTCCCGAGCAATTTCTCCAGACGGCGGACACCCGCCTGCTGTGGGTGGCTCGCAACGAGGCGAAACAGGGCAAGCTGAGTGAAGCAGAGGCTGACGGCCGCCGCGCGCTCCTCGGCATCCTTAAGGCGCAGGGCAAATACAGCCCGGCGACGCCAAAATTCGTCATCGGGCTTGCCGGCACCCTGGTCGAAGAGGGCCGTTACCAGGACGCCGAGAAGCTTGCGCGCACCGCGCTCGATATTCAGCGCCAAATCGGCATTAGCGACGACGCACAGCAGAGTGTCAGCATCCTTTCGCAGCTCGGCAATATCATGGTCCTGCAGCGTAACATGAAGGGCGCCGCCGAAGTCTATGCCGAGCTCGACACGGCCATCGCCAAATGGACGCCGCAGCGGCGCGAGGCATTCCAGCTCAGCGAATCGCGGATCTCGTCGCTTTATGCTTCCGGACAGATCGACGCCGGCATCGCGGCCGCCGAGGCACTCGTCAAGCTCAAGACTTCGCGCACCGGCGCCAACAGCCGCGATACGGCCGCAGCGCACGGCGTGCTCGCCATTGGCTATGCGCGGGCCAAGCGCGATGCCGATGCCATTCGCGAGTTCAAAACGGCGATCCCTGTTCTCATGGCGGGTTCGGCCGAGAGCGGCGAGGACGACGATCCGACACTGGTCGTCGCGCGACGGGCGCGGCTGCAGCGCGTCGTCGAGACGTATATCGGGGTGCTGGCGCGCAGCACGGCGAATGCGGGAGACGTAGCGGTCGAGACTTTCGGGCTGGCGGACGATATTCGCGGCCACGCGGTCGAGCAGGCGCTGGCGGATTCGAGCGCGCGGGCGGTGGCAAAGGACCCGGCGCTCGAGCAACTGGTCCGCACCGAGCAGGATCTTTCCAAACAGATCGGAGCCCAACTCGGCACGCTCAATAATTTTCTTGCTTTGCCGTCAGACCAGCGCGACGACCAGACGGTCCAGGCGCTCAATGCCCAGATTGAGCAACTGCGCACCGCGCGCAAGAGCGCGCAGCTTCAAATCAATCGCCAGTTTCCGGCCTATGCCGATCTGGTCGATCCAAAACCGCCGACAGTCGATGCAATCAAGGCGGCGCTGCGGCCGGGAGAGGCGTTGCTGTCGTTTTATTTCGGCCAGAGCGCGAGCTTCGTGTGGGCTGTGCCGAAGGATGGAGCGGTGGCTTTTGCCGCGGTCCCGGTGACGGCGGCCGAGCTCGAAACCAAGGTGCACACGCTGCGTCAGGCGCTGGAGCCGCAGGTCACATTGGTATCGGAAATTCCGCCGTTCGATCTGACGCTCGCCTACCAGCTCTATACTTTGCTGCTAAAGCCGGTGGCGGCCGCCTGGCAGCCTGCCAAAAGCCTGATCGTCGTGACCAACGGCTCATTGGGCGAATTGCCGCTTGAGCCTGTTGCCGACAGCGCCGTCGACAGTCGATGCCACCGCGAAGCCGCTGTTTGCCGGCTACCGTGACGTTCCATGGCTGGCGCGCACCCATGCGGTGACGGTCGTCCCGTCGGCGTCGGCGCTTCTGACGCTGCGGCGTCTTCCGCCGGGCGCCGCCAACCGCGATAAATTCATCGGTTTCGGCGATCCTTATTTCAACGCCGAGGAAGCAGCGGAAGCGGACGCCGAACAGTCTCCGGCTCCGGCGCAAGTGGCGTCGGCCGCGATGGGCGACAGCGCCACGGAAAACGTAACCCGCGGCGTTCCATTGAAATTGCGTGCCTCGCCGCACACCGAGGACGTCGATGTGGCAGAGCTCGCCATGTTGCCGAGGCTTCCCGACACGCGCACGGAATTGACCTCGGTGGCGAACGCGCTCGAAGTCGATCCGGCGAAGACGCTTTATCTCGGCCGGGATGCCAACGAGCAAAGCGTGGAGACGAAGGATCTGTCGCGCTACCGCATTGTTGCTTTTGCCACGCACGGCCTGGTGCCAGGCGATCTTGATGGGCTCACCCAACCGGCTTTGGCGCTGACGGCGCCCGACATTGCCGGCGTCAAGGGCGACGGGCTTTTGACCATGGACAAAATTCTGGCGCTCAAGCTCGACGCCGATTGGGTGGTGCTCTCGGCTTGCAATACCGCGGCAGGCGCCGGGGCCGGCGCGGAAGCAGCTTCGGGTCTCGGCAGCGCTTTCTTCTATGCCGGTACCCGGGCCTTGCTGGTCACCAACTGGTCGGTCCAATCGGCTTCGGCGCGCGAATTGATAACGGATGTGTTCCGGCGTCAAAGCGCGGATCCTGCGCTATCGCGCGGCGAAGCGTTGCGGCAGGCTATGATGGCGCTGCTCGACGGCCCCGGCTCGGTCGACAGTTCCGGCCATACTATCTTCACCTATGCGCATCCTTTGTTCTGGGCTCCTTATTCGGTGATCGGCGATGGCGGCGGTAATTGATCGGACGATTTCACAGCGCCGCATCCGAACGAGGCGTGGAGGCAGCGCGCGATCATCGCTGGCTGGGCGACGCAGCTTGTTGGCGTTCTCCGCAGCCGCGGGTCTCGCAGCCCTCTTTGCTGCGCCGGCTCCAGCGGCTGCGTTCGAGCTTGTCACCCCGGCCGAAGCGGCGTTGCCGACTGGCGCAATGCCGACACTCGATCTGCGCGGCAGCCCGACGCGGCGCCCGATGGTGACCGTCGTCTCGCCGCCGCCGGGAGCCGGCCTGGTGCATTCGCCGCTCGATTTGAAATTGCAATTTCGCGCCTTCGGCGGTGCCCAGATCGATCCGAATTCGGTGGTCGTGACCTACCTGAAGAATCCGCCGATCGATGTCACGCAGCGGCTGGCGCCTTTCATCACCGCCACGGGCATCGACGTTTCGCAGGCCGACGTGCCTCCCGGCAAACATCTGTTCTGGCTCGAACTCAAGGACAAGGACGGTCGCATCGGCGGCGGTGAATTCAGCTTCCAGGTCACCAAGTAATTCGCTCCGGAAGGCGCAGCTAATCGGGCCGTCGCTCCAAATGCCGAAGATTTTGATCTCATACCGCCGGTCCGATTCCTCCGCCATTACCGGGCGCATCTTCGATCGGCTGTCGCATCATTACGGCGAGGATTTGGTGTTTATGGACGTCGATAGCATTCCGATCGGCATCGACTTTCGCCAGCATATCCAGGAGATGTTGTTGGGAGCCGATGTGCTCGCTCGCCGTCGTCGGCGCGAACTGGCTTGGCCGCGACGCTTCCGGTAGCGCGCGGCTGCAAGAGAAAATCGATCCGGTCAGGGTCGAGATCGAGACCGCGCTCGGACGGCACACGCCGATTATCCCGGTGCTGGTCGAAGGCGCAAAAATGCCCGCCAGTTCCGATCTACCGCCGGAATTGGCCGACTTTGTTTATCTCAATGCCGCCGAAGTGGCGACCGGCCGCGATTTCCGAACCCACATGGACCCGGTTAATCGATGCCATCGACGGTCTGATGGCGGGAACTGGGCGGCCCGCGCCGGCGCAAGCGCGCCCCGATAGTGGCATCGTTGCAAACCATCCGTCGCCAAAATCGTGGCTGGACGACGGACTGCGCTACTTCATCGCGCCGCTCGTGTTGCTCCTTATCGTCCATCATGTTGTCGTCAATGCCTTCGACCTCGATACGGGTTATCTGTGGGCGGCTTGCGTGATCGCGCCGTTCGCCTTCGGCTTCGCTCTGTTCTGGATCAAACGGCGCGGCGAGGGGTGGGCATTCGCCTTTGCGATTGCGCTGGGAATCATCGCGGTCGCCGGCATGACGGTGTCGCAGAGCTTGAACTCCGGCGATCCGATCATGCCGCAGACGCGATTTGAGTGGTGGGACAACGTCAACTTCGCGACCGCCATCGCGCTGAGTTTCATCGTCGGTCACGCTGCGGCGCGCGTTCTGCGCGCGGCGTTGCGCGGTAAAGCTGCGAAGCGCTGATTTCAGCTCGAAAAACGACTGTCAGGCTCGCAAAAAAAAGGCGGCCCCGACCGGGGCCGCCGCGGGTCCGCGCGACTAAGAACAGAAGCGCGGACCCAAGACTTGCGAGCGGCCATCATGCTCGCAAGGGCAGTAGCGCAGGGCTGCTTATTCGCCCTCAGCGCCGATCGCGTAAGCGGTCTCGCCGTGCACCGCATCATCGCCGACCTTCAAGGTCGCTTCGTCCATACGCAGGCTGACGAAGATCGAGATCACCTTGAGAATGATGAAGGTCATGATGATGTTGAACACGATGATGAACGCTGCGCCTTCCGCCTGAAGCAACAACTGACCGGGATTGCCGTAGAGCCAGCCAGTGATGTTGACGCCGGGCGCATCCTTGTCGGTGCCGACATATTCGAGCATCGCCGGATTGGCCAAAATGCCCGTCAGCAAGCCGCCCATCAGTCCAGCCACGCCGTGGGTCGAGAATACGCTCAGCGTATCGTCGACTTTCTGCATGAAGCCGAGCTTTTGGAACTTGTTCATGCTGAGCCACGGAATGATGCCGGCGCAAATGCCGATGATGATCGCGCCCCAGCCGTCGACATAACCGGCGGCAGGAGTGATCGCGACCAGACCGGCAATCATGCCGTTCACGGCGCCGAGCACGGACGGCTTGCCGTAGGCCATCTTGTCCATCAGCGTCCAGACCAGCAGGCCTACCGCGGTGGCGGTGTTGGTATTGAGCACGGCCGCGCCGGCGTCAGCATTGGCGAAGTACGGGTCGCCGCCGTTGAAGCCGTTCCAGCCGATCCACAGGATGCCGGCACCGACCAAGGTGACCAGCAGGCTGTTCGGCGGGAAATGATCACGGTCGGCCTGGATGCGCGGGCCGATCACCCACGCGGCAACAAAGCCCGAAGTACCCGCGGCGAGATGGATGACGTAACCACCCGAGAAGTCCGCGATGCCGAGGCCTGCGAGCCAGCCGCCACCCCAGAGGCTAAACGCGCCCACGGTGTAAACCAGCGTCATCCACACCGGACAGAAGATCATCCAGGCCGTAAAATTCATTCGGCCTAAGACTGATCCTGCAAGGATGATGACTGTGATCGCTGCGAACACGAACTGGAAGTACATCAGCGTCGCCATAGGAAAGGCGAGAGGCGGAAAGCCCGCTGCTGCGGCCGGAACGGTGGCCTGACTTAGCGTGAATGCCGCCGAGGTCGCTAACTCCGGTTTGCCGAGGAATGGAAACCATTGCGGCCCGAACGCCATGTTGTAATCGAAGAGAACCCAAACGACCAAAACCGACGCAAACGCGTACATCGACATGAAGGCGGAGTTGATCGCCCACTTTTTCTTGACGATGCCGCCGTAGAGAACCGTCAGCCCGGGCAGGCTCTGAAGGCCGACGAATGTTGCCGCAGCCATTTGCCACGCATTGTCGCCTTCATTGAGCCAAGTCGGTGATGGAACGAGTGCCATGTCCTGTCCTTTCCCCCAATAACTGCCGCCCTGAGCGCCAATGTTGACTAGGCGAGCCAAGGCAAAGTGGCAAAATTTATGCCAGTTAATCGGGCGTTGACTGGATACAATTTCCATGGAGGATTTGAGGGGGTTTGGTAGGCTTTGTCTATAAAATATGCAAATTGAACAGGGAATGGGCAGTGGCGCTATGAAACTTTTACGGTTAGCTGGGCCATTGGCCTTGGGAGTGGCCTGCGGATTAGGCTTGCTGGTGGCGTGCGATGCCGCCTCGGCCGTTGCCGGCGAAGCGCAGCACGGCGAAAAAACCGTCGTCTGCACCAATCTTAGCAGCGGATCGAATTGGCAGATCAAGATCGACTACGACCACAGCACGGTGGACAATATTCCGGCCACTATCTGGGACGACGGGATCAAGTGGAGTACGACGGATGGCGCGCACTATGCGCTTGATCGCAAGTCGGGAAATCTTACGGTAACGGTCGCCTCAACGACCGGCGGCTTTTTCCTCTATGATCATTGCAAGCTTGAAAACTAAAGTGGCGCCGCCGCGTCGCGATCCGGTCCACCCGCCGCCTCGCGCGTCGGAGCAGTCGTGATGGTCGATCGAGTGTCCGGCGTCAAAGCCAGTGCGGGCTTCGCCTCGGAGACCGGACCGCGCGAACGCAATGAGGATTTCGCCGGCGCCGTTTTCGGTTTGGAACTGCCGCAGCCCCGCCGCGACGTCGTCGCGGCAATCGCCGACGGCATTGGCGGCGCCAAAGGCGGCCGCATTGCCGCCGAGACGGCGGTACGCGGATTTCTCGACGGGTTTTGCGATCTGCCCGAAACCATGGAAGTGCGCCGCGCGGCGGCGCAGGTCATCAATTCGCTCAATCGCTGGATCTATTCGGAAGGTCACCGCAACGCCGAATCCGGCGGGGATGGGCTGCACCTTCACCTCGGTGGTGCTGCGCGGGCGAATAGCGCATGTGCTTCACGTCGGCGACACGCGCGCCTATCGGTTGCGCGGCGATCGCCTCACTTGCCTCACCACCGATCACGTGCGCGAAGCGACTGGCGCCGGCCGCTCCAACGTCCTGGTGCGTGCGCTTGGCGTCGAGACGGAAGTGCGGCTCGATTATTCCGCGCAGCCCGTCGGCGCTGCATGACCGCTTTCTCCTGTGCAGCGACGGCGTGCACGGCTACCTGACCGCCGAGGCCATCGCTGACATCCTGCGCGAGCGCTCCGGTTCGGAGGATTCAGCGCAGGCGCTGGTGCGGGCTGCGCTTGACGCCGGCGGCACCGACAATTGCACGGCCCTGGTGCTCGACGTCGTCGATCTGCCGACGGCGGGATCGGCCGATGTCGCCGCCGACATCATGCAGCTGCCGCTTATCCCGGTGCCGATTGACGGCGAGACGGTCGATGGCTTCGTGCTCAAAGTGCTGATGTCGGACGGCCGCTATACGCGGCTGTTCGGCGCGATCGACGAAGTCGACGGCGGCGAAGTGGCGCTAAAATTTCCAAAGCCGCAGGTCGCGGCGGTTGCGACCTATCGCGCCGCGTTCGTTCGCGAAGCATGGGTCGGGGCGCGCGTGCATAGTCCGTGGGTCGGCCGCACCATCGAACTGCCACCGGGACGGCAGACGAGCCTTTATACGGTGATGCCGCTTTACCAGGGTGAACTGCTGGAAAGCCGGCTCGCCCGCCGCCCCCAAGTGGGTCTGGAAGAGGGCCGCAATATTACGATCAAGCTCGCTCGAGGCGTGGCGGCGCTCCACCGCGCCGGCATCATCCATCGCGATATCAAGCCGGACAATGTGATCATCGAGACCGAAGGCTCGCTCAAGCTAATCGATCTCGGGGTGGTGCGCGTGCCCGGACTGGAGGATTTTCCGCCCGACGACATCCCCGGCACGGCAGCCTACATGGCGCCGGAAATGTTCAGCGGCGAACCCGGCAACGAAGCGACCGACATCTATGCGCTCGGCGTCACCATGTTTCGCGCCTTTACCGGCGAATACCCCTACGGCAATCTTGACGCCACCAGCCGCGGGCGGCGCGACCGGCCGAAGCTGCTGGCCGATTTGCGCCCGGATCTGCCGGCCTGGCTGCAGGCGGCGTTAAACCGCGCGATCGCCGTCGAGCCGTCGAACCGTTTTCGCGACGTGATGGAATTTGCCGTCGAGATGGAGGAGGGGCCGGCGCGCGCTCCGCACGCGACCAGCGGCACGCGGACGTTCTATCAGCGCTATCCGGTGCAATTCTGGCAGGCCGCGTCGGCGCTTCTTGCGCTGGGGCTCGTCCTGTCGCTGCTGCTGCGCCACTGACGCCATGGGTGACTCGCATTCAGGTCCGCCGCACGACTGTCATTGACTTTTACGCGCCGCCGCCGCAAAGCGGACAGGCCGGTTCGCAGGATCGTAAAGTATGTTCAAACGAATCCTGATTGCCAATCGCGGCGAGATCGCTTGCCGGATCATCAAGACTGCACGCCGGATGGGGATCGAAACCGTCGCGGTCTATTCCGAAGCCGACCGCGACGCACTCCATGTCGAAATGGCCGACGCCGCCGTGCCCATTGGGCCGCCGCCGGCCGCGCAAAGCTATCTGGTGATCGACAATATCATTGCCGCCTGCAAGACGAGCGGCGCCGAGGCGGTGCATCCGGGCTACGGCTTTCTCTCGGAGCGGGCCGCCTTTGCCAGCGCGCTAGCTGAAGCCGGCATTGTTTTCATTGGACCAAATCCCAAAGCGATCGCCGCGATGGGCGACAAGATCGAGTTCGAAGAAGGCCGCCGCGCACGCCAAGGTCTCGACCGTTCCGGGTCATCTCGGCATCATCGAAGACGACAATCAGGCCATCACCATCGCCGAACAGATCGGCTACCCGGTCATGATCAAAGCCTCCGCCGGCGGCGGCGGCAAGGGGATGCGGATTGCGTTTTCCAAGGCGGAAGTCGCGGAAAACTTTGCCCGCGCCCGTTCCGAGGCGAAATCGAGCTTCGGCGACGATCGCGTGTTCATCGAGAAATTCATCACCGATCCGCGCCACATCGAAATCCAGGTTTTGGGCGACAAGCACGGTCACGTCATCTATCTCGGCGAACGCGAGTGCTCGATCCAGCGGCGAAATCAGAAGGTCATCGAGGAATTGCCGAGCCCGCTGCTCGACAGGGACACCCGCAAAAAGATGGGCGAGCAGGCGGTCGCGCTCGCCACCGCGGTCGGTTATGACAGCGCCGGCACGGTGGAATTCGTCGCCGGCCAGGACAAGAGCTTTTATTTCCTGGAGATGAACACCCGGCTGCAGGTCGAGCATCCGGTGACAGAACTCGTCACCGGCATCGATCTCGTCGAGCAGATGATCCGGGTCGCTGCCGGCGAACCGCTGCAGATCAAGCAAAGCGACGTAGAACTCTCTGGCTGGGCGGTGGAGAGCCGCATCTATGCCGAGGATCCATACCGCAACTTCGCGCCTTCGATCGGACGGCTGGTGCGTTATCGCCCGCCCGCCGAAGGTGTGCACCACGGCGTCACCGTGCGCAACGATACCGGCGTCACCGAAGGCGGCGAGATTTCACTTTATTACGATCCAATGATTGCCAAACTCGTCACCCACGCCCCGACGCGGCTTGAGGCGATCGAGGCCCAGTCCGAGGCGCTCGACGCCTTCACCATCGAGGGCATCCGCCACAATATTCCGTTCCTCGCCGCGATCATGCAGCATCCGCGCTGGCGCGCCGGCAAGCTCAGTACGGCCTTTATCGCCGACGAATTTCCTCACGGTTTTGAGCGCGTCGCGCCGGTCGGCGCCACGGCGCACACCATTGCGGCCGTCGCTGCGGCGATCGATCACGTCCTCGGCGAGCGCAAGCGGAAAATTTCCGGACAATTGAATACCGCGGTGACCCGCGAGCGGCGGCGTGCGATCTGGCTCGGTCCCGACGAATTCCAGGCTGACGTCGAGCACGACGGTCAGGCAACCGCGGTCACCTTTGAGGACGGCGCGCGCCATGTTTTAGCGTCGGCCTGGATTCCCGGCGAACCGGTCTGGTCAGGCACCGTCGACGCGACGCCCATCGCGATGCATGTACGCACGATCCCGAACGGTTTCGAACTCGCCTATCACGGCATCGAGGTGAAAGCCTTCGTCTATACCGAGCGCGAGGCCCGCTATGCGCGGCTGATGCCGGTAAAAAAGCTCTCCGACACCGGCAAGGCGGTGCGTTGTCCGATGCCCGGCCTCGTCGTGTCGCTCGCGGTCGGCGAGGGGCAGGACGTCAAAGCCGGCGAGACGCTGGCCGTCGTCGAGGCCATGAAAATGGAAAACATTTTGCGTGCCGAACGTGACGGAACCATCAAAAAAATTCGGGTCAAAAAGGGCGACAGCGTTGCCGTCGATGCCGTGATCATGGAATTCGCCTGAAGGCGAGGCCTCCCGAATCGGGCATGATACGGCCTTCGCCGGGGCCGCTACGATGCAGGCAATAGGTCTTCTTTTCTCGCCGAGCGGGCGGCTTTCGCCGCGACCCTTTATCTATGGCGCGATCGCGGTTTATCTGTTCGGCGCGGCTTCGCATTTGCTGACCACGCCGGGCGTGATTGGGCGCGGCGGGTTATGGCCTTTCGTCGCGGCACAAATTCTGCTGGTCTGGATCTGGTTCACGCTGCATGCCCGGCGGCTGCACGATGCCGGCAAAGGCGACGGCCTGGCGATAGCGGTAGGCTTGATTTACGTCCTGTCGATCGTCTTGTTGCTGATCGTCGCCGACAGTTTCTTCAACACATCCGGCGGGCTGATGGGGAACGCCAGCGCGACCAGCGCGCTTGAGCTGATCCTGCTGCTTTACGTCATCGTGACGTTGATCGGATCGCCGCACTACGATCTGGCCTGGCTCATGGTGGCGATACTGACGCTTGCCGCCGTTGCACCGATCGTGGTGGCGCTGGCGTTCACGGTATGGGCGGCACGACGGCCGAGCCTGGAAAATGCTTGATGCTTCACTTCGCCTATGGCTCGAACATGCACGGCGGGGTTATGCGCAGGCACGCTCCGAATGCCGCGCCGATCGGCGTAGCACAGCTTCCGAACTATCGCTTTGTCATCACCGCAGACGGTTATGCCTCGATCGTGCCGGCGGCCGGGCAGTGGGTATACGGCGTGATTTGGCGGCTGACGCTTCGCGACCGTGCCACACTCGATGCCTGGGAGAACATCGCGGCGGGGCTTTATCGCGCCGAAATTTTGCCGGTGCGAGCAAACGGCCGACGGCAATCGACACTGGTTTATATCGCGCGCCAGCGGCCGTTCGGGCGGCCCAAACCCAGCTATATGGAGATCGTGGTCAAGGCGGCGCGCGAGTGGAAATTGCCGGCGGATTACATAGCGTCATTGGAAGAATGGCTGCCGAAGCGGGTCTTAGGCGCCGGTCACCGCAAACTAGGGGAAATCGGGTGACCGTGCATTGCTACGTTCTCATTCGCGGCCGGGTGCAGGGCGTCGGGTTTCGCGCCTGGACCGAAGTGACCGCGATCGAGCGCGGTCTGCAAGGCTGGGTCCGCAATCGCCGCGACGGCGCGGTGGAGGCGCTGTTCGTTGGGCTGGAGGCAGACGTCGCAGCGATGATCGGCGAATGCCGCCATGGGCCGCCCGGCGCCCGCGTCGATTTTCTTGATCAACGCGAGGCCGGCGCGGACGAAGTGGCGCTGCGCCGCCGCGACGAATTATTTTCAGTGCTCGGCAATGTCTGAGCATCGATCGTTGCGCCGAACAATGGCTCGAACGCCGCGCGCAACGCCAGGTCCACGTCGGCCAGCGATGCTGTGAGCCCGAGGTCGGCGAGGGAAGTGACGCCGTAACGGCGGTCGCTCACCCCGCACGGCACGATGCCGGAAAAGTGCGACAAGTCCGGCTCCACATTGAGGGCAAAGCCGTGCAGCGTCACCCATTGCCGCACGCGGATGCCGATGGCCGCGATCTTGTCCTCGTAAACGCCACCAGTTTTCTGGTCCGATTCCCGGCCCGATGCCCGGCCCTTGTCCGGCCGGCACACCCAGACGCCGACCCGGTCGTCGCGCCGCTCGCCGCGGACATTGAATGCCGCTAGCGCGTGGATGATCCATTCTTCGACGGTGGCCACGAAGCGGCGCACGTCGGGGCCGCGGCGCCGCAGATCGAGCATGACATAGCCGACGCGCTGACCCGGTCCGTGATAGGTGAATTGCCCACCGCGCCCGGTTTGATGGACCGGAAAGCGCGCCTCGATCAGTTCGGCCGGCCGCGCCGAAGTGCCGGCGGTATAAAGCGCCGGGTGCTCGAGCAGCCAGACGATTTCGCCGGCTTCGCCGCGCGCAATGGCTTCGGCGCGTGATGTCATGGCGGCAAGCGAGTCGTCATAGGCCACAGGCCGATCGCTCACCAGCCATTCGACCGGCGGGGAGCCTGCCGGAGGCAAGAGCCCGATTTTGCTGTCGCCGCGCGTGTTAACCACCTCGTAACCATAGCGTGGTCAACACTATGGACCGTCACAACGAAAACCGAAACGGGGGCTCCTTGCCGACACTCGAAAACGTCTCGATCGACATCGCGGTGGTTCTGGGCACGAGTTCCATGCCGATCCACCAGGTGCTCCGGCTCGGCCGCGGCGCCATCATCGAACTCGATGCCTCCGAGGAGGACGAGGTGAGCATCCTCGCCAATAACCTGCCGGTGGCGAAGGGTACGGTCGTCGTCAGCGGCAACAAGATTGCGGTCGAGGTGAAGCAGCTCCTGCCGCGCACGCCGGCCGGCGCCTGACGCCTGCCTTTGGCGGACGCCCGGGCGGCCTTGTCCGCCCAATGCCTAGCTGGTACATCCGCCCCCGGTGCGCATCGACCTGGTGTGCGCCCACCCCACTTGCGGCCGTGGCGGAATTGGTAGACGCACTAGCTTGAGGTGCTAGCGGGGCAACCCGTGGAGGTTCGAGTCCTCTCGGCCGCACCATTTTAATATGTTCGCCCCCATGGTCGATTCCTCTGATCGGGTTCCGATTGAGCCGCAAAGCATAATCGCGCCGCTCTCGCGAGCCGCGGTGTTTCTGGTTTTGTCCATCGGCAGTGCGCCGGAAGCGATCCGGCGGGTGCGCGATGTGATCGCCGATATTGGCGGACTGGTGCGGACGGTCGGGTTTAGGGATTTACAAGGCCGCCTTTCCTGTAACGTCGCCATTGGAAGCGCCGCCTGGGATCGATTGGGGCAGCCGCGCCGTCCCGCGGAACTGCGGCCCTTTGCCGAAATCCGCGGACCCGTCCATGTGGCTGTGGCAACGCCTGGGGATCTGTTGTTCCACATCCGGGCCAATCGCGCCGACATGTGTTTCGAGCTTGAGCGGCTTATTCTCGGCGCCTTGGGGGATGCGGTAACGGTTGCCGATGAAGTCCACGGCTTTCGCTATTTTGATTCCCGAGATCTTCTTGGCTTTGTCGACGGCACTGAAAATCCCACCGGCGCAAGCCTGGTGCAATCGGCTCTGATCCAATCCGAAGACGACCCCTCATTTGAGGGCGGCAGCTACGTCGTCGTGCAGAAATACCTGCACAAACTTGATAAGTGGCAGGCTCTCGACACGGCGACGCAAGAGAGCATCGTCGGGCGAACGAAAGCGGATAATGTTGAACTCGAGGACGCTGCGGGGCGGGAGTTGCACAAGCAATTGACGACGATCGTCGACGCGCAAGGCGTTGAGCACGACATACTTCGTGACAACATGCCCTTCGGAAATCCCGGCCGCGGAGAGTTTGGAACGTATTTTATTGGCTACACGAGAAATCTATGGGTCATCGAAAAGATGCTGGCGAATATGTTCGAGGGCATGTCTGCCGGCCGGCACGACAGAATATTGGATTTCTCGACGGCAATGACCGGGACGGCTTTCTTTGCGCCCTCCTATTCGATGCTTAAAAATCTTGGCTGACCGAAGACGCAGTTCACACACCGGGCGGCGCTAGCGCCTTCAGGCAAGGCGGCTCATCCCAGTACGGTGTCCCAACTCCGCGCCGGCGCAGACAGCGCGGCAACGGTTCTCATCCGGGCCGGCAAATCGGCGCGGTGGCCCTCCGCACCGGTCCGCGCGTGCGTTCGCGAGTGCTCCGGGCGCCGTTCCCGTTCGATCCGTTCGTGGTCGACCGAGCGGGCGACGTGGAGCTTTCTGCGCTCGGTAGTCACCGCCAGTCTTCTGTGCCGGCCTCTGAATCTCTCCGGGGCAGATGCCGTCAGTATCGGCTCCGGTGCGTCGGGCCAATGGACCGTCTCGCTGTCGGCGGCAAGACCGGCGTCGGGCTCGAAGGCCGCAGCGTCCGGTACCGGCAGCACGACATCATCGGAGGTCAGTTCATCGGCAGCGCTCGGCCATACCGGTTTGACGGCCTCGCTGTTGTCGATCGACAGTTCGGTAGGCATTGCCGAAACCAGCATCCGGGTCGCCGGCTTGCGCGCCATGGCGATTTCATAGGCGTCGGATGGCACGACCTGCACGATATGGAAACCGTGCTCCTTCAATTGCGCGAGCAGGCCGGGCAATGCCGCCACCGTTTTTGGATGGATGTCGTGCAGCAGCAAAATGCCTTTGCCGCGCGCTTCGAGGCGGCTTAGCGCCAGCGAGACGATCTTGTCCGGCGTGATGTCGCGATGCCAGTCGTCGGCCACCACGTCAGCCGAAAAGATAATCAGGCCGCGCCTGGCGAGTTCGCTTT
Source organism: uncultured Alphaproteobacteria bacterium (assembly GCA_963765365.1). Taxonomy (GTDB): domain Bacteria; phylum Pseudomonadota; class Alphaproteobacteria; order Rhizobiales; family Xanthobacteraceae; genus BOG-931. The sequence continues at coordinate 12,271 of CAVXWL010000009.1, read as the reverse complement.
CGAGGACAGCGGAGCGCTCCAGGCCGGGGATGCGGAAGAATGGTGCGAGATATTTGGGATCGCCGCCCAAGGCGGCGCTGACATCGGCGATACCGCCGTCGATTTCCTGATGCATCCGTTCAAGCGACAACTTGCCGAAGCCGACCGGATGATGGTCGCTGTGGGTGCCGATAGTGTGACCGGCCTCGTAGACCTGCCGAACCGTCGCCGGAAACGCGCGCGCCATCTCTCCGACCATGAAGAACGTCGCCTTGACGCATTGCGCGCCAAGGATGTCGAGCACTTCGGTCGTGTAGGGCGGCAATGGGCCGTCGTCGAAGGTGAGAACGACCTCTTTGTCATTCAGCGGCAGCGAGTCCGGATATTGCATGCGGCCGAGTTGTTGGTACTCGCTGAAATCGATGGGAAGGACGCGGCTGGTTCCAAGCGCATTCGGATTTCCCGGACAGGCTTGATCACCATTTTGCGCTTGAGCTTGGGTGTGGTCTTGGACCGGTTCCTGGGTCGGGTTTTGCGCCGGGGTTGCCGTCTTGGCTATTGCCTGGTCTTGCTGCGGGTTTGCAGGCGCGGCTTCAGTTTCACCCGGTGACGGAACTTGGGCCGAGGCTTTGGCTGAGGGTTCTGCTGGAACTTTCGCAGCAGCTTCGGACGGCGCTTGAGCCGGTTTTAGAGATTGGTCAGTGGGGGCGCTCTGGGCGTGCGCCGACAGGGCGAAGAACGGTATGCCTACCGCCATCGCAAGAGCCGTGGCCAATAAGGCCGCTCTGAAGTTTTGCATCCCCCAACTCTCGCGACGCCGACTGGCGCGAAGCACCGTCCACCCTGAGAAAAGGCTACAAGTTTTCGCGGTTAATGTCATGTTAATGCTGTGTTTCGCCGCCGCCGTTCTGTTGATAACAGACGTTACAATTCGTCGCGTTGGAGCGCCGGCGCCTTTGCTCGCCGTTAATCACGGCCGTTTACCTTGCGGCCAGTAGTGAGTGAGGGGCGTGGGCATGACGGCCGCGGCGGAGGCCCGAAGACACTGGGCACGGCGGCGTTCGCGTGGGGCCGCCGGCGCGCCATTGCCCGGCGAGACGGGGGCACGGGCCGGCACTGCCCTGTCGTTGTTCCTTGCACTTGCAGCGATCGCTTGCGCTGCCGTCGGTCTTATCGAAACGCAGCGCCACGACAGCCGCCTGGCGACCGAGCAACACGCGGCGTTGCAGGCGGCGCTGGTCGATCTGCAAACTGGATCGGGCGACGTCGGTCGCTTCGAGGCCGGCGAGCTCGGCGAGATCGAGCGGCGCGCCGGCCTAAAGGATCTGCGATTCGAAAGCGATCTTGGCAGCGATCGCGGTCGCGAAGTGCAGTCACTGCACGACGGGCAGGGCCGTATCATCGGTTGGTTCAGCTGGGCGCCGGACCGCGCGTTTGTCGGCACGATGAACTGGCTATGGGGACTGCTTGCGGCGGTCGGCATCGCCTTGGCGCTTTGCGCTTTCGTCGCACTGCGCGCCACCCGACGACTGACCGCGGCGTTTGCGCGAAGCCGCGAAACGGTACGCAAGTTGACCACGCAGGATGTCCTGACCGGGCTTCCAAACCGCCGCATCCTGCTCGAACGCCTTGACGAGATGATGGCAGAGCGCCAGTCGCGCTTTGTCGTCTTTGCGCTGATCGATATCGACGGCTTCCACGACATCAACGATACTTTGGGACGGGCCGGCGGCGACATCATGCTCCAAAGCATTGCCGAACGGCTTCGTTCCACGCTGCCGCCTGGTGCGCTGTTCGGCCGAATTCGAGGCAGATGCGTTTGCGGTTGCCGTGAGCGGCGACGATGCGCAGCTCGCAACCGAGCTCGGCGACAGCCTTGCCGCAGCGCTTGCCGTACCGATTCAAATCGATCAGCAATGGCATGTCAGCGCCTGCATCGGCATGGCGCAGGCGCCCGAGGATGGCACCACCGGCGACGAGTTGCATCGTCACGCGGTGCTGGCGCTGCGCACCGCCAAGCGCGGCGGGCGCGGCTCGGTGCGGCGCTTCGTGCCGCAAATCCACGAAGAGCATTCCGAGCGGCGGTTTTTCCTGCGCGAACTCGAAACGGCAATCCAGAACGAGGCGTTCGACGTGCACTATCAGCCGGTCGTCGCGGCCGAAGGCGGCGGTATTCTCGGCGTCGAAGCGCTGCTGCGCTGGAACCATCCGACGCGTGGCGCGATTGCGCCATCCGTCTTTATTCCCCTCGCCGAGGAAAACGGTCTGATGAACCGGCTTGGCGAATTGGTGTTGCGCCGGGCGTCGGCGGACGGGGCGCGCTGGCCCAACCTGTTTGTCTCGGTCAATCTGTCGCCGGTCCAGATGCGAAGCGGGGCGCTGGTCGATCTGATGAGTGCTGTGGTTGCCGAGACCGGCATGCAACCGTCGCGGCTGGTACTGGAAATAACGGAAGGCATTCTCATCGACAATCCTGAGGAAACCCAATCCAAGCTCGAAGCCTTTCGCGCGCTCGGCATCTCGACGGCGCTCGACGATTTCGGCACCGGCTATTCATCTCTCAATTATCTGCAGAAATTTCCATTCGACCGGCTCAAGATCGACCGCAGCTTTGTCGCCTCGCTCGGGACCGCGGGCAATACCGGCGCCATCATCCACGCCATCGTCACGCTTGGTCACGCGCTTGGCATGAAAGTGCTGGGGGAGGGCGTCGAGACCAACGAGCAGCGGGTGCTGCTGCGGCTTGCGGGCTGTGACGAGATGCAGGGGTTCTTGTTCGCTAAAGCCTGCCCGGCGGAGGCGATCGACAAGATATTGGCGGGGCCGTCGGTCCGCAGCGGCACGCGGCGAGTTGCCAATGAGAGGCCCTGACAGGCCCGCGGCCAACCGCTATCTATAAAGCATCATAAGGCTCCGGCGTCGTCGGGAGGAAGCGCGCGATGCTTGCGAACAGTTTGGGCGGTCTCGATTTCGGGCTCGGCAACGAGATCGAAATGCTGCGCGACACCGTACGCGACTTTGCCCAAGACAAGATCGCGCCCGCCGCCGACGAAATCGACCGCTCGAACAGCTTTCCGCGCGCGCTTTGGCCGCAGCTTGGCGCGCTCGGCCTTCTTGGCATCACGGTCGAAGAAGAATGGGGCGGCAGCGGGCTTGGCTATCTCGCCCATTGCGTGGCGATGGAAGAGATTTCGCGCGCCTCGGCCGCGATCGGGCTGTCGTACGGCGCTCACTCGAACCTGTGCGTCAATCAAATCAGGCGCAACGGCAGCGACGAGCAGAAACGGCGTTATCTGCCGCAACTGATTTCCGGCGAACATGTCGGCGCCTTGGCGATGTCGGAGCCCGGCGCGGGGTCTGACGTCGTCTCGATGCGCACCCGGGCCGACCGCAAAGGCGACCATTACGTTCTCAACGGCTCGAAAATGTGGATCACCAACGGGCCGCTTGCTGACACGCTCGTGGTCTACGCCAAGACCGACCGCACCGCCGGCGCGCGCGGCATCACCGCCTTTATCATCGAAAAGAATTTCAAGGGCTTTTCCGCCGGCAAGAAACTCGACAAGCTCGGCATGCGCGGCTCCGACACGAGCGAGATCGTTTTCCAGGATTGCGAGGTGCCGAGCGAGAATATTCTTGGCGTGGTCGGCAACGGCGTCAACATCTTGATGTCAGGTCTCGATTACGAACGCGCGGTGCTGGCGGCGGGACCGCTCGGCGTCATGCAGGCGTGCCTCGACCTCGTCATTCCCTACGTTCATCAGCGCAGCCAGTTCGGTCAGCCGATCGGCCGCTTCCAGCTGATGCAGGCCAAGCTCGCCGACATGTATGTGACGCTCAATGCGACGAAAGCTTACGTCTATACCGTCGCCAAAGCCTGCGATCGTGGCGAGACGACGCGCGAAGACGCTGCCGGCGCCATCCTCTACGCCGCCGAGCGCGCCACCTGGATGGCGCTCGAAACCATCCAGTGTCTGGGCGGCAATGGCTACATCAACGACTATCCGGCCGGGCGGCTATTGCGCGACGCCAAGCTTTACGAGATCGGCGCGGGGACGAGCGAAATCCGCCGCATGCTGATCGGGCGGGAGATATTCGAGAAGACGCGGTAGGCCATCCCGCGATGCCGTGCGGCCGACAGCGTCGATGCGCGCGTCGCTCCGGGAACTAGCGAACCGCGCCTAAAACCCGGGTCGTATCATCGAACAGTTCGTCGACCGACATCCGCCGCGGAATTAATTTCTGGTCCAGGCAAAAATCGATGATGATTTCCAGATCGGGGCGGCAGGCTTCAACCCCGAAACGGTAGGGGTCGAGGACGCCCGTATCGGCAAGCCCGGCGGCGAGCTTGCTGTCGTGGAATTGCCGGAACACATCGCCCACCACATCGGGCCGCGTTCGCGATATTTCGCTGCGCACCACCAGCATATGATTGATCGGCACGCCGTGGTGCCGTTCGGCCCATTTTTGCGCGGCCGCGTCGGCATCCGGAATGAGATGCTTCAAGCGCGCATCGGGAAGCTTGTCGCCGACGATCGCCGCATCGATTTCGCCGTCGAGAAGCATTTGCAGGAGCTCCTTGCCCGGCGGTGCGCGTTTGACGAAATCCGGGTCGCGGTACTCCGCCACGTGAGGATCTTCGAACGTGACCCATTCGACCTTGCTAAGATCGACGCCGTAATCCTGCGCCAGGATGCCTCGCACCCAGGTTCCCGTGGTGACCGTATAGGCGCGGACGCCGACACGCTTGCCCGCCAGGTCGGACGGCTTGAGCGTCCCGCGCTCCGCATTATAGGCGATGGTGTGGTGCTGGCCGCGGCTCACCACGACGGCCGGGATGAGGACATACCGCTTGCCGAACGACTTCGCCTGCAGATAGGTGACGATCGCCAGCTCGGCGAGATCGTATTTGGCCTCGCGTACCACCTGTTTGAACAGATTGTTGGCGATTTTGACTTCCGCAAAATCGAAATAGACAAGATCGGAATGCACTTTGCCGTTTTTAAGCGGCGCGACATTCGGGTAGTTGCCCAGCATCGTGTGCAGCGTGGTTTTCGTTACCGTTGCCATGGCGCGTCTCCTACCGATCCGCCAGCGCCGGATAGAGCGCTTGCGCGGTTTTGCCAAAAATCCAGTCCCGGTCCGACGCCTTGGCAAAGGCGAACGCCTTGCGCGCGGCGCCGAGGATTTCCGACAGCGTGCCCACCGAATTTGGAAAATTTGAACCCCAAGCGATCCGCGATGCGCCGAACGTGTCGATCATCTTGCCGAAGAACGTTTCCGGTGTCCCTTTGCCCCAGGATTTCGGCGTCACATTGATCGGCGTGATCTTCAGATAAACCTGTTTGTATTTGGCGAGTGCGAAAAGGTCCGCCGCTCCATTATACGGCGGCCCGTCTTCAAACGGCGCGCGCGTCAGGTGGTCGAGGATAATGGTCACCCTGGGGAACTTGTCCATGATCTGCCGCAACAGCGGAATGCCTTCGTACTTCATCTGCATGCAGACCGGGATGTTCGTGCTCGCCGCATGCTCCCAGAATGAAAAGGTCTTCGGATCGACAAACCAGGTGGCCTGATCGGGCAAAGTGCTTCCGGTCGTGAATAGGCGCATGCCGGTGCAGCCGCGGCCGAGCCAATAATCGAACATTTGCACCACGTCCGTGGCCATGACATCGATCGAATAAACGCCGGTGAAGCGCGCTGGCACGGCCTCGACGGCGTCGGCCACATAGCTGTTGTCGTAGCCGTAAGCCGTCGACGAATGCACGATCGCCGCTTTGGCGACGCCGGCTTGGTCCATGGCCTGCAGCAGCGTCTGATAGGTCGTGGGCCGCTCGCTCGACCAAGTCGATTGCGTGCCGCCGAGCGGCGCCAGTGGATAGCGCTTGGTATCGGGCGAGACGATGTGGGGATGGATATCGATGACTTCTGACATCTTTACTTTCCTCGGATGCGTATCGGTTTCACGGATCGATCCGCACGAAAACCTGATCGAGATTGGGCCGTGACGGGATGAGCTCCTGCCGCAGGGCGTAAGTGACCAGCGCCTCGATGCTGGCCTGGTTCGCGGAAATTCCGTAAGGCAGCGGATCCTCCATCAGCGCCTGGAATTTCCGGTAGCGCATGTCTTCGGGCTTGTCGCCTTTGCCGTGCTTGAGGTCTTCGAGATAGGGTCTTTTCGCGGCCGTAAAGGCATCCATCAGGGCGCGCGCCAGCCAGGGATAGGTCTTGAGGTGTTCGTCCTTGACGACGATGAGGCCGTGGATCGGATAGATGCGCGTCCGGCGATACCAGTCCGCCTCGACCTCTTCAACATCGGCGATTAACTCGGGATAGGTCCCGGCGTTGCCGCCGGTCGGCGCATTCATGTCCCAGTTGCTGATCGGCGGTCCGGAACGGCCGACGCCGGCCGGACCCGTAAACCCCGCCTGAATTTCGCCCGAAGCCATCATGCTCTGCAGCGACTGGCCGGGGCTGGCATGGATCACGTTTGCCGGCAGCTTCAGCGTCGTGACATGCTCTTCGTCGTCGACCACCCAAGTCACCTTGGACGAGTCGAGACCATATTCGTTGACAAAAATACCGCGGGTCCACACCCCGGTGGTCACCGAATAAGCGCGGACGCCGACCTTCTTGCCTTCGAGATCCTTAGGCCTTCTGATATTGGCGTCCGGGCGGACGACAAATCCGCCATGATGAAAGCGCCGCATCAGAAAAATCGGCAGCGCGATATAGGGTGCGCCGCGGGCGCGCGCGATCATGTAGGTGGTCGGCGCCATCTCGCAGATGTCGAATTCCAGGTCGCGAACCATGCGCCGGAAGGCGGCGATGATCGGAACAACTTGAACGAAATCGGCGTCGATGCCTTTGATCGGCGTGTCTCCGGATTTTACGGCGCGCGTGTGCCCGTAATCCGCGATCGCGATCTTCAAGCGCGGCTTTTCCGCCATTTTCCGCTCCGATTTTCAGGAACTGCAATGTCGTCGGCCCGGCGCGTGCGACGCACCGCTATTGTTTCGGGATGCCCGCTTTGTCGATGACGCCGCGCCACTTCGCGATGTCCTCGGCCAGCCGATCGTGCATCTCTTGCGGCGTGCTTGCGCTCGCTTGCAGTCCAAGCCGCATCGCCCGCTGCTGGAAATCGGGGTCCGCCACGGCCCGTTTGATTGCCGCAGCGAGCGTGGCGACGACGTCGGCGGGGACACCTGCGGGCGCCGCCACGCCGTTCCAGCTGCTGACGACGTAATTCGGCAATCCGCTTTCCTTCGCCGTGGGCACGTCCTTGAGCAGCGGATCCCGCTCTTCGCCCGAGGTTGCGATAATGCGGAGCTTGCCCGGAGCGATCGTCGTGCCGAAGCCGGCGTAATAATCGAATCCGAGATCGACATCACCGCGCAACAGCGCCGTCACCAGCTCCGGTGTGGTGCGATAGGTGACGACCGTGAATTGCGCGCCGCTGACTTGCTGGAACAGATAAGCCGACAGGTTTTGTGTGCTGCCCGGGTTGATCGCCCCGAGATTGAGCTTGCCCGGCGCCTTGCGCGCCGCCTCGACAAGGTCGCCCACCGTTTTGTAGGGGGAGGTGGGAGGAACCGCCAGCAGCATCTCAAAGCTCGCGGCATTGGAGATTTGCACAAAATCCTTCAGCACGTTGTACGGCAGAGTTCTGAAACAGGCTTGCGCTGATCGACTGTCCATTGCCCATTTCGCAGAGTGTGTAGCCGTCGGCGGGTGCATCGAGCACCGCATGCATGGCCGCAATGCCGCCGGCGCCTGGCTTGTTCTCGACGATGAATTGCTGGCCGAGATTTTGGCTGAGCTTGTCCGCGAGCAGCCGGATTGTCAGATCGCCGGCGCCGCCGGGTCCGTAGGGGACGATAATCCGGACGGGTTTGTGGGGGTAGTCGCCGGCTGCGAGCGCCGAACTTCCCAAAAATGTCGCGCAGACCAGCGCAACGATTGCGCCGGCGCGGGCCGGCAGATAGCAGAAATTGCGAGCGAGCTTCGGACGAGAAATCGGCGCCTCCCTCGATGTCTTTTATCTCGCGGAGCCTCGCACTTTGGCGAATTAAATCCGCTTGCAGGGTTTGGACCCTGAAGTGCGGAGTTTCGGCGGTAAGGGTGGAAAACGCCAATCGAAATCGCGTGCGGAGCCATAAGTTCTTGCTATAAACGTGTGAGAGCGTTGCCCCCACCAAGTGGGTCGTTTATGTCCGTCGACGTGGTTCCGTCCCTCCGCCAAGCTCGCATTTTTGCGGCTGTGGCCGCATCGCAAAGCATTAGCGGCGCCGCCAGAGCCATAAATCTGTCGCAGCCGGGCGTGACCCAGGCCGTCCGCGCTTTCGAGCGACGCGTCGGCGCCGCGCTGTTCCATCGCCGCGGATCGGGATGCTATCTCGCGGCGGGCGGATCAATCCTGCTGCCGCGGATTCACCGGTTTTTCGAGCAACTGCGCTCCGCCGTGACCGACACCGGGATTGGCGCGGCAAACGGCGCGCCGGGCCCGGAGCTGGTCATCAACCGTATCACCGGGCCGCAAATCCGAAGCCTGATAGCCGTCTCCGAACAACACTCATTCGGCTCCGCGGCGCGATCCTTGAGAATTTCGGAGCCCTCGCTGCACCGGGCCGCCAGGAGTTTGGAGCGCGAGCTGCGCCGGCGGTTGTATCAGCGGACCGGCCAGGGGATGACAACGACGGCGCAGGGCAACGAAATCGCGCGCCGCTTTCAGATCGCGCTTCGCGAGTTTTCCTACGGGATAGAAGAATTGCAGGCGGCGCGCGGCAACGTCGTCACCCGCATCGTCATCGGCAATATTCCGCATTCCGGAACGCAAGTGCTTTCGTCAACGATCAACGCGTTCCTCAAGGCCTATCCGACTGCCGCCGTGCAGATCGTGGACGACCACTACGAGGCGCTTCTCGACGGCCTGCGCGCTGGAAAGCTCGATCTGCTTTTCGGCGTGCTGCGGCGCCCGGCCTGGGCGCAAGACGTCGTGGAGGAAGCGCTGTTCAAAAACCCCTATGTCGTCGTCGGTCGCGCCGGCCATCCTTTAAGCCGCGCGAGAAAGCTGACGCTGCGCGATCTTGCCCGTTACGACTGGATCATGCCTGGCCCGATGACACCGCGGCAGCAGGCCTTTCGCAACATATTTGCGCGCCTGCCTGACCCGCCGAGGATTTCCGTCGAAACAACTTCATTTCAGATTCATCGCGATCTTCTGGCGACATCGGATCAGCTCACGCTAATGTCGACGCTGGAAGCGGGACTGAACGATCGTGCAAATCTTGCGGTGCTGCCGTTTCGGTCACCGACCTTGCACCGCGCCGACGGGGTCGCTACGCGCGTGGGCTGGCAGCCGACGGATATCCACCATCATTTCTTGAAGGTATTGCGCGAGCAGGTCCTTAATAAGCGATCACCCTAGTCGCCGGTCGTATTCCAACACCGCATTGAGCAAAACCTGCGCGCCCGCGGCGCATTCCTCGAAACTCGTCGATTCCGCTTCGTTATGCGAGATGCCGCCGGCGCAAGGCACAAAGATCATGGTCGTCGGCGTAACACGGGCGATATAGGCGGCGTCGTGCCCGGCACCGGAGATCATGTCGCGACCGGTGAAGCCCGCTTTTGCCGCCCCGATGCGCACGCAATCGATAAGTTCCGGTGCAAATTTGACCGCCGGCGAATTCCAGATTCGCGATTCCGTGGAGGCGAGCCGTAAGCTCGCGATGATTTCGGCCAGCGTGGCGCGGAGTTCCGATTCCATGGCGTCGAGAATCTTCTCGTCGGGATGACGGAAGTCGACGGTGAAGAACACTTCGCCCGGGATAACGTTGCGGCTGTTCGGCCTGTTCTCGATCAGGCCGACCGTGCCGACGGCGTCGGGCGCGTGTCGCTGTGCAATGGCGTCGATGCGCTCAATCATTCGCGCCGCGCCGAGGAGCGCGTTTTTGCGCAGCCGCATCGGCGTTGCCCCGGTATGGGCTTCCTGGCCGGCGATCGTTACTTCATACCAGCGCATGCCTTGGACGCCCTGCACAACGCCGATCATGCGTTCTTCGTTTTCGAGGATCGGGCCCTGTTCGATATGCAGTTCGAACATCGCGGCAAATGTGCGGGCGCCGGCGCGCTCAGGGCCCTTGTAGCCGATGCGGGCCAGTTCCTCGCCGAATGCCTTGCCGTCGCGATCAAGCCGCGCGTAAGCATAGTCCGGCGTAAAGACGCCGGCGAAGACGCCGGAGGCGAGCATGGCCGGCGCGAAACGCGAGCCTTCCTCGTTGGTCCAGTTGACGATCTCGATCGGAGAATTGGTCTCGTAGGCCGTTTCGTGAAGCGTGCGCATGGCTTCGAGCGCGCCGAGCACGCCAAGCACGCCGTCGAACTTGCCGCCGGTCGGCTGCGTATCGAGATGCGAGCCCATGGCGATCGGCGCCAAGGCCGGGTTTTTACCCGGCCGCCGCGCGAACATATTGCCGACTTCGTCGACCGCAACGGTGCAGCCGAGCGCCTCGCATTGCGTTTTGAACCAATCGCGGACCTGGCGATCGAGGTCGGTCAGCGTGAGGCGACAAATACCGCCCTTCGGCGTCGCGCCGATCTGTGCGGTCTGCATCAATGAATCCCACAGCCGCCGGCCGTCGATTTGCAGGTTTTGCGCACGCGCTGGCATCGCCTGGCCGGTCACGGTGTGACGCTCGCGCGGTCGACGCCGCGCGGGGCGGTCAGTTCCCGCCAGGTGGCGTTGGCGACATGAACGGAAGGAAACGGAGCGCGTGGGACGTACCGGCCGGCACCGGCTTCGACGTGGAGTTCGCCGTCGAGCCAGGCGATCTCGCCGTGCGACAGTGTCGCCCGCGGCACGCCGGTACACGCAAAACCCTCGAACACATTGTAGTCGATACGGCTGATCTGCTTTTTGGCCGCGATGGTTTTGCTGGCCTTGGGGTCCCAGATGACGAGATCGGCGTCGGAGCCGACGGCGATCGCGCCTTTCTTCGGATAGATGTTGAGGATGCGGGCCGAATTGGCGGAGGTCACGGCGACGAATTCCTCCTTCGTAATCCGCCCGGTATTGACGCCCGCTGTCCAGAGCACCGGCATGCGGTCCTCAAGACCGCCGGTGCCGTTTGGTATCTTGGTGAAGTCGCTGGCGCCAAGCCGCTTCTGCGCGGTCGTAAAGGCGCAATGATCCGTCGCCACGACCTGCAGCGATCCCGACTGCAGCCCGGCCCAGAGGCTAGCCTGATGGTCCTTGGCCCGGAACGGCGGTGACATCACGCGCCGCGCCGCATAATCCCAATCGGCGTTGCGATATTCGTCCTCGTCAAGGAGCAGGTGCTGGATCAAAGGTTCGCCGTAAACGCGCTTGCCGGCCGCCCGCGCCCGGGCGATCGCCTCATGGGCATCCCGGCAGGAGGTGTGGACGACGTAGAGCGGACAGCCCGCCATGTCGGCAATCATGATGGCGCGGTTGGTGGCCTCGCCTTCGACCGCGGGCGGACGTGAAAAAGCATGACCTTCGGGACCGGTGACACCAGCGCCGAGATAATGCTGCTGCAGGCGCCAGACCACATCGCCGTTCTCGGCGTGCACCAGCGGCATGGCCCCGAGTTCCGCGCAGCGCAGGAACGAGTTGTAAAGCTCGTCGTCGTTGACCATCAACGCGCCCTTGTAGGCCAGAAAATGCTTGAACGTGTTGATGCCGTAGGTTTTGACGCAAGCTTCCATCTCCTCGAAAACCTGCTTGTCCCACCAGGTCACCGCCATGTGGAAGCCGTAGTCGCAGGCTGCATTCTCCGCCTTGCGCCGCCAGTCCTGGTAGGCTGCCAGCAGCGATTGCCCCGGACTCGGAATGCAGAAATCGACTACCATGGTCGTGCCGCCCGACAGCGCGGCCTTGCCGCCCCATTCGAAATCGTCGGCCGACACGGCGCCCATGAACTCCAGTTCAAGATGCGTGTGCGGATCGATGCCGCCGGGCAGGAGGTAGCATTCACCGGCGTCGATGATCTCGGCGCCGCCCGGCGCTTCGAGATTGGCGCCAATCATGGCGATCGCGCCGTCGCGGACGAGAACGTCGGCGCGCCGCGAATGATCGTGATTGACGATGGTTCCGCCGCGAATGAGCTTCATGCGAGCTTTTTCATTTGAGCTTTGTCGTGCCACGCAATTCTTTCCCGGCGAGGACGACGCATAGCCATTTTCCAGACTATTTCCGACGCATCTCGGTCAGGTCAAGCAAGGCCAGTCCGGAAATGCATGAGCTGTGCCAATGGCCGAGTAAGTCGAAGGC
>CAVXWL010000008.1:0-4894 GCA_963765365.1 uncultured Alphaproteobacteria bacterium | reverse complement strand
CGCGCGGCGCGATCCCGGTTACATATTCAGCCGCGTTCAATGGCTGCGGCGCGCCGACAAGATCGCCGAGGCGGCGCAATTGTTGAACACCGTGCCGCGCGATCCGGCGGCGCTCATCGACGTCGATCAGTGGTGGGTGGAGCGGCGGCTGGTATCGCGAAAACTGCTCGACCTCGGCGACGCCAGAATGGCCTATGAGGTCGCCGATGCGGCCGCGCCACCCGAGAACGAGAATTACCGCGCCGAGCAGCAGTTCACCGCCGGCTGGGTAGCGCTGCGTTTCCTGCGCCAGCCCGGCATCGCGCTTACACATTTCGCCCGCATCGCCGACGGCGTGTCCAATCCGATTACGCTCGGGCGCGCATTCTATTGGCAGGGCCGCGCCGCCGAAGCGCTCGGCCGCGGCCAGGACGCACGCGCCTATTACGAGGTGGCCGCGCGCTATCCCACCGCCTATTACGGGCAGCTCGCCCGCGCCCGGCTCGGCGTTGACGAGGTCACGCTCCGCCCGCTGCCCAACCCGGGCGCCGAGCGCCGTCCGCTCGAACTCGGGCGCGCGTTCGAGATTCTCTATGCGGTCGATGCGCGCGATCTGGTCGCGACGATGGCCGCCGATCTCGGCGACAAGGCGACCGACACCGCGGCGCTGGCAACGCTTGCCGATATTGCCACCCGTCACAACGACGCCCGCGCGACGTTATTGATCGGCAAAGAGATGCTCGGCCGCGGCTTTCCCTTCGAGCGCTACGCTTTTCCGAATTTCGGCGTGCCGGCCTATCAGCAGATCGGACCCCAGGTTGAGCCCTGCGTCGTCTATTCGATCGTGCGCCAGGAAAGCGCGTTCAATCCGCGCGTCGTTTCCGGCGCCAATGCGATCGGCCTGATGCAGGTCACGCCAGACTCCGGGCGCGATACCGCCAAAAAATTTAACGTCGCCTTCAATCAGCGCCGGCTCGGCGACGACGTGGTCTATAATGCCCAGCTCGGCACCGCCGAACTCGGCAATGATATCGCCGCCTTTCGCGGCTCCTACATTCTTGCTTTTGTCGCCTACAATGCCGGGCCGCGCCGGGCGCGGGAGTGGATCGAGCAATACGGCGACCCGCGCGATCCCAAGGTCGATCCGGTCGACTGGATCGAGCGCATCCCGATCTCGGAAACGCGCAATTATGTCGAGCGCGTGGTCGAGAACATGCAGGTCTACCGCGCGGTCGTCGAAAACAACCCGAAACTTCTGATCGAAGCCGACCTGCGCCGCGGCGGGTAGCCGGAGCGGAGCGCCGGCAGCCAATTGCGCCCCGCGGGCACGGTCATTAGATTGCAGCGCCCAAGATTGCACGGAGCGCCAGTCATGCCGGCAGATGTTTTCGTTACCGCGCAAGACGGATTGCGGCTGCATGTGCGCGAATATGGCCCGCGCACGGCGGCTGCATTGCCGGTGGTCTGCCTGCCGGGCCTGGCGCGCACTGTCGCCGATTTTGATGCGTTGGCGCCAGCGCTGGCCAACGGCGATCCGGCGCGACGGGTGATCGCCATCGATTTGCGCGGGCGCGGGCAATCCGACTACGACCGCAATCCGGAAAACTACAATGTGGCGGTCGAGCTCGGCGATGTTGTCACCGTGCTGACCGCGCTTGAAATCGGCGAGGCGGTTTTCATCGGCAGTTCGCGTGGCGGCATCCTCACCATGCTCCTCGGCGTCGCGCACCCGACGGCAATTGCCGGCGTCGTGCTGCACGACATCGGGCCGGTGATCGAGCAGAAAGGCCTGGCGCGCATCAAGAGCTATGTCGGCAAGCTGCCGCAGCCGCGCAATTTCGCCGAAGGCGCCGATATCCTTCGCCGGCTGTTCGATGCGCAATTTCCGGCCGTGACTTCCGAGCAATGGCTCGCCGCGGCGCGGCGTACCTGGAAAATGGACGATGGCGAACTTAAGCCGACCTATGATGTGCGGCTGGCACGCACGCTTGCCGAAGTCGACATCGAACGGCCGTTGCCGTCGATGTGGAACGAATTCGACGCGCTCGCCCGCGTGCCCATTCTGGTCATCCGCGGCGTCAATTCAGATATCTTGTCGGCCGCGACACTGACGGCCATGCATGCGCATCATCCCGGCATGCAGTCCGTCGAAATCGCCGATCAGGGGCACGTCCCGCTCCTGGACAGTCCCGACCTCATCGAGCGTATTGCCGCCTTTGTCGCCAGCTGCGGCACCGTGCGTCTCGGGACTGGATGGCAAGGCGCCGAACCTGGCGGGACGCGCGCCTTCGCGCCGAAGCTGTTAGCCTAGCCCTCCCATCACGGGGTGCGTTGATCGACGTTGCCGATGAACCGAAAAGCGCGAAGGGCCGACATCAAGCGACGGACGGCGACCGGCGCCGCACCGGTCAGCGGCGGCGATATCAGACTGCCTATTGCCGACCTTATGGAGCAAGCGAGCGCGTACCATCGGCGCGGCCAGTTGGCGCGGGCGCAGCAGTTATGCGAAGAGATTTTGGCGCGCGAATCCGCGCACGTGAACGCGCTCAATCTCAGCGGGCTCATTCTTCAAGTCTCCGGCCGCCACCGGCCCGCGGTAAAGATGTTGCAGAAGGCGGTGGCCGGCGATCCCTTGAATGCGGCCTGTCATTATAATCTCGCGTCGTCCTTACATGCGCTGAACAAGCAGGACGAAGCCGCCCTTCATTTCATGAAGGCGATCGAGCTGGGCACCCGGCTGCGGCCTGCCGAACAGCTGATTTTGCAAAACCCGGCCATCACCTCATGCGTCGATCACATCGAGCAAAATTGGCCGATGCCGACAAAAGCGGACGAATTATTTGCGCGCTACAGTCTGGATTCGATCGCCCGCGACATTTTTTTCCGCACTGCGCTCCGGACCGTGCCGCTACATCATGCGCCGCTGGAAAAGTTCCTGACGGCTGTCCGCTCGACCCTGCTGCGCTTCGCCGCGAACTCCAATAATGACGTCGATCCGGCCGTCGCAAGCCTGTTCTGCGCCATCGCGCAGCAATGCTTCATCAATGAATACGTCTTTGCTGAAACCGACGAAGAGATGCGGCAAGCGCTTCTGTTGAAAAAGCTCTTGGTGGAAAAAGCGTCGGCCGGCGGCGAGATCCCCATTGCGTTATTGGCCGCAGTGGCGGCCTATTTTCCGCTCCATGCGCTGTCGGCTGCGCATACGCTTTTTACAGTCAGATTGGCCTGAACCCGCCGCCGCGCTGCTGCGCCAGCAGGTCCGCGAGCCACTCAAAGAGATGCAAGATCGCGAACGGATTCCCGTTCTGACCCGAATCGATGACGACGTTTCGCGCCAGGTCATGGATCAATACCGGGAAAATCCCTATCCGCGGTGGACGGTGAACCCCATTGCCGCGCAGGCCGATGAATGGAAGGCCCTGATCGGCGCTGCAGGTGATCGCCTACCCGAAGAGATTCTGATTGCAGGCTGTGGCAGCGGCCAGCACGCCGTCGAGATCGCGCAGCTTTATCCCGGATCGCGCGTGCTCGCCGTTGATCTGAGCCTGCCTAGTCTCGCTTACGCGCGCAGAAAGACGCGCGAGCTCGGTTTGCAGAATGTCGAATACGCCCAGGCCGATATTCTCAAACTACCCGGAATTGGCCGTAGCTTCGATCGAGTCGAGGCCGTCGGCGTCCTGCACCATCTGGCCGAGCCGGAAACCAGCTGGCGAGTCCTGCTCGCAATGCTGCGGCCTAAGGGTACAATGAGAATCGGGCTTGATAGCGACTTCGGCCGGCGCGACGTCGTCGCGATCCGGGCCTTCATCGCGGATCGCAGCTACCGGCCGACGCCTGCGGATATCCGGACCTTGCGGCAGGAGATTTTGCGGCTGCACGAAGAGCGGGGCTGGCGAATGACCATCCAGGCGCCCGATTTCTTCAGTCTGAGCGGGTGCCGGGATTTCTTGTTCAATGTCGTCGAGCACAGATTCACAATTCCAAGAATAAAACAGTTCCTCAGCGAGAACGGCCTGACGTTTTTGAATTTCGATCTCGATCCGGTAACTATCGAATTGTTTCAGCGGCGCTTTGCAGGTCGGGCCGCGCTGGCCGACCTCGACAAGTGGCACAGCTTTGAAACGGATAATCCGCAGGCATTCCGCTTTATGTACCAATTTACGGTGAGTTCCAGCTCATAAAAAAAACCCCGGCGGATGACCGTCGGGGCTTCCGATTTCACGCCGTGATCAGACGATCAGGGCAAGAAGTCCTTGTGCATACGGATGGTGCCCGCCCAAGTGCTCTGGTTCGACGAGACCAATTGCGGGCTGTTGGGTGCCCCAAGGCCGTAACCATGAGTTAGGCCATCGGACGTCGATCCGCCGTTCATGTTGGCGTAAAGCCCTTCAACACCGATGTAGAAGGACTTGGTGATGTCCCACTGCAACCGCGAGCTAAGGCCCCAGACGTTCCAGTTGTTGTCGCAGCCTGATGCGGCAACAGCAAATGACCCGATGCCGGAGCCATTGCCCGCGCCAGCGCAAAGTATTGCGTTGGCCTGCGAGCCGTAGCTAACCGCCTCATAGGCACCGACAATCGACTGATGTACCGACGGCGTCCAATAATGCTCGTAGGAAGCATTGATGTTCCAGGCGCTGGTCAAGTTGCAACGAGTTGGTTTCCGGCGGCGACAGTAGTGCCTCCGTAGACGCAGTCGCTCATCACACCAAAGACTTCGTCGTTGCCCATGCTTTGGCCGAAGTTGCCACTCTCCGGGTCATTCAGGTAACGAAGCGCACCCCGGGTGTAGTTGACTTCACTCTGGAAGTAATCGCCCTGGGCAATCATTGGGAAGTTAAGCCGCAGGCCGGCGCCAATGACCCATCCCGCCGTATCACCAGGATGACCGTTGCCAGCGCCAACGATGCTGCTA
>CAVXWL010000007.1:0-9043 GCA_963765365.1 uncultured Alphaproteobacteria bacterium | reverse complement strand
ATGTGCTGGCGCGTTACGTTAGCTACGTATTGCTAGCCTTTGGATCCATCTGCCGATCGGCTACGGCAAGACAATGTGGGACGCCAAGCTCAACTGGCGTTTCTACACCGAGCCGGACGGCAATATGGAAGGACGGCGGATTTATTGGCCGCGCGGCCGCGTGCTTGGCGGTTCAAGTTCTATCAACGGTCTCATCGTCGTGCGCGGCCAGCCGCGCGACTATGACCACTGGCGCGAACTCGGCAACATCGGCTGGGGCTTCGACGATGTGCTGCCGTACTTCATCAAGCTGGAGAATAATTCCGCGTTCGGCGACGACCAAATGCACGGCTCCGGCGGTCCGCTGCGCATCACCAGCATAAGCCGCAAGCATGAACTGATCGAGGCCGTGATCGCGGCGGCGCAAAACTGCGGCGTGCCGCGTACCGCCGACTTCAATGGCACGACCCAGGAAGGCGTTGGATATTATCAATTGACGACAAATAATGGCTGGCGCGCGAGCGCCGCCGACGCCTATCTGCGCGACGCAAAGCAGCGCCGTAATCTTGCGATCATGACCGACGCCCAGGTGGCGGGTATTCTATTCGACGGTCGCCGCGCAAGTGGCGTCACCTACCGTGTCGGGACAGAAATGCGCGAATTGCGCGCCGGTCGCGGCGTGGTGCTGGCGGCCGGCGCGGTCCAGTCACCGCAGCTTCTTATGCTGTCTGGCATCGGCGCAGGCGAGGAATTGCGCGCCCGGAACGTTCCGGTCCTGCTCAATCGCAAGGCCGTCGGCAAGAATTTGCAAGACCACCTCCAGGTTCGCCTCATCTATCGCTGCACAAAACCCATCACCACCAACGATTCGCTTCGTTCGATCTTTGGCCGCGTCGGGATGGGGCTGGAATGGCTGCTGCATCGGACCGGACCGCTGGCGACCGGCATCAATCAGGGCGGACTGTTCACCCGCGTCTTGCCGGAATCGCAAACACCCGACATTCAATTTCACATCGCGACGCTGTCCGCCGACATGGCCGGCGGCAAAGTGCACGACTTCTCCGGGTTCACTTTGTCGGTCTGTCAGCTACGACCCGAAAGCACCGGCTCGATCACGCTCGCCTCAGCCGATCCATTCGCACCACCGAAGATTCAAGCCAACTACCTCGCCGCCGAAACCGACAGGCGATGCACGACGGCGGCGATTACCTTTGCGCGCAAGCTCGCGGCGACGGCGCCGCTCTCCGACTACGTCGCCGCCGAGGTGACGCCAGGCCCGGACTACGTCTCCGATGCCGATCTCCTCGGTTTTGCGCGCAAGAATGGCGCAACCATCTTCCATCCGGCCGGAACCTGCCGGATGGGCGCGGACGACGAGTCGGTGGTCGATCCCAGATTGCGGCTGCGCGGCATCGACGGTCTATGGGTGGCCGATTGCTCAATCATGCCGAAACTCGTCTCCGGCAACACCAATGTTCCCGCCATCATGATCGGGGAGAAGGCCACCGACATGATCCTTGAGGATGTGCAGCGCGGCGGATGAAGTCGTGGATGGCTGGCACAACACCGGACATGACGGCTCATTTTTGCTAGCGTTCATTCCTCATGGACGCAGCACCCACCATCGGTATCACTGACGCAGTGGAGTCCGGCGAGGCCGTCCGCGCCGCAGCCCCGGCGCCCGACGAAATCGGGCGCGTCACGCCGATGATGGAGCAATATATCGAGATCAAAGCCGCCAATCCGGACTGCCTATTGTTCTATCGGATGGGCGACTTCTACGAACTGTTTTTCGACGATGCCGAAGTTGCCTCGCGCGCGCTCGGCATCATGCTGACCAAGCGCGGCAAGCATCTCGGCCGCGATATCCCGATGTGCGGGGTGCCGATCGAGCGCGCCGACGAATATCTGCACCGGCTGATCGCGCTCGGCCACCGCGTCGCGGTGTGCGAGCAGCTCGAAGACCCCGCCGAAGCGCGCAAGCGCGGCGCCAAGAGCGTGGTGCGCCGCGACGTCATCCGGCTGGTGACGCCCGGCACGCTGACCGAGGACTCGCTGCTTGATGCCAGGCGCAACAATTATCTCCTTGCGCTGGCGCGCAACCGCGCCTCCTCCAGCGAGGATGCTTTCGCGCTGGCTTGGATCGATATTTCGACTGGCGAGTTCCGCGTCGCCGCGTGCGATCGCGCATCGCTTGCCGCCGAGATTACGCGCGTCGAGCCGGGCGAGATTGTCGTATCCGACGCGCTTTATGCCGACACCGAACTTGCGCCTTATCTGCGTTCGCTGCCGGCGTTGACCCCCCTCACCCGCGACGTGTTCGACGGTGCGACAGCGGAACGGCGGCTGGCGTCGTATTTCGGCGTGGCGACGACCGCGGCATTTGGGGCATTCTCCCGCATTGAGCTTACCGCCGCCGCAGCCGCGATCACCTATGTCGAGCGGACCCAGATCGGCAAGCGTCCGCCGCTGTCGATCCCGGCACGCGAGGCGGCCGGCGCCACGCTTGCGATCGACCAGGCGACTCGCGGCAATCTCGAGCTGACGCGGACGTTATCGGGCGAGCGGCGCGGCTCGGTGCTTGCCGCGATCGATCGCACGGTAACGGCAGCCGGCGCCCGGCTTTTGGCGCAACGGCTTGCCGCGCCATTGACCGATCCAGGCGAAATCGTGCACCGGCTCGATGCCGTTGCCCTCTTCGTCGACACTGCCGCCGCGCGCAACGACCTGCGCGCGCGGCTGAAAGCGGTGCCCGACCTCGCGCGCGCGCTCTCGCGCATTGTCATTGACCGTGGCGGCCCTCGCGATCTTGCCGCGATCCGGGACGGAATTTTTGCCGCGGCTGAATTCGCCGAAGCCCTCACCGCGCTTGGAGACTTGCCGCGCGATATCGCGCAAGCGGTCGCGTCGCTGCGGCGGCCCGATCGCGCGATCGCAGAGGTATTGCGACGCGCGCTGGCCGAGGAGCTGCCGGCGTTCCGCCGTGACGGCGGATTTGTTCGTGCCGGCCAAGAGGCCGCGCTCGATGAAGCGCGGGCGCTGCGCGATGAATCACGCCGCGTTATCGCCGCGTTGCAGGTGCGCTACGCGGAGACGGCGGGCGTTCGTTCCTTGAAGATCCGGCATAACAATGTGCTCGGCTACTTCGTCGACGTTTCGGCGCAGCACGGCGAGAAACTGATGGCGCCGCCGCTCAACGCGACTTTCATCCACCGCCAGACCACCGCCGGCCAGGTGCGTTTCACCACCAGCGAGCTCGGCGAACTCGAGGCCAAGATCGCCAGTGCCGCGGAACGGGCGCTGGCGCTTGAACTCGAAATCTTCGATCGCCTCGCGGCAACCGTGGCGGCTGCAAGCGCGCCGATCAAGGAGGCCGCGCAAGCAGTCGCGCTGCTCGACGTCGCCTGCGCGCTGGCAGCCCTTGCGGTCGAGCGCGACTATGCGCGCCCGGAAGTCGACGGCAGTCTCGCTTTTGCCATCGGCGGCGGCCGCCATCCGGTGGTCGAACAGGCGCTAATCGCCGGCGGCGGTCCATTTGTCGCCAACGACTGCGATCTTTCGCCACCGGCCAATGAAAAGACCGGCCGTATCTGGCTCATTACCGGCCCCAATATGGCGGGCAAATCGACGTTTCTGCGCCAAAACGCGCTGATCGTCGTTCTCGCGCAAATGGGCAGCTTCGTGCCGGCCAAGGCCGCGCATATTGGCGTCGTCGACCGGCTGTTTTCGCGCGTCGGCGCCGCCGACGATCTCGCCCGCGGGCATTCGACCTTCATGGTCGAGATGGTCGAGACGGCGGCGATCCTCAACCAAGCGGGCGCACGCGCCTTGGTCATTTTGGACGAGATCGGGCGCGGCACGGCGACCTTCGACGGCCTGTCGATCGCCTGGGCAACAATCGAGCATTTGCACGAGCGCAATCGCTGCCGCACGCTGTTCGCCACCCATTTCCACGAAATGACCGCACTCGCCGCCAAGCTGACGCGGCTGCACAACGCCACCATGCGGGTCAAGGAATGGCACGGCGACGTCATTTTTCTGCACGAGGTCGTTGCCGGCGCCGCCGACCGGTCCTACGGCATTGCAGTCGCGAAACTCGCCGGCCTGCCGCCGAGCGTGATCGAGCGCGCCAAAGTCGTTCTGGCGCAGATCGAAGCCGAGGACCGCACCTCGCCGGCGCGTCGGCTGATCGACGATTTGCCGCTGTTCGCCGCCGCGCGTCCCGAGCCCCCGCCACAACGCGACACGCCACTCGACGCCGTGATCGAGGCCTTGGCGGCGCTGCATCCCGATGAAATGTCGCCGCGCGATGCGCTCGAAGCGATCTATGCGCTCAAGGCGAAACTTTCGCGGTGAGCCGCATAGCGCGCAGGCGAGCCAGGAGCAGAATGACGCTCCAGCCGATGGATATCAATAGTCCGATGCCGAGCGCCGACCATGAGCCGACAAGCTCGGCGATATAGTGCACGGCGAGAAAATTCAGCGCCAGACCGATGAAGGCGATCTGCGCATGCGCCAGCATGCTGGCCGTCGGCTTGCCGCCAACCCGCGGATGCAGGATGACGACCGAGCTGCACAGAATAATTGGAAACAGCGCGAACATGCCGGAGGCGAACGAACCGATCTTGTAGCTCGCCGTGGTGACGACTGCCACCACCACCGCAGCAGCGAGTGCGCGCATCGGAATATCGAACGGCGTGCGCAAGAATTTCCGGACCGGGCCAGATTCGCGATACCGCCAGCTTAGGGGAATGGTGATGCTGAATACCACGATATCCAGCGTCACCGCCGTCAGCGGCGTCCAGTCGATCATCCGCAGGATGGCGGCGGCCACAAACCAGACGAAAAGCGATACGCTCAGGCACAGCAGCAACCCGTGACGCTGCGCCAGCGCTGCATAAACCAGACAATAGATCGACACGGCAGCGCACGTCGCCACGCTGCCGATGGCGCCCGCGGCGATGAAGCTTGGCGGATGTTCGATCGCGAGAATGAAATAGGCGGCATCCGCCGCCGTCGGCAGTGCGGCGATGAGTGCTCCGACAAAGGCTCCCGAGCGCTCGACCGCGATCGAGGTGATGACCACGACGATCGCCGTCATCGCCATTTTCAAGGCGAGGCCGTACCAGAAGAGGAGCACAGGGGACATGGAGTTGGAGTTCTCTCTACATCACGCGCTGGCTTGATCCGCGCATCCATGCAGCGTCAAGGTCCCAGAGATAGCCGGGTCAAGCCCGGCGAGACGATGAACCGGCTGGCCTATTTCTTTTTCAGGCTGATCTCGACTGGCGGGCCGCTCTTGATGGTCTGATAGACGACGCAGTAGCGTTCGGTGAGCTTGAGGAGCTGATCGAGCTTTTCCTGCGGCGCCGCGGTGTCGAGTTCGAAGTTGAGCCTGATCTGCGCGAAGCCGACCGGCGCCTCTTTGGCGACGCCGAGGGTGCCGCGGAAATCCAGATCGCCCTCCGCGGAGACCGTGCCGGCTTTGAGCGGAATGTCGATCGCGGTGGCGACCGCCTTGAGCGTCACGCCGGCACAGGCAACCAGAGCCTCAAGCAGCATATCGCCAGAGCACAATTCCATTCCCGAGCCGCCGGTAGCCGGGTGCAGGCCGGCCACCGCAAGCGCACGGCCGGTCTCAACCTTGCAAGCGATGTTGGAGTTGTCGAGCATGCCCTTGGCTTTAAGCGTGATGAATCCGGCCTTCGGATCGGCCTTGTATCGCTCTTTGATTGGCGCCTGCAGCGCGCGCAGCCCGGCGGCATCCATATGAAATCTCCTCAACCCACTGTCATTGCCCGCGAGGGCGGGCAATCCAGTAGCCATTGGCCATCACCGTGTCCACCCGGTGCCGGCGATCGCCGGACGACATCACCACCACAAAGCCGCGCCGGCATCGGCCTTCAGTTCACCTTCCGCGCCGGTCGGCACGCGCTGCAGCGAGCGATCGAGGGCGGCCAGGATGCGGCGCTTGACGAAATCGAAGGCGGCGGACTGGCGATCGCGCGGTCGCGGCAGATCGACGCCGATCTCGTCGAAGATGCGGCCGGGCCTTGGGCACATCACCATGACGCGGTCGGCGAGCACGATCGCCTCGTCGACATCGTGCGTCACCAGAATCAAAGTCGGCTTGGCATCGGCCCAGAGATCGAGCAGATGGCCCTGCAGATCGGTGCGCGTGAAAGCATCGAGCGCGGAAAACGGTTCGTCGAGCAGCAATACTTCCGGTCGCGGTACCAGTGCCCGGGCGATGGCGACGCGCTGCGCCTGACCGCCGGATAGTTCTCGCGGCCAGACTCCGGCCTTGTCGGCGAGCCCGACGCGTTTGAGCGCGGCGCCGACGCGCTGCGCGCGCTCGCGCTTCGGCCGGTCGCAGATCCCGAAGGCGACATTATCGGCGACTTTGAGCCAGGGCAGCAGCCGCGGTTCCTGAAATATGATCCCGATTTTTTGGTGCGGCGACGTGATCCGCTCGCCGTCTAGCACAATCGAGCCTTCACTTGCCGGATCGAGCCCGCCGACGGCTCGCAGCAGCGTCGATTTTCCGCTTCCCGAGCCGCCGATCACCGCGACGATTTCGCCGAGTTCGACATCGAGCGACACGCCGCCGAGCGCATGCACGCCGTTGGGATAGGTCTTGCTGACGCGTTCGAGGACTAGCATGGGACGAGCCTATTCGGAGCGGACGACATCTTCCCAGCGCAGGAACGGCGCCGCGACGAGCGCAATGAGCCAGTCGCTCGCCTGGCCGACGATAGCAAAGGCGACGATGGCCGCGACGATTTCGGCCGGCTTGCCGAGTTGCTGGCCGTCGATCAGCAAGTAACCGAGCCCTTCGGATGCGCCCATCAGTTCGGCCGCAACGACGAACATCCAGCCAAGTCCGAGGCCCGAGCGCAATGAGATCACGTAAGCCGGCAACACCGCCGGCAGTAATATCCGCCTCACCATGGCGACATCGGTCAGCCGAAACGCGCGACCGACTTCGACCAGCTTGCGATCGACCGATTGAATCGCGCCCATCAGGCCGAGATAGACCGGAAAGAATACGCCGACTGCGATCAACGTAATTTTCGAAGCTTCGAAGATACCGAGCCAGAGAATGAACAGCGGCACCCAGGCAATCGAAGGAATGGCGCGCAACGCCTGCAGGCTCGGATCGAGCAGTCGCCGCACCAACGGCGAGTAGCCGGCCGCAGCGCCCACGATGGTGGCGACGCCGGCGCCGATGCCGAAACCGGCGGCCACCCGTCCCAAGGTCACGAGCGTATTGCGCTGAAGATCGCCGGTGCGCGCGAGATCGACGAAAGTCGCAAAGATGACCGACGGCGGCGGCGCCAGACGCCCGCTCGCCCATCCCATCCGCACGACGATTTCCCAGATAAGCCCCAACGTAATCGGCAGAACGAACCCGAGCGCCGGCCGCGTCAGCCGCACCCAGCGGTTTCCTGCCGCACGCTCCCGCGCGGCGCCACTTTCAACAACAGCACTCATGCCTACAGAAGACATGGCGGCAGGTGCAAATGCAATGCGGCTCGAAGCGCGAAATCGCTCCTAAGCCGCGGTGACAAAGCGGTCGTCGACAAGATCGTCAAGGTTCTTTTTCACATCGACATTGGCCGCGATAACGCCCGCCTTCTGCAATGCCAAACCTGCCTGCAGGATAGTGTCGCGCTGCGCCGGGCCAATGCGATTGTTGGTCAGATCGGTGCGCTCCTTGAGCTGGATGTCGACGACGGCGGCAGGCAGTTTCGTCACCTCCATGAAGGTGCGCTTTTCGTCATCGTAATTGGACAGACAATATTTTCGCGCAGTGTCGTAGACCGCGAGCACGCGCCGGGTCAGATCTGGATAATTCTTGAGGAAGTCTTCAGTCGAATTGAGGATGCCGTAAGTGTTGGCGTCCTTGTTGCGATAGAACAGCCGCGCGCCATCTTCGACTTGCGCTTGCGCCATCATTGGATCGAGACCAGCCCAGGCATCGACATCGCCCCGGATGAGCGCGATCTTGCCGTCGGGATGCTGCAACAGCACCTCGCTGATGTCCTTCTCGCTCATCCCGGCCGAGAGCAACGCCCGCACCAGGAAGATATGCGGGTCAGTGCCGCGGGTTACCGCAACGCGCTTGCCTTTGAGGTCGGCGATCGAATTGATCGCGGTATCCTTGCGCGTGACCAACGCCGTCCATTCCGGCTTGGAATAGACGTAGATCGACTTGATCGGATCGCCGTTGATCCGCCCGAGCAGCGCCGCCGAGCCTGCGGTCGAGCCGAAATCGATCGAACCGGCGTTGAGGTATTCGAGCGCCTTATTGGAGCCGAGCGTCTGCACCCAGAGGATGCCGATGCCGTCCTTGGCAAATTCCTTTTCCAGAAATCCCTGTTTCTTGAGGACCATGGAGACGGGGTTGTAGGTGGCCCAGTCGATCCGGATTTGCGACGGTTTGTCGGCGGCGCGCGCGGAGCGCGCTAGACCGAGCGGCGCGAGACCAGCGCCGACGGCACTTGCGAGTAACCCACGACGTGACAGCATGACAACCCCCCGGAGCGTTTCTGGCTTACATCCGATTACGCCATAATATTTCTTTAAGGGCGGCACGATTGAGCGTCAATTAGAATAATATGCCACATCGTAGTGGATATTTGGGGAATTATGTTCAAGCTCCGCCCCCGGCTTCTGCACCATTTCCCGCCGCTTTCATCAGCGCTCGGAAAGCTGGCGATGACAGTTCCTGACGCCTCCGCTATGCGTAACCGCGATGCTCGACACTCAACGAACGCACCGTGCTGGCGTCGAACTGATCGACGCCACCGCGATTGTCGCCGATCTCAAGGCCCTCGCACTGACCCATGCCGGGCGCGAGCGCGAATTGCGCACGGCCATGGCGCAACGCCTCAAAACGGCGCTGACGCAGGCACGTGCCCATGCCGAAGACCTGTTGTTGAAAGATCGCCACGGCCGGCGCTGCGCCGAGCGGCTGTGCCGGGTGCAGGACGAGATCATCCGGATCCTGTTCGAATTCGCGGGCTCCGAGCTTTATCCGCCGCAGGTGCCATCCGAGGCC
>CAVXWL010000006.1:0-60622 GCA_963765365.1 uncultured Alphaproteobacteria bacterium | reverse complement strand
CGCGACGACCGGCGGAGCCGTAGCGCTGGCTGCTTCGGCGTCGGCGGCCGTTGCGATCTTTCTCGGTCACCAGGACCTGGTGCGTCTGGCGGTTGATTGCTCGGTCGTCGCCGGTGTGTTTCTTTTTATAATCCTGGTGAAGAACGAAATCAGGAGCCGCCGAAACCGCAAGCTAAACGTGAGCGACGACGGCGCTCGCTCGCTCGTCATCGACAAGATCGCGGCGATCTGCACGGAAATCAGCCGGGGAAATTTTGAGGCGCGGATTGCCGGCATCGGTGAAACCGGAAGCCTTGGTGAGGTCCAGCACCAGGTAAACGACATGATCGATCGCTGCGATGCATTCGTTCGCGAGGCGACCGCCTGCATGGAGGCGGTTTGCCGGAATATCTATTATCGCCGCATTCTCTACGGCGGTCTGCGGGGATCGTTCCGCGTTACGGCGGAGATCATTAACAGCTCCGTGGAGACCAAGGGCAAGGCGGTGGAAAAAGCGCGGCGCGAAGCCGCGGCAGAGCAGGCGCTGATCGTCAATACACTGGCCGAAGGCTTAAGGAAGCTGGCCGAGGGCGACCTTGAGAGTTTGTCCGGAGACTTTAGGCCGGATTGCAGAGTTTTCGGAGCATGAGGCGGATTGATGCGAGGCGCAAGAATGCGAGCGCCTTGCGGTTGAGGTTTTCCCAATCTTTGGCGAGTTTTCGGCAGCGATTGAGCCAAGCGATGGTGCGTTCGACAATCCAGCGTTTATGTAAGACCACAAATCCGCCGACCCGCTCGGAACGTTTGACGATTTCAACGTCGAGATTTGGGAGAACTTTTGCAAGCGCTTTCGCAAATTGCGGTCCTTGATATCCCCCGTCGGCGAAGAGCGTCTTCAAAAAGGGGAACATCCCAAACAGGGTCGCCATGACGAGAATACCGCCATCGCGATCTTGAATGTCGGCCGGATGAACGATGGCGTGGAGCAGGAGGCCTAATGTATCGACGAGAATGTGCCGCTTCTTGCCCTTGATCTTCTTTCCTGCATCGTAACCGTGCGGATCAATGCGGGCCCCCCTTTTTCGGCGCTTTTCACGCTCTGGCTGTCGATGATCGCGACGGTCGGACTGGCGTCCCGTTGATCTTGTTCGCGACACTGCTCATAAAGCGCGTGGTGGATCCGCTCCAGTGTACCGTCATAGGTCCACAGATCGAAATAGTCGTAGACCGAGCTTTTCGGCGGCAGGTCTTTCGGGATCGCGCGCCACTGACAGCCGGTGGAGAGAATATACATGAGGCCGTTTACGACCTCACGCATGATCACCGTGCGCTTGCCGCCGCCGGGCTTGCCAGGCGGGATCAAAGGTTCGACCAACTTCCATTCGTCGTCGGTCAGATCGCTCGGATATCGCAACTTGCTGCGGTCGTAACGTGAGCGGTTCTTGCTCGTCCACATCGGTGACCCCTCCTCGAATCAGGCCACCACCCTTGAATTACAAATGATTTATAGGATTTAACAACTCTCCGGACAGACACTGACGTTCCGTCTGATCGATTTTCCGGAGGCCTACCATCAGGTCCGCGACGACTTCAATGGCGCGATGGCGCGATTGCACGAGACAACGCGGACGATTACCACGGCGACCAATGAAGTCTCGAACGCGACCGCCGAGATTTCCACCAGCACAACCGATCTGTCGCAGCGTACCGAGGAACAGGCGGCAAGTCTCGAAGAGACGTCTGCCTCCATGGAAGAGATTGCGGCGACCGTGAAGAAGAACGCGGAGAATGCCCGGAATGCGAGCCAGTCCGCCAGCGGTACACGGGAATTGGCGGATCGTGGCGGCCAAATCGTCGCCGAGGCGGTGGAAGCCATGACGCGTATCGAATTGTCCGCGCGCAAGATGTCCGACATTATCGTCGTGATCGACGAGGTTGCCCGCCAGACCAATCTTCTCGCGCTCAATGCCGCGGTCGAAGCCGCGCGGGCCGGCGACGCGGGACGCGGATTCGCGGTGGTCGCTTCTGAAGTGCGCAACCTTGCGCAGCGATCGTCGGAGGCGGCCAAGGAGATCAAAGAGCTGATCAGCAGCAGCAACAATCAGGTCAGGGATGGCGTCAATCTCGTCAACAAGGCCGGCGCGGCGCTTTCCGAGATCGTCGAATTCGATCAAATCGGTGGCCGGCATCGTTGCTGACATCGCAACCGCAAGCTCCGAACAGGCGGACGGCATCGATCAGATCAACATCGCGCTTA
Source organism: uncultured Alphaproteobacteria bacterium (assembly GCA_963765365.1). Taxonomy (GTDB): domain Bacteria; phylum Pseudomonadota; class Alphaproteobacteria; order Rhizobiales; family Xanthobacteraceae; genus BOG-931. Next base: position 58,386 of record CAVXWL010000006.1, on the reverse strand, counting down.
CGCAGATGGACGAAGCCACGCAGCAGAATTCCGCGCTCGTCGAGCAGAATGCGGCGACTGCAAAAATGCTCGAGCAGCAGGCAAAGTCGATGGACGAGTGCGTGGCATTCTTCAAGCTCGACGCCGCGAAAAGGGATGGGGAACCGCCGCGGGCGGCAGATACCCGCGAGCTGCGCGCTGCCGCAGCGGTTCCGCTACGAAAGGCGGCCGCGCTGCGCGGCGGCGCTCTATCCAGCTCGGCTGCCTGAGGCGCAACGCTCCAGCCGACGAGAAAAAGTCCCTTGCCGCTCGCCTGGCGCCGGGTCGGGAAAATCGCCGAGCTGCAGTTTGCGCTCGGCGAGGAAGATCAGACCGCGCGGTGAGTAGCACCGTGACTATTTGGCGGCCGCCTCCTTGAGCGGATCCTTCACCGCGGGGAAGGTCTTGAACTCGATGGCCCAGGGCTCGCCGTTCACCATCTCGACCTTGCGGATATAGATGTTCTGCACGATGTCGCGGGTCTGCGGGTCGATCGATATCGGGCCGCGCGGGCTTTCCCATTTCATGCCCTTCATCGCGCCGATCACCGCATCGGCGTCGGTATTGCCGTTGGTCTTTGCAGCGCCGCGTAGATGAGATGCATGCCGTCGTAGCCGCCGACGGAGATGAAATTGGCGCGGTGACCGGTCGCTTTTTTGTAGGCCGCGACATAATCCTTGTTGAGCTGTGACGGATGGGCAGCCGAATAAAGCCCCGCGGTGACCACGCCGATCAGCGAGTCGCCGGTCGTCGGCAAATCGTCGTCGTCGGTGATGTCGCCGGGACCAACGAGCCTGATGCCGGATTTATCGAGGCCGCGCTCGGCGAATTGGCGCGCAAACGTCCCCGCCTGACCCGCGGGAACGAAGACAAACAGCGTGTCCGGCTGCAAATCGTGGGCGCGCTGCAGGAACGGCGAGAAATCCGGATTGGCGAGCGGGACTTTCAAGGTGTCGAGAATTTGGCCGCCGCCCTTGGTGAAGTTGCCTTGGAAGACCTTGCCCGCTTCGGCGCCTGGCGCCCAATCGGACAGGATCATGACCGCTTTCTTGCTGCCGCTCTGGATCGCCCAATCGGCGATGATGCCGGACTGCTGGCCGAGCGTGAAACTCGTGCGCACGTAATAGGGCGAGCGCTCGGTCACGACCGAGGTGCCCGATACCATCACAACTGTTGGAATTTTTCCTTCGGTAGCGATAGGCGCCATCGCCATGGCGCTTGGCGTCAGACCAGCGCCAAGAAAATTCACCTTGTCGTTGACGATAAGCTCCTGGGCGAGCCGCTTAGCATTGTCGGGCACGCTGGCGTCGTCCCTGACGATCAGCACGATCTTCTTGCCGGCGACCGTGTCGCCGTGCTGCGTCATGTAAAGATGTGCGGCATCGGAGATTTCACGTCCCACCGCCGCTGAGGTTCCGGTCATTGGAACGACGATGCCGATTTTGACGGTATCCTGCGCGGCGGCGCTGCCGGCGCCGAGGCTTGTCGCAAGACCGGCAACCGCAACGACAAGACAGCCGGCAAAAAGGCGCGTGTGACGCATGATAATCCCCCCGCTCATTCTCTCTGAGTGTTTCTAGTTGGCCGCATTCAAGGGCGGCGGCGGCCCGATTGCAAGCGCGACCACTGCGGCCTGCAGTGCCGAAAGGTTAGGCCGCGGTGTTCGCCCGACCGCCCTTGAGGCTCAGCCGCTTGTCGAGATAACCGCTGATCGAAGTCATCAGCGGCTCGACCTTGCCGTCGAAAAAGTGGTTGGCGCCAGGCACGATCTTCTGCTCGATGACGATGCCCTTCTGCGTCTTGAGCTTCTCGACGAGATTGGTCACGTCGCGATGCGGCACCACCGCATCCTTGTCGCCGTGAATGATCAGGCCGGATGACGGGCAGGGCGCCAGGAACGAAAAGTCATAAAGGTTCGCCGGCGGGGCGATGGAGATGAATCCCTCGATTTCCGGCCGTCGCATGAGGAGCTGCATGCCGATCCAGGCGCCGAACGAAAAGCCCGCGATCCAGCAGCTGCGCGCCTCGGTATTGATGGTCTGCGCCCAGTCGAGCGCGGAGGCTGCATCGGAGAGTTCGCCGACGCCGTGGTCGAAGCCGCCCTGGCTGCGTCCGACGCCGCGGAAGTTAAAGCGCAGCGCCGAAAAGCCGCGATGCACGAAAGCGTAATAGAGCTGGTAGACGATCTGATGGTTCATCGTACCGCCGAATTGCGGATGCGGATGCAGTACGATGCCGATCGGGGCGTTCTTCTGCCGCGACGGATGATAGCGGCCTTCGATGCGGCCGGCGGGCCCCGTGAAAATAACCTCGGGCATTTTGACGAACCTCGATCAGGATGGGCGCGCGTAAGCGGCGGACTCGATGCGCACGCTTGACGTTGCCAGTGGGTGCACGTAACTATCTATAACCACTTCACATTTTCGCAACTGGCGACGCGCTCGAAGCGGCAGAGATATTAGGTCGCGACTTCTAGCACAGGCCAGGGGCCAAAAAGCAAGCACAACGAGCATGGGCGGCCGCAGCTATTTCGATTGGAACGCGACGGCCCCGCTGCGGGACGAGGCACGGGATGCCCTGGCCGAAGCCTTTGCGCTCCCCGGCAATCCGTCTTCGGTGCACGCCGAGGGGCGCGCGGCGAGGCGCGTCGTCGAGGAGGCGCGCGAACGGGTCGCCGCGCTCGTCGGGGCCCGGCCGGGCGATGTCGTCTTCACCTCGAGCGGGACCGAAGCCAACATGCTGGCGCTGTCGCCGGCGATCGAGATTTCAGCCGACAAGGGTCCGCGGTCGCGGCTTCTCTTCTCGGCGATCGAACATGCTTCGGTGCGCGCCGGCGGCCGGTTCCCGCGCCAGGCCATCGAGGAGATCGCGGTCGATGCCGACGGAAGGCTCGATCTCGCGGCATTGGCGCAGGCAGTGGCGAAATCGCCGCGGGCGCTGGTTTCGATCATGCTTGCCAATAACGAGACTGGTGCGGTTCAACCGGTTGCGGCAGCGGCCGCGATCGTCCATGCCGCGGGCGGGCTCCTTCATGTCGATGCCGTACAGGCGGCCGGTCGCATTGACTGCGATATGGCTTCGCTTGGCGCCGATCTGCTGACGCTGTCGGCCCACAAGATCGGCGGCCCGAAGGGTGTCGGCGCGCTGGTGCGCAGAACCGAGGATATTCACTTTTCCGATCCGCTTATTCGCGGCGGCGGGCAGGAAAGGGGGCTCCGCGCCGGCACCGAAAATGTCGCCGGCATTGCGGCCTTTGGCGCGGCCGCCGCCGCCGCCAGGCGCGAACGCGAGACCGAGGCCTCCCGCATGTTGGCGTTGCGGGATCTTCTCGAGACCGGGCTTATGGCGATCTCACCTCAGGCGGTCATCTTTGCCGCCGGCGTCGAGCGGTTGCCCAATACGACCCTTTTTGCCGCCCCAGGCCTGAAGGCGGAGACCGCGGTCATTGCCTTCGATCTTGAAGGTTTGGCGGTATCGTCGGGCGCGGCCTGCTCTTCCGGCAAGGTACAACCCTCCCATGTCCTTGCAGCCATGGGAGTTTCGCCGCCGCTGACGCGCGGTGCCGTGCGCGTCAGCCTCGGCTGGACGACGACAAAAGACGATGTCGAAAGCTTCCTCGCCGCTTGGAGAAAGCTCGCAACTGCATTATCTAAGGGGCAGCGCGGCATCGCCGCCTAAATAGCGGTGGGACTGACAGATTTTACGGCCTTTTGAGTGCTTCAAAGGGCCAAAATGGGGTGACTCGAGACAGGACTCCGAAGCCCTATTTGGACCATAACCGACTTAATCCAACCCGCGGTCCTTGAAACCGTGAGCGGAGGGACGAATGCCGGCAGTGCAAGAGACCGTCGAGCAGGTCCGACGCATTGACGTTGACCAGTACAAGTACGGATTCGAGACGCTGATCGAATTGGACAAGGCCCCCAAGGGCCTGTCCGAGGACACCATCCGCTTCATCTCGGCCAAAAAGAATGAGCCGGACTGGATGCTGGCGTGGCGGCTTGACGCCTATAAGCGCTGGCTGACCATGCGCGAGCCGAAATGGGCCAAGGTGGAGTATGGCCCGATCGACTATCAGGATCTCTATTACTATTCGGCGCCAAAGAAGAAGGACGGTCCGAAATCGCTCGACGATATCGATCCGGAAATTCTGCGCACCTACGAGAAGCTCGGTATTCCGCTGCGCGAGCGCGAAGCGCTCCTCGGAATTCAGCGGCCGGTCAACGACGATGGCACCGACGCGCAGGCCGGTAACGGCGAGCGGCGCGTCGCAGTTGACGCGGTGTTCGATTCGGTTTCGGTCGCCACCACCTTCAAGGCCGAACTCGCCAAGGCCGGCGTCCTGTTCATGCCGATCTCAGAAGCCGTGCACGAGCATCCCGAACTGGTGAAGAAATATCTCGGCTCCGTGGTGCCGATCAGCGACAATTTTTTCGCGACCCTTAATTCGGCGGTGTTCTCCGACGGCTCGTTCGTCTATGTGCCGCCCGGCGTGCGCTGCCCGATGGAGCTGTCGACCTATTTCCGCATCAACGAGAAGAACACCGGCCAGTTCGAGCGCACGCTGATCATCGCCGACAAGGGCTCCTATGTGAGCTACCTCGAAGGCTGCACCGCGCCGATGCGCGACGAGAACCAGTTGCATGCGGCCGTGGTCGAACTGGTCGCGCTCGACGATGCCGAGATCAAATATTCGACCATCCAGAACTGGTATCCGGGCGACGCGGCCGGCAAAGGCGGCATCTACAATTTCGTCACCAAGCGCGGCGATTGCCGCGGCAAGAACGCGAAAATTTCCTGGACGCAGGTCGAGACCGGCTCCGCGATCACCTGGAAATACCCGAGCTGCATCCTGCGCGGCGACAATTCGCGCGGCGAGTTCTATTCGATCGCCATTTCGAACGGCTATCAGCAGGTCGATTCCGGCACCAAGATGCTGCATCTCGGCAAGAACACGACGAGCCGCATCATTTCCAAGGGCATTGCCGCAGGCCGCTCGAACAATACCTATCGCGGGCTGGTCACTGCCCACCGCCGGGCGACCGGCGCGCGCAATTTTACCAATTGCGATTCGCTCCTGATCGGCGACCGCTGCGGCGCGCATACGGTGCCTTACATCGAAGCCAAGAATTCGTCGACGGTGTTCGAGCACGAGGCGACGACCTCGAAAATCTCCGAAGAAATGCTGTTTTACTGCCAGCAGCGCGGGCTCTCTGCCGAGGAGGCGACCGCGCTTGTCGTCAACGGCTTTGTCAAAGACGTGCTGCAGCAGCTGCCGATGGAGTTCGCAGTCGAGGCGCAGAAGCTGATTTCGGTCAGCCTGGAGGGCTCGGTCGGATAAGCTCCATAAGGTCGTTCCCGGCAAAACGGGGACTTGGAAGCTGGATTCCCGCCGTTGCGGCAATGAGCGAGCGAAGATCGATCGCTTCAGATTTTAAATCGCAGGATGACATGTCACTTTTGGAAATCAAAAACCTGCACGTCGAGATCGACGGCAAGGAAATACTCAAGGGCTTAAGCCTTACCGTGGACGCCGGCGAGGTGCACGCCATTATGGGCCCTAACGGGTCCGGCAAGTCGACGCTTGCTTACGTGCTGGCCGGCAAGAGCGGGTATGAGCCGACGGCCGGTGAGGTGCTTTTCAACGGCAAGAATATTTTCGACATGACGACCGATGAACGGGCGGCAGCCGGCCTGTTTCTTGCCTTCCAGTATCCGCTGGAGATTCCCGGCGTCGCCACCATGACCTTCCTGCGCACCGCGCTCAACGCGCAGCGCAAGAAGCGCGGCGAGGCCGAACTGTCCACGCCGGAATTCATCAAGAAAGTGCGCGATACCTCGGGCAAGCTCGGCATCGAGCAGGACATGCTGCGCCGCGCGGTGAATGTCGGCTTCTCCGGCGGCGAGAAGAAGCGCAACGAGATCTTGCAGATGGCGCTGCTTGAGCCGCGCCTCGCCGTGCTCGACGAGACCGATTCCGGGCTCGATATCGACGCGCTCAAAATCGTCGCTGACGGCGTCAACCGGCTGCGCGGGCCGGACCGTTCGTTCGTCGTCATCACCCACTATCAGCGGCTGCTGTCTTATATCGTGCCCGATATCGTGCACGTTCTCGCCAACGGCCGCATCGTCAAGACCGGCGGCAAGGAGCTCGCGCTTGAACTCGAGGCGCGCGGCTATGCCGAGTATCAGGAAGAGGCACTGGCGTGAACGCTGAAGTCACCCCGATCAGGACCGCGGCGGAGGCCGCACTGGCGCAAACTTTTGCGCAAGCCCGCGAGCGGCTGCCCGGCGACGATGCGGTTGTGGCGCAGCGCGACGCGGCCTTCGACCTGTTCGCCAGGGAAGGCCTGCCGCATCGCCGCGTCGAGGACTGGAAATATACCGATCTGCGCGCGCTGATGCGCGACGCCAGGCCGCTGGCCAGCCCGCCGGACGCCGCCGCCAAGGCACTGGCCAAATCGGCCGGCGCCGTGCTCGGCGACGTCGAGGCGCGCCGCCTCGTTTTCGTCGACGGCGCCTTCGTTGCGGAACTGTCGGATTTGCGGAACTTGGAGAGCGGGCTCACGGTCGGGTCGCTGGCTGACGCACTGTCGGGCAATGGCCCGGCGCTCGTCGCACATCTCGGCACGCTTGCGCCGGCAAGCGACGTCGCGGTGGCGCTCAATACCGCGCTGATGGGAGACGGCGCCGTCATCCGCGTCGCCGCGGGCTCCACCATCGAGCGGCCGCTGCATCTGCTGTTTGTCGCATCCGAAAAGCCGTCCGCCACCTTTGTGCGATCGCTCGTCGTCATCGAGAAAGGCGCGCGCGCCATGCTGATCGAGAGCCATGAGGGGCCGCCCGGCAGCGATTACCAGGTCAATGCCGCGCTGGAGCTCTTTGTCGGCGACGAAGCGCATGTCGATCACGTCAAGATCATCACCGAAGGCGCCGAGGCGCTTCATGTCTCGACGCTCGCCGCAGCAATCGGGGCGCACGCGCGCTTTAACGATTTCACCTTCACCGCCGGCGGCGCGGTCGTGCGCAATCAGTTGTTCCTGAAATTCGACGGCGAGGGCACCGTGGCCGGCATCCGCGGCGCCACGCTGATCAAAGGCCGCCAGCACGCCGATACCACGCTGGTCGCCAATCACATCGCCAGCGATTGCCAGAGCCGCGAAGTGTTCAAAGCGGTGCTCGATGACGAGGCGCACAGCGTATTCCAGGGCCGCATCATCGTGCGGCCGCATGCCCAGAAGACCGACGCCAAGATGATGACGCGGGCGCTGCTGCTCTCCGATCGCGCCGAGGCCGACAACAAGCCCGAGCTCGAGATTTTTGCCGACGATGTGCAGTGCGGTCACGGCGCAACCGCAGGCGCGCTCGATGACGAGCTGAAATTCTATCTAATGGCGCGCGGCATTCCGGAGGCGCAAGCCGAGGCGTTGCTGATCGAGGCCTTCCTCGGCGAAGCGATCGAAGGCATCGAGCATGCCGGTTTGCGCGAGGCCCTGATGGACTCGGTCACAAAATGGCTTGGCAGTCGCGGAGAGGAGTGAGGCCGCAATGCATCCTGCGGTGAAGAACGGCAGCTATGACGTGAATCGCATCCGCGAGGATTTCCCGATCCTGGCCATGCCGGTTTACGGCAAGCCGCTCGTCTATCTCGACAATGCCGCCTCGGCGCAGAAGCCGCGCGCCGTGCTCGACCGCATCCAGCAGGCCTACACCAGCCAGTACGCCAATGTGCATCGCGGCCTGCATTATCTCGCCAACGAGGCGACGGAAGCTTACGAGAACGCGCGCGAAAAGGTCGCCGCCTTCGTCAATGCCGGGCGCAAGGAAGAGATCATCTTCACCCGCAACGCGACCGAAGCCATCAATCTTGTCGCCTACACGTTTGGGCGCGAGCGCATCAAGGCCGGCGACGAGATTGTGCTCTCGATCATGGAGCACCACTCCAATATCGTGCCGTGGCACTTTCTGCGCGAGCGCCAGGGCGCGGTCCTCAAATGGGCGCCGGTCGACGACGACGGCAATTTTCTCATCGACGAATTCGAGAAGCTTCTCACTCCGCGCACCAAGCTCGTCGCCATTACCCATATGTCGAACATGCTCGGCACCATGGTGCCGGCAAAGGAAGTCGCGCGCATTGCCCACGCACGCGGTATTCCCGTATTGATCGACGGCGCGCAGGCGGCGGTGCATCTCGATGTCGACGTGCGCGATATCGATTGCGACTTTTATGCCTTCACCGGCCACAAGATCTATGGCCCGACCGGCATCGGCGTGCTCTACGGCAAATACGAACATCTCGATGCCATGCCGCCGTTCAACGGCGGCGGCGAGATGATCCGCGAAGTGTTCGAGGATCGCATCACCTATGGTGAGCCACCGCATAAATTCGAGGCCGGCACGCCGCCGATCGTGCAGGCAATTGGGCTCGGCGCCGCGATCGACTATGTTGCTTCTGTCGGCAAAACGCGCATTCGCAGCCACGAGACCGGCCTCGTGCGCTACGCCCACGACCGGCTGCGCGAGATCAACTCGCTGCGCATCCTCGGCACCGCGAAAGACAAGGGACCGATCGTATCGTTCGAAATGAAGGGGGCGCATCCGCACGACGTGGCGACCATCATCGACCGGTCGGGCGTCGCCGTTCGCGCCGGGACGCATTGCGTCATGCCGCTCCTGACTCGCTTTGGAGTGACCGCGACCTGCCGGGCCTCCTTCGCCATGTACAATACGCGCGACGAAATCGACTGCCTTGCGCAGGCGCTGGTCAAGGCGCAGGATTTTTTCACATGAGCGATGACCTAAAACCGGAATCGGCCGATGCCGCTGTCGCAACGGAAAAGCCGTCTACGATTCCGGCCGACGAAATGGCGCGCCTGACCGATGAGATCGTAGGCGCCATCAAAACCGTCTACGATCCAGAAATCCCGGCCGACATCTATGAGCTCGGCCTGATTTACAAAGTCGATATCGACGACGATCGTATGGTGAATATCGACATGACGCTGACGACGCCGAATTGCCCGTCAGCCGCCGAATTGCCGAATCAGGTCGAGAATGCGGTCGCCGGCGTCCCCGGTGTGCGGGAGGCCAAGGTCAATATCGTCTGGGATCCGCCGTGGGATCCAAGCCGGATGTCGGACGAGGCGCGTACCGTTCTCAACATGTGGTGAGGCGAGGGTTCTGAGTTGCGCGCTGCAAAGGTGCGCATTACATGGAAGAGGACTTGGGAAGACCCGAGATCGTTAGTGTTTTTGAGTTAGTCTTGCTCGAAACTGGCGCGTTGCTGTCGACGCGGAGGATGTGACGACCATGGCCACTGCTGCCCGGCCGAGACCTCAAGTGATGCGGCTTACCGAAGCCGCCGCGGAACGCATCAAGGCGGTGATGGCGAAAGCCGAGCGCCCGATTGCGGCTGTGCGCGTCGGCGTCAAGAACGGCGGTTGCGCCGGCATGAGCTATTTCATGGAATATGCCGAAAGTATCGGTCCGCTCGATGAAGTGGTCGAGGACAAGGGCGTGCGTATGCTCATCGACCCCAAGGCCGTGATGTTCTTACTGGGGACTGAAATGGATTACAAGGTCGAAAAATTATCTGCCCAGTTCGTGTTCAACAATCCGAACCAGACTTCGGCCTGCGGCTGTGGCGAATTGGTGCAGATTGAGCCGGTTCGCGGCGATACCGGCACCGGGGCGCAACAGTAATCAAACTCTGCCGTTGCGGGGCTTGGCTTCGCTGTAATCCGGAAAGCCGCCGGCTTATGCCACGCGCGCAGGCGCGGCGGCGCCGGCCTCGGGATCGGCCTCGCAGATAACGCGATTGCGGCCGTGGTGCTTGGCGGCATAGAGGCACCTGTCAGCACGTTCGATCAGGAGCTGCGAGTTGTCGCCCGGGCGGAGCACCGCGGCGCCGATCGAGACGGTCACGCGGCCGAGCCGTTCGCCATTGGACCGCCGCATCAACTCCTTGGTCATCACGGCACGCCGGATATGATCGGCGACCGTGATCGCCGATTGCAGCGCCGTGTTTGGCAGGGCGACGACGAATTCCTCGCCGCCGTAACGCGCCGCGATATCACGGCCCTTGACGTTTTGTTTCACCGACATGGCGACAAGCCGCAATACCTGATCGCCGGTGAGGTGACCGTATTGATCGTTGAAAGTCTTGAAGTGATCTATGTCGGCCATCAACAGCGACATCGGCTCGTGTTTTTCCGTTGCTTCCGCAATCGCCTTGGCCAGTGCGGCGTCGAAAAACTTGCGATTTGACAGCGTGGTCAATGGATCGGTGAGGCTTTCGGTTCGCACCACTTCGAGATTTTCCTGGAGCTGCTCGATTTCCTCGCGCGACGCCGACAGGCGGGCCTCGAGCTTCTTGTTGTTGAGCTCCATTTCCTTGGCGCCCTCGACCAGGCAGGCAATCACCGCGCGCAATCCCTCGCCGTCCTTGGCGCGTTCGAGCTGGGCGCTGGCTCCGGCCAGGGTCTCGGAGTAGTTGGTCGCCGACCCTGCCGCGGCGTTGACCATATCAAGCACTTGCTTGATTTCGTCGAGCACCCGCGAACCGACCAGATCGATGCGCTCGCCCATTCGGGTGGTGGCGATATAGGTGGCGTAGATCTGTTCAATGTCGGCTTCGTTCAGCGTGCCCTTTTGTGCGATCGCGTCGTTGATCGCCTGATTGAGGGGCGCGTTGTATCCGGTTGCGTAATTGTACCAGATTTCAAAATTCCGTGGCGATGCGGGCTGGCCCAAAGCACGAATCTGTCCGAGCGCAATCTCGGCGAAGGCAAGTGTCCTTTCGTGCTCCTCGTGCGGCACGGCCATTGTCTCCAATCGCACTGGAAATTATCAGACCGCGTCGAACGGCGCGGCACGCGTCGCCAATCCACACGCATATTTAGGGGATAGCGGTGAAGGACCGGTAAACGCCTGCGGGCGTGGACCCGCAACGCAAGCCCTTACGCCTTTACGGTCACCGGACGCAGCAGGAAAGCCGGCAGGTGGGAGGCATCCGAATCGTCCTGGCGTGGGCGCGCCACAGGCGCCGGCGTCGGCGCGCGCCGCGGTCGGGCGTCGTCGATTCGTGCGACCGACGACGGGCGGCGCGGATGCCGGCGATCGTCGGCGTGGCGGTGATGTTTTGCTGCCGGTTGCTGCGACGCAGGCTCGGCCGGTTGCTGCGCCGCGGCAGGCGCCGGCTGCTTGTCGATGAACGGGATCGCCTGACCGATCAATTTCTCGATTGCGGCGACCGCCTTGGCGTCGTTCGAGCCGGCCACGATGGTGATCGCAGTGCCGCTTCTGCCGGCGCGGCCGGTACGGCCGATCCGATGCACGTAATCGTCGGCATGGATCGGGACGTCGAAATTATAGATGTGACTCACGTCCGGGATGTCGAGACCGCGGGCTGCGACGTCGGAAGCGACCAGCAGCGTCACTTCGCCCTTGCGGAACTGTTCGAGTGCCGCGGTACGCGCAGACTGGTCCATATCGCCGTGCAAAGCCTGCGCCGAGAAGCCGTGGCGCTGAAGCGAGCGAAACAGTGTCGCGACATCGCGCTTGCGGTTGCAGAAGATGATGGCGTTCTTCAAGCCTTCGGCCGAACGGATCAGCCGGCGCAGCGTGTCGCGCTTATCGTGCGGCTCGCGCCCTGATCGGGCGAGGAGCTGGGTCGTGGTGGCGACGGTGGTGGCCGGACGGGCGACCTCGACGCGGACCGGATTACTGAGAAACTGCTCGGTGATGCGGCGGATCTCCGCCGGCATGGTGGCGGTAAAGAACAGCGTCTGCCGCGTAAACGGAACCAGTTTGCAAATGCGCTCGATGTCGGGAATGAAACCCATGTCGAGCATGCGGTCGGCTTCGTCGATGACAAGCAGTTCGACGCCGCTGAGCAGGAGCCGGCCGCGCTCGAAATGGTCCAAGAGCCGCCCTGGCGTCGCGATCAGGACATCGAACTCCGCGCATGAGCTTTTGGTCCTGGTCGTCGAACGAAACGCCGCCGATGATCAGCGCGACGTTGAGCTTGTGATTGGCGCCATATTTGGCAAAACTCTCTTCCACTTGCGCGGCGAGTTCCCGTGTCGGTTCAAGGATCAGGGTGCGCGGCATGCGCGCACGGGCGCGGCCTTTTTCCAGCATGGTCAGCATCGGCAGGGTAAACGCCGCCGTCTTGCCGGTGCCGGTTTGCGCAATGCCCAGCACGTCTCGCCGGGCGAGCACGTGGGGAATGGCCTGATCTTGGATGGGGGTGGGAGCTTTGTAACCAGACGCCGCCACGGCGGCGATAACTTTATCGGACAAGCCGAGATGAGAAAACGACATAGACCCTCTATTAAGGACGACCCCCGCATGGGGAACCGCCGGCAGAACCCTTTCGGTTGAAAGCGGCAAACACGCGCAAGCGCGGTCGAATTTGCCTTAAGCAACGATGCGCGCAACATAGGGTCGATTGGCCGAAAGTCAACCTGCAGGGGCCTGCCGCAACGCAGTAAGTTAAACGAATTGCTTCACTTTTTCTGACCACCGACCAATCATTATACCGCCATAGGAAGCACACGATGTCCGATCCTTTGACCAACCCGTTGCCGATTGTGCTCATCCCCGGTCTGACCTGCACCGCGCGGCTTTACACCGACCAAATTCCGGCGCTGTGGCAGTTCGGGCCGGTTATGGTTGCCGACCACCGGCGCGATGACAGCATGGCGGCGATCGCCGCTCGGATATTGGCCGGCGCACCGCGGCGTTTTGCGCTCGCCGGCCTGTCGATGGGCGGATACATCGCTTTTGAAATCATGCGCCAGGCGCCCGGGCGCGTCGTCAAGCTTGCGCTTCTCGATACCGGCGCGCGCGCCGACACGCCCGAACAGACCGAGCGGCGCCGGGTGCTGATGGCCTCGGCCAAATCCGGCCGCTACGCCGAAATTCCCGAACTGGCTTTTCCGCTTTACGTGCATCGCGACCGTCGCGGCGACGAAGCTCTCAAGCGTATCGTCCGCGAAATGGCCGAGGCGACCGGCGCTGACGCCTATCTGCGCCAGCAACAGGCGATCTTAAGCCGACCGGATTCGCGCACTGGGCTAGCGGCGATTGCCTGTCCGACGCTGGTCCTGGTCGGGGAGGGCGACGAGGCGACGCCGCCTGAACTCGCCCGCGAGATCGCCGCCGGCATTGCCGGATCGCGCCTGCTCCTGATCCCCGGCAGCGGTCATCTGTCGACCCTCGAACGGCCGGAATTGGTCACCCAAGCGCTGGTGGAATGGCTGCGGCCATGAGCGCAGGACGCATCGCCTTTGACTGTGCTAACGATCCGCCGGCCATTTAACGCCCACCCGTCCTAACCGTGACATAAAAAACTCGGAGGAAACGCATGAAGCCCGGTCACTTTACCCGCCGCTCGATTCTGTCTGCGGCCGCCGCCTTGGCGACCACGCCTGCTGTGATCGGGCCGGCGCGTGCCGCGAGCGATTATCCGAACCGGCCGATCCATCTGGTTGTCGGTTTCGCCGCCGGCGGCGGCAACGATATTTTTGCCCGCCTGGTCGGCGCCAAGCTCTCCGAAATTCTCGGCCAGTCGGTCGTGGTCGAGAATAAGCCCGGCGCCGGTGGCCGCATCGCGCCCGAATATGTCACGCAGCAGCCGGCGGACGGCTACACGCTCTTTGTCGGACCCAGCGGCGCGATGGCGATCGCGGCCGCGATCTATCACGACCTCAAATATTCTCCGACCAAAAGCTTCGTACCGCTCGCGATGATTGCCCATTTTCCGTTGATCATGGTGGTGGCGGCCGACAACCCGTCCAAAAATGTCAAAGAATTCGTCGAGTGGATGAAGGCACATCCCGACAAGGCGAATTACGCCAGTTCGTCGCCGGCTTTCACAATCACGACGGAGTTGTTGAAGTTGAAAACCGGCATGCCGGGCACCATGATCCCCTACAAGGGCAGCGGCGAAATGATTTTGAGCGTGATCCAGGGACAGACGGCGATGACCATTGCCGACGGTCCACCGACCGTGCCCCAGGTGAAGGCGGGCAAGGTCAAGGCGCTGGCCGTGACCGGCGCGGAGCGCTCGCCGCTGCTACCAGATGTGCCGAGCATGACCGAGGCCGGTTTCCCGAGCGTCGACGTCCACCTTTGGAGCGGCGTCTTCGCCACGACAGGAACGCCGCCGGCGGTCGTCGCCACGCTTCGCAAAGCGTTGAATCAATCCATCGACGATCCGGGGGTTTCCGCAAAACTCAAGGCGATGGCTGTCGATCCGGGTGGCGCTACGCCGGATCAGTTCGAGCACATCATTGAAGGCGACATCACCAAGTTCGCGGATGTGGTCAAGACTGCCAATTTGAAATTCGAAGACTAGCGCCCCGAACTTGCGCGATCTTGTCTCCTGACGCTGGCCGCTTTCGCCGCGGGACCTCAGCGCTCCTCCGGCTGGCCGTAAAACGACGGCCATGCGGGGGACATTCCCTCGATTGCCTTATCATGAGGCGAAAGCGCGATCTCTTTTGCAACCCGGTTTGCGCTTTTCCGCATCACGCACGCGGGATCTTGCTCAACCGCCCGATACCACTGGCGCGTGACCGGAATTTTATTTCTTAATTCAAGAAAGCCGCTCTGCCTGTCTGGACTCCACCGACGAGAACGATGAAACTCGAAAGTGACGATGGAGGGGCGCAATGAAATTGATTGCTAGTCTGTTGGCGGCCGGAACGATCATGGTCTGCACGCCTGCATTTGCGGAGGATATCGATCTTTCGACGTGGACCTGCCAGAAATTCCAGTCAGCCGACAAGGACACGATCGGGATCATCCTGACCTGGCTTGACGGCTATTACAAAGATCAGGACGACCCGCCGGTGATCGATACCGATCAGTTCGTCGATAACGCCAAGAAGCTCGGCCAATATTGCTCGGAGCACCCGGATATCGGGTTGATCACGGCCGCGGACAAGCTGTTCTCCGACTAAGCAACGTTCAAACGTCGAGCAGTTCCTCGTCGGCGAATTCGGCGCGCTCCTGGATAAACTCGAAGCGGGCTTCGGCCTTGGCACCCATCAGCCGCTCGACGGACTTTTCGGTATCCTTGCGATCGTCGGCGACCAGCATGACGCGAAGCAGCGTGCGCTTCTTCGGGTCCATGGTGGTCTCCTTGAGCTGCGCCGCCATCATCTCGCCTAAGCCTTTGAAGCGGCTGACTTCCACCTTGGCGTTGGCGTTGAATTCCTTCTTGAGAATTTCGTCCTTGTGCTTGTCGTTGCGGGCATAAAAATTCTTGCCGCCATGCGACAGCCGGTAGAGCGGCGGTACGGCGAGATAAAGGTGGCCGTTGTCGATGAGCTGCGGCATCTGCCGATAAAAGAAGGTGATGAGCAGCGAAGCGATGTGGGCGCCGTCGACATCGGCATCGGTCATGATGATGACGCGGCCGTAGCGTAAGTCCTCATTGCGATAATGCGCGCCGGTGCCGCAGCCCAGCGCCTGGACGAGATCGGCGAGCTGCTGGTTCTGCGCCAGCTTGTCCTTGCCGGCGGAAGCGACGTTGAGGATTTTGCCGCGCAACGGCAGGATCGCCTGCGTGGCGCGATTGCGCGCCTGCTTGGCCGAACCGCCGGCGCTATCGCCCTCGACGACAAAAATCTCGGAGCCTTCGGCGGCGCTGGCGGTGCAATCGGCGAGCTTGCCGGGCAATCGCAGCTTTCGCACCGCGGACTTGCGCGCAATATCCTTTTCCTGGCGGCGGCGGACGCGCTCCTCGGCGCGCTCGGCGACGAAATCGAGAAGCTTGTTGGCAGCGAGCGGATTGCCGGCGAGCCAATGGTCGAACGGGTCCTTGATCGCCTGTTCGACGATGCGCTGCGCTTCGGCGGTGGCGAGCCGGTCCTTGGTCTGGCCCTGAAACTCCGGCTCGCGGATGAACACCGAGAGCATGGCGCCGGCGCCCGTCATCACGTCGTCGGAGGTGATCGCCGCCGCACGCTTGCCCTGGCCGACGCGCTCGGCGTGGTCCTTGAGCCCCCGCGTCAGCGCGGTGCGCAGCCCGGACTCATGGGTGCCGCCGTCCGGTGTCGGGATGGTGTTGCAGTAGGAATTGAGGAAGCCGTCGGCGTCGGCGGTCCAGGCCACGGCCCATTGCGCGGCCCCATGGGCGCCGGTCTTGCCCGCGCTGCCCGTGAAAATGTCAGGATGCACCAGGGTTGCATCGGCAAGCGTTTCCGACAGGTAATCCTTCAAGCCGTCGGCAAAGTGGAAGGTCGCCCGCTCCGGCACATCGTCGGCGCCGCGCAACAGCTCCTTGGCGCAGGACCAGCGGATTTCGACGCCGCCGAACAGATAGGCTTTCGAGCGCGTCATCTTGAACACGCGCTCGGGTTTGAAATGCGCCTTGGCGCCGAAAATCTCCGGGTCCGGCCGGAACCGCACCGTGGTACCGCGGCGGTTCGGGGCCTTGCCGGCGTCGAGCAATTTCGTCTTCGGCTTGCCGCGCTCGAAAGCCATCTTGTAGAGCTTCTGGCCGCGCGCGACTTCGACCTCCATGCGCTCGGACAGCGCGTTGGCCACCGAAACGCCGACACCGTGCAGTCCGCCCGACGTTTCGTAAACCTCGGAGTTGAATTTCCCGCCAGCGTGCAGCGTGCACATGATCACTTCAAGGGCGGACTTGTTCTTGAATTTAGGATGGGGATCGACCGGGATGCCGCGGCCATTGTCGGTGACGCTGACAAAGCCGTCGGCCGCCATCTCGACCTCGATCCAGTCGGCATGGCCGGCGAGCGCCTCGTCCATGGCGTTGTCGATGACCTCGGCGAACAGGTGATGCAGCGCCTTCTCGTCGGTGCCGCCGATATACATGCCGGGCCGGCGGCGTACCGGCTCAAGCCCCTCCAGTACCTCGATATGTTTGGCAGTGTAGCCGGCTTCGCCGGAACCGCGCGCGGACGCGGCTGTGCCCCGGCGGCCGCTGGCGCGGCGCGTGTCCGAAGCGTCGGCGAATAGGTCCGGAGTTTTGGCGGTCTTTGCGGTTTTTCTCACTGCTTTACCCAAGGCTTTACCCATGTGGCGGTTCAGGTTTTGCCTCGCAACTTGAGGCGACGAATCAGCGCTCACTATGCGCCCGACTGTGCCATTTAGACGGCAAAACTTTCAGCGGATTGACGGTCGGAGGCGCCGGCCTTATATCGCCGCTTATGAACAGGTTACTAGCGACTGTTGCGTCTTTCGGTGACCGCCGCCACCGTAGTGGCACGGCACGGCCGCGCGTTCGCGCGTGAAGCCCGTGCCGCCGATCCGCGGCACTTCTCCCCTGTTATCCTTGATCGCGGATTCGGCCTGACGCCTTCTCAAGCGTAAGGAATGGAATCATGCCTGCGAAAGCAAAAATCGGCGTGCTCGGCGCCTCCGGCTACACCGGCGCGGAACTGGTGCGGCTGTTGCTGCGCCATCCGCAGGTCGAGATCGCATTGCTCACCGCCGATCGCCGCGCCGGCAAGCCGATGTCTGACGTGTTCCCGCAATTTGCGCCCTATGCGCTGCCGCAACTGACCTCGATCGAAGAGGCCGACTGGAAGGCATTGGCTCTCGATGTGGCCTTCTGCGCGCTGCCGCATGGCACGACACAAAAGGTCATCAAGGATTTGATGGCGCGCACGACAGAGACCAGGCTCGTCGACCTGTCGGCTGATTTCCGTATTGCCGATCCCGCGGCATATGCGCGGTGGTATGGCCATGCCCACGCCGCACCGGAGCTGCAGAAGAGCGCCGTCTATGGCTTAAGCGAAATATACCGGAGCAGGATCAAGGGCGCGCGGCTTGTCGCCAATCCCGGCTGCTACACGACCAGCGCGGAACTGGCACTGATCCCGCTTCTGAAGGGTAAGGCCATTGATCCGGATGAGATCGTCATCGACGCAAAGTCCGGCATGACGGGCGCGGGCAGGGCGGCGAAAGAGGAGATGCTGTTTTCCGAAGTGTCCGAGGGGTTTCACGCCTACGGCGTCGGCCATCACCGCCACATGGCCGAGCTCGATCAGGAGTTCTCGTTGGCCGCCGGGCGCGAGGCGGTGGTGAGCTTCACGCCGCATCTGGTGCCGATGAATAGGGGAATTCTCTCGACGATTTACGTACGGGGCCTCAAGGCTTCAGCTCAAGACCTTTACGCGATACTTTTAAAGTCTTACGCGAACGAGCCATTTGTTCACGTGTTGCCGTTCGGAACGGTGCCGCAGACGCGCCATGTGCGCGGCTCGAACATGACGTTTATCGGGGCTGCCCCCGACCGGATTCCCGGCCGCGCGATTATCTGCTCGGCACTGGACAATCTGACGAAGGGCGCGTCCGGCCAGGCGGTACAGAACATGAACATCATGCTCGGCTTTCCTGAGACAATGGGGCTTGAACAGGTCGCGCTGTTCCCATGAGGGATACGTCGTCGCAAGAGGCCGCTAATCGCGGACCTTCACGTAACTTCCCGGAGCGTCCTCAATCGGTTTGAGCGCGCGCTCGCCGGGAATACGCGCAGGGACTTCGGTCGGGCTTTGCCGCGTCAACCAGACCAGCCAATCTGTCCACCAAGAGCCCGGGTTTTGCTTGGCCTTGGCAAGCCAGCTCTCGATGTCGGCATTGCGCGGCTTCGGACCCGTCCAGAATTGATATTTGTGCTTGGCCGGCGGATTGACTACGCCTGCGATATGGCCGGAGCCGGCGACCACGAATTTCACCTCGCCGCCGAAATATTTCGAGCCGAACATCACGGATTTCACCGGCGCGATATGGTCTTCGCGCGTTGCCAGATTGTAAATCGGCACCTTGATCGCCTTGAGGTCGATCGGCGTGTTACCGAGCACCATCTTGCCCTTCGCCAGTTTGTTCTCGAGATAGCAATTGCGCAGGTAGAACGAGTGATTGGCCGCGGGCAGGCGGGTGGCGTCGGAATTCCAGTACAACAGATCGAACGGGAAGGGTGCTTTGCCCTTGAGATAGTTGTTGATCACGTAGGGCCAGATCAGGTCGTTTGAGCGCAGCATGTTGAACACGCTGGCCATGGCGCCGCTTTCGAGATAGCCGCGCTCGGCCATTTTGTGTTCCAGTGCTTCGACCTGCTCTTCGTCGACGAAAACCTTGAGATCGCCGGCATAAGTAAAGTCGACCTGGGAGGCGAACAGCGTGGCCGATGCGATGCGCTCGTCTTTCCAAGCCGCCATGGCCGCTAGCGTCACTGCGAGCAGCGTGCCGCCGACGCAATAGCCGACGGTGTGAACCTTGTCCTCGCCGGTGGCGTCCTCGATCGCATCGAGTGCCGCGATCGGTCCCTGCCGCACATAGTCCTCGAATGTCTTGGTGGCGAGATGGGCGTCGGGATTGACCCAGGAAATGCAGAAAACGGTTAGTCCCTGATCGACGCACCATTTGATGAAGGATTTTTCAGGGGTGAGATCGAGGACATAGAATTTGTTGATCCAGGGCGGAACGATCAGCAGCGGCCGCTTGAGCACCGTCTCGGTCGACGGAGCGTACTGGATAAGCTGCATCAGCTCGTTCTGAAAAATCACCTTGCCAGGTGTAGTCGCGAGATTGCGCCCGACCTCGAACATCGAAGCGTCGGACTGGCGGATTTTAAGGCTGCCGCCGCCGTTTTGGATATCTTCCGTGAGCATGCGCATGCCGCGCACGAGGTTTTCGGCGTTCGAGATCAGCGTCTCGCGCAATAATTCCGGATTGGTGAGGACAAAATTGGTCGGCGATAGCGCGTTGGCGATCTGCCGCACATAGAACTCGGCCTTCTGTCTGGTGTGCGGATTGACGTCTGCCGCGTCGCTGACCAGTGTGTCGGCCCAGTGCGCGGTAAGCAGATAGGCTTGCTTGAGGAAATCGAAAAACTGGTTCTGCGTCCATTCCGGATCGGTGAACCGCTTATCGCTCGGCGCGGGGCGCACGATGGGTGGCGCCTCTTCGCCGGCAAGGCGCTTGGCCGCCGATGCCCATAGATCGAGATAGGCTTTGCCCAGCCGGTTCTGCAGTTCGACGGTGCGTTGCGGATCGGCCAGCCAGTATTCCGCGACCTGCCCGAGCGTCTTGACAACTTCAGTGACCTCGCCGGCGAATTCACTGTCGTCGTGGCCTTCCTCGCGCGGCTTGAGATAGGCGGCAAGCGCCCGGCCGCCTTCCTCGATGAGCTGCGCCAGATTGCGCGAAAGCGCCTCGACGTCGAGCGACCCGATCTTCATCGGGTTTTGCTGCGTCGGTTCCTGCTTCCCCGGCCCTTGCGATGGAGCCTGCACGCGCTTCCTCAATGGCCGACAAGCCAGCCCAGTGCCAGAGATGGCCTGCGTGGCTCCCGCGCACAAGACGTTTTCGTGGTAGTGTGTGCATTGGCAATGGCGAGGCCACCTCGCGCCAGAGAGCCGCTTCGGTATCGTCCTTGTTTCGACATATTGGCGTTAGCACAATGGACTTGTTGTCTTGTGTGATTTCTGCGTTGGTTAGTCTAAGTTATTGAAGATTTGTAAATTTTCGAAATCGCGTAGGGGTGGGTGAGGCGGATTTTTGGCTCGCATAGAGCTAAAACGGGGCGCTTTGCCGGACCGCTTGGAGAGCAGAGTGCAGCGCCGGCGATCAGTGACGATGCGGATAGTTGCCGTTTTGGCGATCGCTGCGCCCGCGGCGTTGACCATGTCCGGCTGCTCACCGGGCGGCGATGCGCCGTCGATTTTTCCAGCGGTCGAAGCGACACCGCCGCCGCGCGCCGATACCACAATGGATCCGAACCAGGTCCAGCAGGCGACGGAGGCTCTCATCACCGACCGCAATCGTTTGAGCGCCGAAGCACAAAGCAGCGGCCAATCGGACAATACCGCCACCGCCAAGCCCGCTGCCGCTACGGGCTCCGGCAGCTCCGCGAGCGGCACGCTGGCTGCCGGCCGCTGAAACCAAGTGATAAAACTCCAATTTTGAGATAGTGTTTCGTCAAGACTACGCGCCGGGACAACCATGGAAGAATTTTATCGTATTCGTCGGCTACCGCCCTACGTGTTCGAGCAGGTCAACCGCGCCAAAGCCACGGCGCGCAACGGCGGCGCCGACATCATCGACCTCGGCATGGGCAATCCCGACTTGCCAACGCCGGCGCATGTCGTCGAAAAGCTCAAGGAGACCGTCGGCAAGCCGCGCACCGACCGCTATTCGTCGTCCAAGGGCATACCCGGACTGCGCCGCGCCCAGGCGGCCTATTACGCCCGCCGCTTCGGCGTGAAGCTCAATCCGGAGACGCAGGTCGTCACCACGCTCGGCTCCAAGGAAGGCTTTGCCAATGTGGCGCAGGCGATCACCGCGCCGGGCGATATCATCATCGTTCCCAACCCGACCTATCCGATCCACGTATTCGGTTTTCTGATGGCCGGCGGCGCCATCCGTTCGGTGCCGGTCGAGGCCGACGACGCCTTCTTCGGCGCGCTCGAGCGCGCGGTCCTGTTTTCGATACCGAAGCCGATCGCGGTGGTGGTGTGCTATCCGTCAAATCCGACGGCCTGCGTCGCCAGCCTGGACTTTTATCGCGAGCTTATCGCGTTCGCGAAGAAGCACTCGCTTCTGGTATTGTCCGATCTCGCTTATGCCGAGGTTTATCTCGACAACAATCCGCCGCCGTCGGTGTTGCAGGTGCCCGGTGCGATGGACGTCGCGGTGGAGTTCACCTCGATGTCCAAGACGTTTTCGATGCCGGGCTGGCGGATCGGCTTTGCGGTTGGCAACGAGCGCATCATCGCTGCGCTCGGCCGGGTCAAATCCTATCTCGATTACGGCGCGTTTACGCCGATCCAGGTCGCGGCGACGGCCGCGCTCAACGGACCCGACGACTGCATCCATGAGATGCGCGCGATCTATAGAAAGCGGCGCGAGGCGCTGGTGGATTCGTTCGGCCGCGCCGGCTGGCCGGTGCCGCCGCCGGCGGCTTCGATGTTCGCCTGGGCGCCGATCCCTGAGTCGCTGCGGCCGCTGGGCAGCGTCGAATTCTCCACCCTTCTGGTCGAGAAGGCCGGCGTTGCGGTGTCGCCCGGCGCCGGTTTTGGTGAGCACGGCGAGGGCCACGTGCGCATCGCATTGGTCGAGAACGAGCAGCGTATTCGACAGGCCGCCCGGAACATCCGGCGCTTTCTTGAAACAGCCCCGGAAATGCTGCACAACGTCGTTCCCTTGGCGACGCGACGTTAGTCGGCCGTCGCTCCCCTCCCAGTCTGGGCGACGTTTTATGGCTGAACCGCTGAAAGTCGGTCTTGCCGGACTCGGTACCGTCGGCTCAGCCGTCGTTCAGCTCCTGGAGCAGGGGCGCGAGACGCTGATCGCGCGCTGCGGGCGTCCGATCGAGGTGGTCGCGCTTACCGCCCGCAGCCGTGGCAAAAAGCGCGGCTTCGATCTCAGGAAGTTTCGCTGGTTCGACGATGCGGTGACTTTGGCGCGCGATCCGTCGATCGACGTATTGGTCGAAGTCATCGGCGGCGAGGGCGATCCCGCCAGGCGCGCTGTCGAGACCGCGCTTGCCGCCGGCAAGCCGGTGGTGACCGCGAACAAGGCGTTATTGGCCCGCCACGGCCAAAAACTCGCCGCGCTGGCGGAACGGCATCAAGTTGCGCTCAATTTCGAGGCCTCGGTCGCCGGCGGCATTCCGATCGTAAAGACGCTACGCGAGGGATTAAACGGCGCATCGTTCACCCGCATCTACGGCATCCTCAACGGCACCTGTAATTACATCCTCACCCGGATGGCGCAGGACCGGCTCGCCTTTGACGATTGCCTGCGCGAGGCGCAACGCCTCGGCTACGCCGAGGCCGATCCGACTTTCGACATCGAAGGCCACGACACCGCGCAAAAACTGGCGATCCTGGCCAGCCTCGCTTTCGGTACCAAGGTCGATCCCACAGCGATCTATGTCGAAGGTATTTCATCGATCGCGCCGGCCGATCTCGATGCCGCCGCCGAGCTCGGCTACCGGGTCAAGCTTTTGGGCGTGGCGGTAAAAACCGAGGCCGGCATCGAGCAGCGCGTGCACCCAACCATGGTGCCGAAGGATTCCGCCATCGCCCAGGTCATGGGCGTCACCAATGCCGTCACGATGGATGCTGAGGGGCTGGCGCCGATCACGCTCATCGGTCCCGGCGCCGGCGGCGTGGCGACCGCATCGGCCATTGTCGCCGATCTCGCCGATATCGCCCGCGGCGTGCGCACGGCCCCGTTCGGGCGGCCGTCGGCGCGCATGATATCGATCCGCAAGGCGCCGATGCAGCACCACGAGGGTGGCTATTACATTCGCCTCTTGGCGCGCGACCGGCCGGGCACCGCGGCGACGATCGCGCGGCGTCTCGCGCAACAGAAAATCTCGCTGGAATCGATCGTGCAGCGACACCCTGCGGGATCGCGCGGCGCGGCCCAGCCTGGACGCTCCGGCGAGGCAGTGCCGGTGATCATGATTACCTACGCAACCAGCGAGGACGCAGTGCACAAGGCGCTTGCCGCGGTGCGGCGTGACCGGGTTGTTTCCGGCCGGCCCCAAGTGATTAGAATCGAGCGGATGTGACAAGCGGGTCCCGGTTTTCGGAAAATCTCGCGATCGAAAAACAGAGAGAGATTCATGGCGTCGAAATCCACCCAACCGCAGGCACTTGAGCGGGCACTCTCACTCGAAATCGTAAGAGTGACCGAGCGCGCCGCGGTGGCCGCGGCACGGCTGCGGGGCCGTGGAATGGAGAAGAAGTCGGACCAGGCGGCGGTCGATGCCATGCGTCGCGAGCTTGGCGGACTTATGATCGACGGCACCGTCGTCATCGGCGAGGGCGAAATGGACGAAGCGCCGATGCTGTTCATTGGCGAGAAGGTCGGCACCAAAAACGGGCCCAAGGTCGATATTGCCGTCGATCCGCTCGAGGGCACCACGCTGTGCGCCAAGAACATGCCCGGCGCCATTGCCACTCTCGCCATGGCCGAGCACGGCACGCTGCTGCACGCGCCTGATATCTACATGGATAAGATCGCCATTGGCCCCGGCTACCCCAAGGGCGTGGTCGATCTCGACGCGCCGGCCGACGAGAACATCCGGGCTCTGGCCAAGGCCAAGGGCGTCAAGCCCGAAGCGATCACCGCCATGGTCCTCGATCGGCCACGCCATGCCGATTTGATCGCAGCGGTGCGCAAGGCCGGCGGTGCGGTGAGCCTGATCACCGATGGCGACGTCGCCGCCGTCATCCACACCGCGGATCCGGAGCGATCCGGCATCGATATTTTTCTCGGCATCGGTGGCGCGCCGGAAGGCGTGCTGGCGGCGGCGGCGCTGCACTGCATCGGCGGCCAGATGCAGACCCGGCTCGTCGTCGATACCGACGAGAAGCGCGAGCGGGTCGCCAAGATGGGCATCAAGGACCCACGCAAGCGCTACGAGATCGAGGACATGGTCAAAGGCGACTGCCTGTTTGCCGCGACCGGCGTCACCGACGGCCGCATGCTGCGCGGTGTCCAGTTCGGCAAAGAGACGATCGAGACCGAAACCGTGGTGATGCGCTCGGCGAGCGGCACCATTCGCTGGATCAGGGCCGAACACCGGAAGCTTGATAAGTTCTCATAAGCTCCCATTTGCAGGCGGCTGCACCCGGAGTTTTGCCGCGAGATTCCCACTACAATCGAATTTATGGCTGAGAATCGCCTTTTCCTTGGCGTCGAGCATTCGGCGACCGGGCGCGCTTGGCGCGACCGGCTCGACGAGCGCGGTGGCGCGCGCGCGCTTACGATCGCGCAGCGCCACGATTTGCCGGAGCTCTTGGCGCGCATTCTCGCCGGCCGCAACGTCGAGGCCGATGCGGTCGAGGCGTTTCTCGATCCGACGATCAAGCATGCGATGCCCGATCCCTATGTGCTGACCGCCATGCAGGAGGCGGCCGATCGCATCGCCGACGCCATCACGCGCGGCGAGCGCATCGCCATTTTCGGCGACTACGACGTCGATGGCGCGACCTCGGCGGCGCTGTTGGCACGGTATCTGCGCCAATGTGGCATCGAGCCCATCATTCACATTCCCGACCGCCTGTTTGAAGGCTACGGCCCGAACGTCGAAGCCGTGCGCGCGCTCGCCGAACGCGGGGCAAATCTTCTCGTTTGCGTCGATTGCGGCACCACCAGTATCGAGCCGCTGGTTGAGGCAAAGAAGCTCGGGCTCGACACCGTCATCGTCGATCACCATCAGGCTGACATCGAGCTGCCGCCCGCGGTCGCCATCGTCAATCCGAACCGGCGCGACGACCTTTCCGGCTTAGGCCACCTTGCCGCCGTGGGCCTGACCTTCATGACAGTGGTTGCCGTCAACCGGGTCTTGCGCCAGCGCGGTTTCTGGACGACCGATCGGCCGGAGCCGGATCAGCTATTGCTCCTCGACGACGTTGCGCTCGGCACCGTCGCCGATGTGGTGCCACTCGTCGGGCTTAACCGGGCCTTCGTCGCCAAGGGGCTGATCGCGCTGCGCCGGCGCGAGCGGCCGGGCCATGTCAGCTTGATGGACGTGGCCCGGCTTTCTGCACCGCCGGAGGCATGGCATCTCGGTTTTCTGCTCGGACCGCGCATTAATGCCGGCGGCCGCATTGGCCGCGCCGATCTCGGCGTAAAGCTCCTGCTCGAAAACGATCCGATCGAAGCCGCGAAAATCGCAGCCGAGCTCGACCGGCTCAATCAAGAGCGCCAGGTCATCGAACAGGCGACATTGGCGCAGGCCGAGGCCGAGGCGTCTGCGGCGCTCGGCATCGAGGAAAAGGGCGCAGTCGTTGTCACCGCGGCTGAAGGCTGGCACCCCGGCGTCGTCGGCCTGGTCGCCGCACGGCTGAAGGAGAAATTCGGCCGTCCCGCTTTTGCGATCGCGCTCGAACCCGGCGGCATCGGCACCGGCTCGGGGCGTTCCATCCCCGGCGTCGACATCGGCCGCGCGGTGCGGCGGGCGGTGGTTGAGGGCCTTTTGCTCAAAGGAGGCGGTCACGCGATGGCGGCCGGCGTGACCCTGCGTAAGGGTAGTCTCGCCGAACTACGGGGCTTTCTCGAAGCCTCGCTCGGCGCCGACGTCGAAACGGCGCGGCGCAACGCGGGTCTGATGATCGATGGCGCGGTCACTGCGGCGTCTGCCGATGCCGGACTTGTTGGCATGATCGAGCGCGCCGGACCATTTGGATCCGGCAACCCCGAGCCGGTCATCGCACTGCCGGCGCACACGGTGACCTATGCGGAGGAGGTCGGCCAGGCGCATATGCGCGTACGGCTGAAGTCCGCCGACGGCGCTAGCGTTAACGCCATCGCGTTTCGCGCTGCCGGGCAGAAGCTGGGCGTGGCTTTGCGGAACAGCCGTGGCCAACGCGTGCATGCGGCCGGCACATTCGCACTCGACCGCTGGCAGGGGGAGGAGCGCGTCCAATTCAAGCTCACCGATATCGCGCCGGCGGAGCCTGTGGCCGGGCGCTGAGACGCGCGGCCGGGTTGCGGAAGGTTCAAAGATCGCCGGGACTAAGGCCGGTTTGCTTCGCGATTCGAGCCAGCATGCGCGGCCTAATTTCGTCACGATCATGGAAAGCGAAGATGTAGTCGGGCGAACCGGTGCGTTGTAAGACACGGTGCGACCCGGTTTGTCGCTTGATAGTCCAGCCGAGGCGCAACAGCGCAGCAAGGACACGCTGCGCTCTGGCCGACGGCCATTATGTCATGCGGCCTCGAAGAAACTGGCGATTTCGCGAGGCAATTGTTCGCCGTTCTCGAGGCGATCGGCAATAACCCGCAGCGCCAATGCTTGGACTTTGGCGTTCGCTTCGGCTTTGGTCGTTCCGTAAGCCAAGACACCAAGAAGCGCGGTAACTTCCGCAATCCAGCGACCGTCGTCTTCCTGTTCGCTAGCTATGATCAGCATGGAAACCCTGCGCGGCTTTGCTCATTCTATCGGCACACTTATAGGACGCCACCCGCACGGAAGTCATTGTGAACTATCGTTCTGGTGTCTTCACGGTTTGCTCGCGCACCACACGCCGTGCGCCTGCCGGACCATGTCGTCGGGGGTGTCGAACTCCGCCAAGCGGGCCGAGTTCCTTCTTGCCCGTCGGATCGTAGAGCCAGTACCAGTCGTAGCTGCCGCCGAGCAGGAAATAGCGGTGCGCCAGCACGACGAGATCGTCCTTGTATTTGTTCGGGCAGAAACTCAGCACCAGAAGATCGTTGGCCGGGAGTGACGAAGCGTTCGTCGCCGCTGCGCATATCGAGAACGTGGCAGCGCGCCCGATGTCGCCCAGCCCGGGGTGAGGAAATAGAGCCGCCGGCCGTCGGAGCTGAACTGCTTGTTGTGGAAATCGCAGAGCTGGCGATTCCGGGCTGCCCTTGCGGCCCTTGAGCAGAAGCCTGTCGCCAGAGCCGTCGGCATTGATCTGGCGCAACTCGTCGGGCCGCGGCTCGATCGAACAGATTTGGCTGGTGTCGTAGCCGTGGACGGTGCGGCCGCGCCCCTGGCGGGTATAGACCACGTAATCGCCGTTTGGGGCGAGCACCG
Source organism: uncultured Alphaproteobacteria bacterium (assembly GCA_963765365.1). Classification (GTDB taxonomy): domain Bacteria; phylum Pseudomonadota; class Alphaproteobacteria; order Rhizobiales; family Xanthobacteraceae; genus BOG-931. The sequence continues at coordinate 30,824 of CAVXWL010000006.1, read as the reverse complement.
GATCGACGTCCATTTCCGATTGCGTCAGCTTGGTCTTGGCGCCGCCGCGGGCGATATAGATATTGCCGGCGTCGCTATAGACGTGCGCGGGTGCAACCTGCGCATGGCTGCTGCCGGACGATGCGCCCGGCAACAGCATCGTCACGGCCGTCAAGACGATACGGTCCCACTTCATCATAATCCCGGCAAAATCTGCGGTCGAAACGGTGGCTGGTGAGATAGCATCTTGGCACGGCCCTACGCAGGCGGCTATCTGTCGCTACGAATAACAGGAAAAGGTCCCAGGGAAGCGAAATGGCCAAGCTCAATCTATCCGTCGCGGTCGGCGACTACGACCGCACCCGTGCGCTGATCGACGGCAGCGTGCAGATCGACGGCGTCGATCCGGTCTATATGACGCTCGTGCCGGAGGAGATTTTCTTTCGCGCTTTCCGCGCAGCGGAATTCGACATCTGCGAACTGTCGCTGTCGAGCTACACGGTCAAGACGGCGCTGAACGATTGCCCCTATATCGCGGTGCCGGCCTTTGTCTCGCGCGCCTTCCGCCACACCGCGGTCTATGTCCGCACCGACCGGGTGAAAAGGCCGGAAGACCTCAAAGGCCGCAAAGTCGGCGTGCCGGAATATCAGCTCACGGCCAATGTCTGGGCGCGCGCTTTCCTCGAGGACGATTACGGCGTCAAGCGCTCGGACATTCATTGGATCCGCGGCGGCATCGAGGAGGCGGGCCGGCCGGAAAAGATTACGGTGAAATTGCCGCCGGGCGTGCGGCTCGATAATGCGCCCGACGGCGCGACGATTTCAGGCCTCCTCGAAGCAGGCGAGATCGACGGCTTTATCGCGCCGCGGCCGCCGACATTGGTCGAGAAGGGCCACCCGCATGTCGGCTGGCTGTTTCCCGATCCGGTCGCGGTGGCGAAAGACTATTTCAAGCGCACCGGATTTTTCCCGATCATGCACGTGGTCGGCATCCGCCGCGAGCTCGCCGAGAAGCATCCGTGGCTGCCGGGCGCTGTGCTCAAGGCGTTCGAGCAGTCCAAGGAAGTGGGTTTGAGGAAATTATCGGACACTTCGGCGACCAAGGTGACGCTGCCCTTCGTCGAGGAGCGATTGAAAGAAGCGCGCGATCTGATGGGTCACGATTTCTGGTCCTACGGCGTCGGAAAAAACCGCAAAGTGCTCGATTATTTCCTCGCCCAGCATCACGCCGAGGGCCTGTCGCCGCGCCGCGTCGCCGTCGACGAACTGTTCCATCCGGCGACGTATGAGACGTTCAAGCTGTAGAACATCGCTCCGCGGGGGATGATATGGACCGCCCCCGCCGCCTCATTCAATCACCTCGTCGGCGCGCCCGTGTAACGGAAGGGGTACTGTCAGGCCGAGCGTCTTGGCAGTCTTCAGGTTGATGGCCAGTTCGACCTTGACCGACTGCTGTACCGGCAGATCGCCCGGCTCTTCGCCCTTGAGAATTCGGGCGGCGTAAAGGCCGGCCTGACGATAGATGTCGGTGATACTGGTGCCGTAACTGGTGAGGCCGCCGGCCTCGCAAACTGACGCAAGTAATAGACCGCAGGCAGGGCGTATGTGGCCGCGAGGGCTACGAATTTCTGACGCAGCGGAAGATAGGAGGCGCGGAAGTGACGACGATTGCCCCGATGCGTTGCTCGGCTATTGCCGCGAACGCCGCATCGATTTCGCTTTCGCTGCCGGCATTGAATATTTTGATTTGCTGCTCGAGGGTACGCGCTGCCGCCGTTAATTCTTTGAGCTGCAGCGGCGTAGCCGGCGAATTCGGGTCGACGGTCACGCAGATCACGGCGGCACTCGGTACGAGTTCGTGAATAAGCTCGATTCGCTTGGGTTCGAGCGCGACGGTAGCATGTATACGCCGGTGACATTGCCGCCCGGCCGGTTGAGGCTGTCGACAAGCCCGGCGAGGATTGGATCGCTGCCGGAGACGAATACGATCGGTATCGTCGTGGTTGCAGCCTTGGCGGCGTCGGCCGAGGCCGGCGTGCCAAGCGCGGCAAGGACGATCACGGGCTGTTGCACCAGATCGGATGCGAGCGCCGGTAATCGATCATACTGCCCGTGCGCCTAGCGATATTCGATCGCCATTGCGGTCTTGGACATAGCCGCTCTCGCTGAGGCCCTGTTGGAACCCACCGGCCGGCAATGCAAACTCTTCCGGCCGATGTTTGACCGAGAAATCCGATCACCGGCATGGCCGGTTGTTGGGCGCGCGCGCTGCGCACCGGCATTATGGGCGCTGCCGCGACGCCGCCGATCAATGTAATGAAGTCGCGCCGTTTCACGGTCACCCCCACTGGAACTCTTAGAAAGTCCCGTGCCGACCTATTTTACAGGCCGGCACGACGCGGTGGCAAAACATTTCGCTACGATCACAAGGTGTGTGCGCCAAAATAGCCGAGGCCGCGCATTCTTCGAGGCGTGCCTTTAGCGCGCACCTTCAGGAGGACCGGGTCCCTTATCCCTTCGCCGGCCGGAGCCGAACGTGAATGTTCTTTTCCTGCGTATAGGCGATCAATTCCTCAAAACATTCCTCGCGGCCGATGCCGGACTGCTTGAAGCCGCCGAACGGCGCGCCGAGAAAATGTTTGCTCACTTCGTTGATCCAGACGAAACCTGATTGCACGGCGGCGGCGGTGCGGTGCGCGGTCGAAAGATCATTGGTCCAGATCGAGGCGGTCAGCCCGTATTCGACGGCATTGACCTGTTCGAGCATTTTCTGCTCGTCGCCCCATTTGAATACCGCGAGCACCGGGCCGAAAATTTCCTCGCGCGCGATGCGCATAGTCGGCTGCACGTCGGCAAATACCGTCGGCTCGATGAAGAAGCCCTTGGCGAGCGCCGGGTCGGCGGGCCGGCCGCCGCCGGTGAGGAGCCGCGCGCCTTCCTGCTTGGCGCTGTCGATAAAGCCCAAGATGCGTTCGTACTGCGTCTTGGAGATGATCGAGCCCATGGTGGTCGCCGGATCGGTGGCGACGCCGGGTTTGTAATGGGCGACCTTGGCTTTCACCTTGGCCAGCACGGTTTCGTAAATCTTCTCGTGGATGAAGGCACGGCTGGTCGAGCCGCAGGATTGCCCGCACCAGGTGAAATTCATGCCGCCGATGACGCCATCAGCGACTTCATCCGCATCGGCATCCGGATAAGCGATCAGCGCGTTCTTGCCGCCGAGTTCCAGCATGACCGCTTTGAGCGTGTCGGAGGCCGCCTTCATGACGGCCCGGCCGGTCGGCACCGAGCCGATGAGTGCGATCATGGCGACGTCGGGATGCGAGGCGAGCGCCGAACCGGCTTCCCGGCCGCCGGGCACGAGGTTGAATACGCCGGGCGGCAAAATATCGCCGATCAGTTCGGCAAGCCGCAGCGACGACAGCGGCGCCTGTTCCGGCGGCTTCATCACCACCGTATTGCCGGCCGCGAGCGGCGCGCCGGATTTGCCGGCGCAGAACATGAAGGGATGATTGAAGGGGATGATGCGGCCGACCACGCCGCGCGGCTCGCGCACCGAGAAATTCACCACGTCCGGCCCCATCGGGATCGAGGAGCCTTTCATCTCGGTGACCAGGCCGGCGTAGAATTCGATCTGCGCCGCGGCGATAGTCGCATCGCGCACCATCTCGGTATAGGGATTGCCGCAATCGGCGGCGTCGATCATCGCCAGTTCCTCGGCGTGTTCGCGCAGCACATTGGCGATGCGCTTCAACAGCCGCGCGCGTTCGAGCGGTGGCGTGTCGCGCCACGCCGGGAACGCCGCCTTGGCCGATTTCACCGCGGCGTCGATATCGGCCTGCGCCGCAATCTGCCACCGGGCCGAGCGATTCACCGGTGCCGGGATTGATGGCGTCGGCGGCGCGGCCGGATTTCGCCTTGTGCCATTTGCCGCCATAGAAGGCGTCGCGATGCTCGGGCAGATGCAGCTTCTGCACTTTAAGCGTCTTGAGCGGGACTGCCTCGTTCATGATGTCCTCCCTGCAACAACGTCGACTTTAGCTTCCGGCGCGCGTCATCGCCGCGGTCATGACCGCGGTATAGCCGGGCTCGACGCGGACATCGACGACGGCGACCTGACCGGCATCGACCGCGGCGATGGCCTTTTCCAGGATGCCGGCGAGATCGCCGGGCTTGGTCACCGGGCCGAAGCCGACCGCGCCTTGGGCGCGGCCCATGGCGGCGAGATCGACTTCGGGATCGGACATGCGCTGGCCGATCCATTTGTTCTCGACCGGGCGATTGCGCGCGCGCGCCATCCGCTCCTGGTGCAGCTCGTCGTTATAGAACGAGCGATTGTTGGCGAGCACGAAGAGGAGCGGGATTTTGTAATGCACCGCGGTCCACACCGCGGTGACGCCCATCAGAAAATCGCCGTCGCCGCAGATCGCGATCGGCAGCCGCCCGGAGCCCTTGAGCGCCAGCGCCGCGCCGACCGAAATGCCGGGGCCGCCGCCGACGCCGCCGCCGCCGTCGGAGCCGACATAGTCGAGCGGATGGCGGAACGTGACCCAGCTATCGTCCCACGACAGCGGCAGATGGGTATAGGTCACCGGCCGGTCGCCCAAGCACTTTGCGCAAGGCTGCGCGCGATATGTTCGTTGGTGAAGCCGGTCGGCTCCTTGTCCGAGATCTTGCGCGGGCTCGGCATGGCATGGGGCTTGGCGCTCTTGCCGATTTCCTTGACCAGTTCCGGCACGACGAGATCGGGATCGGCGGACAGCATGAGATCGACCGGCGGCAGCGCCTGATGATCCATGCTCCAGCCGTTGTGGATGCGGTGGTCGAGCGAAACCTGAATCACCTTGGCCGACGGCGTCGGGCCGAAGTAACGCAGCGCGCCGGCGAGATCGACCCAATCGAGGCTGAGGATGACGTCGACGTTCTTCAATCCTTCGACGCTTTCGGGATTGATCGCGCGCGGCGAGCCGACATAGAGCGGATGATCGGTCGGGAAGCTGGCGCCGATCTTCAGATCGGTGACGACGCGCGCATTGAGCGCTTCGGCGAGCGCGACGCGGGCGTTCCAGGCCTCCTCATCGCGCGAGGCGCGGCCGGCGAGGATCAGGACCTGCTTGGCGCCCTTGAGCATCGCCGCCGCCTGGCGCACGATGTTCGGCCGGCGCCGCGGTCGCGATCGGCCGGCATGTAGCGCGCGACGTCGATCGGCGGCAATTGCTCGGAGACTTTCGCTTCCTGCAGCTCGGCGTCGAAATTGATGTAGACCGGGCCCTGCGGCGCGGTATTGGCGATCCAGGTGCCGCGCAGGATGGCTTCGCGCGCGGCGGCGGGCGAGGCCGGCTGGTCGTCCCATTTGGTGTATTCGCGAACCAGCGCGCCCTGATCGCGCGCGGTATGGATCCAGTCGATCCACGGCCGGCGCTTGGCGGCGTCGACCGGGCCGGTGGCGCCGAGCACGACGACCGGCATGCGGTCGCACCAGGCGTTGAACATCGCCATCGTCGCGTGCATCAGGCCGACATTGGAGTGCACGGCGGTGACCATCGCCTTGCCGGTCACCTTGGCATAGCCGTGGGCGATGGCGACGGCGGCTTCCTCGTGCAGGCAGAGCAGCATCTGCGGCTTGGTATTGCCGAGATAATTGACGATGCAGTCGTGCAGCCCGCGATAGCTCGCGCCGGGCGTGAGCGCGATATAGGGAATGTCGAGCGAGCGCAGCGCGTCGGCGATCACGTCCGAGCCGAAGCCCGGCGCATTGGCGCCGGCAGGCGTCGGGCGTTCGACCCCGGCGACGGCCGGATCGGCTGCGTGTGGCGCGTGCGGTCGCGGATTGGGACGGCGTCATGGCGGGCATTTCCTCATGTTTGGCTGGGGAGGGGCTGGTCGGCCCCCATCCAACCGGATCATGAACCGTGGCGCAACCGGGCGAGAAGTCCCACGCCGGCATAGCCGTCAGCCGGATTGATGCCGGCTTTGCGCTGGTAGTTCTGCACGGCAAGGGTGGTGCCCATGCCGATACGGCCATCGGCGCCGCCGGTATCGAAGCCGAGCGCGGTGAGGCGGCGCTGGATTTCCTGGATTTCGTCAAGCGTCGGGGCAGGCTCGCTGCCGGGAAACTTTTGCACGAAAGGCGCGCCGCCGACGCAGAGGTCACCGAGATAGCAAAGTCCGAGCGCATAGCTCATCGACGGATTGTAGCTCTTCGCCGCAAAGAAATTCGGGCCGACGAGGAACGCCGGGCCCCCCGGCACCGGCGTCAAGGGCCGCGCCGTCGCGTTCGGTTGCGGAAACGGCTTGCCGTCGGCGCGGCTCACGCCGCGGGCCTGCCAGGCGGCGTAGCTGCGCGGGCGGCTGCCGCCGAGCTTTTCCGGCATCCGCACCTCATAACCCCAATCTTCGCCGCGCCGATATTTGCCGCGCTCGACGAAAAACCGCGCGGTCGATCCGAGTGCGTCGTCCGGCGGACCGTAGGGTGAGACTTTTCCGTCGTGGTTATAATCGATGCCGATATGGAGCCAGACTTCCGGCATCCATTGGGTATGACCCATGGCGCCGGCCCAGGAGCCGACCATTTCCTGTGGTGAGCCCCAGCCGCGCTGGACGATGGTCAACGCGTTGATGAGCTCTTGTTCCCAATAGCGACGCCGGCGCGGCTCGGCCCAGGCCAGCGCCGCCAGCGACGGGATGACCGGCCGCATGTAGTTCTTCTCAACCACCGGATCGCTGAAGGCCGAACTCGATGCCCCACACGCCGAGCATGAATGCGGGCTTGATGCCAAAATCCCGTTCGATGCGGGCAAGGAGCCCCGCACATTCCTTGGCTTTTTCTTTGCCGGCGGCAATCTTCCAGTCGGACGTGACGCGGTTGAGATATTGCCAGAGCTTGACGCTGAATTCGGGCTGGTTGCGGATCGCCTCGAGCCCGGTCGTGTCGGGCTCGAGGCCATCCATGACGCGTGCATAAGTCTCCTCGGTAATGCCGTGCGCGACTGCCTTTGCGTGAAAGGCAGCGACCCATTGATCGAATGGGACGCGTTCGGCCCGCGCGCTTGCAGGCGCCAATGCAGCCACCAGCGCGCCGGCCAATGCCTGCAGCGATGCGCGCCTTGTCGCGATGGCCGTCACTGATGGGCCGCCTCGATCACTCCGGGCTGTTCAAGTTTTGCAATCAGCTGGTCGAGGCTGCTGGCAAAGCTGTCGATATCGAAATTCAAGGGATCGTCGTGGCCGTCGGGAATTTCCGCGTCGATGGCGGCGTGGAACGCCGGTATCAGCCATTGTCCCCGGCGTACGCTGGCGATCGTGTAGAGCAACGCCACGCGGTCGTATTGTGCGGCAGTGAACGCGGGATCCGGAGTTTGTGCATCGTTACGGCCGCCGTGTCCGCGCGCGTTACGCCGCGGCTGGACCAATTCGTTATGCAGGAAAAGGCCCTGTAGCGCGCCGCCGAACTCGGCCGCCTGCTCGAACTTGGTCTCGCGCCAGGCGATCGAATAATCGTGGGCAAGGAGCATCTCACCGGTCCGATTGACGAAGACGTGCGCGCGCCCCCAGCCGTCCGAACAGGTATAATCGGCGAGGTTTTCAAATTTCGCATCGGTATCGATATTGTCAGGAAATGCGCGGTGGCCGTAGTTCGGTCCACTCGTATCGTGGATCACAAAATAGCGCGCCAGCGGGGCGTCGGGATCGTTGTCGTGCGCGCGCGATACCGGCTCCCACAGGTAGGCGGCGAAATCGGTTTCGAGGTTCTGCTTCGAAAGGTAGTCGCTGAGAGTTTCGCGCGCCGGCAGGCCGGTGGTCTTGCCAATGCGGCGGGCTAGTCCCGGAGGCAGGCTGTCGAGCGGCGGCCCGAGATTTCTGGTCGCGTCCATGCCGCGCATCAGGCACATCGCCTGCTGCACCGGCGTGCCGGCATAGCTGAGTGTTTCGGGGTCGAATGCGCAGGCGCCCATGCTCTTGATGAAAAATGGCGCGCGGAAATGGTGCGGTTTGCATTCGGTGGCGGACACCGCGTGCGCAAAGCCGAGCAGTACGGCGGCCGAAAATCCCGCCGCAAGGAAACCGCGATGGAGCGTGTGAGGGCGCACGGGTCAAATCCCGAATAGGAAACTCCGCGCTAGTATCGCCAGCAAAGGCTATGCTGCCAAGCGGATGCGTGCGCGAACGCCGCGCGATTTATCATCAACAATGAACAGATATTCAGAATTGCGGCGGGCGCGGCCGAATGTTTTTACTTCGCCCGTTCGACGTAGCTGCCATCGGCGGTCATCACCACGATTTTGGTGCCAGTGGTCACGAATGACGGCACCATGGTCCGCACGCCGTTGGATAGCATCGCCGGCTTGTAGGACGAGGCGGCGGTCTGGCTTTTAATAGTCGGCTCGGTTTCCACCACTTCAAGCGTTGCCTTGGGCGGCAGCTCGATCGCGACCGGAACAGCGTCGTGCATGCTGATGGTCACTTCCATCTCAGGCTCCAAATAGGCCGCCTGATCACCGATAATATCGGACTGAAGTGCGACCTGATCGTAGCTTTCCATGTTCATGAAATGGAAGCCGTCGCCGTCCTGATACATGTACTGGTGCTTGCGGTCCTCGACGAAGGCGCGCTCGACCTGGTCGGTGGTCTTGTAGCGCAGGGCAACCTTCACGCCGTCAGCGATCCGGCGGACGTCCATCTGGGTGACCGGCGTGCCTTTGCCGGGATGGATGTTCTCGACGGCCATAATGACCCCGAGTTTGCCGTCGATTTCGACGATATTGCCTTTTCGCAACGAGCTGGCGATGACTTTCACGGGATCAAATCCTTGGGTGTTTTGGCCTCGATTGGGGCGCAACATAGCGATCTTGTGCCCGATCGCTAGTTATTTCGTCAACAGGCTGACAGACAAGGACATGGCGGACGCTCCGCCCGGTTCCTCGCCCTTTTGGGCCCCCCACGTGCACGCCGACCGCCGACCGTCCTGCTGGCGCGGGGCCGGATCGTGGCGGCGCTGCGGGCCTGGTTTACCGCTCACGACTTCGTCGAGGTCGATACCGCGGCGCTGCAGTATCCCCAGGCAATGAACTTCATCTGCATGCTTTCGCGACGACGCTTACGGCGCCCGACGGCACGGCGTCACCGCTCTATCTGCGCACCTCGCCGGAATTCGCCTGCAAAAAGCTTCTGGCGGCAGGCGAACGGCGCATCGTCGAATTCGCCAAAGTGTTTCGCAACCGCGAGCGCGGCGCGCTGCACCATCCCGAATTCACGCTGATCGAATGGTATCGCGCCGGCGAGCCTTACCGGACGCTGATGGCCGATTGCGCCGCCGTCCTGAGAGCGGCGGCGCGGGCGGCCGGAACGCGCCAGCTGACCTTTCGCGGCCGCTCGGCCGATGCCTTCGCCGAGCCCGAGCGGCTCAGCGTTGCCGAGGCATTTGCGCGGTTGCCGGCATCGATCTGTTGGCAACGCTGCCGGACGGCAAACCCGACCGCGAGCGATTGGCCGGCGCGGCGCAAGCAGCAGGCATCCGCATCGCGACGACGACACCTGGGGCGATATTTTCAGCCGGGTCCTGGTCGAGCGCATCGAGGCAATCTCGGCATCGGCCGCGCCACTATCCTCGACGAATATCCGGCCGCGCTGTCGGCGCTGGCACGGCCGGCGCAGCGATCCGCGCGTCGCCGAGCGCTTCGAGCTTTATGTCTGCGGCGTCGAGCTCGCCAACGGCTTTGGCGAACTCAACGACGCCGCCGAGCAACGCCGCCGGCTCGAGACGCGAAATGGCGGAGAAGGAGCGCATCTACGGCGAGTCGCTATCCGATCGACGAAGATTTTATCGCCGCTCTTGCGCAGATGCCGCAGGCGTCCGGCATTGCGCTCGGACTTGACCGCCTGGTCATGCTGGCGACCGGAGCCCCGCGCATCGATCAGGTCTTGTGGACGCCGATCCATAGCGACCGCCCGCGCGGAGCAGCGCCGCGGGGCAGATGACAGCTCACTGCTGAGCACGACGTTGAGAATGGCGGTGGTGCCGCCTTGCACTTTCTTCATGGCTGTTTGCAACGCCGCTTTGAGCTTTTCCGGCTGTTCGACGCGCTCGCCGTGGAAACCGAAATGCGAACCCAACGTCTTCGTAGTCGGGACCCGCCGAGTCGCGAGCCAAGATGCATTTTCGCGCTCTCGGCGACGCCATCCGGATAATGATGCACGTGGCCCTTCTGCATCGCCAGATAGGCTCTTGTTGTTGAAAATCACGATGAGGATCGGCAGGCCGTGCTGCTTTGAAGCGCCGAGTGCCTGGACCACCGGATTGTAGAGAAAGCCGCCGTCGCCCACCAGCAAGGCGACGGGCCGCTCGCGCGCCGCAAGCTTGACGCCGAGCGCCGTTCCAATGCCCTGGCCGAGACCGCCAAAACCACGGAAAAAACTTTGCGGGGTCGTAAAGGGCAGATGCTGGCGCAGCAATGGTCCGTGGGTGATCGTCTCATCCACATAGATCGTATCGGGCGGCATGGCGTCGGCAAGCGTATCGATCAGGGTAAGCGGATCGATGGCTTTGGTGTTGCCACGCGCCTTGGCCTTTTGGCTTTTGAGCCCGGTGACGAATGCATCGTGCGCGCGCGTCCACTTCTCCCGGCGCTTGGCAATGACGCCAACATCGAGTTTTGCCACGCGCGCGGCCTGCGTCAGCGCCTGCAATGAAGCAGCGATGTCGCCTTCGAGATAAGCGTCGGCGTGCAGGTTCTGATAGATCATGTGGCCTTTGAACTGATTGTCGTTGATGGCGACAATCTTGCCTTGGCCCGGCCGGGTATGTGGCGGATACCAAGGCGCCCGGCCGCCGACGAGGAGAATGAGATCGGAATCTTCGAGATGCTCGTAGCTGGCGACGCCGAGATAAAGCGGATGGTCGGTCGGAAAATTGGCAAAATTTGCGGCGCGGCCCCAGGTCACCGGCAGCGCAAGTACATCCGCCAGTTCGACGAGCGCCGCGAAAGCAGCAGGATCGACCGCCCGGACTGCTCGGCGACGACCACGGGATTTTTCGCATTGAGCAAGAGGCCGGCGACTTTCTCCACTTCGCTCGCATGCGCGACCACGCGCGGCGCCAACGGAACTTCGCGGTCGCTGGCCGGCGGCGACCAGTCGTGCAGCATGTGCTCGAGCGCAACATTGAGATAGATCGGACCCATCGGCGTGCGCTGCGCCATCTCGCCGGCGCGGATCACGGTCTCATAGAGCGTGTAGGGGCTCGTGACCTGCCGCGACCATTTGGTGATGTTCTCGACGAAGCGCTCGATGCCGCCCACCGAGAGCCCGCCATACCATTGCGGCTCGATATCGAGTTCGGGGTTCTCACCCAGCGTCTGCGATTTGCCGGACATCACGAGCATCGGCACTTCGGACTGCAATGCGCCGTGCACGCCCATGCTGCCCTGGAGGAGCCCGACGCCGGCATGGACCAGCACAGCCTGCGGCCGGCCGGTGATCAGCGTGTAACCCGTCGCCATATTGACGGCGAGCGTCTCGTGCCAGGCATCGATGTAAGCGGGTCCCTGGCGATTGCCGAGTTTTTGCCGCACCAGAGCTTCCCAGACCGGCGACCATTCAGATCCCGGCGACGACATGATGTAGTCGATCTTTAATTTACGGAACGCTTCGAGGATCGCTTCGCCCCCATCCATGTAGTTTTTCATTCTGCTTTTCTCACTGGCGTGACTGTGCTGAGACGGCTTGCTTGATCGATATCCCTTCAAGCATAAGGGAGCCGATCCCATCAAGCGAGGCCGGCGATGACGACAGCCACCAAACCGTTGCGAACGCCCGCCGAGCTTGTGGCGGCAAAATTGGCAAGCCGCGATCGGCTTGCTGCGCTGGGAAAGGTCGCGGCGCGTTATGCGGTCGCCATCACGCCCGCCATGGCTGATCTGATCGACCGATCCGATCCGGATGATCCGATTGCACGGCAGTTCGTTCCCGACATGCGCGAGCTGCAATCGCAGCCGGAGGAACTGGCCGACCCGATAGGCGACGAGGCGCACAGCCCGGTGGAGGGTCTCGTTCACCGCTATCCCGACCGGGTCCTGCTCAAGCTCGTCAATGCCTGCGCGGTCTATTGCCGTTTCTGCTTCCGGCGCGAAATGGTCGGACCGGGGCGGGGGGCGCTGTCGCGCGCGGCGCTGGCTGCCGCGCTCGGCTATATCGAGCGAACTCCCAAAATCTGGGAAGTGATCATGACCGGCGGCGATCCGTTATTGCTGTCGCCGCGGCGTCTCAGGGATGTGGCGATCAAGCTTGCGGCCATCGATCACGTCAAGGTGATCCGCTTGCACACCCGCCTGCCAATCGCGGCGCCGAAACGGATCTCGCCGGCACTGGTGCGCGCGCTACGAAGCGACAAGGCCGTGTTCGTCGTGGTGCATATCAATCACGCGCGCGAACTGACAGCCGCGGCGCGGGCAGCCTGTGCCCGCTTCATCGACGCCGGTATTCCTGTATTGAGCCAATCGGTGCTGTTGCGTGGGGTAAATGACGATATCGAGACGCTGGGCGCGCTGATGCGGGCGCTGGTCGAATCCCGCATCAAACCGTACTACCTGCACCACGGCGATCTCGCGCCGGGCACCGCTCATCTGCGGACTTCGATCGCCGAGGGTCAGGCATTGATGCGGACCCTTCACGGCCGTTATTCGGGGCTATGCCAGCCGGCTTATGTTCTGGATATACCCGGCGGCTACGGCAAGTCGCCGATCGGCCCAAATTATCTGAGCGCGGATAGTTCCGTGGTTACGGACTTTCATGGAGGGCGGCACATTTATCCGCCGCGACGGGCGGTCTGATCAGGCCGCTTCGGCGAAGAACACTGCGGTCTCGAATTGGTAGCCGCAAGCCTCGCACGACCAGGTGTGCCGCACGCAGCGATCATTGAGATATTCGGACCAGTCGGGTGCAAGCAGCCATTCGTTGCATTGTGGGCAATTGTTCTTGCTGTACGTCGTCAAGCGCGCCCGCGCTGCCGCCTCAGCTTTGAAGAGCCATGATTCTTCCTCCCTGAACCACCCCTCCGACAAGATGCGACGCTAGGCGCACTCTATGGCGCCGGCGTGACGGATGTTGGTCGGGGCGATGGACGATGCCGGAAATATTTCAGGTTGCGGCGCAACAATTCGATCAATGCTGCAGTGCGTCAGGGCAGGGAACCAAATCAATTGAATCGCGTTCTAAGGACGCGCGGTTCCAGGATGCGAGGACCAGCGCGATGTGATTGCTACTTGCGGCGAGAGCAGGGCCATGCGAAGGCGGCACGTCGAACAAACAACGCTGACGACTTTTCTCGTCGCCGCCTGCGCCATGCTTTTCGTGGCTGCCTATATGGCGATTGCGGACGCGCAAAATCCCTCGACCCAGCCCGGAATGGACACGAACGGCCTGCCACCGAATGACAGCATTTTTGGCTTGGCCAACACGACGAGTCCCGCGGCGTGCTGAGAGCGGCGGATCAGACCAGTGTCTTGTCTGTTGCCGACTGGGCGAGCGTGGTTCCCTTGGCGGTCAAATCCCATCCGATCGCCGCCACTTCAATCGCGTCATTGCCGGACATCGGTTGGGTGACGCCGGCCCTTCGTGCCGAGGGAGCGCTTCAGCCACACCTGCCGTGCCTTGTCGTTTCCAAGGGCGCGAGCGACGGCCTCTTGCAGGGCCAGGGGAACCATCTTCCGGGCGTAGTAGGTGCCGTGCCGATCCTTGATGACATTCCGCATTCGACGCATTTAGCATCCCACCGAGTGATACCACCTGCGGCAGGGTGAAGCGTTTGATGTTGCAGATTATTCGGTGATGACGGGGCTTCTAGCGATACCTGGCGCGCCCTACGGGACTCGAACCCGTGTTACCGCCGTGAAAGGGCGGTGTCCTAGACCGCTAGACGAAGGGCGCGCAATAAGCGCAGAGCGCTTGTAAAGCGCGCGAGGTATAGAGAGATTTGCCGGCAGCGGGCAAGCAAGGGACCACAAAGTCCGTATCTCACCATTTTCCCGTGTTGGGCATCGAGATCCAGGGTTCCTTCGGCGGCAGCGGGTAGCCTTTCTGCAACAGTTCGATCGACTGCTTGTCGGGCGAGCGCACGAACGCCATCATGCCGTCGCGCGGCGGCCGGTTGATGGTGACGCCCGCCTTCATCAGCTTCTCGCAGAGCGCGTAGATGTCGTCGACCTCGTAGGCGAGATGGCCGAAATAGCGCGCCTCGCCGTAATCCTCGCTGTCCCAGTTATAGGTCAGCTCGACCAGCGGCGCCTGGCGGCTGGCCGGTCCCTTGGCGACGAGGTCGCCGATCGGCGGGCGCCGCCAGGAACACCAGTGTGTATTTGTTCTTCTCGTCGACCCGGCGGCGCACCTCCTTGAGGCCGAGCTTGTTGCAATAGAAGTCGAGCGCGTCATCGAGATTGCGCACGCGCAGCATTGTGTGCAGATACCGCATGATGGAACCTCCGCTGGTCGGAAATGGCCGGTAAGGATCAGTCTTGAATGTAGGACGGCGCCGAGCGGGTATGAAGCGAGCAGCATGATCGCGCCCGATCTCGATAGTGCCATAGCGCGGCTGCGGAGATGGTTCACGCGGCCGGCACCATCGTCCCGTTCACCGGGGCCGGCATATCGACCGAATCCGGCATTCCTGACTTTCGCTCGCCGGGCGGGCTGTGGACCAAGTACCGGCCGATCCCGTTCGACGAGTTCCTCGGCAGCCAGGAGGCGCGCAACAAGTCCTGGCGGCGCCGCTTTGCCATGGACGAACAATTCGGCGGCGCGCGGCCGGGCCGCGGTCATCGCGCGATCGCGAGCCTCTATCGCGCCGGCAAGGTGCCGGGCGTGGTTACGCAAAACATCGACAATCTGCATCAAGCCTCGGGAATTGTGGCGGAAGACGTTGTCGAATTGCACGGCAATACGACGTTCGCGCTATGCCTCGACTGCAGTCATCGCTACGAATTGTCGTGGGTGCGCGGTCGCATGGACGCGGCGAATGGCTGCGCGCCCGATTGCCCGGCCTGCGGCGGCTTCGTCAAAACCGCAACGATCTCGTTCGGTCAGGCGATGCCCGACGCCGCGATGCGGCGCGCCCAGAATCTTGCCCAATCCTGCGATCTGTTCCTGGCGATCGGCTCCTCGCTCGTGGTCTGGCCCGCTGCGGGCTTTCCTTTGATGGCCAAGCGCAACGGCGCGCGCTTGATCATCTCAATCGCGAACCGACCGAGTTCGACGATATCGCCGACCTGGTCGTGCACCACGATATCGGGACCGTTCTCGAACCCCTCATCGCTGCATTGAATGAAATCCACTTTGTGCACAGGCGATGACGCTTTTGGCGCCAGTGTTGCATTTTTGCCCTTTCGCGCTCGGATTGCCGGTGTTATCTTCGATTCAAGAGATTCGTGATGCGCCCGCGGGGCGCCAGCACAACAGCGGCGGCGGCCACGGCGTCATGGCGTCGGACGGAATCGAACCAAAATCTACTCAAGCCGGGGCTCGGACCCGACGTCGCTCTCCCTGACGAGGCGTCATCGCACGTCATCGAGGTGGCCGGCGTCATCAAGTGGTTCGACGTCGCCAAGGGCTATGGCTTCATCATTCCCGACAACGGCATGGCGGACGTGCTTTTGCACGTCACCTGTTTGCGCCGCGACGGCTATCAGACCGCCTATGAGGGGTCGCGGGTCGTCTGCGAGGTTGTGGCCGGGCCGAAGGGCCTGCAGGCCTTCCGGGTTCTTGTCGATGGACGAATCGACGGCGATCCATCCGGCGCAGATGCCGCCGCCGCGAACCCATGTTACTGTAGCGCCGACAAGCGGTCTCGAACGGGCACAGGTCAAATGGTTCAATCGGCTGCGCGGGTTCGGCTTCCTGACGCGGGGGGAGGGGACGCCGGACATTTTCGTCCATATGGAAACGTTGCGCCGCTTCGGCCTGGCCGAGCTGCGGCCCGGCCAGTTCGTCCTGGTACGCTTTGGGCCCGGACCCAAAGGGCTTGATGGCGGCCGAAGTTCGCCCCGAGAGCGGTCCGCTCGGTCCAGCTTCGCACTAGCGGCGCGCGCCGCGCTTCGATCAACGCGGTTCATGCGGGCTGATCGGCCTCGCGGCTGATCTTGCTCTGTCGCCGCTTGCGCCCTTCCGGCTGCCTCGAACGCCGCCGAGCGCGGCCGGCGCAGGACACGATCGAGATCGTGACCAGTTCCGGCGTGCATGCATTTTCGCGTCGAGCTTGCGACCAACGATGCGGAACGCGCCCTTGGCCTGATGTTCCGTAAGTCGCTGCCGGAGGGTCATGGCATGCTGTTCGATTTCAAGACCGACCAGCCGGTACAGTTCTGGATGCACAATACATATATCCCGCTCGATATGATCTTCATCCGTGGCGACGGACGCATCCTGCACATCGCCGAAAATGCCCAGCCGATGTCGGATGCTCTTATTCCGTCGGGCGGTCCGGTGCGCGGCGTGCTGGAAGTCATCGCCGGCACCGCGCGCAAATTCCACATCGCGCCGGGCGACCGTGTGACGGGCTCGATCTTCGGTAGCCACTGAGCGGACGAAGGCGCCTCGGCTTGCTGGGCGCGGGCGAAACAGGTATCCAGTGCCGCGACCGGCGGGGTATAGCGCAGCCTGGTAGCGCGGCAGTTTTGGGTACTGCAGGTCGCAGGTTCAAATCCTGCTGCCCCGACCAGCTAAATCGTTGATTCCGCTCAAGGTGATTCTGAAGATCCGGCCGTGTTCTGATCGCCGGTTCTGACAAACCAGAACAGTGAAAAGCGACCATCATGACCGCCCGGATCTACAAACCAGCCCGCACCGCAATGCAGTCCGGCACCGCCAAGACCAAGGAATGGGTTCTGGATTACGAGCCCGAACAACCGCGCGCGGTCGAACCGCTGATGGGCTGGACGAGTTCCGGCGACATGAAACAGCAGTTGCGGCTTGCTTCGACACCAAGGAAGAGGCCATTGCCTATTGCGAGCGTAACGGCATCGCCTATGAAGTGTTCGAGAGCACGCCGCCAAAACGGCTGCGCATTTCCTATTCCGACAACTTCGCGCCGAGCCGGCGCGGCGCCTGGACGCACTAGACCGCTCAGGCCTGGCGTTATTCCGGCGCAAGGGGAGTGGCCGCGTGCCGCCCCTGTGGGCTGGCGCGCTGGCGAAGGAGCGAGACGAAGCGTTCCTCTGGCATAGGCTGGCCGAGCAAAAAGCCCTGACCGTAGTCGCAGCCCATGGCGACCAGAGCCAGCGCATCGGATGCCTTTTCGATGCCAATGGCCACCGCGACGCTGCCAAAATTGTGGGCGAGATCGATGGCTGCCTTGCACAACGGCGCGTTGACCTTGTCGGTACTGCAGTCGGTCACGAAAGCGCGGTCAAGCTTGAGTTCGGCAAACGGAGGGTCCTTGAGCCGCGCCAGCGAGGAATAACCGCGCCCGAAATCGTCGATCGCGAGCTGAACATTGAGGTGCTGCAGCCGTTTCGTGAAGTCGTTGGCGAGCGTCAGGTCGGTGACAATCTGCTCTTCCGTCACGTCGATGATCAGGCCCGGCCATTTCTCAAACTGCGGAACATATGCCTGCACGATATCGGAGATTGGCAGGGCGACCAGAGCCTTGGCGGGCATGTTGATCGCCATCCGCAGATTGACGCCAAGCTTGGCGAAGTCGGCGGCGGCGGCCAGCGATTTTGACAGAGCGAGTTCGGATAATGCGATGACAGCCGAGTCCTTGGCGCCTGGCATGAACGCGTTCGGCATCAGGACACCGTGGCTAGCGTGACGGGCGCGGGCGAAGGCTTCGGCGCCGATCAGCTGCTTTTTGCGCAGGTCGATCTTCGGCTGGAACCAGAATTCGACCCACGCATTCGACAAGGCCTCTTCGAGATCGATGCGTCCGGCGACGGCCGGCGCCTGGCCAAGTTTGAGATCCTCTAGCAATTTCAGGATGACACCGGTTTCGAACGGCTTGCGCAACGTCGGCAGCATCTGCAGGTGTTGTTGCTCGCCGATGGATTTGACATGTGCGAGCACTGCCGAGCCGCGGTTGCTCATAAGCTGCACCCGCCCGCCAAAGGAGACGCCGCGAAGCGCAATCACACAGGCGATCGCTTCGGCGGACTCAAGGGGAATATCGAGGAAGACCAGATCGGGGGTGCGGAGCGACATTGCCTGACGCAGGCCCTGGCCGTCGGCAAATTCCTCGGTATCGATACCGGAACCATGCAGGACGAGCGAAAGGAAATGCCGGATGTTCTCATCGCTGTCGATCACAAAGCAGAGCGGTGTGCACGCTGTGTCTTGCTCGGCCGGCGCGACGGACGGGCATGCCGCCTGCGCCGGTTCTTCGCTCGCAGACCTCTTCAGTGCGTTCGCCATGATGAGAAAAAACGCCACCAGCGGAGTGCGACACCATTGATGCAAATCATTAACCGGTGGTTTCGGAGCGCCGCTGCGCGATGTTCCGTCGCAGGGAGAAATATCCGGATCGATGACCACAGATCACGCGTGAAATGCGCCGCGTCTAAAACCTCGGCAAAATTCCGATGCGCGCGGCGGGTTCCATGCGCCGTCGCGCAATGGCGGCTCAGATGGGCTAGATTGACGGCCCGCTCGCTGGCGGGGAAAACGGGAGCCTACCGTCATGATTCAGATCAGACGTCTCGGGCACGCTACGCTCACCACGCCCGATATCGAGCGTCAGATTGCGTATTACACCGACATCGTCGGCCTCACTCTTGTTGATCGCAGCAAAGATCGCGCCTTTTTCGCCTGCAAGCTCGGTCTTGAGGCGATCGCGCTCGAGGCCGGTCCGGCGAATGCGCTCTCGCGGCTGTCCTTTCAGGTCGCTCCCGGAACCGATCTGGGTATGATTGCGCGTCAGCTCGCAACGCACGGCGTCAAAAGCGAGCCGGCGAGCGGGATTTCGCCGGGCATCGCCGACGCCATCGTATTCCGCGACATCAAGGGCACGATCATCGAGGTGTTTGCCGACTATGCCTTCGCCGCGGATGACGGCCGGCAAGCCGGCGTGATGCCACTCAAGCTCGGTCACGTGGCCTATCGCGTTGATGACGTGCACAGCACGGTGAAATTTTACTGCGATGTGCTCGGCTTTCGCGTGTCGGATTGGCATGCCGACCATTTTGCCTTCCTGCGCTGCACGACCGACCATCATACCGTGAATTTTGTCTATGACGCCGAGCCGCAGCTCCATCACATCGCCTTCGAGGTCAAGGACTGGGCGGAAATCCAGCGCGCGGCCGAAATTCTGGCGCGACACGACATCCATCTGGTCTGGGGCCCCGGCCGCCACATCATCGGCCATAATGTTGCGATCTATCACCGCAACGCCGACAAGGTGCGCGTCGAATTCTTCTGCGAGATGGATCAGATGAAGGACGAGACGCTCGGCTATTTTGACCCGCGGCCCTGGCACCAGGACCGGCCGCAGCGGCCGAAAGTCTGGAGCCCCGAGACGTTGCGCAATTACTGGGGCTTTGGCTCGGAAAAGATCATCCCCGGCTACCAGACGATCGAATAGTCCGCCCGCTCGTACACGATCTCGTGACCGTGCTGCGCGCGGTTTTGGTGAGCATTGTGATTGGCGTGTGTCACCGGCATTGACTTAATAGCCGGGTGAGGGTCGCCCCCTGCAAGGGATGCGGCAGCAATAGGTGGGAGAAACACATGGCACGCATGAATATGACGAAAGGCCTGATCGTAGGAGCGTTGTTGGGTGTTCCGCTCGTCGCCTTAGTGAGTGGTCTTGCCAGGGCAGCGGAGCCGGCTGTGGTGATTCCGCCGCCAACGCAGGACGCGGCCCCGGCGGCTGCGGGCGGAATGCAGACCGTGGTGCTCGCCGGCGGCTGCTTCTGGGGTATGCAGGCGGTCTACGAGCATACCAAGGGTGTCACCCAGGCTGTGTCCGGCTACGCCGGCGGCCAGAAGGATACCGCGCACTACCAGACGGTCAGCACCGGTACCACCGGCCATGCCGAAATCGGTTTCAGTGACGTTCGATCCGCGCGAGATTTCCTACGGAAAGATTCTGCAAATCTACTTTTCCGTGGCTCACAACCCGACCGAGCTTAATTATCAGGGGCCGGACGAGGGCACCCAATATCGTTCCACGATCTTCTATGCCAATGACGACCAAAAGCGCGTTGCGGCGGCCTATATCGCCCAGCTCGGGCAGGCACATGTGTTCTCGGCGCCGATCGTGACCAAGCTCGAACCGTTATCGGGGTTTTACCCGGCGGAGGACTATCATCAGGATTTTGCCGTCACGCATCCGAGCTACCCCTATATCGTCTTCAATGACCTGCCCAAGGTGGACAATCTCAAGAAACTGTTCGCGGACTATTATCGTGCCGCGCCGGTCACTGTCTTGGCGTCGAACAAGCCGACCGAGTAGATCGAAGCTGTTGAACGAGCCGATCTAAAAATTCGGCGCGATGCGCTGTCGGCGGCATGCGCTGCACTGCACCAAAAGCACCGACGAGGGTTGTGACTAACGCTTAAGTCTGTAGCCACCCGGCAACCTCCGCGTATATCTTCGCTGCAGGAGGTGGGCGCAAAGCCCACCCCGCAACAACGAGGAAACCGGGGGAGGCATGCCATGACAATGGCAACGACAATAGGGGCGCTGCCCGAAGCCGAGCACAGCGCGCAATTGCGCAAGGCGGTGATCGCGTCGACGGTTGGTACGGCGATCGAGTGGTATGATTTTTTCCTTTACGGCACGGCGGCCGGCCTGGTTTTCGGCAAGCTGTACTTCCCGCACGAATCGGTGCTTGCGGGCACGCTTGCGGCGTTTGGCACCTATTTCATCGGCTTTGCGGCTCGACCTGTCGGTGCGGCGATTTTCGGCCATTATGGCGATCGCATCGGGCGCAAGGCGACCTTGATCGCGACGCTGTTGTGCATGGGACTGGCGACCTTCGCCATCGCTTTCGTGCCGACCTACGAATCGATCGGCATCTGGGGCGCTGTGCTCCTGACGGTGCTGCGGGCAATCCAGGGCATCGGCGTTGGCGGCGAATGGGGCGGCTCCGTGCTGTTGGCAATGGAGTGGTCTCGCACCCACCGCCAGCGCGGACTTGTGGCGTCGTGGCCGCAATTCGGCGTTCCCTGCGGTCTTTTGCTGTCGACTTTCGCCGTGATGATCTTCAGCAGGTGGGCGGGAGCCGATTTCATCACCTGGGGCTGGCGCATACCGTTCGCGCTGTCGATCATTCTGGTGGCGATCGGATTGTGGATACGTCTTGGCATCCTCGAGACGCCGGTGTTCCAGAAACTTCTCGACACCAACAAGATCGAGAAGGCGCCAATCCTCGAAGTCATCAGGAAGCAGCCAAAGGAAATCATCCTGTCGGCGTTGCTACGGATGTCCGAGCAGGCGCCGTTCTATGTGTTTACTGCGTTCGTCTTCGCGTACGGCGTTGGCACCCTGAAGCTGTCGCGTGACTTCATACTCTCGGCGGTCCTGGTGGCGGCGTGCGTTTCATTCATCACCATCCCGCTGGCCGGTCACATCTCGGACCGGATCGGCCGCAAGAACATGTATCTGATCGGCGTCGTCACGATGGGGCTGTTTGGCTTCCTCTATTTCGGGATGGTGGATACCGCCATTCCGTCGGCAGTGTTCCTCGCCATCGTGCTGTCGCTCATCCCGCATGACATGCAGTACGGTCCGCAGGCGGCGCTCATTGCGGAGTCATTCCGGCCAAACCTTCGCTATAGCGGTTCGTCGCTCGGTTATCAGCTGGCATCGATTATCGCCGGCGGCCCGGCGCCGATCATTGCGACCGCGTTATTTGCGGCATATGGCTCCGGCTATGCGATTGCCATCTATATCGCTGGCTGCGCGGTGATCAGCCTGGTGTCTGCCGGTCTGATGCCGGACTACACCGGCAAGGACATTTCGTCGGAGGCTTACGCCGAGGAATAGCGGACACTGTCGAACATGCCGGGGCACGCGACTAGCCCCGGCTTAAAGTCTGGTGAGCCCGCATCGAGGAGGATCGATGCGGGCTTTCACTTTTTCATTGAAGCTAGAGGACGCTCCCGTTCTGCGGATCGATCAGGTGCATGCGGTCCATGTCGGCGGAAAGCCGCATGCTTTCACCGGGGCCTTTGGCGCTGCCGGGATCGACGCGACCGCAGACTTCCTGGCCGTCGACGGTGAAATAGACCATCGTCTCCATGCCCATCGGCTCGACCACGTCCAGCATCGTCGCGAATTCGCTTTGCGGATCGCGGTCGCTGCGGCGCGGCTCGGTGATATGTTCGGGCCGCAGCCCGAAGATCAGCTCCTTGCCGTTGAGCGGTTGGAAGCGGCCGGACAGCGATGCCGGCACGGGCAGGCTGATGTTATCGGAAATACGCACCCGCAAGCCCACGCCATTCTGCTCCAGCCGGCAGCGCATGAAATTCATCGCCGGCGAGCCGATGAAGCCGGCGACGAAATGCGTCTTCGGATGATGGTAAAGGTCCTGCGGCGTCGCGATCTGCTCGATGACGCCGCCGTTCATCACCACGACACGGTCGGCCAGTGTCATCGCCTCGACCTGGTCGTGCGTGACATAGACCGTCGTGGTCTTAACCAACTGATGCACGCGCTTGATTTCGGTGCGCATCTGCACGCGCAGCTTGGCGTCGAGATTCGATAGCGGCTCATCGAACAGGAATACCTTCGGATTGCGCACGATGGCGCGGCCCATCGCTACGCGCTGGCGCTGGCCGCCCGACAGCGCCTTCGGCTTGCGGTCCAATAGCTCGGTAATATCGAGAATGCGGGCGGCGTGATCGACGCGCCGCTTGATCTCGTCCTTCGGGAATTTGCGCAGCTTGAGCCCAAACGACATGTTCTCGAAGACCGACATGTGCGGGTAGAGCGCGTAGTTCTGAAACACCATGGCGATGTCGCGGTCTTTGGGCGGCAGGTCATTGACGATCTCACCGCCGATATAGATATCGCCCGCGGTGACCTCTTCGAGGCCCGCGATCATGCGCAGCGTGGTCGACTTGCCGCAGCCTGACGGTCCGACCAGCACGACGAATTCGTTATCCGGAATGTCGAGATTGATGCTGCGCACGGCTTCGACGTCGTCGAAACGCTTGACCACGTTACGCAACGCGACTTCGGCCATTTTGGAAGATCTCCTTCAGCCTTTGGTGGCGCCCGCGGTCAGGCCGGCGATGTAGTAGTCCATGAGAAAAGCGTAGATCACGAGCGGCGGCGCGGCCGCCACAAGCGCACCGGCCATCAGCATGCCCCACTTATAGACGTCGCCGCGAATGAGGCTCGTCACCGTGCCTACGGTGAGGACCTGCTGGTCGGACGAGTACAGGAACGCCATCGGATAGACGAAGGCCGCCCACGACACAGTGAAGGCGAAAATCATCGCCGCGATGATGCCCGGTAGCGCCACTGGGATGAAGATTTTTGTGAGCATCTGCAGGTGCCCGGCGCCGTCGATCAGGGCCGCTTCGTCAAGTTCCTTCGGGATCGACTGGAAATAACCGATCATGATCCAGGTGCAGAACGGCACAGTCAGCGTCGGATAGACCAGCACCATTCCCCAGTAGGAGTTGAGCAGGCCCACCCATTTGACGATCTGGAACAGTGGAATGAACAACAGCGTGTCGGGAACGAGATAGGTCAGGAAGATGCCGGTCGCGAGCACGCCGGAACCCCAGAATTTCATGCGTCCAAGCGAGAACGCGGCAAAGATGCTGACCACCATGGTGATCGCGACAACGCACACCGTCACGACGATGGTGTTCTTGAAAAAGATCAAGAAGTCGGTCTGCGTCAGCAGGATGCGGAACTGGTCGAGCGTCACGCCGTCGGCGATAAACCACGGATTGGTGGCCATCCGCGCCATCTCCGCGTCGCTTTTGAACGCGGTGACGACCATGTAATAGGGCGGGATCAGAAAGAAGATCGCGAACGCGATCAGGAATACATAGGACGTGATTAGCGCCCAGCGGCGATTGCGACTGAGGCTGGCGCGAAGGCCGCGCCCCCGGGCGACGGGTGCTGTCAGCGCGGCCGTACTCATCCGATTTCCCTGCCGCGTTTGCGCACCCCGCGCAGGATGAGGACGGCGGCAATGGCAAGGATCGGGAACATGAACAATGAGGTCGCGGCGCCGAGCGGCAGGTCGCCGGAGCGGATACCAAGCATGAAGGAATAAGTCGCAAATACGTGCGTCATGTTGCGCGGGCCGCCGCCGGTCATGATCTGCACGATGTCGAAATTGGCGAATGTGACGATCAGCGAGAACAGCACGGTAATGGCGATGATGTTGCGCATCATCGGCAGCGTGATGTGCATGAGTTTCTGCCAGGCATTGGCGCCGTCAATCGCCGCCGCCTCGTAAAGCTGTTCCGGCACCGATTTAAGCGCCGCCAGATACATGATCAGAAAGAACGGGGCGCCGAACCAGACATTGACCAGGATGACGGAAAAACGCGCCCAATAGGGATCACTGAGCCACGGCACTTCCGAATAGCCGAGACTTTCAAGAATATAATTGAAGGCGGAGTGGGTGGGATCGAACAGCCACCACCAACCGAGCGACGACAAGGCCAGCGGGATGACCCATGGCACGAGCAGCATGCCGCGCCATTTGCGCTGGCCCTTGGCCGGCAGGTTGTTGATCAAATGCGCGGTGATGAGACCGATCAGGGCCTTGAAGAATACCGCGCTGATCGCGAAGATCGCGGTCTGCTCGACCACCATCTGGAACACGTCGCGCGACAACAGAAAGCTGAAGTTGGACAGTCCGACAAAGCGCGTCTGCGCCTTGTTCAGCATCGACAGATAAATCGAGTAGAACGCCGGATAGATGACGAGCCCGGCAATGATGATCATCAGCGGCAGGCACATCACGACGGCGATCGTGGAGCGGCGACGCAGGAACAGCCGGAAAGTGTGACCCGCGGAGGATTGCACGCGGGCGCTCCGCAATCCCGGCGACCAGGTCTGGACGGTATCGGCCATCGTCTATCCTGCTTTCCGGCGGATCAGACTTCGTTTGCAACGTCCGTCACTGCTACTCCGATCACCGGGACCGGCCTGTGGCCGGCCCAATGCGGCTTTATGGATGCCGGCCCGCGGGCTTTCGCCCGCGTTCCGGAATGACCGGGCTAAACGCGCAAGGTCCCTTCAAGCTCGTTCTCGGCCCACTTGATCACCTCGTCGAGCTTCTCGTTGCCTTGGGTGAACTTGGCCACCATGACGGTGTTGATCGCCTGATTGTAGATCTGGGCGCCGACCTCGGAACGCGCCGGCGCGCCGGCGATTGAAGTCTGCTCGTCGCCGCGCGGCGGGTAGCCGTAAACCGTCCCGACCGGCGGCTCGACCGTTTTCCAGGTGTCGAAGTCGTACAGCGTCTTGAACGAGGGCAGGTCGTAGCCGGACGAGGCGGCAACCAGTTGCCCGACCGAGTCCTTCTGCGAGATGTAAAGCAGAAGATCTTTGGCCGCCGGCTTGTTCTTGGAGAAATTCCACACGCCGTAGAACTGCGGCAGTTGACCGACGAAGCGGCCCTTCGGACCGCGCGGCATCGGATGGGTCCAGCAATTCGCCGCCACTTGCGGATTGTCGCGCTTGGCGACCGCCCAGGCGCTCGGCGGATTCATGATGCTAGAACCCTTGCCGGAAATGAGCCAGCGATTGTTGCCGGCATCGTCCCAGGCGTAGACGTCAGGCGGGTTCACCGCCATCAGCTTCTTGAGATATTCCATCGCCTGACGGGTCTCGTCGGAGTCGATCTTGATGTTGTCCTTGCCGTCGACCATCACGACGCCAAACGAATTGAACAACGCGCCGACCCAATCGACGGCGTCACTGGTCTGCCCCATCGCCAAGCCGACCGGGAAACCGGCGGCGTGAAGTTTCTGAGCCGACGCCAGATAAGTGTCCCAGTTCCAGCCATCGACCTTGGCCTGATCCCATTTCGAGGCGTCGGCCGGGAAGATGTCGCGCACGTCAATGCCGGCATGCTGCTGGTAGAGATCGAAACGCGAGCAGCACGGTTTCACCTGACTGCCGACCGTGGTCGGCAGGCCGCGCCAGCTGCCTTTGATCTTGGCGAGATATTCGGCGACCGGGCTGATCGCTCCGTATTGCTGGGTGAGTTTGCCGACGATGTCGTCGAGCGGCTCGAGCACTTCAGCATGGATGCGGATATTCCAGTCGCGATGGGACATGATGTCGTGGCCGGTGCCGGCTTGGGCTTCGGCCGCCGCGGTCAATTTGTCCTTCTCGCCCTGCGAGGTGATGTAGTCGATCTTGACTTCGCAATTGTTCTTGGCGCCCCACTCATTGCAGAGCTTGGTCAGCGTCTTATTGGCGCCGGGTACCCAATGGTCCCAGACGCCGAGCGACAGCGAGCCGGCAGCGTGGGCACCTTTGACATACGGCGCGGCGAAAGCGGCGGCGGAACCGAGCGCCGCGGATTTAAGGACGTTACGGCGAGTAGGGCGCGATTGCGCAAGCAGACGTGAGTCCGTCATCATATCCTCCCTGTCGGCGCCATGGTTCTTCTTGATATTGCCTGGCGTACAGAAAACATACTCTCATCGCGGGAAGGTAGCTAGTGTTCTCGCTCCAAGGGTTGGCTTCCGTACTCACGTGAAAAGTCTGGCCCACTCCCAGGGGGTGGCCAAAACACGAAATGGCAAAACGGATTTCCGGAGCGAAGCAAACGGGGCAGAGCTGCCGCGTAAAGGCAGGATCAATGGGCCAGGTTTCCCAGTGGGAGGGTTTTCCCCGTTGATTTCCGAGACCTGATTTTTGTCGATGCTCCCGCCACCCTGGCGCTTAGTTGCAGGTCTCGGTGTTGCCCTTTTGGACACAGGTGAAGCCCGGAAGGGCAACTGGAGTTACAATCGCGGTATTAGGGGGCGACGCAAAGCGCTGCGGAGCTGCTGCCGCGCTCTGCTGCGCCAAGACGGAATTTTTTGAGTTTGCCCGTCGCTGACTCTCGCTCACCGCCTGCGACCATTTTTCGGCAATGGCAGCGTTTCCTTCGTCAGTTGTCATCTTCCCGGCTTGAACTTGCGCGGCGATGACCATGCCGTCAGCCAAAACTGCCCGCACCAGATCTTGATCAGGTCCAAATGTCGGCAATCTGATCGCGAACCCGTCGTTGATGCATTTGCGTCTCACGACTGCGGTTGCGGGATTTCCCGCCGGAAATTTGGCGTCGCAGGCGGCCATGGCAGCTTTCGACTGTTGGATAAGCTCTCCGTTCAGAGCTGTTGGTTGCTTTGACTTGTCGTCGGCTTGTGAGTGTTGCGCAGTCCCGCAGCCGGACAGCACGATGCTGACGACCAAGAGCGTGAGCTGACTGCGATGCACGGAAGTCCCTCGGATGGTCCAAGTGGACCATCCGACGACTGCGAGCCGATTCGCAAGGAGACGCCTGATCGACGCGCTGAGAGGCTATGCCTATTCGACTTGCGCAGGCTCGACCGCGCCCATGAAACGCCAGTAAATATTGGCGACCCCGGCAGGATTCGAACCTGCGACCTTCAGCTTAGAAGGGCGTCAGGAACCCCTTGCAGATCAAAGTAAGTTGAGACTTTTTTTGTGCTCAAAACGTGCCTTTTGGGGCAAAAGTTGACACCCGGTGCATCACTTCGCGGTCGTCAGAGCATGATAGCTTGCGGTGACCACCCGACCCTCGACGCTCATCAGTTTGGTAGCGATGCGAGGTATAGGCGGCCGGGTGTTAAGTGAGTGAAAAGGCGCCAGCACGGGCAGCCGCTTGTCGCGCCCCCGATCACCCTATGCCTATTGATATCACGCCCAGGTTGTTCAATTATAGGAACCAGGGCACTGGGGGGTGTCATGCGGCGCAGTGCAATAGTAGTCGTGCTCGCGATGCTGTGTGGCTGTGCACACGCGCCGCCACCGCAGATGGATTGGGTTCGCACAGACGGACAACGGGTGCAGGGCGATCCTGCTCTGACTGAACAGGGCGAAGTCGACAAAACCGTTTGCATGGGAGACGCGCAGCGCGCGAATTTTACATCTCTCACTCCCGTGGAGACCTCTAAATACTCCTGGGGCCTCGATAGCCGCGTAGAAGCGCAACGCTCTCAAGCTCAAGTAGATTCGATGAAGGGCTGCATGGCGCAGAAGGGTTATTTGCTCGTGCCGGCCGATCAGGCGGAAGCGATGAGAGAGCAGTTTGCTGCCGTCGCGGCGCAGAAACAGGTGCAACAAGCGACGCCACAAAGCGCCGCGAGAAGCCGAACTGCTGCCGCCAAGCCCAAGCCAAAACTCGCCCCCCAACCCTCACCTCCGCAAGCGCAACCAGTTTCCCTGCCTTCTCCGAAATAGCTGCTCGCTTGGCCGCCGGTCGGCGACCGGGGGTTGCGTCAATATCGCCAAGCTGCCAATGGGGCCGCGGCAGATCTTGAAAGACATTCCGAGGCCGCCAAATTCAGCCGAGCGAGACGATTGAGCGCCGGGGCGAGCGGGCATCATTTACCTACGTTAAGGCCGTTTTGACGTTTTCACGGTAGCCTTTTACCGTGTCTGGACGGCTTATCCGAAAAAGCGCCTATCGCGGCGATTTAAAATCGACCGCCTACATTGTCGCCATCGACGATGCAGCCGCGGCCATCGACCTGATTAGACAAAACGTTGCCGGACCGGGCGATGACATTGACGACCTTGGCCGCGTCAGTGACGGCCTCCTGCAGGTGCTAAACTTGCCTGCCGGCAGTTTCGCTAGTCTCGATCAAGGACGTGCATCGGCTCCAAGGATGGCAGCGCCGGATTACCACCAGGGCGAATAACGCCGCCATCCTTGACTGAATCACTGGGCAGACACCCTACGCAACGGTTCAAACGCGGCGGGAAGTGGCGAGACACCTTATTTTTGCCTCGGTCTGAGCGACCAAATGGTGTCGGCGGGACGGGGACCGTGAGGGTCCCCATGCTAATACGCATTTTGAAAACCTATGACCTTGCCGAAGTCGCGCTTCTCGCGTCCGCTACGCTTTGCATGGTCGTCAGCATCGCATACGTGTTGGGAACGTTTTAGGTTCGGATTTGCCGCGCCGTCACTGCGGCAGACACGGCACCCGCTCAAGCGAGAGCACCATCTGCAGCGCGACCACGGCGGCCTCAAAAAGTAAAGGCCCCGGAGGGAAGTCCGGGGCCTTCTTGCAAAGCCCGCTTTGGGGTGCTGGGGGCGGCGGGCCGGCAGAAAATCAACCGCCGAAATAGCCATTATTTTCGTACCACCGATAGGGCGGACGGTTGTTGTCGCGGAAGGTCTTGAACCATCGAGCAATGCGCTTGCCTGTCTGCTTCGTCATGGGGCTCTCCTCAGCATTGGCCGAAATTGATGCTCATGTTTTAGCGGCTCGCCGAGGAGTGCGAAGTGATCACCGTCACACATCGTCGGTTCGGAGTCGCCTTTGGTCACTGCGGCGGATAGGGTACGCGCTCAAGAGACAGCACCGTCCGAAGCGCGATCGTAACGCGTCGCCCTGAAGCCCCCGTGGCAACCTTGAGCGACGTTCCGGATGGAACATCCCACGCCGTGCGGGGATTAGTGTTGGCATTTTCCCACGAAAGTCAGGAACATCCTATGGCGCAATCTCAAGGTCAAAAGCAGGGCGGCCAGCAAGGTAGCGGCATAAACAATCCCAACCAGCAGGGCGATGAGGCCGATCAGCGGCGTAAGCAAGAAGGTGGCGCGGAGCTTCCCAAGCAACAAAACCAAGACCCGAGCCGCCGCGGCGGCCCGCCAAGCGATCAGCACGACGATCCGAAAAATAATCAACGCTAGTCGGTTACGTTTCGCCACACCAAGAGCGGCCGGGGGAGGGGCCGCGACCAGTTTGGACGAGACAACGCAAAGCTTCTCACGCACTCTTATTGTGGGGCGGCCGCGCGGAGACGGCATGGCAACTCACTGCCTATTTTTACTCTCGTCCTTACGCCGTTGGTGATCGGCCTTGCGGTACTCGATCATCTTCCCCAGGCAATAGGGTCAAGGCGAGTTGAGACTTTTGCGATGTCAAAAACCGGCATTTTGGGACGGAAGTTGATACTCCTATGGGCCCCCAGACGGGATGGCGGGGATGCCGCAGGAAGCTCCGCAGCCGGGAAGGGGGCCGATCAGCCCGCGTTTGGGTTGTTAGCCAAACTCGAACCCTACGAGGCCAATCCGGTCAGGCGCTCGCTAAGGGCGCGCAGCCGCTCGCGGTCTTGTTTGTCATAGGCCTGCGGAATTGCCCTTGAGGGCGTCAGCCCGTTGTAGAACTCGCCGGAATGGCCGGCGAGCTTGTCCGATGCCGCGAGGTTGAGGGTCGCTTCGGCTCCTTGTTCGACGGTGCTGATCGGCGTAACACCGCTCTGCCGCACCATCGTCGTCGCCATGTAGGTAGCAGGGTGCAGGCAATTCGCTGTGATCGTTGCCGGGTCCAGCTCTCGTGCCAAATCGAACGTGAACATGATCTGCGCGAGCTTGCTCTGGGTATAGGCGCGCCCACCGGTGTAGCTCCTGGTTAGCATCACGTCGTCGAAGTCGATGGGGTGCTGGCCCAGCGACGAGACGTTCACGACGCGGATGGGCTTATTGAGCGTCAAAAGAGGCAGCAACAGCCTCGTGAGCACGAACCCGGACAGGTAGTTCACGGCGAAGCGCAGCTCGTAGCCATCTTGGCTGGTTTCCCGCCTTGCGCCGGGCCCACCCGAGCCGATGCCGGCATTGTTGATGAGGATGTCGAGCCGGTCAGAGTTCTGCCGAGCTACCTCGGCGAGGCGACGCATCTCGGCAAGCGAAGAGAAA
>CAVXWL010000005.1:0-12879 GCA_963765365.1 uncultured Alphaproteobacteria bacterium | reverse complement strand
ATGGTCCCGCAGCGGGACGTTTGTGGCCATCAATCATATGCTGGTGATGGCAGCGCGCGAGAAGGTTGGACGCGAGGCCAGCCCCACCGCCGGCGTCATCGACAGTCAGTCGGTCAAGACCACGGAAAGCGGCGGTCCACGCGGCTTTGATGCAGGCAAGAAGATCAAGGGCCGTAAGCGTCACATCGTCACCGATACGGAAGGTCATCTGGTCGGTCTGCGAGGTTCATGCCGCCGACATCCAGGATCGGGACGGCGCCGTCGGTGTCTTGGCGTCGATCCGCTTTCTTTACCCCTGGCTGCGGCACGTCTTCGCCGACGGCGGCGATGCCGGCGACAAGCTCCGCGATGCGCTCAATAAAATCGGCAAATGGACCATCGCGATCATCAAGCGGTCCGATCAAGCCAAAGGGTTTGAAGTATTGCCCCGCCTGATGGGTCGTCGAACGAACATTCGCCTGGCTCGGCCGATGCCGCAGGCTCGCCAAGGACTTCGAAACGACCATCGCCAGCGCGGTGGCTTGGGTCCTGGTCGCGCACATCCGAACTCTCACCCACGGCTTGCAAGAGCTTGAAATCAAATGGATCGTTTCGAGTCCAAACTTCTAGAGAAATCCTCAGCAAAATTCGTTTTGCAGGACCGCGCCCGCGCACAGAAGCGCCTACCGCTGCCGAGATCGTCGCCGCTAGGCACGCCGCCCACGACATCGGCCACTCCGCTGCCGCTCTTGCCTATGCCTTACAGTTTGAAGGCGCGATGCGCCAATGGGACGTGGTCGGCAAATGGGTGCCGCTCACCGACAAGAGGCCATCATCAATCATTGACGGTACATCGAAATGGATCGGCCCGATGTGGTCGCAGATCGATGAAAACATGATCTTCCGCTACACGCCCGCAAAGACGCAATTCACTTCGGGTGCCAAGGTGGCTCTCGATTTGCGCATGTTGCCCATGGTGATCGAGGAATTGGCCAAGATGCCGGAAGAGGCGCGTCGGGGCCCTCTGGTTGTCAATCCACGCACCGGCTTGCCCTATCGGAATTGGTATTTCGGAAAGGTCTGGCGCCAGCTTCGCAACATTACTGGCATCAGGAAGGAAGTGTGGAACCGCGACATGCGTGCCGCCGGTGTTACTGAGGCCAGGCAAGGAGCGGCACCCATTGATGACCTGGCTCAACGACCGCCGGTGACACCAAGCGCACCATTGCCGGAGTCTACGACCGGGACCGGCTCGAAGCCGCCCGCCGCGTGGCTAAAGCTCGGGTCGCCCACCGTGAGAAAAACGCAGAGTGAACAGGGTGTGTCGTAATGTGTCGCGCCGGAAAACAAATTCAATGGCTTAGCCCCGCTCCACATAAACGGAGCGTTAACCTTGCATGCCGCTTAATTATCGCGATGCCGATATCCGCGCATCGGAGGCAGAACGCCTCCTTGCCGGCGGCAGAGGAAAGCGGCTGGTGGGCAACGTTATTAAATTTCCGGATGAGGGACGCATTGTGCGCTTCGGCCGCGATGCGGCGGATGAATCCGCAACGATCATCATTCTGCCGGTGATCCGGATCGAGCGCTATGCCGATCCACGTGCCGGGGAGGCCGAGCCCCACACGCATCCGCCGGCGGACAACAGCGGTCGCCGACGGGTGAGACGTCGCTGAACGGACTCCCGATGTCGCGCGCCCGTTGCCGATGCGATAAAAGGGCGCCGCTCATCGCCGCCCTGGCGTTTCTCGTTCTCTCTGGCTGCACCAGCACCGCCGATCTGGGCAGGCTGCAGTCCGAGCTCGTCACCGATAACATCCATGCCTGGGTCGGCCGCGATGCCGCACGCAGCGCCGGCGGGCCGGTCTCGACCTACAATCTGACCGATGATGAGCGCATGCTGCGCGATCTTGCCTTTCCGCTGATCGAGCCGCCTTACGATCGTGTGCGCTGGGATTCGGTGATTTACGAATACGGCATCAACAGATCGAAGCGGGAAGGTCTTTGGATCGACAACCCGGTGAACTATTACGCGCATTTGCAAGAGAGTTACCATCGCTCGTCGGCGGGCCGCTACAACCGGCTGATCGACGATATTCGCAACGACACCGTGCGCATCGATCCGTTCTTCGAGGTCGCGCGCCGGGTCGTCAGTTTCGATCGGCAGCGCGAGGTGACCATGCAGCGGGCCGCGGATTTGACGCCGGCGGAACGTGCCAATGCCCAGGCGCGGGTCGACGAGAACAGCCTCACCATCGCCTGGGTCGCGAAATCCCTCAGCGAGCGGTGCGCCGGTTACCGGTTCGCGCTGCAACATCTCGCGGTCGCGGAACCGCTGCCCCTCGCCGCCGATGCGGATCTGGTGATCACCGAATTGCAGCAGCGAATAGCGGCCAATCAAGTCGTCGTCGTGGCGCCGCGGTTCGCGGCTGTCCGCGCCGCCTTCCTTGTTGCGAAATAATTTATTGGACTGGTTGGATGCCGCACGTCGCGCTGGCCAGCGCCTGGCGCGCCATCGGCATCAGGCCGGGCTCGGGCGCCAAGGCCCGCAGCACGATCAGCCCCATCGTTGACGGCGATTCGATGATCAGCCGGTCGGCGGCGGTGACGTCTTCGTCCTCTGGAAGTGCGGCATGCTGCTCGGGCGTCATCAGGTCGAGTTCGATGCTGTGTCGTCCCGCGGCCCGGTCATTGATCGCGTAATAGGCAATGCTCTTTCGCGTATAGAAGGTGACCGACGTATAGGCCTGGCTGACCGGCGCAATGAGCTTGAGCGATCCGCTCGTCAGATCGTAGCGGCACACCGCCGAAGCAAATGCCGGATCCATGAAGGGCATGATGGCATTCTTCGCGGTCGGCGCCGCGAGCGGCACCACGGCGTTGACAGGCGTCAGCGGCGCCAGCCGTGAGTAGGCGTCCTGGGTCGCCGTCTGCGGCATGGCCAGCACGGTGGCGAGGTGCACGATGCCGCCGAGCAGGACGGCGGCGAGGATCCACAACAGGCCGCGGATCATGAGCAGCCCTTTCGCACCACCGCCGGCATCGGGCCTTCCTTGGTCGTTCGCGTGGCGACGCCGATGGGCGTGTCGTAGAGCCGCCACACCAGAACGAACTTTTCGACCCCGCCGGTCGGCAGCCAGTTGCCGGGTCGCGCCAGCGGTGCCACCGTGATGGTGAACCTGCCATCGATTTCGCGGACGATTTCCTCGCTGGTGAAGCCGTGGCGATCGATCGTGTTGGCGACGAGCCGGCCTTCCGGATCGTATAGCGTGAGCGTCCAGTAGCGCGCCGGCGGCGTCATCCCGGCGATGACAAAGCTACAGCGGCCGTCGAAATCATCCCCGGCATCGTCGGTGTGGGCGTAGAACGCAATGCCGTCGCCCATTCCAGTCGGCAATTCGCCGCTGCGCGCGATACTGGCGCGTGCATAGGGATCGATGTCGACCGATCCGCTTTTTGGCCACGCGGTCCAAGCGCCGATGGTCAGCGCGCCGAACGCGACACCGCGTGTCAACGTGAACCAGGTCGCGCCGAGGCCCAAGGCTGCCGCGATCAACAGCGTGAAACATGAACCGAACAGGAGCCGCATGCAAAAACCGGATCGACGACCGTTTAGCGAAGGTGGTTATGGATTTTGATTTTCGATCTAATCGCCGCGCATCGGGGCGGCAGCATCGCGATCTGCCGCCTTGGCGAAGGTATTGGTGCGGCCGGTGTCGTTCTCGCCGCTGTCGAGTGCGCCGAACGATCCGCAGGCGCGCGCTGCGCGGTGAGCGCGTGATCGGCATCGTCCAGCATGTGTTCGACCTGGATGAGGGCATCGGTTCCCTTGCGAGTGAGCAGCACCGGCTGCGGCACCTCGCTGCCTTTGAGCGACGCATCCGCCACAGTCGCCGTGTGGACCGGAAGCGCCAAGCCTGGCAACTGCCGCAACTCGACGCCTTGGTGCGCATAAGTCATGATGTTGTGCCACGTCATCGCCGGCAACGTGCCGCCGGTCATGCGCTTGGTCGGCGAGTAATCGTCGTTGCCCATCCAGACCGCGCCGGTGAAGTTGCCGGTGTAGCCGACGAACCAGCCGTCGCGCCAATCATTGGTGGTGCCAGTCTTGCCGCAAGTCGGAATGCCGGCGAGTTGCGCGCGCCGGCCGGTGCCGTTTTCGACCACCGAATTCTGCATTTTGATCATTTCGAGCGCCACCTGCGGGGTGATCACCTGCCTCGGTTTCGGGCCGTCGCGATCGAACCGCCATACCAATTGACCGGAATCGGTGCGTACTTCGAGCGCGGCATGCGGCGCCACCGCGCGCCCGAGATTGGGAAAGGTCGCGTCGGCGACAGCGTGCTCGAGAACATCGACCGCGTCGGCGCCGATTGGCAGCGAGGGCGTGTCCGGCAGCGGCGTGGTGATGCCGAAATTGCGCGCAGTCTGCACGATCATGGCGCGGCCGAGCTTGGGATTGCCCTTGCCGAGCATGATCGACAGCTTGACGGGGATGACATTGATCGAATGGGTGATCGCCTCGAGCAATGTGACCGGTCCGGAATAGCCGCCGGAATAGTTATGCGGGCACCAATTGCCGATGCAGACCGGCGAATCGTCGACCACCGTGGCGGGCGTGAACCCGTTCGCCAGCGCCGTTGCATAGACATACGGCTTGAACGAGGAGCCGGGCTGACGCAGCGCATCGGTCGCGCGGTTGAACTGGCTTGCGCCGTAATCGCGGCCGCCGATCATGGCGCGGACCCCGCCATCGAGATCGGCGATCACCACCGCGGCTTGGCTGGCGCCGTAATCGCGGCCGTATTGGCGGAGCTCGGATTCGACTTCGCGCTCGGCGAAGCGCTCGAGATTGGTGTCGAGCGCGGTTCGCACCACGAACGAACGGGCGGTGACGGATCTCGGGAATGTTGCGACGAGCCTTCGCATTTCGTCAAAGGCCCAGTCGAGATAATAGTTCGGCGTGTCCTCGGCGGCGCGATCGACCGGCGTCGCCGGATTGCGCCGCGCGCCGTAAACCTGGCCTTCGGTCATGAAGCCGTTATCGACCAGGTTATCGAGCACGACATTGGCGCGTGCGCGCGCCGCCGGCAGATTGACAAGCGGCGAGAATTTCGTCGGCGCTTTGAACAGACCGGCAATCATCGCCGCTTCGGCCAGCGTCACGTCGCGAACCGACTTGCCAAAATAATATCGCGACGCCGCGTCGACGCCGAAGGCGCCGCCGCCGAGATAGGCGCGGTCGAGATACAGCTTCAAAATTTCGTTCTTGTTTAAGTGCGCCTCGAGCCAGAGCGCGAGGAAGGCTTCGTTGATTTTGCGCTGATAGGTCCGCTCATTCGACAGAAACAGGTTCTTGGCGAGCTGCTGGGTGATGGTCGAGCCGCCTTGCACGACGCCGCCGGCCTCGGTATTGGTGACAAAGGCGCGGAAGACGCCTTCCACATCGATACCGTAATGGTCGTAAAAGCGGCGATCTTCAGTCGCCAGCACCGCCTTGATGAGGTTGTCGGGCATTTCGTCGAGCGGCACCGATTCGGTGTGTTTGATGCCGCGGCTGCCGACCACGTTGCCGTAGCGGTCGAGGAAGGTGACGGCGAGATCGGATTTTTTCAACCAAACGTCGTCAGAGGTCTGGTGGAAGGCGGGAATCGCCAGCGTCAGCAAAACAAACAGGGCGCCGGTGCCCAGTGTCGCCATTTCCGACAGCGGCTCGATCAAAAACCAGCGGCGCCAGCCGGCAACGTGGGCCCGGTCCATGAAAGCGGTGAAGCGCTCGTAGATTTCGCGGGTCCATTTGCCGCTTTGGAACACGGCGAAATCGATTCGCGCATCGATATCGAGAAGCAGCCGCTTGAACTTCGGCCGCCAATCGTCGCCCGGATCGGGAAACATATCCGTCACTGAAGTGCGCTCCGGGAATCGACTGGAACTACGAAAATCAAGCCCACCTGCGTCGCCTTTTTAGCCGAGCGTCAATTTGCCGGCCAATGTTTAGTTCGGAAAGCTTTAGTCGACGGCGCGCCCTTGGCCAAACCGGACGCGGGCACAGGGTGAATGGAAATTGGGGGCAAATTTGGCTAAGGGTCGCTGTTGTGGAGAACAACATGGCAACAGATGACGGCAGCGCGGCGGAAGTCCCGTTCTGGCGGCGTAAGCCCCTGGACGAAATGACGGATTCCGAGTGGGAAAGCCTCTGCGACGGCTGCGGCAAATGCTGCCTCAATAAGCTCGAGGAGGAGGATAACGATGCCAAGACCTATTACACCGATGTCGGCTGCCGCCTCCTTGACGGCGAAACCTGCCGCTGCAGGGATTACGCGCATCGACTGGACCTCGTCGACGATTGCGTCCGTCTGACGCCGGAGACCCTTAAAACCATCAATTGGCTGCCGCCGTCCTGCGCCTATGTGCTGCTTGCCGATGGGAAAGACCTCTACTGGTGGCATCCTTTGGTGTCCGGCGATCCCGAAACCGTTCATGCTGCCGGCGTTTCGGTGCGCGGGCGCGTCGGTTCGTCGGAGATCGACGTTCCGGACGAAGACCTTGAGGACCACATCGTCAACTGGCCGCTGAAACTGCCGAAACGGGCGCGACGGCGATGAGGTCGCACGGCGCCGGAGTCGGGTGTGGCAAGGCCGTGCACGCCAGCCCTGCGGACAGGACGGTTGCAAAGCGAACCGCTGCCAGCCAAGTGATAGCGGCCGTCCGAAGCAAGACCTCCCGGTAGCCGCCCAAATCCCCGGACATGACCAGCGAAATCGCCCAAGACGAAGCCGAGACTGTCGCGCCCGCCGGCGCCGGCACGCACGCACTACATGCGCCGCCTCCGCGTTCCGTGCCGCTCGATCATTCGACGGCCCGCACCATCGTTGCCGGCATCATGCTGGCGATGTTTCTTTCCGCGCTGGAACAGACCATCGTTGCGCCCGCATTGCCGGCGATCGGCAAGAGCCTCGGCGGCGTAGACGACCTTTCCTGGGTGGTGACGGCGTATCTGCTGTCGGTCACGGCCACGACGCCGCTGTTCGGCAAGCTCTCCGACATTTACGGCCGGCGTCTGATCATGCTGTGGGCGATCGGGATATTCATCGCCGGCTCGGTCGCCTGCGCGCTGGCGCAGAATATCTGGATGCTCATTCTCTCGCGCGGCTTGCAAGGCATCGGCGGCGGCGGCCTGTTGCCCACCGCGCAGACCATCATCGCCGATTTGCTGTCGCCGCGCGAGCGGCCGGTCATCATG
Source organism: uncultured Alphaproteobacteria bacterium (assembly GCA_963765365.1). Lineage (GTDB taxonomy): Bacteria > Pseudomonadota > Alphaproteobacteria > Rhizobiales > Xanthobacteraceae > BOG-931. The sequence goes on along the minus strand of CAVXWL010000005.1, from coordinate 5,657 downwards.
GGTCGCACATCGGTCATGTTCATGAGCGCGAGCATTCTCGGTCCGGTGCTCGGCGGCTTGCTGACCGATCATCTGCACTGGTCGCTGATCTTCTGGATCAATCTGCCGCTCGGCGCGGTAGCTTTGATTATGACCGAGCGTGCGCTGCGGCGCTTGCCGCGCAACGACCGGCCGCATCAGCTGGATATGATCGGCGCCTTCTTGATGGTCGCCGCCACCATCGTGCTGCTCCTGGCGTTGTCGTGGGGCGGCACGCACTATCCGTGGGCCTCGTGGCGAATCATCTCGTTGATCGTTTGCTCCGTAACGCTATGGGCGTTGTTTGCGATCAGGCTGTTGACGGCACGCGAGCCGTTTATTCCGGTCGCGATTTTGCGCGGCCGTGTCACGTCGGCGATCACGTGTTCCGCATTCTTCTCGATCGGCACGATCATCGGCATCACGATTTACACGCCGCTTTATTGTCAGACCGTACTCGGCGTCTCGGCGAGCTCCTCCGGGCTGGCGCTGATCGCGTTCATGACCGGAACGGTGTGCGGCTCGCAGGTGGCGGCGCGGTTGATGGTGCGAATGACGCACTATTTGCGGGTGCCCATGATCAGCCTGGCGATCTCCGTCGCCGTGCTTGCCGTGATTGCCGTTTCGCCGGCGGATCAGTCGATCAAGAGGTTCGTGCTCCTGCTTCTTGCGCTCGGCATCGGCGTCGGGCCGATGTATCCCATGAGCACCATCCTGATGCAGAACGCAGTGAAGCCGCATCAGCTTGGTACCGCGACCGGTACGCTGAATTTTTTCCGCACGCTCGGCGGGGCGATCATCGTCGCCGTGTTCGGCGCATTCGTGCTTGGCGGCGCGAGCGACGGCTCGGGCGTCATGACGCTGGAAAAGCTCGCGCTGACGCACGGCGATCTGGCGCCGGCGTTCCACTGGGTCTTTATTGCCGCCGCCGTTTTCCTTTCGATTTCCTTCTGTTGCCTGTTTGCGGTCGAAGAGCAGCCGCTGCACGGGCCGCTGCATGTGGCCGAAGACGCTGCCGAGTAGCGTCCTTCGCCACGCGAGTGGCGTTGGCGGCGGCAAGTCAGTAGGCTCTCCCCAAAATAGCAGGGGAGGAGTCATGCCGCGCCGTTTGGTTTCCGTGGCCGCGATGGTGCTGTCAGCCGCAATGTTTACGACTGTTGCGGCGCACAGCGGCACCATCATCGACGAGTGGTATTCGGCCAAATTACCGCCGCCGCCGCAACTGAAGGCCGTAACACTGGTGCCGAACGAGACGGCGCTTCTGGTGATGGACTTCACGGTGCAGACCTGCACCGTCGAGCGCCGTAAGCGCTGCGCGGATTCGGTGCCGAAGGTGCGGGCATTTGTCGAGGCCGCGCGGGCCAAAGGCGCCCTCATCATCTACAGCGTGGCGGTACCGGGGTCGATGCGGGGCGACATTATCAAGGAACTTACGCCGGCGCCCGGCGAAGAGGTGCTGCCGCCGCTCGGTCCCGACAAGTTCATCAACAGCGATCTGGAAGCGACGCTGCACGCCAAAGGAATCAAGACCGTGGTGGCGATGGGCACGCAAGCCCAGACCTCGGTGCTGCATACCGGCGGCGAGGCGGCGCTGCGCGGTTTCAAGGTCGTCGTTCCGGTCGATGCGATGTCGGCTGACGATCTATTTCCCGAACTCTATACCGCCTGGCACCTCGCGACCGCGGCGCGCATCAGCAATCGAGTGACGCTGACGAAGCTCGACATGATTTCGTTCTAAGCACGATCCCGAAAAGTGGCACCGGTTTTCGGAGAAGGATCATGCTCGAGCAAAAGCTAGTTGCCGCCTTGGGTGGCGAGCGGATCGAGCGGCGAGCCGAGTGACCGTGCTGTATTGACGATCCAGGCGCGGTAGCGTTGCAGCGGGGTGATGCCGGTTAAGCCGCCGCAACCGGCCGTGAGCTTTGGGCCGGTCGACCAGCTGACGACGCCGATGATCGCCAGACCGCCCTTCGTATCGCGAAACGCCGGCGCGCCGGAATCGCCGGTGCAGGCGCCGAGCCCGGGACTTTGGCCTTTGGTATTCGGATCGAACAGCCGGATCTGCAGCGGTCCGGGCTGACCGGTAACGACAAGTGTGGCCGTGCGCACCGTCCCGCCGGTCCGGCCGTCGCCGCGCACGGTGACGCCGTAACCGGCGACGACCAGCGCTTCGCCGACGGTGACGGTATCGGCTTCACTGCCGATCTTCGCCGGCGGAATTCGCGACGGCAGCGGTTGGGCGAGTTTGATCAGCGCGACGTCCGCCGTGGCCAGATGGGCGAACAGCCGCTTGAGATCGAATTGCGGATCGCGCTCGATGCGCGCGACGTCTTTCAGGACCGGCTCCCGACCGGGTTCGCGATCGACCAGCTTATAATCAGCACCGGGCAGCACACAGTGCGCGGCGGTCAGTAAAAGGTCGCGCGCGATCGCCGTCGCGGTGCACGCTGTGGCTTCCGTACCATAGGAACCCAGGACCATGACCACGGAACGCCCGACGCCGGTCTCCGCCGGCGTCGCGCCGCCCACCATCGCCGAAGCCGGGGCTGAGCCGGTCGGTAGGCCCGGCATTACGAAGAGTTCCGGCGGCTCCCGAAAGTGTGATCGCGACGAGCGCTGCGAAGCAGGGGCGGCGTCCCGGCATTAGTCTGATCATGATTTCTCCATGGCGGCCGTATGCGGCGGGAATTCGTGCGGTTTTCATACTTTTTTCGGTGCGATCGGCACAAAACAGCCGTTCAGGCGGGGTTCACTGCGAAACCTCTAGAATTTACGTCATGGCTACCGCGGAGCGATTTGCGATTGGTGCTGTGCTCGCCGTCCTTTTAGCGGGCGCGCCGGTTCTTGCCGAGGATACCGCCCCGCCGCCACGATCGGATATCGCGCGCCCCGCTCATGCTGATGCCGTCCATCCGGCGCACAATCCGGCCGAGTACGCCTGCCTCAACCAGAAGGATCGCCGGGCAGAAACCGAGACCGGCAAACTTATCAGGCTCTCGGCCGCCATCCACCTGGTCAAGCGACGGATCCCTGGCGCTGTGGTGCGGGCGCGGCTGTGTCACGGCCGCGACGGGCTCGTCTATGTGCTGACAGTTCTGCCGCGCGATGGCAAAGTGGCTCAGATCGCCGTCGATGCCGTGAAGGGGACTTTCGCCGGCGAGCACTGAGCGGAGTAATAATTGCGCCTTCTCGTTGTTGAAGACGACCCCGATCTCAATCGGCAGCTAGCAACCGCGCTGACGGATGCCGGCTATGTGGTCGACCGCGCCTTCGACGGCGAGGAGGGTCATTATCTCGGCGAAAGCGAACCCTATGACGCCATCATTCTCGACATCGGGCTGCCGAAGCTCGACGGCATTTCGGTGCTCGAAGCGTGGCGCCGCGCCGGCCGCGCCACGCCAGTCCTGATCCTCACGGCGCGTGATCGCTGGAGCGACAAGGTGCAGGGCTTCGATGCCGGCGCCGACGATTATGTCGCCAAGCCTTTCCATCTCGAAGAGGTGCTGGCCCGGGTGCGGGCGCTGCTGCGCCGCTCTGCCGGTCACGCCAAAAGCGAATTCACCTGCGGTCCGGTGCGGCTCGATACCCGCACCGGCCGGGTTGCCGTCGAGGGCAATCCGGTCAAGCTCACCTCGCACGAATATCGGCTGTTGTCCTATCTGATGCACCACACCGGACGGGTGGTGTCGCGCACCGAGCTCGTCGAGCACCTCTACGATCAGGATTTCGACCGCGATTCCAACACCATCGAAGTCTTTGTCGGCCGCATCCGCAAGAAGCTCGGTGTCGACGTGATCCAGACGGTGCGCGGCCTCGGCTATCTGCTCACGCCTCCCGATGCGCGCTAACTCGCTCGCAATCCGCCTGTTCATTTGGGCGACCGCCTGCACGGTCGTTATCCTGATTATTACCGGCGTTGCGCTCTCGACGCTCTATCGTCATGCGGTCGAGCGCGCATTCGATCGCCGCCTCGACGTTTATCTGCGCACGCTGGTTGCCGACGTCGCCTCGCCGGAAGAAGGCGCCGACAAATATCCGCAATCGATCGGCGAGCCGCTGTTCGAACTGCCGCTGTCCGGCTGGTACTGGCAGGTCAGCCGCCTCGATACCAAAACGCCGGAAGTGCATTCCTCGCGCTCATTATGGGACAGCAATCTGCCGCGCCTCACCGACGCCAAGTCGCCGGCCGACGCCGAATATCAGCAGGGCTACGCACGCGGTCCCGAGGATCAGGAACTGCGTCTCGTCGAACGCGATATCGATCTCGGCAGCGACGGCCGCTATCTGATCACTGTCGCCGGCGACGCTTCCGAAATCGACGATGAAACAGCCAGTTTCGATCGCACGATCATCATAACCTTTACTGCCCTCACGCTGGCGCTGTTATTGACCACCGCGCTGCAGGTTCGCTTCGGATTGGCGCCGCTCAAACGCATTTCCGACAGCCTTGCCGCGATCCGCTCGGGCCGTGCCGAGCGGCTGCAGGGCGAATTCCCGGTGGAGATCGCGCCGCTGGCCCGCGAGACCAACGCCTTGATCGACGCCAACCGCGAAATCGTCGAGCGGGCGCGCACGCACGTCGGCAATCTGGCGCATGCGCTGAAGACGCCGCTCTCGGTGCTTGTCAACGAGGCGGCGGCGCGCGGCAACGATCCGCTCGCCCATAAGGTCCTGGAGCAAACCGATATCATGCGCGATCAGGTGGCGCGCCAGCTCGAGCGCGCGCGGCTTGCCGCGCGCTCGGCCGTGGTCGGCACCTCGATCGAGGTGCCCCCGGTCGTCACGGCGCTCGCCCGCACCATGGAGAAGCTCTATCGCGCCCGCGACATCGCCATCGATCTCGACGTGCCTCCGCATGCGCGGTTTCGCGGCGAGCAGCAGGATCTTGAGGAGATGATCGGCAATCTGGTCGACAACGGCTGCAAATGGGCGCAATCGCGGGTGGCGATCGAGGTGATGGCCGACCATCCGCCGTCCGATGCCGCCAAGGCGCGCGTTCGCATCATTGTCGACGACGACGGGCCCGGACTTTCTCCCGCCGAGCGCGAACAGGTGGCGCTGCGCGGCCGACGTCTCGACGAAACCAAGCCGGGCTCCGGCCTCGGCCTTTCCATCGTCGTCGAACTTGCCGGGCTCTATGGCGGCGTGCTGACGCTCGGCACCGCCCCGATCGGCGGCCTGCGCGCCGAACTGGCGCTGCCGGGCGGCTGACGTCCGCGTTCTTCCCCGCACGGCGGGCCGGGACGGGTCAGTTTCCCCACAATTCCTTCGATGCGTTCCGCGCCCCATCCGACAGCGCCTTGAACTTCGCCCAGACGATCGACGGATGCACTTCCTTCGATCCGGCGAAAGTGGCGAAGCCGCAATCGGACCCGGCGATGACGTTATCGCGGCCGACGACGCTGGCATAGCGGACGATGCGCTCGGCGACGAGTTCGGGATGTTCGACCAGGATTGTCGAGTGCGAGATCACGCCTGGGATCAGGATTTTGCCGTCCGGCAGCTTGACGTCACGCCACACCTTCCATTCATGCTCGTGGCGCGGATTGGCCGCCTCGAACGAATAAGCGCCGGCGCGGATTTTCAAAATAATATCGACGATGTCTTTCAGTTCCATGTCGTGGACGCGCGGGCCCATA
>CAVXWL010000004.1:0-90078 GCA_963765365.1 uncultured Alphaproteobacteria bacterium | reverse complement strand
CCGTCACGAGAGCCGCAATGACAAACGCGAGTGAGAGTGGCCCCAGTGGAACCGCAAACAAAGTCATGATCTCCCGCGCCCCCCGGCGAGACTGGACTTGGATTCAGTCGGTACTGATGATCACGTCGCCGTCGACTTTGATGACGCCCTTGTTCGCAAGTTCGGTAACCTGCTTGTCGATTTCCGTGTTGGAAGCGGGCACCTTATCATAGAGGAGCCCGCGAGGAATTTTTCTGAAGTCCTGCACCAGCCGCAGGATCGTTAGATTGAGAGGAAGATCGCCCATTCTGAATCTCCTCGAAATACGAGTCTCAATGGCTGGAACGAAATATATAGCAGGCCGCCTGCTTTGGTACAATCAATGGTTGCGGTAAATTCTGTCGCGGATTTGATGCCTGCCGCGGACGATCAGCGCTTCATGGCGCTGGCTTTGTCGCTCGGGCGCCGCGGGCTCGGCCGCACTTGGCCCAATCCCGCGGTCGGGGCGGTGATCGTGAAGGACGGCGTGATTGTCGGGCGCGGCTGGACGCAACCCGGCGGCCGTCCTCATGCCGAGGTCGAGGCACTGCGCCGCGCCGGAGAAGCCGCGCGGGGAGCAACACTCTATGTCACGCTCGAGCCCTGCTCGCATATCGGCAAATCGCCGCCCTGCGCCGATGCCGTGATTGCGGCGGGCATCGCGCGCGTCGTGTCGGCGCTCGAAGATCCCAATCCCGAAGTGGCGGGGCAGGGCCATGCCCGGCTGCGCGCGGCAGGAATTGCGGTTGACGTCGGGGTCGGCGCGGAAGCGGGCCGCCACGACCATGACGGCCATATTCGCCGCTTTCGCGACGGCCGCCCCCACGTTCTCCTCAAGCTCGCAATTTCCGCGGACGGCAAAGCCGGTGCGGCGGGCCGCCGCCCGGTCGCAATCACCGGCGAGGCGGTGCGCGAGCGCGTGCACCGGCTTCGCGCCCAATACGATGTCGTCGCCGCGGGCATCGGCACGGTGCTGGCGGACGATCCGATGCTGACCTGCCGGCTGCCCGGCATGGCGAAGAACTCTCCCGTGCGCGTCGTGTTCGACAGCGGTCTCCGGCTGCCGGTCAATTCGCGCCTGGTGCAGACAGCGCGCGAAACGCCGGTTTGGGCGCTCGCCGGACCGCGGGCGCCGCAAGAGGCCGAGTTAAAGCTCCAGGCACATGGCGTCGAGGTGCTGCGCTCGCCCGAAAGCGCGGACCGCCTTGATCTCGGAAACGGCCTGCGCGTCCTCGCCGCCAAAGGCATCACCCGCCTGATGGTGGAGGGCGGGCCGACGCTCGCTGCGGCGTTCATCGCCGCGGATTTGGTCGACGAGGCCATTCTGTTCCATTCTGCCAAGATCGTCGGACCAGACGGCATCGACGCGCTCGATCAGGCGAGCCTGGCGAAGCTGACCGGCCGCCTGAAGCACAGGTCGAGCGCGCCAGTCGGCCCGGACCGGGCAGATCTATACGAGCGCAGGTGAGTGATGTTCACTGGCATTATCAACGATTTAGGCGAGGTTATTGACGTCGAAGAGAAGGCCGAAGGCCTGCGCCGTATCAACATTGCCTGCGCCTATGATCCCGACAGCATCGCCATCGGCGCCTCGATCGCCTGCTCCGGCACGTGCCTGACGGTCATTGATCGCGGCCGGGCGGGCAATCGCTCGTTCTTCGCCGTCGATGCCGCGGCCGAGACATTGCGGGTGACCACCGCCGGGACCTGGCAGCGCGGCACAAAGCTCAATCTCGAACGGGCGCTGCGCCTTGGCGACGAGCTCGGCGGTCACATGGTCAGCGGCCATGTCGACGGCATTGCCGAGCTCGTGGCGCGCGATGATTTCCTCGACAGCGCCGGTCTGTCGTTTAGCGTGCCAGCGGCGCTGGCCCGCTTCATTGCGCCAAAGGGATCGGTCGCTCTCGACGGGATTTCACTTACCGTCAACCAGGTCGAAGACAGCATGTTCTCGGTGCTGATCATCCCGCATACATTGAAGGTCACGACGCTCGGCGCACTTCAGTTCGGCGCCCGCGTCAATCTCGAAGTCGATCTCATGGCGCGCTATGCCGCGCGTCTCCTGGAGACGCTGCCGCACTGAGGCATGCTTGTTCGCACCCGTTTTGCTTGATACCACCCGCGCAGGATCATGAAAAAGCCTGCCCCCGGCGTGATCCGGGGTCGCTGCCGGTTTTCGGATAACATCGCGCCCAACCAAAAGGAGTTTCGGCATGGCCGGGCCGCGGCAAGCCAAACGTGACGCAAGCCAAGGTAAAAGCGATGTCAAAGCCGATGCCAAAGGCGCGCGTATGCTCATCGTCGAAGCGCGCTATTACGACGATATTGCCGACGCGCTTCTGGCCGGCGCCACCAAGGTGTTGACCGAGGCCGGCGTTCAATACGACGTCGCCAGCGTGCCGGGGTCGCTGGAGATTCCTCCCGCCATCGCCATCGCCATCGATGCCGCGCGCGGGCGACGTCGTTACGACGGCGCGGTCGCGCTCGGTTGCGTCATCCGCGGCGAGACCTTGCACTTCGAAATCGTGTCGCAACAATCGGCGCGGGGTTTGATGGAGCTTGGCATCGCGCAGCGCTTTCCGATCGGCAACGGCATCATCACGGTGGACACCGAAGCGCAGGCCTGGGCCCGTGCGCGGCCGGAACAACAAAACAAAGGCGGCGATGCCGCACGCGCGGCGCTTGCGCTCATTGGGCTTAAGCGGCGGCTCGGGAAACGCTGACATGGCAAGCGATGCCAAGGAAGCGCGCAAAGCGAACAAACGCGGCGCCGCTCGTCTTGCTGCGGTGCAGGCGCTCTATCAGATGGATCTGGCCGGCACCGGCATCAACGAGATCATGGCCGAGTTCGAAGGCCATTGGCTCGGCGGCGAAGTCGAGGGCGAGCAATACCTGCCGGCGGAAGCCGCCTATTTCCGCGACATTGTCGCCGGCGTGGTGCGCGAGCAGGTCCGTCTCGATCGGCAGATCGATGCTGCGCTTAGCCGCGGTTGGCCGCTCAAGCGCATCGAAGCCATTTTGCGGGCGGTGCTGCGCGCCGGGGCCTACGAACTCGCCTGCCGCTCCGATGTGCCGGCTCGCGTCGTCACCTCGGAATATGTCGACGTGGCCGGCGCGTTCGTCGATAAGGAAGAGACCGGAATGGTCAACGCCGTGCTCGATCAGTTGGCGCGCGAACTGCGCGGCGCCGAATTCGCCGGCGGGTGATCGCCGCACGTTAATTCCTGCGCGGAGCCGCGAGCCATGGCCGCCGACGAAACGTCAGCCGAAGAGCGCCTGATCGCGCGGCACTTTCGGCCGCTCGCCACCGCGCCGGGCGCTTTCGGCCTCGCCGACGACGCCGCGATCGTCACGCCGCCGCCGGGCTGCGATCTCGTGCTCACCACCGACGGCGTCATTGCTGGCGTGCATTTCTTCCCCGACGATCCGGCCGACGTCATCGGCCGCAAGGCGCTGCGGATGAATCTGTCCGATCTCGCGGCGAAGGGCGCAAAGCCCATTGGCTTTCTGATGTCGGTTGCGTGGCCTGCCACCATCGACGAGCCATGGGTCGCGGCCTTTGCGCGGGGTCTTGGCCAGGATGTGCGGCAATACGATTGCCCGCTGCTCGGCGGCGACACCGACCATACGCCCGGACCGATTTCGATTTCGATTGCCGCATTCGGCACTGTCCCGCACGGCGCCATGGTGCGGCGGGCGACGGCGCGGGCCGGCGACAGCGTCGTCGTCACCGGAACCATCGGCGATGCGGCGCTTGGGGTGCTGCTGCGGCGCGACCGCAGCCTCGGCAAACGCTGGCGTCTGTCCGACGCGCTGCAGGCGCATCTCGACGGCCGTTATCTGTTGCCGCAGCCGCGCAGCACGCTCGCCGGCGCGGTGCTGCATGATGCCTCGGCGGCGATGGATATCTCGGACGGGCTTGCCGGCGATCTGGCAAAACTGTGCCGTGCGTCCGGCGTGGGCGCCGAAATCGATGTCGCGCGCGTGCCGCTTTCGGATGCGGCGCGCACCGCGCTCGCCGCCGAACCGCCGCTCCTGGAAACGATACTGACTGGCGGCGACGACTACGAGCTGTTGCTGACGCTTGCCCCCGACAAGCTTGCAACATTCCGCGCTGCGGCGGCGGCGTGTGGCATCCCGGTGGCGGAGATCGGCCGCGTGACCGACGGGCAGGGCGCGCGCTTCGCGCACGACGGCAAGGCGCTGACGTTCGCGCAACCGTCCTACAGCCACTTTTGAAGGAGCCATTATTGGCCGCGGCATTGATGGCGCTCACTTTGCTCGCGGCAATGATGATTGCCGATCAGTCTGCCGGCGCCGCGGCGGCAACCCTGCACAAGGTTCTGGCCTCGCCGCTGGTCGAGGAAGGTTCCGGGCCGGACGGTTGCGGGCCGGTCTTGAGCGGGCTCGGTGGACCGATACGATGGGAGGTGCGTGTCGAGCGGTTGTTGCTCGACGGCAAGGGCCTGGTGGAGGTCACGCGCGAAGCAAATCCCAACCGGTTTCCACTCTGTATCGCCGACCTTCCCGTAGCGAAGAACGCCGAGATCGAATTGTCATTCGTGTCCCACGACGGCCATATCGCCCGCGCCGCCGGCGTAGTCTTTCGCTTTGCCGATCCGCAGGATTATTACGTGGTCGAGGCCGATGCGCTCGACGGCACGGTGCGGTTCGTTCGCGTCATCAACGGCGAGCGCCGGGAAATCGCTGTGGCAGCCGCGACGTTGCTCCCGGGCATCGCCCAAAGCCTCAAGATCAGGGCGGTCGGGAAAAAGTTTGTCGTGGCGCTCGACGGCAAAACCTTATTCGAAGCGCATGACGCCGGCATTTCGTCGGCCGGCCGTTTCGGCATCTGGAGCAGAGCCGACAGCCTGACCGTGTTCGGAGATCTCTTCATCACGAACCTGGATTAGGCGCCGGTTTTGCTTGTTAGACATCAAGTAATCGCCAAAGCCGCCGCGCGACGAGAGCTTTGCCGAGCTCGCTCTTTTTGGAGATATTCCGGGCCGCCGCCAGCACCGCCTGGCGGACGCGCAGGCGACGATCCGCGGCAAGCATTTTCAGGATCGTGACCCCGTCTCGCGGCCGCCGCGTGCCCAGCGATTGGCTGAACGCTTTCGCCACGTTGGCGCGCACGTTGAGATCGCTCGAGCGCGCCTGGTTTTTCAACCACGGCATGACGATTTGCGGATAGGTGTAAGCGAGGTAGGCGACGACATAAGGACCGCAGCATTTGCGAACATAGATATCGTCGTCCTGCATCGATATTTCGAGGCGCTTGAGGATCGGCGGCAGCCGTTCGTCGGGGGTGTTCGCCTTGCGCTGCATCAGCGACTGGCAGGCGGCGCGGCGAATGCGCGCCGAGCGATGCTTCGGCCAGCGGCGGGTCAGCGCCATCGCCGCGGCAAAATGATCCTCCATCAGATCGCGCAATGCGAAACCGGCAATCTCGCGGTCCCACCAATCGTCGGACTTCGCGAGCTCGCGAAGTTCTGAAAGCCTGCGGCGTAGGTTCATGATGACTCAAAGCTTCGAGCCGCCATCGACGTGGATGATATCGCCAGTGATCCACCGCGCATCTTCGGATGCGAGGAAAGCGAAAACGCTGCCGATGTCGTCGGCTTGCGCCAGGCGCTTGAAAGCCTGCAGGCTTAACGCATAGTCGCGGCCGGCGTCGGTCTTGGTGAAGCTCGACATGTCGGTCGCGACGACGCCGGGCGCGACAGCGTTGACGCGGATGCCGCGCGCGCCAAGCAGCGAAGCGAAATGCTTCACCATCGTGTCGATGGCGCCCTTGGTTGCCGCATAGGCCGGAATGGTGCCGATAACGGCACGCGCGCCGAGCGACGAGACGAAAATGACGCTGCTGCCTTTCGCCAGGATCGGCAGGAGCTGCTGCACGAGAAAGAAGGGCGCGCGGACGTTGACGGCGAACAGCCTGTCGAAATCCTCGATGGTGGTGTCCTCGATCGTCGCCGGTTTCGAGATGCCGGCATTGGCGACGAGGATGTCGAGACGATCGCCGACAATGTCGCGGGTCAGTTTTGCCAGTTTGTGCGGGCCGTCGGGTGCTCCGAGATCGGCCGACACCGCATCGGCGCGGCCTCCCGCATTGCGAATCTCGGCGACGACCGCATCGGCTTCCTGCGCGCCGCGCCCGTAATGCACCAGGACTTGAGCGCCGGCGGTGGCCAGCGCCAGCGCCGCGGCGCGGCCCATGCCGCGCGAGGCGCCGGTTACGAGAGCGGTCTTTCCGGTCAAGGTAGTCATGTCACTCACCTCATTTTGTTGTTGGTAACGCTTGCTTAGGCGCGGGGATCGTTGTCTTCCGACAGGAACATCGCGACGTGACGGACGAAACGTTCGGGATATTGGTGATGCGAGCCGTGCGCGGAATCCGGATAGATGATCAGCTGCGCGTTCGGCAGGTTCTGTTGCAGGATGTACGAGTTGATCGTGTAGATGATGACGTCGTTACTGCCATTGACGACCAGCGTTGGCTGCCGGATGCCTTTTAGGTAATCATAAGGCCGTTCGCGCGGCGCGCCCCATTTCGCAATGGCCGCGCGTTGCGCCGGCGCTACTTTGTCGTTGACTTCAGGATCGCGATCTTTGACGCGAAGGCGAAATCGCTTGAGGAACGCGCGTCCAGCCGCTTGGCTTGCTTCGGATGGCGTAAAAAAGACGCTGAGCCAGAGGTTGTCCGGAGGGTCGTAGGTCGCCGAGAATATTCTTTTGCTTTCCGGCGTGCCGCCACCGGCCATGCCCTCGCCACTGCGCGGTCCGGTGCCCAGCAGGATCAGGCGGCGAACGAGGCTCGGCGCCGCGAGTGTGATCTCCTGGGCGACAAAACCGCCGATCGACAAACCAAGCACGTCGACTTGTTGCAGCCCAAGCGCGTTGATGAAGGCGACGGCGTTGGCGCCCATCTGCTCGAAAGAGATCGGAACCTCGCCGGAGCTGCTCGAGACCCCGGCGTTGTCGAACAAGATAACTTCGCGGTCACGGGCGAGGCCATCGGTCACCGCCGGATCCCAATGGTCCATGGTGCCGGTGTAATGCTGATTGAAGACGAGAGGCACGCCGGCCGGATTGCCGAAGCGGCGATAGGCGAAGCGGATGCTATTGGCTTCCACGAACTGGGTCGGCGCTGTTTGATGGGTATGGATGGTCATGGGGAAAATGCTCTTTCGGGTCTTCGACTCTGCCTTCGGGATATAAGTGGGGTCGGCTGGTCCTGCGTGAAAAGACTTTGTAAGTTGAGTGACATGCTTTTGAGATATGGAAGGGGCTATGGAGCTGCGCCACCTTCGGTATTTTATCGCGGTCGCCGAAGAGGACAGCCTGACGCTCGCCGCTGAGAAGCGGCTGCACACGGCGCAGCCGTCGCTGAGCCGCCAAATCCGCGATCTTGAATATGAGGTCGGCACAAAGCTCTTGAACCGCAGCGTGCGCGGCATCGAATTGACTGCAGCCGGCCGGGCCTTTCTCGATCACGCGCGGCTCGCGCTGGCGCAGGCGGAGGCAGCCGCGGAAGCGGCGCGGCGGGCCGCGCAACCGGCAAAGCCGACTTTTGCCATGGGCTTCCAAACCGGGCAGGAGGTCGACTGGCTGCCGCGCGCCACCAATGTGCTGCGCGATGAACTCCTCAATATCGAAATCCGGGTATCGAGCGATCACTCGACGACGCTCGCCGACGACCTGCAGCGCGGCAAGCTCGATATCGCTTTCCTGCGCCGCGAACAGAAGCCCGATCTCGACTATAAAGTGGTGGCGCGCGAGCCGCTCGTCGTGATCCTGCCAAGCGATCATCGGCTCGCAGCGACCACCGCCGTCGATCCGCGCGATCTTGCCGGCGAAAAATTCATCGGCATTTCGGCGGTTCCGCGCGTGCTGCGGGCCGTCGTCAACGATTATCTCAAGCGCTCCGGAATAGAGATCGCGCCGCATTTCGAGATCGATAATTTCGCGATGGCTATTTCGCTTGTCGCATCGACCCACGGCGTGGCGCTCCTGCCGGCGTCGGCAGAGAATTTCCTGAAATGGTCCGTCGTCAGCCGCCCGCTAAAAGGCGAAGCGCCGACCGTCGACTTAGTGGTCGGATACCACAAGGCGAACAGCTCGCCGATTTTGCGCAAATTCCTTGCCGGACTTGACGGCCTCAATGAACAGATGTCGAGCGCCGCGCGCCGCGTGATGCCCCGATAGCCGGATTTGCCGGCGCGAGCCGGTGTTCGATCATCCGCAAACAGGGGCGGTCACGCGCTATTCGCGACCTCGCTATTCGCTATAATCGCTGCCGGGAGAAACGCTCATGCATGACACGACGGCCATCAAGCCTGCAGAATTGGCGGCGCCGCAACCACCGGCATCTCATTACGTCGGAAGTAGCGCCAATCCGCGCTATGCCGCGCTCTACCGGCATTATCCGACCATCGACTATCTGCGCCGCGCCGCGCGGCGCCGGCTGCCGCACTTTGCTTTCGAATATTCCGACGGCGGTTCGGGCAAGGACGATGCCGGCATTCGGCGCAATTGGACGGCGCTCGACGCGGTGGAATTGGTGCCGCGCTATGGCGTGATGCCGTCGCTGCCGTCCTGCGATGTCGAATTGTTCGGCCGCCGCTATGCGGCGCCGCTCGGCATTGCGCCGATGGGCGGCCCCGCCATCGTCTGGCCCGGCGCCGACAAATATCTGGCGCGCGCCGCGCAGCGCGCCCGCGTTCCCTATACGCTCGGGCTCGCCGGCGGCGCGACCATCGAAGAGATCGCCGAGATCGCGCCCGACGTCTGCTGGTTCCAGCTTTATCGCGCCGCGAAGAACGATCACGCCATCGGCTTCGACCTGGTGCGCCGCGCCGCGGCGACCGAATGCAGCGCGCTGATCCTGACGCTCGATGTGCCGGTGCGCACCACGCGCGCCCGCGAAGTCGTGGTCGGGCTCGGCGGCAGCGGTTTTCATCCGGATCTCGCCATGCTGAGCCAGATGGCGATGTCGCCCGGCTGGACCATGGCGCTTCTCAAAAACGGTATCCCGCGCTTTGCCACCTTGCGCGCCTATGCCGGCGACAACGCCTCGATCAACGACGTCATCGCTTTCGCGCGCCGCGAAATGGGCGGCGCCTTTACCTGGGAGGAAGTCGCGAAATATCGCGACCGCTGGAACAAAACTTTGATCGTGAAGGGCATCCTGCACCCGCAAGACGCCGAGAAAGCGGTCGCGCTCGGCGTCGACGGCCTGTTCGTGTCCAACCACGGCGGCCGGCAGATCGACGCGCTGCCGGGGCCGATCGATGCGCTGCCGGCGATCGTGCGCCAGGTCGGCAACCGCGCGACCGTGATGTACGATTCCGGCGTTCGCAGCGGCACCGACGTGGTGCGCGCCTATGCGCTCGGCGCCGCCGCGGCCTTCGCCGGCAAGGCGTTTCTGTGGAGCCTCGGCGCCCTTGGCGAAGAGGGGCCCGGCCACGCCATCGATCTTCTCATCGAGGAAACCCGCGCCGCGTTCGGCCAGTTGGGGGCGCACCGACCGGAGGACGCACGCTCGGTCGTCATCCGGCACAACGGCGCGCTGCACTTCTGACCTGTTGCCGCGGCAAGAAGTCCGCGCCGCGCCTGTCAGCGTGTTTTTATCGGCGGCCGCCTTGTCCTGAATTGACCTATGAATGGCCTTTCGGCCAGGGCGCCACCGATGTACGAATGGGCCCATGGCCGCTTCGCACCATATCCTCATGCTTGCCTTTCCAAACGCCCAGCTTCTGGATGTTGCGGGGCCGCTGCAGATGTTCGCCGGCGCCAACGATGAGCTTCGTCGTGACGCCTACTCCCTGCAAATTGCCGCGCCGCAAGCCGGGCCGTTTCCGACATCGTCAGGCATCAAGCTCGTCGCCGACGTTTCATTCGCGAGCGTGAAGCGCCGGCAGCTTGCCGGCACTCACACGCTGATTGTGGCCGGCGGCAATGACGG
This sequence comes from uncultured Alphaproteobacteria bacterium, assembly GCA_963765365.1. Lineage (GTDB taxonomy): Bacteria > Pseudomonadota > Alphaproteobacteria > Rhizobiales > Xanthobacteraceae > BOG-931. The sequence continues at coordinate 80,093 of CAVXWL010000004.1, read as the reverse complement.
TGTCAGCGCCGAATTGACGACGGGCACAATTACCAGGATCGTTGCCAGCGCGGTCGGCCGGGTGCCGCGGATCGCCTCAGTGTGCAGCGGCGCGTTTTTCCTGGCCGCTGCCGGCGCACTCGACGGCCGGCGCGCCACCACGCATTGGCATTCCGTGGAGGCGCTGCGGCGCTTTCGCCCCGAAATCGAAGTCGACGGCGATGCCATCCATATCGAGGACGGCGGCGTATGGACCTCGGCCGGCGTCACGGCCGGGATGGACCTTGCACTCGCGATGATCGCAGCCGACCACGGTCACGCACTCGCTCTCGCCGTCGCGCGCCGCCACGTCGTCTTTCGCATCCGGCCCGGCGGGCAAAGCCAATTCTCCTCCGAGCTTGCCGCACAGTCGTCGGGCAATGCCCGGATCAGGCGGCTTGCAGAGAAGATCGCGCAAAAGCCGCAAGGCAATTGGCGGACGGATGCGCTTGCGGAGGAGGCCGGGCTCTCGCAGCGCTCGCTCAGTCGTCACTTCCGGACTGGCCTCAACGTCAGCCCGGCCGATTTTGTCGAGCGGGTTCGGCTCGATCTGGCGCGGCGAAGGCTGCTGGAGACCGACGACACCGTCGAGACGATCGCCTTGCGCTGCGGGTTTGGCTCGCTGCGCCGCATGGACCGCGCTTTCGCACGCGTCATCGCGGTATCGCCCACGGAATTCCGTTCGCGTTTCAAAACCGCCGAGGAACGATCATGTCTGTCTTCAATATCGGCTTCGTTATCTTTCCTGAATTGACGCAGCTCGATTTCACCGGTCCGCTCCAGGTGCTCAAGCGGACGCCGCAATCGGCGACGCAGATCGTCGCCAAGTCGGACGCTGCGGTTCCAAGCGACTGCGGGCTGGGTCTCGTACCAACCCACACGTTTGCAACCTGTCCGCCTCTCGACTTGATCTGCGTTCCCGGCGGTGCGGCCGGCGTCGCCCGCGCCATCGCCGACCGCGAAACGATCGACTTCGTGCGCCGCCAGGCGGCCACGGCAAAATATGTCACCTCGGTGTGCACCGGGGCCTTCATCCTCGGCGCCGCGGGATTGCTGAGGGGCCGGCGCGCGACGACGCATTGGGCTTACACAGATCTGCTTCCGCTGGTCGGCGCCACTTACGAAAAGGCGCGCGTCGTCAAAGACGGCAATGTGATTACCGCCGGCGGCGTGACATCGGGCATCGATTTCGGCCTCACCATCGTGGCTGAACTCGCCGGCGTGGCGATCGCCCAGGAGATCCAGCTTGGCATCGAATATGATCCGGCGCCTCCCTTCGATTCCGGCCATCCGGATCGCGCCCCGCAAGCTGTGAAGTCGCGTCTGTCCGATCGCTACGACACCGCGCGAAAGGCCATTCGCAGTGGCGTTGAACATGCGACGGCACCGTGAGCGCAGCTCCCGGCGCAGTTGCTTGACGCGTCGACGGAATTAACGGGAGAAGAGGCGAGCCATGCTTGAATTGCGGCCCAGCTGCGAATGTTGCGACCGGAATTTGCCGCCATCGGCCGGCGACGCCATGATATGCACTTTCGAGTGCACGTTCTGCCGCGATTGCGTGGACAACAGGCTTGGCGGTGTTTGCCCAAACTGCGGTGGAAATTTTGTGCCGCGTCCGCTACGACCCGCATTTGCGCTGGCGAACAATCCACCGTCGGCGCGGCGGGTGCTTAATCCCCAGGGCTGCGGTCGAACGAAACGGTCAAGCCAAGGACACGGCGAAAAGTCATGACGGTTCTTGCCGAGACAACAATTGATGTCACCGACGATCGCCTTGCCGGCCGCAACGCGATCGTGCTGGCCGTGGCACAGGCGCTTGCCGGCGGCAACAATACCGTGATCGTCGCCACCAGTGCGATCATCGGCTCGGTGCTGGCGCCCGAGCCGGCGCTGGCGACGCTTCCCATTAGCGTCATGGTCGCTGGCATGTGGATGGGCACGCTTCCCGTCGGCATGCTGGCCAAAGCCTATGGGCGACGCTTCGCGCTGCAAACAGGATCGGCGTTCGGCATAGCGTCCGGCCTCGTTTCCTGCGTCGCCGTGCTGCACGGCTCCTTTGCGCTGCTCCTCCTCGGCACGCTCTGCGGCGGCCTCTACGCGTCGGCGCATCAATCCTATCGCTTTGCCGCGGCCGATACCGCGAGCGCGCAGTTTCGGCCCAAAGCGGTGGCTTGGGTGCTCGCCGGCGGCGTCTTCGCAGCCGTGCTGGGGCCGCAGCTCGTCATTCTCACCAAGGACGCCTGGCCCGCTTATCTGTTCGCGGCGACCTATCTCGCGCAATCGGCCTGCGCTGTGCTGGCTGCCGGGGTGTTGGCGTTTCTCAACATTCCGCGCCCGCATGTGTCGCATTCGCTCGCCGACGGACGGCCGCTTTCGGTGATCGTCGCGCAGCCGAAATTCATCGTCGCGGTGGTATGCGGGGTTGCCAGCTATACGATGATGAACATGGTCATGACCTCGGCGCCGCTGGCGATGGTCATGTGCCACCATACCGTCGGTCAGGCCGCGCTCGGCATTCAATGGCACGTCATCGGCATGTATGCGCCGAGCTTCGTCACCGGTTCGCCCATTCTGCGCTTTGGCGTGCGGCGGCTGATGGTACTTGGGCTCGCCCTGATCGTAATTGCCGCGACGATCGGACTGTACGGCATTGCGCTGTGGAATTTCTGGATCGGTCTCACCGTGCTCGGCGTTGGCTGGAACTTCGCGTTCGTCAGCGCCACGACGCTGGTCACCGAATGTCACGATCCGCACGAACGCAACAAGGTGCAGGCGTTCAACGATTTTCTGGTGTTCGGCGCGATGGCGATCGGCTCGTTCTCATCCGGCGCGCTATTGGCGGGTTATGGCTGGAGCGTTCAACGCGATGGTCTATCCGGTTATCTTCGTGGCGGCGTTGATCCTTGCCTGGGGCTCGCTGTTGCGGAGCCCGAAGCCGGCCTGATTTGTGCTATCAACCGTGTGGGGAGCACGCGAAAGGACAGGCCATGGCCAAGGCAAAACCAATGCGAAAGCCGAAGAAGGCGGTGGCGCGAACACGGGCGCGGCGGTCCGTTCGGACGATGCGCAAGACCTCGGCCCGCCGTCGCACCGGCGCGGTCAAGCGCAAAGCGGCAGAAAAACCCCGGATCGGCCCGCGCAAGCAAACTTTCGTCGCCAGTCATCATAGTCCTACGGCGTTCGAGCAGGGGCTGCGCCGCTATGCGCAATACCGCGATCTCGGCATTGCGGCGGCGACCGGCGGTCTGGCGCGCGCGCATGTCATCAAGATGGTACCGCCCTGCGATCCGGCCGAGGTGTCAAAGCGGCATTATCACGACGTCGAATTTCAGATGGTCTACGTGCTCAAAGGCTGGATCAAGGGCGAGTACGACGGTGAAGGCGTCGTGACGATGTACGAAGGCTCGTGCTGGCTGCAGCCGCCGAAGATCAAACACACGGTGCTCGACTATTCCGACGATTGCGAGCTTCTCGAAATCATCCTGCCGGCGGATTTCGAGACGGTTGAACTGGAATGACCACCTCGCCATCCCGCGCGCACGATCTCGCCATCCTCACTGCACTCGAGCGCAAGGTGCTCTGGCTCGCGACTTGGACCATCCACAACGCCAACCATCTGCGCGACAACGGCGACGGCGTGAAAGTCGGCGGCCACCAGGCCTCGTCCGCCTCGCTCGCCACCATCATGACGGCGCTCTATTTCCACGCGCTGCGGAGCACCGACCGCGTCGCGGTCAAGCCGCATGCGGCGCCGAACTTTCACGCCATCCAATATCTTCTCGGACGCCAGAGCCACGAAAAGCTCGAACGCTTCCGCGGCTACAAAGGCGCGCAATCCTATCCGTCGCGCACCAAGGACACCGACGACGTCGATTTCTCGACCGGCTCGGTCGGGCTTGGCGTGGCGCAGACTTTATTCTCCTCGCTGGCGCAGGATTATGTGCGCGCCCACGGCTGGGGACTGGACCGCCCGGAAGGCCGCATGATCGCGCTGCTCGGCGATGCCGAGCTCGACGAGGGCAATATCTTCGAGGCGATCCTCGAAGGCTGGAAGCAGGGCCTGCGCAATTGCTGGTGGATCGTCGATTATAACCGGCAGAGTCTCGATGCCGTGGTGCGCGAAGGCCTGTGGCAGCGTTATGAAAACCTGTTCCGCAATTTCGGCTGGGACGTCGTCGTGCTCAAATACGGCGCGTTGCAGCAAGCGGCCTTCGCCGAGCCGGGCGGCGAGGTTCTGCAGCGCTGGATCGATAATTGCCCGAACCAGCTCTACTCCGCGCTGGTGTTCCAGGGCGGCGCCGCGTGGCGCAAGCGGCTCCTCGACGAGATCGGCGATCAGGGCGCGGTGACCCGGCTCATCGAGGCGCGCAGCGACGACGAGCTGGCGCGGCTGATGAACAATCTCGGCGGCCATGATCTTTCAGCCATCATCGATGCCTTCGACCGCATCGATCACGACCGGCCGGTCTGTTTTATCGCCTACACGATCAAAGGCTACGGGCTACCGTTCGCCGGCCACAAGGACAACCACGCCGGCCTGATGACGCCCGCGCAGATGGAGACGTTTCGAGCGGCAATGAACATCCGCCCCGGCCGGGAATGGGACCGCTTCGAAGGCCTTGGTCAGCCGGCGGGGGAGATCGAGGAATTTCTGCACAAGGTGCCGTTTGCAAAAAGCGGCGAGCGAGCGTTGCGCGCCGCTTATATCGAGGTGCCGGATGAGCTAGCGGTGACGCTGCAGCCGGAAATGTCGACCCAGCACGGCTTTGGCGCGCTGCTCAACGAGATCGCGCGCGGCACGTCGCAACTCGCCGCGCGGATCGTCACGACCTCGCCCGACGTGACGGTGTCGACCAATCTCGGCCCCTGGGTCAACCGCCGCGGCCTGTTTGCGCGCGAGGCGTTGGCCGATACGTTTAAGAGCGAGCGCATCCCCTCGACATTCAATTGGGAGTTCTCGCCGAAAGGCCAGCATATCGAGCTCGGCATCGCCGAGATGAATCTGTTCATCGCGCTCTCGGCGCTCGGTCTGTCGCATGCCATCAACGGCGAGCGGCTGTTGCCGATCGGCACGTTGTACGATCCGTTCATCGCGCGCGGTCTCGATGCGCTCAATTACGCCTGCTATCAGGACGCCCGCTTCATTCTGGTGGCGACGCCGTCGGGCATCACGCTCGCGCCGGAGGGCGGGGCGCATCAATCGATCGCCGAGCCGCTGATCGGCATGGCGCAGGACGGTCTCGCCGCCTTCGAGCCGGCCTTTGTCGATGAACTCGCCGTCATTCTCGCCTTCGCGCTCGATTACATTCAGCGCGACGGCAACAACAGCCAGGACGGCGAACCTTCGGAGCGCAACTGGCTGCGCGACGAGACCGGCGGCTCGATCTATCTGCGGCTCTCCACCCGGCCGATCGATCAGATCAAACGCGAGATGACGCCACACCTGCGTCAGGCGATTGTCGATGGCGCCTATTGGCTGCGCGAGCCGGGGCCGAACTGCCAGGTCGTTGTTGCCTGTAGCGGCGCGGTGGCGCCCGAGGCCATTTCGGCCGTCGGGCTGATGGCGGAAGACCGCCGCGACACCGGCCTCCTCGCCGTCACCTCGGCCGATCGCCTCAATGCCGGCTGGACCGCGGCGTGGCGCGCGCGCGAACGCGGGCTCGTTCATGCGCGCTCGCATATCGAGCGGCTGTTCGCCGGGCTGCCGCGGCATTGCGGCATCGTCAGCGTCGTCGACGCTCATCCGGCGACGCTCGGCTGGCTTGGCGCCGTCGGCGGCCATCGCGTGCGGCCGCTTGGTGTCGAGCATTTTGGCCAGACCGGCTCGATCGCGGAGCTTTATCGCCACTACGGTATCGACGCCAACGCCATCATCGCCGCCGCGCAGGCCATCGCGCCGGGACGCCCGATCCGCTATCTCGGCGCGGCGTGATTTTGGTCGCCCGCCCCGGCGGAAAAAATCCGTCATGCGTCGCAGGGGGGAACAGCCCCGCCGTTTCGCCAAGCTATTGCTATTCGGGCTGTCAGCGCACAACTCAGTCAATATTCAATGGCAGCCCCAAGACCCGGTCCCAACATTGAGCCAAGACCAGCCCCAAAACTGAAGCCATTTCGTGCGGTGCCGGCGATCCGCCGCAGCAATTCGATCCCGATGATTTCCGAACCAAACGCTTCGGCACGCTTTGTCGGACAGGCGGGCATTTCGATGCCGAGGCCGCGAATTAAGGACACCCCCATGAAATCGCACGTCCGGCAAAGCGTCAGAGGATCCCTGACGAGCGTTGGTATCGTTCTGGCTGTTGGCTTGCTGCTCCTGTGGATCCTGCATGCCGGGCTCGGTCTCTAGAATGACCTGGTGCCCGCTTCGGCTCGCGGGCGTTCTGCCGTCGTCGCCGTGACGCCGCCACTTTAATCTCGCGCCGACGGACATGAGCCGTTGCGATGTGCGTCGGAAACGAGCTTAAATCGGCGCCGATCGCTCAACGGGGATGACGCGCATGGAACAGAAGAAATCGCCATGGGACTATATGGGCCCGGCGGAAACCGCGATCGTCGGCGATATCGTCCTTGATCCAACCGAGCAGGCGCGCTGGGGCCGCGCCATCCTGTTCGGCACGCTGCCCTATATGTGGCGCGACAAAGCCTCCATTATTCGCGAGATGATCTACGACAAGCTCGCGCTTCAACCCGGCGCCAAGGTATTGATCATCGGCGAGTGCGTTTCGGTCTGCGGTTTCGACAGCGACATGCAGGCCCGCATGAATGGCAAAGGCCACATCGACATCGTCGACATCACCGACTTCACACGCCGCGCTTATATCGACGGCGTCATCGGCCGCGGCGGCCAGCTCGCCACCTGGCAATGGACCTATACCAAGGACACGCCGGACAATCATTACGATGCCGTCGCCATCCTGCAATCCATCCAGCACACCGACGACTGGCACGAATCCGCGCGCGAACTGACCCGCGTTCTCAAGCCGGGCGGGGCCATTGTGCTGGCGGAAATCATGCTCGGCCCGAACATCCTCGCCGCGGCGAGCGCCGACGTGCATATCGAAGCCTGGGTGGACAAGATCTTTTCGCGCATGGGCTGGGCGATCGAAAAGATTCCCTATTACAGCCTCGAGCAATTGCACGACGCTTTCGCCGGTGTCGTCGAGGATGCGCATTCCTTCTACTGGAAAGGCATCGAGATCTTCTGGGGCAGGAAGCCTCTTTAGCCGCAATTCCACATCAGCCCGATCGGCGTCGACGTCCAGCACGGGCCGTAGCTGCCGCCGTTATAGCGGCCGTGGAAAAATCCGGGATTGCCGTAATAGTACCAGCCGCCGTACCAGTAGCTTGGCGCGTAATCGAGAAAGAAGTTCGGCGGATGATCGGGAGCGCCGTGGCTCGAGCGCTTCTCGGCGTACATCGGAATGCTGTTGTTCGGCGGTTGATGATAGCCGGGCAGGAAGCCGTAGCCGTGCCAGTGGTAGATGCGCCGGTGCTCGGCGTGGTGCTTGGCGGGTGCGGCCAGCGTGGCGATCGGCGGCAGCAAAAGGGCAATTGCCAGCGATACGCAGAGCGATATGGTGAATGTGCGCGACATCCGTCCAGCATACACGGTCTGCACTTCGATTACGACGCATCGTCGGAGCGTGTAACGCAAGGAGGCACGATGACCAGGCTCACGAGCTTTGCAGGCGACATCCGGCCATTTTTTACCGAGCGAGACATTGCCGGAATGAGCAAGGCGTTCAATCTGGCGAGTTATGATGAGGTCAAGGCGCACGCCGCGATCATCTACGATCGCATTCGCGGCGTTGGCGGCGCGGTCATGCCGCCGCCGCCGCCAAGAGGCGAGGGGCCCTGGCCGCAATCGCGCATCGATCTATTCGCCAAATGGATCGCGGATGGCTGCGCGCCTTAAGGCGCGATCCGGAAAAGCGGGCTCCGGGTCTCGCGGTGCCGCGCTGCGCGCCCCAAGCGCCGGGGAGGGGTGAAGTGCGGCGCTTGGGGTTCGGCACGCTAGGAGACTAGGTACTCGACGACACTAGGCACTCGACGAGACGAAATTAGCGACCAGACTCGCCACGCTACGAAATTCGGCGGCTATCGTTGGCGGTCTCCACGGTCCAGATCCCGCATTCCGCGCAGCCGTAGCTTTGGACGTCGGAAATCCCGCCGGTATGGGCGGTTCCGCGGGTGAGCTGCATCGTCCGCCCGCAGTTCGGGCACGGATGCGGAACATCGAGCGGTTCGCGGACATAGCGCTGTGGTTCGTGCAGGGCGTACATATTGGACCTCATTGCGTTTCAAACGCCTGAATGAAATTCAAACACCCGTTTGAGACGATGCAAGGTCCGAATTTGGGCGTTTTCGTGAAACCCGGTCCGGGCGCGGGAACAATCCACAACCAGAAGAGCCGCCGGAACCGCTGTTCCATTCACTGCCGCGAAAGCGGGAATCCGGCGGCGCAACGGTCGGCAAAGGCGCTACGCGCCGGGCTTATTTCTTCTTGGCCGGCCGTTTGGCGCGTACTGCGGCGTTCTCCGCCACCGCGGCGCGGATGAGCTGCTTGAAGGCCGCTTCGTTGATTTTCTGGCCTTCGCTGAGGTCGATGGCGCGCCGCGTGTTCCCTTTCAGGCTGGAATTGAAGAGCTTCTTCGGGTCTTTGAGGGCGGCTCCGCGCGCGAAGGTGAGTTTCACGATCGCTTTGTACGATTCCCCGGTGCAGACGATGCCGTCATGCGACCAGACGGGAACCCCGCGCCACTTCCATTCCTCCTCGATGGCGGGGTCGGCGTCGTGGATCAGCTTTCGGACATGAGCGAGGGCGTTGCCCCGCCAATCGCCGAGTTCCCTGATTCTCTCGTCGATCATTTCCGATGGCGACATTTTTTTCTGGTTCCTGCTCATCGCGTTCACACTTGTGCGCCTGCCCGTCGTCTACCGCGCCACGTCGCGGCATAGGGCAGCACGAACATGTACAGACCGCTAAACAGAAGCAAGAAGAGCGGGACCAGCGGCGAGTAGGTCACCCAGGAGGGAGGTTCCTGTCGCGCCCGGACTACGAAATTGGCGATGACGGTGACCGTAAAAGCAATGGACAGCCAGCGGTGGACCTGCCGAACCCATAGGTTCACATTCAATGGGACCTCCCATGATCATGCGCCGAAGCGGATCGCGAATTGTCGGTACGGACATCAGTCCACCCGCGCCAAAACCTGTTCCAGGTTTGCGAAGAATCTCTGCCAGCCGCCCTTGGCGCCCTGATAGGCCTGCTGCTGATCGGGCCGGAAGCCGGACTGCTCCATGCGCAGATGCGTTCCCGTGCTTGTAGGGGTGAGAGTCCAGGTGACAACACTCTCGAGACCAAAGGCGGCCCAGGTGTAAGACAGCGTTTTGTTCGGCTCGACGGACACGACCTGACAGTCGACAGCGCCCCAGTCGGCGCGAAGATTAAAACGGTGGTCGACAACGGGCTTGAAGTCGTTCTTCATCAGCCATTCTTCGATCAGGTGCGGTTGGGTGAGCGCGCGCCAAATTTTTTCCGGCGGAAAAGCGAGCTCTCGTTCGACGATCACAGAAAGCGTTTCGGCTGCGGCCTTATTCATTGGTCCATCCTTTTGAGTAAGTCCTCGAGGCGATCGAACCGACCGCGCCAAAACGCGCCGTACATCCCCATCCAATCGGCGAGGGGAACAAGCCCTTTCGGTTCGGCGCGGTAATGGGTTTCCCGTCCCTCGCGGCGGTCGCGCACCAAACCGGCCAGCTTGAGCGCGCCAAGGTGTTTCGACACCGCCGGTTGTGAGACGCCGGCAAAATCGGTCAATGCATGGACGGTTTGCTCGCCCTTGCGGCTCAACCGCTGGAAGATCGCACGGCGAGTCGGATCGCCCAGCGCTTTGAAAATGGCGTCGCTTTTGTCTTCCACGGCCAATCCATAACCGCACGGTTATGGAATTGTCAACGCCCGCCCGGCCCCGGTTTACAGGCCGGGCAGTCGACTGCGGGGGCGCGTCGACGTTGCTAGATTGTCATTTCAGGAAGTCGCGCATGCTTTGCGCGATTTCACCGGCATGGGTTTCGAGCGCGAAGTGGCCGGTGTCGAAAAAGCGCACGGTCGCGCGAGGATTGTCGCGCTTGAACGCCTCGGCCCCCGGCGGCAGGAAGAACGGGTCGTTCTTGCCCCATACCAATAGCGGCGGCTTGTACGTTCGGAAGTATTCCTGGAAAGTTGGATACAGCGCGACATTGCTTCTGTAATCGCCGAAGAGGTCGAGCTGCACCTCATCCGCTCCCGGGCGGGCCAGATAAAAGTTGTCGAGGTTCTGACCATCCGGCGACACTATCGCCGGATCAGGCACGCCGTGCGTGTACTGCCAGCGCGTCGTCTCCGGGGTGAGGAAGGCGCGGAGCGCTTGCCGGTTTGCCGGCGACGGATCTTGCCAATAGGCCCGGATTGGAGTCCAGCCGTCGCTGAGACCTTCCTCATAGGCGTTGCCGTTCTGCGAAATGATCGCCGTGATCCGCTCCGGGTGGCGAACGGCGAGGCGAAAGCCCGTCGGAGCGCCGTAGTCGAAGGCGTAGACTGCGAAGCGATCGAAGCCGACGACTTCGGTAAAGTGCTCGATCACGCGTGCAATGTTGTCGAACGTGTAACTGAATTTCTCGCGCGGCGGCATATCGGATTGACCGAATCCAGGAAGGTCCGGCGCGATGATGTGAAACCTGTCGGCGAGGAGAGGGATCAGGTCGCGGAACATGTGGCCGGCGCTCGGGAAGCCGTGCAGCAACAGGAGTTTTGGCGCATCGGCCGGCCCGACCTCACGATAGAAAACCTTGAAACCGTCGATATCGGCTGTACGATAGTTGATCGGCGCCATTGGACGCTCCTGTTCATAATCCCTGTGAAGACGTTGAAGCGGTTGTCGCTTGTCGATAAGCCGCTCGTTACAGCCCGCAAGGGCTTGGTTCAGCCACCGGTTACGGCGCGCACGGCGTCGCGGATAATGTCGACGACGGCGGTTGGAGCGGTCACGCTCGGCGTGTGATCGACGGCATGCGCTTTTATCGTCGCCTTCATCCGCTCCGCCATGAAGCGCTGCGTTTCGGGCACGATCATTCGGTCCTGTTCGGCCATCAGAAACCAGCTCGGAACGTCCTTCCAGAGCGGCCGGCTCACAGGAACGGTGATGCAGTTGAGCGATATCGGCCGCTGCACGGCGGCGAGCACGGCCAGGTCATTCGCCGATGCATTCTGTGCGAAGGCTGCCGCGAAGGCTGCTTCGGGTAGCCAAATCAATCCGTTGGCGTCCGGTGAGAGTTTTGGCGCTTGAGCATGGGGTTTAAGGCGATAAAACACGTCGGCGACCTTCTCGCCCGTGTCGGGGGCAAGCGCGCTGACGTAGATCAGAGCCTTGACTCGCTCGGGCCGCGCCAAGGCCACGACCGCACCGGCGTAAGCATGCCCCGCCAAAATGATCGGCCCTACTGTCCGGTCCAGGCTGCGGTTAAGGGCGGCCACGTCGTTCTCCAGAGAGGTTAGCGGCAGCGCCGCTGCCGACACCTTCGCGCCTTCCGCCTTGAGCGCGGTAATGACCCGCGCCCAGCTTGAGCCATCCGCCCATGCGCCATGGGCAAGCACCACGCTCGCGTCATTCATTGCCATCGCATTGTTCCCCGAGATCGTCGCTTGGCGGGATATAACCTGTTCAATGTCGATTGACAGGTTAGTACAGCGAAGCTAGGCAGCCGTTGCGTAACTTGTCAACGGTGGTCTGACAGGTTATGCGATTGGAACCGCTGCCGAGGGGCCAATCGTGGCGCATAGACCACCTGCAATCTTTATCGCCGACGCGCTTGGCCTGGATTTTCTGAACTCGGTCGCGACGCCGGTCGACACCCCTGTTGACTGGCTCGACAGCGGCGATGGTCTCTTGAAGTGGCTGGCTCAAGCCGGGCTTGTGCCAGCGGATGCACTTGCTCAATTGAAGGCGCGCGCGATGCCGAGTGAACTGGACAAGGTTGCGGATCGTGCCCGGGCCCTGCGCGAGTGGTTCAGGGGTTTTGTGGGCGCGCATATGGGCCGCTCACTCACCCCGAAGGCGTTGCAGGAACTTCGCCCCTTGAACCGGCTCCTTGAACGAGACCAAACATTTCGCCGGATAACACGACATCGCCGCGGCGGCGGCGATCGCCTGGAACTGCAAGTGATGCGGCATTGGCGATCACCCGAGCAGCTCCTTTTGCCGATCGGCGAGGCGCTGGCGCAATTCGTGTGCGAAGAAGATTTCGCTGTCGTGAAAGCGTGCAAGGGCCATAGCTGCACATTGGTGTTCGCTGACCGTACCCGGCGGCGGGCGAGACGATGGTGCAGCATGGCAATCTGCGGCAATCGCGCTAAACAGGCCGCGCACCGAACCCGGCTCAAGAACAGGCGTTGACAGACTGAGGATTTCCGAAGGGGGCGCAATAAACAGGAGTCGAAATTATGCCCGCTCTTCCGCTGATCGTTTTCGACGTCAATGAGACGCTCCTCGATCTGGCAACGATGGAGCCGACCTTCGAGCGCATTTTTGGCGAGAAGAGTGCGATGCGCCTGTGGTTTGCCAATCTCATCCTGTATTCCGCGGCGCTGACCGTGGCCGGCTGCTACGTCCCATTCACCGATATCGGTTCGGCCGTCATGAAAATGCTGGCGGATACCCGCGGCATCAGGATTGACGACAGGGACAAGAAAGAGCTCACCGAAAAGTTTTCCACGATGCCGCCGCATCCTGAGGTTCCGGCGGCGCTGCGCAAGCTTCGCAATGCGGGTTTCCGGCTGTTCTGCCTCACCGACAATCTGCTTGAAGTGCAAACCCGCCAGCTTGAGCATGGCGGCATCATCGATCTGTTCGAACGGCGATTCAGCGCGGACGGCGCGAAGCATCATAAGCCTTCGCCGCAAGCTTACGCCTATGTCGAGAAGGAACTTGGGGTCCAGCCGTCGCAACTCTGTCTCATTGCCTGCCACACTTGGGACACACTCGGCGCCGTTGCGGCGGGCTGGGATGCGGCGCTGATCCGGCGTGTCGGCAACGATGTTTTGGCGGTCGGCCCACAGCCGCGGATCATCGGCGATGACCTCAACGACGTCGCCGATCAGCTCATCGTCAGCCACAAAGGACGGGCGTAGTTCCTGGTGCGGGTTGAGGCCTTGCGAATCCCATCGCCAAGGTTGGCCGCGCGACAGTCGGCTCCACTCCGCTCTGCCCATCCTGGCCGCTAGATCGCATGACAGGGCTGCGCGAGCGGCCATAAAGTGGACTGTCGCGGGATGTCGCAGAAGCGCCAAAAAGGCTACATACGGATTACGGCGATAGGCACACAGGTCCGTCACGCGGGAATGCCATGAGCAATAGGTTGTTTGCGTCTGCTTTGGCGACATTGTCATTGATAATCTGCACGACGTTGGCCAGCGCCGAACAATTCGGGACAGCGGACGACGCCAGGGCCATGCTCGACCGCGCCGTCGCCGCGCTCAAGGCGAATAAGGCAACCGCGCTCAGCGAAATCAGCGATGCGGACAACAAGCAGTTTCACGACCACGATCTTTATGTCTCCTGCTTCAACACCACCGACGGCAAATTCACCGCGTTCCCAAGTCCCGGCATGATCGGCATCGATGTTCGCACCTTCAGTTTTGACAGCGACCCGATCGGACAGCGGGCCTTCGACGCCGTCAAAGGCGCGCCGGAAGGGACCGTGGTCACGATGGACTATAAGTTTCCGAAAGCCGGCAAGCCCGGCATGAAGCAATCCCTCGAGACGCGTATCGGCGATCAGGGCTGCGGCGTCGCTTATTACAAATAGCCGGCCGGCCGGCGCCCTAACCCCAGGGCAGCAAAGTCGTGGATGGCCGGAACAAGTCCGGCCATGACGGACCGATCAGGCATGCCTCCCGCGTTCCGCCAATTGTCGTCTCTTATTATGGGACAAGACTTGACATTCGTCTCCGTTACGGTTACAGACACCGAATCTCGCCCGTCAGGGACGTCACCGGTGACAGCCGTTGATGGGGCGAGTGCGGTTCCCGCGGGCGGGGCTTGTAATCCCGTCCCGGGCGGTTTTGGGCATCGACCGTCCGGCGCGTGACCGGACTGCCAGGTGCTGGCTGCACTGGTGCCGGAGAGGGTCCTCCCGTTTGCATCCGGTGATCCCAGGAAGCGCGGCCCGGAGCCGAGCCACCGTGGTGGAGCGCCGAGAGGCGAGCGCGCCGAAAGCGCGGGGCGAATGGTGACATTCATCCCGTGTGGCGCGCGACCGAGCCACTCCCGACCCCGCAAGGGGACAAGGAGCAAAGGGCACGGTTGATCGAAGTGGATGCGCCTGTCGGCGCTCCGCCTCCCTTTTTGAGGGGAGGCCTTGGAAGGGCTTTCTTACAGCGTGACGGAAAACTCGGATGCAAACGCAGCGCGAGAACGGGATTGCTTGTCTTCCAGCTCTCCCCGCGCGCGGGGAGAAGGAGGGTGATCGCGTCGCGATAATCCGCGGAGAATGAGTGTGATCGTGCCGCGATAATGGCTGCGTTTATTTGAAGAAAGGAGGTCACGGCAATGTTCGAACGGCGAACGAAGGGCAAACGTTCCTTTCCGGGCCGGCTGACGCTCGAGGAGTGGCTTGGCGTCCCCTGGCCGCAGCGCGCCGACCTGATTTTGCGCGCGCAATGCGAGCTGTTGGGATCGTTCCGGTTCTGCACCGGCAAGCGCTGCCGCCGCGCGCGGACATGCTGCGGCGGCGATGCTTTCGCGTGCCGGGAAAGGCTTTGGCGGCTCATGAAACCGCGGCCCAAGACGCTGCGGCGCGAATGGGCGCGGCTTGACGATCTCGGGGTGCTGTAATGCGGGGCAGATGGGCCGCGAGTGCGGTCCGACTCAACCGCCCGGTAGTTTTCACAGGGGAGGCGGGATTATCCCCGCAAGCGGGGAGAATGTCCGATCGCGCGTTGCGTCGCCGGGGTATATTTGGCAATGTCCGCGCCGATTTGCGCCCCACGCCGCATCATTGTATGCGGGGCGCCTTCGCATCGCCTTCGTCACGGGCCGGCTTCAGGCCGGCTCCCAAATCAGCCGGGGTTATCTAATGCATACTTTGTGGGCCATCGTCGGTTGCGGCATTTTGGCTATTCTCTACGCCATCTGGGCGACGCGCTCGGTGCTGTCCGCCGATGCCGGCAGCGAGCGGATGCAGGAAATTTCCGCAGCCGTCCGCGAGGGCGCGCAGGCTTACTTAAAGCGCCAATATTCGACCATTGCGGTCGTCGGCGTCGTCATCTTTCTGATCGTCGGCTATTTCCTCGGCTGGCTGGTGGCGCTGGGCTTTGCGGTCGGCGCCATCCTGTCCGGCTCCGCCGGCTTCATCGGCATGAACGTTTCGGTCCGCGCCAATGTGCGCACCGCGCAGGCCGCGATCGGCTCGCTCGCGGGCGGGCTTGAAATCGCGTTCCGCGCCGGGGCCATCACCGGGCTTCTGGTGGCCGGGCTCGCGCTTCTTGGCGTCACGCTTTATTTCGGCTTCCTCATCGGCACGCTGCACATGGCGCCGAACGAGCGCGAAGTGATCGATGCGCTGGTGGCGCTCGGCTTCGGCGCCTCGCTGATCTCGATCTTCGCGCGGCTCGGCGGCGGCATTTTCACCAAGGGCGCCGACGTCGGCGGCGATCTCGTCGGCAAGGTCGAAGCCGGCATCCCCGAAGACGATCCACGCAATCCGGCAACCATCGCCGACAATGTCGGCGACAATGTCGGCGACTGCGCCGGCATGGCGGCCGATCTGTTCGAGACCTACGTGGTGACGACAGTTGCGACCATGGTGCTGGCGGCGATCTTCTTCGCCGGCGCCGGCGGCAACATGCTGATGAAGATGATGACGCTGCCGCTCGCCATCGGCGGCGTCTGCATCATCGCCTCGATCATCGGCACGTTCTTCGTCAAGCTCGGCGCCAGCCAGTCGATCATGGGGGCGCTCTACAAGGGCATGCTGGCGACGGCTGCCGTCTCGCTCGTCGGCATCGCTGCCGTCATCTACAAACTGATCGGCTTCGGCGCCTTGCCGGGCGCGTCCTATTCGGGCGAGACGCTATTCTTCTGCGGCATCGTCGGCCTTGGCGTCACCGGACTGATCATCTGGATCACCGAATATTATACCGGCACCGATTATCGCCCGGTGCGCTCCATCGCGCAGGCGTCGGTCACCGGTCACGGCACCAATGTCATCCAGGGTCTTGCGGTGTCGCTTGAATTCGACGGCGCTTCCCGCGCTCGTCATCATCGCCGGCATCCTGATCAGCTATAATCTCGCCGGCCTGTTCGGCATCGCCATTGCGGTGACGACGATGCTGGCGCTGGCTGGCATCGTGGTTGCGCTCGATGCTTTCGGTCCGGTCACCGACAATGCCGGCGGCATTGCGGAGATGGCCGGTCTGCCGAAGGAGGTGCGCAAATCGACCGACGCGCTCGATGCGGTCGGCAACACCACCAAGGCGGTGACCAAGGGCTACGCCATCGGTTCGGCCGGCCTCGGCGCGCTGGTGCTGTTCGCGGCCTATAACGAAGATCTCAAATTCTTCGTCTCCACCGCGAGCCAGCATCCTTATTTCCAGGGCGTCTCGCCCGATTTTGCGCTGACCAATCCTTACGTCGTGTGCGGATTGTTGTTCGGCGGGCTGTTGCCCTATCTGTTCGGCGCCATGGGCATGACCGCGGTCGGCCGCGCCGCTGCCTCGATCGTCGAAGAGGTACGGCGCCAGTTCCGCGAGCGGCCCGGCATCATGCAAGGCCGCGACAAGCCGGACTACGGCCGCGCCGTCGACTTGCTGACCAAGGCCGCGATCAAGGAAATGATCGTGCCGTCGCTGTTGCCGGTGCTCTCGCCGATCTTCGTCTATTTCGTCATCTACTTCGTCGCCGGCGGCGGCGCGCAGGGCAAGTCGGCGGCATTCTCCGCGCTCGGCGGCATGCTGCTCGGCGTCATCGTCACGGGCCTGTTCGTCGCCATCTCCATGACGTCAGGCGGCGGCGCCTGGGACAACGCGAAGAAATACATCGAGGACGGCCATTACGGCGGCAAAGGCTCCGACGCCCATAAGGCGGCGGTGACCGGCGACACGGTCGGCGATCCGTACAAGGACACGGCTGGCCCGGCGGTCAATCCGATGATCAAGATCACCAATATCGTGGCGCTGTTGCTGCTCGCGGTCTTGGCGCACTAGGTCGACGGCCGCGCAGCATTGTCGGGTGGCATTGTCGGGCAGGGGGTTGGAACGTGAAAGTTCATGCTCCAACGAAACTACGAGCCCTTGCCCTCCAGGTTGTTGATGATCGTGGTGACGACGCTCAGATCGTTGCCGCCCGTCGGCGTCGTCTGACTGACGAAATCGAAGACGTGGCCGTCCTTCATGCCGTATTCCGCGACCCGCTGGACTTTCCTGCTGCGGTCGAAATAGACGGCAATCACGCGCTGATCGGTGACTTTGGTTTGCATGAAGGCGATCGGACGGTCGGCCTTCTGCGAGATGTAGTAGAACGCTTCGCCGCTCACGGTGGCGACCGTCGAGGGCGTGCCGAGCACCAGCAGCACCTGCTCCTGCGAGGCGCCGAGCGGGATCTGTTCGAGCGCGCCCTCCGGCAGCACATAGCCGCGCTGGAATGTTTCGCCGGTGCAGCCGACGAGCGCGAGCGCGAGCAGAACGGCGCAAACCGTGCTGACCGGCCGGCTTTGGCGACCCACGAAAGTGCCCCGCATCCTCGTCCCTAACTTGCTTCCCGGCGCCGCGTGCCGTAACCCCAAAGCCCAGGCTTGGCAATCGACATTGGCAATCGACCGCTCTCATAGTGGTCGCGGTGACGTCAGTTAACCTTATGATCTTGAGGCGTTTTCGACCCAGTTCCCACGATCGCAACATTCACGACCTCTATGGCGCGATCGTGGCGCAAGCGCGCGCGCCTGCCTTTTACCGCGACTATGGCGTGCCCGATACCGTGCCGGGACGATTTGACCTGATCGTGCTGCATCTGGTGCTCCTCATCGACCGGCTCGGTCGCGGCGACGACGCCGGGCGTGGTATCGGGCAACAGCTGTTCGACGCGTTTTGCCGCGATCTCGACGCCAATCTTCGCGAAATGGGGGTCGGCGATCTCGCGGTGCCAAAGCGGATGCGCGCCTTCGGCGAAGCGTTTTACGGACGCCAGGCCGCCTATCTGGCCGCATTTGCGGCGGCCGACACGGAAGAGCTTGAGAAGGCGCTGGCGCGCAATATCTTTGCGGGTGCGGATATCGGCCGTGGGGCGTTCCGCCTTGCCCGGTATGTGCGCGCTGCGCGCGGGCAATTCGAAGGCCAGGACGACAGCGCATTGCTACGCGGCCAAGTGGTGTTTCCGCAGCCGGATTCCATTTCTGAGGCTTAAGTTTATGACCAAAGGCAAATCTGACAGGTTAAGCCCGCAACCGGGGCCCGCTGCTTGGCATTTTCCTGTTGTCGTTGAGGATATCGACGAAGCAGGTCAGCATTTCGAGCTGATAGCCGATGCCGATATCCGCGCAGCCGTCGCCAAAGCGGCGAATTTGCGCGCCCTGCCGCGGCTCGAAGCCCGCTTTGACGTGACCCGGCTCGGCGCGGACACTGCGCACGTCGTGGGGCGCGTGTCGGCAACGGTCGGTCAAACCTGTGTCGTGACGGTCGAGCCGCTTGAGAATGAGGTCGAGGAGGCGGTCGATATGCGCTTCGTTGTGCCGCAACCCGCCGTGCTTAAGGACGGGGAGCCCGAGCCAAAGCGGCGCGACGTAAAGTGGAGCGATCCGGAGCCTTTGATCGGCGGCATTGTCGATTTAGGCGCGATCGCCGCCGAGTTCCTGATTCTCGGCCTCGATCCCTATCCCCGTAAAGCAGGGGCGGTTTTCGAGCCGCCGGCGGATATCAAGCCGGAAGAGGGACCATTTGCCGCCCTTGGCAAGCTGGCCAAGGGTTAGGCGCGGCGCTTCAAATCCCGGCGTCGAACCGCTATTCTCGTTCCGGTGTCGCTTTCCCACCTTTCGGACCTGGGTCATTGAATGTCGGGCAAGGTCCGCATTGCGCTTGATGCGATGGGCGGAGATCACGGCCCTGCCGTCGTCGTCGCCGGCGCCGAATTGGCTTTGCAGCGCCATCCCGAATGCGAGTTCCTGTTTTTCGGCGATGCCGGCCTGATCGCGCCGCTGCTCGACGCCAGGCCGAAACTGCAAGCCGCGTCGCGGCTCGTTCATACCGACATCGCGGTGCGGATGGAGGACAAGCCGAGCCAGGCGCTGCGCTACGGCCGCTGGAAATCCTCGATGTGGCTGGCGATCGACGCGGTCAAAAAGGGCGAGGCCGACATGGCGCTGTCGGCCGGCAATACCGGCGCGCTGATGGCGATGTCGAAATTCAATCTGCGGACGCTGCCCGGCATCGAGCGGCCGGCGATCGCGGCGCTGTGGCCGACGCTGCGCGGGGAATTCGGTTGTGCTCGATGTCGGCGCCTCGATCGGCGCCGATGCCGAGCATCTGGTCGACCTTGCCGTCATGGGGGCTGCGACCGCGCGGATTCTGTTCGGGCTGCCTCGCCCGACTGTTGGGCTCCTCAATATCGGCGTCGAGGAGGCCAAGGGACTTGAACCGGTGCGCGAGGCCGGCCGCATCCTGCGCGAGGACGACTTGCCTGATCTCGACTACCAGGGTTTTGTCGAAGGCGACGATATCGGCCGCGGCAAAGTGGACGTCGTGGTCACCGAGGGCTTTGCCGGCAATATCGCGCTCAAGACCGCGGAAGGTACCGCCCGCCAGCTCGGCGAATATCTCAAGGGCGCGATGACGAGTTCGTTGCGCGCGCGGATCGGCTACCTGTTGGCGCGGCCGGCGTTCCGGCAATTGCGCGAGCGCATGGATCCGCGCCGCGCCAATGGCGGGGTGTTTCTCGGCCTCAATGGCATCGTCATCAAGAGTCACGGCGGTGCGGATGCCGAAGGCATCGCCGCCGCGATCGAGCTCGGCCATGGCGTGGTGCGCGACGAGCTGTTGGCGAAAATCCGCGCCGCGCTTGGCCGGCCCGGCAGACCGCCGCGTCAGGCCCCGAGCCCAAAAGTCGCCGGCGGAGCCGCCTCGTGACGATAAAGCGCTCGGTCATGCTCGGCTGCGGCAGCTACCTGCCGAGCCAGGTCCTCACCAATGACGATCTTGCCCGCAGGCTCGACACCTCGGACGACTGGATCGTGCAGCGCACCGGTATCCACGAGCGCCGCATCGCCGCGCCCGGCGAATTGACCTCGCAGATGGCGGTGCGGGCGGCGCAGGCAGCCCTCGCCCATGCCCGGGTTGACGCCCAGTCGATCGACCTCATCGTGCTGGCGACCTCGACGCCGGACAATACCTTCCCGGCCAGTGCCGTCTCGGTGCAGGCCGAGCTTGGCATCACCCACGGCGCCGCATTCGATTTGCAGGCGGTGTGTTCCGGGTTCGTCTATGGACTGGCGACGTGCCGACGCGTTCCTGACTTCGGGGCAGTTCAAGCGCGCTTTGGTGATTGGCTCGGAGACGTTTTCGCGCATCCTCGATTGGACCGATCGCGGCACCTGCGTGCTGTTCGGCGACGGCGCCGGTGCCGTTGTCCTCGATGCGCAGCCGCAGCCGGGAACGCGCGAGGATCGCGGCGTTCTCACGGTGCGGCTTCGCTCCGACGGCCGTCACAAATCGAAGCTTTATGTCGACGGCGGGCCGTCCTCGACCGGCACTGTCGGCCACTTGCGCATGGAAGGCCGCGAGGTCTTCCGGCACGCGGTGGCGATGATCACCGACGTGGTCGAGGACGCCTTCAAGATCACGGGCTATAGCGCCGCCGACGTCGATTGGTTCATTCCACACCAAGCCAATAAGCGCATCATCGACGGCTCGGCGCATAAATTGGGGATCGCGCCGGCCAAAATCGTCACCACGGTCGACCGCCACGGCAACACTTCGGCCGCTTCGATTCCGCTAGCGCTCGCCGACGCGGTCGCCGATCGGCGGATCAAGCGCGGCGACCTCTTATTGTTCGAAGCCATGGGCGGCGGCTTCACTTGGGGCGCGGCTTTGGTCCGCTGGTAACCCCGTAAAACGACTGCACAGGCGGTTGAACTCGTCTGCCCCGAAGCTAATATCGTTGATAATTCAGCACGATATGTTGATCGACGCTTCGATCGATCGCCGTGCTCGGGGCTGGCGATGGCGGGAAAGACGGTCACACGTGCGGATTTGTGTGAGGCGGTCTATCAGAAGGTTGGACTGTCGCGCACCGAATCCGCGACTCTGGTAGAATTGGTGCTTAAGGAAATCACCGATTGTCTCGAACGCGGCGAGACGGTGAAGCTGTCGTCGTTCGGCTCTTTTGTCGTGCGCAAAAAGGGCCAGCGCATCGGCCGCAATCCGAAGACCGGCAAAGAGGTGCCGATTTCGCCGCGCCGGGTCATGGTGTTCAAGCCGTCCGCTATCCTCAAGCAGCGCATCAATGGCGCAAGCGGCGGCGAAGCTTCTTGACGCTTTCGGCCGCAGACGCCCTCGGCTTGAAGCCGCATCGCGGGGATACGATTGGAAAAGTCACCGGATGCCTTTCGCACCATCAGCGAAGTCGCTGACGAGATCGACGTGCCGCAGCACGTGCTGCGTTTTTGGGAAAGCAGATTTCCGCAAATCCGGCCGATGAAGCGCGGCGGCGGCCGGCGCTATTACCGGCCCGACGACGTCGATCTGTTGCGCGGCGTGCGGCATCTGCTTTACGGCGAGGGCTACACCATTCGCGGCGTCCAGCGGATCTTGCGCGAGCAGGGCGCGGGCTTCGTGCAGAACGTCTGGCGCGTCGACGCCGAATTGCCGCCGCCGTCGGAGGAACACGCGGTCCACGAGGACATGGGCCTGGAATCAAGCGAGGAGCGGCTTGAGCCGAAATCTGTTCGGCATTGCCGCCGAACGCCGCGAGCCGACATTGGAATCCGCGCCCGCACTTGCAACCACGCCGGCATCCGAACCGCCGGCGCCTCGCGGCCTTGACCTTGAAGACAAGCGCAAGCTGCAAGCAGCGCTCGACGACCTTGTCGCCTGCCGCCGCATTATCGATGCGGCCCTGGCGCAGAACTGATCCGGCCAGGAATTTCGATGCGGCCGCGGTCGGTATTCGTCGTCTGAAATGCCGTTTTTTTGGCTGTTGCGGTAGCAGAATCTTTAATATTTCGTAGCATATTGGCGATCGATGACGTCCTCAAAATCGATTGCCAACCTTCAGGCGTTGCGAGCCATTGCGGCTACTCTGGTCATTTTCCAGCACATCAAAATCGTCACCATCGGCAGCTTTGGCGTCGATATTTTTTTCGTCATCAGCGGCTTCGTTATCGCTTATGTCAGTGTCTCCGAAAAACCGGGCGTGTTCGTCCTCAAGCGGCTGTTTCGCATCGTGCCGCTCTATTGGCTCGGAACGCTCGCCGTGTTCGCGGTCGCCGGAGTGGCTCCAAGCCTGGTCAACAGCACGACGACGAGCGTCGTGGATTTGGCCAGATCGTTGTTCTTCATCCCCTACGTCAAGGGCAATGGCCTGACGCATCCCGTCCTCTTTCTCGGCTGGACGCTCAATTACGAAGTACTGTTCTACGCGATCTTCGCTTTTGCCCTGACGCTTGGATCAAAAGAGGCGCCGGTCATTGCGACCGTATTGATCTCGGCCATGATTCTCATCGGGCTGATGTTTCCCGTCAGCGCAGAACCATTTGCCTTCTGGACGCAGCCCATCACGCTGGAATTTTTGTTCGGCGTCTGGATCTTCGTCGGCTGGCACAAGGGAATCCGGCTCCCGATCGCGCCCGAATTGGCGATCGCGATAGGCGCAGCGCTTTTGCTTCTCATGGGCTGGGAGCAGACGAAGGCAAGCTTCGACTGGATTGAGCCGCTGTCGTTCGGCGTTCCGGCGGCGGCGATCGTCGTGCTGGCGCTATCCTGCGAAGGGCGAATTAAGGTTCCCGCCATTGTGCTCGCGATCGGCGACGCGAGCTATTCGCTCTACCTGTTTCATCCTTATCTGGTCGTGCCGGCGCAAAAGATCGTGACGCATTTTACCCAAAGCCCGGTCGTGATGATTGTGGCGATCCCGTTCATGGTCGCAGCGGCCATCGGCTGTGCGCTTTTGTCCTATCGGATTATCGAACGGCCAAGCAATGCGTGGCTCAGGGCTACCTTCATGACTCCGTCGGCTCGCGCCGTTGCGGCGTAAGACAGCCGGCGGTCGCACATCGGCGCATGGGACTCAAAAAGCCCAGCGGGCGGTCGATGAAAGGTAAAAAGCCCCAGTCTTTTGGTCGGAGCGCCGAGATTTGAACTCGGGACCCCCAGTCCCCCAGACTGGTGCGCTAACCGGGCTGCGCTACGCTCCGAAAACCGGCGCGACTATAGGCGGCCGTAACTTTGCCCGCAACATCGGGTCGCCATTTGCAAATCCGCAGCATAAAGTGGCCAAAGTCTCCTCACCCTGAGCCTGATTCCAGCGGATAAACCTTGAAGCGGCTTTTCAGCGCAACCAGAAATTCGCTGCGCGGTTTCCTCGACGGGTTCACCACCGAGCCGGCGCTGCGCGACGAGGCGGTGCTTTTCGCTGTTGCGGTTCCGCTGGGATTCTTCGTAGCGCCAAGCCTGGCCTGGTACGCCGCCATGATCGGCGCGATCCTCGTCATTCTGGCGGTTGAATTCCTTAACACGGCGATCGAGAAGCTTGCCGACCACGTCACGCGCGAGCAGCACAACGATATTCGCCGCATCAAGGATTTTGGCTCCGCGGCGGTTTTTTGCGCGCTGTGCCTCACCGGGCTGGTGTGGCTCGCCGCGCTTGCCGTGCGGATCGGATTGCTTTGAGGCGTTCGCTTATGACGGCCAATGGGCCGCCGCGCGGATCGGCCCGTAGACGGCTGCAATGGTGAGCGTAAGCGCGCCTGCCGCATAAACGGCAGCGTAGGCGGCGAGAAAACCGACGAGGCCGAGACCGGCAACGTATGTGAACAATGTGGCCGCGGTCATCGCGACGGCAACAGCGACGCCGTTATAAGCCAGGCTGCGGAAGTACCCCGAATATTGCAACAGCACCTCGGCGACGGTTTGCACGACGCCGGTCAGCAGCAGCACGACAAGAACTCCGACGACGCCGTGCGGCACGGTCGCCGCTGTTCGCAGCAGAAACGTGAAGAGCGGTCCGCCGGCGAAAATCAGCACTGCGCATCCGATCGCTGCCGCTACGCCGCACAATCCGGCGACCAGTAGCGTCGTGCGCACCAGCCGCGGCGCGTCGTGCGCGGCAAGTGCCCGGGACTGTCCCGGGATGGCGAGATCGCAAATCGCAGCGAAAATGACGCAGGCGCCGCGGAAGATGCGGAACGTCACCTCCAGGACGATCGGCGCCGCGCCGAGGCCGAACATCATGGGGACGACATAGTAGGGGAATAGCACAGTGGACGCGCTGGCAAGCGCACTTGTTCCGCTGCGCGCCGTTGCATGGCGGTTCGATCGGAAAAACGCAAGAAGCTGGCTCGGCCAACCACGCAACTCCGGCGACAGCGCGCCGCGGCCGATAAGTTGCGTTGCCGCAGCGGCGAACAGAATTGCCCACAGCGCATTAGCGCCGATCAGGAATGCGGTCAGCGGCAGCCCGGCCAAAACCGCGAGCAGCGTTGCAATAGTCGCGGCGCGTCGAACCAGATCGAGGCCTTCGTAGAACACAAAAAGGTCGACGGCGATGCTGACACTGCGCAGCGACGTCCACGCGAGATTGAGCGCGATGTAAAACAGGAACAGCGCCAGCTCGAAGGCCCCCGATGGCGTCGAAGATGGCTGCGCCAGCGCCACGATGAAGCAGACGAGCGATGCCGCCGCGGCAAGCGTTATGTAGAACGAGACGACAGCCGTCACCTGGCGCGCGGCTTGCGCGTCACGGCGGCCGGCAAGGTGATGACCGCGCAGGTTTACGAACAGGATGTTTGGCAGTCCGAGTTCGGCAAGCCACAGCGTATATCCGATCGCACCCACCACGATAAAAATCGAAAATCGTTCCGGCGAGAGGACGCGGGCAAAGACGAACATCTGCACAAAACCCATGGCCAACGCGCCGGCCGCGGTGGCGGCGCGCAGCAAAAGATATGGCGTCGAGATCAGTCGCTCACGCGGCTTGGCGATCGCGTCGTCGGGAAGAGAGCCGATATTCGCATGCATGACGACTTTATCGCGGCGCAACCGTCGCCGCCTCCGCCACTTCATGAGCAAGTCGGATCGGCCCGCGGATCATCAGGGCCACTGTCGCGATGGCGCCGCAGGTGTAGACCGCGGTGTAGGCATTGAGGAACTGCACGATGTCGAAATGAGCTGTGACCGCGAGCACGGCGACAACCGTTTCGGCCGCGACCACGCCGAAGGAAATGCGCGCCACGTCCTTGAAAAAGCCGGTGTGCACCAGCACGCTGTGCGAAACCATCTGCGCCAGATTTCCAAGCAGCAGCATGATCAGAATTGGGGTCGTGGCAGGCGGCATGACGGCGGCCGGGCCGAGCAGAACGGCGAAGATCTTGCCGGCTGCGAATAGCAGAATGGTGCACACGCCAAACGCCGGAATGCTGCACAGGCCTGCCGCGAGCCAGGTCGCGCGGACCATCGTCGGGCCGTCGCGGGTGGCCAATGCGTGGGTTTGCCTCGGTACCAGGCTGTCGCATGCGGCGCTGTAGAACTGGTTGGCGCTCCGGTAAACCTTGAATGTCGTATCGAGGATGATGGTCGGCGGACCGAGGCCATAGGCCCATGGCACCAGAAAATACGGAAAGTTGTAGATGTACGTCTCGCTCAGCATGTAGATGGCGCTGCTGATCAGCTGGTTCCGGTTGCTGCGGAGAAAGACGGCAAACGACGTCATGCTGCCGCGAAAATTGCCAACCAGAACGCGTCGCTGCGACAATTTCACAATGGCTGCGAATATGGCGATGCACCAGCCGATGTTGATGAGCAGAAGGAAGGCGAAAAGCGGAAGCCCAAACAGCAGCGCGAGCAAGGCGAGCGTGTTGAGACCCCGCCGTAGCGCCTCGAGCTTCTCAAAATAGATATATTCGTCAATTGCGATGCTGAAATAACGCAAGGCAACCCAGGGCAGGTTGACCGCGTTGAAAACGAAAAACAGCGTCAGGGCAAGGCTCTCGGCGACCGGGTGGTGGAACAAGGTCGCCAGCACGAGAAAGCACAGCGCCGCCGCGATGGCCGCGACCACGAAATATAAAGCCACGATCATTGTCGCTTGACGGGCGAGCGCGCCGAGAGGTTTCTCGTGCAGAAACCGGCGGCGGAGATTGACAAACAGCACTTTCACCATGCCGCCGTCGGCGAGATAAAGCGTATAGCCGAGGGCGGCAAAGAAAATGAAAAGCGAAAACCGCTGTGGCGACAAAACGCGGGCGAAGACGAAGGTCTGCAACAGGCCTGCGCCAAGCGTCGCGGCTGCCGTCGAAGCGCGCAGCGCCATGTAGCGGTATGAGATGAGACGCTTGCCGATCATTGGCTCGATGCGCGCGAACAGTGGAAAGTGGGCGTCGAGATCAGACGCCGTTCCATCTCACGCCGCCTTTCCAGCTTCGAGAAGACCCGCAACAGTGCGCGCGACGGATTCAGGCGAAAGCTGCCGGGCGATGTCGGCGCGCGCGGCGTCGCCGAGGCGCTGGCGGAGTTCTGGTTCGGCCGCAAGCCGGCGCAGCCATTCGGCGGCATGCTCGACATCGGCCTCGGCCCAAAGCTGTCCCTGAGCGATGCCCGGAACGAAAGCCCCGTCATAGGGGTCCTGCGCCGGCACCATCCGATAGGCGACAGGGACCGAATTGTTCTCATTCATGAAGTCCATGTTGCCGGACCAGCCGGTCGCGACGACCGGCTTGCCGAGCTGCATGGCTTCCGCCGGGACGAGGCCAAATCCTTCAGAGCGGTGCAGCGACAGCACGATATCGACGTCGGCCATCAGGCCGGACATGTCGGCGGGCGGCAGCATGACGTTGAGAAGGCGGATGTTCGGCGCGCCGGCGATCGCGCGCTCAAGTTCGCGCCGGGCGATCGGCGAGGCGCCGTGGTCGATCAGTTTGATCGCCAAGAGCCGATCGGGCGCATCGCCGAAGGCACGGCGGAAGGCGGCGATGGCGGCGAGCGGATTCTTGCGCGCGAAGGCTGAGCCCATGTGAAAGGCCGTGAGCACGATCAGAGCGTCAGCCGGCAGACCGAGCCGCGCGCGCATATGCGGCGTGGCGCTGACCGGCGGCAGCGGGTGTGGCACCACATGCACCGGCAGCTCGGTCGCCGACGCGACCGCCTGCCGCGCGAGCTCACTCGGCACCCAGACTTCATGCAGGTAGCGCAAGCTCGATCGCCAGGAATCCGGAATCCGCGGAAACTCCCAGGCCCAATAGCCGACGATGCGGCGGCCGCGTATACGCGCGCGGCCTAGCGTCCACAGAGCGTGCGGCAGAAAGGGTGCGTTGTGATGGACGACAAGCGTGCCGCCGCTGCCGGGAACGATGGCGCGGCGCGGCGACGCTGCAAGCTCGGCCTGACCGAACGCAGCACTGATGTCGAAGGCGGCGGGCGCCATGCCGGCGCCGTCGAGCGCGTCATAGGCGAGGCGGGCGCCTTCGCCGATACCGCTCATGGTCGAGAACAGCCCGGCGATGGCGATCGGAAACCCGCCGCGCGGCGCGCGATCGGGCATCGGCGCAATCAGTCTGCTGACACCGGAAAGGATTTGCGTCCGCTTGTCTTGCGGCAAGCGCTGCCAAAGCCGCCGCAGCAGGCGGCGGCGTGGCGGTTTGTGCCCGGTTTCCCGGCGTTCCGGGAGCGCGTCCGCGGGAGGAAGCAGCGCGGAGCGCGGCAATGGCTGCATGGGCGCGTGCATTGCACCGTCCTTGGCGGAACAAGGGAAAAATGCCCGTAAACTCTAGCTGTCCGGTGCTAACGAAATCGTAAACCCGATGCGCAGGGCCGCGGAACTGCCAAGCGGTTCCGTCACGTATGAATGCCGTCTTAAAGTCTTGCCTGAATGGCCTGGCGCAACTGGCCGTGCCGCGGCAAGTCCCACTGGTCGATCAGGCGCAAATAGTGCTCGGCCATGATCTCAAAGCTGTAAGCCGGCGAGAGCCGCGCGAGCTCTTCGGCGATCCGCGCGCGCAACGCGGCATCCGCGAGCACGTCGCGGATGCGCGCGAGCCATGCCGGCCGGTCTTCGGCGGGCAGCAAAAGCTTTGCCGTCAGTAGCGGCGACGCGGCGAACATTTCCCGGAACGATGCAATGTCGGTGCAAAGGCACGGCACGCGGGCATGAATGGCCTCGATGGCGGCGAGGCTCAATCCTTCGTAGCGCGACGGAAACAGCACCAGATCGACTGCGGAATAGAACAGGCCGATACGCTCGTGCGGGATCGAAGGCACGACATGCACGCGCTCGGCAAGTCCGGCGGTTGCGATTTGCGCCGCGATCTCGCTTTCATCGGGGCCGATCCCGACGAGGACGAGTTGGGCATCGGGCAATTGCTGCATCAGATCGATGCTGAAACTCTGGTTCTTCTGATAGCTCAAGCGGCCGATCTGGCCGAGTATGAACCCGTCAACGGGCAAGCCGAGTGCGGCGCGCGCTTCCGTGCGCGAAAACGAATTCGGAATGTCATGGCCGTTGACGACCACGGCCATGTCCTTGCGATGGAACGTTGCCGCGACGCTGTTGGCGCAGGCGATCATCTGCGTGTAGAAGCCGAGCCGGCTGACAATCTCGTCAATCCTGACAAAGACCGGAGTGACCCATTCACGCGGACCATGATAGGTCGGCACGCGGTGACGGATGCCGGCGATGCGGCCCGCTACTCCGACGAGGTTGTTCGACAGCGGTTGCAGCCCATAAAGGACATCCGGCCTGCTTTGACGCAGCGCCGCGACGAGCCGCACGAACAGGCGAAAGAGCACGATGGGCGAGCGCGAGCGCTTCCCCGGCTCAAAGACGCGGGCACCGGCGGGCAGATCGCCATCGGAGCCGAACAAATACCATTCTTCGACGTGGTGACCATGCGCACGCATCACCCGGGCGAGGTTGCTCGCCAGGATCGACGTGCCGCCGTTGTCGTGCGCCGTGCCGAGAAAGACGATGGAGCGCGGTCGGTTCGATAGCTGCGAAATCACGAAGGCTTTTCCACGATTTGCCGGAATGTTGGCACGCCGGCGCTTAACAGACTGTTCCGGTCCGTGGGCTGCGCACGATGCGCCATCCAGACGGCTCTATGCGTGGCCGCCACCATTCCCCAGACCAAACCGAGCACGACGTAAAAGTGGCGCCAATGGTCGGTGTCGCCCCAAACGCCTTCCAACATCATGGCGACGAACGACGGGTAGGTTGCGATCAAGAAGGTCTGCCAGGGCGTGCGCAGCCACAGCGCGCGAAAGCCGACATAGAGCGTGACCACGACCAGGGTCAGATAGGCGGCGCCGCCAATCCAGCCGTGATTGAGCATCGTGCCGAGGTAGACGTCGTGCGACACCCAGTCGGTGGCGTGCGCAAATCCCCAAGGGCCCATACCGAGCGGGTGATTGAATATCTCGCGCAGGCTGTCTTCCTCCAGCATGAGCCGCGAGCGGTTGTCGGCGTTGATGTCATAAGATTGCAATTGGCTGCGTTCGGCGAACATGTGGCCGATCGTGCCGATTGAACTGAGCAGGAGGAAGATCGCGATCGCGACCACGACACCTATCGCAACGAACAGAACGATGCGGTTGCGCAGGCGACGGTCGCTCTGGCTGACAAATAGCAAATAGATCAGCATCGCCGCGCTGAACAGGCCGCTGCCCCAGGCGCCGCGCGAGAACGTCAGCAACAGGCCGACGAAAATAATCATGATGGCGACGAGATTGTGCAGGCGGATTTTGTCGACGACGAAGCCCTGGATTAGCCACAGCAATACCGGGATCAGAAAAGCGCCGAGGTCATTGGGTCCCTTGAAGCCGCCCGCGGCGCGGCCGTCCGGGGCGAAATAATCGAGAGCGGGGAGAAAGCCGAATGTGTGGGAGAAATATCCGAGCGTGCCGAGAACCGAAGCAATCACGGCGCCCATGATGTAGGCGGAGCGCAGCGTCGCGATCCGCCGCATGGTGTCCTGGGACACGATGCACGCGATCATGACTCCGGTGAGGCCGAGGTAGAACGACGTCGCGAGAAAGCGGATCGAGTCCGGATATTGGAAGTCCTCGACGATCGGGCTTGGATCGCCTTGAAGCCTCATCCACCCGGTATCGAGGATTTTAAGGAGCCCGATCGCCCCGCCGGCATCGCGAATGAGCAGTAGTATGAGCAGCGGCAATACCACGCGAGGCAGCGTGACCCGTGCAAGGATGCAGGCAAAACCGAGCACCGCGGCCAGATATTCATAAGGCGCCGGCTCAACGACAACGAAAAAACTCGACAGAATGGTGACGTAAAGCGTGACATGCAGAAAGCGGTCGGCGAGCGCCTGTCGCTGCGTCTCCCGCAATTCATATCGCGTCCCGGCGTCGGCCAGGGCGCTCATTGATCGGAACTCGGCATGGTCAAAACGAGCCTAGCAGCCTTTAAATGCGTGCGCGCGCTGCGCGATCGCAGGGTCCGCGAACATCGTGAACAATCTGTAAATGGCGCCTTTCGGCAACGGCGGTTCAGTAAGAACTTCGACGGAAGATAGCGGCCGGGTTCACGAAAAACGGGCGCGAAGTATTTCCGGTTCCAGGCAAATGGACGCATTTAAAAAAATCGGCGGGATCGGCTGGACGCGCCTCGCGGCTTTGTGCGCAGTGTTTGGCTGCGCGCTGACGAAAAGCGCGTTCGCGGCAGACGGCGTGCCGCCCTGCTTGCAGTGCATCGAAGTCCGGCTGGAACACCCGGTCGTCGTGCGTGGACCGTCGCCGCACGAGCCGGATGCGCCAGTCAGCATCATAAAACTTCCAGACGGCACTTTTCGCGGCTTCGTCGCCGGCGGAACAACGCTGGCGATCCATGGCCCGACGCCAGCCGTGCTCGGCGGGCAGGCGCAAGCCGTCCTCAGACCGGGCCCACCGGGCAGTCCATCGGATTGCGGCCGCTGGATCACATCCGCCATGCCGGGCTTGGGCGTTCTCTACGGCCTGATCCACAATGAAACGCGCTGCAACGATCCGCACGGCAGCTACAAGTGGATGTCCATCGCGCAATCCAGTGACTACGGACTGAGCTGGAAGGTTCTCGGTCCGATCATTTCAAGCGATGACGCCGACGCGCCGCATTCCCAAGGGGAGGGCGACTGCACCGCGGTCGACGGGCATGACGGTTATTGGTACGCCTACTGCCTGCGCCGCCGCGATGGAAAGAACATCGTCGCGCGCGCTCCGATCGAAAATCCCGCTCCCGGAAAGTGGATGAAATGGACCGCGCCGGGCTGGGATGCACCCGGCATCGGCGGAACCGGCGCGGCATTAAGCGGATTTGTCGGAATGAGCTCCGCTTACTGGAACGACGGCGGCCTAACGCTGCTTCTGGCGGCGAACGCATCACTGCGCCTGTCCATTTCCGAGGACAACGTGCACTTTGCCACCGTCGCGGAGCCGCTGATCCTTTACGATGAAGACAATTGGCAGCGTCCGGCAGCTTCGGAGCTTTACGCTTATCCGAGCCTGGTCGCCAACCAGGGCGGCAATGATATCGCCGACCATTTCTTCCTGAGCTACATGTATATTCCGCCCGGCGAAGATTTCAGTCAGCGCTATTTGGTCATGCAGGAAGGCTGGATCAGGGCGGCGGCGGTGCCGCTTTTTCCGCAGGTGCGCACCGCGCTGTCGCGATGGGTCGCCGCCGATGGGCGCACCTGGACGACGACGGGGCCGCCGATCGAGTCCGGAGCCTCTTACGCCTATGACGAAAATCTCGGATACCTCATGACAGCGCCGCCGCAGCAAAGCCCTGGCGCCAAATTGGACGAATGTTTTTCCGCATCGAGTGGGATCGGCTTTCTCGCCGCGGCCGGTGGGTGTGTCGCCGCGGGCAGCGAGCGCCGGCGCGCGGCAGGATACGTGTTCCGGTCCGAGCAGCCCGGCACGATTGCGCTGTACGGCTGTATGTCGGACGGCAACACCAACTTTGTGTCGAAGCGTTCGGATTGCGAGAATAAAGGCGAGCGCGAAGGCCTGTTGGGTTTCGCGCTGCGGTGACAGACAGTTTGCCCGTCAGCGGATGTCAGTAGGCGCCTTCGCCGCGGATAAGCGCGAACGGCGTACGCAGCACGATGTAAAGGTCGAACAGGATCGACCAATTTTCGATGTAAAAAAGATCGTGCTCGACGCGGTGGAGGATCTTTTCACGGCTGTCGGTTTCGCCGCGCCAGCCGTTGACCTGGGCCCAGCCGGTGATGCCAGGCTTTACGCGGTGGCGCGCAAAATAGCCGTCCACCGCTTCATCGTAGAGATGCTCCGCGGCCTTGGCCTGAATGGCGTGCGGCCGCGGGCCGACCAGCGACAGGTTTCCGGTGAAGACGACGTTGAACAGCTGCGGCAGTTCATCGAGGCTGGTCTTGCGGATGAAGCGGCCGACGCGGGTGACGCGCGGATCGCCTCTGGTCACAAGCTTGCGCGCGTCGGCGTCGGTTGCTTCGACATACATCGAGCGAAACTTGTAGATCTCGACGAACTTATTGTTGAAGCCGTAGCGGCGCTGCTTGAAGAAGACCGGTCCCTTGCTGTCGAGCTTTATGGCGGCGGCGATCACCAGCATGATCGGCGCCACACAGATCAGCACCAGCGAGCCGATAATCTTGTCGAACAGCCATTTCATCACGACGTCCCAGTCCGCAATCGGCCGGTCGAAAATGTCGAGCACCGCGACGTGGCCGATATAGGAATAGGAGCGGGGACGAAACCGCAGCTTGTTGGTGTGCGCCGCAAGGCGAATGTCGACCGGCAGCACCCACAGTTTTTTCAACATTTGCAGAATGCGGCCCTCGGCCGAAATCGGCAGCGAGAAAATGACGAGATCGACCCGGGTATGACGGGCGAACTCGACAAGGTCGTCGACCGTGCCGAGCTTTGGAATGCCGTCATAATTCGGCGCGCTACGATCGTCGCCGCGATCGTCGAACATGCCGATGACGCGCACGTCGGAATCGCGTTGCGCGGCGAGCGCCGCGATCAGCACTTCGCCGCTGCCGCCCGCTCCGACGACGACGGTGCGGCGATCGAGCCGGCCTTGCCGGGTCCAGCGCCGAACCAGCAGGAACAGCGCGCGCCGAAAGGCGACGAGGGCAATGAGGCCGATCACGTAATAGCTGCCGAGCCAGGCCCGGGAGAATTGGTCGCCGGCCTTGGCGAAAAACGACGCGGTGACCGCGAGCAGAAACACCACCGACCACGCCGAAGCGAGCCGCATATATTGTTTCTCATGGCCGCGGAAAGCCTGGATCTGATAGATATCCGCGGCCTGAAAGGCCAGCATCGAGAGCAGCGAAATGCCGACGATGCTGCCGATATAATAGGTGGCGGAGGCGGCGACGCCTGCGACCAGCCAAAAGTAAAGGGCGACGCCGATCGAGGCGACGAGCGCGATTTCGATTGCGCGGACGATGCCGGCGACGACGATCGGCGAATAGGCCGGTTCAAAGCGCTGCGCCGCGGCCGCAAGCGCGGCCGAGGACAACGCACGTGTGGCCGAACCCCTGCCGGCCGCGCGCGGCATCGCCTTGACCGCGGAGGAGACCGCTGCGGTTGCTCCAAAGATCGTGTTTTGTTCGGGACCTGACATAGCTGACAAAAACTCTCCCCGGCAACGCTTGGTCCCCCACGCCGGCGCCCAACTGGCCGGGAACATAGTGAACAATCTTCAAAAATTGGTTATGTGAATTGAGCAATTTTTCGTGCCGCCAGGGCTTCGCGATAGGCGGCGAGATTGCTTTCGACCATCGTGCCCAGGGAGAACTCGCTGCGGACCCGGGCCCTGAGAGCCTGCACGCCCGAACGCATAGCATCGGCATTGTCGAGCGCCGCGGTGATGGCGACAACAAGTGCGGCGACGCTGTCGGCCGGGATGAGTTCCGCCGCGCGAGGTCCGAAAATCTCCGAAACCCCCCCGACATTGGTGGCGATGATCGGAAGACCGGCGGCGGCGGCTTCCAGAACAACATAGGGCAGCGATTCGGCGCGCGACGGGATGACCAGCATGCGACCCATGGTGAAGGCGGTGCGTGCCGGACAGTGGCCGATGAAGTGGACCTGATCGGCAAGTCCGAGCCGGGTCGCTTGCGCCTTCAGCTTGGCGGCATCGGGGCCTTCCCCGGCGATGGTTGCGGTGACGCGGCGGCCGGACTGCGCCAGGACGGCCAGTGCGTCGATCAACACGTCGATTGCCTTTACCGCGCGCAACTCGCCGACACAGATGATATCGGTGGCGTCGGGCCGCGGCATCGCCGGTTCGAACTCGGTCTCGGCAATGCCATTGCGCACGACGCGCACCATGCCGCGCGGTGGAGCGACCAATTTGCGGTAAAGTTCGGCGACGTAGGTGCTTTCGAACAAGAATAAATCGGTGCGTGGATTGAGGATGCGCTCGATCGTCCGGTAAAAGCCGCCGCTCAGCGTGCCGGGACAGTAGACCAGGGAGCCGCCGTGCGGCGTGTAGGCGCGCACAGCGTCGGGTGCGGCCGGCGTGAGGCGGGCCAGCGCCGCGCCCTTGGCGCCGTGACCGTGCAGGATATCCGGCGCCAACGCGCTGATCCGCCGTGAAATCCGCCACAGCGCAGAGATGTCGCGAGCGTTGAGCTGGCGCGTAATCGGAACGCGCTCCACGCCGAGCGCGAGGCGCGGCGCAAGTTCGGCGAGAACGGCGTCCGCGCGCGTCCCGCCGGTCGTCGAATCGACAATCAGGCCGACACGATGGCCGCGCTCGATCTGGCCATTCGCCACGTCCATAACGTGCCGGAACAGTCCGCCAAGCGGCGCCCGCAGCATATGCACGATCTTGAGACTGGCCGTAGGGGACGACGCGTGTCTCTGCTCGCGCGCCGGCACAAGCGTCGTCGCGGCCCGAGCATCGGCGCGGCCGAATGGCACACGGGCGAGAGCAGCGTTGATAGAGCGCGGATCACCCACGCGCGGATCCCTTAAACTTGATGCAAAAAGTTAAGTGCGATTGAGGACCCTGGCGGTTAATAAATCCTCACGAAAAGCGGTTTGGCGGAGCCACGGCGGAGCTTAACCAGAATTGATGTCGGCAGAGGCCTTAACCGAATGGCAACCATAATAGTTTGTGATCGGCCATAAGTTCCGCGTGTTGGCTTCGCGGTCGGCTCTGTGGTCGGTCGGCAACTTCGTTAGTAGGAGTATTGCGATGAGTGTGGCGTCGCCATCGACCCGCACGGGAGGTCCATCCGACGCCGAGCTTGATCTGCCGGCGCTTGGCGGTGCGCTCTGGCGCAAGAGGTGGAAGGTCCTCCTTCCGACCATCGTCGTCGGGCTTCTCACGCTTGTCGTGGTTCAGCTCATCACTCCCCGCTATTCGTCGGAAGCTCGCGTCTATTTGGAGGAGCACGATAATTTCTATCTGCGCCCCGAAGCCGACAAGCTGACGACCCAGCTTCCCATCGACCAGGAAGCGGTGACCAGCCAGGCGCAGATCATGCTGTCGCGCGATCTCGCGCTCGAAGTGATCAAAAAGCTCAAGCTCGCCAGTCGTCCCG
Organism: uncultured Alphaproteobacteria bacterium; assembly: GCA_963765365.1. Lineage (GTDB taxonomy): Bacteria > Pseudomonadota > Alphaproteobacteria > Rhizobiales > Xanthobacteraceae > BOG-931. The sequence goes on along the minus strand of CAVXWL010000004.1, from coordinate 44,303 downwards.
AATTTGACCCGGCGCTTGCCGGCGTTTCGCCGATCAGGGCAGTGCTCGGTCTTCTTGGTCTCGCCAAGGACCCTCTGGGCTCGACCGCGGAAGAGCGGGTGCTGCAGTCCTACTATGATCGGCTGACCGTGACGCCGGTCGAAAAATCGCGCGTCATCGACATCGATTTCATTTCCGAGGATCGGGTGCTCGCCGCCGAGGTCGCCAATGCCATCGCTGACGGCTATCTGGAGCGCCAGCGCCAGGCCAAGCAGGACCAGGCAAAGTCGGCCGGGCAGTGGCTTGCGGGCCAGATCGATTCGATGCGCAAGAAGGTCGAGGATGCCGAGGCCAAGGTCGAGGATTTTCGCGCCAAGTCCAATCTTCTGGTCGGCACCAACAATACGACGCTGTCCGCGCAGCAGCTCGGCGACGTCAATGCCCAGCTTGCCGCCGCGCGCGCACAAAAGGCCGACGCCGAGGCCAAGGCGAAGCTGATACGCGAGATGCTGCGTTCGGGCCAGCCGATCGAATCTTCCGATATTCTCAATTCGGAACTGATCCGCCGGCTCGCCGAGCAGCGCGTCACCTTGCGGGCGCAGCTTGCCGAGCAATCGGCGACGCTGCTCGATAACCATCCGCGGATAATCGAGTTGAAGGCGCAGATCGCCGATCTCGACAATCAGATCAAGGCCGAGGCAGACACCATCGCGCGCTCGTTCGAAAACGATGCCAAACTGGCCGGCGCGCGTGTCGATACGCTCACTGCAAGCCTCGACCAGCTCAAGAACCAGGCGGCGACGACCAACGGGCAAGACGTGCAATTGCGCTCCCTTGAGCGCGATGCCAAGTCGCAGCGCGATCTGTTGGAATCGTATCTTGCCAAATATCGCGAAGCGTCTTCGCACGACACGATAGATTCGACGCCCGCCGACGCGCGGGTGATCTCGCGCGCCACCGTGTCCAACGTTCCCACTTATCCGAAGAAGCTGCCGACGCTCTTGATCGCGACATTTGCCACCCTGATGATCAGTTCCGGCCTGATCGTCACCAAAGAAATCCTGGCCGCACCCGTCGGCACTCCTTCGCTGCGGTCGGACCTGCCTGGCCCATCGTTTAACTCATTCGCGCCGCGACGCGCGGTCTTCGTCAATGAGCCGCCGCGTCCGCCGCCGGCGTCCGATTTGCCTGCCGGCTCGATTGTGAGCATTGCCGATAATCTGCGGCACTCCAGCCCGGCCGGCGAGCAGCTTGCGGTCTTCGGCGCGGCGCCCGGAATTAATACCAGCCAGATCGCGATCAAGCTGGCGCGGACACTGGCTGATGATTCACGCGTGGTGCTGGTCGGGCTGGCGTCAGGCGGCACTGCTCTTAGAGGCATTTCGAACGAGCCGTCCGCCGATGGCCTCGCCGAATTGGCCCGCGGCACGGCGTCGTTCGGCAGCATCATCACCAAGGACAGGCTTTCGCCGCTGCACTTGATTTCCGCGGGGCAGGCGCCAGTCGAGCGGATCGGTCTTCTTGCTGCACCCGGAATGGTGACGAACTTCAACGCGCTGGCACGCAGTTATGACCACGTCGTCATCGATGCCGGCGAGGCCGCGGGCCTGGAAATCGAGCGTATCTCCGAGGTCGCGCCGCATGCTGTCCTGGTGACCGACACACCGTCAAACCCTGCCACCGCCGCGGCGCGAGAGCGCCTCCTGGCGTCCGGATTTAGCGATGTGCGCGTCCTCGTCGCCAACTACGGACCGCCGGGCGAGACTGCGGCGGCGGCATAACGGAGAGCGTCTGGTCGCGCGCCAGACCGTGGTCACGAATGCCACAGTTGACCGGACGAGCGTCGTGGCAAACTATGATCAAGACGCTTCGACGAGGGAACGTCGGTGGCCGGACTGAAACAGACGATCATCCGCGGCGGGTTGGAGTCGCTATATTTTACCGGAGCGCATATTGCGCTTCGGCCGTTCGTCGGCGGCGTCGGTGCGATCCTCACTTTGCATCACGTGCGTCCGCCGCGACCCGACCGTTTTCAGCCCAACCGCCTGCTTGAGGTGACGCCGAGGTTTCTCACCCGCGTGATCAAGACTTTGCGCCGGTCCGGGCTCGATCTTGTCAGTCTTGACGAAATGCATCGCCGCATGACCGAAGGCGATTTTTCCCGCCACTTCGTCTGCATGACATTCGACGACGGATATCGCGACACCCTGCAATGGGCGTATCCTATCCTCAAGGAAGCCGGTGTCCCGTTCGCGGTTTACGTGCCGACGAGCTTTCCGGATCGTCTCGGTGAATTGTGGTGGCTGGTCCTCGAAGCCGTCATCGCGCGCAACGATCGCGTCGGCCTGGTGATCGGCGGCCGCGACCGCAAATTTGACTGCCGCACGGTTGCGGAAAAGCGCGCGCTCTATGACGAGCTTTATTGGTGGCTGCGCGGCCGTCAGACCGAGGCCGAGTTGCGCGAAGTGGTGCGCAATCTTGCGGCCTATTATCATGTCGACATCGCCGCCTTCTGCGACGAATTGTGCATGAGCTGGCCAGAGCTTGCCGAACTCGCCGTCGATCCCCTCGTCACGATAGGTGCGCACACCGTCAATCATCCGATGCTGTCGAAGCTCGGCAAGGATGCCGCACGCTCTGAGATGGATTTGAGCCGGGCGGTTATCGAGGCGGCGCTGGCGGTCAAGCCGCAGCACCTGTCCTATCCGTTCGGCGATCGGTCCTCGGCCGGCGCGCGTGAATTCGCGGTCGCCGCGGAACTCGGTTTCAAGACGGCGGTCACGACCCGGCCGGGCGTGCTGTTTCGCGAGCACGGCGAGCGCATGATGGCGCTGCCGCGGATCTCGCTCAACGGCGATTATCAGCGGATGCGCTACGTGCGAGTGCTGCTGTCGGGAGCGGCCACGGCGATGTGGAACGGGTTCCGCCGCCTGGATGCGGCCTGATTACCGTCCGCTGATTCCGGATCGGCTCATCCACGAGACGATCGGCATGGCCGGCAGCACCCAGCCGAGGCCCGCGATCACGTAATAGGTGATCGACAAGGCCGTGCTGTCGTGGATGGGCGGCGCCTGGGCCAGCGCCATCGCCACCAGCGCCCACACCACGACCAGCACCAGCAGTGCGATGGTGCCGATGAATTTTCGCAATCGGATCGGCATGACGGCGCGGTTCCGCGTGACAAAGACTGTGTTGCGAGGGTAGGGGCAGCACTATATGGTCCGCGCGCCCCATACAAGATCAAGCGGTCGAAATGCCCGCCCGGACTTCACATCAGACGCGCGCCATCCGGCTATGGCTTTACGCCGTCGCCGCTCTCGTACTCGCCATGGTTTTGGTCGGCGGCGCGACGCGGCTGACCGAGTTCGGGCCTCTCGATCACCGAGTGGCAGCCGGTGATGGGCGTGGTGCCGCCGCTGAGCGAGCCGCAATGGCAGGCCGAATTCGAAAAATATCAGGCCATTCCGCAATATCGCGAGCTCAATCGCGGCATGAGCCTCGACTCGTTCAAGTCGATCTATTGGTGGGAATGGACACACCGGCTCATTGGCCGCGCCATTGGCGTGGTGTTCCTGCTGCCGTTGCTGTGGTTCTTGTGGCGCGGCTGGGTTGGGCCGGGATTGCGCACACGGCTATGGCTGATTTTTGGGCTCGGCGCGCTCCAGGGCGCCGTCGGCTGGTGGATGGTGGCGTCAGGTCTCGTCCATCGTGTCGAGGTTTCGCAATATCGCCTGGCGACGCATCTGGTTCTCGCCTGCGTGATCTACATTGCGATCCTGTGGACGGCGCAGCGGCTGGACGAGCAGCCGGCTTTGCCGGCGCCCGGCCGCGTTCGCGCCACAGCCGTCGCGCTTCTCGTCCTGGTGCTGGCGCAGATTTATCTCGGCGCGCTGGTGGCCGGACTGCGCGCCGGTTACGTCTACAATACATGGCCGTCGATCGACGGCGCCTTCATACCCGACGCGTCGCGGCTGTTTTTCGAGATTCCGGTCTGGCGGAATTTTTTCGAAAACCAGCTCACGGTGCAGTTCGATCACCGCATGCTCGCCTATACGATCTGGGTTATTGCGATCATTCACGCCTTTTGCGCAGCGGTGGTGGCCAGGAAAGGCGCGGTGCTGATCGGCGCCGTTTCACTTGCAGCCGCGGTAACGCTGCAGGCGGCGCTCGGCATCTTCACGCTGTTGCTGGTCGTACCGATTGACCTTGCACTGATGCATCAGGCCATGGCGATGGCGGTGCTGACCATCGCGACAGTTCACGCCGCAGCCGTATTCGAGCGCGCTCCGCACGCGCTCGGTTCGCCGGTGCGGGCCTAATTCACGTTTCAATCCGCCAGCGCCTGTTCGAGGTCGGCGATAATGTCGTCCTTGTCCTCGATGCCGATCGAGAGCCGCACCACGTCGGGGCCGGCGCCGGCCTGGACCTTCTGCGCGTCACTGAGCTGACGGTGCGTCGTTGAAGCCGGGTGAATGATGAGCGAGCGGGTGTCGCCGATATTCGCGAGGTGCGAGAACAGCTTTACGTTCGAGACCAGCTTCACGCCGGCGTCGTAACCACCCTTCAGCCCGAACGTGAATACCGCGCCGGCGCCCTTCGGACAGTATTTCTTGGCGAGGTTGTGGTAGCGGTCGCCCGGCAGGCCCGGATAACTCACCCACGCGACTTTTGGATGCGCCGCAACCCATTCCGCGACGGCCTGCGCATTATCGCAATGTTTTAGCATGCGCAGCGGCAGCGTCTCGATGCCGGTGAGGATCAGGAAGGAGTTAAACGGCGATATCGCAGGCCCGATATCGCGCAACGCCAAGACCCGGCAGGCGATGGCGAAGGCGAAATTGCCGAACGTCTCGTGCAGCACAATGCCGTGATATTCCGGGCGCGGCTCGCACAGCATCGGATAGCGGCGCTCGCGCGACCAGTTGAAGGTGCCGCCGTCGACGATCATGCCACCGATCGAATTGCCGTGGCCGCCGAGAAATTTGGTCAGCGAATGCACGACGATATCGGCGCCATGCTCGAACGGCTTGCACAAATATGGCGTGGCGAGCGTGTTGTCGACGATATAGGGCACGCCGGCGCGCCGTGCGATTTGCGCCACCGCGGCCATGTCGGTGATGACCCCGCCGGGATTGGCGATCGACTCGGTGAATATTGCCTTGGTCTTCGGGCTGACGGCGCGTTCGAACGAGGCGATGTCGTCGGGATCGGCCCAGACGACGTTCCAGCCGAAATTCTTGAATGCGTGATTGAATTGATTGATCGAGCCGCCGTACAGCTTTTTCGAGGCCACGAATTCGTCGCCGGGCTGCAGCAGGCAATGGAAGATCAAAATCTGCGCCGCATGCCCGGACGCCGCGGCCAGGCCCGCGGTGCCGCCCTCGAGCGCCGCAACGCGCTCTTCGAGCACCGCCGTCGTCGGGTTGCCGATCCGGGTATAGATGTTGCCGAAGGCCTGCAGGCCGAAAAGCGAGGCGGCGTGATCGACGCTCTCGAACACGTAGGAGGTTGTCTGATAGATCGGCGTCGCCCGCGCGCCGGTCGTCGGATCGGGTTGTGCGCCGGCATGAACGGCGAGCGTGGCGAAGCCCGGAATGCGTTCGGTCATCTGTTTCCCCTGGTGGCCAATCTCCGCTGACAAGTTCCGGTTTATAGGACCGGCGGGGGCCGTCAAGGAGGGCGAGGGCGCTACGCAAAAGCGCAACGACCGCGCTACCAGACGCGTCGACGACAGAATTTCCTGTCGCCGGAGAAGGGCCCGACGCTGTCAACGTTCCGTCGTCAATCTGGCTTGCGATACCGACTCTGCGTGGTTGCGATCGAGCGCGGAGCGCTTGTTGCAGAAACTGTAATAGAGAAATGAAAAACGTCACGGAAAGTCCCCGGCGTCAAAAACGTCCGCCGGCGCCGTGAAGTTATGGTTCAAAAAAACGCCAAAGGTGCCACGAAATGGATTTGCGGGGCACGATGTGCTGCAAGGGTTCTGGCTACTCGCTCGGCCGCGTAACGGCCCGTATCGAATCTATTTGAAGTGCTTGATCGCTTCGCGGCAGGCCGGAGAAATCCGTTGCCGGTTGGCCATGAGGCAGTGCGCCACGCGTACGCGGTCCGGGATGTATTGAGCGCAGTAAATCTGGGCGTCGCCAACGCAGGCACTCTGGTCCGACTGTACCGCGGCGAGGCCGCTGGTCGGCGCGAGCGTCAGGCAAAACAGCGCGATTGCCGTTACGAGACAGAGTTTCATCATCTTTCCCAAGCGCGCCAATAAGGCCGCAATATATTAGACGCCGAAGTCGTAAAGAAAGTTCGATAAAGCACAGCTACTGACCGCCTTCTTCGCGTTGAGCGCGGTCGGCGGCCTCGGTTGCGCCGCCCTGGCCGCTGGTGCGATTGAGCGTCATCCGTTGCATGCCGCCGATGGTCGCTTTCTTCGAGCTCAATGTGCGCGTATTGACGCCCATCCAGGCGATCTCTGACGAGAGTCGGCCATATTCGATTTTGGGACAGCGGTTCATCACCACCTTTAGACCATTGGCTTCGGCAAGCGCCGCCGCCTCGTCGTTACGTACGCCGAGCTGCATCCAGATGACGTGCGGCCGCGGCTCAAGCGCCAGGACTTCCTGCACAATCGGCAGGGCATATTGCGCGCCGCGGAAGACGTCGACCATGTCGATCGGCTTCGGGATATCGGCAAGCCGGGCGTAAATCTTTTGGCCGAGCATGGAGTGCCCGGCATGTCCGGGATTGACCGGAATCACGCGATAGCCGCGTTCGAGCAGATATTTGAAGGCGAAATAACTCGGCCGGTTCTCTTTCTCGGAGGCACCGACCATGGCGATCGTTTTCACGGTGTTGAGGACGCCGCGGATATAGGCGTCGGGATAGGAATCGTGGTTCATCGCCGGCGCCCGACTGTCGACCGTGTAAAGAGCCGCGGCATGCTTAGCGATCTTGCCATTTCGGATCGCGCTTCTCGATGAAGGCGCTGATGCCCTCCTCGGCGTCGCGGGCCAGCATGTTCTCGACCATCACCTCGGACGCATATTTGTAGGCGTCGGCGAGGGGCATTTCAGCCTGGCGATAAAAGGCTTCCTTGCCGATCTTTACGGTCAAGGTCGATTTGGCGGCGATATTTTGCGCAAGTTCGAGCGCTGCCGCGCGCTCGTCGCCCGCTGCGACGACGTGATTGATGAGGCCGCTGCGTGCCGCAGCTTCGGCCGAGATCAATTCGCCGGTGAGCAGCATTTCCATGGCGGCTTTCCGCGATACATTGCGTGACAGCGCCACCATTGGGGTCGAACAGAAGAGACCGATGTTGACGCCGGGAGTGGCAAACTTTGCGGCCTGCGAGGCGATCGCGAGGTCGCAGCTAGCGACCAGTTGGCAGCCCGCCGCCGTTGCGGTCGCCTGCACCGCGGCGATGACCGGCTGCGGCAGCGCCACGATCTGCTGCATCACGCCGCTGCACAGGGCCATAATGTGCTTGAAGTAGCTGCGCCCGCGGTCGTCGTCTTTGCGGTGGGCATTGATCTCCTTGAGGTCATGGCCGGCGCAGAATGCCGGACCATTGGCCGCGAGCACGACGACGCGCACCGTGCGGTCATGGGCGATCGCGGTGAGCGCGTCGCCGAGCGCCTCAAGCATCGCCTCCGATAGGCTGTTGCGCGCCTGCGGCCGGTTCAAGGTCAGAATGGCGATGCCGCCCTTGTCCTCCCGCAGCAGGATCAGCGATGGGGCGTCGGTCGTGGCAGCGGCAGCGGTTTGAGCATTCATCGGACCATCCGTTCCGGACGTGCGCGTTTTTTGCAGATTTTGCAATTGCCACATTGTATCGGACAATCCGGTCCAGGGGGAGTTGCCCGCTATGAGCGCCAATGACGTCACCCGTGCCGAAGACAAGGTGCCGCCGAAATTAACGCGGGAGGAGCTTATCAAGCGCCTTCGTGCCGAGTTTCCGGAAGCATCCCATGCCGTAGGTGACTACGAGATCGAGGAGGTTTCGTACGGCGTCTGCCGGGTGCGGCGCCGGCACCACGATCAATCGCTTCGTCCCGGAGGCACGGTTTCGGGACCGATCATGATGGCGCTCGCCGATTTCACCATGTATTTGGCCGTGCTTTCCGCGATCGGCTGGGTTCCGCTGGCAGTGACGACCAATCTGACCATTAATTTTCTCAAGAGGCCCGGCAGGCGGGATTTGCTTGCCGAAGCACGCTTGATCAAGCTGGGCAAACGGCTCGCGGTCGGGGAGGTCGCCATCCGTTCGGACGGTGACGCGGAGCTGGCAGCCCATGTGACTTCGACCTATTCGATACCGTCCCAAGCGGTTTAGATGCATCTTGCAGGTAACTGGATACCTCAGTCTCAAGCACTTGATAAACTTCCCGAATGACGCTTCAAAGTCATTGACGTTCGGGTAATCCGCGGATAGATAGCCGGACTTCCCAAACGGATGCGGATAATTCCCGTAGCCACCAACGGATGCGGATGATGAAAACCTTTTCTGCCAAACCCGCCGAAGTCGACAAGAAGTGGGTGATGATCGATGCCGAAGGGCTTGTGGTCGGGCGGCTCGCATCGCTCGTGGCCTTGAGGCTTCGCGGCAAGCACAAGCCGACGTTCACGCCGCACGTCGATTGCGGCGACAACGTCATCGTGATCAACGCCGCCAAAGCGGTGCTGACGGGTCGCAAGGTGCAGCAGAAAATCTACTACAAGCACACCGGTTATATCGGCGGCATCAAGGAGCGCACCGCGAAATCGATCCTGGCAGGACGGTTTCCGGAGCGGATCGTCGAAAAGGCGATTGAGCGAATGTTGCCGCGTGGCCCGCTCGGGCGCCGCCAGCTCGCGAACTTGCGGGTGTATCCGCACGCCGAGCATCCGCACGAGGCGCAGCAGCCCGAAGTCATCGATATTGGCGCCATGAACCGCAAGAATAAGAGGACCGCGTAATGGCCGAGACGATCCAGACCCTCGAAGAGCTGTCGACGCTGAAGCCCCCGGCGGCGGCGGCGCCAGCGCAATACGTCCAGAAGCTCGACAAGCAGGGCCGCGCTTATGCCACCGGCAAACGCAAGGACGCTGTGGCTCGGGTGTGGATCAAGATGGGAGCCGGCAAAATCCTCGTCAACGATCGCCCGGTCGAAACCTATTTTGCCCGACCGGTGCTGCGCATGATGATTTAGCAGCCGCTGGTGGCGTCGAACCGCCAGGGCCAATACGACGTCGTCTGTACGGTTTCCGGCGGCGGTCTATCCGGCCAGGCCGGCGCGGTCCGCCACGGCCTGTCCAAAGCATTAATGCGGCACGAGCCGGACCTTCGGCCTGTCCTCAAGCGCGGCGGCTTTCTCACCCGCGATGCGCGCGTCGTCGAGAGAAAGAAGTACGGCAAGGCCAAAGCCCGCCGCAGCTTCCAGTTCTCGAAGCGCTAATCGCAACGAATTAGAAAAACGCCAGCGTCCGGATTTCGATGCTTTCGCGCGGCCGTGCATGCGGCGGCGTGGTTGGATCGTCGAAAGCGGTATGAGCCGTCCAGCGCGCGCGGCCGTCTTTTTCCGAATCGAACACCTTGAAGACGTAGGCCTCTTCGCGCCGCATGCGTGGGAACCAGTACCATTTGTGTGCTGGATTGTACCGGATCGCGTAGGTCTGGCCGACGCGATCGGGATAACGGCGCTCGGAAATGATCATGTCGTCGGGCGACAGCGTGCGGGCGTCGGCAATGGCGAGCGGATTGGTCTCGACCGGAAACCGGATCGGCCGCCACACCTGGATGATGGCGAAGCGGCGCTTCAATAACTCCTCGGCCTCGTCGGGCAACAGATCGCGCACGCGCTGTGGGCCCGACCATTCAGTATAGTCGTTATGCACGCGGCTGACGACTTCGCGGATCTGCTTGGCCTCGCGCAACTCGCTGTCGGCGGTGCGCAGCGTATGATCGAATACGACGACGCGTTTGGCGCCGCTTTCGGCTTTGATCAACGCCTCCATTTCCGGATAATAGACCCGCTTGATCTCGGCCTGGTCGTAGAAATCGGCGACTTTGGTGTCGTGCCGTACGAAGCAGAAGCCGCTGCGCTCAAGCGCAAAATCCTTGGCGACGGGCCGGCCGTTATGGAGAACGACACGTCGCGGGTCGGGCGTGCCGCCGCTTCTGACGTCCTGTCCGCCCGGGCCGGCCGTGACGGTGAAAACCTTGCTTCCGTCATCGACGATGTAATTGAGGGTCGCCTCGATCGTTGACGGCTCTTTCGTCTCGTTCCTGGCATCGAGTACTGCGGTCTCAGACATCGGGACCTCCTGGCACTGGCAGCAATTTAGGGGTGGAGACCTCCAATGTGAAGCACTCCCCTGGTGTGGTCGGGCTTGCGGGCCGGCAATTCAGCGGCGTAGTCGCGGCCAGCGTCAAAATCGAAAAACCGCTCTGAATTATTGCCTTGCCGGTTTCGCCTCAAGCGCGAAATTGGGGTCGGGCCGCGCGCCGGCATATCAGGTCTTCGCAATCGTGACGGTACAATTGCATTGTTCCGGTTTACCGCCCGGCAATCCTGTTTACGAGGTTTCCCTACGTGGTAACGCGCACGGAAGGCTCTGCGATTAGCGTCCAGCCGTTGCTCCCTTCGGTCGCGGTTCATGCATCTCGATCTCCAAACGCTCTCAGTCGTCACGGTGTTCATCGCAGCGCTCCTCGGCGCGCTCCTCGTATTCGCCGGACTGCAAAACAGCAGCGTTCGCGCCCCGATGTGGTGGGGCGCTGCCCATATCGTCAACGCCGGCGGCTTCGCGCTGCTGACGTCGCGTGGCAGCGCGCCAGCCTTCGTGACCATCGACGTCGCCAATGCCCTTGTCCTCCTCGGCTATGGGTTAACCTGGACCGGCGCACGTATTTTCGATGGCCGGCCAATTCGGCCGTTTCTTCTATTGCTCGCGCCGCTATCTTGGCTGCTGCTGTGCCGGATACCAGCCTTCGGCGACGACGCGACAGCGCGGATCGCCGTCGGCTCGACCATGCTGGCGCTGCTCGCGCTGCTTGCGGCAGGAGAGTTCTGGCGGGGCCGCGACGAGCCTCTTATTTCGCGCTGGCCTTTGGTTGTTGTGCTGCTCGCTCATGCGGCGATTTGCTCGTGCGCGTGGCCGCGGTTTTGCTCAGCTCCAAATTCCGCGGCGACTTCGTCTTCAGCAGCCTGTCATTTACGCTCCTCGCGTTCGGCACGCTGCTGTTCACGGTCGTTGTGAGTTTCCTGCAACTCAACATGACGAAGGAGCGCACCGAGCTCAAACATAAGATCAACTCGCTGGTCGACCCGTTGAGCGGGGTCGCCAACCGGCGCGCCTTTCTCGACGGCGCCGCGGGCTTACTGGCCCGGCAGGACATCGACGATGAGCCGCTGGCGGTGCTGCTATTCGATCTCGATCATTTCAAGCAAATCAACGACCAGTTCGGCCATGCGGTCGGCGATACCGTGCTGCAAACATTTGCCGGGACGGCGACCCGGACGCTGGGCACCGACGTTCTGTTTGCCCGCATCGGCGGTGAGGAATTTGCCTGCTGCGTGCCGGTTGGCGACATCGACGAGGCTTACGCCATTGCTGATCGGGTGCGCCGCAATTTTGCCGCTGCGGCAAGTCGCTTCGGCACTGATCGCTTCTCCCCCAGCGTGAGCGCCGGGGTCACGCTTGGTTGCGATCCGCGTGCCACGGTTACGGAGTTGCTGGCGATCGTGGACCGTGCCCTGTATCGCGCCAAGGAGCTTGGCCGTAATCGCGTTGAATTGGAAATTCCGGCTCTTTCTGAAGCGAATAGCGCTTCGCCATCGATTGTGCCGATCATCGGCCCCGATCGTGGCGCAAAGGGGCCATCCCCGACGACACGACGTTGGCGGGTCGCGTCCTGAGCGCCAACCACGGCGGAAACGATTGACGATCGACGGATTTCCGGCGCGGCAAATGTGAAGCGCACAATTTTCAAATGTTTTTTGAGCAAACCCGCGCGATGACCGACAAATCGGCAAAGCCTGATTAGCAAACGTCCAACGCTGCTCCGAAATCCGTGATAGGTGATTGTACCTATTGAGGTGAGGAGCACCGAAGCCATGTTTGCCAGGCTGGCGGAAGCGTCGACTTCGCTCGACATCGGAACACTGTTTGTAACAGCGACCTGCGTCACCACGTTGCTCGGTCTCTTCCTGTTGTTCGCGTGGATGCAGGACCGGGTAAAGGCGCTTGCCTGGTGGGGGTTCGCGTATCTGATCGGCGGCTTTTCCGGCGCGTTGTGGCAACTCGGCAGCATCGTGTCGCCGCCATTGCCGCCCTTCCTCGCCGACGCTCTTTTGTTCATTGCCGTCGGCATGATCTGGACCGCCGCACGGATCTTCCACGGGCGAACGTGAAGTGGGGCGCGATGTGCTTTGGCGCCGTTGTATGGACCGGCTCCTCCATGTCTGCCCGTGTCCAAATACGCCAATTGCGCACATCGTGTTGAGTTCGGTCATCGTCGCGACCTATACGTTCCTGATCGCCGTCGAACTGTGGCGCGAACGGCGAAAATCGCTGATCCGGCGCTGGCCTGCGCTTTTCGTTCCGATGCTGCACGGCGCCATCTTTTTATTCCCGGTGGCGTTGGCGAGCCTCGGCGTCCGCAGTCTCGCGACCGGATGGGTTGCGGTATTCGCGATCGAGGTCGTGCTTTACGTCGTCGGCGCCGCCTTTATCATGCTGGTTCTGGCGAAGGACCGCGCGGTCAACCGCTACAAGATGGCGGCCGAAGACCGATCCGTTGACGTGCTCCTTAATCGCCGCGGGTTCTTTGCGGCGGCGGCCATGCTCCTGACCGGCAGCAAAACCGGCAAAACCCCGGTCAGCATGCTGGCCTTCGATCTCGACCATTTCAAATCCATCAACGACCAGTTTGGACATAAGTCCGGCGATGCCATGTTGGATCTGTTCGCCAGAGTGGCGCGAAAGACCATGCGTACCGACGATGTCATCGGCCGGATCGGCGGTGAAGAATTCATTGCGATCATCTCAGGTACGCTCGACGAAGCCCGCATCGCCGCCGAGCGCGTGCGACCGGCATTCGAGAAAGCCGCCGTGGCGCCCGGCAGCCCGGAAATCCCGGCGACGGTGAGCATCGGCATCGCCTGCGGCTTGCCCCATGTCTCGATCGATGTGCTGATCGCCCGCGCCGATGCCGCGCTTTATCGGGCCAAGCAAAACGGCCGCAACCGCGTCGAGCTGGACGACGAGTTGATCTCGGCCGCCGAGGATCGCCTGGTCGATTGCCGCGCACAGATGAAACTGGCCGCGACCCTGCCGTTCAGGCGCTTACAGTTCCTATTCTGGTGCGGTGACGCGGCCGTCGCGCGGCGCAATGAGAGAAACAAAGAAAAGGGCGCCGAAGCGCCCTTTAGTTTGCATCGCTTAATGCAATGCCGGGAGGATACTCACGCCAGAACCTTACGCCGAGTAGTACATTTCGAACTCGACCGGATGCGGGGTGTGCTCGAAGCGAATGATCTCGGTCATCTTCAGATCGATGTAAGAGTCGATGAAGTCGTCGTCGAACACGCCGCCGGCTTTAAGGAAGCTGCGGTCCTTATTGAGCTCTTCAAGCGCTTGGCGAAGCGAGCCGCAAACCGTCGGGATTTTTTTCAGCTCCTTCGGCGGCAGATCGTAAAGGTCCTTATCGACGGCTTCGCCCGGATCCAACTTGTTCTTGATGCCATCGAGACCGGCCATCAGCATCGCCGCGAACGCGAGATACGGATTGGCAAGCGGATCGGGGAAACGCACTTCGACGCGCTTGGCTTTCGGATTGGTCGTGTATGGGATGCGGCATGAGGCCGAACGGTTGCGCGCCGAATAGGCGAGCAACACCGGCGCTTCGAAGCCCGGCACCAGCCGCTTGTAGGAATTGGTCGTCGGATTGGTGAAAGCGTTGATCGCCTTGGCGTGCTTGATGATGCCGGCGATGTATTGCAGGCAGGTCTCCGAAAGGTCGGAATATTTGTTGCCGGCGAACACCGGCTTGCCACCTTTCCAGATCGACTGGTGGCAGTGCATGCCGGAGCCGTTGTCGCCGTAGACCGGCTTCGGCATGAAGGTCGCGGTCTTGCCGTAGACTTGGGCGACCTGGCGGGATGCAGTATTTGTAGATCTGCAGCTGGTCCGCCATCATCGTCAGCGGCGAGAATTTCATTGCCGAGTTCGTGCTGGGCGGACGCGACCTCGTGATGGTGCTTTTCCACCTCGCAGCCCATGCGCGCCATTGCGGCGAGCATTTCCGAGCGCATGTCCTGCACTGAATCCTGCGGCGGCACCGGGAAGTAGCCCTTTTTGGTCCATACCCGGTGACCGAGATTGCCGCCTTCGTATTCGGTGTCGCCATTGCTCGGGAACTCAACTGAGTCGAGCTTGAAGCCGGTATTGTACGGCTCCGCCTTGTATCTCACGTCGTCGAACACAAAGAATTCGGCTTCCGGGCCGAAATAGATCGTGTCGCCGATGCCAAGAGACTTGACCATGCCCTCGGCGCGTTTGGCGATGCCGCGCGGATCGCGATTGTAGGGCTCGCCGGTGGTCGGTTCGAGCACATCGCAGACCAGGACCAGCGTCGTCTCGGCAAAGAACGGGTCGATGCAAGCGGAAGACGGATCCGGCATCAGACACATGTCGGATTCATTGATTGCTTTCCATCCCGCGATCGACGAGCCGTCGAACATCATGCCTTCGGCGAACGTCTCTTCCTCGATCATGCCGATGTCGAAAGTGACATGCTGCCACTTGCCGCGCGGATCGGTGAAGCGGAAATCAGCGTACTTAACGTCGCTGTCCTTGATCAGCTTCATGACATTCTTTGGCGTCGTCATGGTATCCGTACCCTTTCGTCTTCGTGTTGGCTGCTTAGGCGCACTGGCTCCAACCCGCTATCGGCCGGTCGGAGCCGGCGGGCAGACCAGCAATTCAAATGGCGTCAACCCCGGATTCCCCCGTCCTGATCCGGATTGCTTCTTCAATGTTGGAGACAAAGATTTTTCCATCGCCAATTCGCCCGGTTTGGGCGGCGCGACGGATCGCCTCGATTGCTTTCTCGACCATATCGTCGCCGAGCACAATTTCGATCTTCACTTTGGGGAGAAAGTCGACGACATATTCCGCGCCACGGTATAATTCCGTGTGGCCTTTTTGGCGACCGAACCCTTTGGCTTCGGTGACAGTGATCCCTTGAAGACCGACCTCCTGGAGCGCCTCCTTCACTTCGTCGAGCTTGAACGGCTTGATGATCGCCTCGATTTTCTTCATTGCGTCTCTTCTCCCGGCTCCGTGATGAGCAGAATCACCTTTGGAACCGAGCCTTGGTTAGCAGGTCCCGTGCCAATGCCTTATGCAGCCGGAAAGACAAGTGAGATCAAGCCAGTAGGTCATAGTTTAATCGGATATGCGGGAGCATGCGGCATGGCTTCGCCCCTAAACTAGGCATGCTGCCTATAAACTCGTCAATAGCGGGACCCATGGTGCCACTCGATCCGACAGAAGGTGCTTCCGCTATGGTTCAAACGGTATGATCGAGGTCCTCAGTAACGCGGAAATGGCGCAAGCCGACCAGCTCGCAATCGCCGGCGGCACCGCGGGCATCGCGCTGATGGAGAATGCCGGCGCGGCGGTCGCCGAGATCGTTGCGGCGCATCGCTCGCCAGGCAGCCGCATCGTTGTCGTTGCCGGGCCCGGTAACAATGGCGGCGACGGATTTGTTGCGGCGCGGCTTCTCGCCGCCCGCGGCTATCGCGTGAGCGTATTGCTCGTCGGCGAGGCCACCCGCCTTAAGGGCGACGCTGCGGCGGTGGCAGGAAAGTGGACCGCGACGATCGCCCCCGCACGGCCGTCCGGACTGGACGGTGCCGACCTCGTCGTTGACGCACTGTTTGGCGCGGGCCTCGACCGGCCGGTCGAGGGACTAGCGCGCGCAATGATCGAAGCGATCAACGAGGGTTCTGCGCCTGTGATTGCGGTCGATCTGCCGAGCGGAATTAACGGCACTTCGGGCGCAGTCATGGGCGTGGCGGTCAATGCTGCACATAGCGTGACGTTCTTCCGGAAGAAGCCTGCGCACCTCCTGCTCCCCGGGCGGCTGCATTGCGGCGCAATCACCGTTGCCGATATCGGCATTCCGGCCTCAGTGCTCGCCCACATAGCGCCGCGGACATACGAGAACATTCCGGCGCTGTGGCGGGCTAATTTTCCCGTGCCGCGGCACGAGGGCCATAAATACGACCGCGGCCATGCTGTCGTGGTATCCGGCCCGTCCTGGTCGACGGGGGCGGCGCGGCTTGCGGCCCGCGGTGCGTTGCGCGCCGGGGCGGGATTGGTCACGATCGCCAGTCCGCGCGAGGCACTTTCGGTCAACGCTTCGGCCAGCCTTGCCGTGATGGTGAGGCTGGTGGATGGCGCCGACGAACTGGCGGCGTTTCTCGCCGACCGGCGTTTGAATGCCCTGGCGATCGGTCCGGGGATCGGTGTGAACGAGGCGACCTGCGATCTGGTGCTCGCTGGCCTTTCCGGCGCTCGTGCTGTCGTTCTCGACGCCGATGCCATGACAAGCTTCACGCGCGACCCGCAACGCCTCGCCGCTTCGCTCCGGGAACGGGCCGGAGCGGCCACAGTCCTGACGCCGCACGAGGGCGAATTCTCCAGATATTTCGGTGGATTGGATGGGAGAACCAAAGTTGGATCGAAACTTGACCGGGCGCGTCTTGCGGCCGAAATGACGGGCGCGGTCGTTGTCCTTAAGGGAGCGGATACCGTGGTTGCGGCGCCGGATGGCCGCGCTTCGATCGCCGCCAACGCGCCAGCCTTTCTTGCCACCGCCGGCGCGGGCGACGTGCTGACGGGGTTCGTGACCGGCTTGCTGGCGCAAGGTATGCCGGCGTTCGAGGCTGCTTCGGCCGCGGTTTGGCTCCACGGCGAAGCCGCCGCGGCGTTCGGTCCCGGGCTCATCTCGGAGGACTTATCGGAGACGCTGCCGCGGATTTACCGCACCTTGCTGGCCTAGATTCGGTGTTCTGGCCGAAGCTGCGGCCGGGCAATTTTTGTAGTGTTCCGCGAGATTTGCGTGATATAAGCCGCCCGCGCAGCAAGGCCGCCCTGCTATTGCGGGCGTGGCGGAATTGGTAGACGCGCGGGATTTAGGTTCCCGTGACGAAAGTCGTGGGGGTTCGAGCCCCTCCGCCCGCACCAGCCGGGCGGTATCTCCAAAACTTGGCCGGGATGCGCTTGATCTCGCGCCGTGAAGAGTAGTGCCGATGCAGGTGACCGAAACTGCCGCTGCCGGGCTGAAGCGGGAATACCGCGTTATTGTCCCGGCGACCGACCTCGAAGCCAAGGTCAACGAACGGCTCGACGACCTCAAGAGTCGCGTGCAGCTTCGCGGTTTTCGGCCCGGCAAGGTGCCCGTGGAGCACCTCAAGCGCCTCTATGGCAAGTCGGCGATGGCCGAGGTCATCGAAGCGGCGGTGCGCGAGGCGAATACGAAAATCATCGCCGATCACGGCTTCAAACTCGCGACCGAACCCAAGGTGGTGTTGCCGACCGAGGAGGGCGCGGTCGAAGGCGTCATCGCCGGCAAGTCCGACCTTGCCTACACGGTCGAGATGGAGATTGTGCCGCCGATTACGCTCGCCGATTTCAAGGCCATGAAAATCGAGCGGCTAAGCGCGCCGGTAAGCGAAGAAGAGATCGATAAAGCGCTCGAGGCGATCGCCGAACAGAATTGACCATTTGCCGGCAAGGCCGAAGGCGCCGAAAAGGGCGACCGTGTCACGGTTTCGTTCCAGGGCACCATGAATGGGCAGGCCTTCGAGGGCGGTTCCGGCGAGGACGTGCCGATCCAGCTCGGCTCGGGCCAGTTCATTCCGGGTTTCGAAGATCACCTGAGCGGCATAAAAGCCGGCGAAAGCCGGACTTTCGACGTCAAATTCCCCGAAAGCTATCCTGCTCCCGCCGTTGCCGGAAAAGAGGCGACCTTTGCCGTAACGGCAAAGACCGTCGAAGCGCCCGGAACGGTCACTGTGGACGACGAGTTCGCCAAGACCCTCGGACTGGAATCGCTCGCCAAACTGCGCGACGCGCTCCGCGAGCGCATCGAACGCGAGCACAGTTCCGCCTCGCGCCAGAAGGTCAAGCGCGCGCTGCTCGATCAGCTTGATACACAGCACAAATTCGATCCGCCGCCGACCTTGGTGGAGGAGGAGTTCAATAACGTTTGGCAGACGATCGAGAACGACCTCAAGCAGCAGGGCCGCACTTTTGCCGACGAGGGTACGACAGAGGAGAAGGCCCGCGCGGACTACCGCGCCATCGCCGAACGGCGCGTCCGGCTTGGCCTCGTCCTTGCGGAGATCGGCGAGAAGAACAACATTAAAGTGACCGACGACCAGTTGAGCCAGGCCGTTGTCGCCCAGGCCAGAATGGTCCCCGGTCAGGAGCAGCGGGTCTGGGATTATTACCGGAATAATCCCGGTGCGCTCGCGTCACTGCGGGCGCCGCTCTTTGAGGACAAGGTCATCGATTTCCTGCTTGAGCTTGTCGACGTCACCGACAAGCAGGTCTCGCGGGAAGAGCTGTTCAAGGAAGAAGACGAGGATTAGGGCGGTGGGCCGAGCGGCGCCGGCAGTTTTCGCGAATGCGCGGCAGCCTTTGGGCCAAGTGATCCGCTCCATCTCGTCTTCCGGCCGCGACGAAAGCCGAATCTCAACTCTTGTCGCGGTGAGTTCCGAGCATATCTGCGGTAGTTCCGTAGGCGAAAGCGCGGCGGCGCTCGATCGGCGAAATAAGCCGGCCGGGCAACGGCGCTTCGACACACCCGACCCGACTCAGTCACACTGAGCGACAATGTTCAGACCCGGCGGCAGGTAATCATGCGCGACCCTAGAGAACTCTACATGCAACACCTCGTTCCCATGGTGGTCGAGCAGACCAACCGTGGGGAGCGCGCCTACGATATCTATTCGCGGCTGCTCAAGGAGCGGATCATCTTCATTACCGGACCCATCGAGGATGGCATGGCGTCGCTGGTTGTCGCGCAGCTGCTGTTCCTCGAGGCGGAGAATCCGAAAAAAGAGGTCTCGCTGTACATCAACTCGCCGGGCGGAGTGGTGACTTCGGGGCTCGCGATCTACGACACGATGCAGTTCGTGCGCCCGCCGGTGTCGACATTATGCACCGGCCAGGCGGCGTCGATGGGGTCGCTGTTGCTCGCCGCCGGCGCCAAGGACCTGCGCTTTGCGCTGCCCAACGCCCGGATCATGGTGCATCAGCCGTCAGGCGGGTTCCAAGGCCAGGCGACGGATATTATGTTGCATGCTCAAGAGATCCTGAACCTCAAGCGGCGGTTGAACGAAATCTATGTCAAGCATACCGGCCAGCCGCTGAAGAAGATCGAGGATGCGCTGGAACGGGATATGTTCCTGACGTCCGAAATGGCCAAGGATTTCGGCCTTATAGACAAGGTGATCGAAAAGCGGCCGGAGGAGCCGGGCCTGAAGGTGGAACCCATTCTCAAGGGGGTCAGCTAGGCTTCGGTGCACCGGCCGCCACAAAAGTGGCCGATTCTTCGGCCCAAAGCGGAGTTTCGCAGGCGGGTCAAGCGCGTTCTTGGCGTGTGATACGGAAAACACACCGGTGCAAAGTCGTGTTATCGTTAATGGATTCTTGATTGGCACGCCGTTAGCATGTCCGCTTGTGTCATGTGGGAGACTGTAGGCACTGTGACGATCGCTTTGGCTCTGGGGACATAGTGGTGCTACGGAATTTTAGCGCAGCGCTTCATAGGATATAGAGTCGAAGTGCTGCGCTGGCGAAGACGGAGAATGGAATGAGCAAGGTTGGCGGCGGCGATTTCAAGAACACGCTTTATTGCTCGTTCTGCGGCAAGAGCCAGCACGAGGTGCGCAAGCTCATAGCCGGGCCGACCGTCTTTATTTGCGACGAATGCGTCGAACTGTGCATGGACATCATTCGCGAGGAGAACAAGTCCTCGCTGGTGAAGTCACGCGACGGCATTCCGACGCCGCGGGAGATCCGCAAAGTCCTGGACGATTACGTGATCGGCCAGGATCACGCGAAAAAGGTGCTCTCGGTTGCGGTTCACAATCACTACAAGCGGCTCAATCATCAGAGCAAGCACAACGACGTCGAGCTGGCGAAGTCGAATATCCTGCTGATCGGCCCGACCGGTTCCGGCAAGACGCTGCTGGCGCAGACGCTTGCCCGCATCCTCGACGTGCCGTTCACGATGGCGGACGCGACTACGCTGACGGAGGCCGGCTATGTCGGCGAAGATGTCGAGAACATCATTTTGAAGCTGTTGCAGTCGGCCGACTACAATGTCGAGCGGGCGCAGCGCGGCATCGTCTATATCGACGAGATCGACAAGATTTCGCGCAAGTCCGACAACCCCTCGATCACCCGTGACGTCTCGGGCGAGGGCGTGCAGCAGGCTCTCCTGAAGATCATGGAGGGCACGATCGCCAGCGTGCCGCCGCAAGGTGGCCGCAAGCATCCGCAACAGGAATTCCTGCAAGTCGACACCACCAACATTCTGTTTGTCTGCGGCGGCGCTTTTGCCGGTCTGGAAAAGATCATCTCCGCGCGCGGCCGTTCCACCTCGATCGGTTTCGCCGCCAGAGTGGCGGCTCCGGAGGATCGCAAGCAGGGCGAAATTTTCCGGGAGGTCGAGCCTGAGGATCTCTTGAAATACGGTCTCATTCCCGAGTTCGTGGGCCGCTTGCCGGTCGTCGCTACGCTGGAAGACCTCGATGAGCCGTCGCTCAAGCGCATCCTCACCGAGCCGAAGAACGCGCTGGTGAAGCAGTATCAGCGCATGTTCGAGATGGAGACGGTCGATCTGACGCTCGCCGACGAGGCGCTTTCCGCCATCGCCCGCAAGGCGATCGATCGCAAGACCGGCGCCCGTGGCCTGCGCTCGATCATGGAGAGCATCCTGCTCGACACCATGTTCGATCTGCCAAGCCTGGAAGGCGTCGAGGAGGTCGTGATCTCGCGCGAGGTCGTCGAAGGCAGCGCCCGGCCGCTCTACATCTATGCCGACCGGTCCGATCGCGCCGGCGAGACCGGCGGGGCGAGCGCCTGACGGGTGAGCGGAACCCGCACCCGCGATTTGTTGCGCGGCCACTTGATCCGCCCTGGCGACGCGCAGATTTGCTCGAAAAACCGGCTTTTCTTGACTTGCCCGCGAGGCGACGCCACCTATAGTGTGCAGTTCGTCGTCACAGCGCATCCTGCGGGTCTCGATGGGCGTGCACAACAATAAGGAAACGGGGCCATGACAAGCGCCGCCAAACCCAAACCGCTCCTGACAGCCGGCGAAAGCCGGGCCTATCCGGTGTTGCCTTTGCGCGACATCGTCGTTTTTCCGCACATGATCGTCCCGCTCTTTGTCGGCCGCGAGAAGTCCATCAAGGCCCTCGAAGAGGTGATGCGTTCGGATACCTTTATCCTGCTGGCGACGCAGAAGAACGCGTCCGACGACGATCCGGCGACGGACGCTATTTTCGGCGTCGGCACGCTCGCCAGCGTGCTGCAACTTCTCAAGCTGCCTGACGGCACCGTGAAGGTGCTGGTCGAGGGCGCCGCGCGCGCCCAAGTCAAGCAATACACCGACCGCGAAGAATACTTCGAAGCGGAAGCGGTGGTCATTGCGGATACCGCAGGCGATCAGGTCGAGGCCGAAGCGCTGGCGCGCTCGGTCATCAATGAATTCGAAGGCTATGTGAAGCTCAACAAAAAGGTTTCGCCGGAAGTCGTCGGCGTGGTCCAGCAGATCGAGGACTACGCGAAGCTCGCCGACACCGTTGCGTCGCATCTTGCCGTGAAGATTCCCGACAAGCAACTGATCCTGGAGACGCCGGTCATCACCGAGCGGCTGGAAAAGGTGCTCGGGCTGATGGAGAGTGAAATCTCCGTGCTGCAGGTCGAGAAGCGCATCCGCACGCGCGTCAAGCGCCAGATGGAGAAGACGCAGCGCGAGTATTATCTCAACGAGCAGATGAAGGCGATCCAGAAAGAGCTGGGTGACGAGGACGGCAAGGACGAGGTCGCCGAGCTCGAGGAGAAGATCAAGCGCACCAAGCTCTCGAAGGAAGCGCGCGAGAAGGCGCAGCACGAGATCAAAAAGCTGCGGCAGATGTCGCCGATGTCGGCGGAAGCTACCGTGGTGCGCAATTATCTCGATTGGCTGTTGTCGATCCCGTGGAACAAGAAGTCCAAGATCAAGAAGGATCTCACGCTCGCCGAGCAGATTCTCGATGCTGATCATTTCGGCCTGGAAAAGGTCAAGGAACGCATCGTCGAATATCTCGCCGTGCAGCAACGCGCCAATAAGCTGACCGGACCGATCCTGTGCCTGGTGGGCCCGCCGGGCGTCGGCAAGACCTCGCTCGGCAAGTCGATCGCCAAGGCGACCGGCCGCGAGTTCGTGCGCGTGTCGCTTGGCGGCGTGCGCGACGAGGCCGAGATTCGCGGCCATCGGCGGACCTATATCGGCTCGATGCCGGGCAAGGTCATCCAATCGATGCGCAAGGCGAAGACTTCGAATCCGCTGTTCCTGCTCGACGAGGTCGACAAGATGGGCGCCGATTTCCGCGGCGATCCCTCATCGGCGTTGCTCGAAGTGCTCGATCCGGAACAGAACCACGCCTTCAACGACCACTATCTTGAGGTCGACTACGATTTGTCGAACGTGATGTTCATCACCACGGCGAATACGCTCAATATTCCGCCGCCGCTGATGGACCGCATGGAGATCATCCGGATCGCCGGCTACACCGAGGACGAGAAGGTTGAGATCGCGCGCAAGCATCTAATTCCGCACGCGATTGTCAAACACGGTCTTGAGCCGAAGGAATGGTCGGTCGACGATGAGGCTCTGCTGACGATCATCCGGCGCTATACGCGCGAGGCGGGCGTCCGCAACCTCGAGCGCGAGCTTTCGACGCTGATCCGCAAGGCGGTGAAGGAACTCACGATCTCGAAGAAGCAGTCCGTCCAAGTCACCGACAAGACCCTGCCGGACTATCTCGGCGTCCCGAAATACCGCTACGGCGAGGTCGAGGATGAGGATCAGGTCGGCGTGGTTACGGGGCTTGCCTGGACCGACGTGGGTGGCGAGTTGCTGACCATCGAGTTGGCGATGATGCCCGGCAAGGGCAAGATGACCGTCACCGGCAACTTGCGCGATGTGATGAAGGAATTGATCTCGGCGGCGGCGTCTTATGTCCGCATGCGCGCGGTCGCCTTCGGCATCGAGCCGCCGGCCTTCGACAAGCGCGACATCCACGTCCACGTGCCGGAGGGCGCAACGCCGAAGGACGGACCGTCGGCGGGCGTCGCCATGGTCACCGCGATCGTTTCGGTGATGACCGGCATCCCGGTCCATCGCGACGTCGCGATGACCGGGGAGATCACGTTACGTGGCCGCGTGTTGCCGATCGGCGGCTTGAAGGAAAAGCTCCTTGCCGCGCATCGCGGCGGCATCAAGACCGTGCTCATTCCGGAAGAGAACGCCAAGGATCTCGTCGAGATCAACGACAGCATCAAGAGCGGGCTCGACATCATTCCGGTGTCGCGCATGGACGAGGTGCTGGCGCGGGCGCTGACCCGAAAGCCCGAGGCGATCGTCTGGGAGGAAGCGACGGCGAAGCCTGTCGACGTTCCAGAACCGGTGGTCGAGGACGATTTGTCCGGTCTCACCGCGCATTAAACTCTGAAACGAACGCAATTGCAGGGACGGCGCCTTCGCGGGCGCCGTTTTTGTTATGGGCGGGCGAATGCTGGCCGACGCTGCATTATCAATTTTTTAGCCAAGTCGGTGTCGACTACGGTTCGGTAATCCGCATTCGTGTATTGTGGAATTGCCCGTTGGAGGGTTGCCGTGCCCACCCGCTTTCCACGCCCGGTAAAATCCCGCCGTCGCGCCGGCAACGTCCGGCGCCAGGTCGTCGCCGTGGTGATCGCACTCGCGGCATTGATCGCGCTTGGCGCGGTGGCGACCGACCACTATGTGACCGCGGCGAGGCGGGCGAGCGGCTTGAAAGTCGAAACCGCAAGCGGCGACGGGATCTATACCGGCTCGATCCTCTACGAGCACGATGACACGAACAATATTTGCCACCAGTGGCTGTTCGACAACCAAAACGGCCAAATTACCGACAACGGCAACGTCGATTGTGATCAGGCCGCCTATCGGGGGCTCGACGGTCCCAAGCAATGGTCCGCCGGCCGCCTCCAGGTCATCCGCGACGGCTTCGTCAATCATTAGCCCGGTGGGTTTTGAGTTCCCGCGACGGGCTTGGACTTCCTTGTCGCACGGCTCTTAAAAAGTTTGGCTGACGGCGCGACTTTCGCTACATTTTGACGACGGGGCGGTGGCTGTAGCCCGATCACGCGCGGTCGCCAGGCAACAACGAACCGGTTGAGGGACGCGTGTTCAGAGCATTTCATCCGTTTGCCGGATGCGTCGTGCTTGGACTTGTTGCGGTGGGTTTCTCCGGCGCTGCCATGGCGAGCGACGATTTTCCGGTTACCGGAAGTTACACGCAAAACGTCGCCTGCAAAGGGGACGGCAGCGATCCCGCGACCGCCAAAGTGATGATCTCGGATCAAGAGATCGTCTCCAGTGTCGGGGTTTGCACCATCCTCAATACCAAGAAGGACGGCGGGACCTATCTCGCGCACGTCGAGTGCAAGTTCCCGAGCGGGCCGCTCATGGGCAACATCACGTTTACCCCGCGGCCCGACAACACGGTCGAATTCGACGACCGTGACATGACATACAAAGCGGTGCTGTTCCGCTGCCCGAACACAGCGCCGGCCGCAACAGGCAGCAAATGATGCCGCAAATATGCCGGTTCGCTTTTGCCGGCGCAGCGGCAACGAAGTCCATTAGCGAGGTACACCCATGAGCTATTACCAGGGCTTGCAGGCGGAATTGGTGCGGTTCCGCGGCGATAACGGAGATCAGGGCGACGCCTATTACGCGCGTCCAACGCGTAGCGGAAAATTTCCCGGGGTGGTCGTCATCCATCACCTGCCGGGTTGGGACGAATGGACGATGGAAGTGGTGCGCAAGTTTGCCCATCACGGCTACGCGGCGATCTCGCACCATCTTTATTTCCGTGACGGCGATGACAGTCCCGACGATATCGGCGCGCGCGTGCGCGCGGCCGGCGGTGTCGCCGACGCTCAAGTCATGGGCGACACCGCGGGTGCGATGGCCTATTTGCGCGCGCAACCCAATGCCAGCGGCAAAATCGGCGTCATCGGCTTCTGCTCCGGCGGACGTCACACATATCTCGCGGCCTGCACGCTCTCGGGCATTGATGCCGCAGTCGATTGCTGGGGCGGCAATGTCGTCGTCGATGATCCGAAACTCCTCAACGACAAGCGCCCGGTTGCGCCGATCGATCTCACCGACAAGATGAGCTGTCCGCTGCTCGGGATTTTCGGCAACGACGACGCAAATCCGACGGCCGATCAGGTCAATCGGACCGAGGCGGTGCTCAAGAAACTTGGCAAGAACTATGAATTTCACCGTTACGACGGCGCCGGGCACGCATTCTTCAATACCTATCGCGACGCCTACCGGCCGGACCAGGCGCTGGACGGCTGGAAAAAAGTCTTCGCGTTCTTGAACCGCAATTTGGCGGCGACCGCCGCCAGCATTGCCGCCGAATAACGCCGGCTATCGCCGCAGGATTGCAAGGAGGCGACCATGTGCTCCTATATCGTCGAAACAGCCGCGCTGGTCGGCAGCGCCAAAGGCCGCAAAGGCTGGATGCGGATCGACACGGCCAATGTCTATTTCGACCATCCCTATCACTCGACGCTCGATCATGTGCTTGCCATCGACTTCACCAACGAGGGCGAAGGCGGCCGCGACCGCGTCGCGGTCGAGCTGAGCGCCGAATCGGCGCGCGCGCTGGTCGAACGAATTCTCGCGGCTTTGGCGAGCGGCGAGGCCGCCCATTCCGCGCCGGCGCCGGTTCCCGCCGTCGCTGCGGAGTAGCCTAGCGCACGCCGCCGGCGTTCACGATCGGGCCGGAATATTTCTCGAAGCGTTTGCGCAGTTCGGCGACCTTGGTCGTGTCCACGAGGAACGCCTGATAGTCGGTGGCGACCTTGTAAGAGAAGATCGGCTTGTAGCCTTGTGGCGGCGCCACGTCGTCGCGTCCCGACCAGGTACCGGTCGCGATCTGTTGCGCGGGCTCGAGAAGCCAGGTGAGAAAGAGCTTGGCCGCATTGGTGTGCGGTGCGCCCTTGAAGATTGCGCCGGACAGCGGCCAGAAGGGTGTCGCATCGTCCGTGGCAAAGTGCGAGTCGACCGGCATGCTCTGCTTCTTCAGCACTGTCGTGATGTTAAAGATCGAATCGAACGTGACGAGATTCTGGGCGGTACCGATGCTGCGTTGCTCGCCGAGATGCCCCTGAATGAAATTCGGTTTCGCGGCCATATATTTGTCCATGTAGCTCCAGCCGTATTTCTCCACGATGTGGTAGAACACCCACAACGTAACGTCGTCATCGGCCGGATAGGCGGTGACAATCTTTTCCTTGAACTGGGGTTTCAGGAAATCCAGCGCCGAGTTAGGCACGTCGGCGACCGCAACTTTTTCGGTGTTGTACATATACGGGACTGCATTGACCATCGTTGCCCAGAACGCGCCGTCGGGATCCTTGAACCTGCGGTCGATATGATCGAACCCGGCCGGTTTGAAATCGACCAGCCGGCCGTTACTCTTCCAGCGCACGAAGTCGGCGATGGTTTGTAAGATTGCGGCATCGACTTCGAGCTTGCCGGCGGCGATCTGCGCATCGATTTTCTTGTCGAGTACGTTGGAAAAACCGCCGCTGATCGAAATATTGATACCGGGATAGCGCTCGTTGAACACTTTCGCCATGGCTTCCCATGGCGCCGTGGGCCCGCCGACATAGAGTACGAAAGCCCCTTCGCCCTTTGCCTTGGCGTAAAGATCGTCGAGCGATTGGGCGCCGGCGGGCGGTGCGGTTGCGGCCAGCAAACCTAGTGCCACGAAAATTGCAGCGGCAAGCGTGACGATAACTGTCGTGGCTCTGACGGCCATGGTCGTTTCCCCCGTGATGTTTTGCCGGCATCTTCACCGCGCAAGCGTGCGAACACAAGCGGCCAGTGCGTGCATTGACTGATTTGCCGTCTCGCCAAGGCGGCCGCTGCCGTGCTAACGGAGCGCCGGTTGGTCTTTACCCGCCGATTGGGATAGAGGGGATTTGTCCAATGAAAATTATCGCTTACGTTCTGGCCATTATTTGCGTCGTTGCCGCTGTGATGTACTTCACGATGCCGGCGGGTTCATTGCCGACCTTCATGCCGGGCTACAGCGAAGGCTCGACGCATATCCACCACCTGCATGCCTATGCTGCCGCGGTCGCCGCCGTCGTGCTGTTCGGCTTTGGCTGGTTTTCCGGCCGGCGGTGACGACGGGCATCAGCGATCAGCCGATGGCGCGGAGCTTGCGCTGCACCCGTTCGTCGAATCTCGCCACGCTGACAACCACACGCTGATGGGTGCCGCCGCCGATCGGCTCGAAATTATCGTGGGCTTCGACGCGGAATGTCACGGTGCGGCCTTCGAGCTGCAATACTTCGGCGGTCGCCGTGACCCGCAAGCCGACCGGGGTCGCCGCGGTGTGGCTGACGTCAAGCTTGATGCCGAGGCTCTGCTGACCCGGGGGGAGAAGGTGCTCGATTGCCGCCAATGCCGCCGCCTCGATCACGTTGATCATGACCGGCGTCGCCAGCACGGCGATCCGGCCGGAACCGACAAAGGGTGCCGTATGTTCGGGGCCGACCACGAGTTCGGCCGTACCGGTCAGGCCCGGCTTGATCCGAGCAAGGACGTCGCTGACGTGTGCGCTGGAGGTCATCGCGGCTATATAGCGCCAATTTGCGCCATGGTATCGGGCGTATCGGTGCTAGTATGCCTGACTGCCAGTTTCAGGGGATAACGCCATGACTCGATACGGTTTTATCGTCGCCACGATGATCGCGTTGCTGCCGGCCACGCCGTCCTTTGCGGTGACGGCAAAGCAAAAGATGGAGACCTGCAAGTTCGGCGCCGACGACCAAAAGCTGCAAGGTCCGGCCCGCACGAAGTTCCTTAAGAACTGCATGGCCAACCGGAACGATCCGCGCGGTCCGGCGCCGGGTCATGCGGCTGCGCCCGCGGCTGGCGGCGCGCCGCCACCGCCGAAACAATAGCCAAAACGCCGGACGCGCGGGGCGCAACGACGCCGATCACCGCGCATAAAATCATACTGGAATGAGGGAGGCGCCGATGAATACCCAAATCAGTTCAGGGACCAAGCATTTCCGTCGCGGCTGGATTTATGCGCTGACGCTTGCCCTGATTACGATCAACTATATGGACCGCGTCGCGCTCGGCGTGGTGGCGAAGTCGGTCCGTGGCGAGTTTGGCCTCTCCCCGGTGGAGATGGGCTATCTGTTCTCCTCGTTCTTGTGGACTTACGTCATTTGCATCCTGCCGATCGGCATCATGCTCGATCGATATTCGGCGCGGAACATCAACTCTATCGGCATCGCACTGTGGTCGGTCGCGATGGCGGCGACCGCAGGCGTGTGGAGCTTCGGCTCCCTGATCGCCGCCCGCATGGTCATGGGAGCGGGCGAGGCGACGTCGATCCCCTCGTGCGGCCGTATCGTGCGCGAATGGATGCCGGCACAGGAGCGCGGCGTTGCCAATGTGGTGTGGAGCGCCGGCAGCTTCCTTGGCCCGGCGCTTGGAGCGGTCATCGTTGCGGCGATCACCAGCGCCTGGGGCTGGCGCGCGTCCTTTATCATCCTCGGCGCACTCGGCATCGTCTGGCTGGTCTGCAATCTGATCTGGTTCGACCGGCCGGAGAAAGTGAGCTGGCTTTCGGCGGATGAGCGCAAGAAAATCCTCAGCGAACGCTCCGCGGGTTCGCCGGATGAGATCGGCGTTCACGGCAGCCCCGGCGTGGTGCTCGAGCTTTTGAAATCGCCGTCGCAGTGGGGTGCGATGATCGCGCAGGCCGCCGGCATCTACACGCTGTACCTGCTGCTGTTCTGGCTGCCGAGCTATCTCGGCGACACGAAGCATCTCAGCATCATGAAGACCGGGCTCTATACCGCGGTGCCATGGGCGATCGCGGTGCCCGCCAGCATCGTGATCGGCCTGATAAGCGACCGGCTGTTGAAAAACGACACGCTTTTGGCCGGCGGCCGCCGCGTCATCGTCATCTGCTGCATTCTGCTCGCAGCCGTGGTGGCGCTGGTGCCGTTCACCGATAATACCACACTGATCCTGACACTGTTTGCCGCGTCGCTTACCGGTATCAACGCGATGATCTCGCTCAATCTGTCGCTGGTGACCGACCTCGTCCATCGCGCCAGCGACGTCGGGAAGGCGATCAGTCTTACCATCCTCAGCGGCAATCTGTGCGGCCTGCTGGCGCCAATCGTCACCGGTTACGTCATTGCCGGCCTCGGTTCCTATGATTGGGCGCTGTGGATCGCCGGCATTCTGCTCATCATCGGCGCCGTCGCGCTCGGCACCATGACGCGCAGCGTCATTCTGCCGGCGACCGGTTCGATGGCGTCGGCGCGCGCGGCATGACAGTTGATCGCCGGCTTTGATCTTTCGCCGGTCAGGTGATCGACATCATGACGCCGCCGTCGGCGTACGGTGGCGAGCCAGCGCGAATTTCATCGATCGCGTTCGCGGCGCTTGCCGCGAAGACCGGTTGGATCGACTTGCATGGCACAAATCTCCCAATTCCCAGCATCGCTGAAATGGGAAGCGGCCCAAGCCCGGGCAAGCCGGATGGATGAGGCGGTGAAAAGCGCCTATAATCGTGCCCTTGGAGACGCCATGTTCGAACGCGACGAAGTTCTGCAAGAATTGCACGGCCGGCTGAAAGCGGCCGGAGTAAATCCGCTCGATCCGAAGGTGCAGAGCATTTGCGACATCGTAAATGCGTTCTACGCCGAAAGGACGCGCGAGGTGCTGGAGAAGATGCAGGCCGTACTCGCTAAAATCGAAACATAAACAGGCAGGAAATCCGCCATGAGCACCGCAGTTCTTGATGCGACGACGACCGAATATGAGGTCGAAGACGTCGAATATCTCCGCCACGGCGACAAGCCGCTGCTGGCACGGGTGTTCAAGCCGCGCGGAGCCGGGCCGTTTCCGGCGCTGGTCGAGTGCCATGGCGGGGCCTGGTGCCAGTCCGATCGCAAGACCGAGCATCTGCGCCACGAATACATGGCCTCCCACGGCATCGTCTCGATCGCGCTCGACTTCCGCTCCGGCACTGAAGCGAAATATCCGGCCTCCGCGCAGGACATCAATTACGCCGTGCGCTGGACCAAGCTTCACGCGGGCGATTTGAAGACTCAGCCGGAACTCGTCGGCATTTCCGGCCAGTCGAGCGGCGGCCATTTGGCGATGCTGGTTGCCATGCGTCCGCACGATCCGCGCTATGTCGCGATCCCGCTGCCGGCCGGTTCGCCGCGGCAGGACGCCAGCGTGCGTTGCGCGGTGCTGTCATGGCCGGTGATCAATCCGTTGTCACGCTACCGCCATGCCGAGCGCGCGCTCGCCGGCGCCAACCCGCCGGAATGGCCGAAGAACATCATCCCGCGCCACGACGCCTATTGGCCGTCGGAGGCCGAAATGGCCGAGGGCAACCCGATGCTGGCGCTTGAGCGCGGCGAGAAAGTGGAATTGCCGCCGGCAATCTGGTTCCAGGCCCGCGGCGACACCGTCCACGACTACAAGGATGCCGATTCGGATTTTCCCGGCAATGAGCCGCAGCGCTTCGTCGCCAATTATCGCAAGGCCGGCGGCGACATCGCGCTCGAATATATCGACATGGAACGCCATTCCGGGCACACGCCCGATCTGTCGAAAATCAGCGGCGCCTTTGCCGACATGGTGAAATTCGTCGGCAAGCACATCCGGAGGTAACGCGCGCCGGTCTTGCGCATGGCACAGGGTTAGTTCGGAGATCGGGGGAGGGACGCCAAGTACCTCCCCCGCGGCATCGATTTCAATGAGCTGACAATGAAGACCGACGCCGAACGGGTGGCGCGTCGCAGTTGGCGCGGCACACGAAGGGGAAGTCCCCTCCCGCGTAGGGGAGAGGGACAATTGTTGCAGTCAGAGTTTTGTTGGCCTTAGGCCGCGGCGCTGACTTTGCCGCTGGTCGGCACTGTCGCGATGGTTTTGAGGATCTGCGACGTGATCTGGTACGGGTCGCCTTGTGAATTCGGCCGCCGGTCTTCCAGATAGCCTTTGTAGCCGTTGTTCGCAAAGCTGTGCGGAACGCGGATCGACGCGCCGCGGTCTGCGATGCCGTAGCTGAACTCGGTGATCGCAGCGGTTTCGTGCTTGCCCGTCAGCCGCATATGGTTGTCCGGGCCGTAGACTGCGATGTGATCCGCACGCGCACCCTCGAATGCTTTCATCAACGACTCGAAATACTCCTTGCCGCCGACTTCACGCATATAGGTGGTGGAGAAGTTGCAGTGCATTCCTGAACCGTTCCAGTCGGTGTCGCCGAGCGGCTTGCAGTGGAACTCGATATCGACGCCGTATTTTTCGGTCAGCCGAAGCATCAGATAGCGCGCCATCCACATCTGGTCGGCCGCGGTCTTGGAGCCCTTGCCGAAAATCTGGAATTCCCACTGGCCCTTCGCCACTTCGGCATTGATGCCTTCGTGGTTGATGCCGGCGGTGAGGCACAGATCGAGATGCTCTTCGACCATCTTGCGGGCGAGGTCGCCGACGAACTTGTAGCCGACGCCGGTGTAGTAGGGGCCCTGCGGCGCGGGGTATCCGGCCATCGGGAAGCCGAGCGGGCGGCCGTCCTTGTAGAAGAAATATTCCTGCTCGAAGCCGAACCAGGCGCCGGAATCGTCGAGAATGGTGGCGCGCTTGTTCGACTCGTGCGGCTGGCCGTTCGGCAGCATGACTTCGCACATCACCAGCGCGCCATTGGTGCGCGCGCCATCCGGATAAATGGCGACGGGCTTGAGGACGCAGTCCGAATTCGAGCCGGTTGCCTGGTTGGTCGAAGAGCCGTCAAAGCCCCAGAGCGGCAGCTGCTCCAGCGTCGGAAACGAATCGAAGTCCTTGAGTTGGGTCTTGCCGCGCAGGCTCGGCACCGGCGTGTAGCCGTCGAGCCATATGTATTCGAGCTTATATTTTGTCATGGCGTCTCTCTGTTGCGTCTGTCTATTCGCTGATGTGCGATATGAAGGGAGATCAAGCGGGCGCGGTCGAAAACGGCCGAACTGCCGACGCCCCGGCCAATTGCAAGCACGGAATGTGCCAATCGGAACGGCAGGCCGCGAAATTGGGCACGATCGGCGAACTCGTAGCGATTCGCTGCGACGCAACTGCAACTGAAATGAGCAAGAACATGAATGGCATTTGAATGCACATATTGTAGCCATGTGCTGATTTTCTACGAGGCATACCGAACAAAAGACGAGCAAAGCATTATATTAAGAACGACTCAGGAGACTGAAACTTATGACGCGCGCGTTGGACCGCGCGCACGGCGAAGGAGCCGAACAATGACCACCAATATTTCCGGATCGGCCGACCCCATGTCAGCCACGATTTACACCTTCCCGCCTCGAGGCCGGTTTGCGCTGCGGGTCGACGGCGACGCGCCGGCTGCCGCGGCGAATGTGCAACTGCCGCGCGGCGTCAAGCTCGTGTCCTGCGGCAGTGGCTGGTATCACGACGAAGCGATCAAGGCTGAGCGCAGGGGCGATCGCGGCGGCAAGAATTAACGATCGATCCCAACGAGCGCGTGCCAGGCATAGCGATCGAAGGGCGGCGGCGCGCTGCCCTTCACAGCCCCGACAGATATTTTGCGATTGCCTCGCGGTCGCCGGCGCTGAGCGCCTTCATGAAGCCCGGCATGTCGAGATTGTTGGTCCGCGCGCCGTCGGCAAAATTATTCATCGCCGACAACAGATAATCCGCGCTCATTCCGGCGAGCCGCGGCGCCGGCAGGCCGCCTTCGAAATTCTTCTGATGGCACGCCTTGCACATTTCGATCTTGCCAGCGATTGCGTCCGGCGGCGCCGCCGCAGGATTGGCGGCGGGCTGTGCCGGCCAGTTCTTGGCGGCGAAATAATCCGCGAGCGCGCGTAGGTCCGGTAGCGTGATATCCTTGACCAGCGGCGACATGGTCGCGTTGTTGCGGTCGCCGCTGTGGAAATCGTGCAGCTCCTTGTACAGATAGTTGCTCTCTTGACCCCAGATGACCGGCGTCACCGCGTTGATGGGCGTGCCGGCCTGGCCATGGCAGGCGCCGCAGAGCGGCGCCTTGGTCGCGACATCGTCGTCGGCGTGCGCCGGTAAGACGACAGCCGCGACGATGGCCACCGTGGCGAAAACGATCGTGCACAGACGATTGACGTGATTCACGCTTTTCCTTCCCCGGCCGAGCGGCTTATGCGCCGCTTCAGCATGCAGTCTTTTGTGCCCCGCGACGCCATTCTACCTGTCCCGGCCGGACTGGCGAGGGGCCGCTTTGCGGGAGTGTCATGCAAGCATGCTGGGCAACGATGTCCGCGCTGCTTGTCATGCCTCACGCAAAGGGGCAGGCGGTGCGGCCTGAAGGACGTTGAAGGCGCCGCTCACCGGGCCCGCTGGCGCTTGCGCAGGGCGGCGCCGAAGGCCTCGAACAAGGTGCGATTGACCGGATTGCCATTGGCCGGAGTCTTGTCGGGCATGTGCTCGGCATGCCACTGCACGCCGAGCGCAAAAATCTGCGCGCCGTCGATGCGAACGGCCTCGATGGTGTCGTCCTCGGCGATGCCTTCGACGACCACGCGCTTGCCGGGCTCAAGGATGCCCTGGCCGTGCAGCGAATTGACCCGGATGGTTTCAGCTTCCAGGAGCTTTGCGAACACGCCGCCCGGCGTGAGCCGGACCTCGTGGCGCTCGGCGTAGATGACTTTGGGATCGGGATTGATCTCGCCGTTTTCGAGGCGGAGCGCCCGATGGTTGAGCCGCCCGGGCAGGTCGCGGATCTCCGGATGCAGGGAGCCGCCGAACGCGACGTTCATCTCCTGGACGCCGCGGCAGATACCGAACAGCGGCACGCCGCGCGCGACGGCGGCTTCGATCAGCGGCAAGGCCACCGCATCGCGCGGCTCGTCGAATGGCTCATAGGCCGGCGTCGGTTCCTGGCCGAAGCGGCGCGGATGCACATTGGCGCGGCCACCGGTGAGCAAAATGCCGTCGACGATGTCAAGCAGCGCGCCGATATCGGTGATGTCCGGCGAGCCGGCAAAGATCAGCGGCATCGCGCCCGCGATCTCGGCGACCGCGCGCAGATTGCGCTCGCCGACGCGCTGCGCGGCGAATTTGCCTTCCGCCAGATGCGCGCTGCCGATGACACCGACGATGGGTTTTTTGGTGGTCACTTAGGAGGACTCGGTATCGTTCATGACGGATTTATAGCAGATGCAGTGCGTGCGAGCGCAGCGATAGGCGGGATGCAGCTTTGCAGGGTGCGTGCCAAGTTAGAGTAATGCCGTTCGTCATTGCCGGACTTGATCCGGCAATCCATGCGGCCGAAAACTCGGTATGGACCACCGGGTCAAGCCCGGTGGTGACGAGGAAGCGAAGCGGCGCCATTGCGGAAATCGCCGGTGGCCTGACTGCCTCGCCGATCGAACTTGCCGGCCTCGGCGTCGCGCGCAGCTTCCGCCAACGGGACGTTCGAAGGCTTGGCCCGCCAGCTCGGCCAAAAGCCGCGCTATTCCGGCTCGTTCGATATGTCGGGTTCCAATTTGTGATGCAGCCGTTCGGCGTCGGTGAGAATGTCGACGACTGTTGTGACGGCACCCTCGACCTTTTCCACAAAGGTCTTTGGCGGCGGCGCGGCAGTTTTCACAGGGGCCGGTGCAGGCGCGGATGCAGGAGCTTTCCTCAGCGGCGCGGCGGCTTTGGCCGGCGGCGGCGTAACGGCCTTCACAGGCGCCGGGGCCGCTTTGGCGACAGGCCTGGATTTCTTCGGTGTCGCAACCTTGGCCGCGACCTTGCGCGATTTCTTTGCGGGGACGCTCCTTTTCTTTTTGGCGCTTATCGTCCTGGCACTCTTCTTCTTGCCGCGGGATTTTGCTGCCTTTGTCGCTTTCGACTTCTTGCGTGTCTTCTTCGCCATTCCCGACCCCCGTCTTTCCCCAGATTTTCTACCAAGTGAGCGGGCGCCAGCATAGGCGGCACCTTGCTGCCGCGCCAGGGGAGGCGGGAGCGGAACGGGTGTGAGGCATTGGCGCGACGGCTGAACTCGGCCCTTAGCCGCGCGGCGGGTATTCCGCGTATTGCGGCAGGTCGTCGGTGATCTCGAACCACGGCGCCTTGCTGGCGACGAAACAGTGGAGCTCCGGTTGGGCTGGCGGATCGTCGAGAACGGCGAGCGCGACGCCGTATTGCGGCGGACCGTCAGGGAAGGTGGCCGGCGTTTTCCAGTTCGGTCCGGCGCGGTTGATGATGGGCGAGCCGCAGTCGCGACAAAAGCCGCGGTGATAGCCGCGCGGGCTTTGGTAATATTTGATCAGATGCTCGCCCGCGAGCCAGCGGAAATCCGCGGCCGCGACGCGGACGCGGCTGCGGAACGCGGCGCCGTGCTGTTTGCGGCATTGCGA
This sequence comes from uncultured Alphaproteobacteria bacterium, assembly GCA_963765365.1. Classification (GTDB taxonomy): domain Bacteria; phylum Pseudomonadota; class Alphaproteobacteria; order Rhizobiales; family Xanthobacteraceae; genus BOG-931. The sequence continues at coordinate 8,558 of CAVXWL010000004.1, read as the reverse complement.
GCAATGGCAGTTGAGCGGGCTCAATAGCGGCCCGGCGATCTCAAATTTGATGCCGCCGCAAAGGCAGCTGCCACGGGTAGGGGCCAATGAGGGACTCCGGTGCTGGACGCGCCGCTTCTCTAGCCGAGTTCGGCAACCCCGTCACGCGCCGGCAGCCATTATGGCCCGGCGCGAAATCTGCGCTAAGCTTGCGCCAAGAAAAACAACGGAGGAAACGATGAAGCTGCAATGGACGGCGGTTACCGCTCTGATCGCGCTGGCTCTCTTCGGCGGCTGCGCCGGCGAGGCGGCGGCGCAGGATTTTTCCGGCAAGCCGATCCGCATCATCGTCGGGCTGGCGCCGGGTGGCGGCACCGACGTCACGGCGCGGCTGATCGCGCAGCGGCTGTCGGCGAGCCTCGGCACCAACGTCTATGTGGAGAACAAGCCGGGCGGCGCCTTCGAGCCGGCCTATCGCGAGCTCACCAACGCCGCACCTGACGGCCACACGCTGTTCTTCATCTCGACCGCCACGGTGGTCGCGCAGCCCTCGACCAAGGACTACCCGTTCGACGTGCGCAAGATGGCGGCGGTGACCGAGGTCGGCCGCGGGCCGTTCATTGTCACCGCCCGCAAGGAACTCGGCTTCCGCAGCATCGGCGACCTCGTCGGCTACGCCAAAAAAAATCCCGGCAAGCTCACCTTCGGCTCCGGCGGCGGCGCCACCGGCTCGTTCTCGTTCAGCGTCGAGCTTTTACGCCTCGCCGCCGGCATCAATGTCGTCAACGTGCCGTATAAGGGCGCGGCCGAGGCGTTGAGCGATCTGCTCGGCGGCCGGATCGACGCCATGTTCGACGCCACCCCGATCGAGATCCCGCAGGTGAAGGCGGGTGCGGTGAGCGGCGTCGCGGTGACCGGCCGCGAGCGGCTCGCGGCGCTGCCGGACGTCGGCACTTTCACCGAAGGCGGCTTCGGCGTTTTCTCCGACGTGTCGAACTATTACGTGATCCTGGCGACGCCGGGTACGCCGCCGGCGGTGGCGCAGAAGCTGCGCGACGCCATCGCCACGGCAGTCACCGCGCCCGCCGTGATCGAACTGTTCGACAAGCAGGGCATGAAGCCCACCGCGAGCCAGCCGGACGACACCGCGCATATGCTGGCGGCCGACCTGGCGCGCTGGACCGATGTGATGGCGAAGGCGGGGATTGAGCCGAAGTAGGGTTCTTCGTCATTGCCGGGCTTGACCCGGCAATCCATACGGCCTGCACGTCAGCATGATCACCGGGTCAAGCCCGTTGGTGACGAAAGAGAGTCGTCATGGCCGGACTTGTTCCGGCCATCTACGTCTTCGGCCTCGAGGTTCTGAAAAGCCCCTGCGTTACGGTTCGCGCGAGAGCTTGCGAAACTCCGCGATGGTCCGGCCAGCGATGCGGCCGAGCTTGACCGCCGCCGGTTCCGGGGGCTTTGGCGGGCCCATGCCGGATTCGAATTCCGCGAACCAGCGGCGGAATTTTGCGAGGCCCTCGGGTGTGAGCTTGAGGACGGCTTCTTCGATGTCTTCGACGGTCATTGGTGAAGTGTAGCAGTTCCGGCGGCCGGTAGGGTGGGCAAAGGCGCGAAGCGCCGTGCCCACCTCTTACGCTACGCTCGCGGCGTTCGGCTACGGCGCCATGTTCTTGTTGGCGGGTTCTTTCTTCGCCTGCGTATTTGCCTTCGTGGATAAGTTCCGCGCTTTGACGCCTTCGGCTCATGGTCGCGGATGTCTACTCCGCCCAATTGAACCGCCGGCGTTGACTACTCTTCTTTCCCGCTGCGCACGGCATCGCTCAGCATTTTCGGTAGATCGCGGACAAGGCCATTGAGCGTGTGCTTCACGCCGCCAACCTCTTGGGCGAGGCCGTCCACTTTCCGATCGAGGCCGTCCACCTTGCCTTCGACCCGGTCGAGCCGTGTTTTCACAGCGGCTATGTCGTCGCCGTTGCGGCGGGTCTGTTCGAGGATGTGGCGAGTCACCATTTTCTCGCCCTCCACCTCGCGTTCGACGACGCCGACGCGCGCTTCGAATTCTTCCCTGGTTACATCTGCGGCCATTGCCCGTCCCTTAATGGGTGCAGTGTAGCACGATTCAACCGATGATCTAGCCAGCGGCTGATGGACCACCAAGACGTGGATGGCCGGAACAAGTCCGGCCATGACGATTGACTACTCCGCCGCCTCGACGCGCTTCTTCTTCCCGCGATCGACGCCGCGCCGCGCCAGCACCGGCTTCAAAAACGCCCCGGTATAGCTCCGCTTCTCCCGCACGATATCTTCCGGCGTTCCCGCTGCGACGATTTCGCCGCCGCCGTCGCCGCCTTCGGGGCCGAGGTCGATGATCCAGTCGGCGGTCTTGATCACTTCGAGATTGTGCTCGATGACGACGACCGTGTTGCCGGTCTCGACCAGCTCGTGCAGCACTTCGAGCAGTTTTGCCACGTCGTGGAAGTGCAGACCGGTGGTCGGCTCGTCGAGAATGTAAAGCGTGCGGCCGGTGGCGCGCTTCGACAATTCCTTGGCGAGCTTGACGCGCTGCGCCTCGCCGCCGGAGAGCGTCGTCGCTTGCTGGCCGACATGGATGTAATCGAGCCCGACGCGGTGCAGAAGCTTTAGCGGCTCGCGCACCCGCGGCACCGCCTTGAAAAATTCCAGCGCTTCCTCGACCGTCATGTCGAGCACATCGGCGATGCTCTTGCCGCGGAACAGCACTTCCAGCGTCTCGCGATTGTAGCGCTTGCCCTTGCAGACATCGCAGGTGACATAGACGTCGGGCAGGAAGTGCATCTCGATCTTGATGACGCCGTCGCCCTGGCAGGCCTCGCAGCGCCCGCCCTTGACGTTGAACGAGAAGCGGCCGGGCTCGTAGCCGCGGGCCTTTGACTCGGGCAGGCCGGCAAACCACTCGCGGATCGGCGTGAAGGCGCCGGTATAGGTCGCGGGATTGCTGTGCGGGGTGCGGCCGATCGGCGACTGGTCGATGTCGATGATCTTGTCGAGGTGCTCGACGCCTTCGATGCGGTCGTAAGGGGCGGGGGCCTCGCTGGCATTGTTCAGCCGCCGCGCCAGAGCCTTGTAGAGCGTGTCGATGAGCAGCGTCGATTTTCCGCCGCCGGATACGCCGGTGACGCAGGTGAACAGGCCGAGCGGGATCTCGGCGGTGATGTTTTTGAGATTGTTGCCGCGCGCGCCGACGATCTTGAGCACACGGCTTTTGTTCGGCGCGCGGCGTTCCGGGACGGCGACCATGAGCTCGCCGGAGAGATATTTGCCGGTCCAGCTGTCCGGTGCGGCAATGAGGTCGCCGACGCTGCCGTGGGCGATGATGTGGCCGCCATGGATGCCGGCGCCGGGGCCAATGTCCAAAACCCAGTCGGCGGTGCGGATGGCGTCCTCGTCATGCTCGACCACGATCACGGTGTTGCCGAGGTCGCGCAGCCGCTTTAGCGTTTCCAGAAGCCGGGCATTGTCGCGCTGGTGCAGCCCGATCGACGGCTCGTCGAGCACGTACAGCACGCCGGTCAGCCCCGAGCCGATCTGCGAGGCGAGGCGGATGCGCTGGCTCTCGCCGCCGGACAAAGTGCCCGAGGCACGGGCGAGCGTGAGATATTCGAGCCCGACATCGACCAGGAAATTGAGCCGCTCGCGGATTTCCTTGAGTACGCGGACGGCGATTTCGTTCTGCTTTGAGGTCAGCCTCTGGGGTAGCTCAGTGAACCAGGCGGCTGCGCCTTTGACCGACATGTCGGACACTTCGCCGATATGCAGGCCGCCCACTTTCACGCTCAAAGCCTCGGGCTTGAGGCGGTAGCCTTTGCAGGCATCGCACGGCACGTCGGTGAAGTAGCGGGCAATCTCCTCGCGCGCCCAATCGCTGTCGGTCTCCTTGTAGCGCCGCTCGAGATTGGTGATGACGCCTTCGAAAGCGCGCTTGGTGTCATAGGCGCGCATGCCGTCGTCGTAAGAAAACCGGATCTCGGTGTCGCCGGAGCCATAGAGGATGGCGTCCTGGGTCTTCTTCGGCAGGTCCTTCCATTTGGTGTCGAGCGTGAACTTGTAATGCTTGCCGAGCGCGGTGAGCGTCTGCGTGTAATAAGGCGACGACGATTTCGCCCACGGCGCGATGGCGCCTTTGCGCAGCGTGCGCTCCTTGTCGGGAATGACGAGGTCGGCATCGATATGCTGCTCGACGCCGAGCCCGCCGCATTTCGGACAGGCGCCGAACGGGTTGTTGAACGAGAACAACCGCGGCTCGATTTCCGGAATGGTGAAGCCGGACACCGGGCAGGCGAATTTTTCCGAGAAGACGAGGCGCTCGGCGGTCTCGTTGCGCTGTTTGTTGGCTTTGGCGCCGACTACCGGGCCGCCGTCGGCGAACTCAGCGACCGCCAGGCCGTCGGCGAGTTTCAGCGCCTGTTCCAGCGAATCCGCCAAGCGCGTCGCGATGTCCGGCCGCACCACGACGCGGTCGACCACGACATCGATGTCATGGGTGAATTTCTTGTCGAGCGCCGGGGCTTCGGCGATTTCGTAGAACGCGCCGTCGATCTTGACGCGCTGGTAGCCCTTTTTCATGAACTCGGCGAGCTCCTTGCGGTACTCGCCCTTGCGTCCGCGCACCACCGGCGCCAGCAGATAAAGCCTCGTGCCTTCCGGCAGCGCCAGGATGCGGTCGACCATTTGCGAAATGGTCTGGCTCTCGATCGGCAGACCCGTCGCCGGCGAGTAGGGCACGCCGACGCGCGCCCAGAGGAGCCGCATGTAGTCGTAGATTTCGGTGACAGTGCCCACGGTCGAGCGCGGATTGCGCGAGGTGGTCTTTTGCTCGATGGAAATTGCCGGCGACAGGCCGTCGATCTGGTCGACGTCCGGCTTCTGCATCATTTCCAGGAATTGCCGCGCATAGGCCGACAGGCTCTCGACATAGCGGCGCTGGCCCTCGGCATAGATGGTGTCGAAGGCGAGCGAGGATTTCCCCGAACCAGACAGCCCGGTGAACACCACCAAGCGATCGCGCGGAATGTCGAGATCGATGTCCTTGAGGTTATGCTCGCGCGCGCCGTGGATCGAAATGACGCGGCGATCATTGGCGCGGCGTTCGTCCTCGCGACGATCCCTGTCGCGGTTTTGCGAACGCTTTGCGGCCGAATCTTTGGCGGCTTTGTCGAACAGGTCGTTCATGGGTCGGTCCGCTCGTCCCCGCGGCTGCGGGGACCCAGAATTTGACTGCGCTCGTCCTGAAGCAATCCGGTGCCCCGTTTGCGGGGGAGTGAGCGGACGAAAACCCCGCTTATTGCTGTCAGCATGCTTTTCGGAACGTAGTGAGAACGCGGGCTTTTTACCAGTGCGCGGCCGGCCGCTGCCGCGTCGTCCACAGCCTCACGCGACAGGTCAGTTGTCATGCCGCGCACCCCTTGCATTTTGCCCGTGGAATGTCTAGAACAAAAGAGGAACATGGCGTTTGTGCCGCTTCACGTCGCCCGGGACTGGTGTGGATAACGCCGATGGTTCTTGCCGAGGCGCTGACCGGCACTAAGGTCCTTGCCAAGCGGGCAGATCAATTGCGCCAAGCAAACACCAAGCGGAGTCCGTCATGGCAGGCAGCGTGAACAAGGTGATCCTGATCGGCAATCTGGGCGCCGATCCCGAAATCAGGCGTACGCAGGACGGCCGGCCGATCGCCAATCTGCGGCTGGCGACCTCGGAATCGTGGCGGGACAAGACGTCCGGCGAGCGCCGTGAAAAGACCGAATGGCACCGGGTCGTGATCTTCAATGAAAATCTGTGCCGGATCGCCGAGCAATACCTCAAAAAGGGCTCGAAGGTTTACATCGAAGGCGCTCTGCAGACACGCAAATGGCAGGATCAATCCGGCCAGGACCGCTACTCGACCGAAGTCGTGCTGCAAGGTTTTCGCGGCGAGCTGACGCTGCTCGACCGTGCCGGCGGCGCCGGGGCTGGCGGCGATAGCGGCGCCGATGAAAGCGGCGGCGATTTCGGCTCGCCCGGGCCGACCCGCAAGGTCGCGGCCGCCGTTGGCGCCAGCTCGCGCGGCGGAAGCAGCGCCGACATGGACGACGAAATTCCGTTTTGAGGCTTTAGCCGCCTACCACCGCTTCGCTCGCAATGACGCCGCGATTGGCGGTCATTGCCTCAATCGCCATGCTCGACCTGATCTTCGCCATCAAATTCGTGCACGTCCTCGCCGTCACGGTGATGTTCGGCACCTGGCTTTGCCTCGCCATTTTCATGGTGCTGGCGCACCGCTCCGGCAACACGTCGGTGGTCGCCTTGACGTCGCGGCTTGTCGTCACGGTCGAACTGACCGTGGTAGCCGCCGCCATCGTGCTGCAGCCGATCAGCGGCATTCCTCTTGCTTATGCGATCGGGCTCGATCCGCTCCATGAATTCTGGATCGTCAATTCGAGCCTCATCTATGTCGGCATTGTCGGCCTGTGGATCGCTGCGGTGCGGACCGAACGGCGCATCCGCGATTTTACCCGCGAGGCGGCGCTGGAGGGGAAACCGCTCTCCGGCGCCTACCGGCGGATGTTTCGTCTGTGGTGCCTTTTATCCGTACCGATCCCGATCGGGATGCTCGTCATCTACGCCTTGATGATCTGGCAACCGCGGTTTGACGGCTAATCGGCAAGCGCCGGAGTTTTGTCCTGCGCGGCAAGCGCCGCCAGCGCCGTGCCGGCCAAGACGTAAGTGAGGCATTGCGGCAGCAGCAGGAAGCCGCTGCGCTGATAGAATTGGCGCGCCGGGTTATCCGCCCGCACGGTCAATTCGATAATCGGACTGCCGAGATCGCTGGCAAAGGCGGCGACGCGCGCCATCAGAGCGCGGGCGATTCCGTTCGCGCGCTGCGACGGCTCGACAAAAAGATCCTGCAGAAAAACCACCGGGCCGTTCCAGCCGGTGATGACGCGCTTGCCGCACGTCGCCATGCCCACGATCGGATCGGCGACCGCGACTTCGCCGCTCGGAGAGGAGATCTCGGCGACGAAGGCGGTAAAACCCGCATCAGGGCCAAAACCGTCGCGCAGCCAATCGCTTTCGCTGGCACGCACGGCGTGGCTGGAGTTTTCGCCTGCGGCCAACAGGCGCTTTAATCGCATCAGCGCCGGGACATCGCGCGCCTGCGCGGTGCGCACCTCAAAGCTCGGGCGCCCCTCATCCATGGGAAGATACTTATGCCGTGATGTTGAGGAGGCTCCCCGGTCTGGCGGAAGAGCCGCCGGCAGGAGAGACGCTCGAGCTTTGCACGTCGACGTCGCTGACCGAGCTTGCGCTCTCGCCGCGATGTTTATGATGCCCGGATGATTGCAGGACTTGCTGAGCCGCCGACTGTGTTGCCGCAGCGGGAATTGCCGAAATCGCCATGCCAGAACCTCGATCGCCAGTGGTCTTATTCCTAAGCGATCGTGAACCGGTATGGTTAATGAAGGCTTAGCGCACCGCGCTCAGGCCATTTTGTCGACCTTGGTTCCGATCGGTCCAGACGTGTTTTTCGCAGGGCCTAGGCTCGATTGCTGATTTTTGCCGGTCGCCGCCGGAGCGATGTCGATCTTCGGTGCAACGGGCGAAGCCGGCAGCGGGTGGCTTGCGCCGTTTCTTTGCCTCGCCAGCGATTCCAGGCTCTGCGAACTCGCCGGCGCCGGGCCAGGCGGCGGGATTGGTGAGATAGGCATGACACGAACTCCAACGCTACAGCGCGACGAAACCTGCGCGGTGCCAGATTACCTGAATATGAAATTCCGGCATCAGGGGTATTGCGGATCAGACGCTAAAAATCGCGCGGATTCCATCGACCACATATTGCACCGCGAGTGCAGCGAGCAGCACGCCGAGGAGCCGCGACAGCACGATATTGCCGGTGAGGCCGAGGAGCTTGCCGATCCACGGCGCAAAACTGAACACGGCGAAGCAGCACAGCGTGACGAAGACCACCACGCCGATCAAGACGCCGATCTCGAGCACGTCGCCGTTGGCGCGGCCGGCAAGCAGCACCGCGGCGGTGATCGCGCCGGGCCCGGCCAGGAGCGGGATCGCCAGCGGGAAGGCTGCGATGTTGCGCACATGCTCCTCGACGGCCTCCTCGGCGGCCTCGCTTTCGCGCCGCATGCGCACGCCGAGCACCATTTCGGCGGCAATGGCGAACAGCAACAGCCCGCCGGCAATGCGGAAGGCGGATAGCGAGATCGCAAGCGTCGCGAGCAGCCGATCGCCGATCAAAGCGGCGCCGATCAGGATCGCGCCTGCAATCAGGCTGGCGCGCACTGCGACGCTCTGCCGGGCCGCGCGCGGCAGGCCGTCGGTCACGGCAAGAAAAGTCGGCGCCAGACCGATCGGGTCGACCACCAGGAACAGCGTTATGAGTGCGGAGACCGCGTAATTGAACAGCATGGCGACCGATTGGACCGCGCCCGAGAGTGCCGGCAAGCTGTGCCGGGGTCTTGTCGGCGCGTCTTTCCCTCCAACTTGCCAACGAACATGGAGGCGCGGACCGCAAAAAGCGACCCATACCAGGTTGAATATTGCCC
>CAVXWL010000003.1:0-22134 GCA_963765365.1 uncultured Alphaproteobacteria bacterium | reverse complement strand
TTCATGTTTATGTATGCCTGACTCAGCGTATTGCTTATAAGGGGCGCGTCGATGGCCACGAATGTCAGCGCGTCCATGGTGAAGGAGCTCCGCGACCAGACCGGCGCGGGCATGATGGATTGCAAGGCAGCGCTCAGCGAATCCGGCGGCGATCTCGATGCCGCGGTCGACTGGCTGCGCAAGAAGGGCCTCTCGAAGGCGGCGAAAAAAGCCGGCCGCGTGGCCGCCGATGGGCTCGTTGGCGTCGCGATCGCGGGCAACAAAGGCATCCTGGTCGAGGTGAATTCCGAGACCGACTTTGTCGCCCGCAACGATCTGTTCCAGGGCCTCGTCAAGATGATCGCCGATGCCGCCCTCGGCACCGGCCCGGATCTGGATAAAATTCTCGCCGCACGCGCCGGCGGCATTACGATTTCCGAAGCGATTGCCGACACCATCGCCAAGGTCGGCGAGAACATGACGCTGCGCCGCGCCGCCGAACTTTCGGTCGGCAAGGGCGTTGTGGCGAGCTACGTGCACAGTTCGGTGATCGACGGGCTCGGCCGGATCGGCGTGATCGTCGCCCTCGAATCCGCTGGCAAGCCCGACGAGCTGAAGGCTTTCGGCCGCATGGTGGCGATGCATGTCGCGTCGGCCAATCCGCAGGCGGTCGATCCGTCCGGCCTCGATCCGGCAACCGTCGAGCGTGAAAAGAACGTGCTTGCCGACAAGTTCAAGGCGCAGGGCAAGCCCGCGGCCATGATCGACAAGATCGTCGAAGTCCGGCCTGAAGACCTTTTACAAGGAAGTCTGCCTGCTCGAGCAGCCCTTCATCTTCGATGACAAGAAGAGCGTCGCTCAGGCCATCAAGGAAGCCGAGGCTACTGCCGGAGCGCCGATCAAGATCGGCGGCTTCAAGCGATTCGCGCTTGGCGAAGGCATCGAGCGGTCAGGCGGCGATTTCGGCGGCGAGGTCGCAGCCCTTGCCGGCGCGCATTAAGGCCCCAAGCCTCAATCCACCGCGTCCAGTTGGGTTTGCCGCGTAAATACGATAGCCCTATCACTGCCGAATCGGCGGCGAGGGCGGGATATCCCGATGGCGAAACCGAAATACCGGCGGGTGATCGTCAAGCTTTCCGGTGAAGCGTTAAGCGGCCCCGAGAAATTCGGTATCCATCAGCCGACCATCGATCGTTTTGCCGCTGACCTGGTCGCCGCGCATGGTCTTGATATCGGGCTTGGTGTCGTGGTCGGCGGCGGCAACGTGCTGCGCGGCGCCAAAGTGTCGGAAGACGGCCTTTCGCGCCCGACCGCGGACGCGATGGGCATGCTGGCAACCGTCATGAATGCCTTGGTTCTGACAGCGGCGATCGAGCGGGCAGGGGTGAGCGCGCGCGCCATGTCGGCGCTGATCATGCCGCAAGTTTGCGAAACCTATGAGCGGCAAAGCGCCCTGCGGCACCTCGACGACAACCGCATCATCGTTTTCGCCGGCGGCACCGGCAATCCGTATTTTACCACCGACACCACGGCGGTCCTGCGGGCGGCCGAGATGGAATGCGACGCCGTGCTCAAAGCCACCGACGTCGACGGGGTCTATACCGCCGATCCGAAGCACGATCCGAAAGCCGAGCGGTACGAACATCTCGACCATCAGGAGGCGCTGGACCGGCGGCTGAAGATCATGGATGCGACGGCGTTCGCGCTTGCCCAGGAAAACCGTATGCCTATCATCGTGTTCTCGATCCGCGAGCAGGGCGCCATCGAGAACGTCCTGCGCGGCAACGGACATTTCACCACCGTCGGCTAGCGCCATTGAGGACATTGGGAGGTTGTGATGGCGGCAACAGCATTTGACATGAGCGACCTCAAGCGCCGCATGCAGGGCGCGATCGCTTCGCTTAAGCAGGAATTGTCCGGCCTGCGCACCGGCCGCGCCTCGACGGCGCTGCTCGACCATGTTCAGGTCGAGGCCTATGGCAATCACATGCCGCTCAACCAACTCGCCTCGATCAGTGTCCCTGAACCGCGGCTTCTTAACGTCCAGGTGTGGGATCGTTCGATGGTTCACGCGGTGGAGAAGGCGATCTCGGCGGCCAATTTGGGATTGACGCCATCCACCGAAGGGCAGGTATTGCGGCTGCGCATTCCGGAACTCAATGAGGATCGGCGGCGCGAAATCGTCAAGGTCGCGCACAAATATACCGAGGCCGCGCGGGTTGCCGTCCGCCACGTTCGCCGCGACGGGCTCGATCTGCTCAAGAAGCTCGAAAAAGATCACCAGATCAGCGAGGACGAACACAAACATCAGGGCGCCGAGGTGCAAAAAGCAACCGATGCGACCATCGCCGAAGTCGAGAAAATGCTCGCCGGCAAGGAAAAGGAGATCATGACGGTTTGAGCGACGCGGCAAGCCCAACGACCAAAGAGAAACGTCCGCCAAATCCGGCGGACGGCGGCTTCGATATGCCGCGCCACGTTGCCATCATCATGGATGGCAATGGTCGCTGGGCCGCCGCGCGCGGCCTGCCGCGGGTCGAGGGCCACCGGCGCGGCGTCGAGGCTTTGCGCAAGACGGTGCGCGCAGCGAGCGATCTCGGCATCGGCGTCGTGACGATCTTTTCCTTCAGCTCGGAGAACTGGTCGCGCCCGCAATCGGAAATTCGCGATCTCTTGTCGCTTCTGCGCCGCTTCATCCGCAACGATCTCGCCGATCTGCACAAGAGCAATGTGCGGGTGCGCATCGTCGGCGAGCGTGACGATCTTTCGTCCGACATCCGCAGCCTCCTGGAAGAAGCGGAAGACCTCACGCGCGGGAACGACGGCTTGACGCTGGTGGTGGCGTTCAATTACGGCGCCCGCCAGGAAATCACGCGCGCGGCGCGCCGGCTCGCAATCGAAGTCGCGGCGGGGCGGCTGGCGGCGGACGCGATCACGCCGGAGATGCTGACGCGGCATCTCGACGCGCCCGACATTCCAGATCCAGACGTCATCATCCGCACCAGTGGCGAGCAGCGGCTCTCCAATTTCCTGCTCTGGCAGGCCGCCTATAGCGAACTTGTCTTCGTTCCACTCCATTGGCCCGATTTCGACCGTTCGGCGCTCGAAGGGGCGATTGCCGAGTACCGCCGTCGCGAGCGTCGTTTTGGCGGATTGGTCGCCCAGACAGGATCCTGATCAAACTGGACCGGCACGACCCTGGCGCAAACGGGACTGTCGCGGCGGCTGCCGGCGACACGCGCAATTTTACGCGGCGCATCGGCTCGGCGGTGGTGCTGGCACCGATTGTTATCGCCGCCGCCTATCTCGGCGGCTGGGTGTTTCTGGGGCTCTGCACCATCGCGGCTGGCGTCGTTCTTTGGGAATGGACCTCGCTTGCGGCGCGCGGCACCGATCTGCGAGTCCTGGTGCCTGGGCTGGCGGCGCTCGTGGTGGCGATGGCGTTTCTTGGACAACGGCAGGCCGGCGCCGCAATCGGCATGATCGCGATCGGGACGGTGCTGGGGGGATCCGCGGCGGCGGCTTGGCGGCGGCCCCATTCTACCTCCAATCCCGCGGCCTGGAGCGCTGCCGGCGTGGTCTATGCAGGTCTCGTCCTGCTCGGTCCGGCTATCCTGCGCGGCGACCCGCAACTGGGGTTTGCGGCGCTCCTTTTCCTCTTCGCAACCGTTTGGGCGACCGACATTTTTGCCTATCTGGTCGGACGCAGCGTCGGCGGACCCCTGCTGTGGCCGGCATTAAGCCCAAAGAAGACCTGGGCCGGGGCGATCGGCGGCCTCGTCGGGGGGGTTGCCGCCGGGGGCTTGGTCGCTTATGCGAGCGCTGGAACCGGACCGGTCGCGGCAGGCGTTCTCGGATTGGTCCTCTCGATCGTCGCACAAGCCGGTGATCTCTTCGAATCCGCGGTCAAACGGCGATTTGGCGCGAAGGACGCGAGCAGCCTTATTCCGGGCCACGGGGGTGTGATGGACCGTCTGGACGGTTTCCTGGTCGCCGCCGTGGTTGCGGCGCTGATCGGCTCGCTGCATCAGGGCATGGCTGCGCCCGCGCAGGGGCTGTTGGTATGGTAGGTTTGTAGGTCAATTGTGGGTGGTTCGATGAAACAGAAGCAGCCGGGGGCGGCAGCGAAGATCGAGCTTGCGGCAATGCCGCGCTCGGTCACGATCCTTGGCGCGACTGGCTCGATCGGCTCGAGCACGGCGGATTTGTTGCGGCGGGAATCCGGCCGCTACCGTGTCGAGGCTGTCACCGCACATCGCGAGGCGGCGGCGCTCGCACGCTTGGCGCGCGAACTGAATGCGCGCTTTGCCGTGGTCGCCGATCCAACGGCCTATCCTGAACTCAAGGCGGAACTATCCGGCTCCGGCATCGAGGCGGCGGCTGGCGCTGTGGCGATCGTCGAAGCGGCGCAGCGGCCCGCCGAATGGGTCATGGCGGCCATCACCGGCGCGGCCAGCCTCGCGCCGACACTTGCCGCCGCCGAACGCGGCGCCACGGTGGCGCTCGCCAATAAGGAATGTCTCGTCTGTGCCGGCGCCCTGTTCATGCGGCGCGCGGCCGCCATGGGCGCCACCGTGCTGCCCGTTGATTCCGAACATAATGCGATCTTCCAGGCCTTGAGCGCCGGGCGACGCGAAGATTTGAGACGCATCGTGCTCACCGCTTCGGGAGGGCCGTTTCGCACCTGGCCGCTCGAAGCGATCCGCAAGGTCACGCTCGAACAGGCGCTAAAACATCCGACCTGGTCGATGGGTCCGAAGGTCACGATCGATTCGGCAACGCTGATGAATAAAGGCCTTGAACTGATCGAGGCCCATCACCTGTTCGCACTTGCTCCCGATCAACTCGACGTCGTTGTCCATCCGCAGTCCATCATTCACGGGCTGGTCGAATTCCGCGACGGTTCGGTGATCGCCCAGCTTGGTTCGCCCGATATGCGAATCCCGATCTCGCACTGCCTGGCCTGGCCGGTACGGATGGGCACGCCCGCGGCGCGGCTCGATCTGGCGCAGGTGGCGACGCTCACGTTCGAGGAGCCCGATCTGACCCGCTTTCCGGCACTGGCCATCGCGCGCCGGGCGCTAGCTGCCGGCGGCGCTGCACCGACGATCCTTAACGCGGCGAATGAGGTCGCGGTCGCCGAGTTCGTCGGCGGACGCCTTGGTTTTAGCGGAATCGCTGCCCTCGTTGAGGCAACATTGGCGCAAAGTGAGCGCCGAAATGAGATGGCCGCGCCGCAATCCGTCGACGAGGCCCTCGCCATTGACCATAATTCGAGAAGGGTAGCCGCAGACCTCTTGCCCGAAATTGCCGCAATGGCATCCTAAGGTTAAGGATTGGGGACGGGCACACCGGGGGGCGTCAGGCGAGCGTTATGGGGTCGTATTTGCTGTCGCATTTACATGCGCTGGGTGGCGGCGTTGTCGCTTACCTGGTGCCTTTTTTATTCGTCCTCAGCCTTGTCGTGTTCTTTCACGAACTTGGCCATTTCCTGGTCGCCCGGCTGTGCGGGGTCAAAATTCTGGTATTTTCGATCGGTTTTGGCCCCGAAATTGTCGGCTTTAACGATCGCCATGGAACGCGCTGGAAAATCGCGGCAATTCCGCTCGGCGGCTACGTGAAATTCTTCGGCGACGAGAATGCCGGCAGCGTTCCCGACGCGCCTCGCCTCGAAGCGATGGACGAGCGCGAGCGACCGCAGAGCTTCTTCTTTCAACCGGTGCTGAAGCGCGCGGCGATTGTCGTCGCCGGTCCGATGGCGAATTTCGTTCTGGCCATCGCGATCTTCTCGATGATCTTCATGCTGTACGGCAAGCAAACGATGAGCGCGCGGGTTGACAGCGTTCAACCCAACAGCCCCGCAGCTTCGGCTGGCTTCAAGCCCGGTGACCTGGTCGTCGCTATCGACGGTCGGACGATCGATAGCTTCGAGGACATGCAGCGCATTGTCAGCGAAAGCGCCGGCGACACGCTGCAAATCAAAGTCGATCGCGACGGCGCGCCGGTTTTGCTCAGCGCGACGCCGGCACTCAAGGAGATCAAAGACAATTTCGGCAATGCACAGCGGATCGGAATCCTTGGCATCACCCGGTCAATGGCGGCCGCGGACCTGAAAATCAATCCAGTATCGCCGCCGCGAGCGGTCTTGATGGGGGCTCAGGAAACCTGGTTCGTGATCGACCGGACAATGACCTATATCGGCGGCGTCGTGGTCGGGCGCGAAGCTGCCGACCAGCTCGGCGGGCCGATCCGGATTGCCCAGATTTCGGGAGAGGTGGCCTCAATCGGCTTTGTGGCGCTCATCCATCTTGCTGCCGTACTTTCGGTCTCCATCGGGCTACTCAATCTGTTTCCAATTCCCTTGCTCGATGGAGGTCACCTTTTGTTCTACTCGATCGAGGCCGTGCGCGGCCGTCCGCTATCGGAGCGGGCACAGGAGTTCGGGTTTCGGATTGGTCTCGCGATCGTCGTGATGTTGATGATATTTGCAACTTTCAATGACATCGTTCACCTACGGACGTCTTAAGTTTGGCGTCGGCTAGGGCGTTTCGGGGGCGTGGCAATAACACTGCGGGGATGGTACAAGTGACAGAGTTAGCAAGACAAAATCGATATTAAATGACGAACTAAGGGAGATTTTAAGTAACCCGCCACTGGGGGCGGCCACTGGGGTAAAAGGGCGCTTTGCGCATGGGCATGTGTGTGCGGGTAAAACGGGGGCTTGTCTTGGCCGGCTTGCTCCTCGGGCTGGTGATTTGTGGTCTTTCGGCCGGGTCGGCTGCTGCGGCGCCGACCGGAACGGGGGTTGGCGCTACCTCTATCGTCGTCCAAGGCAACCGCCGGATCGACGCCGATACGGTGCGTTCGTATTTCAAGACCGCGCCTGGCGAGCCTCTCGATGCCGCCAAGATCGATGCCGCCCTCAAGGCCCTTTATGGCACCGGGCTGTTCCAGGATGTCCGCATCTCGCGCGACGGCAGCAAGCTGATTGTGACGGTGGTGGAGGCGCCGGTTATCAACAAGATCGCCTTCGAGGGCAACTACCGCATCAAAGACGAGCAGATGAAGCAGGAGATCCAGTCGAAGGAACGCGGGTCACTGTCGCGCGCCGCCGTTCAAGCCGATACGCAGCGCATCATCGAGATCTATCAGCGCAACGGACGCTTCGACGTCAAGGTCGTCCCGGAAATTATCGAGCGCCCCAACGATCGGGTCGATTTGGTCTTTCAGATCACCGAAGGCGAAAAGACCGGCATCAAGCACATCGTTTTTGTGGGCAACAACGCCTATCCGGCCTGGCGGCTCAAGCAGGTGATCAAGACGGCAGAATCGAATTGGCTGAGCTTTCTGCAGACCACGGACGTCTATGATCCCGACCGCATCGAGGCTGACCGCGATCTGATCCGGCGCTTCTATCTTAAGCACGGCTATGCCGATGTACAGGTTGTCTCGGCGACCGGCGAATACGATCCGGCTCAGAAGGGTTTCATCGTCACCTTCACGATCGAAGAAGGCCCGCTCTACCATTTCGGCAAGATCGACGTGCAGTCCAACGTCCGCGCCATCTCGGCGCAGACGTTGCAGCAATATCTGCGCATGTCGACAGGCCAGATCTATAACGGCGAGGCGATCGAGAAGACGGTCGAGGATATGACCATCGAGCTCGCCCGGCGCGGCTACCCGTTCGGCACGGTGCGGCCGCGCGGCGACCGCAATCCCACGGCGCGAACGATCGGCGTCACCTTCGTCGTCGACGAGGGCCAGCGCGCCTATGTCGAACGCATCAACATCCGCGGCAATTATCGCACCCGCGATTACGTGATCCGGCGCGAATTGGATATCAACGAAGGCGATCCGTACAATCGCGCCTTGGTCGATCGCGCTGAACGCAGAATTAAAAATCTGAACTTCTTCAAATCGGTGAAAATCACCGACGAGCCCGGATCGGCGCCCGACCGTGTCGTGATCAACATCGACGTCGAGGAGCAGCCGACCGGCGACTTCTCGGTGATGGGCGGCTATTCAACCTCCGACGGCTGGCTGGCGGAGGTTTCGGTCCAGGAGCGCAACCTCCTCGGTACCGGCCGCTTTGCGCGGGCGGCGGCTACCTATGGCCAGTATGTCCGCAGCGTCGAGCTGAGCTACGCGGAGCCTTATTTTCTCGACACCCGCTCCAGCATGGGCGTTGATTTGTTTGCCAAGCAGACGATCCCCAACAACTACCTGTCGTACGGCACTGAATCCTACGGCGGCACGCTGAAATGGGGCCTGCCGCTGCGCGAGGATCTGTCGTTCCAATTGCGCTATTCGGCATATACGCAGAAGATCACGCTGCCGTATTATTTGAACGACTGCAATAATATCAACCCGGATTTTGCAAACACCTTCCCGACTCCAGCTGCCGTCAATGCCCTCTCCGCGGGTGGGTTGTTTACCACCTCGCCACCTCTCTGGGCCGGCTATCCAGGCGCCGTGTTGGCGGGTACCTCGACCAACTGTTATACCTACGGCCAGGCCTCACTCCCGGTCCGTGTCGAGCTTGCAGCCGGCTCTTATCTGACATCGATGGTCGGCTATGGATTGTCGTACAACACTCTGGACAACAACAAGAATCCGACAAGCGGCCTGTATGTCAGTTTCGGCCAGGACTTCGCCGGTGTCGGCGGTGATGCTTCTTATATCCGCTCCACGTTCGATGCGCGCAGCTACTACGAGGTCGTCACCGACCTGGTGAGCATTTTTCATTTGCAGGCCGGCGATATCTACGGCTTCGGTAGTTGTCCGCAAAATGAATGCACGTCGAACAGCGATTACGTGCGCATGCTTGACGACTTCAAGATGGGACCGAACCTGGTGCGCGGCTTCGAACCGGCCGGCATCGGCCCGCGCGACATCACGGCCGGCACGACGAACGATAATGTCGGTGGCACGATGTATTGGGGCGCCAGCCTCGAATTCCAGTATCCGTTTTATTTCCTGCCCAAGGATAGCGGCTTTCGCGGCGCGATCTTCGTCGATTCGGGCTCGGTGTGGGGCTACAGGGGCGAAACACAAAGTCCGGCAACCGGCGAAATCAATGGCACGGTTGTAAATACGACCGTGGTCCCGAACGTTGCTTATGCGTGCCAATGCGGGATGCAATACGCCGACGATGCCTCGATACGGGCTTCTGTTGGCGCTAGCGTCATTTGGGATTCACCGTTCGGTCCGTTGCGTTTCGATTTCGCCTATCCGTTCCTCAAGCAGGGTTACGATCGGACCCAGTTCTTCGCCTTCGGCGGCGGAGCGCACTTCTGATCGCGGCGAAGGCGCTACGCCGGACGGCTATGCCCGATTTTTTCAAACCGAACTGTGAGTTGACGACCGGCGAGATCGCCGCTCTCACGCGTGCCAAACTACGCGAGGGCGATCCGCCGGACCGCTCTATTCGCAATATCGCACCGCTCGACACGGCGGTGGCGTCGGACCTGACTTTTCTCGACAGTCCGAAATTTCTCGACGCGTTGGCTGGTACGCGCGCCGGAGCGTGCCTGATTGCGCCGCGCTTCGCTGCTGCGGCGCCGCGCGGACTTGCCATTCTCGAGACCCCGCATCCCTATCCGGCCTTTGTCGCGGTGACGCGGAAACTGTTTCCGGCGATGCTGCGCCCGTCGTCGTTGTTCGGCGGCAACGGACGTGCGGCGAGTGCGCAGGTGCATCCGACGGCGAGGCTTGAGGAAAACGTCACGATCGATCCGCTCGCCGTCATCGGACCGCGCGCCGAAATTGGCGCGGGCACCTTGATCGGTCCTGGCGCCGTCATCGGCCCCGATGTCTGCCTCGGCCGCGACTGCTCGGTGGGGCCCAATGCGACGATCCTGCATGCGCTGATCGGCGATCGCGTGATTATCCATCCCGGCGTGCGCATCGGGCAGGACGGGTTCGGCTATCTGCCGTCGCCGCGAGGCCACCAGAAAATTCCGCAAACCCGCCGCGCCATCATTCAAGATGACGTCGAAATCGGCGCCAATACCACGATTGACCGGGGCGCCACTCGCGACACCGTCATTGGCGAGGGCACAAAAATCGACAATCTCGTGCAGATCGGACACAACTGCTCGATCGGACGCTATTGTCTGATCGTCTCCCAGGTCGGCATATCCGGGAGCGTGACAGTGGGAGATTTTGCCATGCTGGGCGGCCAGGTCGGCGTCGCGGACCACGTTTCCATCGGCACTGGCGCCATGCTCGGCGCCCGCGCCGGGGTAATGTCGGATATTCCCGCCGGCGGCCGCTGGGGCGGTTTTCCGGCCGAGCCGGTCATCGATTGGAAACGCGGCGTCGCCACGCTTCGCCGCCTCGTGCGCCAAGGCAGAAAGTCCGCGGGAGCTGACGAATGAACGGCGAGACTGTCGAGGTCGCTGACATTCGCGAAATTCTGCGGCTCCTACCGCATCGCTACCCGTTTCTCATGATCGATCGCATCATCGATATCCGCGGCGAGGAGCACGGCGTCGGCATCAAGAACGTCACCGTCAACGAACCGCAATTTTCCGGGCATTTTCCCGGTAATCCGGTGATGCCGGGCGTGCTCTTGATCGAAGGCATGGCGCAGACCGCGGGCGTGCTGTGCCTGCGTCAGATGCGTTTCAGCGAAGGCCGCGCCATGTATTTCCTCACCATCGACAAAGCCAAATTCCGCAAGCCTGCAGTGCCGGGCGACACCGTCGAATACCACGTCAACAAGATCGCGCACCGCCGCAACATGTGGTGGTACAGAGCCGAGGCGAAGGTGGGCGACGCTCTTATCGCCGAAGCCGAAGTCGGCGCGATCATCACCGAGGGCTAAATGGCGATCGATCCGACCGCGCGCGTCGCCGATGGCGCGTGCATTGGCGAGTCCGTCGAGATCGGACCCTATTGCATTGTCGGACCGCAGGTCGAGTTGCGGCGCGGCGTTCGCCTGCTTGCCCACGTCCACATCACCGGGTTGACGACGATCGGCGAAGACAGCGTCGTCTATCCTTTCTCGTCACTCGGCACGCCGCCGCAATCGGTCCATTATCGCGGCGGTCCGACCCGCCTCGTCATCGGGACGCGTTGCGAGTTGCGCGAGGGCGTCACCATGAATACCGGAACCGAGGACGGCGGCGGCATAACACGCATCGGCGACCGCTGTTCTTTCATGGTCGGCTCTCATGTCGGTCACGATTGCGAGGTCGGCAACGACGTGACTTTTGCCAATAATGTGGTGCTCGGCGGCCACGTCAGCGTTGGCGATTTCACGTTTCTCGGCGGGCATGTCGCGATTCACCAGTTTGTGCGCGTCGGTGAGGGCGTCATGATGGCCGGCATGTCGGCGGCGCGCGACGACATTATTCCGTTCGGATTTGCGCTCGGCCAGACTGGCGCGCTGGTCGGATTGAACATTGTCGGGCTGCGGCGGCGCGGAGCGTCGCGCGCCGCAATGCATCAAATACGTCGCGCCTATCGCTCGCTGTTTTTCGTCGAGGGCCGCATCGCCGAGCGCATCGATGCGGTCGAGCGCGAATTTGCCGGCGATCCGATGGTCGACAAGATGATCGCGTTCATCCGCGCCGGCGGCAAGCGTCCGCTGATGCGTCCACGCGCAAAGCACGGCGCCGACGCGCCGCCCGACGATGCAACCTGATGCGCCGACCATAGCCGATACGCCGGCGCAAGCCGGTCCGCTTGCGATTATTTGCGGAGGCGGCAGTCTTCCCGGTGCGGTCGCCGACGTGGTGGCGCGGCGAGGACGGCGGCCGGTCATGTTCGGCATCAAGGGCTGGGCGGACGCCAGTGTGATCGGCCGCTACACTCATCATTGGATCGCGATCGGGCAGGCGGGCCGATTCTTCCGTTTGGCACGGGACGAACGCTGTCGCGAGATCTTGTTCATCGGCACGGTGCTACGGCCGCCGATTACGCAGCTTCGTCTCGATTGGCAGACGATCAAGGCCATGCCTGGACTGATCCGCGCCTATCGCGGCGGTGACGA
This sequence comes from uncultured Alphaproteobacteria bacterium, assembly GCA_963765365.1. Classification (GTDB taxonomy): domain Bacteria; phylum Pseudomonadota; class Alphaproteobacteria; order Rhizobiales; family Xanthobacteraceae; genus BOG-931. Next base: position 10,157 of record CAVXWL010000003.1, on the reverse strand, counting down.
CAGACTTATTTCCGGCGTAGCCAGAATTGCCGAAAGCGGCGGCCTGCGGGTCGTCGGCGTCAAGGATGTGGCGCCCGAAGTTCTGGTTCCCGAAGGCAGCCTCGGCCGCCACCAGCCTTCGGAGCGCGATTGGAGCGATATTGAACGCGCGCGTCATGTGATCGCAGCGCTTGGGCCGTTCGATGTTGGGCAGGCCGCCGTCGTTGCCGACAACAATGTGCTCGCCGTCGAGGCCGCCGAAGGCACCGACAATCTTCTCAATCGCATCGCCGAGTTACGCAAACTGGGGCGCGTCACGGCGAGGCCGGGGACCGGAGTTTTGGTCAAGGCGCCGAAGCCCGGCCAGGACCACCGTTTCGATCTGCCCTCCATCGGTCCGCGGACGGTCGAGAATGTCGCCCGGGCCGGTCTTGCCGGCCTCGCCGTTGCCGCCGGCTCGACCATGATCGCGGAAGCCGACGCGGTGATTGCGGCGGCCGATCGCGCCGGGATTTTCATCGTCGGGGTTGGCGAGGGCGCCGGGCGATGATGCCAGCGCCGCAACGCCTGCCGTCGCGGCCGCTCTCGATCTTCATCGTCGCGGCGGAGATTCCGGCGACGCGCTGGGCGCGGCTTTGGCGCAGGCCATCGTCAAGCACGAAGCCGGCGCGGTCCGGCTTTCCGGGGTCGGCGGCCACGCCATGGCGGCTGCGGGCATCGCGAGCCCGTTCGCGATCGGCGAACTCTCCATCATCGGGCTCACCGCGATCCCGCAGCGGCTGCCGAGAATTTTTCGCCGGATCCGCGAAACGGCGCAGGCCGTCGTCGCGGCGCAGCCCGATGCGCTCGTTATCGTCGACAGCCCTGATTTCACGCACCGCGTCGCCCGCCGGGTGCGCCGCCTCGCGCCGACGATCCCGATCATCGACTACGTTTCGCCCTCGGTCTGGGCCTGGCGGCCGGGACGCGCGCGCGCCATGCGCGCTTATGTCGACCAGTTGCTGGCGATCCTGCCATTCGAGCCGGCAATTCATGTCGAGCTCGGCGGGCCGCCTTGCACCTATGTCGGACATCCGCGCATCGAGCGGATCGGCGAGTTGCGGCCCAACGCCGATGAGGCGCGCCGGCGCGCGGCCGATCCGCCGCTGATACTGGCGCTGCCGGGCAGCCGGTCGAATGAAATCCGCCGCCTCGCCGGCATTTTCGGCGACGCTATTGCGCGCGTGAGCGCCCAGATCGGACCGATCGATCTGGCGATACCGACCGTGCCCAATGTTGCAGCGCTATTGCGCGAAGCGGTTGCCGGCTGGCCTGTGAAGCCGCGCATTCTGGTCGAGCCGGAGGCGAAGTGGGCGGCCTTTCGCAATGCCCGCGCGGCGCTTGCGGCATCAGGGACGGTGACGCTCGAGCTTGCGCTCGCCGGCGTGCCGACGGTCGCCGCCTATCGCCTCCACCCGGTGGAGGCGATCATTGCCCGGCTCATCCGGCTGCAGGCAAAGCTGCCGAGCGTCATCCTCGCCAATCTCGTGATCGGCGAGAATGTCGTGCCCGAGCTTCTGCAGGAGGATTGCACGCCGGATAAGCTCGCGGCGGCGCTCCTGCCGCTGGTGTCCGACACCCCCGAACGGCGGCGGCAAATCGAAGCTTTCGGCCGCCTCGACGCCATCATGGCGATCGGCGCCGCAACCCCAAGCGCCACGGCCGCCGCTATCGTCCTCGATGTCGCCCGGCAGGGCCGCTTGAACCCCGCTGCGGCGGTCCGGCCGGCCGGCTGATGTTAACCGCCCGCAGGCACCGGCCCTACCATTGCCGCAGCCATCCTGCTAAGCCGCACTGATTGCATCCGTCCTTTAGCGTAGCGCCAAAAGCACCCGCGTGAACAAGGCCAAAAGACCGGTCCGGAAGTCCCCGATCCGCGCCGCCATCACCGGGGTCTACGGCTATGTGCCACCCGACGTGCTCGGCAATGCCGAGCTCGCGGCGATGGTCGATACCAGCGACCAGTGGATCACCGAACGCACCGGCATCAAGGAACGCCACATCCTCAAGGGCAAGGGCCTCGGCACCTCGCATATGGGCGCGGAGGCAGTGCGCGGACTTCTGAGCAAGACCAAGACCGCGGCGGGCGAGATCGAACTTCTGATCTGCGCGACGACGACGCCGGATTTCGTGTTTCCCTCGACCGCCAATCTGATCTGCGACATGTGCGGCATCCACGGCATCGGCAGCTTCGACGTGCAGGCCGCATGTTCGGGCTTCGTCTACGCTCTCACCGTCGCCGCGCAATTCATCGAGACCGGAAAATTCCGCAAGATCGTCGTGGTCGGGGCCGACAAAATGTCGGCGATCATCGATTACACCGACCGCGCCACCTGCGTGCTGTTCGGCGACGGCGCCGGCGCGGTGCTGCTCGAGCCGAGCCGTAAATTCGGCATCATCGACGCGCTGATCCGCTCCGACGGCGCGGGCATGACGCACCTGCATCAAAAGGCCGGCGGCAGCCGGATGCCGCCGACCGCCGAGACGGTGGCGAAGCGCCTGCATTACGTCCATCAGGAAGGCGCCGCCGTCTACAAATTCGCCGTCGCCCGCATGGCGGAAGTCGCGAGCGAACTCATGCAGCGCAATCGGCTCACCAGCGACAAGGTCGATTGGCTGGTGCCGCACCAGGCCAATCGGCGCATCATCGAGGCGACTGCCGAGCGCATGAAGCTCGACCCCAAACAGGTGATGATCACCATCCACAAATACGGCAACACCACCGCGGCGACGATCCCGCTGTGCCTGTGGGACTACGAGGACAAGCTCAAGGCCGGCGACCGGCTGATCCTCGCCGCTTTCGGCGGCGGCTTTACCTGGGGCGGCGCGTATCTGACCTGGGCCTACGATACGGCGCGCCAGTAGCAGGCGCGCCGCTCTACTTCCGCTTCGACATCGGCTGATATTCGCGCGCCGGCGAGCCGGTATAGAGCTGCCGCGGGCGGCCGAGTTTCTGGTGCGGATCCTCGATCATTTCCTTCCACTGCGCGATCCAGCCGACGGTGCGCGCCAGCGCGAACAGCACGGTGAACATGGTGGTCGGGAAGCCCATCGCCCGCAACGTGATGCCGGAATAGAAATCGACGTTGGGATAAAGCTTCTTCTCGATGAAGTAATCGTCATGCAGCGCGATTTTTTCGAGCTCCATGGCGACGTCGAGCAGCGGATCCTTGATGCCGAGTTCGTTCAAGACCTCGTAACAGGTCTTCTGCATGATTTTCGCGCGCGGATCGTAGTTCTTGTAGACGCGGTGGCCGAATCCCATCAGGCGGAATGAATCCTTCGGATCCTTCGAGCGCTTGATGTATTCGGGAATGCGATCGACGCTGCCGATCTCGCCGAGCATTTTCAGCGCCGCTTCGTTGGCGCCGCCATGCGCGGGACCCCACAGGCAGGCGATGCCGGCGGCGATGCAGGCAAACGGATTGGCGCCGGTCGAGCCGGCAAGCCGCACCGTCGAGGTCGAGGCGTTCTGCTCGTGGTCGGCGTGCAGCGTGAAGATGCGGTCCATGGCGCGCGCCAGCACCGGATTGGCCTTATAGTCCTCGCACGGCACCGCAAAGCACATGCGCAAAAAGTTCGACGCATAATCGAGCTTGTTGTCCGGATACATGAACGGCTGGCCGATCGAATATTTGTAGGCCATCGCGGCGAGCGTCGGCATTTTCGCGATCATGCGGATCGAAGCGACCATGCGCTGGGTCGGATCGGTGATGTCGGTTGAGTCATGGTAGAACGCCGAGAGCGCGCCGACCGAACCGACCATGACCGCCATCGGATGGGCGTCGCGGCGGAACCCCTGAAAGAACCGGCTCATCTGCTCGTGGACCATGGTGTGATGGACCACGCGGTCGACGAAATCCGATTTCTGGGTGGCGGTCGGCAGTTCGCCGTAAAGCAGGAGGTAGCAGGTCTCGAGGAAGTCGCCGTGCTCGGCGAGGTCGGCGATCGGATAGCCGCGATAGAGCAGGATGCCTTCGTCGCCGTCGATATAGGTGATCTTCGACTTCGCAGCTTCCGGTCGAGGTGAAGCCGGGGTCATAGGTGAACATGCCGGTTTCGGCATAGAGCTTGCTGACGTCGATCACCTCCGGGCCGATCGTCCCATCGTAGATCGGAAAATTGTAGCTCTTGTCGCCGATTTTCAGCGTGCCGGTTTTGATGTTGGCGCCGGTCTTCGCGTCCATGATCCTATCCTCGTGTGATAACCGGAAAAAAGCAGGCCGCGCGCGGCCGTATCAGCCAATATGGTTCGGGCGGCATGATTGAACCGGCCTTACTGGGGTAGCGCAACCACGTGTGCACTGCAAGATAATAGCCCGTGATCTAGGCGGAAGGCGCCTTGGGCGTAAATTTTGTGCAACTGACATCAAGGCGTCACCCGGTGGCCGGCCGCGCGCCGGGGAGGGCGCCCGATCCCGGCGCCTGGTCGGCGAGACGTCCGAGACTTTCCGCCTTGCCGAGCACCGTGAGCACTTCGAATATCCCTGGCGATGTCGTGCGGCCGGTGAGCGCTGCGCGCAGCGGCTGCGCCACCGCGCCGAGCTTGGCGCCCCGCTCCTCGGCAAAAACCCGCACCGCGCGTTCGGTTTCCTCGGCCGTCCACGGCTCGACAGCGGCGAGCTGGGCTGCAACCGCGGCCAACAGCGATCGCGCGTCGGGTGTCAGAAGCGCTTCGGCTTTATCGTCCAGCGCAATCGGGCGGTCGGTGAGGAGAAATTTTGCGCCGTCAATAATATCGAGCAGCGTCTTGGCACGCTCCTTTAAGCTTGGCATCGCCAAAAGAAGCTGGCCATGCACGCCGGGCGTCAGCTTTTCCGCAAGCGCTGCGCCGTCGGCGATATGCGGCAACAATCGGCCGATCGCGGCGACGAGTTCGGCATCGTTGCTTTGCCGGATGTAGTGGCCGTTGAGGCTTTCCAGCTTGGCGAAATCGAACCGCGCCGGCGAGCGGCCGATCTGCGGCAGGTCGAAAGCCGCGATCATCTCCTCGGTGGAGAAGATTTCCTGGTCGCCATGGCTCCAGCCGAGCCGCACCAGATAATTGCGCAGCGCCTCCGGCAAATAGCCCATGGCGCGATAGGCATCGACGCCGAGCGCGCCGTGGCGCTTCGAGAGCTTCGAGCCGTCCGGCCCGTGGATCAGCGGGATATGCGCCATCACCGGCACCGTCCAGCCGAGCGCATCGTAGATCTGCTTCTGCCGCGCGGCATTGGTCAGGTGATCGTCGCCGCGGATGACGTGGGTGACCGCCATATCGTGATCGTCGACGACCACCGCGAGCATGTAGGTCGGCGTGCCGTCGGAGCGCAGCAGGACGAGATCGTCCAGATTCTCGTTCTGCCAGACGACGCGGCCCTGGACCTGATCCTCGATGACGGTTTCGCCGCTAAGCGGCGCCTTGAGCCGGATGGCGGGCTTGCGGTCCGCCGGCGCCTCGCTTGGATCGCGATCGCGCCAGCGGCCGTCGTAAAGCCGGGTGCGCCCTTCGCGCCGCGCCGCCTCGCGCATTTGCGTAAGCTCCTCCGGCGTGGCGTAGCAGCGATAGGCGTGTCCGGATTCGAGCAGCGCCGCGACGACTTCCTGGTGCCGCGCCGCGCGGGCGAATTGATAGATGGCCTCGCCGTCCCAGGCGATGCCGAGCCAGTTGAGGCCGTCGAGGATGGCGTCGATCGCGGCCTGGGTCGAGCGCTCGCGGTCGGTATCCTCGATCCGCAACAGCATTTTACCGCCGCGGCCGCGGGCATAGAGCCAGTTGAAGAGAGCAGTGCGGGCGCCGCCGATATGCAGAAATCCGGTCGGCGAGGGGGCAAAGCGCGTGACGACGGTCATGTCAGGCGCCGTGTAGCACAGCCGGCGAAGATTGGAAGCAATGCCGTGCGGCTGAGCTTAATCATTTCCATGGCGCGCGCGCCGGGGCACAGCGTAGCCCGGATGCAGCGCAGCGAAATCCGGGATCGGCGCCGGGCCAAAGCCCCCAACAAGAACCCCGCATTCCGCTTCGCGCCATGTGGGCTACATTTCCCTGGCTTCGGTCTTGGCGCGGGGCTTCTGATTCTTCTCGTCATGCAGGCAGCTTGAACCGGGCGGGTAATAGTGGGCCATGCGGATGAACTTGTCGGCGTTGGCCGGGGTCTCGGCGATCATCCGCATATGTGCAGCGTTGCCCGCGTCGTAGGGGGAGCGCTCGGTCGGAGTGGCGCCGCAATACGCGTGCCAAAGTAGTGCTAATCGCCGCCCCTGTGTAGGGTGGGCAAAGGCGCGCAGCGCCGTGCCCACCAAACCGTGACGGGCGAACTCGGATGTCCCGCTATCGTCGGCTTAAGATCGAAGGTGGGGCATTCTTCTTCACCCTTGCGCTCGCCGATCGTGGCGGCGATCTGTTGGTCCGGCACATCGAGCGGATGCGACGCGCCTATGCTGCGGTGGAAGAACGACGTCCGTTCGAGACTGTTGCGATCTGCATCCTGCCTGATCACATTCACGCCCTGTGGCAGCTCCCGGACGGTGATGCCGAGTACGCTTCGCGTTGGAGCCTGATCAAATCCAATTTCTCGCGCGGTCTTCCGGCGGCACGACGTTCAATGAGCAAGATAAGGAAAAGAGAAAGAGGCATCTGGCAACGCCGCTACTGGGAACATGCCATCCGTGACGATGCCGATTTCGAGCGCCACATCGATTACATCCACTACAACCCGGTGAAACACCGGCTGGTGACGCGCGTCGCCGACTGGCCATTCAGCAGTTTCCACCGTTATGTCGCGCAAGACGTGCTGCCCGGCGATTGGGCGGGAGATGCGAGCGAATTATCCGGACGGTTCGGCGAATGAAACGCGTGGGCACGGCGCTGCGCGCCTTTGCCCACCCTTGTAATAGCAAAAACGATTATCGTCGGTGTGTTCCGAAAGGAATGCTCTGCCACGGACGGCCATCCGCGGCAGAGCGGCTGGCGATCGGATCGAGCCCATCGTGAGCAGTTTGTGGCTGCCCCGTAGCGTGATCATCGTCAGCACCTTCATCGGACCCGGATGGTTGCCGGAACAACCTGGTTCGCTTCACAAGGCAGGGGTCGACGAAGATGACGCAGACTAGCACAACGGCGGGAATTGATACATCGAAAGCCAAGCTCGACATCGCGGTCCACGGACGGGATGAGCATTGGCAGGTTGACAACACAGCGGAGGTGGGAATTGTGAGCAGAGAATCGGCACGTTGGGCTTCGATCCACGGCTCATCGACCGAATACAGATCATATTGACTGAATTTTCCGGCAGAATGGGCGCCTGCTGACGATTTTCGACCGATTAGTCGCGATCGTCGTGTCGTCATGCCCCATGAAACGAGCGAGCTTAGCTCGGGTGAAGCGCGGCGAAGCCTCGGCTGCTTGCTGAAGGCGCACTCTGCAGACAACAATATAATGGGGACACCTTGGCTGATGGCTTCTACATACCCGACGGTAATGAGGCGCTACGGGATGACATCCCGGCTGTCGTAAAGCTAATCGAGCGTAACGCCCGATGGGTCCACCCCGAGACGTTTCGCACGTTACCTGTGTGGGCGCCGCACACAGCGCGCGGTCGGCCGCTTTATGATCGCAAATGGACACGTCGCTACACGAACACGCGCAAGGCAACAGGCGTCACTGCGGAAAAGTTCGAGGGCAACGTCGCGGCGCTTAACGCGCTGGTCGCCGCGCTCGGCGTGGCGTCGCCGAAGCCGAAGAATTGGACCGTCTGCCATATCTGGGGTTACGACGATGTGTCCTTCGCTCAGCGCAGCAACGTGGTCCAGGACCCGCGCTACTTCTCCTGCGTCGCCAATATGGTCTGGTTGCCGACATCGCTGAAGGGCTTCACAGATACGCTGCCGGAGATCAAGGCGATGCTGCGCGTGTGCTTCTTTCATCTCTACGGGTGGGCGTGTGAGCATCCTTCCGTCGTCGACCTAGCCGCAAAGGTACGATCGGGTTGGATTCCCGATGGGTATCCGAAGACTTGGCCGAGCCTCGATCGCCCGGGTGTACTGCCGCCGGGGACCGCCCCTTTCACCGCGCGCATCGAGAGGGAGATCGCCAAGCGAAAGCGGAAAATCAAAGCGGATGCCACGAACGCGACGTATCTGCACTACCCGAAGGAGGAGGTATTGGAAGTGCTAAAGTTTTGGAACGTCAGCCTGGACCAGCAAGCATAGTCCAGATGGGCCCGGGTCACGCTCGGTGCGCCCGGGGGCGGACACCGCGACGTCCGTGACCAATCTAACGGCAAAACGACCCCGCGTGTCGCTACGACTCACGCCGGCTACGGATGCCTTCATTCGGCTATGGTCGCTTTGCCCGCGGCCGGCCAACCCCGGCCTTGACCCGACGCGCCAACTTGTCCAATCGGGGGGCCGTCACGATCTATGCCTTAAGAGTTCGGCCGCGACGCGGGCTAAGCGGCGCCCGGCCAAAGGGAAACAACGATGTCGGTTGCGGAGACGATAACCCGCGAGGCGGGCCAGGATTTTATCCGCGACATCGTGCGCGCGGACCTCGCCGTCGGGCCGGCATAAGGCGATCGTGACGCGGTTCCCGCCCGAGCCGAACGGCTATCTCCATATCGGCCACGCCAAGTCGATCTGCCTCAATTTCGGCATCGCCGAGGAATTTGCCGGCCACTGCAATCTGCGCTTCGACGACACCAACCCGACCCGGGAAGAGCAGGAATATATCGACGCCATCAAGGCCGACGTGCGCTGGCTCGGTTTTGATTGGGGCAAGCACCTCTATTACGCGTCGGATTATTTCGAGCAGCTTTACGCCTGGGCGGAACATCTGATCCGCGCCGGCAAGGCTTATGTCGACGACCAGAGCCAGGACGAGATGCGCGCGAACCGCGGCACGCTGACCGAGCCGGGGCGCGACAGTGCGTTCCGCAACCGCGGCATCGCGGAAAACCTCGCGCTGTTTGCGCGCATGCGGGCCGGCGAATTTCCAAACGGCGCGCGGGTGCTGCGCGCCAAGATCGACATGGCGTCAGGCAATATCAATCTGCGCGACCCGGTGCTCTACCGCATCCTCCATGCCGATCATCCGCGCACCGGCAAGACCTGGAGCATCTATCCGAGCTACGATTTCGCCCACGGCCAGTCGGACGCCATCGAGGGCATCACCCATTCGATCTGCACGCTCGAATTCGAGGATCACCGGCCGCTCTACGACTGGTTCCTCGCCAACCTGCCGGTGCCGTCGCACCCGCACCAGTATGAATTCGCCCGCCTTAATCTGACGCACACGGTGCTGTCGAAGCGTGTGCTGACCGAACTCGTTCGCGGCGGCTATGTGACGGGCTGGGACGATCCGCGCATGCCGACGCTTGCCGGCTTGCGCCGGCGCGGCGTGCCGCCCGAAGCGATCCGCGATTTCGTCAAGCGCATCGGCGTCGCCAAAGCCAACAGCGTCGTCGATATGGGGATGCTGGAATTTTCGATCCGCGAGCATCTCAACAAAACCGCGCGCGCCGCATGGCGGTGCTGCGGCCGCTCAAGGTCGTGATCGAGAATTACCCGGAAGGACCGAGCGAAGAGGTCGAGGCCGTCAATCATCCGGACAATCCCGCCGCCGGAACGCGGCGGCTGCGCTTCGGCCGCGAGATCTTCATCGAGCGCGACGATTTCATGGAAAATCCGCCGAAGAAATTCTTCCGGCTGTCTCCCGGCAGCGAAGTCCGCCTGCGCTACGCCTATTTCATCACCTGCCGCGAATTTGTGAAGGATGCCGCGGGCGAAGTGGTCGAACTGCGCTGCACCTACGATCCGGCGACCAAAGGCGGCAATGCGCCCGACGGCCGCAAGGTCAAGGCGACGCATGCATTGGGTTTCGGCGCAGGATTCGCTGCCGGCGAAGTGCGGCTCTATAATCCGCTGTTCGTGCGGCCGATCGCCGAGGTCGGCGACTTCGCCGCCGAGATCAATCCGGCTTCGCTGAAGTGATCGCCGATGCCCGTGTCGAGCCGGCGCTGGCGAACGCGAACTCACAGGCCGCGGTGCAGTTCGAACGGCAGGGCTATTTCTGCCCCGATCAGGATTCGCGCCCGGGCGGCTGGTGTTCAATCGCACCGTCGGCCTGCGCGACACCTGGGCGAAGGTGTCAGCCGGTCCCG
>CAVXWL010000002.1:0-57921 GCA_963765365.1 uncultured Alphaproteobacteria bacterium | reverse complement strand
GGTACGATTCGGCCGCGACGCGCCGCTCAAGATCAATGATACGCGGCTCATGATCTACCAGCATGACGGGGCAAGGCGGGGGCAGAACGCCGCGCAAACGCACCGGCACGGCCGGGCGTTTCGCTCCGGCGCCCCCACTTTGCCGCTGCCGCGGGTCCATTCCACCATCCGCGATGGCGCACATTACGTGGTCCGCGCCGTCTATTTCAGCTTCGACTTTCCGCCGGTGCGGCCGCTGCACTGGGTCGCGCTCATCGAGATCGAAACCGGATCGGTGCTGCTGTTGCGCCCGTTCGTTGACAACGTCACCGGCCTGGTGTTCCCGGCCGATCCGGCGACGCTTGGCGGCCCGACCGCGGACGCCGGCAATGCGGTGCTCAACCGGTTTCGCAGCCCGGTCACGCTCGCCGGCCTGGCTGCGCCCGCCAATGGCAGGCAGGCGCTACGTGGCAAGCGCGTGCGTGTTGCCGATGTCGTCGCGCCGGTTATTGCGCCGCCGACCAAGCCTGTGGGAAGGAGCTTCGCCTTTAATGCGCGTAGTGACGATTTCGCGGCCGTCAACGCCTACTACAATTGCGACCGGGTCTTTCGGCTCGTGGAGGATCTCGGATTTTCGCTCGCCGACTATTTTCCCAACACGAAATTTCCGAGCCGGGTCGACCATCGTGGTCATTATTCCAAGACGCAACCGCTCGGCATCGAAATCAACGCCCATTGCGCGGCGGACAAGAGCGGCACCGGCATCGCCTATACAACCTTCTCGCTTGCCGACACCAGAAACACCAGGCAACCGATCGGTATCGCCGGCGATTATCGCATCGTGCTGCACGAACTGTTAGGCCACGGCGTTCTCTATAATCATATCGGCGGTCCGCGCCTGAAGTTCTCGCATAGCGCCGGCGACAGCTTCGCGGCAATCGTCAACGACCCCGGCACCAAAGCGCGCAATCGCCACGCAACCTTTCCGTGGCTTTCCGGCACCCCGAGAGACCAGCGGCGGTATCACAACCGGGCTGTCGCCGATGGCTGGGGCTGGAACGGCAAGATCGCGCTTCAACCGTTCGACGATGCGCTGGATTGGGGAGGCTACAACAACGAGCAGATTCTCTCCTCCACGATGTTCCGCTTTTATCGGGCGATCGGAGGCGACGCCGCCGATATCGCCAGCAAGCGCATTGCGGCGCGCATGACCTGCCACCTCCTGCTTGCCGCCATCCAGACCTTCACGGCGGCGACGAGCCCCACCGATGCCGGGCATTTCGCCGCCGCGCTGGTCAAGGCCGATCTCGCCGATTGGCCGGCCGAGGGCATTTCGGGGGGCGCCTACCACAAAGTCATCCGATGGGCGTTCGAGAAGCAGGGCCTCTACCAGCGCGCCAGCACCAAACGGCCGAACAACAAAGCGGGCATGCCGCCGCCGGTCGATGTCTATATCGAGGATGGCCGCCACGGCGAGTATGGTTTTGTGGCCGATCACGGAAGCTGCCGCGCGATCTGGAACCGGCATCGCCACGATGGCCGCCCGGAGCACCAGGCGCCGATCGCCGGCGTCACCAACTACGCCTACGTGAAAATCAAGAACCGCGGCTGGAAGCCGGCGGCCAAGGTTGTCGTCCGCGCCTTCCAGGCAACAGCATCGGACGAAGTTGCCTTTCCGGGCGATTGGCAGCCGATGCAGACGGCGCAACGAACTGCTGCGAAGGTGCCGCCCAAATCTTCCAGCGCGATCATTGCCGGGCCGTTCGCCTGGACCCCGGCGCAACCCGGGCGCATCAGCATGCTCATGGCCGTGTCGGCGGCGGGCGACGCCAGCAACATCGACAACCTCACGGCCCGCGATTCGATCCCGAATTGGCGGCTGGTGCCGAACGACAACAACATCGCCCAGCGCAACGTCACGGTTGGAACAGCACCGCACCAGCGCCGCGGCCGCCACTAGATCATGCTCCGCCGAAATGCGAGAGCGGCAATCAATTCAATGTGAAGCGATTGCGCTCTGGCGCACGCCGCCAGCTGGCCGCATTTGGGTTACGCCCAAAGCCGCGGCGGGACCGCCCCGCCGCGCGAAGGGGTCAGGCCTTCTTCAATTTGCCGTAGAGGGGTTTCGTCTTTTGCCTGACGATCTTGCGAATCCCCTTGTGGGATTCGAGATGGCGTACAATCGCCTTTTGCAGGGTTTTGCGTTTTGCCGGGCTCAGCCCTGCGAGTTCTTTCTTGCTGTAATTGGTGGGACGGAAAGCTCCCATAGTCATATCTCCTTGATCTGATCAATTCACGTCGTCACGAACTCAACGCTTCCTTTTCAGTGCGACACGGCCGGAGGTAATCGCCCGCTCCGGCTGCGCCACCATGTTTTCCAGAACGTTCCGGAAATCTCGCAGCAAACGATCGATAGACCTGGCGCCGAAGAGATGCGGCTTGTAGATGCACGCCCCCACCAGGCCATCGGCGCTTTCGCGCAACGCCAAGATAACATCGTAAGTTGTCGTCGTCACCAGAGGTTGTGGCATGCCGGGATCGGCCTCCTCAAAAGCGAGGGCCGTTCCGGCGCTGGTCCCACGCCGCAGCGCGGCATTGTGCAGTGAAATCATCACCCGGGAGAGGTCGGCCGGGTCAAGCTTTCGCTCGCGCGCAAGCGCCTCGGCAAGGTCCTCAAACGGCAGATCCTGATGGGCATAGGCGGCGAGCGTCGTGGCGCGAACCCGGCGCAGTACCTCGTGGGGGGTCGGGTCGCCATCGAGACGGGTGCGCAGAATGACGGTGTTGGCCAGTTGGCCGATGAGACCTTCGGTCCCGGCCCGATTACGATTGGCGACGTTGGTGGCTACCCGCAGGTCATCCTCGCCCTGGTACCGGTGCAGCAGCGTCAGGAGGGCGGCGACCAGCGCCATGAAGAGGGTGGCGCCCTCGCGATGGCCAAACTCCTTGACCGCCTCAGTCAGCGCCGCCGGCAATGCAATGTCTCGCTGCGCGGTGCGCAAGCCGTCGCCACTGCCCTTCTTGCCTGCCGGCGCCAGCGTCATCGCCGGCAGCGGATCGCGGAGCTGTTCGCGCCAGTAGTCGAGCTGCGAAGTGACGTCCGGATGTGACCGCCACTGTCGCTGCCAGGCGGCGAAATCCGCGTATTGGATCGGCAACGGCGGCAGCGCCGGCGGTCGCCCGGCTGCGAACGCTTCGTACAGCGCCGCGAGTTCGTCGGCCAGCACGCCAAGCGACCGTCCGTCGACCAGGATTTGATGCATGGCGATGAGCAAGAGGTGCTCGTTGTCGGCAAGGCGCACCAAGTGCGTACGAATGAGCGGGCCGCGTGCGAGATCGAAGGACTGCAGCAATTCCCGCTCTACGAGCCGGTGCGCGGCGTTCTCCCGCTTCGATTTGGCCAGCTTGCGCAGGTCATCGACAGCGAACGGAACGGCCAGTTGCGGCGCCACGATTTGGACCAGCCGGCCGTCGGCCTCAACAAAGGTGGTGCGCAGGATTTCGTGACGCCGGACGATTTCATTGAAGCTGCGCTCCAGTACGGCTGCATCGACGGATGAGGTCAGCCGCAGCGCATAGAGAATATTGAAGAACGGCAGGTCCGGCAGCGCCTGATGCAGTGTCCAGATACGTTGCTGTGCGGGGGCGGCGGGGAGCAAATCGTCCCGCGCCGCGCGCGCGATATCCGAGGACGGCTGGCGCGCCTGGCCGGCCTGGATCAATCGCTCGAGATGCTCGGCCATCTCCGCAACCGTCGGCGCATCGAACAGACCGGACACCTCGACCTTCAACTGCATCGTGTCGTAGATGCAGGTCAGCACCTGCGCGGCGAGCAGCGAATCGCCGCCGAGCGTGAAGAAGTCATCGTAGATGCCGACCCGTTCGCGCTGCAGCACGTCGGCCCAGATGCCGGCAAGCACGTTCTCGAGCGGCGTGCGTGGAGCAACAAACGCGTGTGGCATCGCGCTGCCGCCAGCCAGCCCGAGTTTTGCCGCGAGCCCGATGCGCTGCACCTTGCCGGTCGCACTTTTCGGCAAGGCATCCAGGAATAGCACCTGGCGCGGGACCTTGAACTCGGCGAGACGTTCCGAAACGAACTGCCGGATGTCCTTGGCCGCGACCTTGGCGTGCGGCCGCAACACGATGGCCGCGGCAACATCCTCGCCCAAAGTGGCATGCGGCACGGCAAAGGTGACCGCTTCCGCTACTGCCGGATGGTCGAGCAGCACCTCGTCGACTTCGCGCGGCGTGACTTTCTCGCCGCCGCGATTGATCATTTCGCGGCTGCGGCCGACCAGAAAGAGATAGCCGTCATCGTCGAAAAAACCGAGATCGCCGGTCTTGAACCAGCCACCGGCAAATGCCGCATCGGTCGCTGCCGCGTCGCCGTCGTAGCCGGGCGTCACGCTCGCGCCGCGGATGACGACCTGTCCGGTGGTGCCCGACGCCAGCAATGTGCCGGCGTCGCTCATGATCGCAACATTCATTTCCACCGGCACGCCGCATGAGCCGGGCTTGCGCCGGCGCGGCGGCAGCGGATTACAGGCAATCGGCGAGCCGGCAGTTTCGGTCATGCCATAGAGTTCGATCACGGTGGTCGAGAGCGTGTGCTCAAGCTCGGCGAACACGCTCGGTGGCAGCGGCGCCGAAGCCGAACGCACCAGGCGCAAATGACAGTTCTCGACTTGCTCGGGATTAAGCCGCGCCTGCGCCAGGATAGCCTGATGCATGGTCGGCACCGCGGAGTACCACTTCACCTTGAAATCGCGCAGCCAGCTGAAGAATTTGTCGACCTCGCAGCCCGGGGCGCAAACCACACCGCCGCCCGCGGCCAGCGCCGTCAACACCGTGGCGACGAGCCCGTGGCAATGAAACAGCGGCAGCATGTTCAAGCAGCGGTCTTTGTCGGTCAGCGCCACCGCGGTGACCGAGCTGAAGGCCGACGTGCAAATATTGGCATGGGTGAGCGGCACGATTTTCGGCTGCGCCGTCGTGCCCGAGGTCAGCACGAAGAGCGCAACGCGCCCGGGACCGGGCGCTTCGTGCGACGGCGTATCCTTGTGGTCTGTGGCAAGCGCGAAGAGGCCCGCTTCGGCGCCGGGCGAGACCGCCAGGTCGATGATGGAAAGCCCACGGGCCAGCGCCACGCGCCGCGCCGGCGAATCGATTCCTTTCGGGATGACCAGGGCACGAAGACCTAACGCATCGAAATACCGTTCGAGCTCGTCGGCCGCATAGGCCGGATTGAGTACGGCGCACGCCGCATTCGAGGCGACGCAGAGTATAGCCGCCGCCATCTCCGGTCCGTTCGGCAACATCACAGCGAGCCGATGCTGCGGACCAATGCCCATCGCCCGCAACGCGCGTCCAACTTCGCCGATATGTTGGTGTAGGCCGCCGTAGCTCAGCGGCGCGCGGCCGGGAGCGAGTATCGCCGCCGCATCGGGTCGCAACCTCGCGTGATGTTCGATGAGGTCGTTAAGCCGCAGAAACGGGACTGAGACTTTTGCCTGTACAGTAAGCTCATCCAGCACGGCGTAACCCCCGGCTCTCAGCGCCGAACTAATCTTATCAATTTTCTGCCTGCTTGAGCCAGAAACCCATGTCCATCTCGCGGTACATCGCCGCGGCAGTGGCGAGATGCTTATGGCGCTTCCGGCTTGCCGATGCGGTCGCTGACTTTGCCGAGACCGAGATGGCAATGGGCAATGAGCGGGCGCATGCCGTGCTTCTGCGCGAGCGCTAGCGCTTCCCGATAATGCGCCGTGCTGTTCTCCGGATCGAAGCGGTCGGGCTGTGACGCCATATCGCCGAGCAGATGCAACGCGTGCGCCGCGAATCCCGGCTGGTGCTGCGACGTTCCGACCGCGCGCTCAGCCAAATGCCGGGCCTTGTCGAGGCGGCCAAGCAGCAGAGCAGGCGCGCCCGACCGCGTGGTAGGCCCAGCCGCGATGACCGACGATGCCGCTGCGCCGCCTGGCGCTCAAGCAGCGCCTCGGCTTCCTGCAACGCGTTCCAGCGCCTCGTCGGTTTCGCCGATCTGCGCCAGCGCCCAGGCCGAGGCGGCGAATGCCCAGGGCAGATGAATGGCGACATTCCCGGTGCGCAGCGTCGCGATCCAGTGCTCGACCAGCGCGCGCGCCTTCACCCAGTCGCCCTTGAGGAGAGGCGGCATGCTGGCGGCGAAATGCGCCCAGCCGATGCGTGAAGGCATGTTCCGTCGCTTCGGCGATCTGGATCGCTTCCGCCTCGTACCTGCGCCGCTTCGGCAAATCGTCCGAGTTCGGCGAGGCTCATGATGAGCCAGGCGCGATCGAAGATCGATGCCGGAACAGCCATACCAAAATGCTCGCTAACCCATTCAGGCGGCAGATCGGCGATGTTCTTGGTGGCGAGCTCGACAACGCGTTCATATTCGCCACGATAGCAAGTGACCTGCGCGAGATAGCTGGTCGTGACCAGGCGAAGCTTCAAATCATTGAGGCGCTCGGCAATTTCCAGCGCGCGATTGCCGGTGGCAAGCGCCTCGTCCAATTCATCGACGCTGGAATAGACGGTGGTCATGAAAGCTGCAGACAAGGCCGCGCCGTCTATCGTCCTTTAAGCGCTGCGCGATGGCCTCCGCCTCGCGCAGATGCTCGATCATCTGCCGGCCTTCGCCAAGCTGTCGCAGCACCGGCCGCAGTTCGAGCCGAATCATCAAAACCCTGTTCGAGCGTGTTGGGGCTTTCCGGCTGCCTTTTGATGATATCCAGCGCCTGCTCGAGGCACGTGCGCGCATCCGATAGCGCCGACCGCGCGGCCGCCTTGGCGCCGGACTGCCGCAAATAGTGCACCGCTTTGTCTTTCAGATCGCCGCGAACGGCGTGATGCGCCAGCCGCTCGACTTGTTCACCCAGACGGCCGGCATAGAGTTTTTCGATGGCGTCAACGATCCGGGCGTGAATGTCGCGGCGGCGCTCAAGCAGCACGCCGTTATAGGTAACGTCATGCGTCAGCGAATGGGTGAAGGTGTATTGCATTTCCGGGAAAGAGCTGCGTGGCGTAGAGAAATTCCGAGGCCTGCACGTCGTCGAGCAACCGGCGAAGCTCGTCCTCCGACAATCCGCTGATCGCGCGCAGCAGGGCGAACAGGACGTCGTGGCCGATGACCGAGGCCTCCTGAAGAAGGCGTTTCTCTGCGGCCGGTAGCGCGTCGATACGCGCCGCCAGCACCGCCTGGACGGTCGGCGGGATTTCCTGGCTCGAAAACGGTTTGGCCAGGCGATAATTGCTGCGGGCGCCCTCGATCACGCCGGTATCGACCAGCGCCCGCACGATCTCTTCGACAAAGAACGGATTGCCGCTGGCGCGCTGCATCAAAAAGCTCTTGAGCATCTGCAGATTTGGATTGGAGCCCAGCAGGGCTTGCAACAGCGCCGCGAGGCTCTCGCTGGCGAGTGGATCGAGATGGAGCTGGCGGTAATTCGGCCGGCTGCGCCACTCGTCGCGAAATTCCGGCCGGTAACTGACCACGACAAGAAGGCGCGCGTCCTGCGCGCGCACCACCAATTCGTTCAACAGCCCGAGAGTGAGCGAATCGTACCAGTGCAGATCTTCGAAGATGGCGATGACCGGCTGCACGCGGGTCTCGCTCAACACCAGGCGGATGATCGCCTGATAGGTGTTCTGCCGATGCTGCTGCGGGTCGAGTGCGCGGAACGGATGGTCGTCGTCGAGCGCGTTGAGGAGATCTAGCACCGGCAGGATGGCGTCCTGCAGGGACGGATTGAGGGTGAGGACCTTGCCGGACACCTTCTCGCGGATCGATTGGGTGTCCTCCTGCGCATCGACCTTGAAGTAATTCCGCAGGAATTCGGTGATCGGCAGATAGGGCGTCGCGTGGCTGTACGACGTGGAATTCGATTCCTGAACCAGCCAGCCGGCGGTCCGCTCGGAGCGGATGAACTCATGCATCAGACGCGATTTGCCGACGCCCGCCTGGCCGATGATGGCGACGACCTGGCTATGACCCTGGCCGGCAAGCTGCTGCGCCCGCAGCAATTGCTCGAGCTCGACATCGCGTCCGACAAAGCGCGTCAAGCCGCGTCCGGCCGCGGCCTGCAAGCGGGTTCGCGCCGCGCCGGCACCGGTCACTTCGTAGATCGGCACCGGCTCGGCGAGACCCTTCACCGGCACCGGGCCGAGCGGCTTCATGGCGATAAAGCCTTCCGCCAGGCGGTAGGTGTCGGCGGTCGTGATCACGCTGCCCGGTTTCGCCATCTGCTCCATGCGCGACGCCAGATGCACGGTCTGGCCGACGACGGTGTATTCCATGTGCAGATCGTTACCGATCGCCGAGATGACGATCTCGCCGGAATTGACGCCGACGCGCACCATGATCGGCACGCCATGGGTGCGCTGCACCTCGTCCGAGTAGCGGGCAATGCTCTCTTGCATCCGCAGCGCCGCATAACAGGCGCGCACCGCATGATCCTCATGAGCGAGCGGCGCCCCAAACAGCGCCATGATGCCGTCGCCCATGACGCTGTTGACGGTGCCTTCGTAGTGGTGAACGGCCTCGATCATGCGCTCGACGACGGCGTGGAGGAGCTTCTGCGCATCCTCCAGATCGCGGTCCGTGATCACCTCCATCGAACCCTTGATATCGGCGAACAGCACGGTCACCTGCTTGCGCTCGCCCTCAAGCGCCGCTTTGGTGATGAGGATTTTGTCGATGAGGTGCTGCGGAGTGTAATTTCTGGGCGACGAATAGCGATCGCCCTCGGCGCTGCCATCGAGCGCACGTCCGCATTGCGAGCAAAATTTCGCGGTAGGCGACGCCGGGCTCCCGCAATTGGCGCACAGCCGGGCTATCGGAGTGGCGCACGCCTCGCAGAACTTCGCCTCGCCTGGATTATCGTGCTGGCACTTCGGACACTTCATCCTAGGCCCCCGGAAAATAAACGAGCCGGATACACCGCGGTTAACCTCCGCGGTGCGGCCTTGACCACCACTGGCGTCATCAGGCGAAGAACCCGACGGCACTCCCTCGTCCCGACGCCGCTTGCTTCCGCGCGTCGCCACCTTAGCATCGATCGGAGAATAAGTCCCGGCGTCGTCGGAAACGACTCTACTTTTAATTGAAGTTACTTCCTTCATCGCGCGATCGATCCGCTAGACCGCTTGCGCTTTGCGCTCAGTCGCCTCGGGTCCGCCGGGCTCGGGGCCGACCACGCGCGGCGCGGGTGTCCGCGGAAGCTCGTGACGCTGCCGTAGCGTCACCGGCATTATCTCGCCGCCAAATCGCTGCCTGAACGACTTGGCGATCTCCAGACCGTCAAAGCACCAGCGCCAGAATTCCTGCTCGCCGTCGCGATGGCGCGGTCCGCGGCGTTGTTTGTTCTTGCTGTAACAATGCCACGCATTGATCGCATCGAGCGTGCATTCGAAGCCGCCGTCGGGGACGGCAATCTGCACGACGAAGGGAAATTCGCGCTCGTTAACGCGCGCTGTCACTTTCTTCATGCGCAGGAGGTTAGCCATGGTTGAGCGCTCCAAGGGTTACAAGGCGCGAGGCTGCAGGACGCGCCGATCAGCTCAGAACATCGGCTGCAGCGATGCGGCGACCTCGCCAAAATTAGGAACCCAGAGATTGAGCGCCACGGTGGCGAGCAGTCCCAGGGCGCAGAAGATGAGGAGCGCGACCAGTTCGGGACCCGTGACCGCGGCAACAATCGAATCCCATCCGGTCGGACGACGAGCGAGCCGGATGTCGGCGGGATCGGCCAGGATCAGACGTTCGCTTTGCAGAGATGTCGGACTCATCGAAGCCTCCATTTTTGCGCCGTCCGCCAAAGAAAACCGGGGGCAGTGATCTGGCGGGCGGCCTTTGCTGCTGTGGTAAATCTGGGCTTCCGCCGCGCCCGCGTCTGTGCCGCGGGTCACAGCAAAAAACGCCTGCCGGCGCAGCATTTACGGGGTGGTCTTATGGGGACGCCGAAGCCGGCGGGCGTGGTCGCTAAAGGGACCCGCGGACAGCGCAGCGCGTATTGGTCAGGTCGCGGCGACGAGTTCGCGCAGCACTTCGGGCTTGAGAATGATGGTCCAGCGATCGCGCAATTGCAGAATACCCTGGCGCTGCCATTCGCGCAGGCAGCGGTTGACCTTCTCCCGCGTTCCGCCGGCCATTTCGGCCAATTCGCTTTGCGAGAGCGAAAGCTTCATCGCTCCGCGGCCCGGCGGCTGATAAGAAAGCAGCGTCTTGGCCAGCCGCACCGGCAAATTAAAGAACGCGATGTCGGCCATACGCTCGTCGGAACGGCGAATGCGCGCGCACAGGATTTCCATGAGCTTCATGCAGGCGGCGGGATTGCGTTCGAGAAACGGCACCAGGTCCCGGCGCTCGAGCACCATCAGCTCGCAATTGGTGTGCGCGGTTGCATTGGCCGAACGCGGCCTGCCGTCGAGCAGCGCGATCTCGCCGAAGAGCTCGCCGGACCGCAGGTCCGCGAGAATGATCTCCTTGCCTCTGGCGGCAGGGAGCGAGATACGCACGGTACCGGCCAAGACGGCCATCATGCTGTCGCCGTGATCGTCGAGCCGGCAGATCGGGTCGCCGGCGGTAAAACTGCGAAGCTGCGCATGGGAGGCGATCTCGCGGCGGCCGCGCTCGTCGAGCGTGCTGAACAGCGCGCATTTTTCCAACAATTTGCGGCCGCGATCGGTCGCGGAAATGTTCGCCATTACGCACCCCCGCCGGCGCTCAAGCCGCTTAAGCGGACCATCGCGCGGCTGCTCGTCTATCTCGCGCAGTCTATTGCGATACGGAACGGCGCGCGACCCCCGATTGCACGTGTAGGCGGATGTCGGTAGCCGACGCTCGCTCGAGAAGCGGCGGGCGGGTTATGATTGAAAGTGCCGTTGGGCAACCCCGATGCGACGGGAAGCCCGGGTTCTCGGAAAGGTGCGCTATCGCCTTGGGGCGGATCGGAACAGTTTCCGCAGCGCCTCACCGAACGAAGACACGCTTTCGGAGGTCTGTACGGGCCGGTGCTGCTCGATCAGATCCGCCGGACTGATCGCAGGCCGATAGCCGTTCGGATGCCCGGTAAGCACCCGCAACAGCCGCTGACGAACCTCGTCGTTTCCTGCCAGCATAGCCCCGCTCCCACCGTCACAATTCTGCAATGCGGCAGTCCGGCAATCCAGTTCGTGTGGCTCAAGGCGCTTGAATTACCCACAGTTTTCGCGCCGCGCGCGCGGCCCACCCGCCCTTCCCCGCTGGCCTCCGCTGACCTAACTTCGGCGGCCCGATCGCGCGTCCCGGCGCCTCCCAACCGCGCCGCCACAGCCCGCCAACTGGAGAAGAAAAATGACAAATCCCGGCTATCCGGATCTGCACGCGCATATCGCCGCGCTGGAGCGGCAGGGATTGCTGATCCGCGTGGGGCGGCAGATCAACAAAGACACCGAGATGCACCCGCTGGTGCGCTGGCAATTTCGCGGCGGCATTCCGGAGCGCGATCGCAAGGCATTTCTGTTCGAGAACGTCGTCGACAGTACCGGCCGCAAATATGACATTCCGGTTGCGGTCGGCATCCTTGCCTCCAATCGCCAGATCTACAGTGTCGGCATCGGCTGCGAGGTCGAAAACATTCAGCAGAAATGGGAGCGCGCGGAGCAGCATCCGGTACCGCCGGTGCTGGTCGAAAATCCGCCATGCCAGGACATCGTGGTGGAGGGCGCAGCACTGAACGAAGCCGGCCAAGGCGTCGACGCCCTGCCGATCCCGATCTCCACGCCGGGCTTCGACAATGCGCCCTATGCGTCCTGCTCGATGTTCATCACCAAGGATCCCGATACCGGCCTGCAGAACATCGGCAACTACCGGGCCATGGTCAAAAGCCCGACCCGGATGGGGATGAATCCCGAGATCGAGCTCAACCAGGGCATCCACGAGCACTTCCTGAAATACAAAGCGCGCGGCGAAAAAATGCCGGTGGCGCTGATGCTCGGCGCGCCGCCGGCGATCACCTTCACTTCAGTGCATAAGCTGCCGAAGCATCTCGACGAACTGGCGGTCGCCGGCGGCCTCGTCGGCGCGCCGATCCGCGTCTGCAAAGCAAAGACCGTGGACCTGATCGTACCTGCGGAAGCCGAAATCGTCGTCGAGGGCTATCTCGACACTGAATGGCTGGAACCCGAGGGTAGTTTCGGAGAATCGCACGGTTATATGAACCTGAAGGAATACAACGCGTTCTTCGATGTCACCGCGATTACCCGCCGTAGCGATGCGGTCCTGGTTTCGATCATCAGCCAGGTGACGCCATCGGAATCGAGCCTGATCAAGCGCGTCGCCTACGAGCCGGCGTTCCTGCACCACCTGCGCCACCACCTCAATATCAGCGGCGTCACGCGGGTGTTCATGCATGAGCCGCTGACGAATTTGCGCAAGCTGATCGTCATCCAGATGAAATCGGACACGCTCGACGCTGAAATCTGGCGCGCGCTCTACGGCGCTTCATCGTACTCATCCTCGGTCGGCAAGATGACGATCGCGGTCAACGAGGATATCGATCCGGAAAATCTCGACATGGTGATGTGGGCGATGGCGTACCGGATGCGGCCGCACCAGGATATGCGCGTCCTCGATCACAAGGACATGGGGCACGGCCCGCGCGCCGGCGCCGACGACAATCATTATGAGGCGACCGATTCAGCCATGCTGATCAACGCCATGCTCAAGCGGCCCTACCCGCCGATTTCGCTGCCGGCCCGGCAATTCATGGAGCAGGCGAAGGCGATCTGGGAAGAGCTCGGCCTGCCGGCGCTCAAGCCGGAAGCGCCCTGGTTCGGCTATTCACTCGGCCAGTGGCCGGAGGAATTCCAGGTCGAGGCCGACCGCGCGGTGCGCAGCGAATACTGGACGACGGGCGAAGTGATGAAGCAACGGCGCCGCAACGACAAACGCCTCAACGACCCCTATCTGACGCTGTAGGGAAGCGCCCCCTCGCCGGGCGGCGCAGTTTGCGCGGCCGCGCCGGCAAGATGGCCGGCCTGCGGCGATGGCGCACAACAAAGGCCCATTTTAAGGCCGCTTTCCGACACGCGCCCGCTTTTTCTTTGTCGCAGGTCTGTGCCATATTAGCCGCGGGCTTCCAGACCGCCGTTTACTTATGTGCTGATGGCAAGAGAACTTGACCCGCTTAAACTGTCGTCGCCGCGCGTCTTCCTGATCCGGATGCTGCTGTTCGTGTTGCTTTTCGGGGTGGTCGTCTTTTTCCTGCAAAAGCAAATCACGATCGCCTTCATGGCCAATCCGGCGCTCAACGCGCTGATCATTTTCGTGCTCGCCGTCGGTATCGTCCTTGCGCTGCGGCAAGTGCTGCGGCTTTATCCGGAAATCGCCTGGGTGAACGGCTTCCGTCTCGCCGATCCGGGCCTCGCGGTGGAGCGGGCGCCGGTGCTCCTGGCGCCAATGGCCGCCATCCTCGGCAGCCGCATCGGCCGGATGACGATCTCCGCGCAGATGATGCGCGGCATTCTCGACTCGATCGCGACCCGGCTTGATGAATCGCGCGACATCTCGCGTTACATGACAGGGCTGCTGGTGTTCCTCGGGCTCCTCGGCACGTTCTGGGGCCTGATCCAGACGGTCGGTTCGGTCGGCGGCGTCATTCAGGGGCTCAAGGCGACCGGCGACGCCGCCTCGATGTTCGATTCGCTGCGCCAAGGGCTCGCGGCCCCGTTGAGTGGCATGGGTATTTCGTTTTCGTCCTCTTTGTTCGGTCTCGCCGGCTCGCTGGTGCTCGGCTTTCTCGATCTGCAGTCGAGCCAGGCGCAGAACCGGTTTTACACCGAGCTGGAGGACTGGCTCTCCACCACGGTTTACGATCACGCCGCTGAATCGGTCGGGCCTGCGGCCGGCGCCGGCGAAATGCGCAACGCCATCGAGCGCTTGCGCGCCACGGTCAGCGAGGCCGGTGGCAGCAAGGCCGCCTCCACCTCGATCGCCAATCTGGCCGACGCGATCCAAAGCCTCGTCCACCAGATGCGATTGGAGCAGCAGACACTGCGCGATTGGGTCGACGGCCAGGCCGAGCAGCAAAGCGAGATCAAACGGCTCCTGCAATTGATATTGAAGGAGGACGCAAACTCGTGAGCGCGGTGAGCCTCCCGTCATCTCAGTCAAAGCAAGCCTTGAATAATCCGCAGCCTTTCGCCGTGGTCGGCCGGCGGCAAGAGCACGAGTAGACACATGGCGCTCGCACGGACACGCCGCGGCGAAAACGGCATGAACTACTGGCCGGGTTTCGTCGACGCGCTATCGACGCTGATCCTCAGCATCATCTTTCTGCTTTCCATCTTTGTCGTGGTTCAGTTCTACCTGCAGCAGGAGGTCCAGGGTCAAAACACGGCGTTGCAGCGCCTCAATGTGCAAATCGGCCAACTTTCCAATCTGCTGTCGATGGAGAAGACCGGTAACGCCGATCTCAAGAACCAGCTTGCGCAGTTGCAGGCATCGCTCGCCACCACGCAGAGCGATCGCGATAAATACCAGGGCCTCTATCAAGGCGCTGCCAGCGCCGTGGCCGCAGCGCAGAGCAAAATCGACGAACTTTCAGGCCAGATCCAGACGCAGAAGGACGTCTCCGCGAAGGCGCTGGCCCAGGTCGATACGCTCAATTCGCAAATCGCAGGCCAGAAGGACGTTGCCACCAAAGCGCTGGCCCAGGTCGACACGCTCAATACGCAGATCGAAGGCCAGAAGGATATTTCCGCCAAGGCGCTGGCTCAGGTCGATACGCTCAATCAGCAGATCGCTGCGTTGCGTCAGCAGCTCACAGCGCTGAGTTCCGCATTGGATATCTCCGAAAAGAAGGGCCAGGCGTCGGAGCAGCGCATCACCGACCTCGGCCAGCGGTTGAATGTTGCGCTGGCGCAGCACGTCCAGGAGCTGTCGTCCTACCGCTCCGACTTCTTCGGCAAGCTGCGCCAGATACTCGGCAACCGGCCCGACATGCGCATCGTCGGCGACCGCTTCGTCCTACAATCGGAAATATTCTTCGATACCGGCAGAGCCGACCTCAAGCCGGAAGGCAGCACCGAACTCGACAAAGTCGCGGCCGCGGTCGTCGCGCTGGAGAGCCAAATCCCGCCCGACATTCCCTGGGTGCTTCGCGTCGACGGTCATACCGATGTGCGGCCGATCACCGGGCAATACAGGTCGAATTGGGACCTGTCGGCGGCGCGCGCCATCGCGGTGGTGAAATATCTGATCGCCGAGGGTGTCCAACCGAACCGGCTGGTCGCGGCCGGCTTCGGCGAATTCCAGCCGATCGATACCGGCACCACCGAAGACGCCTACCGCCGCAATCGCCGCATCGAATTCAAGCTGACGGAACGCTGATCCTTGCCGCGGCTGGAGCGCTACGCGGCGGCCTCAGGCGAGCCGGTGCTTGGCTAGAAAATCGAGCGTCAGCCGAACGCATTCTTCGGGCTTTTCGATCTGCAGCAGGTGCCCAGTGCCTTCGACGAAGCTGTAGTCATAGCCGCCTTCGCGGCCGAGCGCGGCATTCGCTGGGCCGGTTGCCGGCGCGCCTTTCATGGCCGGATCGCAGCCGATCAGCTTGACCGGGCCGGCAAAGGCGCTGGCCGGCGGCCATAAATTCATGCTCACTGCCTGGGCATAGATGGTGGCTTCGTTTTCCGGATCGCAGACCAGTTCGTAGCCGTCACCGTCCGGGCTTTTCCGCAGCACCGAACGCGCCATCAAGTCGTGCGCACCGTCGACCCATCGCACGGCGGCCCGCGATTGGCGAAATTCCTCGGCCAGTTCTTCGACCGCGGCATAGCGGCGGCGGCGCTGGCGCGCCCAGCCGGTGAGCCGTTTTTCGAACGCTTCCATTGCAGCGTATGCCGGGTGTCCCGGCGGCGGCACGTTGGGCGGATCGAACAGTACCAGAGCGTCCCAGCGCCAGCCGATCTCGATCGCATGCTTCATCGCGGTCCGTCCGGACATCGAATGAAACAGGCCGGCGGTCGGCTTTTCGCCAAGCCGCCGTTTCACCTCCTGCACGACCCGTTCGAGATCGCGGCTCAGCTGTTCGTAGGTGTGGTGCGGCGGCACGGCCGGCACGTTCTGTCCGTGATTGCGAAAATCGAACACCAGCAGATCGAATTTTTGCAGCAGGTGTTGCCAGTACGGATAATACGCATCCGCGGCGAAGCCGTTGCCGTGGGTCAGCAACAGCCGAACCCCGTCTGCGTTGCCGTGGCGGCGCATGCGAATTTTCGCGCCATCCTCAAGCGCGACGTCAAAAATCATGCTCGGAACGGGGAGCTCGAAATGCATAGTCATCCTGTCGGTGAAGCTGGACATTGACGCGGACTTAAGGCCGCCGACATAAGCCGGATGCGAAAGTTTGCCAATGGCCCAACGGTTGCTAACGGCCCAACGGTCACCATCGCCCTATATCGAGGGACCGGTTTGCTCTATAAAGCAGCCATGGCTGATCGACCATGCATGCCCGACGCGGACGTGAAATGGCTGTGGCGTTTCCTCTTGCCGGACACGCCGTTTCCGGCGTGCGGCACGCCGGAAACTGCGGCGGACAGCGATGGCGGTGCCGGTGCCGCGGCGGATCCAACCAGTAATTTCGGGTCTGCAATTACTGTCGAGATCGTAGAGAAAAGGTCCGGCCGCCAGTCTCGATAAGGCCCAGTCTCGATAAGGCCCAGTCTCGATAAGGCTCAGTCTCGATAAGGCTCAGTCTCGATAAGGCTCAGTCTCGAAACGGCTCACGACGCCTGGAGCGACGACCTCGCCGCGAACACCGTATCGATCTTGGCTTTGAGCGTCAGCGCGGTAAACGGCTTGACGATGTAATTGCTGACCCCGGCTTTCCTCGCCGCGATGACATGCTCGGTCTTGGCTTCTCCCGTCACCATGATGAACGGGGTGCGCTTGAGGACGTCGTCTTTGCGGACTTCGCGCAGCAGGTCGTAGCCGGACATCGGCTCCATATTCCAATCCGAAATCACGAGGCCGTAGCTCCGGGCGCGCATTTTGGTGAGCGCGGTGGCGCCGTCGTTGGCGTCGTCGACTTCGCTAAAGCCGATCTGGCGCAACAGGTTTCGCAGGATGTTGATCATCATCCCGGAGTCGTCGACCAAAAGCACCGGAGCCGATGTATCGAAAGCCATAGCCGCGTTTCTGAAAGATCAACTCTTACACGGTACAATCTACAGATTGCGGTTGCGTTAACTGCTACGTTAACGAACTGGAAAGAAATTCCGCGGGATTTGAGACGACGCCCGCGCTGAAAAAATGCCATCCACCGGTAACGGCACAGCTACCGCGGCGGCTGCAAAACACGGGTAACGGCCTTAAAAGGGAGGCCCAGAAAAAGAATAACGAAGCGCCGGGAGTGCCGACGCCTCGTTAAACTTCATTCGGTTCAAAGAAGAGGGCGGTATTACGCCGGGCAGGTATCGAGGCCCGAGCAGAACGCGAGCGTGAAAGCGCCCGCCTTCTCATTCACGGTGCCCGCCGCCGCTTCCAGCGCCTCGTCGGACACGTCGAAAGTGAGAATCTCTTCTTCCCTCTGGTCGATGTGGAGTTCATTCATAGCCTTGTTCCTTTCGTTCGCCAGCGCCGCCGGCAATCACCGGGCAGGACGAGAAATTCGGAAAAACCCCCCCGCCACGTGGCTATTAAATCATCGGCTGCGGACACTGTAAAGTGCGTCCAGCCTATGTGACAGGTTGCTGATTTATGAAGATAAATCGCATGAATTTCGCGTCCGTCGGGGGTCGTAAAATCAGCCGACAAAGCCTCACGCGTGCAGCGCGGTATGGCGCGCGGTGCGTCGCGCTTCGATCCCTGGGCTGGCTGACGGTATGGCGGTGATAGGATGCCGGCAGCCGGGCTAGAGTGGAGTAAGCCGGCCGGAGCGGGTGTGGTGGATAGCTTCTACGAGCGCTTGCGGCTGCGCGCGGCAACCATCGATGAACTGCTGTCCGATGCGTTCGAACCGTCGCCGGACGGCCCGGGCGATGCCGACTTGGCTGAGCGGCGTCTCGCCGCCTGGCGCCGGTCGAGCGCCGCGGGCGACAGTGCGCTGTTTGCCCGGCGGCTCGAACGCGACGGCCTGACTGTCAGCCGGTTGCGGGAGCGCTTCACCGGCGTCCGCCCGCGCGCCACCGCCCCTCCCCCCGCCTGGATCGGCGACGCCGCCCGGATCGAAGCGGCGCTGGGGAGCCCGATCGAGAGCGCCGCATCGAGCGCGGCACGCGCGGACGAGCCTTATCCGTTCGAACAGCTATTGCTGCCGGTGGTGGACGAGGCGGCGGGGCAGCTTTGGTCAGGTGTCAGTGCTGCAGCGGCTGACAACCTCACCCCATCAGCCCGCGCCGGCCTTGCGCGATCGCTGCTTGAGCAATTATCCGCGCTGTGCGCCGCGGCCCTCTACGACCGCTTCAGTAAGGCGCGCAGCACCGGCACTGCGCCTTACGCTCAATTCGTCGCCGACATGAGAACCGGCGGTTTTCGCCGGCTCTTCGAAGACAAGCCGGTGCTGCTGCGCCTCATCGCGACGCTGACACGGCAGTGGATCGATACGTCGCGCGAATTTGTCGCGCGGCTTGCGGCCGATCTGCCGGCGATCCGCGGCGACTTGCTGCCGGGCAGCGGCAGCCGTGTCGCCGGCATCGAAGGCGACCTCTCCGATCCGCATAATGGCGGACGTTCGGTCCGCATCGTTTCCTTCAGCGATGGCGCGCGCGTCGTCTACAAGCCGAAGGATTTGCGGCTCGATCTTGCGTGGCAAGATCTGCTCGAACGGCTCAATCGCGCCGATCCGCCGGTCACGCTCAAAGCGATCCGCGCCATTGCGCGGGACAGTTACGGCTGGACCGAATTCGTCGATCACGCGGCGTGCACCGATCAGGACGGCCATGCGCGATTTTTCCGTCGCGCCGGCGCATGGCTGGCGTTGCTGCACGCCTTCGCGGCGACCGACATGCATCAGGAAAACATGATCGCCTGCGGCGACCATCCGGTGCCGATCGATCTGGAAACCATCCTTCAGCCCACAGCCGAGGAGCACAAGACCCACGAGCCCGCCGGCGAGGCTTTCGACGCGGCCCTCGACATCGTCGCAAACTCGGTGATGACCGTCGGTTTGCTGCCGGCTTATGGCCGATCGGTCGAGAACAAGGTCTTCGCCATGGGCGGGATGACCGCCGATTGGGGCGCGAGAACTGTCATCACCTGGAACGCCATCAATTCCGACGCCATGCGACCGGCAAAGACCATCGAGCCCGGCCAGATCAATACCAATTTGCCGCACAGCGGCGGCCGTTACGCCAGGTTCGGCGACCATATCGACAGCTTCGTCTCAGGCTTTGCCGATTACGCCAGGTTTCTGTCGCGCGAGGAGCGGAAGCCGGCGTCATTATTCGACGGCTTTGCCGGACTTCCGGTCCGCCGCGTGGTCCGTCCGACCCGCTTCTACTACATGCTGCTGCAGCGGCTGAAAGATCATCGCAGCATGGAGGATGGCGCAATCTGGTCGGCGCAAGCCGACTTCATGGCGCGGCTGACGGATTGGGACAAAGCGGCCGATCCGCTGTGGCCGTTGCAGCGCGCCGAGCGCACGGCGCTTCTCGCATTGAATGTGCCGCACTTCGTATCGCCCAGCGACGGCAACGCGATTAGCGACGCCGATGGCGCCGCGGTGCGAACGGCGGCCACTCCAGGCCTGACGCGCGCCCGCGAACGCATGAAGAATTTCGACGACCGGGAGATCGCCTGGCAGATCGAAGTGATCGAGGAAAACACCAATTCGGTGCTGCCGGCGGCGGCGCAGCGGCAAAAGCCGGCCACAGCCGTGCCGCGCAATTCAGCGACCGCGCCCGAGCCGTCGAAACAGGCCTTCATCGCCGAAGCCGACAGGATCGCCGCCGAAATCGCGGGCTATGCCATTCGCCGCGGCCCTGCCGCCGCCTGGATCGGGCTCGACTGGCTCGGCGATTCCCAGGTTTCCCAGCTCGTCGCTTTGGGTCTCGACCTTTACAACGGCTCGACCGGCATCGCGGTTTTTCTCGCCGCACATGCGGCGGCGACCGGCAGCAAACCGTCTGGCGAACTGGCGCTGGCGGCGGTGGCGCGGCTGCGCAAGAACCTCACGAGCCGCAACGCGCCGCGCATGGCGCGCGCGCTCGGTATCGGTGGCGCCAGCGGCTTGGGCTCGATCGTCTATGCGCTCGCCGTGATGGCGAAGTCCCTCGATGATGGCGGTTTGCTCGCTGACGCGGATGCGACGGCGCGGCTATTGACCGACGAACTGATTGCCGCAGACAAGCAGCTCGACGTCATGGGCGGCAGCGCCGGCGCCATACTCGGACTGCTCCGGCTTTATCGCGACGGCCAATCCGCGGACGTCCTCGGCCGCGCCGTCGCATGCGGCGAGCATCTTTTGGCGCAACGGCGCGTCGGCGCGGACGGCCGCCGCAGCTGGATCGGTCAGGACCCCGGCGCCACCGCGCTCGTCCAGGGGCTCAACGGCATGTCGCATGGCGCCGCCGGCTTTGCCTATGCGCTTTCGTCGTTGGCGGCGGCAAGCGGCCGTGATGATTTTGCCGATGCCGCGTCGGAATGCCTGGCCTTTGAAGATTCAAGCTATGACGCCGCGCGGCACAACTGGCCCGATCTGCGCGGCGGCAGTGCGACGGCGTGGCCATGCCAATGGTGTCACGGCGCTCCCGGCATTGGTCTGGCGCGGCTTGGGATGCAAAAGCGCGGCGGCAAAATCACCCACCGCGAGGCCGAGCGGCTTAAGGCGGCTATCGGCAACGCCATCGCCGGCGTCGAACAGGCTTCGCCCGGTGACGTCGATACGCTGTGCTGCGGGACGCTCGGCAGGATCGAATTCATCTGCGAGGCGGCGAACGCGCTCACGCGCGACGATCTTCGCGAACTCGCCGCCCGACGCCTGACGAGTGTGCTGCAGCGGGCGGCGGCGACGGGCGATTACCGCTGGAATGCCGGCAAAAGACAATTCAATCTGGGCCTGTTTCGCGGACTTTCAGGCGTCGGCTACACGCTGCTGCGGCAAGCTTTGTTGCTGGGCGGCGACACGTCGCTTCCCGAAATTTTGATCTGGGAATAGCAAACAAGCCGCGACCGCCTGCCGGATTCCCGACCCATCATCGCCATTCCGGCAAGCCAGGCGAATGGGCCGCACGGTGTAGTTTACCGACCGTTACAGCAGGTGATGTGCAGGCCGCCATTCGGTGAAAAAACTATCAACAATTGGCGCGTATCTTACGAAAAATTGGCTGCTCTTTGGAGCGAAGTCATGAAGCCACAGCAAATGGAGGTTGGCGACGTCGTCATTGTCGACCGGCGGGACGACATTCGCATCATGGCCCGGATTCCGGGGGAGTTTTCGCTGTCGGATCGGCGGAGCGTAAACGGCGAACGTCGCGTCTTCCCGTGCCGCGCCGTTAATCTGTCGCCATACTGGATCGCGCTGGCCTCCCCGGTCCGCGTCAAGGTCGGCGAACGCGTCATTGCGCAAATCGATCACCTCGGCAAACTCGAAGGTCCCGTCGTTCACGTGCTCAGGCACGGATTCATGATGCGCATTGCGACAAGCGGCAGCAAACGCGACAATATTGCCGCCAAGCTGGAATGGCTGGAGGATCATAAAAACCACGACGCACAAGATCGCCGCTGCGCGGAGCGCGTGATACCGAAAAATCTTCATTCTCACGTCATTCTGGCTGATGGCAGCAGCGAGACCTGCAAGGTGCTCGATATTTCAGTTTCCGGCGCCGCAATCTCGGCTGCAACCGTTCCCGGGATCGGAACCGTTCTCGCCATCGGAACTGTCGTGGGGCGTGTGGTGCGCCACTTCGAGGGCGGATTTGCCGTGCATTTCATCGAGCGCAAATCGGCGCTAAGCTTGACCGGCTAGGCCGCGCCAACAGCCGCCGTCAACCGACCGGCGCGGCGCGCAGCTCCGCCAAGGCCGCTTTGCCGGCCCGAGTGGCCTCCGACATCGTTTCAAAGAAATCGGATTGCCGCACCGGCTTGCTCTTGCCCGCGGCGTAGATCTCCCAGCGCCAGCATTTGGGTGGCCGGCCCTTGTTCTTGACGGCCAGCGTGCAATCGAACGGATCGAAAGGAGGTGCTTTTTCCATCGGCTCACTATCGGGATTGCGGCTGGCAGCCGAGGTGTCCGGAATAGGCACGGCGCAGCATCGACTCGCATTCTTCCGCGCGCCGCAGCGCAATTTCGGAACCCCAGCACCCCAGAATCTCGCGCAGGTCACGGATCGCAACATCAACCGCCGTCACGAGATCGATCTCGGTATCAGCGCCGTCGCCAATGCGATAGTCGCTGAACATGAATATTTCGGCACTCACGCATCACCCCACGAATTACCCGCTGGCAGGATGCCGACCAGCAGTTAACGGGCCGTCATCTTTGAAGCCCGAACACGGCGGGCTCCGGCGCGGCTGGCTTCGGCGCGACGGGCCGCGGCCCACGTTGCGGCCGCAACCGCATTGCATTCGTGCGCCGTCTGAACCAGCATAGGCGCAAGCAACCATAATCGCTTTCAGGGATGGGGACGAAACAATGCGCGGATTTTCATGCGGCATGGCCGGGATGTCCTGCCTGGCTCTGGCTTTACTCGGCATCGCGCCGGCGGCGGCTCAGGATACGGTCAAGATCGGCCTCATCATGCCCTATTCGGGCCAGTTTGCCGATACCGCCACCCAGATGGACGACGGCATCAAGATTTACGTCAAGCAGCAGGGCGATACGATCGGCGGCAAGAAGATCGAACTGATCCGCAAGGACACCGGCGGCATTGCGCCCGATATCGCCAAGCGGCTGGCGCAAGAGCTCGTTGTCCGCGACGGCGCCGATATTCTCGCCGGCTTTGTTCTCACGCCGAACGCACTCGCCGCCGCCGACGTCTCCGCGCAAGCGAAGAAATTCATGGTGGTCATGAATGCCGCGACCTCGATTATCACCACCAAATCGCCTTACCTGGCCCGGACATCCGATACGACGCCGCAGCTGAACTACACGCTTGGCACCTGGGCGGCCAAGCAGGGCATCAAGAAGATTTACACGATGGTGTCCGACTACGGCCCCGGCATCGACGCCGAGACCTGGTTCCAGAATGGATTTAAGGATGCCGGCGGCGAAATCGTCGGCTCGGTGCGCTTCCCCGTGGCCAATCCGGATTTTTCCGCATTCGTGCAGCGCGCCAAGGATGCCAATCCGGATGCGATCTATATCTGGGTGCCCGGCGGCACGCAGCCGGCCGCCGTCGGCAAGGCGCTCGCCGAACGCGGCATCGATCCGTCGAAAACGAAAATCCTCGGGCAGGACGCGCTCGCCGACGAGAGTGCGCTCAAGAGCATGGGCAATCTGGCGCTCGGCATCATCACGGTCGCGAACTACGACTACAATCACGATTCGCCGCTCAACCACGCTTTCGTGACGGCCTACAATAACGACTTCCACCGCAATCCGGATTTCTTCTCCATTGGCGGCTATGACGGCATGCACCTGATCTACGCGGCGCTGCAGAAAACCGGCGGCAAAACCGATGGCGATTCCTTGATCGCCGCCGCCAAGGGCATGAGCTGGGAGAGCCCGCGCGGCCCGGTGCTGATCGATCCGGAGACCCGCGATGTCGTGCAGACCGTCTACATCCGCCAGGTCCAGCGCGTCGGCAACGACCTGCGCAATGTCGAAATCGACAAGGTCGCAAACGTCAAGGATCCGGCCAAAGCGCGGATGAAACAGTAACGCCGCCGCGGCAAAAGCCGCGCGACGGACCGGGATCGGCCGCCGCTTGGCCGGCATTGCAGCGTCAATCGGCGCGCCGAAGCGGGATTGCTGCCGCGGTCTATTGCGGTATATGAACGCCACTTATCCCGCCACAGGCCGGCGTTTGCGCCCGGCAGTTCATCGGCTTATCGGAGCACGCGAGGCATGACGGCAAAGTTCGGACGGCTGACGCTGCATATGTGGACGATCGACACCACGCCGCTTGCGACCGCGCTCGACGCGGCGCGCGTCGCCGGTTTTGACGCGGTCGAGCTGCGCCGCACCGACTTCAAGCGCTGCTTCGATGCCGGCATGACCAACGCGCAGGTCCTCGATCTCATCCGCAAGAGCGGCATCCCGGTCGGCGTGCTCGGCGTCGAATATGGCTGGCTGTTTGCCACCGGCGACGAAAGCGAGCGGCTGTTCGGCGTGTTCCGGGAGTTCCTGCGAAAACGCGGTCGCGCTCGGCTGCAACATGCTCATGAGCGCGCCGGGCCCGGTGCAAGGCACGATCAAGGATGCCATCGAATTTCTCAAGCGCGCCGGCGACATCGCCGGCGAATATGGCCTGCGGCTCGCCATCGAATTCAATTCGCAGCATCCGGTGCTCAACAAGCTTGCGGTGCTTGGCGAACTGCTCGACGGCGCGGCCAAGGAAAACTGCGGCTATCTGATCGACGCCTATCACTTCACGCGCAGCGGCGCCGGCGGCCGCGGCTTTGCCGATGTGCCGGCCGAGCGGATTTTCTGCTTTCAGTACAGCGACCTTTCGCCCAACCCGGTGACCGGCGTGGCGCGGCCGACCGATCGGCTGCCGCCAGGCAAAGGTGTCGTGAAATGGCGCGAGATGCTCGGCCTTCTGGCCGAGAAAAATTATACCGGCTATCTCAGCTATGAGGCGCCCAATCCCGAACTATGGGCCCGCTCGCCTTACGACGTCGCGCGCGAAGGCGTGGAGCTGACGCGCCAATTGTTGCGGGATGCCGTTCCAAGTTATGCCGGCGCATGACGCAGCCGGCGCTCAGAAATATCATCCGCACCCACCGCGTTGAGGTCCATCATGGCAGCAGAACCTGAACTTCCGCTCTTCCTCGGGCTCACCGACAGGTCGATCACCGACATCCCCAAGACCGTCACCAAGCAACGCTACCTGACCAGCGTCGCGCCGAAGGCCGCCAATCCCGGCAAATGGATCGAGCAGCCGCGGCTGCCGATCCCGACCGGCGAGCACGCCGTGATCGAGTGCCAGGGCAAGATTCACATCATCGCCGGCTATGCCAAGCACCGCGTTGACGGCAATTTCCATCAAGTCTTCGATTCCAAGACCGGCACCTGGTCGCTGAAGGCGCCGTTTCCGGTGCCGTGCAACCATGTCGCCGGCGTCTCGATCGGCGCGAAGGTCTACACCTTCGGCGGTTTCATCGAGCAAAACCGCTGCCCGCATTCGAAGTGCTTCGTCTATGACACGGCGACCGATCAATGGACGCCGATCGCCGGACTGGCGCGCCCGCGCGGCGCCATTTCGGCAATCGTGCTCGACGGCAAGATTCATTTGCTCGGCGGCCGCGACGTGCGCTCGGTGGAGTGGCATGAGATTTACGATCCGGCGACCGACAAATACACCATCCTCGGCGGCATGCGCGGCTCGACCGGAACGCAGCCCTTTGTCGGCCAGCGCGATCATATGGGCGTCGCCGTGGTCGATGGAAAAATCCACGCCATTGCCGGCCGCATGGACTCCTACGACTTCAATACCGGCCTGAACGCGGTGTACGATCCCAAGACCGACGGCTGGAGCTTCCGCGCGCCGCTGCCGACGCCGCGCAGCGGGCCGTCCTGCGTCTATATCGGCGGCAAGATCGTGGTGTTCGGCGGCGAGGCCACCGGCACGGTGTTCGGCACCAACGAAGGCTACGATCCAAAGACCGACACCTGGGAGGCGCTCACCCCGATGGCGATCCCGCGGCATGGCTTGCATGGCGCCACCGTTGCGGTCATCGGCGACATGGTTCACGTGCCTGGCGGCGGTCCGGTACCCGGCGGCAGCGTCCAGGGCGCCTACCACGACGTTTTCACCTTCGGCTGACGCGACCGATGGTGAAACTCATGCTACACTCGGCGATATTGGACGTACGCTCCACATGACATGAGGAGTTTGCTGCCGTGAACGAGCATCCCAACGGTTCAGATCAGGATGAAGCCGACGCCGATATCTTGAATTTTGATGTTGACGACGCGGCGATCGAAATTGCGGCGGCGGGGTTTGCAACGATCCCCACCGCATCCGTCAATATGGTGCCGCCAAACTGCTGCGTCGATCGGCCGGCGCGAACCGCGCGCTGAGCTTTCGATTTTCGCAGCCGCGCCCCGGTTTCCTGCAGCTTTTCCGGCGCCGGAAAATACGCCGGCATCTATTGCGGCTTCGCGCCCGTGCAGGACGCCACCAGCAGCGCCTTGAACATATCAAAGGATTGGACCTGAACCTGGCAATTGGTTGAGGAATCCGGCGCGACGCCGATGACCTGACCCGCAGCCAGCGTCTGCAGTTTGCCGTTGATATTGAGCATGACGTTTTCGTTGGCCGGCGAACCGACCAGGCCGACGGTCAGGTGGCCATCCGCGACGACGAGCGATTGGTTGGGTTCGATGTTGTAGGTGTTTGCCGTCGGCATGATCGTGTCGAGGGTCGCCTGCACTTGCTTGAGCTTTGCCTCCACCTCGGTGGCCTGAGCCACTTTGGTGTCGAGCTGGCGTTTGAGCGCCTGGTTTTGCGCCACCAGTTGCGTAATGGCGGTGTCGCGGCCGGCGAGATCGCGAGAATTCAAATATTGGCCGTAGAGGTGGCCGCCGACGAGGGCACAGACCAGCGCAATGACCAAAGCGACGATTATGACCAAGCGAATATCATCGATTCGCAACAGACGCCGTCGAGGACCGGCCGAGCGGCCCGCATTCGTCCCGTCGCTCACGTTGCGATCCTCATTTGGCAGTCCTCATTTGGCGATCCTCACCTGGCGATCGCTCCACGCTATTTCGGCTTGGCCGCGGGTTCGGAACCTGCACCCGATCCGGGAGGCAACAAGACGCCGGAGATTCGCGAAAGAATGGATTGAACATCGGGCAACGTCAGTGGGCCGGATGACGCCGGCTGTCCTTCTTCGCCCGCGGGATTGGCCGCCGGTGTTACGGCTGCGGTCTTATCCGGCTGTGCCGGGCTTGCGGCGCCCGATGATCCCGCCGGCGGCTTCGCGCCGTTCGGTTTTCCATTCGGCGTTGCGTTCGGTGGCGACGCTCCCGGCGTCACCGCCGCGGCAGGCGGCGCGCTCGCTGGCGGCGCGCCGGGCCCGGGCGCAGCTCCGGTCGCGCCCGCCGGCGGCTTTACGCCAGGCCCTGAGGGCGTGTCGACATTGCCGAGGATGATCGGCAGTCCATCCTTGCCGGAGCCGATGATGACGATCTTGGTGTTGGGAGACTGCGCCAGCTGCATCGTCGCCTCGATGCCGCGCCAGCGCAGATACGAATCGGAAATACCCTGACTGACCGTCTTCTGGAACGCGGCGATGCCGTCCGCCTCGATCTGCTTGCGCTTCGATTCCTCGGCTTCGCGCTGCACGCGGAATTTATATTCCTGGATCATGTAGTACTGCTCAGTCTGACGATTGATCGCCTCCACGATCTCGGGCGGCAATTCGATCGACAATACGAGCGTGTCAAGGATCTGGATCGAGTCCTGCAGAAAGCCGTTATAGTGTTTGGGGTCCGGCTGCTCCATCGCCTCCGGCTGCACCAGCTTGTTGAGATTGGCGGTGAGGCTTTTTTGCGCGTCGTCGCGGATTTGCTTCTGAATCGTGTCGCGCGACGTGTAAACCTGCTCGGCTGTGTACTGCGAAATCACCTGCCGCGCCTGGCTGCCGATTTCCGGGGCAATCACTGAAGTCAGGTAATCCGGGCCGATGAATTTGTGCAGCACCGCGACCGAATTGTGCAAGAGCTGATAGCGCACGCTGATTTCCGCACCGACGCTCACGCCGTCCTTGGAAATGGCGTTGTAGGTCTGGGTCGATGACTGCAGCCGCAGATCGTAGAGGTAGAGCCGGTCCCAGGGCCAGATGACGTGCAGGCCTTCTTCCCGCAGTTCACGCGGGTCGAGCACGGTGCCGCGACCGACCCAGCACCAGCAATAGATATCGATGCCGTTGAAGCGCTTCCACAGCACGCCGACTTTGCCGCTCGGCACCGTGATCACGACATAGGGCCACAGCACGACGACGACGAGGAGCGCCATCATCAGTATGACGGAGATGCCCGGCAGGTGGCGGCCGATCGTGCGCCACCATCCCCGCCGCCG
The DNA here is from genome assembly GCA_963765365.1 of uncultured Alphaproteobacteria bacterium. GTDB lineage: Bacteria > Pseudomonadota > Alphaproteobacteria > Rhizobiales > Xanthobacteraceae > BOG-931. The sequence continues at coordinate 29,754 of CAVXWL010000002.1, read as the reverse complement.
TCGCGGCGGCGGCAGATCGTCGAGGGTTTCTGGGTAACCCGCCATCAGCCGTTCTCCACACCCAACCCCATCATCAGCCCATTATCCGCTCTTCGACAATACGGCCTTCGTCCATCCGGATCCTGCGTGCGGGCAGGTGCAGCTCATCGAGGTAGCGGTCGTCGTGCGTGATCACCACGATGGTGGCGCCGGCCTGCAGCATTTCCGGCAGCAGCTCATCATAGAATTTGCGGCGAAATTCGGGGTCCTGCTCGGCCGTCCACTCGTCAAGAATCATGATCGGACGCTTTTCGAGCATACTGACGATGAGCGCGAGGCGGCGGCGCTGGCCGCCGGACAGATCGAGCGTGCGAAACGCGCCGTCGACCAGCGCCGTCTTGTCGGACAGCCGGAACTTCTCGAGCAGGCGGTCGATATCGGCCGGATCGGCGTCGCGGATGCCGTAGAGACGCTGGAACAGATGGTAATCGAAGAAAATCGCCGACATGAGTCCGCGGTATTCGTCGCGATTGAGATCGTTGACCGGCCGGCCGTCCAGTGTGACATCGCCGGAATCCGGCGGATAGAGCCCGGACAGCACCCGCAGAAACGTCGATTTTCCCGATCCGTTGCCGCCGGTGATGAAGACGAGCTCACCGGAACGCAGGCTGAAATCGATCGGCCCGATCTTAAACGCGGTGTCGGAAAACCTGTCGACATAGCGGAAGACGATGTCGTGCATCTCGATGCGGTCGAAGCGTTTCGGCGCAGTGATGGCGCGCGGCTCGGTCGCGGTGACGGTCCCCGCTAGAGCCTCTTCCAGGCGCACGATGCGGTCGGCTGCGGCATTGGCGTTGAGCAGAATCGGGATCGATTGCACCAGGCCGAAACAGGCACCGACCACGAACAACAGCGCCGTCGTCGTCTTGGCGATGGACGCGCCGCCGAGCGAGTCGCTCAAATTCGGCGCCACAAACACGACCGCGCCGAGCAGAACATACATCGAGATCTGCGACGTCACGATCATCTTGAAGGTTTCGGCCTGGGTGCGGATTTTGATGTTGGCGGCGGTCTTCGACACATCGAGTGCGTCGTCGTACAGATCTTCGCTGCGCGCGGCGTTGAGGCGCACTTCCTTGAAGCCGTCGAGGAAATCGATCAGCCGGTCGAACAGGCGGCGCTCCCACGCCGCCGACTCGCCCTTTTGCGCGCTCAGCCGCTTGTTGTTGTAGTGAAAGATCATGCCGGCGCCGAACACGATCACGAAGGTCAAAGTGAAGGCGACGAGCGACAGATAGGCGACGTAGAGGCCGACGAAGAACACCAGAACCGCGCCCTGAACGGTGAAGCAGAGCATGTTGCTGGCTTGCGTCAGCACCGCGGTATCGCTGGTGACCGCGGCGACGATGCGGGCGCGGCCGATCCGCTCCAGTTCCAGCAGCTCCGAACGCCTGATGTAATCCATCAGGCGAACGCGCATTTTGTGGATGATGGCTTCGATCTCGGCGGTAGCGGTGATGGTGACGAATTGCTGCGATCTCATGAACAGAAACAGCGCAACCAGGAAAAGCGAGGCCGCCCACAGCCCCGGCTTTTGTCCGCTGCCGGCCTCTTGCACGCCGCTATTGATGGCCGCCAGGATACAGGCGTTGCTGACGCCGCCGACCCCTGACATGAGCAGGAGCTTCGGCATCGAGCCGTGCATTTCGCGGCGAACGAGCTGGATGAAGGACATTAGGGGTCGCGTCGTCCGTCTACATTCAACACGCGCCGCCGAAGGCTTGAAGACGGATGCGCTTGCCGACAGTTACTCTACGTTGCGGCGACGCCATTCGATTCGCCGCGATGGGCCGGTGATGAACAGCACAGGGAGCACCACCAAGGGGGTGACGAAAAGTGCGAGAAAGAACGTGCCCCAAAACCCCATGCGACGGTGCGTGCCGGCAAATCCGGTAAGCAGGCACACGGTTACATAAGCGAGAATGGCTGCGGCCATGGGACTTCGATCCGGGCTCGGTCGCGTCGGGCGTTGATCGTCACGTTGGGGTCGAACCGCGCCTTATTGACCGGCGCGGTGCCCGCTAGGCTCACGAACTCGTCGTCGCCGCCGTGGTGTCGGCGCCCTTGGAGCGCCGTGCGTCCCACTTCTGCTTCTGCGCCTTGACGAATTCGCGATAGTCCGGCGGATTGAAGTCCAGCAGCGTGCCGCCCGATTCAAAGTGTTGAATGAAGGCCCTGCCGATGGCGTAGGTGGCGCCGGCGGACAGCACCGGCATGACGAAACCGGCTGCAAGGATGTTGACGACCGGGATCGCCTTCATGGCGCTTGCCGCGCCCATGCCGCTGGTCGCCGGAATCATGGTGCCGGCCAGCGCCGCGATCAGCGCTTTACCGCGGTTTTCACTGAATTCCACGCTATAGATCTGCGAAAGGCGGCGCAGCATCTGGATCTGGACACCGCCGACGGTGAGAACATCGACCACCGGTATCGGGATCAGTCCGGCCACGCCGGACCAGATCGAGAAGCGATCGACCAGCTTCGCCGCAACGTCGCCGCGCGCTTCGGTCGAGGTCGAGGCAACGGCTTCATCCTGCTCAGGGCTCACGGAAGCACTCGCTTTATCCACCATGGCGTATCCTTTCTCGACATCCCCAAGTCTGACTCGGGCAGTCCGACTCGTTCAGTCTGTCTCATTTAGTCCGGCTCGATTGGCCCGGCTTGATTTGGCTGACCAGACCGGCGATCGAACCGGCGTGAACGTATTCATTGGCTCAATGTAAGTGAGCGATAAAAGGCTATCATGACGGCTAGACGGTGCCAAGCACGGGCGGTTGCGGGAAATTAGCGATAAAGATCGTTGACACAGAGGCACACCGATTTCTGTGTGGCGACCGAAAGTGGGCTGACTGCGGACCTCAACGGCGAAGTGGCACGGCTATTTTCCGCGCTGGACCTGCAGCCCGACGCCGGTCTCCTCGACGCGCTGGCGCTTAACCGGCGCACCATGGTTTCCTACGACGTATCCGACAATTCACGTGCTCGGTTACGGCGCCTCGCCGCGGACGTCACCGAACTCTGCGCAGGTTCGCAATCTGCTCGATGCGCTCCCCGATGCCGGCAATGGACCGGCGTTGGAGATTGCGCAGGCTGAACGTTCGCCTTAGGCGGCAGAGCGCGACCTCGGCCCCATCGCGCCTTGGCGTAATTCGGGCTTTTTCTTGGGCGCGGCAATCAGGCCTTCGCGCACCGCCTGCTTGCGCGCGAGTTTGCGAGCGCGACGAATTCGACTCCGCCTTTTCGCGGGTCGTCTTCTCCGACGGTTTCTCGTAGAAGCGCCGCCGCTTCATTTCCCGAAACACGCCTTCCCGCTGCATTTTCTTCTTCAGGACGCGAAGCGCCTGGTCGACGTTATTGTCACGGACGAGTACCTGCATACGTTATTGCTCCTGCCAAACGGGACCGCTCCGGCCGAACTCACGCAGCCGTCCCATTGCGCGCGCCAAATATGGGGTAGGACCCACATGGTGCTTCGGGCGCCGAAAAGCCAGCATTTTCTCGCTGAAAGATCCGGGCAGTCTCGCGGCTTTTACCGCTGCACGATGACCGTCGCGCCGATCTTGGCGCGATTATACAGGTCGATGATGTCGTCGTTGGACATGCGAATGCAGCCTGAGGATACGCCGCCACCAAGCTTCCAAGGCTCGTTTGTCCCGTGAATACGGTAGAGCGTATCGCCCAGATAGAGGGCGCGTGCACCCAGCGGATTATCCGGACCGCCCCCCATGTGCCGGGGCAGAGTTGGAAATCGCTTGAGTTCGCCCGGCGTGGGCGTCCAGTCCGGCCATTCGCGTTTATTTGTCACTGTACTGACGCCCGACCAGGCATAGCCCTCCATGCCAACAGCAATGGTGTAACGAATTGCCTTGCCGCCGCCGAGCACGAGGTAGAGCCGCCGTTGACTGGTGCTGACGACGATGGTTCCGCCGGCTCGCGTGGTCGGATAATCCACGACTTGGCGCGGAATGATGCCGTAATAGATGCCAAAGGGAGTTTGCAGTGACCACACTTGGCCGGATGTCTGCGCATCCGCCGGCGCACTGTTCGCACCACACATCCCAGCCAAGGTAGTGGCGATGATTATGGAGACGAGGCCAATCGTTCTCAGCACGCTTGAACTCCGCTCATGTGGGGCAAAGGCTTGGAGGATCGCCAAAATAATAGAGGATCATAACAGGCGACCTGCGTAGCTGCTGTCACCTCCGCGCCACAGTAGAAGAAAACCCGGACCACAGGAGGTAATCAGATAAAGAGCAATCCTGCTGGGAGCAGCCCGCGTCGGTCTTCGTGCTCCCGGTCGCTTGGCGCTTGCCGTCGTCAGACGGGAAATTCAGTCAGGAGCTGCCGGAGAGCCTCTTTGCCGGCGCGGTTGGCGGCCGTCATCGTTTCGTAGTGGACCGACGAATATTCGATCGGAGACTTCCGGCCGGCACGATAAATCTCCCATCGCCACGGTTTCGGGGGCGGCGCCCGATTTTTAACAACCACGGAAAAATCGGTTTGATTAAAGGGCTCGCTCATGACCGCCATTATGCGCCTCAAGGCCTCCAAATGCCAGACGAAGCTCGCCGTTTGCGCATGAAAACCGGCAGGGGCCGATCACCATAACGGCAGAGCGATGATCGACAGGCCGGTGGCGACAATGCCGGCGCGTCGGTTCTGAAATTACCGCAATATGGCACGCAATGCGGCGTATCACTTCGAGTCTAAAACTCCGCCACACTGAAACCGCAATGGAATCGCGCATTTGCTGGGGCGCCATGGTTTGTGAGGTGTCGCGCGAGAGGCCGCCACCGCGAGCCTTGCCGCGCCCGCGCGCGGTCTGTATCCTGTGCCATCAATATTGGAGACTGAAATGGCGACAGGTACCGTGAAGTGGTTCAATCCGACGAAGGGTTATGGGTTCATTCAGCCGACCGGCGGCGGTGGCGGTAAGGACGTTTTCGTCCACATCTCGGCCGTCGAGCAGGCCGGATTGCGCTCGCTCAACGAGGGCCAGACCGTCGAGTATGAGATCGAGAGCAATCGGGGCAAAGAATCTGCGGTCAAGCTTAAGGTAAAGTGACCGGTACCGATATCAGGCCGCGAGCGGCCGAACTTTCGGCAGCCGCGTGCCAGACCTGTGGAGCATGTTGCTCGTACTCACCGGATTGGCCGCGGTTCTCCCTGGAAAGCGATGCCGATCTCGACCGTATTCCCCGTGCTTATGTCGATGACCCGCACGGACGCATGCGGTGTAACGGCAATCGTTGCTCAGCGCTCCTCGGAGAAATCGGCGTCTCGGCGGCGTGCACGATCTATGCCGTGAGACCCGATGTTTGCAAAGCGTGTTTGCCCGGAGACGACGCGTGCCTGACGGCACGGCGCCACTTCAATCTCTGAAGCACTCCGTCGAAATGCCGCCACGGAATTGCTCCGTGGCGTTTTTCGTCTGCTCTGCGCCGCAATCGGCGGCGCGGCATCGCGCCGGGCAACGGCGCGGCGGATTTGATGCTCGTTCCGCGGCCAAAGAACAAAGCGGCGAATTTTGACCGCAACGAAATAGTGTTCGACTTCGGCGTCCATTGGGCGCATGGTTTTTGCGCCCAAAGTGCTGATGCAGGGCATTCGGGCTCTTCGGTACAACGCGCCCGCTGCAACCCGTCCTTGGGTCCGCGGTCGCCAGCCGAAGTCAATGCGGCGATACGAGCGTGTCATTGCCGATCGCTGCGAGCCAATCCCGCGTTAGGGCAACGATGTGCCGCGGGTGAAAGATGCGAAAATCGTGGACAATGTGACGAATGCGACGGCAGGACGCTGCGGGTTGTGGCGATGACCGGTCAGCTCGGCGTGAAACGCCCCGACCTCATATCATACGCTCTCGTACTCATTGTCGTCGTCGTCCTGGGAGAAGCAGTGCTGGCGGCACTGATATGGTGAGGGCGATCCCGCCATCGCCCGCCGCGGCGTCATCTCAGAAAGAACCAGGCGGCACCCATCACGGCGAGAAACGAAGCGGCCGAATAGAATATGATCTCAATGGAATGCAGGGGCGGGTAATTCGACATACCGGCACCTTGCATGCCTTTGCGGCCGGTGGATAGGTGATTTTCAGGCGCGACGCGCCGGCTTCATGCGAAAAGCGCTTGCAGCCGGCGATTGAGGAGACCGTATCGGCGGCGAATGGCGTAAGTCCGCACCTGCAGAAGGAGCATCTGCAATGACAGATGGCATGCACAAGTTCAAAGTGGGTCAAACTGTCGATCTGATCCCCTCGACTTTTCGTTCGGCGGCAAAGGGCACTTACCAGATCGTCAGCCTGCGCCCGGCCGAGGACGGCAATACGCAATATCGGATCAAGAGCAAAAGCGAAGCGCACGAGCGCGTGGTTTCGGAAAGCGACCTTGTCCTCGCGGCAAACCTGAGTTTCGAATTCGATTGAGCGCCGATGATCAATTTCCCAAACCAAAGCCGCGTTTTCGATCCAACACGGCGCGCCGTTCGGTTCTGGGGATATGACAGCGCGATGGAGTGGTCGTTCTTCGTTACCGAAGACGCGCTTAAGCGGCTCGATCCGGCTGTGCCGCGCGACGAGGCGGGCTTGCTTCTGGCTTTCGACGCCAACCGGGTGCGAATCTACGACGCGGCGACGAAGGCGTATAAACGGGATCGCAGAGGTTCCTACGAGCTGGCGGCGGCGGATTTCTGAATTTATGCGGCGGGCCGCGGCGTCATATGGCGCCGGGAGTGCGCTTGTCGAAAATGCCGAGATGCTTTTGCGCCTCGAGCGGCATGTCCGGCACGCAGATGGCCCGGCCCATGAACGTGGTCCACGGTTTCTCGGCGATCGGCAGAAGTTGCGCGAAATTCCAAAATTGCTTTTCGCTCATCTCGATCTCGCTGACCTCATGGTCGAGCACCCATGACCGAAGCATGGTAAGCCGGCTGCGCTCCGGATCGGTGAACATCGTATTCGGCAAGATCTTCCTCATGGAGGCGGTCCTTTGGCCGATGGTTCGGCGGACCGTTGTCGCACGCCATTCGTAACCTTTCCCTTAGGACGATGGCGCAACCTCCGCGTCCCTGACGGGACACTGGTTCTGAAATTCAGACGTGTCCGCTGCGTCCCCCGATGCGAACTTCACCGTCAAAGGGACGCCGGAAACGGCACGCGGCGACTATGTCCTATTTCTTGCCGCCGCCTTTGCCGATGACCGGAGTGGCCGTGAACGACGCGACGGCCGGGCCGCCCTTTTTCTTGTTCTTGTCGGCCTTCGGCTTTTTCTTCTCGCGATTGCTTCTCATTTGACCCTTGGCCATGGCATCCTCCTCGCTGTCCTGAGTATCCGGATTTAGCCTGATTCTCACTCTTCGCCAACTTCGCCGGCAAGCCGCTCGAAGTCGGCAATGACGGCGGCGATGAGTTTCTGCCGGCGCGGGTCCTGGGCGCCGAACGTGCCGGCGAAGAGATTGAGGAGATAGCGGGCCTTCTCTGCCGCTTCCGGCCAATTCGATGCCGGCGCCGCAAGCAGTTGCGCTTCCAGTTCGCCTTGGCGGCGGCGCAAGGCCTGTTCGTTGGCTTCCACTTCAGAAACGATGCGGCGAAGATTGGTCGCTTTCTGCGCCGCCATGCCGCGATGCCGATCAAGGTCGATCGGTTGGTCGGTCACGATTTTGCACCGGACCGCGGCAGCGGATAATCGGCCCGATCGTAGAGGCGGCGAATGTCCTCGTTGTTGTAGCGCCGTTCGTCGACTTCAAGATAAGCACCGACGAGAAGGTCCGGAGCCAGATCTTCGATCGCGAAACGGATGGCCTCAGCGGCCTGGTCGAAGCGCCGGTAACCGAGCGGCTGCCGCCGCGCCAGCCGCTTTCGCGTCGGAAAAAGCTCAGCCTCGGCCGTGTAATCGAATTCCTTCGCCGGCCGGGTCACAACGTCGCCAACGCTGCCGGTGTCTGCACTGCTGCGGGCGTTTGTCATCCAACACTCTCCAGATCAACGAATAAAGGCCAAAATAATTCCCTGGTGAGCCCTATATATAGGCACGAAATGTGATATTGCCATCGGCGCCAAACGCCGTCGGCGTCAGTGACGCGAGTGGACGTACGAAATCGTACACTGTAAAATCGCCGCCGGGCCACATTGGCGGTTAACACTGTTTGCGGGCTCTTAGAGGACGCCCGCTCCACGCGTGGTTCAACACGGCGCAACACGGCAAAGAGCGCCTTCCTGTTCAAAGATCGTGATCAAGCCGGCGGCATCGCGCGCCCGCCCGCTTTGTTGCTTCGCCGACAGCGCGTATCACAGCGGAGACGATATTGAGCGACAACACAGCGGAGCACCACGCTGACGCCACTTTCGCCGACACCGACGCCCGCAGCTTAACGCGGCATCTCGCGCGCTTCCGCAATCCCGATCACGCGCGCAGCATCTTTGAGATCCTGATTACGATCGTGCCGCTGATTTCGCTTTGGATCCTGATGTGGATTACCCTGCACATCGGCTACGGCCTTTATCTGCTTCTTGCAGTGCCGGCGTCGGGATTGCTGGTGCGGCTATTCATGATCCAGCATGACTGCGGCCACGGCGCATTCTTCCGGCAGCGGCTTGCCAATGACTGGGTCGGGCGCGTGATCGGCGTATTGACGCTGACGCCTTATGATTTCTGGCGGCGCACGCACGCCGCGCATCATGCCTCGTCGGGCAATCTCGACCGGCGCGGCATGGGCGACATCGACACGCTGACGGTCAGCGAATACCTCTCGCTGTCGCGCTGGGGCCGGCTGCGCTACCGCATCTACCGCCATCCGCTGGTGATGTTCGGTCTCGGCCCCGCTTACCTGTTTTTCCTGCAGCACCGCCTGCCGGTCGGGCTGATGCGCGGCGGCTGGCAGCCTTGGCTGAGCACCATGGCGACAAACTTCGCCATCGCACTGGTCGCGGCCGTCACGATTTGGGCGGTCGGCATCGGCGCCTTCCTCCTCGTGCATCTGCCGATCATGCTGATCGGCGCGTCGGTCGGGGTCTGGCTATTCTATGTCCAGCACCAGTTCGAGCGAACGTTCTGGGCGCGCGAAAAAGCCTGGAACATCCATGAGGCCGCGCTGTACGGCAGCTCACACTACGATCTTCCGCTCGTGCTGCGCTGGTTCACCGCCAATATCGGTCTGCACCACGTCCATCATCTATGCAGCCGCATACCGTTTTATCGGCTGCCGCTGGCGCTGCGCCAGCATCCGGGTCTCGCCGAAACCGGCCGGCTCACGCTCGGCCAAAGTTTCTCGTGCGTGCGCCTGGTGCTGTGGGACGAAACGGCGCGCCGGCTGATCAGTTTTCGCGAGCTGCGGACGCTACTTGGCGCCGCTACGTGAGGCATCGCTGCACGGCGGATCGGCCGTGACCAGCAATCCCCGCCGTTCCAGCGCTTGCCTTAGCTGTCCGATCGCGATGTCGGCGGTCGCCGAACTGTTGGCGCGTTCGATGTGCTTGAGCAGCGCCTTGAGCGCGGGATCTTTGTCCCTGATCACCCAGCGCCGCGCGAACACCTTGGCATCGTCAAGACTCGCAACGCGCACGGTCTGCGTGGCGCCGGGAAAACCGGCTTCGAAATAATTCTGAGGCGATACACTCATTCCCAGCACCCGACATTGACGTGTCACTTCGCCTTGTCACGATGACGCGTCCGCACGATGCGCGCAATCATCCCGCCGCACTAATACCCGCTAATTTTCTGAATATTCAGCGCGTGTTGCTTTGCTGCCGCGGCAAACTGCATGGCAAAACCGCTGCGGAACATGGCTGCGAACTGGCGCGCCGGTCAGAATAAAACTACGAACACGTACGTTATTGAATTTATTGTATAATATTAATCTCCGTTAAAGCGTGAGCTCCCTGGGGCTAGCGAGATGAAGTTTTACCTCGCCCCTAATTATCTGGCGGGCCGCAGGCGGCAAACGGGACCGGGCTGCAGGGGCCAGGGTGGGATCATGGCCTTTTGTCAACGCCAGCCAAAAAATGACACAGACCTTTCCCGCTTCGCTTTGCAATCGCCCTCGGCGGCAGAATGGCGGTGAGCGCCCTGGACCGCCGCGGGATCATGAGCGCAAACTATGACGAGCTGTCAATTTGGCGTGAACCTGACAACGCTGCGCCAGATCGAGCGGCGTGGCCTCTTCCCGTTGCGCCTGAATCCGGGTGCCACTCCGGGCTCGTGATGACACGCGCTCGAACTCTTTGAAGGCAAGGAGCGTCGCTGACGGCAGGTCGGCAAGGAGCTACGCAACAAAGCTGCTCTTCTCAAGGTCGACCATGCGTACGATCATCGATCGTTTCGGATCAAAGGGCAGTTCTTCAAATCCCCATCGCCGGTAGAATTGGCGAACCTGCTCATCGACTGGATGCGTGAGCACACCGAAGCTCCCGACCTCGCGAGAAGAACGCAACGCTGCCGTCAGTGCGAACAGCAGTAGCGAGCGCGCGTGGCCTTGACCCTGATACGTTTTGTGTGCTGCCAGCTGCCCCAGCAACGTTGCCGGCACCGGGTCGGGCTTGTTGCGTTGGTGCGCCTTGGCAAGATATTCGCGCTCAATTTGGGCAGCGGTCAAGGTTACATACCCTACGATCGATCCCGTGCCGGCATCGCATATAACGCTTGTGCGGGAAATGCCTGAGACGTGATTGTGCCAAGCGTGGCGTCGGAACCAAGCATTGAGTGATTTCCGCCCACAATCGAATTGACTGCGTTCGTCGTCTTCCGACAATGGTCGCGGCGGCGTTACTTGCGCAATTACTTGCGCCACGTCGGAGGCCTGCGGGCGAGTTCATTGAGCGGCGCGATCTTGCGCGCCGGCTTCGCTGCCCAAGCCTCGAACCGCTCCCAATCCGTCGCGGGAATCACAACAATCCGCCGATCCAGCACATCTATCTCGGCGGCTTCGAGCGCCTTGCGCCGCACGAAATCGCTCACATTGGTCCGCGCCTGCGAGGACGCAGTTTCCAACAGCGCGCGTTCCTCCTCGCTCAATCGGACGCTCAACACCAAAGACGACATAGCGGAATGACCATTCAGAGGTCGATGCTTGTATGACATTGACATACACCAGGCAAGCGGTCAACCGTCTCAAAGCACGTGGGTGCCTAAACGGGTGGAATCATGCAACTATGCCGGGAGAGTTGGTCGCGCCCAACCAGATCAGCGAAGCGCCGGTGCGCGCAAGGCCCTGCTGATTGCGAAAGGTGTGCACCCGAACATCTGCGCGGTAAGGCCAGATTGCCATGCACTATCATTATCTTGTAGCGCTTCGGCAGAAGCATCCGGCATGGCGGTTGCTCGTCGCGGATCATGCTCCGCTGATCGTCGGTTTCCTTTTCGAGACATTTATCGAGCCAAACATCCGGACAATGGCCGAGCCGGACGTCACGTCCCGCTTGGACGATTACCTTTATGCGTTGCGTTCCGAACTGGACGATGGCGCGTTTCCGCGTCCGGCCAAGCACTACCTCGATGCCTGGGTTTCCGATGAACACGCGTGGCTTCGCAAATACTATCCCGCCGACAGCGGCGAGCCCCACTTCGACCTCACCCCCGCCACGGAAAGAGCGATCGACTGGTTGGCAAGCCTGGAGCAACGGCGATTTGTCAAACGGAATCACGCCTGATGACGGCCATCGAGTTGCTTCGCCAGTTGGTCGAAGGCACGGAGACCGATCCTTGGGCTCGCATCGCGGAGCTCGAGCGGCGAAAAACCGACATAGAAGCCGAAATCCGGCGCACCCGCGAGGGCCACCACTACCTTCTCGACGCCACGCGGATCAGGAGCGCTACCTTCAGATTGTTACCACCGCGCGCGAGCTGCTCTCCGACTTCCGGGAAGTGGAGCAGAACTTCCGCAATCTCGATCGGGCCGTTCGCGAGCGCATCGCAACGTGGGAAGGCAGCAAGGCTACGCTGCTGGAAGAAATCTTCGGCGAGCGCGATACGATTGCCGATTCCCGACCAAGGAAAAGAGCTTTCGGGCGTTCTGGGATTTCCTTATGTCGCCCGCCCGGCAGGACGAGTTGAGCTCGCTATTGATCAAGGTCTTCGATCTGCGGCCAGTGCAGGAACTCGAGCCCGACCGTCGAATGTTGCGCGTACATTACGACTGGCTGCAGGCGGGCGAAGTGGCGCAGCGCACCGTAACGCGCCTATCCGAGCAGTTGCGTCGATATCTCGACGACAAAGCGTGGCTCGACAATCGCAGGATCATGCAGCTCGTTCGCGAAATCGAGCACAGCGCGCTGGCCGTCCGCGACGCGCCGCCAACCGGTACACTGGTCGCACTCGACGAGCCGTCGCCGGACGTTGATCTTACCATGGACCGCCCGCTGTTCAGCCCTCCGTTGAAGCCGGAGATCAATGAAGTCCCGTTGGAGGGCATATCCGATGCGCTCGCCGACGCTCTGTACGAACAGGTCCATGTCGACAAGGAGCGCCTGGCAAGACGCATCCGTCAGTCGCTCCAGACCCGCTCTTCCACTATATCCCTAGTCGAACTCGTCGAGCACTATCCGATCGAGCAGGGGCTCGCCGAAATAATCGCCTATTTCAGCATCGCGGCTGACGACCATGCGTCGATCATCGACGACAGCCTGCATCAGACGCTGACATGGCTCGACGACGCCGAATTGCCTCGGCAGGCAACACTTCCTGCCGTCATCTTCTGTCGTCATCTTCTGTCGTCCGGCGGCGACCGCCGCCACCCAAAGGGCCTGACTTGATGGCGACGGCCGTTCCGAACCCGCTCTCGCTAGTGCTGATTTCGCTTATGAAAGGGGTGATCGAGCGCGAAGCAGAACCTTCTCTCTGGCAGTCGGTGCTCGAATTGCAGGCACGGATACGAGACCACGTCGCGGTGCTGGGATTGGAACTGGTCGTGGACGAAGCTGAAGGTTACGCCTATTTGCGACAGCGGCCCGCGCAGGAAGGGCGAGGCCGAGCTGCCTCGTCTGTTCCACGCCGGCAGCTCGGCTACCAAGTCAGTCTCCTCCTGGCGCTGTTGCGAAAGAAGCTGGTGGAGTTCGATGCTGCCAGCGGCGATACCCGCCTGATTTTTTGCCGCGAGGAAATCGCCGAGATGATGCGGCTGTTCCTATAATGACTCGTATCCCTCGGAGACGAAGGAGGTCGACGTTTCCGTGGAATCCGCCCCGGAATACCGCAAGATGCTGGTCGATTTGTTGGCGGACGGCCTGCCGCGCTTCGAAGCGCGTTTCAAGGAGTTGTTGAACGAGAACACCATTCGCGAAATTGCTAACTTTCAGTCCCAGCTCCACCTCGAACGGCAATCGATTCGGGAGCGTATCGAAAAGATCAATGGGTCACTTCACGAAATCGACTACAATCCGAACCGCTCATCGAGCTCAACCCCGAACAGAGCGTGGATCCTGAAATCCGCGACTTCCAGCAGGATCTCCGCGCGTGTACGGAGGGAGCGCTCACGGGGTCGGAGGAATTGGAGTATTCCGAGGCGAAATTCCTGCAGGTCAAGCGAATTATCGACCGGTTCCGCGGACGCGAAGGCACGAGCGATCTGGACAAGCGCTGGACCCGCAAAGTCACCGACGTGCGCAACTGGTTTGTTTTTTCGGCGTCCGAACGCTGGCGCGACGACCAGCGCGAGCACGAACATTACACCGATTCCGGAGGCAAGTCGGGCGGACAAAAGGAAAAACTCGCCTATACCATCTTGGCTGCCAGCCTCGCCTACCAGTTCGGATTGGAATGGGGCGAGACGCGATCCCGTTCATTTCGTTTCGTGCAGATCGACGAAGCCTTTGGCCGCGGCTCGGACGAATTCGACGCGGTACGGACTCGAGCTGTTCCGTCGGCTCTGTCTTCAACTCCTCATTGTCACCCCGTTGCAGAAGATCCACGTCATCGAGCCGTACATTGCGTCGGTTGGCTTCGTGCACAATGACGATGGGAGCCGCTCCATGCTACGCAATCTGACTATCGAAGAATATCGCGCCGAGCAGATGCGCCGTGCTGGGTAACTGCGATGCAGGAGTGGACGACGCCGAACGATCTCGCCGAGCAAGTGCGGCGCGTCTGGATCAAAGGCCGCATCCTTGCTGCGCGGATGACTGGTGAGCCGCTGTTTCCGCTAGCGTTGAGGTTGCGACGGCCCGACACCCGAACCCATGGCGAGCATTTTGAGAAGGTTCGCAATTGGATACGCGCTCTGGAGGACCGGGCGCGGTCGCGCCGCGGATATGGCTACGACATCGAATGGACCGAAATCAACCATCGCCAACTCGGCCGCAACAAGATTCCCGACCGAATAGCGGTGCCGACAGAGGCCGACGCCCTGAAGTTGATCGGAATGGAGAAGGAGGCGGCGCGATTCGAGCAGCTGCGCCAATCGACCAAACGCAGCTTTCCAGTTCTGACAGAATGGCTCGCCCGCAAGCCATTCGTCGCCCTTAGTCAGGCCCGGGATTGGCCGCTCATCCTGGCTGTCCTCGTCTGGTTCCGCGACCATCCAAATTCCGATGTTTATCTTCGTCAACTCGATATCGAAGGCGTCGACACCACGCAAACCATTGTTGGCCGAGCTGCTGGCGGCGATATTCGAAAAATCCCTGGACTCGCCAGCCGAAGGCGTAGCACAGACGTTCGAACAGCGTTACGGCTTGAAAAGCAAGCCGCCGATCATTCGATTCCGCGTGCTCGATCCATCCCTCTCCGTCGGCGGTCTGCTCGATGTCGCCACTCCAGCCGCCCAGTTCGCATCCCTTGCTATACCCGCACGGCGCATTTTCATCACCGAAAACGAGGTGAATGGGCTCGCATTCCCCAATGTGGCGGAAGGCATGGTCGTATTCGGTCTGGGCTACGGCCTCGATTTGCTGAGCTCCGCCCTCTGGATGCGGGATCGTGAAATCTATTACTGGGGCGATATCGATACCCACGGCTTCGCCATGTTGAACCGACTGCGTGCCACGTTTCCTTCGGCTCGCTCGTTGCTCATGGATCGCGAGACCTTGTTGGCGCACCGTGCATTGTGGGTTCATGAAGACGCGCCGTTTCGTGGAACGCTCACGCGACTCGAACCGAACGAACGCGAGCTATTCACTGCTCTCGTGGGCAATCGCCTCGGGGAAGGGATACGGCTCGAACAGGAGCGCGTGTCGTTCGGCCGAGTTCGGCAAGCAATGCAAGATCTTGCGATCGCAATTTCGTGTGCCTGAGAGTGAACTGCCTTCCCCCAGGAAATCCCAATACCGAACCACAAGAATACACATCGGAAGCGGCTCGAAAGTAAAGCATGGTCCAGAAAGGCGTGGCCGAAGACATGGGCCCGGGCCAGAGGTTGTACTCGTCTATCTAGAACGCTTTGAGCCCTGGCCAGTTTTGAGTGGCGCGCCGGCAGAGCGGCCCTGTTTGGATTTGACCGATGCAGCGATGCGGCGGGAGTTCAGAAGACCCCCATACTGAAGACGAAGCCCGGCAAACTGCCGACCCCGTGGTTGCTCATCCTGATTTGACGCGATCGAAACGGTCGATGCGGGTGTTCGCAGTTTTGTTCTGCGTGGCGGAAATTTGGCGCACCGGTCAGAATAAAACTATGAACACCTATATCATTGAAATTGCAGCATAACTCTGAGATCTCCGGCCGACGTCGTGGCACCGGCGCTGAATGTGGAGGTAGCCATATCTGTGAGTAATGATAGAAGTGCCCCCCAATCGGCTTGCATATGACCCCGCAAAGTCATTGGTTCCAAACACGTCGACAAATTCGACCCCACGCCGATTGTGCATCGGAGCCCGCGGCGAATAACATCGGAATACAGGATCGTCGCCGAATCGGCTTGGTGGCGTCAGCCGTTGGCCCCGCGCAGCATGAAGGTCACATGAACGCTAAGCCCAACGAGCGCGGCAAACTCAAGATCGGGGATGACTGGAACGCGATCCGCATCATTGCGCTCTCGCAGAGTAACCCGCTCAAAGCCATTGCCGAGTTTATCGAGAACAGCATCGACGCGAATGCCAGGACGATCACAATTACCCGTGGTCGTGAACACGGTGGGCATTACCTCGCGATCAAAGATGATGGTACCGGCGTTCCGCGCGATGCCGACGGTCTACCCGATTTCAAGTACGTCGCGACGCACATTTGCGATTCGATCAAGCGGCGGTTGAAAACTGACGGCAACGGCGCGGGACTGCAAGGAGAGTTTGGCATCGGACTGCTCGGTTTCTGGACCGTCGGCGGCACCTTGGCGATGACCTCCACCGGAGCGGACCAGCGCACGTACCAAATGACTATGCGCAAGGGCGATCCGCGTTATGACGTTAATCCGCGGCGCGTCCTGATTGCCGACAAAGGCACCGAGCTAAGGATCAGTCCGCTGCTTGATGGCGTTCGTACTTTAAGCGGTGAGAAGATCCAGTGGTACCTGGCCTCGGAACTGCGGGACCGGATCAGGGATGCGCACGTGCGCGTAACAGTCATCGACAAGCTCGCGCGCAAGCAATACCAAGTCGAGCCCCGCCAGTTCGAGGGACGATTGCTGCACCAGCTCCCGCTCATACGCACACCCTACGGGGACGCATATGCGGAGTTGTACCTGGCGCAACCGGTCGACAGCGCGCGGGTGGCGCTGACCCGGTCCGGCACCCGCGTCATAGAAGACTTAGCAAGCCTACCGGATCTCAATCATGCGCCATGGTCATCGCGTTACCTTCAAGGTCTGATTGATGCGCCATTCCTGAGTCTCACCCCCGGTACCCGCAATGGAATCATTCAGGACGAGCGCTACGCCGCCCTGGGCGTGGCACTCGAGCCCATGGAGGCTCACGTCAAGGGATTGATCGAAGAGCAGGAGCGCGCCGAAAAAGAGCAAGCGAGTCAGCAATCCATGCGGGCAATCCAACGAGCCTTTCACGAGGCCCTGCTTGCGCTGCCGCGCGAGGAGTACGACTGGTTCGACGTCCAGGGTGGCGCGCGCCGGGAAAGTGGCGCCGGCAAACCGAATGGTGGCGGTACGATGGGCACCTCGCAGGTCGAGGCCCCGGCACCGGGACCGGTTGAGCCGGCGCCCGCCGATGCCCCGCAACGCCAGTTCTTCGAATACGCGGGGCCGCTCTATAGCGTCGTAGTCTCCCCCGCTGCGAGTACCACGCCGCTCAACGAGACGCGTAATTTCACAGCGCTGCCGCGCGATCGATCGCGGCGGCGTGTTCACGAGGACCTCCGATTCAACTGGGAGATTCTCGAAGGCGACGGGTCGCTTCGGGGCGACTGCGACCAGGAAGTCGAATATCGGGCGCCCACCACTCCCGGCCTTGCGCGGCTGCGGGTTACGGTCGTTCAACGGCTGACTGCCTGTAGTGCTGAGGCCCTTGTAACGCTCACCGATAGCCTCGAGGCCGCGATGAGCTCGGCCGTGATTACAACGCGAGGGTTGCCGGGCTACACCTTCGAACGGGCCGCCGGGGAACTGTGGCGTTGTCGCTTCGATACTGCGCGCAATATTATTTTGGTCAACAGCGGTCACCGCGACTTTGTGTTTGCCACACGCAATCGCGCCTTGCAGCTGCGCTATCTGGTGCGGTTGTATGTAAAAGAGCTGGTGCTCAAGAATTTTGCGGGCCTACCTGCCGATCAGCTGCTCGAACGCATGATCGAACTGTCCCTATACGCTGAGGAAAAACTCAAATCCGGCTGACGTTCAGAGCCGATTCCAGCTTACGCCGATGAAGCGCAGCGGCGGCGTCGCATCCGGAGCTAATTGGCCTCATGGTCCATCGACGGGCGGCCAGAGATCGGTACTGCCGCAACATCGTTTTGCCAGCCGAAATGGCCGAATTCCGCGATTGCAGAAAAGTGCAAGGTGGCGCGCCAGTCATAATAAAACTGGGAACGCCTATGTTGCTCAAATAACAATATGAAATTCGTCCCGCTTCGAACGAAACGCCCGTGTCGATCAGCCCCCACCCAGGGCACCGAGACGTTGAAGGGGCGCGACATACGACATGAACCGGCTGTTGGGCCGTGCGATCGCGAAGAGTAATGGCTCGTGTGTCATTCCATCGTCCTCAAAACCTGCAACGTTTCCGCCTCCTGTTTCAACGGATAACGCCGCTGCCCAATGGCTCGAACGCCTATGGGCGAACAGCATCTACACGCTCGACCGCACGTGGAGGCCCGGTTCGTTTCTCATGATGGTCGCCAGAATTCGCGCCGTCGCGGCGATCAGCGGTTCGACGGCGCTCGCGGTTCTAGGCATGCCGGCGCCGTTTGCCGCGTCGAGGATCGTCAACGCCTCAGCCGGCAACGCTGCCTCGTCGATCAGGCGGCGAATATCGCCGTCTGCCCTAAAAGCCGCCGGCGTCGCGGCGCGTTTCGCGGCCAGCGCGACAGCCATACCCCGCAAGGATTTAGCGAGGAGCTGAGGCGCTTCCTCTGCGAAGCCGCCAGCGGCCAGCACTTTGGCCATTTTCAGCAAACGATCGGCTTCTGCCATCGCCGCCACGCCACGCCCGTCATTGGGCATGAGTTCGGCGCCTCCCGGCGGCAAGGCGGGCGAGCGATGCAGCATTCGCGCCTGATGCGTGAAGCGCAACATGCCGGTGGCGGCAAGCCGCTGCATGGCCAACCACGCCGCCTTGTCGACGAACTCCACCTCAAGGGCGCCGGAGCCGCGCTCGATTTCGGCGGCTAGCGCGTCTCGGTCGAGGTCGAGCACGGCCAGCAGGCTCGAACGCCCATCGAGGCCCTCGCGCGCTTCAACCAGCAACGCATTTTCACCCAGACGGCAGACGAGATCGGCGACAAAACCATTTTCTGGAGACAGAACGGGCGGCATCGAGCGTTTGGGCTCGGCCATCACGGCCTGCATTCGCTCGATGAAAGCACCCCGGCCCGAGGGCATCTTGAGGGCGCTCAGATCGCCGTCGCCGTCGAGAACGCCATCGGCGAGCGCCTGCTTCTGACCGAGCAGATGAAGGATCGAATGCTCGATGCTCCCCTCGGTTACCAGATTGATAACGGAAACCGAACGGGTCTGGTTCTTGCGCCATGCGCGGGCGATGCGTTGTTCGAGCTTGGCCGGATTCCAGGGCAGATCGATGTTTACCACGGCGCTCGCGACCTGCAGATTCAACCCGGCACTGCCGCTGTCGGTCGAAAGAAACAATCGGCAATTGGGATCCTGTTTGAACCGACTGATTTCCGCGCGTCGGCGACCCTGCGGCACCGAACCGGTGTGCCACGCGGTTTCGAAGCCCATTTCTCCGGCGAGTTCCCGCACCATCGTCAACATCCGTTCCCACTCGGAGAAGACGATGACCTTACGGCCCTCCTCGGCCAGGATGTCTTCGAGAACGCCCTCCAGCTCCTCCAGTTTGGGGCTGATGCGGCAAGTGGGATCGAGGATCGCGGGCGTATCGCAGGTCATGCGCATGCATGCGAGCAGCATCTGAAGGCGCTCGAATTCCTGCTTCCGCAACGGACGCCTTTGGGCCTGCGCGATCAATTGCGCCGCCGGCATCCGATAATCTTCGTAACGCGACTTCTGCTCCTCGGCCATGGCAACGAAGTAATTCTTAACGGTTCGGCCGGGGAGTTCCTTTTCGACCTCCGCCTTCCGGCGACGCAACATCACCGGGCTTATTCGCGCGCGCAAATTGGCGAGGTTCTTGTAATCGACCGGCCGGCCGCGGTCGTCGAGTTCATAGAAATCACGATTGAAGCGGAACAGCGGCCCGAAGAATCTCAGGGTCGAGGTACTGGACAATCGAATAGAGTTCGTCGATGCGATTTTCGACGGGGGTTCCGGTCAGGACAAAGGCGTGGGGCGCACGCAGCGATTTGACCCGTCTCGCCGTCTTTGTCTGCCAGTTCTTGATGCGCTGGGCCTCGTCCAGCACGACGACGTCCGGCTTGAGCAGCGAGTTGATTTCGTTCGCGTCGCTGACCACCTGTTCGTAATTGACGATGGTGAAGAAGGCCGGGTCGCCAAATGCGGCAAGGCGCTGGGCACGCGGACCGTAAACCAGCCTGATCGAGCGTTCGCTGAATCGCGCGATCTGTTCTTCCCATTCCGCTTTGAGCGAGGCGGGGCAGACGACGAGAACCCGCTTGATTCCCTTGCGTCGCGCCAGAAGTTCGCAAGCGGCAATGGCCTGGATCGTTTTGCCCAGACCCATGTCGTCGGCGAGCAGCGCCCGCTCACCGAAGGCGAGGTGCATCGCGCCGAGCCGCTGGTAGGGAAGCAGCGGGAAAGCGAGCACGTCGATCGTGTCTCGCCCGGCGGCAAGATCGGCTTCGAACTCCGCGCGCGCCGTCCGGCGCTTCAATTCGCTACGCGCGTGTTCCACCCAGGGCCCGAAATGCCGGGACACACGTAATGCCGCCGTGACCGCCTCGGGCGCTTTCGGCCAAGCCTCGAGCAGATTCCCGATCCGGTCCGGCTCCTTCGACAGCGATCCGTCACCTTGAAGCCAGGGCTTGAGCCATTGGCGAGCGGGCGCCAACGCGGTTAGGTTGCCCTGCGAAGGCCATTCGATCGCTGGTGTCGAGGCCGCGCACCGATCGAGAAACACCTCGATCTTCGGGTTTCCGAGTTTTGCCGCCGCTCGAAAGGCCCGGGTCCTCCCGCGCTGGATCGCAGCCAGAACGCCCTCGATATGCTTGCACGTACCCAGACCATTCACCCTATGGTCGATGCAACCGCAGGAATTCGTCGGCCGGTCGAGACTTCTAACTTCCACCTCGTAGCTGACACCACTGGCCGAGCGCGCCCGGAACAGGCCAAAGAAGCCCGTTTCGCGGTCATTCGCCACGACATCGAGGATTTCCGTGCGGCCCCGCCAACGCCGCAGGGTGATTTCGTCCTGGTCGCTGGTCTTCCAGCCCTGTACCAGAGCCCGTTCGAGGACGGACTTGGCCTTGCGGCCGTGAGCCGGCTTCCGTCGCCCTGATGAGCCTTTGGCCTTCCGAGGAGACCTGCTTTCAGCGGCCTCTTTGTCGTGCATCTCGACCCTCGATCTTTGCGATTGCCGATCGACGCCGATCCGGTGGCGGGTCACGGCTTGGCGCTTGGATGGAAGAATCATCCATGTTCGACCAGACTATGAAATCGTCGGCATCGCATCCGCAATGGCGACAACGGGGCCGTACACAGGAGACAAAACGTCCCCCGCCGTGCGGATTTAAAACCCCTCGGCGCGGCGACCCTGACAAATCCCTTGTGGCCTTTCGCCCGATAATTGAGTTTGCTGTAATCGATGCGCAGATAATCGGCGTCAGGTCGCAACAGCCATTCGACTGGAAGCCGATAGCGCCGGACGCGCTAGGCATCGTCATCCCATGTAATCTCCAGAACCTGGTTCACCAGATCAGGATCAGCACTCAGTTCCTCAAAGGCCTGTTCGAATAGCTCGAGTCGCGTATCAAGGTCCATACTCGGTGGGCCATTGAGGCAAATCAGCCCCGCATGAGTTGCGATATCAGCGTATTGGCCCTTTGAGCCTTCATTGGGGCCGCGAAAATCCACCGAGTTTTTGGTGACGAACGTCCAGTCGTTCTCAAGGATCGGGGGGCTTCAGCGCGTCCGAGCCAAACAACATGAGACGAATGACCATAGCCGCGGCGTGAGCCAGTTTCGTGATGTCTGGACTCAGGCACTCGTCGACCAAAAACTTCATCTCCTCTTCCGCCGACGAGGGACCCGCCGATCGACAACGACTTTGGCCTCCTTGGAAAGCTCGTCGCTTGATCGAAGGCGACCTCGCGCCGGATTTGATTCGGCGTAGATGGCGGCAAGATTGATGTTGTCGGCATCGAGCGTCGGGTGGGCTGTCAAAATGCGCTCGGTCGGAGGACCGGGCGCAACCGATGCGGTGACGTCATAGATGGGAAGGCACCTCGCCTCTGCAACTTTCTCCGCTGGCCCTGTTTTCTCCAGCGAGACGTACTGTCCACGCTGCCACTGATGCATGAGCGCTTCGCCGAAGATGCGTGGGTCTGCATCTTTGAGGGTTCTGAATGTTATGTGGGGTGCGAGCGACACTTTGCGCATCGCTCAGATTCTCTCGCCGTCTCGTAACCATGTTGCGTAAGGTTGATGACCAATTTTGCGACGATTTAAGAACAGATGAATTGCAACTTGGGCGACTTCGAATATTGATTGCACTCGGTGCACAGTGAGCCAGCGATGAACCAACCCAACGGAAAGCAGGAAGATGTTTCCCGGCGCCTTGCAACGCACCAAGGCCGGCATGCGCGCTGCCATCAATGCAACGGGCGGTTTGGACTGATCCGGCACCGATCAGCGCAAAGACGCTTTTGTTCAAAACAGTGTCTAGACGAATACAAAACCGATGCTGCCCGCACAGTATCTCGCATCAAACAGTGGACTGATTTTCTTTATCGAAAGCTATGATAGAAGCATGTTGGCGCCGAACACGGCCGCGAGTTGGTTTTTTTGCCTCGACGTGGGAGACTGGTCGTTGCTTCTCCTCGGCGTCGCATCTACGGGATTGCTCGTGATGCTGCTTGTTTGACAAAAGTCTGATAGCGCCAATGAAGATACCGCTTCGACAAGATCCTCCCGATGCCCCGTCAACTCGGAGGCCGTCGAACGAACTGGTCAACCTCGTTCGAAAATTACGGTGGATAGGGCTCGACGAAGAAGCGGAAAAGCTCTTAAAGGAATTGAAGCGGCGCAATGCTACCGCCCCACACAGCGTGCTCACGACGCCCTGCGAAACCGATTGACCAGCATCCGCACATTTGGTCCAAACTCCGAGATTCAGTAATCCTGCGGAATACCGCGAATTGCTACAGCCCTATTCATCGTCTTCGGCCAACACTTAGCCGGTATTCCAACAGATCCCTGGTTGGGCGAATCCGGCGGCATCGATTCCATTTTGGAGCCCCCGATCAATGCTCCAAAAAGGAGTAAGCGCCGACGTCTTTTTTTTGGCGACGAGCGACCCAAACCGGACTCCCCCTGGGGCGGTTCTGAGAGTTTGCCGGGTGTCAGGCTTCGCAGGTCCTCATGAGGGTGCTCTTCGTTCATCCCGGCCCGTTGCTCTACACGAATGTATTCTTGCGCCGAGCCGTTAGGTCTTGAACTGGTGGCGCAAGCGGCGCGGTGCGCCGGACATTCTACTCGTCTGACCGAATTGCAGGTCGAGAGCCACACCGAGTATCACCGAACGGTGAAAGAGTGGCAGCCGGACGTTGTCGCTTTTTTCTGCAATTACCTCGTTAATATCCCCGAGATCGTCGATCTCGCCAAGGCAACGAAACTCGCTCTGCCACGCTCCTTACTCAAGCTCCACCGCGCGGTGGAATGTTGTCCCTCGCGGGACGATGGATGAGGTGAGTTCGCATGTCCGCTTGGACCTGCCACGGCAAGCTCAATGGTGCCGAATTCGCCAAGCCCGCGGGATGTCCGCTTGAACTGCCAGCTCTCGTGGCCCCTTGCGGTCTGGTGACCGGGTGCCCAGCTTACCGACAGGGTGGTTCGGCCACAGTAGGGAGACGAGAATGGCAAAAAACTCCAGAACTTTGGAAGACTTGAACGCAAAGACAGAGGAAGCTTTCGAACAAAGCATGAAGCAGGCTGGCAAGCAGACCCAAGGGGCAATGGACACCTACTTCAATCTTATTCAGCAGACCATGTCTGCTACGCCATGGGCTAATACGGAGTTTGGTGAAAAATTGAAAAGCTTCACCGAGCAAAACATCGCTGCGGCGCAAGACCATGTGCAGAAACTTGGCCAAGCCAAATCTTTCCAAGACGTCATTCGAATTCAGACTGCTTTTATGCAGACGCAATTGAGCCTATTTGCCGATCAGGCAAAGAACCTCGGCGAGGCGTATATGAAAGCGGCTGCGGGAGCGATTAAAGTGCCCACCATAACTTGATTGAGCCGCACTTGGTCGAGCGGCAGAGAAATCATCGACGGCGGCAATGGTCAAACGTCCTAGTTTCGACCGCCTGCCAGGTCTTCAACCATACTCACAACGGTTCGGCGGAGCTTGGGCTGCTTAATCCGCGCTAATGGCACTTGAATCGCGCCTGCTTTGATCGCGGATCGGGTGATCGTGGCTGAAAACTAAAAACCCCATGCACAAAAGTGCGACGGGGCTTTCGTCGTCGCTGCACAGCTTGTGCCGCCGTTAGATCAGACGCTGGCCAAGTTGGTACATTAGCACCCGTCGTACGTCCATCTCGCGGCTCACATAACCGGTGGCGCGTAATCAATTTGTTGCGCTTTTCTCATCCCCCGCAACCCCTCGGCAGCGGTCAGCAGGACCGTAGTGTGGAATTTCGAGACGGCTCCCTTCGACGCGGTGCCCAGCGCGAAAGCGGCGGCAGCGGCATTATCCGGAAACTCCGCAATTGCCACGACATCGTATTCTCCGATCCGGGAATGCGAAGGGCTTTTGCACGAGCTGGGAACATGCCCAATCGAATTGCTTCACCATTGTACCGGTCGGTGAAAATAAATGGTCGGTTCAAAAGATCGCGACGACTATCTCGGTCTCTGTCGCAGTGTGGTCTAAATAGCAATGTCGCAGGAAGCCTCCGACCCATATGAGGCATTCTGCTAGACCGCCAGTTCCACCACCTTTGACAAGTCGCCCGTAAAGAAGCCAGATTGAGCGCGGCTTGGATCGGGAAGTCGTCAAGTAGGTCTTTCTGGATTTCGTGCAAAAGCGAGCGGAGCCAGCGGGGATGCGTCTGAAGTTGTAGCCGATGGCGCTGAGGATGGCGCGAGCGGCATCGGCCGGCGGCTCCCTCGAGATTGCAGCGGCCGAGATGGCCATCGAACTTCAGATGGCCGATCACGGCCTCAATGGCGGAGCGGGTGTCGCAGTCGGTGTTTGAGGACGGCGAACAAGCCGCGCTTATGGCCGGAAATGAAGAGCCGGTGCGTATCGGCGGCATCGTAGTCGCGATATCCCTGATCGACAAAGGCACGTTCGATAGCGTGATGAGCAGGCCATTAGTTCGCTGGCAGCGCGCCGTTACGTCGCTTAACGGTTCAGTGTGGTTTTGACCGCAAAATGGTCTTGGCCGGTCCTTTTGCGTCAGTGTCGGCCGTACTCGAACGGGGAAGCCCCGGCGACAGCCCATCCTCAACCTCAACGCCGGGGCTTTTTTTCGTCGCTGTGTAATGCGTAGAGGTTCCGATATGTCTGAGTTCAGCCTGCATCGCGCTCGTGCCGCGGAATGCCAATGGAAGGCGAAAGCCGCTCTCAACGAGGATGACAAGCAAAGTTGGCTTGCAATTGCCGATAGTTGGCTGCAAACAGCCGAGCTTCGCGAGATTTTGGAACGCTTAGAACGGGAGCGCGCGGCGGCTTAGGGGACAAAAAGGCTCCAGCGGCGCCGGAGCCAAGTCGCGGGTCGCTACTGGGAGACAAATGCGAAGGGGACCCCAGCAGCACATCAATTCTGGCTGGTCGGAGGCGCGAGTAAATTGACGCAGATCAGTACGCACTAAGTGGGAAAGGCGTCACGTGGTTCGCCGAATGCTCGCTTTCGGCTTTCGCTCTGACGCAACGAAAATCAAAATTACGCATGGTCTCCCCAAGACGCAGTCCCGCAGGCCGCCTTTCCATTCGTCATTTGCGCCCCGAGCGCCGCAGCTTGGGGCTCGCTCCGCGCTATGATTGGGCCACGCCCTATCCTAACGCCGCCTCCCGGCACCCTGCCCAGCCTCGGTTTTTTGGCCTACGGACGGTGATCGGTTAGCCCAAGAGCGCGAGAGACGTTCTGTCGGGTCTGCGGCTGACCGCTAATTTCGCCCGCTCCAAAAAATCTTCGCTCAATCTCTGCCGAAATCTGCAGGAACCATTTCTCGGCGCGTTCCGCCCGGTCCCGATAGTAGCTGCCATCGTGTTCTAGTTGCTTGATCTGGTCCTCGGCGGCGCGAAACTGAGCCGTGACGTCTCGCAGCTCCTGGCCGTGTGCCTCAGCTATTCCTGCTGCCTGTTGGACCATACCCAATAAAGCATGGCCGGCAGTATCCAGTGGATGGGAGCTTGAAACGAGCTTTTGCTGCCGCTTTGGCGCGAACGGAATGACAGGGTCCGGACCGTACAGAGTTTGGCTAGCGATCGCAATTTTGCCCAAAAAAATTGGAACCACTTACACAATTTTAGACGTAAACACTCCGTCGCCTAAAAGGCGGTGGCTCAGGTTACGGCCCAAAGCCAGATTGGATCCGCCAGTCGGCGGACTCAGGTGACCTTGAAATTGTCGTCTGGTTCCGGCGTCTCCCGATTCTTAATGTACTCCATCCAGACCTCGGTAACGCCCGCTACCCAGTAGTAGCCCCCACCAAGGACAAGGCGCGGCAGTCTCACAAACTATCGTTGCCGGCCGTCCGTAACGTAGTCAAATTGCAAAATCGCAAATGCAAAATTCACGCACCGCCAACTGACAATGACAGCGTCTAGCGCCTTATCTGAACTTAAAGTCAACGCCGGCCCGAACCAAGCTCTGTGTAAAGCTAACGGAGACTGGGGCGCCTCCGCAAGCTGAGCCACATGACGCGTTGCTAAGATCGACGTAGAGGTACTCTATCCTAGCCGTCCAGTTATCGGCAAAGGCGGCTTCTACGCCAGCGCCAGCCGTCCAACCGACTTCTGTACTGGAGCTTGTAACCCCGGCAAAATTCGCTTGCACATTCCCATAGGCCGCGCCGCCTGTGCCATAGAATAGGACCCGGTCGGCTGCATAACCGACTCGGGCACGCGTCGTCCCCAACCAATCGTTCGATGTTTGACAATTTGCGCCCGGAGCCCCACTGCAGTTGCCGGTGCTGCCCGTAATACCGGTCCAATCGATATCGGTCTCCACGCCGAACACCCACGCGTCGGTCTGGAAGTTGGCGCCTACCGTGCCGCCGACGAGACCCCCAGACGTGCTGAAGTTGCCGCTTGACAGACCGGCCCCGCTCCAGTCGCTGTTTCCGAAGCCATAACCGCCGTTGATGCCAACGTAGATGCCGCCCCAATTATAAACGGGAGCGACTGGCATGTAAGCTGCCGGAGCCTGCGGAGGAGGCATAGGCTGTGGAAGATCGGCAGCTAGCGTGGGGGCCGCAGCGATGATTGATAGAATGGCTGTCATTACGATGCGCTTCATCGGAAGGCTCCCGGATTGTTCGGTTGAGTCATTGAGGTCAGTTTACCGACTTGTCCACTAGTCTTACTGAGTCAGAAAGTCGCGGCCGACACGCGATCCGATTCAGGTAAGCGGAGAGATTCAATCATCAGCAGATGGAGGCTGATATGGATCTGCGAGCAGTTGGCGACAGTGAATCGCGGTTTATGACTTATGTCGAGGGGCTTGTGAGCGTGATTGGTCACGCGGACCGTGCCAGCCCGTTGCGAGATTATTGCCTGGGCCTGATGATGCCGTGCGAGCGCAAGAGCGTCGAGCCGATGGCGGCGATGACGGCGCCTTCTCGGACCGCAGCGCAACATCAGTCGCTGCTGCATTTCGTCGGCAACGCGGCCTGGTCGGATGAGAAGGTTCTGGCCAAGGTGGGCGAGATGGTGCTGCCGGCGATTGAGCATCAGGGGCCGATCGAAGCGTGGATCATTGACGACACCGGCTTTCCGAAGAAGGGCGAGCACTCGGTTGGCGTGACACGGCAATATTGCGGCCAGCTCGGCAAGCAGGACAACTGCCAGGTCGCGGTGTCGCTGTCGCTAGCCAATCACCACGCCAGCCTGCCGGTGGCCTACCGTCTGTATCTGCCGCAAGACTGGGCGGCGGACAGCAAACGGCGGCGCAAGACGGTCGTGCCTGAGGATGTCCGCTTCAAGACCAAGCCCGAGATCGCGCTGGAGCAGATCGAGGCGGCCTGCGAGGCCGGGCTTCCACGTGGCGTGGTGCTGATGGACGCGGGTTATGGCTGCAACACAGACCTGCGCACCGGCGTTGGTGCGCTCGGATTGCGCTATGTGGCCGGCATTCTGCCGAACACCTCTGTGTGGACATCGGGCACGGGGCCGCTGCCACCTAAAAAATGGTCGGGCCGCGGCCGACCGCCGAAGCTCATTCGTCGCGACGACGAGCATCAACCGATCTCGGTCAAGCAACTCGCGCTCGGCTTGCCTAAGCGCGCCTGGCGCAGGATCGAATGGCGAGAAGGTACGGCCGAGCGCCTGTCCTCGCGCTTTGCGCGCGTGCGTGTTCGTGTCGCGCATCGCGACTACAATCTCACCGACAGCCGGCCGGAAGAGTGGTTGCTGATCGAGTGGCCAAAGGGCGAAGCCGCGCCGAGCAAATACTGGCTCTCAACACTTCCGCAAGATATCTCCTTCCGTTCGCTGGTGGACAGGACCAAGTTGCGCTGGCGCATCGAGCGCGACTATCAGGAGCTCAAGCAGGAGGTCGGGCTCGGGCATTTCGAAGGGCGCGGATGGCGCGGCTTCCATCACCACGCCACGCTGTGCATCGCAGCCTACGGGTTCCTGATCTCCGAGAGGGAGACGATCCCCCCCTGTGGACCTCGTTCCACCACGCAGTTCCCGCAACCTGCCGTACCCGACGGCTATCGACCCAGAGGTTCCGCCCTTGCGGCCTGAACGCCATATCCCGAATTCGATCGCCACCATGCGCCGGCGATTAATCGTTGCACTGGTCAGGACGCTGTCGCGATGCCCCTGCTGCGCAGCTCAAATCCAGAGATGCCCGCAGCAAAATCGTTCATGACGCAGTAAGACTAGAAGACTGTTGCTGAAAAGCCACTACTCGAAAAACAATTGCCATTTAGGGTGCCGTAAATGGCCGCAAGTTACTTGTGACCAGGATGCAGTTTGCTCGGGCGTTGGGGAAACCCGATTAATGGAACCCGACGAAAGTGGCGTAAAGTTCACACAGCATCCCTGCGATGATGACTACAGACGCCAGCCGGTCTAGGTACTTTCCAATCCCCTAAGTCCCCCATTCACGGTGCAGCTAAACACGCTTTCCTTTTTGATTAGTTGACGACGCTGCGGCGTAGGTTTGGGCCCAAAACGTGCTTGGCAGCGAGCGGGATGCCGATTCACTGTCGACGGGCCCGGCCGACCAGCCAACACTGAAGTCCTTGCGATTGGCTTTGAAGCCAAACTGCGGCGCGGTATCACGGATTGCTGCCCCACGTGGGATGGCGCGAAATGCCGTAGTGCCGCTCAATCATCCGCGTATCCGCGCGTCCGAGATTTCTCGCGACGACGGTTGGCGCGGTGTCGCTCATGATTGGGTGCAATGCGTAAATGTGACGCGCGCAATGGAAATTAACTGGCGGCGATATGTTGGCGCGTTCACTCGCCTCTCTCATTGGACGCGCCTGCTCCGATTTGCCCCGCGCGGCGCCGTTCGCTTCCCTTAAAATCGGTTCTCGTTTTCCGCGGCCTACACATATTTGGGTGAAGAAATTCTTGTTTGCGTGAAGAACTTCTTGCCCTCTTCGGTCAGGTAGACCTGGTACACCTTCACGCTGCCATCTCTGCGCGGCAGGCCGTGGCCCACGGCAGCGCGGGGGTTATTGGTGAGGCGTGCGAGACCTTCCGCGGCGAACCCGGCGGTCTGCTGCGTGCCGCACGTCCACCAGGCGCACCGGCGGGTCGGCCTTGACCGCCCCGTCGTGAAGCGGGAACACGTGCCCACCCCGGAGAGGGTGAACATGGTCGTCACGCCGTACTGCTGCGCGACCGCGACGGCCTGGGCG
>CAVXWL010000001.1:0-47099 GCA_963765365.1 uncultured Alphaproteobacteria bacterium | reverse complement strand
ACGCACACGACAAGTCGAAGAAGCATGTGCCAACCATGCTGACCACGGACCTCTCGCTGCGGATGGACCCGGCTTACGAGAAAATCTCGCGGCGCTTCTTCGAGCATCCGGACCAGTTCGCCGACGCATTTGCCCGCGCCTGGTTCAAGCTCACGCATCGCGACATGGGCCCGATCGCGCGCTACCTCGGCCCTCTGGTGCCGAAGGAGACGCTGATCTGGCAGGACCCGATCCCGGCGGTCAATCATCCGCTAATCGGCGACGCGGACATTGCAACGCTGAAGGCCAAGATCCTCGCCTCTGGCCTCTCGGTCTCACAGCTCGTCTCGACCGCATGGGCGTCGGCTTCGACCTTCCGCGGTTCCGACAAGCGCGGCGGCGCGAACGGCGCGCGCATTCGTCTTAGTCCCCAGAAAGACTGGGCGGTCAATCAACCGGCCCAGCTCAAGACCGTCCTGGCGAAGCTCGAAGCGATCCAGAAAGAGTTCGGCAAGAAAGTGTCGCTCGCCGATCTGATCGTTCTCGGCGGCGCCGCCGCGGTGGAGAAGGCCGCAAAGGACGGCGGAATCGACGTGAAGGTCCCCTTCACGCCGGGGCGCATGGACGCGTCGGCCGAACAGACCGACGTCGAATCTTTTGCTCCGCTCGAACCGCGTGCTGACGGCTTCCGCAATTATATCGGCGGCAGCCGGCAGTTCATGATGCCTGAGGAGGCGTTGGTGGACCGGGCGCAATTGCTGACGCTCACCGCGCCGGAGATGACGGTGCTAGTCGGCGGGCTTCGCGTGCTCGGCGCCAATGCCGGCAACTCCAAGCACGGCGTCTTCACGACGAAGCCGGGGACGCTGACGAACGACTTCTTCGTCAACCTGCTCGACATGGCCACGCAGTGGCAGCCGGCCGGCGCCGATGGCGCGTATGAGGGCCGCGATCGCAAGACGAATGCGGTCAAGTGGACCGGCACGCGCGTCGACCTGATCTTCGGTTCGCACTCGCAGTTGCGGGCGCTTGCGGAAGTCTATGCGTTCGGTGACGCGAAGGAGAAGTTCGTAAAGGACTTCGTCGCGGCATGGACCAAGGTAATGAACGCCGATCGCTTCGACCTCGCCTGATCGGAAGAGGCATTTTCCGGAAATGTCCTGCCCTCGGATTTGATCCGAGGGCAGGCGCCGGTTTTCCGCGGAAATGCGACGCAGGAGCGTTTCATGCGGCGACGAGAATTTATCGCGCTCCTCACCAGTACGGCGATGCTGCGCGTCCTCCGTCCGCCCGTGGCGCAGGCGCAACAGAGCATGCCGGCATCGGATTTCTCAGCGCCGCGGCGCCCGGTGAAGGCTACGCACACCCGATGGCGGCGTTTCTCAAGGGGCTCGGCGACGCAGGCTTCGTCGACGGCCGCAACCTGACCATCGCGTATCGCTGGGCGGATGGACATCTCGATCGGCTGCCGGCTTTTGCAGTCGATCTGGTCACGCATCAGGTGAAAGTCATTGTCGCGACCAGCACGCCCGCGACGCTGGCAGCCAAGACCGCAACGACGACTATTCCGATTGTCTTTGAGACTGCAGTGGACCCGGTCGAGATCGGCATCGTCCCGAGCCTGAACCGGCCGGGTGGCAACCTCACCGGCGTGACGCAAATGAGTGTCGGCATCGTGGCGAAGGATTTGGAAATCCTGCACGAGCTGGTTCCTTCGGCGCACACCGTGGCGCTCCTCGTCAATCCGGCCAATCGCGATTTATCCGAACCCGAAACCAGGGAAATTCGCTCAGCGGCGCAGACTCTGGAACTCGAGGTTGCCGTGCTCAACGCCAGCAGCGAAGGCGACTTCGAAGCAGTCTTCGCCAAAGCCGCGCAACTCCACGCCGGCGGCCTCGTAATCGGCGCCGATTCGCTGTTCACCCAACGCAACAGCCAACTCGCCGCCCTGGCGCTGCGGCACGCGTTGCCGGCGGTCTACAAGGGACGGGAATTCGCCGCGGCCGGCGGGCTTTTGAGCTACGGATTGGACATTACCAAGACATTCTATGTGGCGGGCACCTATGCCGGTCGTATTCTCAAAGGCGATAAAGCCGCGGAATTGCCGGTGCAGCAGCCAACCGACATTGAGATGTTCCTCAACCTCAAATCGGCAAAGGCGCTCGGCATCAATGTGCCACTGCCGCTGCTTGGCCGCGCCGACGAGATATTCGAATGAAATCGCCGCGGCCGAAAAATGCTCACTGCCAATACGGCGGGTAGCCGGAAACTTTTTCCTCCGCCGCAAGCAGCCGCAGCATCGCCGGCCATTCGAGGACGCCATAGGGCCGCCGCGCGCCCGGCTGATAAAGATGCGCAGTGTGGGCGAGTACGTTCTCGCCGGGCATCGTGAGCTCGGTGCGCGCCGCCATGGCGTCGACCTGC
This sequence comes from uncultured Alphaproteobacteria bacterium, assembly GCA_963765365.1. GTDB lineage: Bacteria > Pseudomonadota > Alphaproteobacteria > Rhizobiales > Xanthobacteraceae > BOG-931. Next base: position 44,696 of record CAVXWL010000001.1, on the reverse strand, counting down.
GAGCGGCACGACATTTCGAGCTGATACATGGTGTTGAAGGCCTGCTGGATGGTGGCGCCGCAGGTGAGCAGGCCGTGATTGCGCATCACCAGCGCGTCGTGCGGCCCGAGATCGCCGACGATGCGCTCGCGCTCGTCGGTATCGATCGCCGGCCCTTCGTAGTCGTGATAGCCGATATGGCCGACGAAGCGGATCGAGGTCTGCGACAGCGGCAGCAGCCCGCATTTCATCGCCGCCACCGCCATGCCCGCGCGGGTATGGGTGTGCAGCACGCAGGACACGTCCGGCCGCGCTTTGTGGATGGCGCCGTGGATGACATAGCCGGAGACGTTGAGGCTGTAATCGGTATCGGGCTTGGCGATGATATTGCCCTCGACATCGATCTTGACCAGGCTCGACGCGGTGATCTCCTTGTAGAGGAGGCCGTAGAGATTGATCAGCAGGTGTTCGGTGCCTGGGATGCGCGCGGTAATGTGGTTGTAAATGAGGTCGGTCATCTCATAGGCATCGACCAGCCGGTAGCAGGCCGCGAGATCGAGACGGGCCTGCCACTCTTCTTCCGATACCTCGTTGCGGATCGACTTGAAGTCTGTCGCGTAATTCACGGCGGGTCCTCCCTTCCTTGAGCATAGCCTTGCCGGCGCGCCCTGTCAGGCGTGAAGTCGGCTAAGGTGTCAGCGGCGAGGCGTCTTGAGACGTTACTTTAACAGCGGGTGGGGACATGCCGGCCGGTATCGACGAAATTCTGCGCAACCCCATGAAGGACAAGCTCGCCCGCGGCGAGGTGGTGGCGTCGATGACGGTGCGGCTGGTGCCCGGCATCGAGATCGCCCGCATTGCCAAGATCGCGGGATTCGACAGTCTTTACGTGGACCTCGAGCATTCGAGCTTCTCGCTCGAAACCACCGGCCAGATCTGCATGGCGGCGCTTGCGGCCTGCGTCACGCCCCTGGTGCGGGTGCCCGGCGTCGCCGAAGTCTCCCGCGTGCTCGACGGTGGCGCGCTCGGCGTGATCGCGCCGCATGTCCGCTCGACCGCCGACGCCCGCGATTATGTGCGGGCGGCAAAATTCCCGCTGCTTGGCGACCGCTCCGCCGCCGGTCACCTGCCCCATCTGCATTACCGTTCGTTTCCGCCCGCGGAGGCCGATGCCGCGCTCAATGCCGCGACGCTTCTGATGGTGCAGTTCGAGAGCGAGGCCGCCGTGGCGAACGCCGACGAGATCGCCGCCGTCGACGGCGTCGACATGGTGATGATCGGCTCGAACGATCTTCTCGCCGATTGGGGGCTGGCCGGCCAATACGACCATCCGCGGCTGCGCGACGCCTACACCAAAACGATTGCCGCCTGTCGCAAGCACGGCAAGCATGTCGGCGTCGGCGGACTGTCGTCGCGGCCGCAGCTTGCGGCCGAGTTCGTGCGCATGGGCGCACGCTATGTCTCGACCGGCACCGATCTCGGCTTTCTGCTTGCGGCAGCCACCGCCAAGGCCAAAGAAGTGCGCGACATCGACTTGAACAAAAAGAGCTGATCCCGGATCGAGCCCGGTGGCATCCCCGTCACGCGCCCTGTTCGCAGGACTGGCCGCGCTTGCGCGAGAACGTGCCGGAATCGATCGCCGCCATGGCGGCCAGGAGCGCCGCCTGCGCGGTCTCGCCGTCGATGCCGGTCACGAATTCGTCGAGTTTCTTGAGACCTTGGATCAAAATCGGCATGCCGTCCGCGCGCCGGATTTTCGCCCGCCACTTGGCGGGCTGGTGCTCGAACGCCGTGACAATGAAGTGCTGATACTGCATATGCGCTCCCTCGGCGGTAAACCGGCACCGTCCGATACATCACACCGGTAAGCGGAAGCTTGCAGTGATCGCCGAATATCCCGTGAGTTAGGCGAAAAAGCGTCGAGGCAAGAGTCAGCGGCGATCGTGCACTTTTGCGCCAACGGGCGCCGTGAAAGCGGACCTGGCCGGTAACGTTACCCGGCGTTTAGCCGCGCGCGAGCCGTCGCCTTTTATGATCCGCAATTTGACAGCTTCGGGGGCGGCCGGCAGCGGCCGGCAAGCGCGCTCTTGCCGGGCGGCCGCGGCGCGCTTCGCCTGCATTTCCACGAGCCGATTTTTCCGCTCAAAGCGGTCGGAACGAAACTCCGCGTCGGCAAGCGCCATGTAGTGATCGGCAATCGCCAGATATCGCGCGCGAACGGTTTCGCCGTCGGAGGCCGACGCCAGTTCGTAATGGTCAGCGGCGTAACGCCGAAGACGTCGAATCCTCACGAACCGCTCTAGCACCGACATTTCACATCCGCGACCTGGGAACGCAACGCGGCCGCAGGGAGCGGCAACATTGGCCAGCCTCGCTTATGATTCAATGCGCCGACGCATGCTTTTCCACAGCCAAGCGGTCGCCGCGCCGCGCTGCATGGCCGATATGTCGCGAATTTTGCCGCCGGATGCCGTGGTAGACATTTGCCGATGGTCACGTTTCAATCACAGTGCGATATCGCACAGCGCATACGACCTTAAGCTTTCGCCCCTCCCCGCGCAGACGGAATCCCAACCCGCATGATGTCCCGCTTCACCTATCAATCCGACCCGGTGCGCATCGTTTTTGGCGCCGGCGCGATCGGCGCGCTCGACGCTGAAGCCGCGTTTCACAACATGCAGCGGCTTGTCGTGCTGTGCTCGAAATCGCGCCTCGACCTGGCGCGCCGCGTGACCACCGGTATCGCCGATCGCTGCGTCGGCTTCTGCGATGCGTCAGAACCCAATATGCCGCGCGAGGCTTTCGAGCGCGTGCTCGGCGATCTCAAACGGTGGGACGCCGACGGATTCATCGTGGTCGGCGGCGGCTCGCCGATTGGGCTCGCCAAGGCCGCCGGCGCCACCACGAAACTTCCCTACCTCGCCGTCGTCACCACTTACTCCGGCTCGGAAATGGCGGCGCGCTGGCGCATCGGCATCGCCGACAATCGCATCAGCGGCGAGGGTGTGGCGGCGTTGCCGGCGAGCGCCATCTACGACCCCGAATTGACGCTCGATCTGCCGGCGCGCGTTTCGGCGGCAAGCGGCATGAACGCCGTGGCGCACGCGGTCGAAAGCCTTTACGGCATCGACACCAATCCGGTGGTGCAAACGCTCGCCGAAGAAGCGGTTCGCCTGCTCGGCACGAGCCTGCCGCGGGTGATGGAAAATCCGCGCGATCTTGCGGCGCGCACCGACGTGCTTTACGGCGCCTGGCTCGCGGCCAATTTCCGCGCCGAAGTCGGCCTCGAACACGCCATCGCGCAACGGGTGCGGCAATGGTTCAATCTCGATCACGCCCATACCCACGCGATCGCGACGCCCTATGCGATCGGCTTTAATGCGGATGCGGCCCCCGAAGCGATGGCGCGCATCCGGCGCGCGCTTGGCGTTCCCGATGCCGCGCGCGGCCTCTACGACCTCAATGCCCGGCTTGGACTGCCGACCGGGCTAAAAGGCCTCGGCTTGCGCGAAGAAGACATCGGCAAGGCCGTCGAGGTGGTCGCCAAGGTCAAGATCGAGCACCCCAAGCCGGTGTCGAAGGCCGACCTTTTGAACATCATTTCGCAGGCTTACGCGGGCGAGCCGCCGCGATTTTGATACAATCGCGCTCATGAAAACCCCAACCGCCGGCTCAGGAATGACATGGGTCGGCCGCGCCATCCGGCGGTTGGAGGACCCAGCGCTGGTGACCGGGCGCGGGCGCTTCACCGCCGATCTTCCTGCCACCCATCATGTGCGCTTTGTCCGCAGCCCGGTCGCCTCCGGGCGCATTGTCCGCATCAGCGCGCCCGACGGCGCCAGGATGGTGACCGCGGCGGAGCTTGCCGGCGCGGGGCCGATCTGCCCGATGCTGCACAAGTTCGACTATCGCCCGATCGAGCAGCCGCTCTTGGCGAAAGACGTCGTGCGCTTTGCCGGCGAGCCGGTTGCGGCCGTCTATGCGCCAAGCGCGGCCGAAGCCGAAGACCTCGCCGACCAGGTCGAGGTCGAGATTGCCGAATCGCCGGCGGTGATCGATGCGCAGGATGCGCTGTCGCCCGATGCACCGCGCGTGCACGCTACGGGCAATGTCATCGTCGACGGCAGAAGCAAAACCGCGGACTTCGACGTGATTGCAGGCGGTGCGCATCGCCGTATCCGGCTGAAGCTCCGCTCCCACCGCCAGAACGCCACGCCGCTTGAGGCGCGCGCCGCGCATGCCGCTTTCGATCCGGCGACCGGCCGCGTCACGCTGACCTGCACCACGCAGATGCCGCATCTGGCGCGCACCGCGATCGCGGATATTCTGAAATTTCCGGAAGCCGATCTGCGCGTGGTGGCGCCGGATGTCGGCGGCGGTTTTGGCCAGAAGATGTCGCTCGCCGCCGAATTCGTGGTGCTGGTCTTTCTGGCGCGGCAGTTGGCAAGCAGCATCGCCTGGAGCGAGGACCGCCGCGAAAATCTGATCGCCGCGTTCCACAGCCGCGATCAGCATATCGAACTCGAAGGCGCGTTCGACACGCGCGGCAAGCTCATCGCGCTGTCCGCCGACATCGTCGCCAATATCGGCGCCTATTCGTGCTTTCCGACCACCTGCGGCGTCGAACCGCTGATGGCGCTCGCCGAATTGCCGGGGCCTTACGACCTGCGCGCCTATTCCTGCCGCGCGCGCGGCGTGGCGACGCATAGCTGCACCATGGCGCCCTATCGCGGCGTGTCGCGTCCGGTGATCACGCTCGCCCTCGAGCGGCTGATGGACAAAGCGGCGATAGCCTTCGCGCAAAGCCCCGTCGAAATCCGCCGCCGCAATCTGATCGACCGCTTTCCCTACACATCCGCGACCGGCCTCGTGTTCGACGAGGGCAGTTACATCGAGACCCTCGACAAAGCCGCAGCCCACATCGACCTGCCGTCGTTTCGCGTCCGCCAGAGCGCTGCCCGCGCCACCGGCTATCATCTCGGCATCGGCTTTGCGACCTTCTCCGAGCGCACCGGTTACGGCAGCCCGGCGTTTGCCGCGCGCGGCATGGAGATCACGCCGGGATGGGAAACCGTCGAGGTGGCGATGGATCCGTCCGGCCGCGTCGAAGCGCGGATCGGCGCGAGCCCGCACGGCCAGGGGCTGCGCACCACTCTGGCACAGCTTGTCGCCGATCAGCTCGGCGTCGCGCCAGAGGACGTGCGCATCATCCACGGCGACACCGACCGCACGCCCTATGGCTGGGGCACCTTCGCCAGCCGGTCGCTGGTCATCTCAGGTGGCGCCACGTTCCTCGCCGCGCGCAAGATCCGCGAAAAGCTTCTGCTGATCGCCAGTCATATCCTCGAAGCCGCAGCCGACGATATCGTGCTTGAGGACGGGCGCGCCAAAGTATCCGGCACCGATCGCAGCGTGACGATCGCCGCGCTGGCGCGCGCCGCCTATCACCAGACCCACCGCTTCAAGAGCGACATTGCGCCGGGTCTGAACGAGACCGCGCATTACGATCCGCCCGGCACTTTCTCCAACGCCTGCCACGTGGCGATCGTCGACGTCGATGTCGAAACCGGCCGGGTGAGGATCGAGAAATTTCTTGCCGTGGAAGACGCCGGCCGCATCATTAATCCGCTGATCGCCGACGGCCAGATCCACGGCGGCATCGCCCAGGGTATCGGCAACGCTCTGCTCGAGGAGATCGTCTACGACGGCCAGGGCAACATCGCGACCGCAACGCTTGCGGATTATCTGCCGCCGACCGCTTGCGAAGTCCCGCCGATCGAACTGCATCATATCGAAGGGCCGGCGGCCTCTTCGATCACCGGCGCCAAGGGGCTGGGCGAAGGCGGCGCGATCGGAGCGCCGGCCGCGATCATCAATGCCGTCAACGACGCGCTGGCGCCGTTTGGCGCCTCGATCGACGAAATCCCGGCAACGCCGCAGCGCATCCGCGCGGCGCTCCGTGCGGCGGGTTTTGGCGGTTAGCCGCCGCTCTTGCAACCTTAATATGGTACTTATAATATGCTCCCGTTTTGCGCGTAGCGGAGGCATCAAACCCCGTTGGCGCGAGGGAGCGTTCGAACATGTGGAATCTGGCGAAATTGCCGCCCGTGCCGGCGCCATGCCTGCCGACCACGATCGACGCCAACGATACGCGGGGAAATGCCGCCTTCGCCTTGCGCTACGGTACTGCCGCGGCCGCAGCGCAGCCGGATCGCGTGGCCCAAAGCCCCAGCTCGGATGAAAGCAAATACGACGACAAGTCAGCCACTTATTCCAAGGGCCTCAAGCAAAAAGGCTACGGTATCGTCGATCCAGACGTGTTCAAGGCGTTTCGGCAGGCGCTCGGCACGAGCGATGGGTTGACGCTCGGGACGATGAATTTCGAGGATCCGGGCATCATTCTCGGCGGCTATTCGCAGCAGCACGCGACCCCGCCCTATTACACCCAGCTCAACGGTCCGGCGGGCGCCTTCGCCCTGCCCTATCTCGGCACCGATGCGCAGACCTTTACCGCGCCGCCCGCCTTCACCGTCGACAGCATCGATTACGCGCTGGAACTGATCGAGCTTTATTGGGCGTCGTTGTTGCGCGATGTGCCGTTCACCGAATACCGGATCACACCCACCGCGATCGCCGCCGCCAACGGGCTGACGAAACTTCTCAACAAATACGGCGGCCATTATTACGGACCGGTCGACGGATCGGGCATGGTCACGCCGGATTTGCTGTTCCGCGGCGGGCCGCGGCAGATCAACAACAAGACTTTTTTCGCGGGCGAAGATGCCGGGCCTTACGTTTCGCAATTATGCATCCAGCCGACCCGGCTTGGCGTGCAGGACATCGATCAGAAAATGCAAAGCTACCTGCCCGGCGTCAATTATCTAACCGACCTGGAAACCTGGTACGCCGCGCAGAACGGCGAAGTCCGCGACGTCAATGTTGTCGAGGGCGTGCGCCGCTATCTGCACAACGGCCGCGCGCTGGCGAGCTATACCCATGTTGACGAGGTCTATCAGGCTTATCTGGTCGCCTATCTCGTTCTGTCGAGCCTCGGCATGAAGCCGAACCCGACCAATCCTTATGCCGCATACAAAAATCAAAAATCATTCGGCACGTTCGGCGGCCCCGATATCGCGGCGACCTTTGCCGCGGTGGCGAAGGCGGCGCTCAACGCGGTGTGGTATCAGAAATGGATCGTGCATCTGCGGCATCGGCCCGAAGCCGGCGCCGGGCTTGTCGAGCTCGCGATGACAAAACCGCCGGGCGTTCCGCTGCCGGAAGCCAAGGTGCATGAGGCAGTTCTGGATTTGGCTGCGCTTTATTTCAGCCAGTTCGTCAACCACGATTTCAGCCAATCCGCGACCCACGGCAGCTTTCTGTTGTCGCAGGCCTTCCCGGAAGGATCGCCGACGCATCCGTCCTACCCGACCGGGCACGGCACCGTCGCCGGCGCTTGCATCACGGTGCTGAAGTTCTTCTTCGACGGCGACGGCATCTTCCAGCACCCGGTCGTTCCCTATGTCGACGGCCTGGTGCTCGAACCTTACGCGGGCTCCGAGAATTTGACGGTCAACGGCGAGCTGCACAAGCTCGCGCACAACATCTCGTTCGGTCACGGCATCCACGCCGGCATCCATTGGCGCAGCGATACCGATGCGTCGATCATCCTCGGCGAGCAGGTGGCGCTGAAATTCCTGCAAGACCAGGTTTTCGGCTACAGCGAAAAGGTCAAGGTGACGATCACGCTTCTCAACGGCGATCCGTTCACGATCGCCAATCAGTAGATGCGCGGCAATGGCGGAGATTGCGCTACTGGTGCTCGCGGGCGGAGACGATCGCCAGATAGAGATAGACGCCGAGCAGCGTCAGCTCGATGAAGACGATGAAGATGCTGCCGCCGTAGACTTGCGGGAAGAACACTTCGACCGCGGCCATCGACACGACCGAGGTGAGCCAGACCACCGCGCCCCATGCCGCGGCGAGCCAAAGTCCGACCGCCGCCACCAGATCGAGCACGGCAAAGAAAACCGTCGAAGTCTGCCAGGCGATGGTGTGCGCCTGAAAGCCGCCGTTCGACGGCGCGCCAATGCCGCACACCTGGGCCCAGTGATAAAGGCCTTTGACGAGCGACACGGCGGCCATCAGCCGCAGGAACAGGACGAGATATTCGGTCCAGGTACCGCGGTGGGTCGCCTTGGTGACCCGCACCGGCTCAAGAAGGTCGCTTGGCCGGGTGGGCCGCCGCTGCGATTGATCGCTCATGATGTTCCCGAACGACTATGAGGCCGGCGCAAGCGGCGGATTCGTGGCGGAGGAAGGCTCCTGCCCGAAGCGTTAAAGGGCCGCCGATAACCCGTCAACGCCGCGAATAGGCACTCTCCGGCAGCAAAACTTCGCCCCCCGCTTAGTGGCGGGTTAGGCATGGAAGGGGTAAAAGGAGCGGACCAACGGAGTGCAGCATGGCGATCAAATTCGGCCGGCCGCTGGAACAACGCCGGCCCGCCCCGGTCGACGCCGAAGCGCCGGCGGAGCGTCTCGATCTCGCGATCCGTCCGCGCCGAAATCGCCGCGCCGAGTGGTCGCGGCGCATGGTGCGCGAGAACGTGCTCACTACGGACGACCTGATCTGGCCGCTGTTCCTGGTCGACGGCACGAAAATCCGCGCCAGCGTAGACTCGATGCCCGAGGTCGAGCGGCTGTCGGTCGACGAGGCCGTGCGCGCCGCCGAGCGGGCCGCCAAACTCGCGATCCCCTGCTTGGCGCTGTTTCCTTATACCGAGCCCGGGCGGCGCGACGACACCGGGTCGGAAGCGCTCAATCCGGAGAACCTCGTTTGCCGCGCCATTCGCGCCATCAAAAAAGCCGTGCCGGAGATCGGCGTGCTGTGCGACGTGGCGCTCGATCCCTATACCAGCCACGGCCATGACGGGCTGCTCCACGACGGCGTCATCCTCAACGACGAAACCGTCGCTGTTCTGGTCCGCCAGGCCCTGGTGGAGGCAGAAGCGGGCTGCGACATCATCGCGCCCTCCGACATGATGGATGGCCGCGTCGGCGCGATCCGCAAAGGGCTCGATGCGGCAGGTTTTGGCGACGTCCAGATCATGGCCTATGCGGCGAAATACGCGTCCGCCTTCTATGGCCCGTTTCGCGACGCCGTCGGCTCGAGTGCCACGCTGATCGGCGACAAGCGCACCTATCAAATGGATCCGGGGAACACCGACGAAGCGCTGCGCGAGGTCGAACTCGATATCGCGGAAGGTGCCGACATGGTCATGGTCAAGCCGGGCCTGCCCTATCTCGACATTCTACAGCGGGTCAAAAGCACCTTTGCGATGCCCACCTTCGCCTACCAAGTGTCCGGGGAATATGCGATGATTACCGCCGCCGCCGGTCACGGCTGGATCGATGGCGACAAGGCGATGATGGAGAGCCTGATCGCCTTCAAGCGGGCCGGTGCCGACGGGGTGCTGACCTATTTTGCCGCAAAGGTTGCTGAGAGACTGAAGAAGGGCGGGGCCGGCGCGTGATGCCGAATGGTTTGTCGAATGACTTGCGCCGGTTGTGATCCGGGGCGGTGGTTGGCAGTCGGAGCAATCACGCGCAGAGAGTAGTTAAGGCCGCACCCGCCGGAGTTTACGATCGAGGCGGATGTGATGAGTGAGTATGACGACGAAAATATCCGGCTTTACACGCCATTCTTGCAGCGGATCATCATCCTTCTGGCGGTGATCATCGCCGTGCCGGTGGTGATGTGGACCATTACCACGGTGGTGCGGACTTATTTCGCGGCGCCCAAAGCGCCAACCTTCCAGCGGCTGACGGAAAATCAATCGCCCGATGCCGCATCCGATGCCGTCCAGGCTGCGGCGCCGGCAGCCGGCCAGGCTCCAGCGCCTTCGGGCCGGATGGCCGATCCGGGCGCGGCATCACCTCCTCCGCATACGCCGCTGCTTGAGATCAAAAAGCCTGCCGACCAGCCGCAGGTGAAATCTGGCGCCCCAGCGGCTGCCCCGCAAATCGCCGTTGCAACGGTCCAGCCCTCGGCCGTCCAGCCGCCGCCTGCTCCAGCGTCATTTGCCCAACCAACGCCAGCCGCCCCGGCTCAGCCGAGCACTGCCGCTGTTGCCAGGCCGATGGTGGCGCCCGCCATCGCGTCAGCAGCGCCGGCTTCGGCAGCGCCTTCGATGCCCGCCCCGCCAGTAGGCTCCATGCCTGGCTCCGCCAGCAAAGCTCCCGCAGCGGCGACGGCGGTCGCGAGCAACATCGCCTGGCCTAATCCCAACACCAATGCGCCGCCGGATTTGGCGATGGACGGCATCCCAAAGAGTGCGAAATTAGCGACCGCGCCCGCACCGACCATGACTCCGCCGCCACCGCCGCCGCCGGATTCAAGTGCTGCCGCAAGTGAAGCAGCGCCGGCGGGACCGCCGATGGCCGGGCGGGTGCCGCTGCCGCCGCGCCGTCCGGTGCTTTTCGCGATGGTGCAGTCGGGCGCTATACCGCTGCCGAGGCCGCGTCCGGCAGACGCTCCGTCAGCTACACCTGCCCCGCCGCCGGCCGAAGCTCCGGACCCAGGCTATCGTCCGGGCATGGAGCCAGGGCACTACTAGCGGTGTGCTCATAAATTCGGGATGTCCGCCTAGCCCCCGAAGGCCTCTCATCAGGCCGGTAGCCGCCACTCCGCGAAGGCGCAGCCGACATAAATCTCTTCGAGCGGCGCGTAACTGATCAGGTTGAAGCCTTGATTGCCGGCCGCGGCATGGGCCACGACCCAGTTGCGCACCTCATGGCCGCCGTTGCCGGTATGGCGGACGTCATGCTCCAGCGTCGCGGCGAGCTTTGCCGGATCGCCATTCTGGAACAGCTTGATGCAGGTGCGGTCGAAGGTCTCGTCGATCTGCCCCATGCCCGGCTCGCCGATAAAATGGCTGAGGCCACCGGTCGCCAGCACCGCGACGCGGAGATTTTCCGGATAGCTCTCGATCGCCGTTTTCAGCAGCGAGCCCCAGGCGAGGCAGCGCCGCATCGTCGGCATTGGGTCATCCACCTCGTTGATGACGATCGGAACGATCGGCGGGATCGGGTCGAGGCCCATACGCCATAGCGGCAGGCAGAATCCGTGATCGAGCGTCAGGCGATGCGACATCGACGGATCGAATTCGCCGGCGAGCGCGGTGTCCATGATGTGACGGCCAAGACCGGCGTGACCCGCGAGCACCGGGTGGTTGAAGCGCGCCTTCAGGAATGGCTCCGGCGGCCCGTCGTGCTCCTCGCCGATGCCGACGCAGAACGCCGGAAAGTTGTTGAGGAAGAAGTTGCACCAATGATCGGGCGATACGATCACCAGCACGTCGGGGCGCGACATCGTCAGGCGCTGGCCGACCCGCTCGAAGCCCTCCGTGACCAAAGTGCGCGTCGGCGGCGACAGCGTGTCCCATTCGCGGGCGATCATCGGTCCGTGACTGGCGGCAAAGACCCCGACAAGCTTAGCCATGGTTCGACACCCGCTCCTTGGATCCGGTGGCCCCGGATATTTCATTCAGCCGCCTGATGAACTCGGCGTCTTTGACGCCGAGGATTGCGTAGTACAACCGCAGCAGGTAGGCGTTCACGTGCGGCAGGAGAGCCGCCATGTCGTCCTCGACCACCGCCTGACGAAGTTTCGCGCTCATCGGATAGCGCGCCAGCACCGCGTCGCGATTCTTTTTAAATTCCGCAGCCAGCGCCGGCTGCTGGATGTCGAAGAACAGCTTATTGAGCCAGTAATCTCTCATGGCGCGCCTCAGTACTGTCCTTTGGGATCGAGGCCGAGCGCGTGCTGACCGTACATCGTGCTCACCGCATCCCAATTCATGCTGACATGCACGCCGGCGGCATGGGCGTCGCGCCACGCGCGTTGGATCGGCTTGCCCATGAAGATGCTTTGCCCGCCCGACGCCGCGAACAGCGTATCGACCGCCTGAACCAGCAACTTCACGCTGAACGCCTGCGCGAGACGATTTTGCAGACGCACGTCGCGGTCCGCCTGCCCGCCGGCCTCCGCCGCGATCCGCGACCGTTCGAGCGCGTGATGGATGGTCAGGCGCGCGGCTTCGATCGAGCCGGTGGCCTCGGCGACACGGCTCTGGATCGTGGCGAACTCCGCCATGCGGTTGTTGCCCCCGGCGACGGCGCCGCGCGTCGTGCGGACCTTCGCCATGTCGATAAAGTCGGCCAGCGCGCCCTCCGCCATGCCAAGCACCGGCGCGACCAGTGTGAACGGCAACGACGACAGCATCGACTGCCGGTAAAGCGAATTGCCGTGAATTGTGGCGCCGGGTGTGGTGCCGGCCAGGAGATCGGCCACCAGGACCGCGCGATGCGCGGGCACGAACACGTCGCTGCCGACCGTGTTCTTGCTGCCGGTGCCGGCAAGCCCCATCGTATGCCAGTTGTCGTCGAAGGTGACGTCGGCCCGCGGCACCATGAAGAACGCCGGGCTGGGCGGCGCACCCTCCCCGACCGGCGGGATCATGCCGCCAAGGAACAGCCACTGCATGTGATCGCAGCCGCTGGTGAAACCCCAGTTGCCCGAAAGCCGGTAGCCGCCGTCAACGCGCACCACCTTGCCGACCGGCGGATAGGAGCCGCCCGAGATGGCGCCCGGAACGGACCAGTATTCGTCCTGCGCCTCTTTGGGCATCGTCGCGACCAGCCATTGGTGGACGACGCCGAGGCTGAACACCCAGCCGGCCGAGCCGCAACCCGCCGCGACCTGGGCAACGACCGGCACCAGTGCATCGAATCCGTATTCGTAGCCGCCGTAAATCGCCGGCGTCATGATCCGGAACAGGCCGGCGGCGTGCATCCGCTCGATCGCTTCGGTGGCAACCCGGCGGTTGGATTCCGTCTGCTCGGCCTGCTCGCGAACCAGCAAGCAGATTTCCGCCGCGCGCGATACCAGGTCGTCGATGCTGGGGCGGGGCGCGGCGGCCTTGATGCTGACGACCGTCATAGCGACGACTCCGGGCTGTCGGACGGATGACTGGCGATTGCGGCCTTTGCTTAGCCCGGTGCGCGGATCGCAACTAGATGGCAGATTGTGCCTGGAGATAACAATTCGGTATCGCTAAGATCCGATCATGAAGCTGGCCCAGTTCAGCTACGTTACCGCGATTGCCGAGCGCGGCAGCTTGCGCGCCGCGGCGCGCCATCTCGGCGTCGCGCAGCCGGCCCTTTCGCGCAGCATCGCCGAACTCGAGCGCGAGCTTGGTGCCCCGCTGTTCGAGCGCCGCGCCACAGGCATGGTGCCGACCAAGCTCGGCCAGGCCTTCGTGCGGCGGGCTAACGCCATTCTCAATGACGTGCGTCGGGCTCGGGACGAGTTCGAACAGTTGCGGGGCAATGCAGTCGGCACGGTGACGATCGGCCTTTCGATCGCGGCGCATCTGCGGCTGCTGCCAGGATCGCTGCGGTCGTTCCGGGAGCACCATCCGCAGGTCCACCTCCATATCATCGAAGGATTTTATCCGACCCTGACGTCGGGCCTTCAGGACGGCAGCATGGACTTCTACATTGGGCCGGACCCGGGCCTGAAGCTGCCGTCGGTCCTGCGCAAGGAGATCCTGCTTCCAGGCGAGCGCGCGGTGCTGTGTCGCGCCAGGCATCCGCTCGCCCATGCAACGTCGCTCAAGGAGCTGCGTCACGCCGAGTGGATCACAACATCGATCACGCCCAAGGCCGAAAACGAGATCGGCGACCTGTTCAAGCGTCACCGTCTGCCCGAGCCGAAGCTGGCTTTGCAAAGCCAGTCGGCGCTGACGCTGCTGACATGCCTGACAAACTCCGACCTGCTGGCCATGGCGCCGCCGCAATGGATCGAGTCGCCGATCGCCAGCCGCCTGCTCACGACGATCCCCGTCGAGGAAGAGCTGTCGGCGCCGCCGATCATCATCGTGTCGCGATCGGATGTCCCCCTGGCTCCCGCCGCCGGTTTCCTGCTCAACACCATGAAACGCGCCGTAGGCCACCACGGCCGACAGGCCTCAAAGTGAGGAGGCAGGCGAGCACCGAACCCGGCCTCGCTGCCGCGAGGTGACCGGTCGCTCTACCAGGAGTACCGCACCGTCCCGGTGCCGGCATAAGTCTGCGAAGCGCTGGCGAATTCGGCGTCGAAGCGTCCCGCCACCGACCAGTGCGGCGTGAGGAAAAGCTCGGCGCCGGCGGATGTGAGCGCCGAATTCGCCGGCGTCCCGGCACCGTTGACCACAAAACTTGCGCCCGGCAATGCTTGGAATGTCGACGTCAAGGTCGGGCTGCTCACCCAGTCGTGCGCCCAAGCAAGCCGCGCGCGCAGCACCAGCGGCATGTTGTTGACGACTTGCAGGTTGTCGAAGCGCGCGCCGAGTTCGCTGCGCGTATCGGTCGGGTTCGACGCGGCATAGGACAGGCCAAAGCCACCGCCGTTCAGATCGGTCTCGCTGTAGCCCGGCGTATGAAAGAGCTGCGTCTGCAGCGCCGCATAGGGCGTCACGCCGATCGTCGAGACGCCGTAGCGATAGCCGCCTTCTATTCTCGCGCCATAGCTTTGCGCATTGAACTTCGCCGTGAGCTGATCGCCGAGAGGCGCAATGCGATTGGTCGTCATCCAGTGATTGGTGATGGCGAGCGATGCCGAGATATAGGCCGGCCCAAAATGTGTGGTGCCGTAAACGCCGCCCTGGAGTAAATCGCTGCGCCCGGTGCCGAGGTTTTGCGCGAGACTCCAATTGCTGCCGGAACCGGCCAGGGCGAAGCCAGCGACAGTATCCGGCGTGACGTGATAATCCAGGCCGCCGGCGACGCCGTAGGCGGTCGCCGTGACCGTATTGGTGCCGGCTGACGCATCGCCATTGGTCTTGTTGTAACCGCCAAATCCCTGGCCCCAGGCGGTCCAGCGCTGCTCGAATGGCGCCAAGGGCGGCGGCCGTTTGAGCACCGATGCATAAGCGAGCGCGATATCGGGCGGAAGCCCGTCACCCCCTTCGGACGCAAATGCATTTCCGGCGCCGCCGCCGGAGCCGCCGCGGCCTTGGGCCGTCGGATCGACCATCAGCCCGAGAAAACTCGTCATCATCGAAAACGAAGCCGTCTGGGCCGCGGTATTGGCCTCGCCGGAAAGCTGCGCCAGAGCAGTCGTCAGATTGCCGCCGCTCAAGCCGAATATGGTCGCAAAATTCGGCGTCAGCGTGCCGCCGTTGTTGAAAAAATTGTTGACCGAATTAGCGACGTTCGACTGGTTTCCGGTGGATCCGCTGCCCGTGCCCAACACCGCGCTGAGGTTTAGGAACACGTCGTTTGTGCTGTAGCTCAGGCTGGCGTTGAAGTTCGGCAGATTGGTGGTGGCGAGCGGCCCGAATGTCGTGCCGCCGAGCCCGGTCGATTCCAGGATCGTATACTGCCTCGCCATATAGCTGCCCGGCGTGAACGCGGCGAGCACATTGGCGCCGCCGAGCGACGCGGTACCTGTGACGTTGGCGAATGTTGAAGTCGACGAGTTGAGTTGCACGATGTAATTCGCCCCGGACTGGAAGGCGAGATTGCCGGTGACGGTCATGGATGTTCCGGGCACGCCCGGCGTGCCGGGCGCGAACGTGCCGCCCGACATCACCGTCATGGTCGGCGGATCGATATTGCCGGTGCCAACCAACGTGCCGCCGGAGTTGATCGTAAAACCGGACGAGGCCGTAATCGTGCCATTGACGTCCAGCGTGCCCTCATCGATCGCGGTCGTCCCCGTATAGGTGCTGGTGCCGGTCAGGATGCTGGTGCCGAGGCCGTCCTGGATCAGGCTACCGCTTGCTCCATTGTCGACGAGCGAGCCGGCGTAGGACCATGATGAACCGCTGACCGGCGCCAGCGTCAGGGTGTGGCCGTTGAGCTGAACTTGCGTGGTGTTGCTGGCATCGTCGGCCAAGCCGCTGATCGTATTATTGGCGCCGAGGGCCAGGATCGCCGTGAGTGTTCCCGAGCACGACACGCCATTACAGAATGCTCCACCGACACGGCCGAGCACGACGCCGCTACTGTCCGCGATCGTGTTGACCACGCCCAAGGTCAGCGTACCGGCTTCGATATAAGTCATTCCGGTATAGGTCTGCGCATTCGACAGCGTCACATTGCTTGTGGTCGCGCCGCCGGTCGCGCTGTCGTCCCGGATCAGCGTGCCGGACAGAGTGGAGGTGCTGGTGCAAGTAACGCCAGTCACAGTGCAGGCGACGTCATTGGGATCGCTGGGTCCGCCAGACTGTGCGCCATCGCCCATGACACCGCTAAAAGTCCCCGACGTGCTTTGATCGAACACCAGGAAGCCGCCGGCATTGCTGATCGCGCCGCCAGTTGGCAGGTTTGCCGTCGTCACGTCCAGCGTCGCTCCGATCTGGATGTTGGTGCCGCCGACATAGGTGTTTGTGCCGGTGAGCTTGACCGTGCCACCGAGCAGGTTGAAGTCGCCGCTGCCCTGGATCGCGTTGGTGAACAGCGACCCACCGTTGCCGGAATATTGCAGTTCGGCGCCCGAATTGATCGTGAATACGGTCGAGCTGCCGCCGCCGCTCGTGGGGACGACGCCATTACCGATTCGCAGCGCGCCGCCATTGACCACCACGGTGCTGCTGTTGGAGAGCGCGAGCGAGCCGCCGGATATGTCGAGAAGGCCGCTGCCGTCCTTGGTAAGAGCACCGACCGCGCTGCTGGAGGTCTCCGTGATCACGCTCGACAGGGTCGAGTTCAAGTTATTCAGCGCCGAGTTTGCGTTCGAGGTCTCTCCGATGATCAGCTGGACCCCGCTGCCGGAGAAGTTGACGGCGCTGTTGTTGCCGATGCTGTTGAGCGCGCTGAACTGGTTGCTCGCGGTCGAGATGTTCAAAGTCGCCGCCGCCGGGGATGATTTGGTGTTCTCGAGCAGCACACCGGCGCTGTTCAAGAAGATGTTGCTCGCGCTGAGCGTGACCGCGCCGGAATCGATAGTGACGAGTCCGGTTTCCGTCGAGACGGTGCTGATATTCACCAGGCTTAGGCCGGCAGTTTTTGAAGTGCCGAGGTCTGTCGCATGCATGCCGCCGGCGAAGGTCAGACCGCCCGAGCCGCTGATAGCGGCCGAGATTGAATTGCTGTTGGTATTTATGCCGCCGATCCAGATGACACCTTCGCTGGAGCCGAAGGCCAGCGTGCCGTTGGTGATGCTGGCTCCTCCGTTGAGGATCAATCCGGCCGGCGTGCTGCCGTTGCCAAGCGTCAGGGTGTTGCCGCCGAGATTGACGGCGGTGGCATTCTGAACGCTCAGCGCGTACGCCGTCACGTTGCCGGTCAACGTCGCGTTGGTGCTCTGCTGAACCGTGTTGGCGATTGTCGCCGTGGTGATGTTAGTGCTGTTGCCCGCGGTTGCGGTGAAACCGTTCGCGCCATAGGTCGCGAAACTATAGGCATTATTCGGCGTCGGAGCGCCGGGCGTGCCTTCGAATACCGCGATCCACGGCGCAACGATGCCGGCAGTGACCGCGTTGGTGGCGCTCGGGCCCGTCGAGGTATCGAAAACGTCTTCGCTGTTGGCCGCGCCCTTTGCAAGCGTGCCTAAACTTGTCGCGGTCGTCGTTGGCTGCAGGATCAAAGTGCCGCCCGGATCGCGGACGATGCCGTTGGTGAAGGTTACCGAAGTCCCGGCGCCGCCGACGGTGCTGGATCCGGCATCAACGTTCAACGTCGCCGTGGCGCTGACCTCGAACGTGCCGAACGCCACCGAACCGGCGCCGTTGCCGCTGGTATTCGAGTTATCGACGATCAACGTGCGCTGGACGTCCTGCATGTTGCCGGCAAAGGACGTCGCGAAGCCATTCACGTCATAAGTACTGCCGCTGCCGAGGAACAGGCTGCGGTTCGAGGTGAAACTAGCGCCGGCCTGGAACGTGCCGCTGTTGAGATCCACTTGGCCGAGCGCGGCGGAACCCGCGGGCAGTGTCGTCCCGTTCACCATCGTCGCGCCGAGCGCGGCGTCGCTCATCACTTCGACGGTCGGCGCGCCGGTATTGCCGATGATTATGTTGCCATAGAAATACGGAGCTCGCGCGTGCTAAGGATCAGCTTGCCGTTGTTGCCCACACTGAGGTCATCGATCGTCAGATCCGATTCGCCGGTTGCATTGCCGAGGGCGATGCCGTTCGTACCAAGCGACACGAGCGGCCCGCCGAGGCTGACGATATAGCCGTTGACGTTGATCGTCGCGGCCTCGCTGTCGACGCCGATCGGGCGGCTGGTCGTGAAGGTCTGGGCACCGAGGCCGGCAGTCCCGCCGATTGTCAACGTGCCGTTGCCCTCGGTCAGGCTGTCGAAGATGATGCCGTTGTCGCCCTGAATGGCCGCCAGGGCGGTGGTCGGAAAGCCTGTTGCGGGGTTCAGCGTCAGGCTGGAGTTAAAGGTGCTGAGGGACTCCGTGGGCGCTGCGCCCAGGGCCGCATCGCTGGGCGCGTTGGTGGCGCTGCTGACGATCAAATCACCGGCGATGATCGTGGTGCCGCCGGTATAAGTGTTGGTTCCCTTCAGCGTCACCGTGCCGCCGAGATCGCTGCCGAGCTGCATGATGAGGCCGATTTGCGGCGTGCCCACGATGATCGGGTTGCTCGGGGTTCCGAGATTGAACTGGCTGATGCCGGTGAAGCCGCCGTTGCCGTCGAGCGTACCCGTCGAGAGCGTGGCGTTACTGATGTTTGTGCTTACAGAGAGACCGGCAGCGGGAAGGATAAAACCCGGTAATTGCGCGACTGTCACGGTGCCGACATTGGGCTCCTTGGTGACACTGGCGCCATTGAGATTCCATTGCGTCGCGAGCTGGATGTCGCCCGGCGACAAAGTCGGCAATCCCAAGCCGCCGTTGGCGTTGCGATAGGCGTCGGCCCAGATGAAATCGCCGTAAAGACCGGTAATCTTGTCGAGACCAGGATGTGACGAGCCCGCCACGCCGGAAATGTTCGACGTCGACGTGAACAGCTTTGAATTTTTATTCTTCAAAATGCTGTATTCGAGGCCGCGATAGACGTCCTGGGTCAGCCCTTGCAGGGTGGTCGGGATCGGCGCGCCGGTCGCCGCGTTGACCAGTTGCGGTACGCCGTCGTTCAATGGCAGCAGGAAATTATCGGCCTGCATCGTGCGCCCAGAACTGCGACGTAGTCAGGCTGGAAAAATTGGCTATCACATTGACATAGACAGGCTCATTCGAGGCGCCGTAGGCGGAGTCCTCCAAGGCGGTGAAGGTGTGGTGGCCGTCGGTGAGATAGAGCTTGCCGCCCGGACCGATCACGACGGGCTCGATGTCAGTCAGCAAGGCGGCAGTCGTCGGCAATTGCGAAGGCTGAAGAATGTCGAACCCGGTCGCCTTTTTATCGACCTCAGTAAGGCCTTCGTTCAACTGCGTCGGACCAAGCGAATTGACCGGCACCGTGAAGAGCGCGAACGGCCCGGGCACGATCGAACTCGCATTTGCCGCATTGTAGACGGTAAAGGCGCTCGCCTGGAGCTGCCCGGCATCGGCCGGCGCTGCACTAATAACGGCGGCAACGCTCGCTGCCGCATATCCCGCAACTTGCAACCACCGCCATGAACACGTCCCGCACAACCATGCGCGACGAGAACGCACAGAACTCGACATTTTTGAAACGCCCCACGCCTTTTCCCGCGAAAAAGCTAGGTTTGAGGCGTGACGCTCGGATGACAGAGATGCGACCCCGCCGATTGCAGCTCTGGATGTGACCCGAAAACCACAACGCAGGTCACTCTAGCGCGGCGCCGCCTTCCAGCCGCACCGGCTGATAGCCCTCGGCCTTGAGCGCCTGGAAAATCTGCTCGGCGTGTGCGCGATCACGCGTCTCCATGGTGATGTCGAGCTTGGCGCCCTTGGCCGGAACGTCGAGGAACAGGCGGTGATGATCGACGCCGAGGATGTTGGCGCCGAGTTCGCCGAGCCGACTTGCGATCTGGCCCAAAATTCCCGGCCGGTCGGGAATGGTCAGACGGAACGAACTGATGCGGTCCTCGCGCTCCAATTCGCGCACCATGATCGAAGCAAGGATGCGGGGATCGATATTGCCGCCGCACAGGATCAGGCCAACCTTGCGGCCGGAAAAGCGTGACGGCTCAGCGAGCATGCCGGCAAGGCCGGCGGCGCCCGCCCCTTCCGCCATCGTCTTCTGCAGCGTGAGAAACGCATTCACCGCGCGCTCGATCTGCGGCTCGTCGGCAAGAATAATGTCATGCACGAGTTCGCGCACCACCGGCAAAGTGAGCGCGCCGGCCTTGCTCACGGCGATGCCCTCGGCGAGCGTGGCGCCGCCGCAGGGCCGCGCCTCGTGGTGGATTGCGTTCCACATCGATGGATAGAGCACGCATTCGACGCCGACGATCTCGATCGACGGCTTGACCGCCCGCGCCGCAATGGCATTGCCGGCAATGAGCCCGCCGCCGCCGATCGGGATCACCAGGACGTCGAGCTCCGGCACCTCTTCCAGCATTTCGAGCGCGATGGTGCCTTGGCCGGCGATGATGCGCGCGTCGTCGTAAGGATGAACCCAGACCAGATTGCGCTCGGCAGCGATGGTCTCGGCGCGCACCTGCGCCTGTGCCAGCGTCTCGCCATACAACACCACGCTGGCGCCGAGCGCTTCAGTTGCCTTGACCTTCACGAACGGTGTGGTCACCGGCATGACGATGGTTGCCGGTATCGCAAGCCGCCGCGCATGATAGGCCACCGCCTGGGCGTGGTTTCCAGCCGACATCGCGATCACGCCGCGGCGGCGTTCCGCCTCGGAGAGCGCTGCAAGCTTGACGCAGGCGCCGCGTTCCTTGAACGAATTGGTGACCTGCAAATTCTCGTATTTGACGTAGATCTCGGCCCCGGTCAGCGCCGACAGCGGCGGCGCCGCCAGCACCGGGGTGCGCAGCACATGGCCGGCGATCGTGCGCCGGGCCGCCTCGATATCGGTGAGCGTCACATTCAATTGATTTATCCCCGACGGCGCGACGGTAAAGGTCGTTGTTGGGTCATCGCCGCGGTATTATAGTCATAAATTGATCATGACAGATTTCAGCCCAAACCCTGGAACGGCACCCGGACGGATCGGCGTCTCGCTTGACGTCAAGCCGCATGCCTATGATCCGGCGGTACATCCTGAGCTGTTCGACGGCATTCTACCCCGCCGGGTTATTGCCTTTGTCATCGACCTCATCATTATCTTCATTCCGTTGATCGTGGGCTGGGTGTTCATCTTTGTGTTCGGCCTTGTCACATTCGGTTTCGGCTGGGCGCTGTTCTGGCTGATGTCGCCGGGATCGGTAATCTGGGCGCTGGTCTATTATGGGATGACGCTCGGCGGCCCGGCGTCGGCCACGATCGGCATGCGCGTCATGGAAATCGAGATGCGGACCTGGTACGGCGCGCCGTCCTATTTCGTGCTCGGCGCGGTCCATGCCATCGTATTCTGGATCAGCCTCAGCGTCCTCACCCCGTTTATCCTCCTCGTCGCCTTTTTCAATGCGCGGCGGCGGCTGTTGCATGACATGCTGGTCGGCACCGTCATCATCAACAACGCGACGCGGGCGGCGATGCTACAGGCGCGCGCGAGCCGTTGAGGCGCAATTGACCTTTGACGCCGCAGGCCGCACGCGCGATGCTGGGCAATGGCCGGATTCGGCTCTCGGCCGCGACGCTACGTTGTAGATCAGTGACCCAGCACTCGCGCGACACACCGCAATTCTACCTCACCGCCCCCTCGCCGTGCCCCTATCTCGCCGGCAAGGAGGAGCGGAAGGTCTTTACCCACCTGGTCGGTGAGCGCGCCGGCGAACTCAACAACATCCTGACCCAGGGTGGCTTTCGCCGCAGCCAGTCGATAGCCTACCGGCCGGCCTGCGAGGGCTGCCGCGCCTGCGTCTCGGTGCGCGTCGTCGCCAAAGATTTTCGCCCGACCCAGAGCATGCGCCGCATCCTGCGCCGCAACGCCGATATCGGCAGCGAAATGCGCATCGCCGTCCCGACCTCGGAGCAATATTCGATCTTCCGCGCCTATCTCGATTCCCGGCATCGCGACGGCGGCATGGCCGACATGACGGTGCTCGACTACGCCATGATGGTCGAGGACAGCCACATCGAAACGCGCATCATCGAATACCGGCGCCACGAAGCGGACGCTGAATCGGCAAATCGCGGCAACGGAGATCTCGTCGCCATCGCTTTGACCGATGTGCTCGGCGACGGGCTCTCGATGGTCTATTCGTTTTTCGAGCCCGACGAGGCGAACCGTTCGCTCGGCACGTTCATGGTGCTCGATCACATTGCGCGTGCGCGACGCATGGGCTTGGCTTACGTCTATCTCGGCTATTGGGTGCGCGGCTCACGCAAGATGGACTACAAGAGCCGCTTCCTGCCGCAGGAGCGGCTGATGCCGGATGGCTGGGCGAGAGTAGAGTAAAGCAACCGTATCACCGTCGAACCGACCGCTGCCGTCACGCGCCGATACAAGTGACCAAGGAGGCTTCCGATGCGAAAGTCCCTCTCAGCCGTCATCGCGGCCGGCATTCTCCTGCTCGGCGTTTCGATAAGTTTGGCGCAGAGCGGGCCGGCGACGACCGCCGATACCGCCAAGGGTAAAGCGCTGGTCGACGGCAAGGGCATGACGCTCTACATTTTCGACCGCGACACCGCCGGGACGTCGAATTGCAACGGCGTTTGCGCCACCAATTGGCCGCCGTTTGAGGCCGCCGCCGACGCCAAAGCGGCGGCCCCCTGGACCGTCATCAGCCGCAGCGGCGGCGCCAAGCAATGGGCCTATAACGGCAAGCCGCTCTACAATTTCGGCAAAGATGCCAAGCCCGGCGATGTGAAAGGCGACGGTCTCAATAATGTCTGGCACATCGCCGCGCCGTAACGCCGGAATGCCGCCGCATTTTAATTAAGTCCCTTACGGCCTCAGCGGCCGTTTGGACATTATTGCGCAAATTCGCCAGAGGGCGCGAAACCAAAGAGGTCGGTGGCCGTTTGGGCAATGGGGCTGTTCAAAATTCGGAGAACACCCCCATGTGCGACTACAGCCTGTCCAATGTCCGTTCGCGGCCCGCCAAGGTAGGCGACCGCCTCACCTCACGCGACTTCGGTAGCGGTACGCGTGGTTTCTCCGCGCCGGAAGACGACTTGCTCGCGGTCTGCGTTCTTCCTGGCACGGAATTATCCTTTGCCGGCCCGGTGATGTGCAAGCAGCCCGGATTGTTTCCCTGGCGGCGGCGCACCATCAATCACGCGACCGCCATCTTTCGCCAAGTCGACAAAGACAAGATCGCCGCGCATCACGACGCGCTGGAATTTCCGGACGGGCGGATCATATTGCTGACGGCGCTGTGCGAAGGCCAAACGGCGACGGTTCTGCAGCTGCCGGCGCAACCCAAGACGGATGCCGAGGCCGCCATGCAAAAGCGCGCGGCCTATACCGGCTGACTGCCGCGAAACTGCGCAAAGCTCGAAAATGCCAAGCACGGCCGCTCCAATTTGGAGCGGCCTGATTTCGTGAGGCGCCTGGCATCAGGCTTTTCGCGATCACGTTTTAGATCGGCACATCGGCGAGTGTCTCCAGAGCATAAAACTCCACCGGCTCGTTCCGCCCCTTGACCGGCGCCTGATGGAGCGGATGCCCGACGAGACGCAGCCCCGCAACTTCGGCGGCCTGGCGCGATAGAACCACGCTGCAGCCGTAGTCCTTGGTCAGGCTTTCGAGCCGCGCGCAGGTATTCACGGTGTCGCCGATCGCCGTGATGATTTGGGAGCGCGGCGGCCCCATCGCGCCGACGATGGCTTCGCTGTGATGAATGCCGATGCCAATCCGCAACGGCTGGCGCAAGTCGGCATGGAGCTGGCGGTTCAACTCTTCGAGCCGCGTCAGCATTTCGCGCGCGCCGCGCACGGCGTCCACCGCTCCCGCTGCCGCGTCGCCGCTGAGACCGTAAAGCGCCATCAGTCCATCCCCGGTAAATTGCGAATAGTGCCCATGCGTGGCGACGAGCGCGCGGGTCATCTCATGGAAAAACTGATTGAGAATAAAGAGGACGTCGTAGGGCAGCCTGGCTTCACCGAGCGTCGTCGAGCCGCGCAGATCGACGAACACCACCGTGACCGGACGTTCGCTGCCTTCGAGCCCGCCGCGGACGGCCCCATCGGCGGCATTGGCGTCGGCGGCGAGAAGCGGCATCACCGCAATATCGGCAACCGGACGGATCTGACAGGCGAGCCGCATGCCGGGCGTGGCGCCGATGCGGGCCAGCGCCTTGGCCTCAAGGCCCGCCGCAACGGGAAGCCGATCAAGACCCTTGGTCACGAGGACGCGGCATGTGGTGCAGCGCGCCCGCCCGCCGCACACCGAGGCGTGCGCTATGCCATGGGCCCGCAGGGTCTCGAGCACGGTCGAGCCGGGCAAGACTGGAACGCGACGCCCGCTGGCGTGCGACAGCATCGGCGGTTTGCGGCGGCGATAGACCCAGCCGCGAATTCCGCGCCCAGCAAACGGCAATAGCACCAGGCCGAGCCAAATGCCCCAGCCGAACTCCCCCATCCGATTCACTTCGGCGGTGATTTGCGGCGTGACATTGGAATCGCCCAGCGATGAAGCGACAAAATCCGGGTCGCTTTTTGCTTCGCGCAGAACCTGATTGCCGCCGGTGACGTACCCGGCCAGCGCCAAGCTCGGCAGTAGCAGCGCGAAACCAAAGAGCAAAGGCCGCCAATTTGCATACCAGCGCTTGGTGCGGAGCCAGTAATGCATGCCGATGCAGGCGTGGGTCCACACCGTGACAACGGCGATCATCTGCACCGCGCCGAGCCAGGGGAACATCAGCCACTGAACGATGAACACCGTGTTGTAATAGGTGGTGACATCCAGCAGCTGTTCGGCGACCCGCGTCGCCATGACATGGAACATCAGCAATGCGGGGATCGACAGGCCGAGCGCGAGTTGCATCCACTCCCAGCGGCTGAGCCGCAGCGAACGCCGGATATAGATCGACCACAGCGCGTTGCTGAAGTGGACGACAAAGGCCGCGAGCAGGATTGCGGTGCCGAGATCCGTTCGCCACGGATACATCAGGACCTTGCGCGTAGCCTCGGCGTCCTCAAACGACACCAGGAGAAGGCAATGCGCGCTCAGATGACAGATGACGAAGGCGAGCATGACAAGCGCGCTGGCGAGCCGCAGCCTTGCACGCCATTGCCGAAAATCTGGACTCATCCCCGCACTCTCCGGCCGTCACGCCACGCGCACGTCCAAGATCGATCCTGATAACAGATATTCCCGCCAGTGCGAGTATAGGGCGAATTTGGCCGAATAGTCGCCGGCCACGCCGGCTTCGATCCCGGCGTGCGCGAAACCCTGCCCATAGCGGGGGGCGGAGCGCGTCAGGCGGCGACGATCTTCTTGCCGGCCTTTTTGGCGAGGATCTCCGTCAGCTCGCGGACGGGCACCGGGGGGCTATAGTAGAAGCCCTGCACGTCGGTGCAGCCGAGATCGCGCACGAGATTGAGCTGCTGCCGGGTTTCGACGCCCTCTGCCGTCGTCGTCATGCCGAGACTCTCGGCGAGACCGGCGACGGCATGGACGATGGCGTCGGCTTCCGAACTGTCGCCAAGCCCTTTGATGAAACAGCGGTCGATCTTGATCTTGTCGAACGGAAAGCTGCGCAGATAGCTCAACGACGAATAGCCGGTGCCGAAATCGTCCATCGATATGCGAATGCCGAGCGCGCGGAGCTGATGCAGCGTGCGCAAGGTGGTTTCGCTGTTCTGCATCAGCACGGCTTCGGTGATTTCCAGCTCCAGCCGATGCGGCGCCAGTCGTGACGACGCCAGCGCACCGAGCACGGCCGGCAGCAGGCCCTTGCTGGCCAATTGGGTCGGCGACAGATTGACCGCGACGCAGATGTCGTCCGGCCATTGCGCCGCGTCCATGCACGCCGACCTTATGACCCACTCGCCGAGCGCGACGATCAGGCCGATTTCTTCCGCCACCGGAATAAATTCGACGGGCGATACCATGCCGCGCTCGGGATGGTGCCAGCGCAGCAGCGCCTCGCAGCTGCGCACCTCGTCCTGGTCCAGATTCAGCACCGGCTGGTAATACAGCTCGAACTCGCCGCGCTCGAAGGCGCGGCGCAGCGCCACTTCGAGTGCGCGCCGCTCTTTCATCCGGGCATCCATGGTCGGTTCGAAGAACCGGTAAATGCCGCGGCCGTCGGCCTTGGCGCCGTAGAGCGCCATGTCGGCGTTTTTCAGAAGCTCGTTGGCATCGTCACCGTCAGCCGGCGCCAGCGCGATGCCGATACTGACATCGATGACGACGGAGTGGCCGTGCAGATCGTACGGCGTCCGGATCGCCTCGGCGATGCGGCGCGCCAGCCGCTCCGCGTCCGAGGCGTCGCCGACACCGGTCTGAATGATGCAAAACTCGTCGCCGCCGACACGCGAGATGGTGTCGCTCTCATGCACGCAGCCACGCAATCTCTCCGCCACGATCCGCAACAGCTCGTCGCCGATCGGATGACCGAGCGAATCGTTGACGTTCTTGAACAGATCGAGGTCGAAATAAAGTATCGGCGAGCTGCTGGCCGTTCTCGACATGCGCCAGCGCCTCGCTCAACCGCTCCCGCAGCAATACGCGGTTCGGCAGATCGGTCAGCGCGTCGTGGCGCGCCATATGGGCGATCTTCATCTCCGCCTGCCGGCGCTCGGTGACATCTTCGTGTGTCGCCACCCAGCCGCCGCCGGGCATCGGTTGCCGCGCAATCGAAACGGTGCGGCCGTCGGGGAGTTCGACAAACTGGCTCGTCAATTGCCCGATTTTGATCTTGGTGTGGAGATTGTCGGCATAGTGATCGGGATTGCCGACGAAAGTGCCGTTTTCGCGCCCGCAGCCTCATCAACTCCCGCAGCGGCACCCCGACCCTGATATCGGCCGGGTCGTAGCGGTACATGGAGATGAAGCGATCGTTCCAGATGAGAAGCTTTGCCTCGCCGTCGTACATCGCGAGTCCCTGGGACATGTTGGAAAGCGCAGCGTCGATGCGCATGTTCTGCGCCTGCAATTCGGCCTCGCGCGCACGCAGTTCCTTGGTCCGCTCGATCACCGTCTGTTCGAGATTGCGCTGGACCCCGTCAAGCTCCTCGATCATCAGCGACATCGAGCGGTCGGTGCGGCGCCGATCGCGGTCGAAATCCTCGTAGGCGGAGGCGACGAGCTCAGACAGCGTCTGCAGATCGAGCGATCCGTCTTCGTCGGTTGCCTTGACGACCTGTTGCGCAAAAAGCCTGTGCACGACCGCTGCCTTTCCTCACTGAACTCGATTTCAGGCAACTTCGGCCAAAGTGGTGACAGTCATCGTCTGGTTGTGCAGTTCGCACTGGCCCGATTTCGCGTGCGGCGAAATCTCGCCGTAGGAGTAGAAGCCGAGCCGCGGCGTCTGGCGTGCCAAGCTCGGCGCCGACCGCCTCGACCTCATCGACGACGCGCTGACCCATCAGAAGCCGTCGACCGATGCAGCTGACCAGGATCGATAACCGCGGATCGCCGTCTCCGGCGCCAAGCCCGCCGCGGGCCTGCCGCGCGGCATCTGCAGCGCCCGCCGCAAGGCGGTCGAAATTGCCGCGCATCAGCTGCGCCGTCCAACCTTGCGGAATGTCGCCGGCAAAGGTCATCGAGCGCGCCTGGCGGTCGATCGCCAGCACCGTGCGCACGACCGCCGTATCGGGCTTTTCCAGATCGTAGACCTGGATCGGAAACAGAAGGGCGGAGCTCGGCAATCCCTTGGATTCCTCGGGTCCGAGATAACGCTCGTAGAGATCGAGCGCCGGCTCGCCGTCGAGTTCGAAGAGAACATTGCCGTGCGATTTCGTCACCTGGCGGCGCGGACCGAACAGGTCCCAGCCTCCGGCGCTGCCATGGCCGACCCGAATGGCTGCGCCATAGAAGCCGAGCGCCGCGATCGTGCGCGCCGCGCGGCGCGCAATCGGCGCCGACCAATGTTTCCTTGAAATCGGCGCCGTCGCCGGCAAGCCCGCCGGTCAGTGGAATGTGCCGGCCGATGATCCTGCTGATCCCGGCCACCAGTTCGCTGCCATTGACGTTCAAGCCGTCCGACAGCACGAACACGCCGGCGAGATCGTCGGCCTGGAGCGAACGGCCGAGCGCTTCGCCGTAATCGGTGGAACGGGCCGGATCGGAAATCTCCTGGCGCGTCAGCCGCAGTCGCGTGGCATCGAAACTGACGGCCGCAGCGACGACTTCGTCATCGTTGACGTCGTCATTGTTGATCTGTCCGCCGGTGCTGCAGCCCAAAATATGGGCTGACGGGAACATGGCGCGCAGCTCGTCGTAACGCGCGCCGCAGGCGAGCGAGTCACGGCTGCCGAAATAGAGAACAAGCGAAGCAGCGCCCGATTGCCCGTCAACCGCCGGCCAGCCCGTCCGCTTTTTCCAGATGAATTCTTTGACGCGCATAATGCCAATGCTGCTACGACTGCGGGTACGATCGCATGTCCCCGACTTGCCTATAACGCGCGGGCCTTGAAATCTTCCGGTAACGCAATACGCAACAGCACGAACTTGCGTGCGATTCCGTCAACAGGATTTACGTTTGACTAACAGCGGACGACGGATTGGCCGCGCCGGCCTTCAGGACCGGTCCGTACCGGTTCCATGTCCTGGGATGCCGCCGGTATTGTCGAATTTGTTGGTCTTGGGAAAGCCCTTCGGCGCCAGGCGGCCGGCGTCGGAACGATTGCCGCGCCAATCGGCAAGTTCCTTGAGCGTCAGGTTGAAGGCGCGGCCAGCGGTATCGGTCCAGCCCAAGCCTTTTTCGACCTCGAAACTCTTGATGTCGGAGAGGCCGCCGTCCTTGTGGCGCTGCAGCCGCACGCCGCGGCCGCGCGTCATGTCCGGAACCTGCTCGATCGGGAACACAAGCATTTTGCGGTTCTCGCCGATTGCCGCGACCTGTTCGCCCTCGACCGCGGCAACGGTAAGCGCAGCGTCGGGCGCTTTCACATTGAGCACCTGCTTTCCCTTGCGGGTGTTGCCGAGGCACTCGTCCTCGGGGACAATAAATCCCCTGCCCTGACGGCTTGCCACCAGAAGCCTGCGGCCGCCCTGGTAACGGAACACCGTAACCACGTCGGCTTCTTGCTCGAGCTCGATGAACAGCCGGACCGGCTCGCCGTGGCCGCGGCCGCCCGGCAGCTTCGCCGCCTCGATGGTGTAGAAACGCCCATTGGTGGCGAAGATCAAAAGCTTCGACGTCGTCTCGGCGAAGAACGCAAGCTTGAGTGCGTCGTCGGCCTTGAAGGTGAGGCTCGAAAGATCGGCGGCCTGACCGCGCAAGGCGCGAATCCAGCCCTTTTCAGAAACGACGACGGTGATCGGCTCGCGCTCGACCAGCGCCTCCTCGATCGCCGCCTCGTCGTGCTCGGGGGCTTGCGCAAAACCGGTCCGCCGCTTGCCGAGCGGCGTTTTCGGACCGAATTTTTCGCGGACTTCCTTGATCTGTTCGGCAATTTTCTTCCATTGCTGCTTCTCGGAGCGGATCAGCTCCTCGATCGATTTTTTCTCGCCGCGCAGATCCTTGTCTTCCTGGCGGATCTCTATCTCTTCGAGCCGACGCAGATTGCGCAGCCGCATGTTGAGAATGGCATCGGCCTGGACGTCGGACAGTTTGAAGGTCTTCATCAGGACGGGTTTGGGCTCGTCCTCCTGACGGATGATCTTGATGACCTTGTCGAGATTGAGATAGGCGACGAGATAGCCGCCCAAGACTTCGAGCCGGTGCTCGATCTGCGCCAGCCGATAACGCGAACGCCGCAGCAAAACTTCGCGGCGATGGGTCAGCCACTCGCTGATCGCTTCGGCGAGACCGACGACTTTCGGAATACGGCCGCGAACGAGCACGTTCATGTTGAGCGGCACGCGGCTTTCCAGCTCGGTGAGCTTGAACAGGCTTTCCATCAAGAGCGCCGGATCGACCGAGCGCGAGCGCGGCTCGAACACCAGGCGCACGTCCTCGGCCAATTCATCGCGCATGTCGGCAAGCACCGGCAGCTTCTTTTCGTTGATCAGTTCGGCGATGCGCTCGACGAGGCGCATTTTCTGCACTTGATAGGGAATTTCGGTGACGACCACCTGGTAGGTGCCGCGGCCGGTCTCCTCGACTTTCCATTTCGCGCGCACGCGGAACGAACCGCGGCCGGTCGCATAGGCCTCGGCAATCACTTCTGGCGGATCGACGATGAGCCCGCCGGTCGGAAAATCGGGACCCGGAACAAATTTGAGCAGCGTTTTGCTGCGCGCATTCGGCTGCTCGATGAGATAGAGCGCGGCGTCGCACAGTTCGGCGACATTGTGCGGCGGAATGGAAGTTGCCATGCCGACCGCGATGCCTTGCGAGCCATTGGCCAGCAAATTCGGGAACGCCGCGGAGAGAACGACGGGTTCCTGCGACAGGCCGTCGTAATTGGGCCGGAAATCGACCGCGTCCTCGTCGATACCGTCGAGCAGGAGCCGGGCAACTTCGGTCAGGCGCGCTTCGGTATAGCGGTAAGCGGCGGCGTTATCGCCATCGATATTGCCGAAATTGCCTTGGCCGTCGACCAGCGGGTAGCGCGAGGAAAAGTCCTGCGCCAGGCGCACCAGCGCGTCGTAGATCGCCTGGTCGCCGTGCGGATGGAAGTTGCCCATCACGTCGCCGACGATCTTTGCCGACTTCTTGAATGCCGAGCCGGGGTCGAGCCGCAATAGCCGCATGCCGTAGAGGATGCGCCGGTGCACCGGCTTGAGCCCATCACGGGCATCCGGCAGCGCCCGATGCATGATGGTGGAAAGCGCATAGGCCAGGTAGCGCTCCTCCAGCGCCTCGCGCAGCGCGATGTCCTGCACGCCGCCGGGATCGGGGGGAATCACTTTCTTGTTCATGGCAAAGACCGCTACTGCTGTTGGACTGGCTGAACAAGGGAGCTTAGCGCAGCGATCAAGCGCGCGCGGGCCTCCGGCACGGCGAGGCCGCGCGGGGCAAAAGCGTGGCGGTCGAGAAAAAAGCCGGTCAGGGCAAAGGCATCGGCGAGATCGGCCGGCGATTGGAGGCCGCCCTCGCCGTGCAAAAAGGCCGGCAGCCGCAAAAGCTTGTCGCGATAGGGCTCGCCGCCGCCGCGCGACACCGCGCGCCCCGACCGCGGCGAGACATAAATGAGGTCGTCGGTAGTGCCGGTTGCGGCGCAGGACGAAAGATCGAGGCCAAAACCGAGCTCCGCCAAAAAATTAAGCTCAAAACGCGCGATCATCGGCGCGGCGGCCTGCGGATCGTCGAGATGGTCCAATATTTCGCCGAGCGCTGCATAAATCCCGGCATGTGGTTCGCGCTCGGCGAGCAAGCGGCACAAGGCGGCCAGATGGGTTACGCCATGGAGTGCATGCGCCCTCGGAAGAAATCCCGCCGCGCGCAGGTTAACCGGCTCCACGCTGTAATGGCCGAGATGCTCGTCGAGCCGCGCCCGCCATGTCGCCCCCAACGCGTTGCCAGGCTGGAGCACTCCGCGCAATCGCGTGCCGGCACCGCCGCGAACCAGCCCGAGATGGCGGCCGTGCTCAAGCGTCATCAGTTCGAGAATGACGCTGGTCTCGCCGTGGCGCTTGGCGCCGAGCACGACGCCTTCATCGGTCCATTGCATGGTAAATATGTAATGCTCGACTTCGCTTCGCTGTCATCATCCGCGACAGCGGATGATCCAGTAAGCGCTGATTACTCGGCTCGAACCTTCAGAGGCGGTGTCGAGCGGATGGCTCGAACTCGCATTACTCCTTGGGAAACTCCAGACCCATTTCCCGATAGCGCTCCGGATCGTCGCCCCAGCCTTCGCGTACCTTGACGTGGAGGAACAGATGCACCGGCTGCTCGACCGCGGCCGCAATATCGGCGCGCGCCGCGGCCCCGATCGCCTTGATGGCCTGGCCGCCCTTGCCGAGCACAATCTTGCGCTGGCTCTCGCGCTCGACAAAGATCGTCTGCTCGACACGCACCGCGCCGTCCTTTAGTTCCTTCCAGACATCGGTCTCGACGGTCGACTGGTAGGGCAGTTCCTGGTGCAGCCGCAGAAAAAGCTTCTCGCGCGTGATCTCGGCGGCAAGCTGGCGCAGCGGCGCATCCGAAATCTGATCCTCCGGGTAGAGCCACGGCCCGGCCGGAACATGCGCGGCAAGGAAGCTTTTGAGATCGGCGACACCGTCGCCGGACAGCGCCGAGATCATGAAGGTCGCGGCGAACGGCACACGCTCATTGAGCGATTGCGTCAACGTCAGGAGAGCCGGTTTCTCGGCGAGATCGACTTTGTTGAGCACCAGCACTTTGGGCGCGCGGATATCGCCGAGCGCGCGCACGATGGCTTCGTCGTCGTCCTTGACGCCTTTGCGCGCGTCGATCACGAGCGCCACCAGATCGGCATCCTTCGTCGAGCCCCACGCGCTGCCGACCATGGCGCGGTCGAGCCGCCGCCGCGGCGAGAAAATGCCCGGCGTATCGACGAAGATGAGTTGCGACGCGCCTTCGATGGCGATGCCGCGCACCAGCGCGCGCGTGGTTTGCACTTTGGGCGAGACGATCGACACTTTGGCGCCGACCAGCGCGTTGATCAGCGTCGATTTGCCGACATTCGGCGCCCCGATCAGAGCTACGAAGCCGGCACGCCTGTCCTGTTCGGCCGGCTCAGCCATCGCGCCGCGTGGCCCGCACGCCCTCGCGCGCCAGCATGGCGGCGGCCGCCGCCTGCTCCGCGCCGCGCTTGGAGCGGCCGGAGCCTTCGGCGGGCGCGAAAGCCGGAAGCTGCACGGCGATGCGGAATTCGGGATCGTGGTCGGGGCCGGAACGCGCCACTTCGCGATAAACCGGCGTCGGCAGACCGCGCGCCTGCGCCCATTCCTGCAACACTGTTTTAGGATCGCGCAACGGCTGCGCGGTGGCGCGCAGGCGCTCTTCCCAAAGCCGTTCGACAAGACCCTCGGCGGCCTTGTAACCGCCGTCGACATGGACCGCGCCGATCAGCGCTTCGCACACATCGGCAAGGATCGCCGGGCGGGTGCGGGCGCCGGCATTGGCCTCCGACGAGCCAACCCGGATGGCAGCGCCGAGATCGATCGCACGCGCGACATCGGCACAGGTTTCCTTGCGCACCAAAGCGGCAAGCCGCCGTGACAACTCGCCCTCATCGGCTTTCGGAAAAGCGCGATAGAGCATGTCGGAAATGACGAGGCCGAGTACGTGGTCGCCGAGGAATTCAAGCCGCTGATAGCTGTTGGCGCGATTGCGTGCGCCCTTGAGCGCGGAAATATGCGTCAGCGCGCTCTCCAGCATCGCCGCATCGGCGAACCGATAGCCGATACGCTCTTCGAGGACGCTGGCGCCGCGCTTGCGGCGCCGCGGTTCTTTTTGCGGCTTCTTGGTTGCAACGGCGGGCTCGGCGACGGGTTCTTCCGCCGCCGCTTCGGAGTCTACTTGCTTGGTTTTCTTGCGGCCACTCATCGTACCAGCGTGAACAGCCGGCTCCAGCGCACCGCCCAGGGCCAGCGCCAGATCTCCCAGGCATGGGTATCGTCGCGGATCGAGAAAAAGATGACCTGCGCGCGCCCGATCAGATTTTCGAACGGCACATAACCGACCTGGCTCAGCACCCGGCTATCGGTAGAATTGTCGCGATTGTCGCCCATCATGAAATAGTCGCCGGGCGGCACCGTATAGACCGGCGTGTTGTCGTAAAAACCGTTGTCGGTGAGATTGATGGTCGTATAGCTCACTCCGTTCGGCAGCGTCTCGCGATAGCGCTTGACGCGCTGCACGACGCCGTCGTCGTCGGTGATGTAGTCGTCGATGCGTTCGCGCTTGACCGGCGTGCCGTTGATATTGAGGATGCCGTCGATCATTTGAATGCGATCGCCGGGCAATCCGATCACGCGCTTGATGTAGTCGATGGAATCGTCTCGCGGCAGCCGAAACACCACGACATCGCCGCGGTTCGGCTGCGAGGCGAAAAGGCGGCCGGAGAAGATCGGCGGCGAGAACGGAACCGAGTAGTGGGTATAGCCATAGGAATATTTGGAGACGAAAAGATAATCGCCGACCAAAAGCGTCGGGATCATCGAGCCGGACGGAATATTGAAGGGCTGAAATAGAAAAGTCCGGATGACGACCGCGATGATCAGGGCATGGAAAACCACGCGTACTGTCTCGGCAAATCCGCCCTCTTTTCGCTTGCTGCCTGTCTCCACGCTCATCGGCCTGTCGTCTCGGATTTCACGCGCCCGCCCGCGACTTTGTAGCCGCTGGGGCAGTCACAAGCAATTGCGCGCGGGAATTCGCCGCGGCTTTGGACGGCAGCGTTTTACCCTGTAATCCCATGTGCTTAAGGGGACCAACACAGCACGTGACGAATATTTCATCGCTATTGCCGGGCCGCGGTTTTGCAGCGTGGGCGCCGAGTCGGCCGCTTCACCGGCTGCCGGCGGCGACGGCGGAAATAACGACAAAAGCGTGCGCCATCGGCCCCTCATCGGTGATAGTCACGTCGATGCGCGCCTCGTAGCCTTCCGGCGTGATCGCCGCCAAGCGGCGCTTGGCGCCGCCGGTAAGCTCCATGGTCGGACGACCGCTCGGCAGATTGACGACGCCCAGGTCGCGCCACCATACGCCGCGGCGAAAACCGGTCCCCAACGCCTTGGCGCAGGCCTCCTTGGCGGCAAAGCGCTTGGCATAGGTTTCGATCCGGTTGCGCCGCTTGTCGGCCTTGGCACGCTCGACCGGGGTGAATATGCGATCGAGAAAACGTTCGCCATGGCGCTCGATCACTTTGGCGATGCGGCGCGCATCGGTGATGTCCGAACCGATACCGATAATCATGGCGCGGCCCCGCTGAAACTCCGGCCGCGATCCATCGCCGCTCGCATCTGCCGCACGGCTGTGTCGAGACCCGAGAAGATCGCCTCGCCGATGAGAAAATGCCCGATATTGAGTTCGGCAATCTCGGCAAGCCCGGCGATTTTCTCCGCGGTGAGGAAATCGAGGCCGTGGCCGGCATGCACTTCCAGCCCCGCGTTCCCGGCCTGAGCAGCGGCGCGGGCAATGCGGTCGAACTCGGCGGCCGCGGCCGCAGCGTTGCCGGCCGCGAGCGCCTCGCACCACGATCCGGTATGAAGCTCGATCACCGGCGCGCCGATCGCCTTGGCGGCCTCGATCTGCGCCGGCTCGGCGGCAATAAAGAGCGACACCCGGATGCCCGCCGCTGCCAATTGCCCGACCGCGCCGCGCAACGCCTCGCGCTGGCCGGCAGCATCGAGGCCGCCCTCCGTTGTGCGCTCGGCGCGGCGTTCGGGAACAATGCAGGCGGCATGCGGACGCAGCTTGCAGGCAATGCCGACCATTTCCGCCGTTGCCGCCATTTCAAGATTAAGCGGCTTGTTGATGCGGTCCTTGAGGCGAACCACATCGTCATCGAGGATATGGCGGCGGTCCTCGCGCAAATGCGCGGTGATGCCATCGGCGCCTGCCGCGATCGCGATCTCGGCAGCTTTGACCGGATCCGGATGATGTCCGCCGCGCGCATTACGCACGGTGGCGACGTGGTCGACGTTAACACCGAGGCGGATGGGAGGAGGAGCCGGCATGCCGATTGCCCTTGTACCAGTGCCCTAAGTACCGCGCTTATCCGTTCACGCGTTCGGCATTGGCGACCACTTTCTTCGCCCGCAATTGCGAGATGATCGAAGTGAGGTGCTTGATGTTATAGACTTCAAGATCAATCGTCAGCTCGGTGAAATCCGGCGATTGCCGGGTCATGCGGATATTGTCGATATTGCCGTCGTGCTCCGCGATCACCTGCGCGATCTGCGCCAGCGTGCCGGGTGAATTGACGGATTGCACCGTAAGCTGCGCCGGAAACCGCTGCGGCATCGTATCGTCGACATCCCAGCGCACGTCGAGCCAGCGCTCTGGCTCGTCTTCGAATTGCTTGAGCGCTTCCGACTGGATCGGATAGATGGTGATCCCCTCGCCCGGTGTCATGATGCCGACGATGCGATCGCCGGGGACCGCACCGCCTTTCGGCGCGAAGCGCACCGGCAAATCGCTGTTGATGCCGCGGATCGGGATCGCCGCGCCGTCGGCGCCGGCGGCCGGCACCTTGAACTTCAACGCTCTGGCAAAGCGCAGCCCGAACCAGCCGGGTTCCGATTTCGGCAACACCGCGGTGACCCGCTCGTCCTTGTAATCGGGGTACATGGCGCGGGCGACGTCCGAGGCTTTCATCTCGCCGCGTCCGACCGCCGACATGACATCGTCGATCGAGGCGCGCGCCAGCCGCGGCAAGGCGCCCTGCAGCTTGTCGTCGGAATATTCGATCTTGGCGCGATGACACAGCCGTTCGACCATGCTGCGGCCGAGACCGGCATATTGGTTGCGCACCGCATCGCGGGTCGCGCGCCGGATGGCGTCGCGCGCCTTGCCGGTCACCACGATCGATTCCCAGGCGCTGGGCGGCGTCGTCTGCGCCTTCGAGGTCAGGATCTGGACTTCGTCGCCGTTCTGCAAAGCCGAACTGAGCGGCCCGATCTTGCCATTGATCTTGGCGCCGATCGCCATATTGCCGACGTCGGTGTGCACTGCATACGCGAAATCGATCGGCGTCGCGCCGCGCGGCAGCGCGATCAGCATGCCCTTCGGCGTGAAGCAAAACACCTGGTCGTGGAACAATTCCAGCTTGGTGTGCTCGAGAAACTCTTCAGGGTCGGAGCCTTGGGCCAGAAGCTCGATGGTACGGCGCAGCCAGGCATAGGCGCTCAACTCGCGCGACAGCATCTCGGTCGGCGAGCCCTCGACGTCCTTGTAAAGTGCATGCGCGGCGATGCCGTATTCGGCGATTTGCTGCATGTCGCGGGTTCGGATTTGCAGCTCGACCCGCTGCTTGCCGGGCCCGATCACGGTGGTGTGGATCGAGCGGTAATCATTCTGCTTCGGCGTCGAGATGTAATCCTTAAATCGCCCCGGCACGACAGGCCAGCTGGTGTGCACGATGCCGACCGCCTGATAGCATTCGGCAACGTTGCCGACGACGACGCGAAAGCCGAAAATATCCGACAACTGCTCGAAGCCGACCGCCTTGCGCTCCATCTTCCGCCAGATCGAATAGGCGCGCTTGCGCCGGCCCGACACTTCGGCGGCGATGCCGCGGTCGGCAAGCTTTTTAGTGAGCTGCTGCTCGATCTCGGTGATCCAGCCGCTCGATCGCGCGGCCAGCGTTTCGAGCCGCTCGGTGAGGACCTTGTAGGCGTCGGCATTGAGTTCGCGGAACGCCAGGTCTTCGAGCTCCTCGCGCATCTCCTGCATGCCCATGCGGCCGGCGAGCGGGGCATAGATTTCGAGCGTCTCGTCGGCGGTGCGGCGGCGTGACTCCGGCGGCTGATAGGCGAGCGTCCGCATATTGTGCAGACGGTCGGCGAGCTTGATCAACAGCACCCGAACGTCGTCGGCGATGGCGAGCAGAAGCTTGCGCAGGTTTTCCGCCTGCTTGGCCTCCCGGGAGACGAGCTCGAGCCGCTTCAGCTTGGTCAGCCCCTCGACCAGAAGTCCGATCTCGTGGCCGAACAGCTTGTCGATCTCGACACGGGTCGCGTCGGTGTCCTCGATGGTGTCGTGCAGCAGTGCCGCCGCAATGGTGGCGTCGTCGAGCTTGAGTTCGGTCAAAATCGCGGCGACTTCGAGGGGATGCGAGATGTATGGATCGCCGGAAGCCCGCTTCTGCTCGCCGTGGGCGCGCATGGCGTAGACATAAGCGCGGTTGAGCAGATCCTCGTTGGTCCCCGGATTGTACTGTTTGACCCGATCGATCAGATCGTACTGCCGCATCAACCGCGGTTTTCGCGCCTTCGGCGGCGGCGGCGCCTCGCCGTCGAGCGGCACCAAATTCGGGCCGCGCGCCGCCGGCAGCCGGGATTTCGGCTGGTTTTGCATCCGCGGCAGATCGATCGGCGAACGCGCCATGACGGTCCTTGGCCGAGGCTTTGACGCCTTCCTCCGCAGGAAAAGTCGCCGAAAGCACTCACAAAGATATCATGAGGCCGCGCCGGCACCACAAGTCGTGGGGGTCATCAACGGAAAATGCACTGGCCGCGCCGGTGGATGCCGTCGCGCCAAGCCAATCTTGGTTAAAAGCCGCCGGATCGAACCGGCAGTGCGGCGGGAGGATTACTCCTCCTCGTCTCCGGCGTCGGGCTCCGGCTGGCTCTCGGGAGGCGTCAGGCCTTCCAGGCCCTTGAGCAGCTCTTCTTCGGACATCCGGTCGGTCGTGACGTCGGTATCGTCGGCATCGACGCCAGTGCCGGGGGCCCCGATCAACGGCACGGTCTCGGGCTCCGGCTCATCAACCTCTACGTATTTCTGCAGAGAGTGAACCAGTTCCTCCTTGAGATCCTCCGGCGAAATCGCCTGCTCGGCGATCTCGCGCAGCGCCACGACGGGGTTCTTGTCGTTGTCCCGCTCGACGGCGATCTGCGCGCCGGATGAGATCAGGCGGGCGCGGTGGCCGGCCAAAAGAACGAGGTCGAACCGGTTCTCGACCTTATCGATGCAATCTTCAACGGTGACACGGGCCATACGTAGAGGCTCCTGTGGCTGTCGGGGGCTTCCCGCAACGGGGACAATGTCCGCAATATGGCGCTTAGGTATCGTTCCAGGCCGCCAAGCGCAAGTCCGATTTTTGCTTGTGATTTCTGCCCATGGCGCTGGTATTTGAGTTCCGGTCCCACCTGCGGCCGCCGCTGCGCAGCCTTGAATCAGGACAGCCGATATTTAACTTGGCGTGGCGACGCCGCTCTGTTACCCAAAATTCGGAAACCGGTTCGCGGAGTTCCGAATCATTCTTCCGGAAGTACCGCGACGGCGTGCCGCAAGCACTTTAACCGAACCAAAGCTTGCCAACGCGCCATGCGGCGATACTACTTTGGACGAGTAATGAATTCTCGCAATGACTTCGACCGTCGAACGTTTGCGATGGCGAAAAACTTGAATTTTAAAGCCGCCGGTATCGTCCCGTCTATTGCAGTCGGTCCGGTTTGATCACGAGAGACAGTAACGAGAGCATCATGTCGGCACAGCTGGAAAAAATCGCATTGTTCATTGACGGCGCCAATCTTTACGCCACGGCGAAATCGCTCGGCTTCGACATCGATTACAAGCGGCTGCTTCGCGAATTTCAATCGCGCGGCTATCTGGTGCGGGCGTTCTATTACACCGCGGTGATCGAGGATCAGGAATATTCCTCGATCCGTCCGCTGATCGACTGGCTCGACTACAACGGCTACAGCGTCGTCACCAAGGCGACCAAGGAATTTGTCGATCAGACCGGCCGGCGCAAGGTCAAGGGCAACATGGATATCGAGCTTGCGGTCGACGCCATGGAGATCGCGCCGCATATCGACCAGATGGTTCTATTCTCCGGCGACGGCGATTTCCGCTCGCTGGTCGAGGCAGTGCAGCGGCGCGGCGTGCGCGTCGTCGTGGTCTCGACCATTTCGACGCAGCCGCCGATGGTCGCCGACGAACTGCGCCGCCAGGCCGATCAATTCGTCGACATCATCGAACTGCAAGGCAAGATCGGCCGCGATCCGTCGGAACGGCCGGCGCGCGAACCGCGTGAAGGCATGCGGGAACCGCGCGAGGGCCGCGGCGAGCAGCGCCATACCCCGCAATTTTTGCAGCGCAGCCCCGCGACACCGCGGGTCGAAGTCGAAGAAGACGAGTTCGAAGACGAATAACGCCGCCATGACGCGCGGGAGCGGCATGCCCGGCCGCGATTGTCCTCGCTGTCCGCGATTGGCGGCCTTTCGCAAAACCTGGCGTGATAGCGAACCGGAATGGTTCAACGCGCCCGTCGATACATTCGGGCCTATTGACGCGCGCTTACTCATTGTTGGGCTTGCTCCCGGGTTGCGCGGCGCCAACCGCACCGGGCGGCCGTTTACCGGTGACTATGCCGGCGACCTGCTCTACGCCACGCTTACGGAATTCGGGTTTTCCCGCGGCCATTATGCGGCACGCCCCGATGACGGCCTCGAACTCGTCGATTGCCGCATCACCAATGCGGTGCGCTGCGTTCCTCCGGAAAACAAACCGACGCCCGCCGAGATCGCCACCTGTCGGGATTTCCTTGTCGCGACGGTTGCGGAAATGCCGCGGCTTGTCGCGGTGCTCGCGCTGGGGCGCATCGCGCATGAGACTTTCGTCGTCGCGAGCGGCGCCAAGCGGTCACAATTTGCCTTCGGCCACGGCCGCGCCCATACGTTCGGCACGCTGACGCTGTTCGATAGCTATCATTGCTCGCGCTACAACACCAATACCGGCGTGCTCACGACACAAATGTTCCGCGACGTGATCGGACAGGCGCGCCGGGCGCTCGACACGCCGCAAGCGTGATCGTCCCGCTCACGCGCGACGCAGCCAGGTGACGACCTCGGCGGCGTTCTGGTCCGGCGGAAACACCGGATAGAACGCTTTGACGATCGTGGAGCCGTCGATGACCAGCGCCATGCGCTTGAGCAAAGTCATGCCGGACGTCGAAAATGTCGGCAGGTTGATGGCGCGGGTGAGCTTGAGACCGGCATCGGACAGAATTGGAAACGGCAAGTGCAGGCGTTCCGCGGCTTCGCGCTGATAGCCGGTGTCCTGCGTCGACATGCCATAGACCTGGGCGACGCCAAGCCGCTGCAATTCGGCGAAATGATCGCGGAAGCCGCAAGACTGAGGCGTGCAGCCGCGTGCACCGGGAATGTCGTCCCATCCCGGCGGGGCATCGACCCCGGGAACGCCGGTGCGCGGATAGACATAAAGCACGGTGCGGCCCGCAAGCTTTGCCAAATTCACCGCCGGCCCGCTGGTCGCCACCAGCGCGATATCCGGCAATGTCATGCCGGTCAGATGACGCGCGGCGCCGTCGTCCGCCGGCGCCGGAATATCGGGCGGCAGATAAGTGGGATCGTGCGCTCCCGCCGCTTCTCTCATGGCTGCCCTGCCGAATACGACATGAATTCCATCAGCGAACCGTCGGGATCGCGGAAATAAACGCTGGTGCCCGGCCCCTTGGCGCCGAACCGCTGCATCGGCCCGCTTTCGATGCGGATGCCGCAACGTCCGAGATGGGCGACTGCATCCGCGATCGGCCCCATCCATTCGAAACACAGATCGCTGTTGCCCGGCGCGACCGGAAGCCGCGCGACTTCCGCGGGCTTTACGCCCGGACCATGCACATTGAGCTGCTTGTCGCCAAAACGGTAGGCGTAACCCGTGGGCCGTGCGACGAGCTCAGCGCCCATGACCGCAGTATAGAACGCGTTCGATCGCTCCCAATCGCTGACATGGATCACGCAATGGTCGAGTTTGGTCGGCAACATCGGATCATCCCTTCTGCCGCAACAGCCGGCCGCGCTCGCGCTCCCACGAGCGTTTCTTGTCGGTCTCGCGCTTGTCGTAGAGCTTCTTGCCGCGCGCCAAAGCAAGCTCGACCTTGGCGCGGCCCTTTTCGTTGAAATAGAGCTTGAGCGGCACCAGCGTCATGCCCTCGCGCTCTACGGCGCCGACGAGTCTGCTGATCTGGCGCTTGTGCAGCAGCAGCTTGCGCGGCCGCTTCGGCGTGTGGTTGAAGCGATTGGCCTGCAGATATTCGGGGATATTCGAATTGATCAGCCAGATTTCGCCGCCGCGCGCGTCGGCATAGGATTCCGCAATTGTCGCCTTGCCCTGGCGCAGCGATTTGACTTCGGTGCCGGTCAGCGCAACCCCGGCCTCAAACGTTTCGTCGATGAAATAATTGAATCGCGCCTTGCGGTTGTCGGCGACGACACGAGGCTTGCTATCCGGTTTCGCCGCCATCGCCGCTCGCTTCTCTCAACGGCTCTTGAGCAGGTCGCGGATCTCGGACAGCAACTGCACTTCTTTGGAGGGCGCAGCAGCAGCCGGCGGCGGCTCTGCGGTTTTCAGCTTGTTGATGCCCTTGATGGAGAGAAACAGCACCCAGGCGACGATCATAAAGTTAAGCGCGATGGTGAGGAAGTTTCCCCAGGCGAGCACCGCGCCCTGCTTTCTGGCGTCGGCAAGCGAGGTGGCCGTCACTTTCGCCGACAGCGGAAGGAAATAATTGGAGAAATCGAGACCGCCGGTGATCGACCCGATCAGCGGCATGACGATGTCGTTGACCAGCGAATTGACGATCGCGCCGAACGCCGCGCCGATGATGACACCGACGGCAAGGTCGACGACGTTGCCGCGCATTGCGAATTTCTTGAATTCTTCGAGCATCAGCCCCTCCCGGATTGAGCATTAACTCCCGCTCTTCGCGACGTAAGCGGGCACCCAGCTCTGTCCGCTGGAATCCCGCATTCGCGAATAATGAGCGGAACTTGCCGCCGTCAGTTGGTCAGGCCGGCATGAACCATGGCCTGACGCACCGCGGCCTGCGCTTTTTCGGTCGCCGGCACCATCGGCAGCCGCAGGTTATTGGCGCATTTGCCGAGCAGCGACAGCGCATATTTGACCGGCGCCGGACTGGTTTCGACGAACAGATTAACGTGCAACGGCGCCAGCTTGTCCTGCAGTTTCAGCGCCGCGTTATAATCGCCGCGCAGGCACGCGGCCTGGAATTCGGCGCACAATCGCGGCGCTACGTTGGAGGTCACCGAGATGCAGCCGTGGCCGCCGTGGGCCATGAAGCCGAGCGCAGTGATGTCCTCGCCCGACATCTGATTGAAGTCCTCGCCCATCGTTGCGCGCTGCTGCGTCACCCGCGTCATGCTGGCGGTGGCGTCCTTGACGCCTGCGATGTTCGGCAGGTCGTAAAGCCGCTTCATGGTCTCGACCGACATGTCGATCACCGAGCGCGCCGGTATATTGTAGATCAGGATCGGAATGCCGATGGCGTCGTTGATCGCCTTATAATGCGCGTAGAGGCCGTCCTGGGTCGGCTTGTTGTAATAGGGCGTCACCACCAGTACGGCGTCGGCCCCGGCCTTC
This sequence comes from uncultured Alphaproteobacteria bacterium, assembly GCA_963765365.1. GTDB lineage: Bacteria > Pseudomonadota > Alphaproteobacteria > Rhizobiales > Xanthobacteraceae > BOG-931. The sequence continues at coordinate 1,598 of CAVXWL010000001.1, read as the reverse complement.
TCGGCATGTTGGGCAAGATCGATGGCTTCCTTGGTCGAATTGGAACCCGCGCCGGCCACGACCGGCACCCGGCCCCGCGCCTGATCGACGCACCATTCCACTACCTCTTTGTGCTCGGCGTGGGAGAGCGTCGGGCTTTCGCCGGTGGTCCCGACCGGCACAAGGCCGTTGGTGCCCTCGGCGATCTGCCAATCGACCAGCTCACGAAAGGCTTTCTCGTCAACCGAGCCGTTCTTGAACGGGGTAACGAGCGCGGTAAATGAGCCTCGAAAGCTTGTCTTGGCGGCCATGATACGGTCCACGGTATTGCCAGGGAACGGGATCGGCAGGCGCAACGCCCGCCGTGTTGCATCAATATCGGGTCGTGGCCGGGCTTGAAAGCCCTTTCCGTTGCGTGGCGCCGGCCGGGCGCCGACGCGGCCCGGCCCCGTTTTCGCCGCAAAACTGTAAATTGTCGCAGCGGCTTCCACAGGTTAGGGTTTCTTCAACCTAACCGGACCAAGAGGTTCCGCGTGCTTCAAGCATGATCCCTGAAAAAAGGGGGATCGGTCATGCTTGCTCGAGATGCTAAAGTCCGGTTCTGATTCCATCAGGACTGATAAGGCTCCGGCGATACGCCCACCGGGAGGGACCGTGCCGGGTTTCCGCACCATCGCGCTCGTTGCCAGCCTGTGTGTCCTGGTCGCCGATGTGCATGCCGCACCGGTGGCCGGGCCCGTGCCATTGCCTCGGCATCGGCCGGCGATCAAATCGGAAGAAATCAGCAAGTCCAAAACACCCAATTCCGCCGCGCGGTCTGCCGGCGAGCCGCGCCGTCCGGCGGCGCCGCTCGCGCTCGCCCCGCCACCGGATTCGCGCCCGCACGAAGTTCCCGTCGCGGCCATCTCGGGCGATACCCGATCGCAGGCGCCGGTGTTGGCGCAGCCGCCGCGGCCCATGCTGCCGTTTGCCACGACAACGAGCGAGGCGACCTCGCCGCTCGACCTTTCCGCGGTGAAACAGGCCATCGACCTCGTGCACAAAAATCGCGAAGGCGAAGCAACCGCTATCGAGGCCACCATCTCCGATCCGGTCGCCCGCAAGCTCGTGGAATGGGTGATCCTGCGCAACGAGGACGGCTCGAGCGATTTCTCCCGCTATGCCGCCTTCATCGCCGCCAATCCGAGCTGGCCGAGCGTCGAAACGTTACGGCGGCGCGCCGAAGCGGTGCTGTGGCAAAAGCCGGTCGATCCGCAAGCCGTCATCGATTTTTTCCGGGCCGAGCCGCCGCACACCGCGAAGGGGCATTTTGCGCTCGCCCGCGCGCTGCTCACGCGCGGCGACATTGCCGGCGCAACCTCTGTCGTGCGCCAGGCGTGGCGCAAGGACGGCTTTTCGGCCGACGTCGAAGACCAGGCGCGCGCCGCATTCGCCGGGATCATCACGCCGGCCGACGACGAAGTGCGCATGGAGGCGCGGCTCTACGCCGAGGACGACGACGCCGGATTACGCGCGGCCCATCATCTCAACGACACTGGCCTTGCCGTCGCCAAGGCGCGCGCCGCCGTCATCAACCAGTCCCGCAACGCCAAGTCACTGCTCGACGCGGTGCCGGAGGC